>NZ_JAKLJA010000035.1 GCF_022213065.1 Paraburkholderia tagetis
CATCCGCCTGCGTCGTGCCAGCCTTGCCCAGCAGCTCGACTTCACCCGAACCGCGCGCATACGCGACCGTGATCGATTCCTTGTGTACATCGAGACCGACGTACAGCGTAGTGCTATCGTGTTCCATGCTGGCCTCCGTGCCGGAAATCGCCGGGTGCGGCCCTGTCCGCACCGTGCGGCTCTGGCAGCAATGCTAACCCGCGTCTGATTCCTCACGGCAGGCCAGCCTTTGCCTCACGGGAGTCATAGTGTCTAGCGGACGCGAGTACCGCTTCAGCCCGGGCCGCCGGACGCGTCGGAACGTGCGACGAGCGGGGAGCGAGGCGGAAAAACGAATTCTCTCGGGTGGTTGCGCAAGTGCCGCAGCACGTCACCGAACAGCCGCCGTGTTTCCGCAAAGCTGACGTTACGCGCACGCAGCGCGACCCACATCGCAAGGCTGAAGCTCACGAGCAGGTTGATCGCACCTATCGCCCACGTGCCCGCCATTGCCGCCAGCAGCAACGTATGCGGCACCGCGAAGTCGAGCGAGACGCTCGCGAAGCCCGAGTAGGTCGATGCGAACGCAACATGCCTGATGTCGAGCGGCAGCCCGAACAGCATACCGAGCCCCCATACGCTGCTCAGCATGAAGCCGAACACGAAGTTGCCGATCAGCGCGCCGAGATTGCCTCCCACGTAGTTCGCGATGCGCCACAGGTGACGCTCGCCGAACAGGCGCCGCGCCCAGCGGATATGCATGATGCGCTCGGGAATGCGCTCGTAGGCGCATACGTTGTCGCAATAGCCGTTGATCTGCCCAGCCAGGAAAAGGCAAATGCCCGCGATCGCGGCATAGATGAGCGTGGACGGCTTGAATGCCACCTCGCCGAGCAAGTGAGTGGCCCGCTCCGGGCTGAGAAACGAATGTCCGATCACCTGCCGGTAAGCGAATCCAATCAACATCGCCACGGGCACGGCAAGCGCGACGTTGCCGAAGATGGCTGCGGTCTGACTGCGCATGGTGCGCACGATCAGCGTGACGAGATGGTCGAGGTCGCGCCCGCCTTTGCGGCTACTGTCCTTGATCGCGGCGGCGAGCGCGTGCGCGGTCATCGCCGGCTGCTTGGTCGCCACGGTACCGCGCAGGATATGGATCAGCACGAAGCCGAGACCGTAATTCAGGCCGAAGCCGATCGATTCGTTGAGCGGCGTCCAGCCACATCCCGCGATCACGAACTTGAGCGCCGACATGCAGGCGATGATGATGCCGCCGAGCAGCGCGGATCGCAGCAGCGCAAAGTAGTCCTTACGACTTGATGCGATATAGTGCTCGCCAGCATGACCGGCATTCTCCGTGACGCGCAGGGCGATCAGTTCGACATTCTGGCGGAAGTAATCGCGCAGATTGTTGCGGCAGCATTCCGCCTGGATCAATTCGGAGGCCAGCTCGGCGATCATGGGCAGCACATTAGCCGCGCCATGCTTCTGGCGCAGGGCGTCCGCCACGTCGATCAGCAACTCCGCGCGTGCGAGATGCTGCTTCAGGCGCAACAGATGCAGCGTCAACGAAACGCTCGTGCCCGTATGCGCGGCGCGCCTGCGAATCCGGTCGCCGACTTCGCGGCACTGGTCGAGCAGCACCACGAGATGCGCTTTGTCGGTGCCGCTCGCGCGAAGATCGCTCGTGTCGGTGTCGGTGTCGGCATCGGCGCAGTGCGCGATGATCGAGGCAGGCGCCGCACCGCATGACGTCTCGAAGCGCGCGAGATACGCGAGCATTTCCTGGTTTTGCGCAATGAACGGCGAATGCTCCGAGTCGAGCGTCGGATCGTGCCGACACACTTCGGGTTCGAGGCCGATCGCCGCAATCCGGTAGGAGAGCACGCGCAGCGCTTCGAGCAACTGGCGCAGCGGCGGCATAGCGTCTGGCGCTTCGCGGGCACCCTCCTCACCGGGAGCCTCGTCAAAACGCAGCGCACGCAGCAGATCGGTCCATGTCCCGACACCGACGTCGCGCACCCACACATGATCGCTTGCCCGCTTGAAGACCTTGGCGATCACATCGCGCAACTGGCACAGGTCGAATAGATCGGGCAGCAGCGTGCTGCGAACGAATCGATGTGTGACCTCAGTGAAAAAGCCATTGTTCGGAAAGATGCCGACATCCGTATAGAGCGACTGCTGCCTGCGTTCCGACAGCAGTCGCCACAATGCGCCGCGCAGCGCAACCCGGTAATCCTCACGGTGCTCGAGCACAAAGCACAGCGTGTAGATTGCGTGACGGGCTGCATCGCAGTCGCGCGCACGCCGCGGACGCATGCAACTGACCAGATCGTTGAACAACGCGATATCGGGCTCAGCGGCTTCGACGAAGCTGTCGAGGACGCATTCGAGTGCGGACTGATGGTTTTGCGGATCGATGGCTTTCTTCATGGGCTGCTGGGCGACGCAGAGCAGTGAAACAGCTGAGGACGTCACCAGAGAGGCGTGGCATCGGCGGCAAAGGACGAAGCCAGCTACAGGGGTAGCATCTGGCGTGTGCCGGTAAGCGCAGAAGGTTAAGGGCATCACGGCGGCAGAGAAAGCCGGAAGTCGCCGTGAATTGTCGGCAGTCAACTCGATGCAGACGTGGCTCACATGCAGGCAGCGGCGCAGCGCCCAATTGGACAAGCCGATGTGAGAGGAAGTGCGGGAGGCAAGCAGATCGCCCGGCAGCAAGGACTGCTGCGAGCAGCGGACAACAAAAAACCCGCACGCGGCGGGTTCAATGTTTTGACGTTTCTACAGACATCTTGCGATGTTGGTTGCGGGGGTAGGATTTGAACCTACGACCTTCGGGTTATGAGCCCGACGAGCTGCCAGACTGCTCCACCCCGCGTCCGTCAGAGAAAGCTATTATAGGGATGCGCCCTGGCTACGTCAACTGTTTTTCCAATCATTCTTATCACTCGCCTTGCTGGATGCAGCGCTACGCGTCTCGACGCTGTTCAAACGCGCGCGCTGCACGAGTGCCGTGCGCCAACCTCAATCGATTCGGAATCCGAATATATTCGCAGCGGCATGCATCTTGCCGCTCTACGCATCGCCATTGTCCAAAAGCTGCCGGGTTTCGTCGGCCCATTCGAGCCACGATTCCTGCGTGCGTATCCCGGCCTTGAGAATCGCATACTGCAATTGCTGGCCGCGCGTGAGCGTCGGCGCGCTGAAATCGCGCTGCTCGATCTCGCGATAGGTCTTCAGGCGCGCACGCGCTTCATCGATGAGCCGTGGCAGTTCCTTATCCAGTCCAAGCGGACCGATTACGGCATCGGCGCGCAGTTTCAGCAAAAGGACGTTGCGGTCGTCCGCGCTCAGACGCGTTTCGCGCACCCAGCGCGCGACCTCCTCACGCCCCACCGGCAGCACGCGGTACACCTTCTTGCGCGTGGCAGCCGGTTGGGTGGCCCCTTCCTCGACGACCGCCACCCAGCCGGCCGCCACCATGCGGCCAAGCTCGCGGTAGATCTGCTGGTGCGTGGCCTGCCAGAAATAGCCAATCGCCCGGTCGAAGCGCCGGGCGAGGTCGTAGCCGGAGGACGGCTTTTCAAGCAGGGCTATCAGGATGGCGTGCGGAGTCGACATGGGGCGATTCTAAACCAGGTCCCCTGCGATGCCGCCCCGGTTAACCCCCTCCCTCATCCCGGGGGCGATCCCGAATGCGGACACTATGCAACCAGTTGCATAGTGTCATTGGGTTTGCTATGTTTAGCCCTGTCGGCCCGGAAGTACGGGCGCACAACGCGAACAACACGACGGCGCCCGAGCCGGGCCGCCGCCCTCATTCAGCTTTGCATGAGATGAGACTCGGCACCAAAGCCTCGGGTCTCATCGACAAGGAGATACGCATGGCCCTGCCCGCCGTCCTGCGACGCGGCCTCTCGATTCCGGTCGTCGGCTCGCCGCTTTTCATCATTTCGAACCCCAATCTCGTGATTGCGCAGTGCAAGGCCGGCGTGGTCGGCTCCTTCCCCGCGCTGAACGCGCGTCCCGAGCACGTGCTGGGCGAGTGGCTCGACCGCATCACGACCGAACTCGCGGAGTACAACGCGAAGCACCCCGAGAAGCCCGCCGCGCCGTTCGCGGTGAACCAGATCGTCCATAAGTCGAACGACCGCCTGCAGCACGACCTGGGGGTGTGCGCCGAGTACAAGGTGCCCATCGTCATCACGTCGCTGGGCGCGCGCGAGGACGTGAACCAGGCCATTCACGGTTGGGGCGGCATCGTCCTGCACGACGTGATCAACAACACGTTCGCCAGGAAAGCCATCGAGAAAGGCGCGGACGGCCTGATCGCCGTCGCGGCCGGTGCAGGCGGCCATGCAGGCACGCTCTCGCCGTTCGCGCTCATCCACGAAATTCGCGAATGGTTCGACGGCCCACTGCTGCTCTCGGGCGCGATCGGCAACGGCAACGCGATTCTCGCAGCGCAGGCCGCCGGCGCGGACCTCGCGTATGTCGGCTCGGCTTTCATCGCCACGCATGAAGCGAATGCGGTCGACGCCTACAAGCAGATGATCGTCGAAAGCGGCGCGAGCGATATCGTCTATTCGAATCTCTTCACCGGCGTGCACGGCAACTACCTGCGCTCTAGCATCGTGGCGAGCGGCCTGGATCCCGATGCGCTACCGCAATCCGATCCGTCGGCCATGAACTTCGGCTCGACCCGCGTGAAGCCATGGAAGGACATCTGGGGCGCGGGCCAAGGCATCGGTGCGGTCAAGGACGTCCTGCCCGCGGCCGAACTGATCGCGCGGCTGAAGCGCGAGTACGAAGCGGCGCGCGAACGCCTGGGCGTGGCGAGCGCAAGTGCCGAGGCAACGGCGGTAGCTTGATAGAGGAAGGGTGAGCGGCCAGGTCTTGTGGCGCGGCCGTGGCCCGCCCTGCTTGATCGGGCGCTATGATTCGGTATTTCGCCGATCCACCGCTCATCCATCCATGAAAATCGCCACCTGGAACGTCAATTCCCTGAAGGTCCGTCTGCAGCACGTCATCGACTGGCTCGCCGAGAGCAAGGTCGACGTGCTCTGCCTCCAGGAACTGAAGCTCACCGACGACAAATTCCCGCGCGCCGAACTCGAAGCACAAGGCTATCGCAGCTGGTTCGCGGGCCAGAAGACCTATAACGGCGTGGCCATTCTCGTGCGCGAGGGCCTGGCCGTCGAGGAAGCCACGGTCGTGCGTAACCTCCCCAGCTTCGAGGACCCGCAGCAGCGCGTGATTGCCGTCACGGTGGAAGGCATGCGCATCGTCAGCGCGTATTTCCCGAACGGCCAGGCGCCGGGCACCGAAAAGTTCACCTACAAGCTGAACTGGCTGGATGCGCTGCACGACTGGCTCATCCAGGAGACGCAGCAGCATCCGCGGCTCGCACTGCTCGGCGATTACAACATCGCTCCGGAAGACCGCGACGTGCACGACCCGAAGGCCTGGGAAGGCCAGAATCTCGTCTCGCCCGAAGAGCGCACGCAGTTCCAGCGCCTCATCGCGCTCGGCTTCGTCGACGCGTACCGCCAGTTCGAGCAGCCCGAAAAGATGTTCACGTGGTGGGACTACCGGATGTTCGCGTTCCGCCGCAACGCGGGACTGCGCATCGACCACATCCTGCTCTCGCCCACGCTCGCGCCCTCGCTCGTGTCGTGCGAGATCGACAAGGTGCCGCGCAAGTGGGAGCAGCCGTCGGACCACACGCCCGTCGTGGCCGATCTCAAGGTGGCGGGCTGAGCGCTCTCATCACGCTAATCACGCCCGTGGTGCCCGCCGTACCCATCGTACGCACTGCGCGCGGGCGCATGCAGCCCGCGCCGCTCACCACGTTCCGGCGAGCGTGGTCCACAAGAAACGGTACACGAGCGCATCGTACTGTGCGCGCTCGAGCGAATCGCTGCCCGGACCATGTCCGCCTTCGGTGTTTTCCAGGTACCAGACGTTCGCGTGCCCCTGCTCCTCCATGCGCGCGACCATCTTGCGCGCATGCGCCGGATGCACGCGGTCGTCGCTGGTCGAGGTCGTGAAGAGCACGGGTGGATACGCAACGCCAGCCTTCACGCGCTGATACGGCGAGTATTCGGCGAGCGCGCGTCCTTCTTCGGAATCCTCAGGATCGCCGTATTCATCCATCCATGACGCCCCCGCGTGCAGCAGCGGATAGCGCTGCATGTCGAGCAGCGGCACTTCGCACACCACCGCGCCGAACAGCTCGGGCCGCTGCACCATGCACGCGCCAACCAGCAGACCGCCGTTGCTGCCGCCCTTGATGCCCAGTTGCGCCGCGCTCGTGTAGCCCTCGGCCACCAGTTGCTGCGACACCGCGATGAAGTCGTCGAACGAGCGCTGCCGATGCTCGCGCTGCGCATCCACGTGCCAGGTGGTGCCGTACTCGCCGCCGCCGCGAATATGAGCGATGGCGACGATCCCGCCCTGCTCCAGCCAGCCGATGCCGGAGCCGACGAGATACTGCGGCGTGAGTGCGATCGCAAAGCCGCCATAGCCCGTCAACAGGCACGGCAGCGGCTTGCGCGCATCGCCCTCGAGCGCGGCGCGCGGGCCGACCACGGTGAACGGCACCATCGTGCCGTCCGCGGAACGTGCATGCGAGCGGATCACGGCAAGCGGTGCGGCGTCGAACTGCGTGGGCCAGCGGTCGAGCAATTCCCAGCTCTGCAAGTCCTGCTGCGCAAGATCGGCGAGCCAGTATTCGGGCGGCAGCAAATAATCGTCCACGTCGACGAAGACTTCGTCGTTGAGCGTGTCTTCGACGGGCGAGACGTCCACCTGCGAACTCGCGCGCGCCGGGAAAAGGCGCGATTGCCATGTCCACGCACCGTCCTTGCGCTGCGGCTGCCACATCATCGTGCGGCTTTGCACGTCGTCGAGCCACGAGACGATCAAGACATTTTTCGTATTGCTCCAGTCGCACGCGGACGTTACCGGCGTGGGCGTGAAGAGCGGCGTGACGTTACGCTCGCCGGCGAGAAATGCATCCTCGCGAATCGCGAGCAGCGAACCGCCTGCCCAGGTTTGCTCGCCGAACGTCCAGTCGAGCCTCGGCTCCAGCAGCAGCCAGCCGTGCCATGCGCCCACTGCCACGTGCGAGGGCACGTCGTAGAGCTGCCACTGGTTGCGCTCGTCGAGACGGTAAGTCAACGAGTCGAAGAAGTCGACGCTGCGCACCACGTCATGACGCTTCTCGACGGGGTCGTAATCGCCCTCCACGCTGATGTCGTCGAACTCGCCGCGAAACACCACGGGCGCATCGGCAAGCCGCGTGCCGCGCGTCCAGCGACGCACTTCGCGCGGGTAGCCCGAGCGCGTGAGCGTCTTCTTGCCATGATCCCAGCCCACATAGACGGTATCGCGGTCGATCCAGGAAACGATGTGCTTGCCTTCCTTCTCGATGGCAAACCCGCCGTCGACGAACACGCGCCGTGCGAGATCGAATTCGCGCACGATGATCGCATCGGCGCCGCCGTCCGAAAGCTGGATCAGTGCCCGATCGCCATCGGGATAGAGAATGTCGATTCCCGCGCAAACCCAAGGCATGCGTTCAGCCGCGCCGAGCGCATCGAAGTCGATGAGCGTCTGCCACTGCGGCTTGCGCGCGCGCCAGTCGGCCCACTTCGCGCGGCGCCACAGGCCCTTCGGATTGTCCTCGTCCTCCCAGAGATCGTAGGCCCACTCTTGCCAGCGGCTCGGAATCACGGGGCGCTCGCGTGGCAGATAGGCCTGCGCGAGACGTTTCTCCAACGCCTCGAATCGCGCGCCGCCTTGCCATGCGCTTCGCGTGCGCGTGTTCTGCGCTTCGACCCAAGCCATGGCGGCGGGGTCATCGAGCGATTCGAGGGAGAGGAACGGATCGGCCTCGGCGGGCCACGGGGAAGTCACGGGCATGTTCGATCATCGACGGGAAAACAGCGTCGATTATGCCCCACCGAGCGCGCGGCGCGCCTTGCGCCTGAACACCGTCCGTGCGCGGGCGGCGCAAGCCGGCCGCCGCGCACGATTCATGCCGCGCTCATTACAAGCTCACCAGGCGCTCACTCGAGGTCGAGCTCCTGGATCTTGCGCGTGATGGTGTTGCGGCCGATACCAAGGCGCTCGGCGGCTTCGACTTTACGCCCGCGCGTATAGTCGAGCGCCTCGCGAATCACCGCAGCCTCGAAGCGGCGCGAAAGCTCGTCCATGACGCCAGCACTGTTCTCGCGCAGAAGGCGCGCGACTTCGGTGCGCAGACCGCTCTCCCACACGCTCACGGGCAGCACCGCAGCGCCGTTGCCTGCGGGAAGCGCGCCCGCCAGCGCATCAGGCGCGCCGCCGGTCGTACTGCTCGCGCCTGGCACACTTGCGCCCCCCGCTACACCCGGCACGCCCCCGCCCGCCACGTCCAGTGCGCTCACACCGCCTGCCAGGGGCGCGCCCATTGGAACCGCTGCGGCCGGCACGGCTTCGCTCAACGGGCCCGCCTGGGCGCCCCCGGCTGCCCCGGCATGCGCAGGCAGCAGATCGGGCGGCAAATCCTTGATCTCGATGGTCTGCGCAGGCGCCATCACCGTGAGCCAGTTCGCGAGGTTTTCGAGCTGGCGCACATTGCCGGGGAACGCCAGCGACGACATATACGCAAGCGCCTCGTCGGACACGCGCTTGGGCTCGACGCCCAGCTCGCGTGCGCTCTTCTGCAGAAAATGGCGCGTGAGCAGCGGAATGTCCTCGCTGCGCTCGCGCAGCGCCGGCAAGCGCAGGCGGATCACATTGAGACGGTGATACAAGTCCTCGCGGAACAACCCCTGGCGCACCCGCGTTTCGAGGTTCTGGTGCGTGGCGGCGATCACGCGCACATTCGCGCGCAACGGGTTATGCCCGCCCACGCGATAGAACTGCCCATCGGAGAGCACGCGCAACAGCCGCGTCTGCAGATCGAACGGCATATCGCCGATTTCGTCGAGGAATAGCGTACCGTTCTCGGCCTGCTCGAAGCGGCCCTGGCGCATCGCCTGCGCGCCCGTGAACGCGCCGCGCTCGTGACCAAACAATTCGGATTCCAGAAGATCCTTGGGAATGGCCGCAGTGTTCAGGGCGATGAACGGACCGTTCGCGCGTGGGCTATGACGGTGCAAGGCGCGCGCGACAAGCTCCTTTCCGGTGCCCGATTCGCCGGTGATGAGCACGGTGGCCGCCGAATGCGAAAGGCGGCCGATGGCGCGAAACATGTCCTGCATCGCCGGCGCCTGGCCGAGCATCTCGGGCGCCTCGGCGGGCCGCTCGTCCCAATGATGCTCGCCGCGCATGCTCTCATCCACGGCGCGGCGGATCAGCTCGACGGCCTTGGCCACGTCGAAAGGCTTGGCGAGATATTCGAACGCGCCGCCCTGAAACGCGGCCACTGCGCTGTCGAGATCGGAGAACGCGGTCATGATGATGACGGGCAGCCCCGGCAAGCGCTCGCGCACCGTCTGCAGCAATTCGAGACCCGAGCCGCCCGGCATGCGAATGTCCGAGACGAGCACCTGCGGGCTGTCGTGATCGAGTGCGCTTGCGGCGTCGCGCACGTTCGAGAAGCTGCGGGTCGCGAAATTCTCGCGCGCAAGGGCCTTTTCGAGCACCCAGCGTATCGATTGGTCGTCGTCTACTATCCAGATCGGCTTCATAGGTCGGTCAGAAGTCCTGAGGGCTTGCGCCAGGGGTAAGGTCGGTAGATCAGTAGTCGAGCGGCAGCAGGATCTGAAACTCCGTGTGGCCCGGCCGGCTTTCCACTTCGATCAGCCCGTCGTGCTGCTGAACGAATGTCTGCGCGAGCGTGAGCCCGAGACCGCTGCCATCCTCGCGCCCGGAGACGAGCGGGTAGAAGATGCGGTCGCGGATCTCCTCGGGAATGCCGGGTCCGTTATCGATGACATGCAAGTCCAGTGCCAGCTTGCACAGGCGCTTGGATATCGTGACCTTGCGCGCGATGCGCGTGCGCAACTCGATGCGCGCGTCGCCTTGCGCGATCCGTTCGCGCAGCGCCTGCGCCGCGTTGCGCACGATGTTCAGCAGCGCCTGAATGAGCTGCTCCTTGTCGCCGCGCAGGTCGGGCACGCTCACGTCGTAGTCGCGCTCGATCGTGAGTCCGCGCGGAAACTCGGCGAGGATCACGGCGCGCACGCGCTCGCACACTTCGTGAATATTCACGTCGCCGACAATATGCGGATGCCGGTGCGGCTCGAGCAGCCGGTCGACGAGCGTCTGCAGCCGGTCCGACTCTTTGATGACGACCTGCGTGTACTCGCGCAGCTCATCGCGCCCGAGCGTGCCGAGCTCGAATTCGAGCAACTGTGCCGCGCCGCGAATGCCGCCGAGCGGATTCTTGATCTCGTGCGCGAGATTGCGTATCAGATGCTTGTTGACGGTCGCGAGGTCGTGAATGCGCTCCTCGCGATCGCTCTTGAGATGCCGCTCGTTCTCGAACAGTTCGAGCAGCACGTAATCGGGCGCGCTCTCGAGGAAGCCGACGATCGCGTGCACGTGCAACGCCTCGCGGCCCGGGCGCTCGAGCGTGGCGTCGAGGCGCGTCGCATGAAAGCGGTGCGCCGCGATCGACGCGATCGTTTCGAGCAGCTCGTCCGCATTGGAAAAAAGATCGGACCACGCCATCTGCGCGAGCTGACGCCGCGAGAGATCGAGCATCGCCTCGGCCGTGGGGTTCGCGAACGCCACGCGCAAGGTGCGCTTGTCGAGCACGAGCACGACGGTGGGCAGCGCTTCGAAGCCGGGCAACAGACCCGACTCCACGAGCGACACCTCGTCCGAGAGCGGCTCCGCGTGGCCCTTCCTTGCCTTGATCAGATTCTTTAGCGCCATGTTGCGGGTGGGCTGGTTCAATCCATGTCGGTAAAAAGACAGCGACGCGGCAATCACGCCGGCTTCGGAGCAACGATTCGGCCCAACGAAAAAGGGACGGCAGCGCCGTCCCTTTGAGACCGAAGTGGGCACCGCAGTTGATACGATTGCCGACGTCGGACAGGTGCTTCGCCGCGTACCCGCCAGCGAAGCACCATCGTCGATTACAGCGAGTAGTACAGTTCGAACTCGATCGGGTGCGTGGTCATGCGCACGCGCTGGAGCTCGCCTTCCTTCAGTTCGAGGTAGGCGTCGAGCATCGAATCCGTGAACACGCCACCGCGCGTCAGGAACTCGCGATCCTTGTCGAGCGCTTCCAGTGCCTGGTCGAGGCCCGCGCAGACGGTCGGGATCTTTGCATCCTCTTCCGGCGGCAGGTCGTACAGGTTCTTGTCGGCAGCTTCGCCCGGGTGAATCTTGTTCTGCACGCCGTCCAGACCCGCCATCATCAGTGCCGAGAAGCACAGGTACGGGTTGGCCAGCGGATCCGGGAAGCGCGTTTCGATACGGCGGCCCTTCGGATTCGACACGTGCGGAATACGGATCGATGCCGAGCGGTTGCGTGCCGAGTAAGCGAGCTTGACCGGTGCTTCGAAGTGCGGAACCAGGCGCTTGTACGAGTTCGTGCCCGGGTTCGTGATGGCGTTCAGCGCGCGAGCGTGCTTGATGATGCCGCCGATGTAGAACAGCGCGAATTCCGAGAGGCCTGCGTAGCCGTTACCCGCGAACAGGTTCTGGCCGTCCTTCCAGATCGACTGGTGAACGTGCATGCCCGAACCGTTGTCGCCAACGATCGGCTTCGGCATGAACGTGGCCGTCTTGCCGTACGTGTGCGCGACGTTGTGGATGATGTACTTCATCTGCTGCGTCCAGTCCGCGCGCTCAACCAGCGTCGAGAACTTGGTGCCGATTTCGTTCTGGCCCTGGCCCGCCACTTCGTGGTGGTGCACTTCGACCGGAATGCCGATCTGTTCGAGCAGCAGACACATTTCCGAGCGGATGTCCTGGAACGTGTCGACCGGCGCGACCGGGAAGTAGCCGCCCTTCACGCCCGGACGGTGACCCGGATTGCCGCCTTCGATTTCGCGCCCCGACGACCACGGTGCTTCATCCGAGCCGATCTTGACGAACGTGCCCGACATGTCCGTGTTCCACTGGACCGAGTCGAAAATGAAGAATTCGGGTTCCGGACCGAAGAAGGCCGTGTCGCCGAGGCCCGTGCTCTTCAGGTACGCTTCGGCGCGCTTCGCGAGCGAGCGCGGGTCGCGCTCGTAGCCCTTGCCGTCTGCCGGCTCGACCACGTCGCAGGTCAGCACCAGCGTCGACTCTTCGTAGAACGGGTCGATGAACGCGGTGTTTGCGTCCGGAACGAGCAACATGTCCGAGGCTTCGATGCCCTTCCAGCCGGCGATCGACGAACCGTCAAACGCATGGCCCGACTCGAACTTGTCTTCGTCGAAATGCGACAGCGGAACCGAGACGTGCTGCTCCTTGCCGCGCGTGTCCGTGAAGCGGAAGTCGACAAACTTGACGTCTTCGTCCTTGACGAGTTGCATGACGTCAGCCACGGATTTGCTCATAACCTATTCTCCTGATTAACGATTTTCGGCGAACGTTGCCGCCGTACCCATTCTGTTGATCCACACTGGCCGCTATGACACGCCTCGAACAAGCCGGCTGCGAATCGATCGCGACATATAAAGCAGCTTCCGTGCCAAGTTGGCGTGAAACCGGCGCAAACCCAATATGGGCGAGCACTTGGACTGAAACGGCGCGCGCCACAACCGTGCCGGTTCCACAAACCGCCCTTCCGCTCGCACCAATTCCGTGCGCCCCCGGAATTGGTGCGCAAGACCAGCTCCATTATGGTGCATAAAAATCCATATGCACCAATTCGATGCAACTTCACCGGTGTGGCAAAGCACCCGCACCGGGCACGCATGTGCGGACCGGCTATACCAATGCACCTCCACCCAGCCCGCGCCGATTCGTGCGCCAGTGAGCCCACTTCCCGCACCCATGCAGCGCGCTAGAATGATCCTTTGATTCAACACGAGACACAAGGAGATCTGCTGTCATGAGTACGCTCGAACAGTTGTACGCCCAAGCCGAAAAGCGCCGCGCCGAGAACCAGTTGCCCTACACGGGCGCGGTCTCGCCCGCCGAGGCGTTCGAGCTTCTGCAACTCGATCCGCGCGTGAAGCTCGTCGATGTGCGCACGCGCGCCGAGCTCGACTGGGTCGGACGCCCCGTGGTCGGCGACGGTCAGTATGCCCATGTCGAGTGGACGCGCTACCCCGGCGGCGTGCCCAACGCCGAATTTATCGCCCAGCTCAAGAGCGTCGCCGAACCCGAAACGCCGGTGCTGTTCCTCTGCCGCAGCGCCGCGCGCTCGAAGCTCGCGGCCATCGAAGCCGCCAAGGCCGGCTTCACGCAGGCGTACGATCTGCTGGAAGGCTTCGAAGGCGACAAAAACAGCGAAGGACATCGCAAGACGGTTACGGGCTGGTGCTTCCGCGGTTTGCCCTGGCTGGGTGCCTGACACGCGTCTGACACGCGCCTGACACCCAGGCAGCCTGATTGACCTGGGTCGGCCGGGTTTGGCTCCATCGGCTGAATCGGCAACAATTGTGGTCCGCCGGCGCTAGCCCGGCGGGCCACTTTGAGCGCCACATATAACACGGCGATGATGGCGCCTCGGGGCGACCGGGTCCGGGACCAATCTCGCGCCAATCTCGTGCCAATCCCCGCAAGAACCCGCCGCCACCCACAGGCAGCGTTACCGGCGCGGCGCAGCGCTCTGGATGGCGGCCGGCTCGGGCGACTCCACAATGTCGCCGCCCAGCAGATGCACCCCTTCGCGCAACTTCACGAACGCTGCCGCCACGGCCTCCGGCTCCCCCTTCACGCCCAGATCGATATGCCGGCGCGCATAAACGCCGCCGCGCTCCGCGTCGCCCACGCTCGGCAGGCTGAACACGCGCACGCCCGGGAAGTCGCGCTCGATGCGCTCCATGAGCGGCGTGAGCGTCGACTCCGGCAGCTCGAACACCAGCAGCGACTTCTCCGCGTGCGGCATCTGATGATGTAGATGGGCGTACTTCGTATCCAGCACCCATTCGATCATCGGCCAGGCCATCACCGGAAAGCCCGGTACGAAATAGTGCTCGCGAATCGAAAAGCCCGGGATCTTGTTATAGCCGTTCGGAATGATTTCGCAGCCCAGCGGAAACGTCCCCATCTGGAAGCGATGCTGGTTCTCGTGCGAATTGAAGTCGACCGGGTCGGCGCCCGTATGCATCTCGCGGATGCGCTCGCGAATCGCCGTCTCGGCGTCAGGATGCAGCGCGAGCGGCACGCCGAGCGCGGCCGCGGCGCACTGACGTGTGTGGTCGTCCGGCGTCGCGCCAATGCCGCCCGTGGAGAACACGATATCGCCCGATTCAAACGAGCGCTTGAGCGTCGCGACGATGCGCGCCGGGTCGTCGCCGACGTATTCGGCCCAGTCGAGCGCGAGGCCGCGCGCGCCAAGCAGTTCGATGACCTTCGGCAGATGCTTGTCGGTGCGACGGCCCGAGAGAATCTCGTCGCCGATGATGATGACGCCAAATGCCATGAATAACCTCGTCGTGATTCGTTTTAATTCGTCGTGATTCGTCGCAATTCGTGGTAATCGCAGGAATCGCAGGAATGGATGCAGCGAACTTCAGCGCGTGATGGTCACATCATGCCCCGCCTGGCGCACCTCCTCCGCGCGCAGGCGCTGGAGCGCGCGCAGGCAGTAGTGGCCGAACCAGAGCGCCGTGAACACCAGAATGAACGCATAGATCCAGACGGTCGCCACGGCAACGAACGGGAAAAACAGCAGTAGCCACGCGGAGGCGATCCAGATCGCCGTGGGCAGCGAGCCGAGCAGACCGCTCGCCACGCCGATCGCGAGCAGCGGCAACCGGTGCCGGCGCACGAGTTCGCGCCGCTCCTCTGCGCTGGCGTGCAACGCGAGCGCGTCGTAGGTCATCACGCGATAGGTCAGCCAGCCCCATAGCAGCGGCGGCACGACCGCGAAGAACGGCGGAAAGAACCAGAACGGCAGCGAGACGCACAGCAACACGATGCAAACCACCGTGGTCCAGAGCGAATGCAACAGGCTGCCGTACCAGCTGCCGCCGTGCCGCTCTTCCAGCATGGCGTACTGCCGGGCCGTGAGATGGCGGATCACGCGCGGCATCGAGATTCCGACGATCAGCAGCAGCACGGTAATGACGATGAGCGGAACCGACAGGACGATCACCACGAACGGCCCGATCATGTTGCGCAGCGCGCCATAGCCGAGCAAGTCGAACAGATGGTAGAGGTATGCGGTGGCCCACCAATGTTCGAGCGCGGGACGCAGCGCATCGACAAGCGGTTGCCAGAAGGCATAGAGCAAGCTGCCCCACAGCCCCGCCGCCACGAGAAATGGCACGAAGGTAAGGAACAGCATGGAGGGGTGGAACGCGCCGGCAAGTGCGCGTCCGAGCGAGCGCAACAGATCGTTCATGCGAGGGAGAAAGCAACGGTCAGACGAGCAAGCATCGTGAGGCCCACGGGTTCGGTGCGTCAAATCGACAGCATAAACCACGGCGCGGTGGGCCTGCCAAAGACACGAGAGTCACGATACTCACAAAGCGCGAGAACCGATCGTGCGTCGGCGGGAAAGCGGAAGAACGGCTAAGGCTTCAGATCAGCGGATCAGGCGGCGCTGGCGTCGTCGCGGGCTCCGCCTTTGGCGCGCCGCGGCGCCGAGAGCCGCCGCGCGATGCGTCGGAACGCGAACCCTTGCTGCGCCCAGAACCCTTCGCCATAGCGCTCGCCTTCGAGCTGATCGCGAATGCCGGTAGGCTCGATTTCGCGATTGAACGAGGCGCTGCCGAACATCATGTCCCACCACGGAAACAGCACGCCGAAGTTGCAGCCATAGGTCGTGCCTTCATGGCCATAGCCGATGGCGTGATGGCGACGGTGAAAGCGCGGGCTCACGAGGAGCCGCTCGCCGAGCCAGCCGAAGTGCAGGCGGATATTGGCGTGCTGCACGTTCTGCACGAAGTTCGTGAGCGCGACGAGCCCGACGAACTGTGCGGGCGGCACACCCACCACGAGCGCGATGCCGGCGAACATGCAGGACTGCCCCAGCACGTCCAGCAGGTGATTGCGGTTATCGCACCAGAACGACATCTTGCGCTGGCTATGATGGACCGCGTGCAGCTCCCACCAGAGGCCGAAGCGGTGCGAAAGCCGGTGATACCAGTAGCCGAAGAAGTCGAGCGCCACCAGATAGATCACGAATGTGACGAGCGGCACGGTCGTCACACCCGGCCAGAGATTGTCGATGTCGACGCTCATCACGCCGTGCAACCTCAGCCAGCCCTGCGTCCGGTCAAAAACCGGCTGCAGCGCGAAAAAGAACAGCAGGTTGAAGATGCCGAGCCGCGTGATCCAGGTATAGAGGGCGTCCACGCCCACGCCCTTGCGGTCGCGCCATTTTTCCGCCGGCATGCATGCTTCGAGCGGACGCAGGATCGCGTACATCGCGGCGATTGCCAGCACCCCGACGATCACCCAGTACAGCGCGTCGAACGTGTCCTCATCCACGTCCATGAAGCCGGCGTAAAAGAGCAGCGGCTGCAGGACGTTCACATAGATGAGCGTCTGGAGCCACGACACGAGGTCGTTGGCGCCGGACGCGGCCCAATGTGCCCAGGAACTCAGAAAAGCTGGCATGTACGGAAGCAATCCATCGACGGAGCGCTTGCAGAAGCTCGCAACTCAGGCGCTAAATTCAGGCACCATTAGGCGACATGACCGGCGCGCGGTCGTAGAAGTAGATGCCATGCGGCGAGCGGCCCACGGCGATCGTCTTGATGAGCTTCTTCGTCTGCATGTCGATCACGCCGATGCGCCTGGCAAAGCGGAACGTAACCCACAGATAGCGCTTGTCGGCGGTAAGTTCCATGTCGTCGGGTCCGGGCAGCAGGCCGTTGATCTCGCCCACTTTCTCGAGCGACTCTTCGTCGAGGATGCTGATGACGTTGGACAGGCGGCTCGACACCAGCACGTGGCGGCCATCAACCAGCGAGCGGAAGTTGTGCGCCGCCTTGCCCACCTGGATCGTCTTGATGACCTTCTGGTTGCGCCAGTCCACCACCGCGACGTAGTCGGCGCCCGTCATGCCCACGAGCAGGTACTTGTCGCCGGGCGTGAGCCAGAGGCCCGCGGGCGCCGCGCCCACTTTCATCTTCCAGAGCACGCGCTGGGTGGGCAGGTCGACCGCAGCGATCTCGCCCGACACCTGCAGCGAGACGAACACCGTATTGCTGTCCTTCGTGAACGCCAGGTGGCTCGGCATGGCCGAGAGCGGCAGGCGCTTTGCAACGGTGAAATTGCCAGCGCCCCCATAATGGTAGATATCGAGGCGATCGAGACGCAGGCCCGTGGTCACGAACCACTTGTTGTCGGGCGAAAAGCCAAGCTGATATGGGTCTTCGATATTCTCGATCCAGCGCTGCGGCTTGCCCGTCTTCGGGTCGACGAACAGCAGGTTGTTCGACACCGAATTCGCGACGATGAGCGAGCTGTTGTCGGGCGTGGGGAACAGATGGTGCGGCTCCTTGCCCGTGGGCACGGTGCCAACCACGTCGTGGGTCTTGTCGTCGATGAGGCTCAGCGTAGCTTCGCCCGAATTCAGCACGATGATATTGTTCGCGCGCGCGGCGCTCGCGGTAATGCCCGCGAACGCGGCACAGGCCAGCGCCGCGCAAGCGGCCTTCGCAACGAGGCGGCCGGCGGCGCGGCGAAATGATTGATTACGCATGGAGAGTCGTTTCCGGACAGGTTCGTCATTGTAGAACGCCTACCTTTCCGCAAGGTTGACGTAGTGCCGATGAAATATGGCGGGGTGCGACACCTCGTCCCGTTTTGCCCTGCCTGCGTTGTCCGCTTTGTCCGCTTTGCCCTCTCTCCCCTCGCCGTTTTCGAATTTTTGCGATCGTCCAGTGCCTGTTCATGCCGGATGGCCCGCGCAGTGCCGCGAGCCGTCGCATGGCGTCAGCGCAGCATCGATTCCCAGACCTTGTGCAGCCGCTTGACCGACACCGGCATCGGCGTGCGCAGTTCCTGCGCGAAGAGCGAAATACGCAGTTCCTCGAGCAGCCAGCGGAACTCGGCCAGGCGCGGATCGAACACGCCGCCGCGCTGCGAAAGCGCGCGCTGATACTGCTGCGCAAGCGGCAGGAATTCGGCCGCCTGGCGCGCATCGCGGGCCGGATCGGCGCGCAGCTTGTCGATGCGCAGCGCCACGCCCTTGAGGTAGCGCGGGAAATGCACGAGCTGCGCATAGGGCGTCTCCAGAATAAAGCGCTTGCCGATGAGCGCATCGACCTGCGCCTGCATATCCGCCGCCGGCGCACCGAAGGCCTTCGCCTGCACGAGCTTCTTCGCCAACGCGGCGTATTCGGCGAGGATCTGGCCCACGAGCCGCGCGATCTCCTGCGCGAGCAGCGAGAGACGTCCGCGGCCTTCGTCCTTGCGCGCGTGGAAGCTCGCATCGTCGTCGGGCAGCGGGTCTTGCAGGCAAGCGCGGTCAAGTGCGAGCTCGATCAACTGGTCACGCAATTCCTCCTGCGTGGCCCGCGCCATGAACTGCATCGCCATCTCGCGCAGGCCCGGCAGATTCTTCTCCATATAACGGATCGGCTCGCGCAGCTGCAGCGCGAACAGGCGCCGCAAGCCCGCGCGATGGACGCGCGCGGCCTCTTCGGGCGAATCGAACACTTCGACATCGCAATGACTGCCGCGATCGACCAGCGCCGGATAGCCGAACAGCGTCTGGCCGCCCCGCCGGATCTCCAGCAGCTCTGGCAGCTTGCCGAAGTTCCATGTCGTAAGGTTCTCGTACAGCGCGGTCGGGGTCGGCTGCGCGGCGGCGGCGGCCGCGGGCGTGTGCGGCGCGTTGCCCTGCCTGGAGCCACTCTCGGCGCCGCCTTTCGGCGCGCTCGTCGACGCGTCGGCGCCCGGCTGCGACGCGTCTTGCGCAGCGGTGCGCGGCTCACCGGTCCCGCGCGCCTCCAGTGCCGCCAGCGCGGTCGCGCTCGCGAGCTTCTGGAACTGCTGCTGCGCCTGCGCGCCAAGCTCGCTGCGCAGTTGCGCGAGATTGCGGCCCATCGCAAGCTGGCGACCGTGCTCGTCGATCACCTTGAAGTTCATGAACAGGTGCGCCGGCAGCAATTCGAGTTTGAAGTCGGCCGACTTCAAGGCGACTTGCTTTTGCTCGCGCACATCGGCGATGAGCGCCTCCACGAGGCCGCCCGCGCCGAAGCGCTCGCCGCCCACGCGCTCGGCAAAGCCCGCCGCGTACTCGGGCAGCGGCACGCAATGGCGGCGTAGCTTCTGCGGCAGCGACTTCAGCAACAGATGAGCCTTTTCCTTGAGCATGCCCGGCACGAGCCATTCACAGCGGCGCGCGTCCACCTGGTTGAGCGCGTAGAGCGGCACCGCGAGCGTCACGCCATCGCGCGGCGAGCCCGGCTCGAAGTGATAGGTGAGCGCCATCGCCACGCCCGACATCGTCATGCGCTTCGGGAACAGCTCGGTCGTCACGCCGGCCGCCTCATGGCGCATCAGGTCGTCGCGAGAGAGATAGAGCAGGCGCAACTTGTCTTCGGGCTGTCCGCTCTTTTTCACCTCGTCGCGATACCAGCGCTCGAACGACGCGCCCGAATAGAGGCCCTCGGGAAGCGCCTGATCGTAGAAGCCGAAGATCAGTTCATCGTCGACCAGCACGTCCTGGCGGCGCGACTTGTGCTCGAGCTGCTCGATATCGGCGAGCAGCTTGCGGTTGTGCGCGAAGAACGCGAGCTTCGTATCGAACTCGCCCTCCACCAGCGCACCGCGAATGAAGAGTTCGCGCGCACGCGCCGGGTCCTGCTTGCCGAACGCCACCCGCCGGCGCTGATACACCGGCAAGCCATACAGCACGCCGCGCTCGAACGCGCTCACCTGCGCCGCACGCTTTTCCCAGTGCGGCTCGGAAAGCGACTTGCGCAACAGATGCGCGCCCACTCTCTCGAGCCACTCAGGTTCGATCTTCGCGATGCAGCGCGCGTAGAGCCGGCTCGTTTCGATCAGCTCGGCGGCCACGACCCAGCGCCCCGCCTTCTTCACGAGCGCCGAGCCCGGCCACAGATGGAACTTGATGCCGCGCGCGCCGAGGTAGTGCGGCTCGTCGTCGGCTTTCAGGCCGATATTGCCGAGCAGGCCCGTGAGCAGTGCGTGATGGATCTGCTCGTAGGTCGCGTCCGCTTCGTTGATGCGCCAGCCGTGCTCGCGCACCACCGTAAGCAGTTGCGAGTGGACGTCGCGCCATTCGCGCAAGCGCAGGTGCGAGAGGAAGTTCGCACGGCACGAATCCACGAGCTGCTTGTTCGACTTCTTGTGCGCGACCGCCTCCTCGAACCAGGCCCAGATCTTGAGCCACTGGAGGAATTCAGAGCGCTCGTCTACAAAGCGGCGATGCGCCTGGTCGGCCTGCTCCTGCGCCTCGATGGGCCGGTCACGCGGGTCCTGCACCGAAAGCGCGCTCGCGATGATCAGCACTTCGCGCATGGCCTGCTCGTCGCGCGCGGCGAGAATCATGCGGCCCACACGCGGATCGAGCGGCAGGCGCGCAAGCTCGCGGCCCAATGGCGTGAGCGCGTTGTCGTCGTCGACTGCGCCCAGTTCGTTGAGCAACTGATAGCCGTCCGCGATCGCGCGGCCCGGCGGCGGCTCGATGAACGGGAACGTCTCGATCGCCGTGAGATGCAGCGATTTCATGCGCAGAATCACCGCCGCGAGCGACGAACGCAAAATTTCCGGATCGGAAAATTTTGGCCGCGAAAGGAAATCCTGTTCCTCGTAGAGGCGGATGCAGATGCCGTCGGCCACACGACCGCAGCGGCCCGCACGCTGGTTCGCGGCGGCCTGCGAAATCGACTCGATCTGCAACTGCTCGACCTTGTTGCGGTACGAGTAGCGCTTCACGCGCGCAAGACCCGTGTCGACCACATAGCGGATGCCCGGCACCGTGAGCGAGGTTTCCGCGACGTTGGTGGCCAGCACAATGCGGCGCGCGTTCGACGGCTTGAACACGCGCTCCTGCTCCTGCGCGGAAAGCCGCGCGAATAGCGGCAGGATTTCGGTGTGCGGCGGGTGGTGCTTGCGCAGCGCTTCGGCTGCGTCGCGAATCTCGCGCTCGCCGGGCAGGAACACGAGCACGTCGCCGGAGCCCTCGCGGCACAGCTCGTTGACTGCATCGACAATCGCGTCCATCAGATCGCGGTCGGTATCTCTTTGCGACTTGCCTTTTTCTCGTCCAGTCGTCCCCTGCGCGGCCTTCACCGCCGGGCTGTCCTCCTGCACCGGCCGATAGCGCACTTCGACGGGATACAAGCGCCCGCTCACCTCGATCACGGGCGCGGGCTTTTCCTCGCTGCCGAAATGGCGGGCGAAGCGATCGGCATCGATGGTCGCCGAGGTCACGATCAGCTTCAGATCGGGCCGGCGCGGCAGGATCTCTTTCAGATAGCCGAGCAGGAAGTCGATGTTCAGACTGCGCTCGTGCGCCTCGTCGATGATGATCGTGTCGTAGGCCTTGAGCAGCGGATCGGTTTGCGTCTCGGCGAGCAGGATGCCGTCGGTCATGAGCTTGACCGACGCGCCCGGCGCGAGATTGTCCGTGAAGCGCACCTTGTAGCCGACCACTTCGCCGAACGGCGTGCCGAGCTCTTCGGCAATGCGCCTGCCCGTGGCCGACGCCGCGATCCGGCGCGGCTGCGTATGGCCGATGAGGCCGGTGCCGCCCGCGCCGCGCCCACGCCCGAGCGAGAGCGCGATCTTCGGCAACTGCGTGGTCTTGCCCGAGCCGGTCTCGCCGCTCACGATCACGACCTGGTTTTCGGCGATGGCGCGCGCGATTTCCTCGCGGCGGCCCGAGACGGGCAGCGCTTCGGGGAACGTGATGGGCGGAATGGGATTCGGCGTGATTGGCGCGCGCGGTTCACGAGGTTCACGTGGCGTGCGCGGCTGGCGTTCGGCGCGCGGCGCGCGCTCGCCTCCGTTGGCGGGGCGCGATGCGTTTTCGGATTTCGGCTCGGCCGGATTAGGCTCGGCCGGATTCGGCTTGGCCGGCCGCGGTGAATTCGGCTCGCGCGGCTGACGCGATGGCTTCGGTTGCTTCGGCTGTTCCGGGCGCGGCGGTTGATGGCGCTGCGTCTGCGCTTGCGCATCGCGCGGTTCGCCGCGCTGTGCCGCGCGTTGATCGGTGTGCGTTGCTCCCGGCTGCGCGCCCCTACGTTGCTGTTGCCGCGGATCGCGACGCGCCTCGCCGGCCCGCTGCTGAGTCTCAACCCGCGCTGCCGGTTTGTTCTCGCTTTGCTGCTGTGCTGTCTGCGCAGCCGGATGCGTTCCAGCGCGCGCTTCGCGCACCGCTGCCGTCTTCGCCGAGGCTTGTTCCCGCACTTGCGGACGCGCCGGCTGCACGCTCTTCTGCTCGCCGGCCTGGCTACTTTTCTGCTCGACCGCCTGCGCGCCTTTCTGCTGATCAGGCTGATTCGGCTGATTCCGCGCCCCACCGCCCACGAGCGCGGCGAGCCGCTCGGCAGACGCCAGCTTTGGCCCCTCGCCATACTTCTGCGACGCGCGCTTTTCCTGCGCGCCGCCGTGCGCCGCGTCTTTTCCTTCAGGGGTGTTGCTGCCCTGCGCCGAGGCAGGTCTTTTGGGTACATTCGACATGGGGGCGCATTATAATCCCGGGCATGAATTCCCAAACCGACCTCGTCCCCGCCACCGCGAGCGCGCCGGCCTCCGCCGCCGCGGATCCCGCTTCCCAGCTCGTCGCGCAGCACGCGCAGTTCGTCGACTGGATGCGATCGGTCGCGCCCTACATCCACATGTTCCAGGGCAAGACCTTCGTCGTCGGTTTCGGCGGCGAAGTCGTGCACCAGAATCTGCTCAATGCACTCGTCGCCGACATCGCGCTGTTGCAGGCCATGGGCATCCAGATCGTGCTCGTGCACGGCTCGCGCCCGCAAGTCGAAGAGCAGATGAGCCTGCACGGCGTCGAGTCCGAGTTCTCGCACGGCATGCGCATCACCAATGCCCGGGCGCTGGAATCGGCGAAAGAAGCCGCCGGCGAAGTGCGTCTCGACATCGAAGCCGCGATCAGCCAGGGTCTGCCGAACACGCCGATGGCGCACGCGCACATCAGCGTCGTCTCAGGCAATTTCGTGACGGCGCGCCCGGTCGGCATCCTGGACGGCGTCGACTTCCAGCACACGGGCGTCGTGCGCAAGATCGACGCGGACTCGATCCGCCATTCGCTCGCAAGCCGCAAGCTCGTGCTGCTCTCGCCGCTCGGCTTCTCGCCCACGGGCGAGGCGTTCAATCTGTCGATGGAAGACGTCGCCTCGGCAGCGGCTATCGCGCTGCGCGCCGACAAGATCATTTTCCTCACGGAAACGCCAGGCCTCATCAGCGAGGAAGGCGAGCTGATCCGCGAAATGTCGCTCGACGACGCCTACAAGCTGCAGGAAAGCGGCACCGTGCTCGGCGACGAGGGCTTCTACCTGAAGCACTCGATTCGCGCCTGCCGCGGTGGCGTGGGCCGCGCGCACATCCTGCCCTACGCGCTCGACGGCAGCGTGCTGCTCGAACTGTTCCTGCACGACGGCGTGGGCACCATGATCTCGTACGAGAACCTGGAGAGCCTGCGCGAAGCCACGCCGGACGACGTCGGCGGCATTCTCACGCTGATCGAGCCGCTCGAAAGCGACGGCACGCTGGTGCGCCGCGGGCGTCACCAGATCGAGCGCGACATCGACCACTTCTCGGTGATCGAGCACGACGGCGTGCTGTTCGGCTGCGCCGCGCTCTACGCGTATTCGCAGGAGCGCATCGGGGAAATGGCGTGCCTCACGGTCTCGCCCGAGGCGCAAGGCTCCGGCGACGGCGAGCGGCTTCTGCGCCGCATCGAGCAGCGCGCGCGGGCACGCGGCCTCACACGCATTTTCGTGCTCACCACGCGCACCGAGCACTGGTTCCTGAAGCGCGGCTTCGTGAAGGCCACGGTCGACGACCTGCCCGAAGACCGCCGCCGCCTCTACAACTGGCAGCGCAAGTCGCTCGTGCTGATGAAACAGCTCTGAGCGCCCCCATCTACGGATGAAGCGCCTCGCCGCCCACACATACGACTACAGGAGAAGCACAGCATGGCCCGTATGATCCAATGCGCGAAGCTCGGCAAGGAAGCCGAGGGACTCGACTTTCCCCCGCTGCCGGGCGAACTCGGCAAGCGCATCTACGAAAACGTCTCGAAAGAAGCATGGCAGCAGTGGCTCAAGCAGCAGACCATGCTCATCAACGAGAACCGGCTGAACATGGCCGACCCGCGCGCGCGTCAATATCTGATGAAGCAGACTGAGAAGTTCTTCTTTGGCGAAGGCGCCGATCAGGCGTCGGGCTACGTGCCGCCGACCGAAGGCTGAAGGTTCGGCGAGGCATGCCGGGCCCATCTCCGGCGTCAGGCCCACGCCCTGTCCACGATGGCCCGAAGGCGGCCATAACCACCGCAAAAACCGCGCCCGAGGGCGCGGTTTTTTTATGCGCTTCATGCGTTATCCGGGTCCATCGCAGGGTGCGCCAGCCGGTGCTTCAGCGAGGTGCGTCATCATGGCCGGCAGATCGCGCAATCCCCCGCCACACGGGGGCTGGCGCGCGCCCCCCAGAGCCCCGCCGGACGGGCCGTTTGCGCGATCTTGCGTTATCGTGCTACCATAACGCTCTGTTCGACACACATTAGTCATCAACCTCGCATCAATTGCGATCGGGCTGGCGCCCAAAAACGCCTTCTTCCTGATCGCTTTCATACAAAAAGAACGTTCCGCCACGCGGGCCTTCTTTTTCGTTTCAGCGGCGCTTCACGGGCACCCTCGTGCCGGTCCAGCGTCCTCATGCGTCTTGCCCCCCAACCACGGCCACGCAAGGCGCAACGCATACGCACAATTCGACCGAGTGTTGTTTCGCGACACTTCAGCATGCCATTCGTGCGCCGCCTGCCTCGCAGGCGCACCGGACGCCCTTGCTTTGCGGCGCTCGCGCACGACATTGCCGCTATCGCGAAACGATACTCTCCGGCAACCGTGGCGAGGCTTCGCAGGCCCGTCGCTGTCATTGGAGATGCAGACCTTGACCGCTTCCACTTCCGGTTCATCGGCGACTTCGACCGATCTTACCCTCGACGAGATTACGATCGTCGACAACAACCTCCTCAAACGCGCCGTCGGCGCCATGGCGCTCGGCAACGCCATGGAATGGTTCGACTTCGGCGTGTACAGCTACATCGCCGTCACACTCGGCCAGGTGTTCTTCCCGTCGAGCAGCCCGTCGGCGCAGTTGATTGCGACCTTCGGCACGTTCGCTGCGGCGTTCCTCGTGCGCCCGATCGGCGGCATGGTGTTCGGGCCGCTCGGCGACCGCATCGGGCGCCAGCGCGTGCTCGCGATGACCATGATCATGATGGCCTGCGGCACCTTCGCGATCGGCCTGATCCCGTCGTACCACTCGATCGGCATTGCCGCGCCCATTCTGCTGCTCGTGGCCCGCCTGATCCAGGGCTTCTCGACGGGCGGCGAATACGGCGGCGCGGCGACCTTCATCGCCGAATTCGCTCCCGACAAGCGCCGCGGCTTCATGGGCAGCTTCCTCGAGTTCGGCACGCTGATCGGCTACGTGTTCGGCGCGGGCACGGTCGCCGTGCTGACGGCCACGCTCTCGCACCAGCAACTGCTTGACTGGGGCTGGCGCGTGCCGTTCATGATCGCGGGTCCGCTCGGCCTCGTGGGTCTCTACATCCGCACGAAGCTCGAGGAAACGCCCGCGTTCAAGCGCGAAGCCGAACTGCGCGAAGCCGAAGAGCATGCGCGTCCGAAGCTCACGCTGAAGTCGCTCGTCACGGAGCATCTGCGCCCCTTCCTGCTGTGCGTGGGCCTCGTGCTGATCTTCAACGTGACCGACTACATGGCGCTCTCGTACCTGCCCAGCTATCTCTCGGCGACGCTGCACTTTAACGAAACGCACGGCCTCTTTCTCGTGCTGATCGTGATGGTCCTGATGATGCCGATGACGCTCGCGTTCGGCCGTCTTTCGGACACCATCGGCCGCAAGCCCGTAATGCTCGCGGGCTGCGTGGGGCTGATCGTGCTGTCGATTCCCTCGCTCACGCTGATCCAGACGGGCGAGCTGCTGCCGGTATTCTTCGGCCTCCTGATTCTCGGCACGCTGCTCTCGTGCTTTACGGGCGTGATGCCCTCCGCGCTGCCGGCGCTGTTCCCGACCGCGATCCGCTACGGCGCGCTCGCCATCGGCTTCAACGTGTCGGTGTCGCTGTTCGGCGGCACGACGCCGCGGGTCGCGGCCTGGCTCGTCGAGCACACGCAGAACCTGATGATGCCCGCGTACTACCTGATGGGCGCGGCAGTGATCGGCATCGTCACGGTAGTGTCGCTGCGCGAGACGGCACGCAAGCCGCTGCCGGGCTCCGCGCCGTGCGTCGGCACCAAGGCCGAAGCCCACGCGGTGATGCGCGGGGTGCGCGTTGCCCGCGAAATGGACGAGCGCTATGCCGCGCATGCCACAGTGCGGGTGTAACACTGTCATAGCGTAGCCATAACGCTTCAGACGCTGCGGATTTCGCATCGGAAACCATCGGAAGGCCAGCCGCGTGCTGGCCTTTTTTGCGTCCGGCCAAGGGCGCCTCTACTCGGGGCGTCTCCACGCGGAATGCCTCCCTTGCGTGCGACTTGCTCAGTCGATCAGCCGTGTATGCTCGATGCGCAGTGCGCCATCATTTCCGATCGTCAACATCGCAGCGGAAATCGGCAATTTGAAGCGGCGCGGTCCTGCGCTGCCAGGATTCACGTAGTGCACACCATCGCGCATTTCGAGTGCGGGCTTGTGCGAATGGCCGCTGACCACGACGGAGATGCGCTGCGCGGCCTTATCGGCGTTCAGATTGCCCTGGTTGTCCAGACCGCGCAGGTCCGTCAGTTCGTGGACGACAGCAATCGCGATTCCGCCGATTTCGACCACGGTTTGCACAGGCAGCGCCTCGGCCCATGCGCCGTGATCGTTGTTGCCGCGCACCGCAGTCAGCGGCGCCATCTGGGCGAGCCGGTCGAGCACGCCTTGCTCGCAGATATCGCCCGCGTGGACGATCGCATCGCTGCCATCCAGGAAACGTAGCAGTTCGGGTCGCACGAGATTGTGCGTATCAGAAACCAGCGCGACGCGCAGAGAATGTTGACGTGACATGGGGCAGCGTTTCGTAGCGGAAAAAACGGATGCGGCGCGCCTCGTGTCCGAAAGGAAACAACATCGCTGCGCCGACTCTCTCACTCGCGGGCATCAACGTCCGTGCCGAAATACACAGCGAGCCAGACGGTAGGCGCTGTCGTGTCAGTCCACGCCACGCGATGCCGGCAGTGTGCGGGAATATGTACGTAGTCGCCAGGATGCATCCGCTGGCGCGCGCCGCCTTGCCCCTCGAATTCCAGTTCCGCCGCGCCCGTAAGCAAAACAACCCACTCGTCGCGCGGATCGTCGTACCAGAACCCTTCTGGACTCGCCTGCCCTGTCGAGACGATCCGCTCGATCAACACGCCGGCTTGCGCAACGAGTCGCTCGAAACGCTCATCACGCGCGGCGGATTCGATGCCGGCGTAGAGGTTTCCCGAAGCGATGCCTGAAGCATTGACGGACGGACTAACCACGGGATCGCGAGCAGACTCGCCGGAGTGGGCGTTTTCGCCGGGCGCGCTCATGCGAGCGGCCTCAGCCCGCCGAGCAAGGTCGGCACCAGTTCGCTCACCGTCGGATGGATATGCATCGCGTATTCGAGCGTCGTATAGGGCGCGTCGGCGGTCATCGTGTCGATGAACGTATGAATCGCCTCATCGCCTTCCATACCGAAGATCGTCGCGCCCAGAATGCGCCGCGTTCGCGCATCCACGAGTGCCTTCATGAATCCGTCCGTCTCGCCGCGCTCGCGTGCACGGCCGACGCGCGACATCGGCATTGTCGCGATCAGCGCGGGCCGCCCGCTCGCGCGCACTTCGCGCTCGCTCAAGCCCGCGCGCGCAAGCGGCGGATCCACGAACACGGCATAGGCGGGAATGCGTGAGTCGGCGCTGCGATGCGCGCCGTCGAGCAGATTCGCCGCGACGATCTGGTAATCGTCGTAAGAAGTGTGCGTGAATGCCCCGCGCCCGTTCACGTCGCCGAGCGCCCAGACACCTGGCACGCGAGTCCGCAACTCTCCGTCGACGGGAATAAGGCCGTGCTTGTCTCGCTCGATGCCTGCCGCGTCGAGTCCGAGATCGTCGGTATTCGGAATGCGCCCCGTGGCGAACAGCAGATGCGAAACATCGAGCGCTTCGCCGCCGAGTTCGATGCGTATCCCCTCCGGGCGCGGACCGCCCGCGGCCACGCTTGCAGCCGCCACGCCGCCAGTGCCGCCAGTGCCGCCTGCGCCGCTCACGCCGAGTGGCGCCACGCTGCGCGGCGCGTTGCCGAAGCGAAACTCCACGCCTTCGCGCGCCAGCACGTCCTGTACCGCACGGGCGACGTCGTCGTCCTCGCGCGCCAGCACGCGCTCCCCGCGCACGAGCACCGTCACCCGGCTGCCGAAGCGGCGAAACATCTGTGCAAATTCGAGCGCCACATAGCTGCCGCCAACAATCGCCAGATGTGCCGGCAACGTCTCCAAAGCCAGCAACGTCGAGTTGGTTTCGTATCGGATACGGTCGAGCCCGGGCAGGTCGGGCACGGCGGCGCGTGTTCCGGTATTGACGAAGATCTTGGGCGCTTCGAGCGTCACCGTTTCGCCGCTCGCCAACGTCACGCTGACCGCATGTGCAGCACTAAAGCGCGCATGTCCTTGCAGCACCGTAACGTTGGGAGCACTACGCAGCCAGTGTTCGACACCATCGCGCGACGCACCAATGATGCGGTCTTTGCGCGCCTTCACGAACGCGAGATCGACGTTCACGCCCGCGACTTGCGCGCCGTTTTCCACGCCGTCCTGCACGGCATTGCCGATTCGCACGCCGAAGTCCGCCGCATGACGCGCCACATGTGCGGCACGCGCACAGGCCACATAGGCCTTGGTCGGCGTGCAACCGACATTTACGCAAGTGCCGCCGAACGCCGCGCGCTCGATCACCGCCGTCTTGCGTCCGCTGGCTCCAAGCCGCACCGCGAGCGGAGGACCGCTCTGCCCCGTGCCGATCACGATCGCATCAAAACGCTGTGCCATGCCGACCTCCTCGTGCAATCAACGTGCAGCTCACATGCCTGCACCACGTTCGCGCCATCTTACGCCGGCCACGCCACGTGCGAGCGCGCCGCCCCGTTGCACGTTGGTTGCGCGTTGGAGCGCCGGCATGACAGCGCAGCGAGCCCGCTAAAGCGCTCGAGTTTCGAATCGGAAAACGGGAAAAAAAGAGCCGCCCCGGATCATGAGGCGGCTCACAAGGTGACGTCACAACAGCAAACGGGCGATGCCGCTGCGCGTCGGGGGGGATCGTAAAACCAGTGCGCTATCTGTCCCTCGAAGGGAAACAGAATCAGTGGACGCGTTCGACCGGCGCCGCGCATCCATGGCTCGCGCACCAGAGTTCGCGTGAGCGCTGCAGCGCCGCGCGCGCACCGCGCGTCGCCACCAAAAGCCCGATCTGGCCCATGTTGAAGTCGAGCGACACCATCAGCTGCATGAGGTCTACCATCGGCAAGACCAGTGCTGGCTGATACAACTGTCGTTCGATAAAGGATTTCATGACGGCTCCCGCTGGAACCGCCGCGTCGCGGTGACGTAGCGGCATTTCGATGAGAGCCATTCTAGGAATGTAGCGTCCGCCGATAAATGGCCCGGACGCGAAGTCACTTGTCGCCAAACGCGAACAATCGCGCCAACGGCGAAACCGACAATCGGAAGAAGCGATCTGCGGGTCCGCTCGCGGACCCGTGGCTTATTCGAGCGGCGTCGCCACGAACTCGGGCAACGCTTCGGCGCGCTCGGAGTGCGCGGCGAGCGCCGGATAACGCGCGGGGTCCGCGATGCCCGGCAGGATGTGCTGTGTAAAGCGCCAGGCCACCGCGGCCGTGATGTCGGCCTGTGTGATCCGCCCTGCGCACAGCCAGCCAGCGCGGCCGTTCAGCAGCTTATCGAGCACCGCGTACGCGGCGTGCATCTGGACATTGACGCGCTGGAGCCACGGCTCGTGCTGGCGCTCCTCGGGCCGCAACTGGCGCTCGTAAATCTGCTGGATCGTCTTCTCCATGGCCGCCAGAGCGAAACCGTTCACGCGCAGCGCAAAGGTGCGCTCCTGCGATTCCTCGGGCATCAGACGCTTCGCTGCCGGCACCTTGCGGTCGAGATGATCGAGGATCAGCGTGGAGTCGATCAGCAGCGTGCCGTCGTCGTCGATGAACGTCGGGGCCTTCACGACCGGATTGATCTGAGCGAACTCGTCGTAGTGCCGGAACACCGAGACACTGCGATGCTCGAACGGCATCCCGAGCACGTGCAATGAAATCGCGACGCGGCGCACATACGGGGAGTCCATCATGCCAATCAACTGCATTGCCGCACCTCGCTCGAGAAAAGGGGAAAAAGGGGACTGGACAGCCGATAGTGCAACATCGGCGGATGTATTTCAAGATTCGTCTCGCCATCCCATGACTAGCCGATCCCGCCTCCACCGCCACGACGATCACGCCCGGGAAAATAGTGCCGGAAGATCTTGATTCGAACGGCTGGTGCTATGTGCATCGCGTTAACGGCTCAGCAAGAAATGATCGATATCAAACATTAAAACGGCTCAAACGAGGCCGTGTCGATGTGCCACCCAGGACTTAATTTGTCCAACGCTACATTCATTAGCTGACGGCACGCGTGACGCGACGCGCCATTGTTGCGCCGCAACGTTCCCGCGTCTCGCAGACCATCGTGACGCGCCTGCTCGCACAGGCGCGCCACATAAGGCTCGGCGCGTTGCGCTCCACAACACAAGGATGCCGAAACATTACTCCCCCGCATTTCAAGGCGTTTTCGGGCGCCGCATGTGTTGCAGTGCATCGCCGGGAAACTCCTGGATTCGTACGCCGAAAGGCTGAGATAGTCTGACTGCACAAGGAGACGAAATCATGAGACAAGCATTCAATGTTGGCATCGTCATCATCCTCGCACTCCTCCTCGGGAATCGGGTGATGACCCGCGTGCAGGCGCACGAAAACGGCGCGGTCACCTGCGCCCGGGGGTCGGAACTCGTTCGGCTCGACGCGCTCACGCGTGGCTTCACCGCCATCGGCGCGCGTAGCCAGGGAGAGAACTTCCTCTCGTCTTGCCTCGTCTCTGGCCAGGCGCAGGTTGGCGATATCATCGCGCACGACTGATTCGCCCAATCGTCCCGGACGCCCCGCATGCGGGCGTGCCGCAAGCGAAACGTGCAGCTCGCGTGTGGCGCTACTGCGCGGCGCATGGACGACCTTGGCACGTTCTGTGACATAGATATGTGTCGCGACTGCACTCGCGCCCGACTCCTGCGAGCACGCCTTGGCGCCTGCCCTAAAGCCTGCTTGTGAGCGCCTGGCGCGGCGGCGCGATTGGGCGCTGCGCACGCCACAAAGTGTTAACCCTCTTCGGGCGGTGTGTTCCGCGCTTACGAACGCACACCGTCTTCTCACAGCGCCCTCACGCTACATCCGCATGACGCGCGCTAGCGCACCCATGCTCAGCGTTTAAGGACGTTAATTAACCTCCAGCCCCGAGTTGCCAACGCCTGCATTTGGCGGCGACAATGGTGCGCGATCAGGAGGAAATTTATGAAAGGCAGCATCCTGTTGCTTGGTCTCAGCATGCTAACGGCATGCACGTCGGTAACCAGTGTGAATTCAAGACAGGATGGGCATCTTTCGCTAACGAGCCGGGCGCGCTGGGACATCGTCTCGTGGAATCATGTGCGCAGCGCCGGTTTCAAGGAAGCGCAGGCTTATTGCCACAAGCAGCATAAGGAGATGCACGCCGTCGATGTGCACAGCGAAGGCCTGCGTGGCGTCACTGCCCAAACAGTAGAGGTAATCTTCGACTGCATTTAAATCGTTCTCTCGCAGATACCCCACCCCACGCAACAAGCATTTCGCCAATCAACTCCGGCTTTTCGCGCACAAACCTTGCATAAACGCAATGGTTTGTTGTCGTTCTCCCTGATACTCAATCCGCATCTTGCAGATACACTGACGAAACATTTTGTTACGGCTTGTATCATGCTCACAGCCTTTTTCATCGCGTGTCCATTGGCGATAGCGGCGCTTTTCGGCTTTGCGCGGCTCGTCAATCCCCACACCGGCCAGATTCGCAGCCGTTGAGCGCCCGCCACGTCTTCTGCGAATCCACGAGCCCATGCAACAAAAAACCCGCGAGGCGTTGCGCCATCGCGGGTTTAGGGCTTCTTGCAAAGCATGTTCAGGATATGTCCTGGTGCCGGCGACCGGACTCGAACCGGTAAGCCGTGAGGCGGCGGATTTTCGTCACACTACGTCTTTCGACGCCGCCCGCGAGCTTCTTGCGGGTGTTCGTGCGCTGGACTATGCCTTCGCCTTAGCCCTGTGGTGCGCGGTCGAGCCGCACCGGGACCTTAGGCGCCCCCCGTCTAGTCTCTACACCTTCCTGGCCAGCGCAAAAAAGCGCCAGCCGGCTTGGCTCGGCGTCGCCTCGGCACGATGCGCGCTCGCGCACTGCAAAGTCCAGGGGGTTCGCCGAATTTGAGGGGTTCTGCACCGGCCGTTTCCGGCTGGGCACTCAATCTAGTTTTAAGTCCGCTATGTTTACCAATTTCATCACGCCGGCAAAGCGGACGCGATTCTACCATTGCCCCGCTCGCCCTCCCAAGCGCCCGCTTCACCGGGCCGCCCACGCGACGGCAACCATGCGTGAACGCCGCACCATCGAAAAGTTGTGAACACAACATCTTTGAGATCCGATGCTGACAGTCACCGTCTCGGCACGCGGTGTTCAAGACATGGCCAGCACGATCGCATACGCTCCGGTATGATCGGCACGCCCGGGCTCGTTCGGATCGCGTTTCGCCTGTACGAGCCCGGGCAGCCTTTTGCAGCACCCGGTATCGCCGGGCTCCGCCCTCACTGCGCACATGTCCACACCCGATTCCGCATCCGCTGGCGAACGCCAGTCGCTGCGCGGCCTGCTGCTTCTGCTCGCGACCATCGCGGGCGTAGCGGTCGCGAACATCTATTACAACCAGCCGCTGCTCGATGACTTCCGCCAGGCCTTTCCCGCCGGAGCCGAATGGATCGGCGCGGTGCCCGCCGCGACACAGCTCGGCTACGCGTTGGGCATGCTGCTGCTCGCGCCGCTCGGCGACCGCTTCGACCGTCGCCGCATCATCCTCGTACAGACGGGGCTGCTCTGCCTCGCGCTGCTCGCCGCCACCACCGCGCCCACGCTGCCGGTGTTGATCGGCGCGAGCCTCGCCATCGGCGTGCTCGCCACCATCGCGCAGCAGGCCGTGCCGTTCTCGGCGGAACTCGCACCGCCCGAGCAGCGTGGCCACGCCGTGGGCACCGTCATGAGCGGTCTGCTGCTCGGCATCCTGCTCGCGCGCACGGCAGCGGGGTTCGTCGGCCAGTACTTCGGCTGGCGCACGGTATTCGGTGCATCGATCGCGGCGCTGCTCGTGCTCGCCGTGGTGGTCGTGAAGAAGCTGCCGAAGAGCCAGCCGACCTCGACGCTCGGCTACGGCAAGCTGCTTGCCACGCTCTGGCATCTCACGGTCGAATTGCGCGGCTTGCGCGAGGCATCGGCGATTGGCGCGTGCCTCTTTGCCGCATTCAGTTTGTTTTGGCCCGTGCTCACGCTGCTGCTCGCAGGCGAGCCGTTCCACCTCGGTCCCCAGGTCGCCGGGCTCTTCGGCATCGTCGGCGCGGCGGGCGCGCTCGCCGCGCCCTGGGCGGGCCGTTCCGCCGACAAGCGCGGCCCGCGCGCCGTCATCACGCTCTCGATCGTGCTCATCGCCATCTCGTTCGTGATCTTCGCGTTCTCGGGCAAGAGCCTGATCGGCCTCGTGATCGGCGTGATCGTGCTCGACGTGGGCGTGCAGGCCGCGCAGATCTCGAACCAGTCGCGCATCTATGCACTGCGCCCCGAAGCGCGCAGCCGCGTGAACACCGTATTCATGGTCTGCTATTTCATCGGCGGAGCAACGGGGTCGGCAGTGGGCGCGGCCACGTGGCATGCGTTCGGCTGGATCGGCGTATGCGTAGCGGGTCTGTGCTTCAGCGCGCTCGCAGCATGGATCCACTACGCCACGCGGGCACAGTCCGATGCAAACACCTGAACGCGCGACGCGCTTTCGCCGCGCGAGTGCCGCGCCAAGTACGTGTGCGGCCAGCATCGCGAGTTCGTAAATTGGGTCAGGCACGGGGTGTGCTGAAGAAGGTTTCCCTCACTCAGTGGAGACCCCCCTCATGAAACGCCTGATTGCCTTGCTTCTCGTCACCGCGTCGGTTGCGGCGCTGGCCGCCTGCAACACCGTCGCGGGCGCGGGCCAGGATCTGTCCTCGGGTGGCCACGCCATCACGAACAGCGCCGAGAAGGCGAAGTAACCGGCGCGGCAATCGCGGCGCCAGCGCATTTGCCGGAGCCGCGACTGTTCGCCAGCATTGCGCCATAGACTGAAAAACGATTCGTGGTCCAAATGATCTCGCGAGATCAGGATGCCTTTCGCCGATCGTCGAACAGGAACGAGAGTCCGACGCTACCAAGGATCAGCACGGTTGCGACGATCGTGCCGACGGTAATCGGCTCGCCGAGCGTGAGCGCGCCCAGTATCACCGCGACGACCGGGTTCACATACATGCAGCTGCTCGCCACGATCGGGCTCGTGTGCCGAATCAGATAGCCATAAGCCACATACGCAGCCATCGTGCCGATCAGCATCAGATAGACGAACGCGACGATCGGCAGGAAATGCAGCGTGCCCATGCGCTCGCCCGTGATCCATGCCACCAGCGTCGAGATCGCGCCACCCAGACCGATCTGCAGCGCCGTCGCGATGAAGAGATCGGCCGGCAGTTCGAGCCGCCCCGCGAGATGCGCGCCAATCGCCCAGAAGAGCGCGCCGCCGAGAATCGCGAGGCTGCCGCCCGCTGTGCCGCTCGCACCGCCGCCGTGGCTGAGTATCGCGATACCGACGAGCCCCAACGCCACCGCCGCCCATTCGCCGTTCGCGATACGCCGCCCGGCTGCGGCGGCAATGAGCGTGGCGAACAGCGGCACGGTCGCGACCATCACGGCTGCGGTGCCGGTGCCGACCGTGCGCATGCCGTAAGCCAGCATGCCGCTCGACAGGCCTACCAGCATCGTGCCGACGACACCTGCGTTACGCACCTGTGCGACGGTGGGCATGGGGGGGCGCCGACGCACGGCAAATACGAATAGCCCGATGCCGGCAAGCAGATTGCGCAAGCCCGAGAGCAGCAACGGCGGAAAGGAGCCGAGCGCCACGTGTACGCCGAGATAGGTCGAGCCCCAGACGAAATAGACGACCGCGAGTGATAGCGCGACGCGGCCGCCGCGCGACTGCGGTAGCCGCACGCTGCACGCAAGGCGCCAGCACTGTGCGCCGGCCTGGATCAGGGTCTGTAGCAGCCCTTGAGCGATCGAACTGCCGGTCCAGCGGGAAGGCAAACGGGGAGGCATCGTCATTGCACCGCGGAAAGGCTGAGGGCGGACCGCGGACATCCCGCCGGACGTGAGACGGGACGAATGAGGCGCAACGGCATGATGGAAGCGGCGAAAAAAGAAAGTGCGAGATGTACCCAGGAAGGGCACGAAGGACACCCATTACAGCAACTGCGCGAAGGACCCGGACCGGGCGCCACGCATTATGCAACAAGGCACCGCGCAGCGGACGTAGCGAGCGCGCTTTATGCTCAGGCGCGCAGCTTGCGCGCAACGCCCGGTGAAACGCGGCGCTGATACCGACGCCACGACCAATGCGCAGCAAGCCGCCGTAAATCGTTCGCTTCGGCCGCGCGCAATGTCCACGGTAATTGAGGCCGTGTTAGCATGTTATCTGCTTTCAATAATCTTTCAATTCCTCTCGTCTCTCATGTATCCGTCGCTCACGCACCTTGCCGTGCACCTTGCCGCATCTTTGCCGCCGCGCGCCCAGCGCGGCGCGCAGGCGTGCGCGGGAGCGTTTCCGGATGCGCGCGCCGCCGCCCGACGACACCTCCCCGGCTCTCCGGCCCCGCTCGCCGCCGCCCGGCGTCCATACTGAACCGCCCTCCGCTTCCCGGAGCCGTTCGGTCGGGCTCCGGGCCGATCCCCCACCTTTTTCTATCCCGGATCGTAAGGAGAACCACCATGTCGAAGAAAATCCGCTATTTGACCGAGCTCGATCTCGCTCGCCTCGAAAAATGCGCCGCCGAACCTGGTGCCGCGCCCGCACGCCAGATCATGCTCGACGAACTGCTCGAACGCGCAGAAATCGTCGACTCGCGCAAGGTCGCAGCCAACGTCGTCACCATGAACTCGCAGGTCACGCTTGTGAACCAGCGCTCGGGCGAGGAAGTCACGTTCACCGTGGTCTATCCGGTGAGCGCCAACCTCGCCGCCGGGCGGCTGAACGTTTTTTCGCCCGCGGGCCTCGCGCTGCTGGGCGCCAAACGCGGCGAGTCCGTGCGCTTCACGCCCCCCAGCGGCGCCGTGGAGACGTTCAAGATCGACCGCATCCTGTTTCAACCCGAAGCTGCGGACGATTTCACGCTGTAAGCATCGCGCCATGAGCATCACCCCACTACGATCTTCCCGCCTCGCCTGACACGTTTCACACGCCAGAGCACTTGCCAGATCGTCGCACCACGGTGTATTGTTTGGCCTGCTTACGCGGGGGTCCTGCGTCATGCGCCGCTTCGAACTGTTCATATGAATATTCAAGCCGCGTATTGCGTGGGTGAGAAATACCCTTTGAACCTGATCTGGATAATGCCAGCGCAGGGAAGCGTCCGGACTTCGCAACGCATCACGCCTCACCTCACCCAGCGAAGTCCGTCAACGTTCCGTCTCATCTCCTGCTAAGCCGCTGTTCCCAATTTGCTTTGCATGGAGAGAGAGACGTATGAACGCGAATCCGAAGTTCATTTCCGCCAACGCGCACGTTGACGAAGCCGCAATCGCGCCGCTGCCCAATTCCCGCAAGGTCTACGTGACCGGTTCGCAGCCCGACATCCGCGTGCCGATGCGCGAAATCACGCAATCGGACACGCCCACGGGCTTCGGCGGCGAAAAGAATCCGCCCATCTACGTCTACGACACCTCGGGTCCGTACACCGATCCTGAAGCGAAGATCGACATCCGCGCAGGTCTGCCCGCGCTGCGTCAGGGCTGGATCGAGAAGCGCGACGACACCGAAGCGCTGCCCGGCCTCTCCTCCGAGTACGGCCGCGAGCGCGCCGCCGATTCGGCTACGGCCGAACTGCGCTTCCCGGGCCTGCATCGCACGCCGCGCCGCGCGAAGGCCGGCAAGAACGTCACGCAGATGCACTACGCGCGCCAAGGCATCATTACGCCCGAGATGGAATACATCGCGATCCGCGAGAACCAGCGCCGCGCCGAGTATCTGGAAAGCCTCAAGACGAGCGGCCCGAACGGCGCAAAGCTCGCCGCGATGATGGGTCGCCAGCACCCGGGCCAGGCGTTCGGCGCCGCGGCTTTCGGTGCAAACGCGCTGCAGGAGATCACGCCCGAATTCGTGCGTGAGGAAATCGCGCGCGGCCGCGCGATCATCCCCGCGAACATCAACCACCCGGAAAGCGAGCCGATGATCATCGGCCGTAACTTCCTCGTGAAGATCAACGCGAACATCGGCAATTCGGCGGTCACGTCGTCGATCGGCGAGGAAGTCGACAAGATGACGTGGGCGATCCGCTGGGGCGGCGACACGGTCATGGACCTCTCGACCGGCAAGCACATTCACGAAACGCGCGAGTGGATCATCCGCAACTCGCCGGTGCCCATCGGCACGGTGCCCATTTATCAAGCGCTCGAGAAGGTCAACGGCAAGGCGGAAGACCTCACGTGGGAAATGTTCCGCGACACGCTCATCGAGCAGGCTGAACAGGGCGTCGATTACTTCACGATTCACGCGGGCGTGCGCCTGCAATACGTGCCGCTCACGGCCAACCGCATGACGGGCATCGTCTCGCGCGGCGGTTCGATCATGGCCAAATGGTGCCTGGCTCACCATAAGGAATCCTTCATTTACGAGCATTTCGAAGAGATCTGCGAAATCATGAAGGCCTATGACGTGAGCTTCTCGCTCGGCGACGGCCTGCGTCCCGGCTCGATCTACGACGCCAACGACGAAGCGCAGCTCGGCGAACTCAAGACGCTCGGCGAGCTCACGCAGATCGCGTGGAAGCATGACGTGCAGGTCATGATCGAAGGCCCGGGCCACGTGCCGATGCAGCTCATCAAGGAGAACATGGATCTCCAGCTCGACTGGTGCAAGGAAGCGCCGTTCTACACGCTCGGACCGCTCACCACCGACATCGCGCCTGGCTACGACCACATCACCTCGGGCATTGGCGCCGCGATGATCGGCTGGTTCGGCACGGCGATGCTCTGCTACGTCACGCCGAAGGAACACCTGGGCCTGCCGAACAAGGACGACGTGAAGGAAGGCATCATCACGTACAAGCTCGCGGCACATGCGGCCGACCTCGCGAAGGGCCACCCGGGCGCGCAGGTGCGCGATAACGCGCTCTCGAAGGCACGCTTCGAGTTCCGTTGGGAAGACCAGTTCAACATCGGTCTCGATCCGGACAAGGCACGCGAGTTCCACGACGAAACGCTGCCGAAGGACTCCGCGAAGGTCGCGCACTTCTGCTCGATGTGCGGCCCGCACTTCTGCTCGATGAAGATCACCCAGGACGTGCGCGACTTCGCGGCGAAACAGGGCGTGAGCGACGATGAGGCACTGAAGAAGGGCATGGAAGTGAAGGCCGTCGAGTTCGTCAAGCAAGGCGCGGAGATTTATCAGCGCCAGTAAGGCACGCAAGACGGTTCGCTGCGCCGCCGCATTCGGGCCCCTCTGCGGGGCCCGAAACAATTTCTAACGACTCCCACAACTCGTTGACAAGCGCACACACCCGGATACCGGACGCGCCACTACGATGAACGTATTGGTAGTGCTCAACGGGCATGCAAACGCCCGAGGCGCCCCACCCCGATACAAAAGGAGTCGAAAAATGAAAACCCTTGCTCGCGCACGCACCCTTCTCACTGTCACAACGCTCGTCGCCGTGATCGGCAGCCTCTCGGCTTGCGACAACATGTCGAGGCGCGACCGCGACACGGCAATCGGCGCGGGTGTCGGCGGCGTCGCTGGCGCAGCGATCGGCGGCAGTGCGCTCTCCACGATCGGCGGTGCCGCGGTGGGCGGCATCATCGGCAACCAGGTCGGCAAGTAAGGGCGGCATTCGCTCCACCGCATTCGCCACATCTAACGCAGCGAAAAAACCAACGACATTACAACAGGCAAATTAGCCGGCAATACTGGATTCACAGACCGGCTTCAGAGAGGATACGCGGCGCACGTCTCGCAAGAGCGTGCGCCGCGCTTGTATCTGGCCCCACCGAAAAGCGGCCGCGGGCACTGGCGTCGCCAGGATCCACCGGTGCCAGTGACAAGCCATGCCGCCCGTTCGCGCCGCACGACCGTACTTTCCCTCCTTGACCCTCCCGAACCATTTTCTATGCTGCAATTGGGTATCGGGGACGGAAGCACAGCCTTACTGAACTCGCCCTCCCTCACGGCGGCACCCCGGTTCTACCCGCGCACCACGCGCGTCGCCGACGCCACGCCCGGCACACCCTTGCGCTCGCACGCATCGATGCACCGATACCAATCAGCATAAAGGAGACGTCATGTTCCATCAGCTGTTGACCCCCATCGGCAATTCGCTATTCCTGTCGTTCCTCGTGGCGGTGCTGCCGATCGTAGTGGTGCTCGTCCTGCTCGGCTGGGCGCGCCGGCCCGCGTGGCAGGCTTCGCTCGCGGGCCTCATCGTGGGCCTGGTCGTCGCCATCGTGGGCTGGCAGTTTCCCGTCAACCTCGCCATCAGTTCGGTGCTCAACGGCGTGGTCTTCGCGCTGTGGCCGGTCATGTGGATCGTCGTCACGGCCATCCTGCTCTACAACATCGCGCTGCGCTCGGGGCGTTTCGCGGCCTTTCGCATGTGGCTGCTCGACAATCTGCCCAACGACCGGCGCATCGTGCTCGTGGTGGTGGGCTTTTCGTTCGGCGCGCTGTTCGAGGGCATCTCCGGCTTCGGCACGCCCGTCGCGATCACCAGTTCGCTCTTGATCATGCTCGGCTTCCCGGCGCTCGAGGCACTCACCTTCACGCTGATCTTCAACACGGCACCGGTGGCGTTCGGCGCGCTCGGCGTGCCGATCACGGTGCTCGGCGCAGTCACCCACCTGCCGGCCGATGCGCTCGGGCAAATGGTCGGCCGCCAGTTGCCGTTCTTCGCCCTGGCGCTGCCCTTCTACGTCATCGCCATCTATGCGGGCGTGCGCGGCATGCTGCGCATCTGGCCGGTGCTGCTGGTCTCGGGCGGCAGCTTCGCGATCACGCAGTTCGTCACCGCTAACTTCATCAACTACAGCCTGACCGACGTGCTTTCGTCGCTTGTCTCGCTGATCCTGACGATCCTGTTTCTGCGCATCTGGAAGCCAGCGGCCGATCCGCGCTTCGAGATCAAGGTCGACCGTGCGAAGGAAGTGCGCAGCGACGTGCCGGGCGCGCAGGGATGGTATCCATGGATCATCGTGTCCGTCGTCGTGATTCTCTGGACGATCGCCAAGGTGTTTGCGATCGGCGACTTGAAGGTGCACTGGCCGGGCCTCGACAAGGCCGTCTACATCACGCTGTACAAGACGCCGTATGGCGCGATCTGGGACTTCCAGCCGCTCGGCACGGGCACGGCGATTCTCCTCGCGGCGATCCTCACCGCGTTGATCGTGCGACTGAAGCCCGCCGACTTCGGCGCCGCGATCGTCGACACCTGGGTGCAGACGCGTATCGCCATCCTGACCGTCGCGACCATCGTCGGGCTCGCGTTCCTGATGAACTACTCGGGTCTCACCTACACGCTGGGTCTGGGCGTTGCCTCGGTAGGCGCGTTCTTTCCGCTCGTCTCGGCGTTCCTCGGCTGGGTTGCCGTGTTCCTCTCGGGCAGCGATACCTCGGGCAACGCGCTGTTCGGCAATCTGCAGGTGGTGGCCGCGAACCAGCTCAACCTCAACCCCGTGCTGATGGCGGCGACCAATTCGTCAGGCGGCGTCATGGGCAAAATGATCTCGCCGCAGAACATCGCGACAGGTGTGGCGACAACGGATCTCAAGGGCAAGGAAGGCCACGTGTTCGCGAAGACCTTCAAGCACTCGATCCTGCTGACAGTGCTGCTCGGCATTCTCGTGTGGCTGCAGCAGAACGTATTCACGTGGATGATTCCGCCGCATTGAAAGCGTCGCGCGGCGCGCGTGAATGCGCACAAAAACGGCATAAAAAAACCGCCTGCGAATCGATGAATCGCAGGCGGTTTTCTTGATTGCCCTGGGGCGGCCTCGGTGCCGCCCGCTGCGTCTCGAGAACGCTTATTGCAACTGTTCGACCACGAGGCCCATGATCTCTTGAGCCGGACGCGACGAGTCGACCTGGTCTTTGTCGTCGAGCACCGACACGCGGGTCTGGTTCTCGGTCACGGCGCGCACGTTGAGCTTGTACTGCTTCGCGACCTTGTCCTTGTGGCCGTGGAAGAGCTGGCTCCAGAAGCCCTGCTCCACCGAGCTCAGGTCCTGCGGATCGACATAGCGCAGGTAGTAGATGCCCTTCGTGCGGTCGCGGTCGTCCACCGTGAAGTTCGCGCGGTCGAGCGCGACACCCACACGCAGCCATGCGCGGTCGTACGGCTCGGAGAGCGTGAGCTCGGTCGACGTGTACTGCCCGCCCGCGGCGCCGTTCGACGAGGAGGACGGCGTGCTCTGGCCAGCGGCGGCCGCGTTCTGCGCCGCGATGGCGGCTGCTGCGGCGTCGGGACCCTTGGCCGACGCATTCTTCGCGCTGCCGTTCGCCTTCGCGTCGGCCTCGGCGGAGATCTGTGCGTCGGGCACACCGGGCTTGGCGCGCGCGAGCGTCACCATGAGCCGCTTGAGGTATTCCGTTTCGAGCGCCGGATCGTTGGGCTTCGGCACCCACTTGCTGGTGTCGTTGTTGGTGCCGGTCAGCTGCTCGCTCAGGCCCTTCTGGCTGATGAAGATATACGTGCCACCCGTGGGCGACGTTTCGAGACGCGTGCGGTACTTGTTGCGCTCCGCCGTGACGTACGAATTGCCCATGGCCCACGACAGCGTATTGCGGATGAGACCGTCGTTGATCTTCGGATGGGTCTCGTTCCAGTCGGTTTCCATCACGCCCTTGTCGCGCTGGTCGACCACCAGCAGGAAGCCCTGCTCCTGCCAGAAGCGGCGCACCTGCGGCCAGACCTGGTCGGGCGTGCGGCTGTCGATGACAAGCCAGCTTTCCGTGCCGTCACGCTGAATGTGCATGCCGGGCACCTGCGGGAGCACCTGGGTCTCGTCGGAGGGCGGCGCGGCGGCCTGAACCTGCTTGAGCGCGGACAGCGAGGTTTCGCCGCCCTGCGGAGGCAGCGAGCGCTGATCGCCCGCTTCGTCGAGCATGTTGGGCGGAACGGCCAGCGACGCCTGCTTCGCCTTTGCGTCGCTGCGGTAATCGATCTTGCCGGGCGTCGGCGAGCTGCAGCCGGCGACCAGCCCGCCCGCCATCAGGAGCGCGAGCGCGCGTGCGGCAAGACGTTGGTGAAAATCACTCATGTTCGGGTAATCCCTTCGGCTAGGCCACGGGCTAGTTTCCGTGGATCAACCCGAGATTTTACCGGCGAGATGCCGTGCTGTGCAAAAACCGGATACAGCGGCGCCACCAGGCGCGCATCGGCCCGGCAAACAAAGGCCCTAACCCGCCGGGTGACGGGTCGCGAGGCCAGCTTTGACACCATCCATGTAACGTTTTTCAACATTCAAAAAAGCCCTCTCCGGGCCTGCATATCAGAAAAATCTCTTTATTGATCAATGGCTTGCGAGGAAAAGCGGCGTGCCACCGAATTTGCGCCGGTCGGCACTGGCGTCTCGCGGGTCTTGTACAAGCGACCCGGTGCTAATTTCCCCAAGAAAAAAGAGATAAGTCTGAAGAACAACATCCGGAGAGATTAATGACAGCTTGCAGCCGCTTGCAGGCGGGCCGCGCAGCGGCCTTCGCCTGCGTCTTCTCGTGCCTTGCGGCCAGCGCAGCACCGGCCCAGGCAGCGCTCGGCGACACGGCCCCGCCCAACGTCCCCCAAACCTCCGCCCTCGCTGCCTCCCAGACATTCGCGGGCGGCGCGGCGCGCGTGACGAGCTATGTCGACGCGGGCGGCACGCGCTTGAACGAGTACATCGCCACCCGCAGCGGCGAAATTTTCGCCTATACGTGGCAAGGCCCCACCCCGCCGGATTTCGATACGCTGCTCGGCCGCTATGCCGCCGACTGGCGCAGCGGCGCAGCCGTGCTTCATGCCGCCGGACGCGACGGCTTGCACGCAGCACGCGTCGATACACCCACGGTCGTCGTCGAATCCGGCGGCCACATGCGCAGCTATGTCGGCCGCGCGTGGCTGCCGGCGGCGCTGCCTGCGGGCATCACGGAAGGAGACCTGCGATGAGCACGCCGATACGACAAGCCTTGACGCGGGGAAGGCGCGCAAACACGCGCTCGATCGTGCTCGCCGGTATTTTCGCGGTGGCGCTCGTGGCCTGCGGCGGCAGCAGCGGCAACAACGGCGCGGCAGGCGCCACCGCACCGGCGAGCGCACCCGCTGCCGCCAGTGCGCCGTTGGGGGCGAGTTCGCCGCCCTCGACCGGCTCGGGCACCTCGAGCACCTCTGGCAGCACGTCGGGCACCGTGCCGCAATCGACTACGCCGAATGTCGTCGCGGTCAGCGTCGCCGCCACCGCCAACTCAGCACGCAACATGCTCATGGCCAGCGTGACCGTGTGCGTGCCGGGCACGAACACCTGCGCCACCGTCGACAACGTGCAGGTCGACACCGGCTCGCAAGGCCTGCGCCTGCTTGCCTCCGCCCTGCCGGCCGGATTCGCGCTGCCCGCCGTCAACGCCGGCGCCGGCTCGGCGCCTGCCGGCGAATGCGCGGCCTTCGGCACCGGCTACACATGGGGCGCGGTGCGCAGCGCCGACGTGCGGCTCGCGGGCGAGGTGGCTCCCTCGCTGCCGATCCAGGTGATCGCCGATCCGTCCGTGCCGACCACGCCGAGTGTCTGCCAGGGCTTCGGACTCGCGATGATCAATACCACGGCGCTGCGCTCGAACGGCATTCTCGGCGTCGGGCTCTTCAGCGCCGACTGCGGCGCGGCCTGCGTCAAACAGGCCAATAGTTCGTGGTACTACGCATGCCCTTCCGGCGTCTGCACAGCGAGTGCGCAACCGCTCGCGCAGCAGGTGAGCAATCCCGTTGCGTCGTTTGCCACCGACAACAACGGCGTCGTGATCGACCTGCCCGCAGTGCCCGACACGGGCCAAAGCGCGGTGAGCGGATCCTTGATCTTCGGCATCGGCTCGCAGTCGAATAACGCGCTCGGCGGCGCGACGGTGCTGCGCACGAATACGGTGACGGGCTTCGTGACGACCACGACCTCGGACGGCTCGGTCTATCCGCTGAGCTATCTGGACAGCGGCTCGAACGGCTTTTTCTTCGCGAGCCCGGCCCTCACCCGCTGTGGCGTGTGGTACTGCCCGAGTTCGCCGCTAAGCATCGGCGCGACGATCAAGGGAACGGATGGCATCAGCGCGCCGGCGTCTGTCTCGGTCGCGAACGCGCAAACGCTCCTCGCGAGCGGCAACTGGGCGTTCGACAACCTCGCGGGCTACAACGGCAACATGTTCGGCTGGGGACTGCCGTTCTTCTTCGGGCGGCGCATCTACACGGCTATCGAAGCTCAGGTGACCCCGGCGGGAACGGGGCCGTATTTCGCGTTCTGATCGCGTTCCGGGCTTCGTGCAAGCGCGCGCCGGGTCACTCGTCGTCGGCGTCCGGGGCGGGCGTGGTCTTCGCGAGCGCGCCCGGCGAAAGCCAGCGGAACGACGTGAGGCTACCCGTTCTGTCGTAGGTGCACTCGGCGGCCGTGGACGGGCGCGGCGCCTTGTGCAGACCGAGCTTGACGGCAAGCACGGCCATCGGCGTGGTGGGCTTGCTCTCGACGACCGGAGCCGCGACAGGAGCGGACGCTGCTGACGCACCGGACGCCGCCGAGGCCATGGATGCGATCGACGACGCCGAAGCGCCGTATGCAGCTGCGGCACCGGACGTCGCCGAGGCCACGGTGGCGCTCGCACCCGAGGCGCCGACCGCGACCGCGCCAGGCGTACCCGCGGCGGCGGCGGCGGCCGACGTGCTGAGCACCCCCGAGGCCGGCAGCGCGCCGCGCGCAAGGACCCCTTCGACGACGACACGCTTGCCGCGATACGCCACCGCGGTATGCGTGACGGACAATTCGCCCAGCGATGCGTTGGCGAGCCGGGTGCGCATTTCCTGCTCGCACGCGCTGGGGTTCTGATACTGCGCGACGCATCCCGCGAGCAGAGTGGCACCGGCGGCGAGGCCGACGAGGCAGGCTTTCCGTTTGTTCATCGCTCTTGTTGCGCTTCTCGCGCGGTTCGGTTTTCAGGCTGCGGCAATTGTAGCGTACAGGCCGCGAAGACCCGAGGCACGCCGGGTCCTTTGGTACTTTGGTAGCCACTCAGCCATCACAACCGCCACCCCCGGCGCTCGCTGGCCGCGCCGGCCTGCTATCATCGCGGCTGTATATCCATACAGTGCCGCGCGTGCTTCCCGAATCTCCCGATCCGTTCTATTACCTCGCGAACTTCGAGCGCGCGCTCGCCTCGCTCGATGCGCGCTGCGCCGATCTGTTCGACGACGCCGAGCGGCGCTTCGTACAGGGCTTCGGCGCCTTGCCGCGCGCCTCACGCGCGCTGTTCGTACGCATGCTGATGCGCAAGGGCCCGGTCTTTCGCGCGAGCAAGCTCGACTACGCCGAGATTGGCTGCCCGCGCGCGGCGGCAACGCCCCTTGTCGAAGCGCGCTGGCTGGACGCCGCGCCCGTGCTCGCGCTCGACGCGCTCGCGGCGCTCGTCAGCAAAGCCGAGTTGCAGGAGCTCGATGCGCGCCTCGCAGCGGACGCTCATGCGCATGGCGCGCACGGTGCGTCTGAGGCATTCGATGCAGCCGACGCGTCTGACGTGCCCGACGCGCTCAAGGCGCCGAACGCGCCGTTTGCCGGTACCTCCTCGCGCGCCACGCGTACCCGGTGCATCCCGCAGACCACCCGAACCACCCGAACCACACGCGCCGAGACGCTCGAAGCCCTGCATGCCGCCGCGCCCGAGCCGCGCGGCTGGTCCGCATGGTTTCCGGACTCGGCCGATACGGTCTTCCATCTGAGCGCCGCGCCGCTGTGCGAGCGGCTCAGGCTGATGTTCTTCGGCAATCTGCGGCAGGACTGGTCCGAGTTCGTGCTCACCGACCTGGGCGTCTACCGCTACGAGCCGGTGCCGCTCGATAGCGCGTCGCGCGCGTTCCAGCAACGCGCCGACATCGACGCCTGGCTTGCGCTGCGCGACTGCCGCGAGACCTTCGATCTCGCGCCGGACGCTGCGTCGGCCGTCACCGCCCTTGGCGCGGCGCTCGATACGCTCGACTCGCTCGCACCGCATACGAGGAACAACGACTGGCTGCGCGCGCGCCACGACCGGGTACGGCACGCGGCCGGCCAGGCGGCCGAGCGCCTGGACGAGCCGGCGCTTGCGTGGCGCGCCTATCTCGACAGCGGCCATCCCGAATCGCGCTACCGGCGCGTGCGCGTTCTGGAGCAACTGGGCCGCTGCGAAGAAGCCCTCGCGCTCGCACAAGCGATTGCCAACGCGCCCGCGAACGAGGAGGAAGCGCAGCGCGCAACGCGCACGCTCGCGCGTCTGGAGCGACGGCGCCCCGCAGACACGACACGGGCAAAGCCGGCAACATGCACGACGCAGACGACGCAGACGGCCACCGACACGCCGACTTTCGCAAACGCCGAACTCACGCTACCCGCCGCTTTTGCGGGCCTGCGCGTGGAAGAAGCCGCACGCCGGACGCTCGAAAGTGCCGGCGCGCCCGTCTTCTACGTCGAGAACACGCTCATCAACGGCCTTTTCGGCCTGCTCTGCTGGCCCGCGCTCTTCGCGGCGCTACCGGGTGCATTCTTCCATCCGTTCCAGCGGGGCCCCGCCGATCTGCACGCCGCCGACTTCGTCGCGCGGCGTGCCGGGCTCTTTGCCGCCTGTCTCGCCGAACTGGAAAGCGGCACGTATCGCGCGACCATCGAGCGGCGTTTTGGCGATAAGTACGGCATCCAGTCACCTTATGTCGCGTGGCCCGCGCTCGATGCCGCGCTGCTGGCGCTCGCGCTCGACTGCTTTCCCGCTGCCCACTTGCGGCTATGGTTCGAGCGTCTCCTGCGCGAGCCCGCCGCGAACCGTTCGGGCCTGCCCGACCTCGTGCGCTTCTGGCCGCACGAGCGACGTTACGAGCTGATCGAGGTAAAGGGTCCCGGCGACCGGCTCCAGGACAACCAGCGCCGCTGGCTCGCGTACTGCGCCGCGCACGGCCTGCCCGTGACGGTGCTGCAAGTCCGCTGGGCCGCGCAGGAAAGCGCGACGGCTGCGCCAGTGCCATGAGCTACACCGTCGCGGTCCGTACGCTCTGCGAGTTCACCGCGAAACGCGGCGACCTCGATCTGCGCTTCACGCCTTCGCCCGATGCAAGCGAAGGCCGCGCCGGCCACGCCGCAATCGCTGCACGCCGCCCCGCCGGCTACGAAACCGAAGTCGCGCTCACCAGTGTGTTCGGCACGCTCACCGTGCGCGGCCGCGCCGACGGCTATGACCCCGCACGCCAGCGGCTCGAAGAATTCAAAACGTATCGCGGCGATCTGGACGCGATGCGCGAGAACCAGCGCGCACTGCACTGGGCGCAACTGCGCGTCTACGGCGCGCTGATGTGCGAGAAGCTCGGCCTCGACGCGCTCGAACTCGCGCTCGTCTACTACGAGATCGGCTCGGGCCACGAGACGGCGCTCGTCGAGCACGCGAGCGCCCAGCAACTGCGCGCCGAATTCGAGTCGCAATGCACGCGCTTCGTCGCGTGGGCGGAACAGGAGAGCACCCATCGCGCGGCGCGCGACGTTGCGCTCGCGGCATTGCGGCTGCCGCATGCGACGTTCCGCGCAGGACAGCGCGATCTCGCCGAGGCCGTGTGGCGCGCGGCAACGCAAGGACGCTGCCTGCTCGCGGAAGCGCCCACCGGCATCGGCAAGACCATCGGTACGTTGTTCCCACAACTGAAAGCCTGCGCGCGCGCCGGCATCGACAAGGTGCTGTTCTTGAGCGCGAAGAGTTCGGGACGCCAGCTCGCCATCGACGCACTCAGCGCGCTCGCCACTGCGCAAGTCGATAGCGAGCCCGACGTGAATGGCGGTAGTGCTGCGCTGCCGCTGCGCGTGCTCGAACTCGTCGCGCGCGATAAGGCCTGCGAGCACCCGGACCTCGCGTGCCACGGGCAATCGTGTCCGCTCGCGCGCGGTTTCTACGACCGCCTGCCCGCTGCGCGCGCCGCCGCGCTCACGCGTATGCGGCTCGAGCGAGCGGCGCTGCGCGAGGTCGCACGCGAACATGAGGTGTGTCCGTACTACCTCGGCCAGGAGCTCGCGCGCTGGAGCGACGTGATCGTCGGCGACTACAACTACTACTTCGATGTGAGCGCCATGCTATTCATGCTCAGTGCGCACAATCAGTGGCGCGTGAGCGTGCTCGTGGACGAAGCGCACAACCTGCCTGAACGCGCCCGCGCGATGTATTCCGCCGAGCTCGTGCAAACTCGCCTGGACGCCGTGCGGCGCGCCGCGAGCGCCCCCGTGAAACGCGCGCTGACCCGCCTCGCGCGTCACTGGAACGCGCAGAACGCCGTGGAGCCGAACGCCTGGCGCGCGAGCGAGACGCTGCCCGAGGGTTTGGTCGCCGCGCTCGGCGACGTGATCGCGGCCATTGGCGATCAACTCGAGCAACCTGCCCTGGTGCGCGATGTCGAACTCGAACGCTTCTATTTCGACGCACTGCACTTCGTGCGCATGGCCGAGCGCTTCGACGCGCAATCGATCTTCGACGTCACCCCGCTTGCTGCGCGAGACGCAAAGCGCACACGTTCGACGCTCTGCATCCGCAACATCGTGCCCGCCGGTGCGCTGCGCGCGCGCATGGCGGCGGCTCACAGCGTCACGCTTTTCTCGGCGACGCTCACGCCCACGCACTACTACACCGACATGCTCGGCCTGCCTTCGAATACGGTGAACGTGGAAATCGGCACGCCGTTTCGCGCCGAGCAACTCGACGTGCGGATCGCGCGCGATATCTCGACACGCTACAAGGACCGCGAGCGCTCGCTCGATACGCTGATCGAGCGCCTCGCCAATCAATATGACGCGCGCCCCGGCAATTACCTGTGTTTCTTCAGCAGCTACGACTATCTCCAGCTTGCCGCCGATGCCTTCGTCGCACGACATCCGCACGTGAGCACATGGATGCAGTCGCGCACGATGGACGAAGCGCAACAGCAAGCCTTCGTCGCGCGCTTCGTGGAGGGCGGCTGCGGGATCGGCTTTGCCGTGCTCGGCGGGGCATTCGGCGAGGGCATCGACCTGCCGGGCACGCGCCTCATCGGCACCTTTATCGCGACGCTCGGCATGCCTCAGGTGAATCCCGTGAACGAGGCGATGCGCGAGCGCATGCAAACGCTCTACGGCGCCGGATTCGACTACACCTATCTGATCCCCGGGTTGCGCAAGGTCGTGCAGGCTGCGGGCCGCGTGATTCGCACCGAACGCGATTCCGGCGTCGTGCATCTGCTCGACGACCGCTTCGCGCGGCCGGATGTGCGCGCGCTATTGCCCGCGTGGTGGCACGTAGGCTAAACGCTCTCGATCAATAGTCCGAATCAATTATTTCGATGTTGCATTGGCGCCGTGATTTTTCAGGCGGCCCATGGCGAATACCGGTTCGAGTGCGCGATAGAGCGCATGAAACGTCGGACGACGCGTCTCGCGATACCACGCGTGACGGCCTGCGTCCGGCTCGCGCACAGCCAGCACGGGCGGTTGTGGGCACACTTCGTCGAGCGACGCTTGCGGCTCGAGCGCGAGGTGGGCCAGGCGCGCCGCGCCCAAGGCCGGACCGACCTCGCCGCCCGCGCGCAGCGTGAGCGCCCGCCCGCTGATATCGGCGAGCATCTGCGTCCACCACGCGCTGCGCGAGCCGCCGCCGATCACGGTGATCGCCTCGGGCACGAGGCCCGCCGCATGCAGCGCGTCCATGCCGTCGAGCAGCGCAAAGCCCACGCCTTCGAGCGTGGCGTTGGCGAGATCGGCGCGCGTGGTCTCCGGCGTCATGCCGTAGAACACGCCCTTCGCATTGACGTTGTTATGCGGCGTGCGCTCGCCGCTCAGATAAGGCAGGAACCAGGGCCTGCGCGCATCGAGCGTGGCGCCCGCCTGCGCGTGCGCGTCGGCGAGCAATGCGGCGACGCTTTCATGGCCCGTCAAACGCGTCGTGAAATCGAGGCAACTCGCGGCGTTGAGCATTACCGACATCAAATGCCACGTATGCGGCAACGCATGGCAGAAGCTATGGACGGCGGAATCCGGGTTCGCAAGAAAGCCGTCCGAGACGGCGAAATACACGCCCGACGTACCCAGCGACAGCATCGCATCGCCGGGCCGCACGATCCCCACGCCCACCGCACCCGCCGCGTTGTCGCCGCCGCCCGCCGCCACCGGAATCTCGCGCAAGCCGAATTCGCGCGCGATCCCGGCGCGCAGCGTACCGGTCACCTCGTTGCCTTCGAAGACCTCGGGCATCTGCGCGCGCGTCAGGCCGCAAGCGCACAGCAACGCCTCGCTATAGTCGCGCTTCGCAACGTCGAGCCAGAGCGTGCCGGCTGCATCTGACGGGTCGGTTGCGAACACGCCCGTCAACAGCCAGCGCAGATAGTCCTTGGGCAGCAGCACGTGTGCGATGCGTGCGAAAACCTCGGGCTCGTGCTTGCGCACCCAGAGCAGCTTGGGCGCGGTGAAGCCCGGCATCGCGAGGTTGCCGGCCACGGCATGAAGATCGGGCACGGCCTTTTCCAGCTCGACACATTCGGAATCCGAACGACCGTCGTTCCAGAGAATCGCCGGACGCAGCACCTCGCCTTTCGCATCGAGCAGCGTCGCGCCATGCATCTGTCCGGTGAGGCCGATCGCTTCGATACGCGCCGTGTCGATGCCATTGCGCCGCACCGTGTCGAGCAGTTCGCGCAGCGCACTGCGTGTGGCGCGCCACCAGTCCTGAGGCGCCTGCTCCGACCAGCGCGGCTGCGGCCGGCTCGCCGCGAGCGGTGCGCTCGCACTGCCGAGCACGTCGCCGGCGCGATCGAGCAACACCGCCTTCACACCCGATGTGCCGAGATCGATACCGATAAACATGTCCGCATCCCTTTCCTTGTGCTTCGCAGCACGCGTTCAACGCTGGCTGTAGATCGCCTGATTGACGATGTTTTCGAGCCGCTCCTGCTGGCCGCTCGCATGCTGCGGATTCAGGTCACGCGCAGCGGCATCGGCGGCCAACGACGCCAGCGAATAGCCGCCAGCGAGGATCTTGCGGCCGAACTCGGTATCCCATCCCGCGTAACGCTGACGCCTGAACTGTTCGAGGCGGTCGTTCTCCACCAGGGTAGCCGCGCGCTCGAGTGCGAGGGCGAGCACGTCGATCGCGCCCACGTGGCCATAGAACAGATCTTCGGGATCGACGCTTTGGCGCCGCAGCTTCGCATCGAAATTCATGCCCCCCGTGGTGAAGCCGCCATGGCGCAGGATCTCGTAGAACGCCAATGTGAGTTCTTCCACGCTGTTCGGAAATTGATCGGTGTCCCAGCCGTTCTGCGGATCGCCGCGGTTGGCGTCGACACTGCCGAACACGCCGAGCGCGCAGGCCATCGCAATCTCGTGATGAAACGAATGGCCCGCGAGCGTGGCATGATTCGCTTCGATATTCACGCGAATTTCGTTCTGCAGTCCGTACTGCGTGAGAAAACCATGGACCGTGGCGACATCGTAATCGTACTGGTGTTTGGTGGGCTCCTGCGGCTTCGGCTCGATCAGCAGCGTGCCCTTGAAACCGATGCGCTCCTTGTGCTCGACCACCATCGAAAGAAAGCGTGCGAACTGTTCGCGCTCACGCACGAGGTCCGTGTTGAGCAGCGTTTCGTAGCCCTCGCGACCACCCCACAACACGTAATTTTCGCCCCCCAGCCGATGCGTGGCGTCGAGCGCATGGCACACCTGGGTCGCCGCATAGGCAAAGACTTCGGGGTTCGGGTTCGTGGCCGCGCCCGCGGCGTAGCGCGGGTGCGAAAACAGATTCGCCGTTCCCCACAGCAGTTTCATGCCGCTCGCCTGCTGCTTGCCGGCGAGGTAATCCACCATGCGCGCGAAGTTTTCCTTGTAGTCCTTGAGATCCTTGCCTTCAGGCGCGACATCGGTGTCATGGAACGTGTAGAACGGCACGCCGAGTTTCGTGAAGAACTCGAATGCCGCATCGGCCTTCTGGTGCGCACGCTCCATCGCGTCGCCAGGCTGCTGCCACGGCCGATGAAAAGTGCCCTGCCCGAAGATATCGACGCCGGGCCACACGAACGTATGCCAGTAGCAAACCGCAATACGCAGATGCTCTTCCAACGTCTTGCCGAGTATCTTCTTCGTGCGATCGTAGTGGCGCCAGGCCAGCGGATTGTCCGATTGCGGGCCTTCGTAGCGGATCGCGGGAATAGCTTCGAAATACGACATGGCGTCTCCTGTCCCATTCAAAACCGTCATGTTGCGGCGCAACGGCATGCGTCCTGGCGTTCTGACGCCATACTGCCCGCGTCGCTCGAAAGGCCGCAATTGCGAAATTGCGCGACCTGCATAACGTTTCCTGCCAGTGGCCCGGCAGACGCGCGCGCTCGGCACGCTCTCGGCCTAAAATAGCCGGACGCTTAAAAGGACGCGCGCCCGCGCCTCTTCACCGTGAAGTTGGCACAAGCACCGCGCAAGCCCCACGCCCGAACCGGAGACAAGTGCGCTTGCCGCAATGCGAGCAAGCGCCGGCACCACCCATCGCATGCCATGAACCGTGCTCCCGCTTCTCAGAAAGCGCATCGCATCGCGCTGCTCTTCAATGCGAACAAGGTGTACGACCGCGAGATCATCGCGGGCATCGGCCATTACCTGCGCTCGACGCGCGTGGCGTGGAACCTCTTTCTCGAAGAGGATTTCCGCTGCCGGCTCGCGGGCATCGAGCGCTTTAACGGCGACGGCATCATCGCCGACTTCGACGACCCCGCCGTTGCCGATGCGCTTGCTGACTGTCCGCTGCCGGTGGTGGCGGTCGGCTCCTCGTTCGAGGATCCGGCGCAGTACCCCGCCACGCTGCCCTATATCGCCACCGACAACCACAAGCTCGTCTCGCTTGCATGGACGCACCTGATCGGCGCTGGCCTGCCGCATCTCGCCATGTACAGCCTGCCCGTCGCGCAAGAAAACCGCTGGGCGCAGGAACGCGAGCGGGCCTTCATGGCGCTCGCGCAAGCAGAGGGTGTGCAGGCGCCCATCTATCGCGGCCTTGCCACGAGTGCACCGTCGTGGAACCAGGCCATCGAGCAATTGAGCGCATGGCTGCATGCATTGCCCAAGCCCGCGGGCGTGATCGCCGTGACCGACGCACGCGCACGACATCTGTTGCAGGCTTGCCTGATGCACGGCATCGCTGTGCCGGAACAGGTAGCGATCATCGGTATCGACAACGACCCGCTCACGCGCACACTCACACGCATCCCGCTTTCCTCGGTCATTCAGGGCACCGAGGAAATGGGCAAGACGGCAGCGCACCTGCTGCATCAAATGCTGGGCGGTGCACGTTTTCCGGGACGACGCATTCTGGTTCCGCCCGTTGGCATCAATGTGCTGGAATCGACGCGGCATGAACCGCTGTCGAGCCCGCATGTGATGCGTGCACGGCACTTCATCCGCCAGTACGCATGCCAGGGCATCAAGACCGAGCAGGTTGCCGATTACGTGGGCGTGTCGCGCTCGTCGCTGGAAGAATATTTCCGGCGCGAGTTGCATTGCACCGTCCACCAGGAAATCCTGCGGCACAAGCTCGACGCCGCGAAGGCCATGCTCGCGAGCCGTGATGCGTCGAGCGCCGAAGTGGCCATCCGCTGTGGCTTCACCTCGCTCCAGTACATGTATGCGGTGTTCCGACGTGAACTGGACTGCACGCCGCGCGAGTATCAAGACAGCGTGGCGACGCCCTCCGGCAAGGCTTTGCCAGCCGCTCCCCCGCGGCCGGATCGGTGAACTGAGCGGTGACCTGAGCAGCGAACTGAGCAGTGAACTGAGCCGAGCCTGAGCCCCAACGACCTTTCAGACCCACGCCACATGAACCGAATCGCCCAATTGAGTTCCGAACCTTGGGGTACCCTGCCAGGCGGCGACGCCTGCCGGCTCTACACGCTGCGCAACGCGCAGGACATGAAAGTGCAGATCAGCGACCTCGGTGCGACGCTGGTGGCCTGGCACGCGCCCGACCGCGCTGGACGGATCGCCGACATTCTGCTGGGCCACGACACGCCTGCCGCGTACTACACGGCCACGACCTACATGGGCGGCCTGATCGGCCGCTGGGCCAACCGCATTGCCGGCGCGCGCTTCACGCTGGACGGCATCGGCTACGCACTCGATCGCAACGAGAACGGCAATCTGCTGCATGGCGGAACGAACGGGTTTCACCGCACGATATGGCAAGCCGAGGACGAGCGTGGCGCGCTGCTGCTACGGCTCGATTCGCCCGAGGGCGACGGCGGCTTTCCCGGCAACGTGAGCGTGCAGGTGCGCTACACGCTCGACGACAGCGGCACGCTCACCATCGACTACGAAGCGTTCAGCGACGCGCCCACGCCGCTGAACCTGACGAGCCACGGCTATTTCAACCTCGGCGGCGAGCCGGGCTCGGACATTCGCGGCCATATCCTCATGATCGACGCCGACGCGTACTTCGAAGTCGATCCGCAGATGATCCCCATCGGCGTGGCCGATGTCCGCGGCACTGCGTTCGACTTCCGCCAGGGTGCACCGCTCGGCGCACGGCTCGACTGGCCCCACGCGCAAATCGCACTGGCAAGCGGCTTCGACCACTGCTACATCCTGCGCGACGCCGCTCAAGCAGGCCATGCACCGGCCGTGCGCACCGTGGCGAGCGTCTACGAGCCCGCCAGCGGGCGCGAACTCACGATCGCAACCGATCAGCGTGGCTTGCAGTGCTATACGGGAAATTATCTGGAAGGTCAGCCGGGGCGCCACGGTGTGCCGTGCGTACGCCATGCGGCGCTATGCCTGGAAGCGGGGGGATTCCCGAACCAGATCAACATGGATGCACCGGAATGCAATGAAGCGATACTGCGTCCCGGCGGCACTTACCGCCAGGTCACGCAGTATAAGGTCGGCGTGCGCGCCTGAAGCAAAGTGCAGGCGTGAGCACTTGCGCCCCAACCTGCACCAAAGTGCTCCTGATTCCTCAGGAGACCCTGTCGTACTGGTACACGCCGCGACCGGCCTTGCGGCCGAGCTGCCCCGCCGCCACCATCTCGCGCAAGAGCGGACATGCACGATACTTCGAGTCGCCGAAGTCCTTCAGGAACACGTCCATCACCGAGAGGCACACGTCGAGACCGATCAGGTCCGCAAGCGCGAGCGGTCCAATCGGATGATTCGCACCGAGCTTCATGCCGGCATCGATTTCCTCGGCGCTCGCGACGCCTTCAGCGAGCACGAAGAACGCCTCGTTGATCATGGGCACGAGAATGCGGTTCACGACGAAGCCCGGCGCGTTCTTCACCGCGATAGGCGTCTTCTCGAGGCGTTGCGCGAGATCGCGCACGGCATCGGCCACGGCCTGGCGCGTCTGCAGGCCGCGAATGACCTCGACGAGCGGCATCATCGGCACCGGGTTGAAGAAGTGCATGCCGATGAAACGCGCAGGATCGGCCAGCGTCGTCGCGAGCGCCGTGATCGAAATGGACGAGGTGTTGGAAGCGATGATCGCGTCGGGACGCGCAGCGGCTTCGATCTGCTTGAGGATACGCGTCTTGAGTTCGCCGTTCTCCGTGGCCGCCTCGATCACGAGATCGGCGCTGCCAAGGCGCGAATAATCGGTGCTGGTCTCGATGCGCGCGAGCGCCGCATCGCGCACGGCTGCATCGAGCTTGCCCTTCGAAACGAGCCGCTCGAGGCTGTGCGTGAGCGTCGCCACGCCTTTCTCGAGCGCCGCTTCCGTCACGTCGATCATCACCGCCTTCAGGCCAGCCACGGCCACCGCCTGCGCGATGCCGTTGCCCATGGTGCCCGCGCCCACGATCCCAACCGTTTCGATTGCCATGCCTGCTCCTCACACTCTGGTCTGCGACGCCGGTGCATCGCCGATGAAAAAAACCGGCCATGCAGTGCGCGTGGTGCACTGCATCATGAAGCGACAGTGTAACGGGTTGTGAAGTCAGACTGGAACCGCTGCGATGGGGGCACGATAATGCCGCCCCACTCGCTGCGAATAAAGGAGAACCACCGCGAACGAACGCGAGGGAAACCAGGATAAACCCGACTCAGAAGTTGTACTGCAAGTAAATCTGGCTGAAGTTCAGGCCTGGGTTCGGCGTCTTGATGTCGGCATTGGAGATGTGCTGAAAGCGAAAGCCCGCCTGATAGTTCTGATGCTCGCCAAACTGCGCACCGATACCCACCATGTCCGCGAACTGGAATGCACTCGACAAGGTGCGGTCACCCGCGAGTTGCACGTGTGAAAGCAATCGCACGCCCACGCCAGCCTCGAAGAACGGTCTGATCCACCCAGTGTCCTTGATGATGCGAAACACCGGTGTCACACCGAATTCCCAGATGTTCGGGTGCGATGCGCCCTTCTCCGTGAGATCCCAATACGCGACGTGCGCCTCGCCCACCACCGTGAAGTGAAAACCCGCGAAATGCCACCACTGGAGCCCCGGATCCCAGACCAGGCCGAGGTCGAGTTTCTTCACCCCATAGCTCGCGACACCCGGCCCGAACTGGATGCCGAATTGGTCTGCGTGCGCCCCCGCTGCTCCCAAGGCCAGGACGACCGCGCATGCGCCGCGCGCCATTCGGACCTGCCAGCCCCCTCTTCTTTCTGTCATGAATATCCCCGGAAACGAACGACACTTCACGACGCGACTTTTGAACAGCCTGCTTGCCTTCGCGGCGGACATCTGCTGCATCACATCGTGCATAGAAGACCACCCCGGAAGCCGTGCCAAACAACATGGCATTGACCAGAAACGGAGTGCGGTGATCAGCCGTTTGCAAAGGTACCGTGCACTGTTTCGCCAAGTGTAATCGCGAATTCATCATGCTGCTCATTGCGGGGCCTAAACATCCATCTATGCCTGACTTAATGCTTTCAGCACAATACGCAATGCCTGCGATGAAAATCGATGGCGCGCACTAATCGGCAGCTTTTACTTCACACCAAAGCGCGGACTTTATCGCTTTTACCGGCGCGACCGTGCTAAATCGAACTTATTAATGTTTATTGATTTTCGGCCAATGGATTAGCGTGTCCGTGCGTTCGATCACGCGACTCTGAAGACCCTTCCTCCATACGAATCACGCAGATGCACGAATATCGCTCGCTGGCATCTTCTCTGAAGCATGGCGTGGCCGCCGCGCGAGACGTCGCGTTGCACGACGCCATATCGTTGTGCACACATCGAATGCGCGCACAACGATCTAATTGCAGTGCCTCATGGAGCGCTTATTGTTGTTTGGCGCCCGCGCCGCCCTGGCGCGCACTCAAACCCGGAAGTCGCTTGACGAAGCCCGTCGCGAGCGACGTACCCGCGAGAATCGCGGCGCAAGCCTCGATCATGCCCACCGATACATGTTCGCCAAGAAACAGTGCGCCCCAAAGGATGCCGAATACCGGGATCACGAAGGTCACGGTGATCGTGCGCGCAGGGCCGATCGCGGCAATCAGGCGGAAGAACAGCAGATAGGCGACACCCGTGCACGCGACGCCGAGGCACAGCGCCGCGCCCCACGCATGCATGGAAACGACGGCATGCGGCCAGGTGGCGAACGCAAACGGCGCCAGCACGACGGTGGCGGCGGTCATGGTGCCGGCGGCCACGGTGAGCGGATCGACGCCGGTCAGATGGCGCTTCGTGAAGCTCGCCGCGACGCCGTACAGCGCTGCCGCACAGAGCGCAGCTCCGGCGGCGAGCACGGTGGCCGAGGTGCTCGCGCCATCGCCGGCACGCGTGGCGATCTGATCCCAGACCAGCGCGAGCACACCCGCGAAGCCGATCGCCAGACCGGCGATGCGCAGACCGCTCAGCCGGTCCTTGAGCCAAAAATACGCGACCACGGCGCCGAACAACGGCGTGGTTGCGTTGATCACCGAGGTCACCCCAGCGGAGAGCGTCAGCTCCGCCCACGCGAAGAGGCAGAACGGTGCGGCCGAATTGAGGACGCCGACCACGAGGAGCGGCCACGCGTGCTCGCGCAAAGCACCGAACGCCTCGCGAGGCGAGCGCCGCGAGAACAGCACGAGCAGCAGGAACAGTGCGCCAATGCCGACGCGCAGCGCCATCAACGGCGCCACACCCAGATCGGTCACGCCGACACGGATAAAAAGAAATGAACCGCCCCATAGGGCGGCGAGGAAGACGAGCTGAGCAAGTTGGATCGGATTCATGGAAGTGGCGCTGGCACCGGGGGGGGGGGAAACCGCGCATCGACGACGCGCGAAGCGAAAGGTACAACACCGGCAGTCAAGCGCTAATCGTAATGTGCGCGGCGCAACCCTCATAACGAATGATTCTCATCGATATGTGAGAAAAATTAACACCGATTCTTGCGCACTCATTCCCGGTCTATAGAGCTCGATTCGAGCTTGATTCAAACCTGACGCTTTGAACTGAAGGACTTAACACAGTCCGTGCGAGCGCATAGTACGGAGGTGGCACGTTTCGATTTCAAGCCGTGCAAAGGATTCGCGGGCCACGCCGACTGGAGGACAGGAGACGCTACGCGCCGTTCCTGACGCACAAGAAAAAAGGTCTTACGGTTTTCACCGTAAGACCTTTTCGACTTCCTGGTCGGGGCGAGAGGATTTGAACCTCCGACCACCTGCACCCCATGCAGGTACGCTACCAGGCTGCGCTACGCCCCGAGAGCTAGAAAGTATAACAGACCCTTTCTCTAATTAGAACCACCTGAATCGCAATTCGTCACAAAGATTGTTGGAAGGACCTTCAGTGTCCCAGCAGGTCGATTACGTGCAGCAATTCCTTGCGCAACTGATCGACATCGACCGCCACCATATTGCCCTGCGCGGCAGGCACCTCACCCACCTCACCCACCTCGCCCGGCACCGCATCGTCCACCACCGCGCCCGGCGCATCGAGCCGGTTGCGCGCGCCGTTGATCGTGAATCCCTGCTCGTAGAGCAGTTCGCGAATGCGCCGGATCAGCAGGACTTCGTGATGCTGATAGTAGCGGCGATTGCCACGCCGCTTGACCGGCTTCAACTGCGTGAACTCCTGCTCCCAATACCGCAGCACATGGGGCTTCACACCGCAAAGCTCGCTCACTTCGCCGATCGTGAAGTAGCGCTTGGCGGGGATGGGGGGCAAGACGACCTTTTCGATTGTCGATGTCATCGCCGGGTTGCCGTCGTGGTGGTTGCGCAATGTGGCGTCGCCGCCTGGTCAGTTGTTTCCAGTCACGCCCGCTGCACTGTCTGTCACCGTGCAACCCGTGCGAGCGTGCGCGGGTCCTCCCGCGCATGATGCCTTGATCAGCGGATCAGCGCGTAAAGCTTGCCTCGGCGCCGCTCTCGACCAGGGCCTTGAGCTTCTGGCTCGCGTGGAAAGTCACCACGCGTCGCGCAGCAATGGGAATCGCCTCCCCGGTCTTCGGATTGCGGCCCGGTCGTTGCGGTTTGTCGCGCAACTGAAAATTGCCAAAGCCCGAAAGCTTCACGCTGTCACCGCTTTCGAGTGCGTCGCGAATCACTTCGAAGAACGCTTCGACCATGTCCTTGGCTTCGCGCTTGTTGAGCCCGACGTTGTCGAACAGCAGTTCCGCGAGTTCGGCTTTGGTCAGCGTGGGCGTATCGTTCGTGGCGCTTGCCGACGAGGCAGGAATGTCGCGAATCATGGCGCTACGCTGTGCCGCAAGAAGGGCTTCGAAATCACTCGAGTTCATTTCGTTCATCTATCTATGAAATGGCGCGCTTCCGGTTGCCGGGATGACTTGCAACCTCGCAAACCGGAAGCCAATGTCGGCAGGAGATAAGCCTTGAGGCTTATTTATCCGCGCAACCGGGCGCCAAACACTCGAGCCAGGCGATCCACCAGGGACTTGATGGCCGCATCGACCGTTTCGTCCTGAAGGGTTCCGCCAGTATCTTGCAGGGTCACCCGGAAGGCAAGGCTTTTCTCGTCCGCGCCAAGTCCGGAAGTATTTGATTTTGCACGAAATTCATCGAACAACGCAACCCTCTGGACAATCTTGCAGGGCTCGTCCTGCATGCCCTTCTGGAGCTCGTCGAGCAGCGCCTGCACCTCGATCTTTTGATCGACGACAAGCGCGATGTCGCGTCGAACCGGCGGAAATTTCGAGACTTCCGACGGTGCGGGCAGCTCGCGCGCCATCAGCGCATCGGCTTGCACTTCGAAAAGCATCGGCGCATGAGGCAAGTCATACTTCTGCATCCAGCGCGGATGCAGCTCGCCGATCCAGCCCACGGCGCGGCCATCGACTTCGATGCGCGCGCTACGACCCGGATGCAGCGCCGGGTGTTCTGCCTTCACGAAACGCGGCGCCTTTGCCGCACCCAGCGACGCAAACAACGCTTCGAGATCGCCCTTCGCGTCGAAGTAGTCGACGCCGCGCGTGGCTGCGCCCCACTGCTCCTCGAGCGCGGGACCGTAGGCAAGCGCGCCGATCATCTTCGGCTGTGCGAAACCTTCCACCGCCATCTCGCCGGCCTTGATCGACGGATCGTTCAGGAACACGCGGCCCGCCTCGAACACACGCACGCGGTCCGCGCGGCGGTTGAGGTTATGGCGCAACACGTTGATGAGGCTGCCGAAGAGCGTCGTGCGCATGACCGAAAGCTGGCTCGCGATCGGGTTCAGCAGCTTCACGGGATTCGCATTGCCGGCGAAATCCTGTTCCCACTCGGCGTCGACGAAGCTGAAGTTGATCGTCTCGGCGTAATCGCGCGCGGCCAGCGCGTGACGAATCGCGTGGATCGAGCGACGCGTCTCGTTCGTTGCGCGCATCTCGCTGCGTGCAACGGGCGGGTTCGCGGGAATGTTCTCGAAGCCGTGGATACGCGCGACTTCTTCGATCAGGTCTTCTTCGATCTCGATGTCGAAGCGGTACGGCGGCGGCGTTACGCTGAACGTGTCGCCGTCTTCGCCAACCTCGCGCGTGAACGTCAGGCCCAGACGCGTGAAGATCTGCGCGATGGCGTCGCCATCGATCTTCACGCCGATGATGCGGTTCGCGCGCGCGACGCGCATCTTCACCGGCTCGCGCCCGGGCACGTTCACGGTCTGGTCGTCGACCGGGCCGGCTTCGCCGCCGCAGATATCGAGGATCAGTTGCGTGATGCGCTCGAGGTGCTCGACGGTCGTCGACCAGTCCACGCCGCGCTCGAAGCGATGGCCCGCATCGGTCGAGAAGTTGTAGCGGCGCGAGCGGCCACGGATGCTGTCCGGCCACCAGAATGCGGCTTCGAGATAGATGTTCGTGGTGTCGAGCGAGACGGCCGTGCTGTCACCGCCCATGATGCCCGCGAGGCTTTCGATCTCGCGCTCGTCGGCGATCACGCCCACGGTTTCATCGACTTCGACGGTGTTGCCGTTGAGCAGCTTGAGCGACTCGCCCTTCTTGCCCCAGCGCACGTCCATCGAACCGTGGATCTTGTCGAGGTCGAACACGTGCGACGGGCGGCCCAGTTCGAGCATCACGTAGTTCGAAATATCGACGAGCGCCGAGATGCTGCGCTGACCCGAGCGCTCGAGGCGCTCGACCATCCACGCCGGCGTGCTGGCGTGCGCGTTCACGCCGCGAATCACGCGGCCCGAGAAGCGGCCGCACAGGTCCGGCGCCGAGATCTTCACGGGCAACGTTTCGTTGAGCTTGACTTCGACCTTCGGGTACACCGGCGCCTGCAGCGGCGCGCCAGTGATCGCGGCGGTTTCGCGCGCGATGCCGTACACCGAGAGGCAATCGGCCTTGTTCGGCGTGAGCTTGATTTCGAAGATGGTGTCGTCGAGGTTGAGCGCCTCGCGAATGTCCTGGCCGACAGGCGTATGTTCCGGCAGGATCATGAGACCGCTATGGTCTTCCGAGAGCTTCAGTTCGCGCGCCGAGCACAGCATGCCCTGGCTTTCCACGCCGCGCAGCTTCGAGAGCTTGATCGCGAAGGGCTTGCCGCCCTCTTCCGCGGGCGGCAGCTCCGCGCCCACGAGCGCCACCGGCACCTTGATGCCGGGCGCCACATTGGGTGCGCCGCACACGATCTGCAGCGTCGCGCCGGTGCCGGCATCGACCTGCGTGACATTGAGCTTGTCCGCGTCCGGGTGCTTGACGACTTCGAGCACGCGGCCCACGACGATCTTCGTGGTGAGCGGCGCGGCCGGGCTCAGGCCTTCGACTTCGAGGCCGGCCATGGTGAGCGCGTGGGCCAGTTCATCGGTCGTGAGCTTCGGATCGACAAAGCTTCTCAGCCAGGATTCGGGGAATAGCATTTCGTTTTACGTTCCAGACAGATTGAGACCGTCGCGAAGCGTCTTCTCGCGCACTGCCTTAAGGCTTATGGTGCAGCGTGCGCTTCGCGAACCGCGGATGCCGTGCTTGCCGTACGTGAGCTTCGGGCTTAAGCGAACTGGCGCAAGAAGCGCAGGTCGCCTTCGAAGAACAGACGCAGATCCTGCACGCCATAACGCAGCATCGTGAGGCGTTCGAGGCCGCTGCCGAACGCAAAGCCGATGTAACGCTCCGGGTCGAGGCCCATGTTGCGGATCACGGTCGGATGCACCTGGCCCGAGCCCGAGATCTCGAGCCACTTGCCGGCGTTCTTGCCCTGCTCGAACATCATGTCGATTTCGGCGGACGGTTCCGTGAACGGGAAGTACGACGGACGGAAACGCACCTGGATGTCGTCGCGCTCGAAGAACTTCTTCAGGAAGTCCGTATAGACGCCCTTCAGATCCGCGAAGCTGATGTTCTCTTCGATCCACAGGCCTTCGACCTGGTTGAACATCGGCGAGTGGGTAGCGTCGCTGTCGACGCGATAGGTGCGGCCCGGCACGATCACCTTGATGGGCGGCGTATGCGTGCGCGCGTAGCGCACCTGCATCGGGCTCGTGTGCGTGCGCAGCAGGAGCTGACGGCCATCGGCGTCCTTGCCATCCACGTAAAACGTGTCCTGCATCGAACGCGCCGGATGGTTTTCCGGGCTATTGAGCGAGGTGAAGTTGTACCAGTCGGTTTCGATCTCGGGACCGTCGGCCACGTCGAAGCCAATCGAGCCGAAGATCTGCTCGACGCGCTCCCACGTCTGCATCACCGGATGCAGGCTGCCCGTGCCCGTGCCGCGGCCCGGCAGCGTCACGTCGATCGCCTCGGAAGCGAGGCGCTGGTTCAGCAGGGCATCGGCAAGCGCCTGGCGGCGCGCGTTGAGCGCGGCCTCGACCTGCTGCTTGACGGCGTTGATGCGCGCACCCTCGGTCTTGCGCGTTTCCGGGTCGAGCTTGCCGAGGCCCTTGAGCAGTTCGGTCAGCGCGCCCGATTTGCCGAGAAAACGCGCCTTTTCATTTTCGAGCGTGTTGACGTCGGGGGCGGAGGCGAAGGCGCGTTGCGCGTCGGCGACAATCTGGTCCAGATCCATTGATCCCATCTTTTCAGCGTCAGTGTTTGAGACTTGAGCGGTGCATTGCGCGTTGCCGGCCACGATAATGACGCACGGGCGCGACGACTTGAAGACACCGCAGGAAGCGCGCAGATAGCGCTTCACCAACAAAAACGGGGCTCGGTGAGGAGCCCCGTTTTTGTTGCAGCATCACCGAAACAACCGGAATGTCTGCTGCAACGAACCTGCGCAATACCTAACTAAGACTTAGGCAGCGACGGCGGCCTTCACCTGCTTGACGATCGCAGCAAATGCAGCCTTGTCGAACACAGCCATGTCAGCCAGAACCTTGCGGTCGAGTTCGATCGAAGCCTTCTTCAGGCCGTTGATGAACACGCTGTAGGTCATGTCGTGCTGACGCACCGCCGCGTTGATACGCGTGATCCACAGTGCGCGGAACACACGCTTCTTGTTGCGGCGATCGCGGTAGGCGTATTGGCCTGCGCGCATGACCGCCTGCTTGGCGATGCGATAGACGTTATTGCGACGGCCACGGTAACCCTTGGCCAGCTTGATGATCTTCTTGTGACGGGCCCGTGCGGTAACCCCACGTTTGACTCGAGGCATGAGTAGCTCCTATGAGTTGTCGGTTGAGGATTACGCGAACGGCATCATTGCGCGAACGGACTTCACATCGGACTCGTGAACGGCCGTTGCACCACGCAGATGACGCTTGTTCTTGGTGGTCTTCTTGGTCAGGATGTGACGCTTGAAGGCTTGACCGCGCTTGACGGTACCACCCGGACGAACCACAAAGCGCTTTGCAGCGCTCTTCTTGGTCTTCATCTTGGGCATGACAAAAACTCCATTTATTTGATGGACATGGGTGTGCGGCTGGCTCCCACGCTCACGCGTTTCGCCCTCAAACCGCCCTTCGAAACCCACTCCACTTGTTTTGGCAGCTGGCTGCTCTAAAAAAGACAAGCTTGCCGCCGCTTTCAGGAAAAACGCCCGTTTGCTGCACTTGACGTGCTGCGCGCGGGCGCCGTTCCGGAACCTGCTTCCCGCCTTCTTCACGCAACGCGAAGAAAACGTCTGACAAAATTACTGCGACCGCCGTGCACCATTCGACGCACGGCGCGCCAATTACTTCTTCTTCTTGGGCGAGAGCACCATGATCATCTGGCGCCCTTCCATCTTCGGCATCTGCTCGACCTGACCGACTTCTTCGAGGTCGGTGCGCAGGCGTTCGAGCATGCGCATGCCGATTTCCTGGTGGGCCATTTCGCGGCCGCGAAAACGCAACGTAATCTTCGTCTTGTCGCCGTCGTCGAGGAAGCGAATGAGATTACGCAGCTTGACGTTGTAATCGCCGTCGTCGGTACCCGGGCGGAATTTGACTTCCTTGACCTGGATAACCTTCTGCTTGAGCTTGGCCTCGTGCTGCTTCTTCGATTCCTGGTATTTGAACTTGCCGTAATCCATCAGGCGGCACACGGGAGGCACCGCCTGCGGGGCAATTTCAACCAGATCGACGTCCTGCTGTTCCGACATGCGGAACGCATCGGCCAGCTTTACGATGCCGAGCGGCTCGTTCTCGATTCCGACGAGACGCACCTCGGGTGCAGTGATTTCACCGTTGATGCGATGCGACTTATCCGTAGCGATGTTACGTTTCCTCTAAAAATTAAAAAAACGAGCCGCGCTGCCAGGTGGCTTACTTGAACGTCTTGACGTCTTGCGACAGACGCTCAGCGAACGCGTCGACAGGCATGACACCCAGATCGACGCCGCCACGGGCACGCACGGCTACCGTTTGTGCTTCACGCTCTTTGTCGCCGACAACCAGCAGGTACGGGACCTTCTCAAGCGTGTGCTCGCGTATTTTATAGCTAATTTTCTCGTTGCGCAAATCGGCCTGCACTCTAACCCCTTGTTTTTGCAACGATTGGGTCAGATTTGCCGCGTATTCGGCCTGACTTTCCGCGATATTCATCACAACGACCTGCACCGGAGCGAGCCAGGAAGGCATTGCACCGGCATGGTGCTCGATCAGAATACCGAGGAAACGCTCCATCGAACCGAGGATGGCGCGGTGCAACATGATCGGGCGGCGACGGCTGTTGTCCTCGGCCACATACTCGGCGCCAAGGCGCTCCGGCAGCACCATATCGAGCTGCAACGTGCCGCACTGCCACGAGCGGCCGAGCGCATCCTTGATGTGGTACTCGACCTTCGGGCCGTAGAACGCGCCCTCGCCCGGCAGCTCTTCCCACTGCAGGCCGCAGGCCGTCAGCGCGTCGCGCAGACCCTGCTCGGCGCGATCCCACGTCTCATCCGTCCCCGCGCGCGAATCCGGACGCAGCGAAAGCTTGATGTCGATCTGATCGAACCCGAAATCCTTGTAGACGCTCATCGCGAGCGTATTGAAGGCGATCGACTCGCTGATGATCTGGTCTTCCGTACAGAAGATGTGCGCATCGTCCTGGACGAAGCCGCGCACGCGCATCAGGCCGTGCAGCGCGCCCGACGCCTCGTTGCGGTGGCACGAACCGAATTCCGCGTAGCGCAGCGGCAGGTCGCGGTACGAGCGCAGGCCGTGGTTGAACACCTGGACGTGGCCCGGACAGTTCATCGGCTTGATGGCGTAGTCGCGCTTTTCCGACTCCGTCGTGAACATGTTTTCACGATAGTTCTGCCAGTGACCCGACGCTTCCCACAGCGAGCGGTCCATGATCATCGGCGTCTTGATTTCGTCGTAGCCGGCTTCGCGCAGGCGGCCGCGCATGTACTGCTCGACCTGCTGCCAGAGCGTCCAGCCCTTCGGGTGCCAGAACACCATGCCCGGCGACTCGTCCTGCATGTGGAACAGGTCGAGCTGCCTGGCGAGCTTGCGGTGATCGCGCTTTTCGGCCTCTTCGAGCATGTGCAGGTACTGGTCCTGGTCTTCCTTCTTCGTCCAGGCCGTGCCGTAGATGCGCTGCAACTGCTCGTTCTTCGCATCGCCGCGCCAGTAGGCACCGGCGACCTTCATGAGCTTGAAGACCTTGAGCTTGCCCGTCGACGGCACGTGCGGGCCGCGGCACAGGTCCGTGAAACCGCCGTGCGCGTAAAGCTTGATGTCCTCACTGCCCGGAATCGATTCGATGATCTCGGCCTTGTACTTCTCGCCAATGCTCTTGAAGTAGTCGACCGCCTCGCCGCGCGTGACGACACGGCGCGTGACCGGCTCGTCCTTCTTCGCGAGTTCCTGCATGCGCTTTTCGATCTTCTCGAGATCTTCGGGCGTGAAGGGACGGTTGTAGGCGAAGTCGTAGTAGAAGCCGTTGTCGATGACCGGCCCGATCGTGACCTGCGCTTCCGGATAGAGCTCCTTCACCGCGTAGGCCAGCAAGTGTGCCGTGGAGTGGCGGATGATGTCGAGGCCGTCGGCGTCCTTGTCCGTGACGATGGCAAGCGATGCGTCGCGATCGATCAGCGTCGACGTATCGACCAGCTCGCCGTCGAGCTTGCCGCCGAGCGCCGCCTTGGCGAGGCCGGGGCCAATCGAAGCCGCCACTTCGGCGACCGTGACGGGATGATCGTATTGTCGAACCGAACCATCGGGCAGGCGTATCGCAACCATGTTTTTCTCCAGAAGTGCCGCGAAGGCACGTCATATCGTTCGTGGAAGATTGCCGGCAAAGCAACCCGCGAAAACTCCGCGGCGAAAAAAAATGCGGCCCCGCTTTCGAGGGGCCGCATTCACTTTTCAAACCAGATTGCAGGGCGAAAGAGGTCCTCGACTAGCGTCGCTCCGAAGTGATTTCGGTGAACGTTCGCGGTGTCATAACCGTATTCGCCTTATGCGCTCATTCAGCGTATTGCGCTTTTACTGCACATGAAGCCTCGATAGCACAACATACATCGCGACTTCGATTTCGTTGGTAGGCTCGATTGGACTCGAACCAACGACCCCCACCATGTCAAGGTGGTGCTCTAACCAGCTGAGCTACGAGCCTGAAGAAGCAAAATTGTATGTTGCCCATGCGGACTTGGCAAGCATTTTTTGCGGCGGAGCACAAAAGCCGCCATGCCCTCCCCCCCCCGCGTGTCCCGCCGCTGCATGTCTCGACGTCGCGCCTCCGCCCTGTTCTCAGCCCTTGCGCGCCGCCCTGAGTACCCCACCCACCTCGCCCAGCAGCACGCACGCGCGCTGGATCTGCGCCGAATTCGACACTTCGACTGTGAACTGCATGTACGCGGCGTTGCGGCGCGACTGCGTCTTCACGCCGATCACGTTCATCTTCTCGCGCGCGAACACTTCCGAGATATCGCGCAGCAAGCCCTGGCGGTCGGTGGCCTCGATCGAGATATCGACCGGATACACTGATTGGCCGCGCCCCCCCATCACCTCGGCGGACCACGTGGTCTGCAGCACGCGCTCGGGCGCCCGGCCGGCCATGCGCAGGAAAGTCGGGCAGTCGCTGCGGTGAATCGACATGCCCTTGCCGCGCGTGACAAAGCCGCTGATATCGTCGGGCGGCGCGGGCCGGCAGCAGCGCGCGAGCTGCGTGAGCAGCGCATCCACGCCCACCACGAGCACACCGGACGAACCGCCATGCGTCACATTCGCGCCGCTCGCGCGCTTGGTGATCTGCTCGGGCGTCTCTTCCTCAGGCTCGGCGGCGGGCGCATCGTGCAGCGCCTGCTCGACGTTTCGCAGGCTGAACTCCTCCTTGCCCACCACGCTGAAGAGCTCGTCCGGCGACTTGAAGCCGAGCTTGGCCGCGAGCTGATCGAGGTTGACAGATGTGCGCCCCTCGCGCTGCAGCGTCTTTTCCACCATCGCACGGCCGTTGGCGACATTCTCCTGAGCCTCGATGGCGTTGAACCACACGCGCACCTTCTGCCGTGCGCGCGTGCTGTGCAGATAGCCGAGCTGAGGGTTGAGCCAGTCGCGCGACGGACCGCCCTCTTTCACCGCGACGATCTCGACGGTCTGGCCGTTCTGCAACTGCGTGTTGAGCGGCACCATCGCGCCGTCCACACGCGCACCGCGGCAGCGATGACCAAGCTCGCTATGCAGGTGATACGCGAAGTCGAGCGGCGTCGCGCCTTGCGGCAGCGCGATCACGCGCGCCTGCGGCGTGAGCACGTAGATGTGGTCGTCGTCGAGCGTGGCCTGGCGTAGTTGCTCCCACGGCTGACGGCCATCGGCCACGTCGTCCTTCCAGGCGAGCAACTGGCGCAGCCACGCAATCTTCTCGTCGTAGGCGCTGCCCGCGCTGAACTGGCCGCCATAGCCCTTCGAGCCGGCCTCCTTGTAGCGCCAGTGCGCCGCCACGCCATATTCCGCGAACTGGTGCATCTCCTGCGTGCGGATCTGCACTTCGAACGCACGCCCGTCGTCGCCGATCACGACCGTATGCAGCGAACGGTAGCCGTTGGGCTTGGGCCGCGAAATGTAATCGTCGAATTCCTTCGGCACCGGCTGCCAAAGGTTGTGCACGATGCCGAGCACCGTGTAGCAATCCTTGATATCGCGCACGATCACGCGAAACGCGCGCACGTCGTAGAGCTCGGAGAAGTCAATCTCCTTGCCGCGCATCTTCTTCCAGATGCTGTAGATGTGCTTGGGCCTGCCGCTCACCTCGGCTTCGATATGCGCGGCGGCAAGTTCATGCTGCAGCCGTGCGATGGCTTCGGCCACATAGCTCTCGCGCTCCACGCGCTTTTCGTCGAGCAGCTTCGCGATGCGCTTGTAGGTGGCCGGCTCCTCGAAGCGGAACGCCAGGTCCTCGAGCTCCCACTTCAGTTGCCAGATGCCCAGCCGGTTCGCGAGCGGCGCGTAGATTTCGAGCGTCTCGCGCGCAATCTCGGGCGCTGGCGTGACCTTGGCCGCCGCGTAGTAGCGCAGCGACTGCACGCGCGACGCGAGCCGGATCAGCACCACGCGGATGTCTTGCGCAAACGCCAGCAGCATCTTGCGCAGCGACTCCACCTGGGCACGACGCGCGGCCTGGGCGTCGCGGCCTTCGCGGCCGGTCTCAGGCACTGCGTTCTGCGCCGCCGTGCGCAGGCTCATGGTGCCAAGGCGCAACAGCTTGCGCACATCGAACACGAGCTTCACGACCTCGGCGCCGAAACGCGCTTCGAGAGTACGCTCCGGATCGTCGAGATGCGGCGCGATATTAAAGAGTGCCGCCGCCAGCACTGCGGGAGGGTCGACGTTCAGGCGGCTCATGATGGACGCCGTGCCTTGCGCGTGCTCGACAAGCGGCTCGCCCGTGGAAAGGCGCGCGTCGCCGGCATGCTCGCGAACGAACGCGAGCGTCTCGTCGAGTGACGGCAGCGCGGTGCGGGCGGATGCTTCGGTGGAAACGGGAGGTACGGTGTCGCTGCTCATGAGACGGCGCCCGCCGGCATACCGGACGGGCTGCAAACTACGTGAAACAATTCAGACCAGGCTGCGCACTCAGTCGCGCTGCGCAGCCACCACGACGATTTCGACGAGGCATTCCGGATTGGCAAGCTTCGCCTCGACGGTCGCGCGCGGCGGCGTGGCGCCCTGCGCCACCCACTTGTCCCACTCCGCATTCATGCCCGGAAAATCCTTCATGTCGGCGATATAAATCTGCACCGAGAGCAGCAGCGACTTGTCGCTGTTCGCTTCGCCCAGCAGGCGGTCGATGTGGCCGAGCACTTCGCGCATCTGGCCGCCGATGTCCTGATTCGTATCCTCGGCGATCTGGCCCGCGAGATAAACCGTGCCATTGTGAATGGCGGTTTCCGAAAGACGCGGGCCGACGTGGTGACGAATGACTGCCATGTAGAGTCCTGTTGAAGTTGAATGTCGAGGTGCGCCGGACTTGCCAGTGCCGCAGGCCGCAATGCCGTACCGGCGACCAGGGCAACGGCGCCCCACTGGCGGGCCGGGAAATCTCGATATTATGACCCGCCGACGGGCCCTCCGTCGAAGAAACGCCTCGCGATCTCGATCTGGTCGGCCGCCAGGAATGCCGGCGCATGCCCGACACCCGCGATCTCGACGCTCGAAGCCTGCTGACCGGTCTCGACCATCCTGGCGACGGTCTCGCGCGAAAGCAGATCCGAGCGCTCGCCGCGCACCGCCAGCAGCGGCCCCTTGAACGCCGCGAACGCGCGCCACAGGAACTGTTCGCCCTGCTCGTTCTGCTCGGGCGTGATGCCCTTGAAGCCCTCGGAGATGCGCGGGTCGTAACGGTAGCGCCACGCCCCGTCCACCTCGTGCAGCAGTGGCGTGTTGATCTCGCGCCACTCCTGCTCGGTGAGCGGGCCAAACGACGCCGCGAGCAGCGCCGCATTATCGATGCCCTCCTGCAACGAGCCGAAATACTCGTCGCGGCCGACGTATTCGCCGATGCGCCCGAGCGCCGCAGGCTCGATATGCGGGCCGATATCGTTGAGCAGCATGCGGCCGATGGGTGCGTCGGGCAGCCCCGCGAGCGCCATGCCGATCAGCCCGCCCATCGACGTGCCGAACCAGTCCACCTGCCCGACGCCGATGCGCGCAATGAGGGTGACCATATCCGCGACGTATTGCGCGACGCCGTAGCCGCGCGGATCAACGAGCCATGACGAGAGCCCGCGCCCCACGACATCGGGGCAGACCACGCGATACGTGCCGCACAGCGCAGCGGCAAGCCGGTCGAAATCGCGGCCCGAACGCGTGAGGCCGTGCACGCAGACCAGTACGCGCGGATTGGTGGGATCGCCCCACTCGGTGTACGCCATGCGATGCAGCCCCGAAGGACTGAGGCACTGGACATCATGCTGACGCGGCACGGCAGACGGTTCGGTCATCGCTCAAGTCTCGCTGGTTGCGCCCGTAGGCTGTGAGGCCATTGTAAACGGCTTTACCGCACGAAACCGTCGCGGATCGCCGCCACTGAAGGCACGTTCGGGCACATCGCGCGCGTGCGGCGGCACGCTTAGCGCTCTGCCCAGCGCCCCCACCTCGGCCATCCGGCGTATGCCCTTCGGCCGAGGTTTCAAACGCGCACGATCGCGCAAGAATGGACCCATCCCTGAATCGCCCCAAACGCAAACGGGCGGGACCGAAGTCCCGCCCGCCTCAATCATGCCGCAGCCAGCAACTATGACATCGCCGCGATCAGCTCACCGCGCTCACGTCGAGCGGCGCGCCCGTCTTGGCCTTGATCTCGTCCACCGTCACGCCCGGTGCGAGCTCGGTCACCTTCAGGCCCGCGGCGGTTACTTCGATCACACCGAGGTCGGTGATGATCAGATCGATCACGCCCACACCCGTGAGCGGCAGCGTGCACGCATCGAGAATCTTGTGCTGGTCGCCCTTGGCCACGTGCTCCATCAGCACGACCACACGGCCGACGCCCGCAACGAGGTCCATCGCGCCGCCCATGCCCTTGATCATCTTGCCGGGGATCATCCAGTTGGCCAGGTCGCCCTTCTCGCTCACCTGCATCGCACCGAGGATCGCGAGGTTGATGTGGCCGCCGCGAATCATCGCGAACGAATCGGCCGAAGAGAAGATCGACGAACCCGGCAGCGTGGTTACCGTCTGCTTGCCGGCGTTGATCATATCGGCGTCCACCTCGTCGTCGGTCGGAAACGGGCCGATGCCGAGCAAGCCGTTTTCCGATTGCAGCCACACTTCCATGCCTTGCGGCACATGGTTGGCCACGAGCGTCGGCAGACCGATGCCGAGGTTCACGTAGAAGCCGTCCTGCAGTTCCTTCGCCGCGCGGGCGGCCATTTCGTCACGATTCCATGCCATGGTCGGTCTCCTTTCTCACTTGCCCGCCGGGTTACTCGATCCGGCGCGCACAGTGCGTTGTTCGATGCGTTTTTCGGGGTGCGCGTTGAGCACGATGCGCTGCACGAAGATGCCCGGCGTATGGATCGAATCCGGATCGAGTTCGCCGTTCTCGACGATCTCCTCCACCTCCACCACGGTGATCTTCCCGGCCATCGCGCACATCGGGTTGAAGTTGCGCGCCGTGCGGCGATAGATCAGGTTGCCCGATTTGTCGGCCTTCCAGGCCTTCACGAGCGCCACATCAGCAGTGAGCGAATTCTCGAGCACGTAGTGCTTGTCGCCGAACTGGCGCGTTTCCTTGCCTTCGGCGATGAGCGTGCCAAAACCAGTGTTGGTGAAGAACGCCGGGATGCCCGCGCCGCCCGCGCGCAGCTTTTCGGCCAGCGTGCCCTGCGGCGTGAATTCGAGCTCGAGCTCGCCCGCAAGGTACTGGCGCTCGAATTCCTTGTTCTCGCCCACATAGGACGAGATCATTTTCCTGATCTGGCGTGTCGCGAGCAGCAGGCCGAGGCCGAAGCCGTCCACGCCCGCATTGTTGCTGATGCAGGTGATGCCCTTCACGCCCGAATCGCGCAGCGCGCCGATCAGCGCTTCGGGAATACCGCACAGCCCGAAGCCGCCAACCGCGAATGTCTGCCCGTCCTTGACGATGCCTTCGAGCGCGGCAGCCGCGCTTTTATAGACCTTGTTCATCAGTGTGTCCCTTCCTCGTATGGAAATGCGTCAATGCGCTGGTTCGCTGAATTTTTCGCTGAGTTTTTGTTGCGTGTATTCGTTCGGCCCGGCGTGCCGGCGCGGCAAATGCCCGGATACCCCATTCTAGTCATGCCCCCGTGGCGCTGCCGCGAACCCGGCTGCGCACCCGAGCGGCCCTCCGATGGTTGCAAAGCGTACGCTGGACAGATGTTGCGGCACAATACGCAAAACTACATAAAGCCATACCCGTATCACGCAACCCACCATGCCTGAACCCGCCACCGCCGCCACCGCGCTCGACTACCAGACCGCGTTCCATCTTGCGCCACTCGGGCTCGTGCTCGCACGCGAGCGCATCATCGAAGACTGCAACGAGGCGGTATGCGCCATTTTCCGCTGCCCGCGCGAGGCGCTCATCGGCCAGTCGTTTCTGGTGCTGTATCCGTCGGAGGTCGAATTCGCGCGCATTGGCGAGCGCATTTCGACCACCATGACGGCCCAAGGCAGCTACGCCGACGACCGCATCATGAAGCGCGCCGACGGCGAGCTCTTCTGGTGCCACGTCACGGGCCGCTCGCTCGATCGCGCGGAGCCGCACGCCGCAGGCGTCTGGACCTTCGAGGACCTGAGCGCGACGCGGCGCGTGGCGGTCGAGCTCACGCCGCGCGAGCGTGAGATCGCGGCGCAACTGGTCACGGGCAAGACGAGCAAGCAGATCGGGAAGATCCTCGACATCAGCTCGCGCACGGTGGACATCTACCGCGCGCGGCTCATGCGCAAGTACGACACGGGCAACGCCACCGAACTGCTGCAACGGTTGCTCGGAAACTGACGCGGCGTCGATACCGCATGTAGAAGCGGCGTGCGCCGCAGACACGCACGCGACGCGTCACGGCGGGAACCAGCGCGAAGGGAATCAGCGCGCCTTCACGAGCGGGGCGTTTTCGATGGTCGCACGCAGGCTGTCGGGGATCGGCACGGATTTACCCGCCTCGTAGTCGATCCAGACGCAGCGTGCATTGCCGCGCGCGTACACGGCGTCGGGTTCGTCCATGCGACGCAGCTCGAAACCGGTATCGAAGCTGCTGCGGCCCGGCGCACCCACCGTCATCGTGCAGACGATATCGCCCGGGTAGTGCAACTGCTTGAGGAATTCCATCGACGCGTTCACGATCACGGGTCCCTGCCCGCTGTTTCGCTCGTGGCTCTCGGCACCCACGCCAATGTGCTCGAACCAGGAAATCCGCACCTGCTCCATGTAGCGGAAATAGACCGTGTTGTTCACATGGCCGAACGCGTCCATGTCGCCCCAACGGATCGGCATGGTCATCTCAAAAACGGGGTGGTACTCATTCATTGCAATGCACTCTTTGACTTCGTGTTACGCGAAGGGCGCGAGTGTACGTTGCGCCGTAAATCAACGCAGCGAAGCCGGCCCGCGCGCGAGTCGCCGCAGACTCACATCAGGGCAAAGCCGTCGTCGGCGGTGATGATCGATCCGTTCATAAAGGCCGATTCGTCGGCGGACAGTAGCAGCAACAGGCCGTCGAGATCCGCGGGCGTGCCCACACGGTGGCGCGGCAGCATCGAGACGAGCTTCTGGCCCTGCTCGGTCGCCCAGTGATGGTGATTGATCTCGGTGTCGATATAACCGGGACAGATGGCGTTCACGTTGATGCCGTGCCGCCCCCACTCGAGCGCCATGGCTTTCGTCATGTGGACGACGGCCGCCTTGCTGATGGCGTAGAGACCGATCTGCGGCAGCACGCTCAGACCCGCCACCGACGCGATATTGATGATGCGGTACGCGGGTTTCGAGCCGCCGCCGTTGCCGCGCATGATCATGCGCTTGGCCACTTCCTGGGCGACGAAGAAGGCGCCGCGAGTGTTGGTGTCGAACACGTACTCGAAGTCGGCGGGCGTGACGTCCGCGAGCTTCTGGGTGGTGGAAACGCCCGAATTGTTGACGAGGATGTCGATGGTCCCCGCCTCGGTCTCCGCATGCGCAACCGCCGAGCGGATGCTCTGGTAATCCGTCACATCGAGCGAAACCACGTGCGCGGCACCGCCGCCAGCCTCGATTTCGGCGCGCAGTTCCTTGAGGCGCTCCACGCGGCGGCTCGCCAGTACGACCTTCGCACCGGCCTGCGAGAGCACCTGGGCAAAACGCTTGCCCAGACCGCTCGACGCGCCGGTGATCATCGCCACCTTACCTTCCAGATTGATCGAACGGCCCATTTTCGCTTCCTGTTCAAGGATGAAAGAGCGCCGGAATGCGCCACCGGCGGCGTGCCGGGCATTCTGACACAGAATAGAACGATCGTGCTAAAGTTGGCCGGTTGGGTTGCGGCCCGGGGAACGTTACCCGACAATACGAACCCGAAAAAGTATTCTAATGGCAAGAGGAGCTTTGATGACCCCCGCAAGTCTTTTGGAGCAATACGGCCCACGCGAGTCGATGGAATACGACGTGGTGATCGTGGGCGGCGGCCCTGCGGGCCTCGCTGCGGCGATCCGCCTGAAGCAGCTGGCGCAGGAAAAAGGCGTCGAGATCGGCGT
>NZ_JAKLJA010000036.1 GCF_022213065.1 Paraburkholderia tagetis
GGGAGTCGCCGGATGGTCGTTCGTCTTGCTGTCATCATGCAGGTCCTCTGCTGTGTTTGTGGGGATGTCCGCTTTAACACAGCCTGCGAGTACCAGGAAATCGTTCTTCACTTGCGCATAGGACAGCGCTATTGCACTGTCCAGTGCGCACGCATATCGCGCCGCGAGAACCAGCGCGAAGCCGGCCGACGCTACCAGAGCTCCCGCCGCGGACGCTTTGCCCATGCGGCCCGGGCCCGTCGCCACCGCGCCCGTCATCAAATCGTGACGCATCAGGGTTCACCTGCCCGCCCTGCGAATGATGTACTGCAAGCGCCCCCGAACGATGTCGCGGTTGCACCGGCAAATGTCGCTGCGCAAACAGCGACATCCGGTGCACTGCACTGCCGGCGCTGCGGTGGTCTGCTCTCGCCGTTTGTGCGCACCGGCTTCGTGCGCCGCCGGGGACGGGGCATTCGTCCATCATCCGCTTCCGGAGATCCGCCGTGACCATTGCTGCCGAACTGGAGGCCCAGATCCTGCGCCTCTATCACGTAGAGAAGTGGCGCTGCGGCACCATCGCCCGGCAACTGCATGTGCATCACACGACCGTCTCGCGTGTGCTGGCCCAGGCAGGTCTGCCCAGCCATGGATCGCCGCCACGCGCCACCATGATCGAGCCTTATCTGCCGTTTATCCGGCAGACCTTGGAGAAGTTCCCGAAGCTCACAGCCAGCCGCCTGTACGCGATGGTGCGTGAGCGCGGCTACACGGGTGCTTCGGGCCACTTCAGGCACATGGTGAGCCGCCACCGTCCACGGCCACCGGCCGAGGCATTCCTGCGCCTTCGCACGTTGCCAGGAGAGGTCGGGCAAATTGACTGGGCCCATTGCGGACACATCGAAATTGGCCGTGCACGCCGCCCCCTGATGGCGTTCGTGATGGTGCTTGCCTACTCGCGGGAAATTTACCTTCGCTTCTTCCTTGACGCACGCATGGAGAGCTTCCTGCGCGGACATGTTGGCGCCTTCAACGCATGGTGTGGACTGCCAAGGGTTCTGTGGTATGACAATCTTAAAAGTGCCGTACTTGAACGGCACGGGGAAGCCATCCGTTTCAATCCAACACTGCTCGCCTTCGCAGCCCACTACCGCTTCGAACCCCGGCCCATGGCCGTATACAGGGGAAACGAAAAAGGACGGGTGGAGCGGGCCATACGCTACGTCCGGGATGCGTTCCTCGCTGCCCGCGAGTACACCGACCTTGACGATCTGAATGCCCAGGCCGCGCACTGGTGCCGAACCCAGGCCGCCGACCGGCCGTGCCCTGAAGACCGTGACATGAGTGTGCGTGAGGCGTTCGCACAGGAGCAGCCGCTGCTGCTTGCGCTGCCCGATAACCCGTATCCCGTCGAAGAGCAGCTCGCCGTGAAAGTCGGCAAGACGCCATACGTGCGCTTCGACCTGAACGACTACTCGATCCCGCATACGCACGTGCGCCGTACGTTGAGCATCCGTGCAGACCTGAACCAGGTTCGCGTGTTCGACGGCGCGGACATGATCGCCAGTCACCGGCGCAGCTACGACCGCGCCGCGCAGATCGAGAATCCGCAGCACCTGAAGACGCTCGAGCAGATCAAGCACCAGGCTCGCCAGCATCGTGGCGTCAACGGCCTGACGAAGGCCGTACCGGCCTGCCAGCTGCTGCTGGTGCGCGCGGCCGAACGCGGTGCCAACATCGGTGCACAGACCACCGCGCTCTTGCGCCTGCTCGACCGCTATGGTGCGGCCGAGCTGCAGGCCGCAGTCGAGGATGCGCTGCGCTCGGGCTCGCCCCATACGAACACCGTACGGGCTGCACTGGAGCGCCGGCGCACTGCACGTGGTGCGCCGCCTCCCGTTGCCATCAACCTGCCCGAGCATGTACGCAGCAAGGACAAGCCTGTGCAACCCCACCGCCTCGATACCTACGATCAACTGGGTGCTGACGAAGATGACGATACCGAATCCGCAGAACACTGAAGCACTGCGCGCCCGCGCAAAGGCCCTGCGCATGAACGGCCTGCTTGAACACTGGTCCGAAGTCGAGGGCGCTGACTGGATCGCACCGCTGCTGAAATGGGAGGAGGACGAACGTGCACACCGCTCGTTGCAGCGTCGCTTCCGTGATGCCCGGCTTGGCCACTTCAAGGGGCTCGGGGACTTCGAATGGGCGTGGCCCAAACGCATCGACCGGGGCGCTGTCGAGGAGCTGATGTCGCTCTCATTCCTTGCTGATGCGACCAACGTCGTGTTCACCGGCCCGAACGGCGTGGGCAAATCGACACTGGCCAAGAACGTGGCCAATCAGGCGCTCGTCGCAGGTCATACGGTGCTGTTCCGTTCTGCGAGCGAGATGCTGGGTGAGCTCGCCGCACTCGACAGCGATTCGGCGCTGCGGCGGCGTCTGCATTACTACGCGGCGCCCGATATCCTCCTGGTCGACGAAGTAGGCTACCTCTCCTACACGAACCGGCACGCGGACCTGCTGTTCGAACTCATCAGCCGCAGATATGAGGCCAGATCGACAATCGTGACAACCAACAAGGCATTTAAGGACTGGTCGGAGGTGTTCCCGAACGCGGCATGCGTCGTGTCGCTGGTCGACCGTCTTGTGCACCACTCGGAGGTGATCTCGATCGAGGGGGAGTCGTACCGGCTCAAGGAGGCACGCGAGCGCACCGAAGCCCAGGCCCAGCAGCGTGGCACAAGGAAGTCTGGTGCGCGAAAGGAGGCAGGCACATGAGCAGGCCGCCGATGTTGCCTTCCGGGCGCCGCCGCGGCATCGCGTTCATCGTGCCGGAAGACTGGACTCCACAGCAGGCGCTGGCCGTGTTCGAACTGCTCGACGACCTGCGCGAGGTCGTCTGTTCGCGCTATCTCGCGGATATCCAGCGTACGATGCGCGACGAGCACCAGCATCCTGAACGGCCTCTTACCGGCCCGCCATCGTTCTGATTCTGACGCGCTATAACGTGGTACCGCATCAACAGGAAGGGGCCCTCGCGGCCCCTTTATTGCTGACTGATTTACTCAAGCGCCCGTCGACGTTTATGCGCGGTTTTACACCGCCATCAACACGCGGTGACCGTGCGAGCGAACGCCTCTTCACAACCGATCATTGCCTTGTGGGGAACGCACGACAAGCCCACCCGTAGACCGAAGCAAAGTTGTCACAACTTCGCTGGTAAAGTTGTCAATTCGCGGCGTCGCGGTGCCGGTGAGTCGATAAAGTCACGTGAAATCAACGATTTGCAGCAAGCGAAGTAAAGTTGTCACTGGCTTGGCATTGCGCAGGTGTCAATAACGGCGAGCGTTGCCGCCTGAGAGACAGCCTCGCGTCGCGCGGGCGTCAACAAAATCGGAAATCGTTCAGACGAACTGTCATGTGGCGGCGGCATCAAGGTCCGCGTGAGCGCTGATATTTTTCGCGACGACCGGATTGGGTAGGAGTACAAATTCCTGAGAGTCAGCGTGTCGGACATGAAAAACAGCGAGAAATCGCTGGCCACCGTTCTGGATAAAGCCAGGACGTTCGCAGAAGGCACACACTGCAGGCTCGGACTCGAGCACGATCCATCCATCGACAGAACAGCGCTGGCCGAACGTGAGCGGCCGTTTCACTTTCAGGCAGAAGACTTCCAAGCGGTGCGCACCGCGCGGTCGCGCAAGGGCGACTGGCTGCGCCACGAGAGCAGAATCGTTCATAAAATCAAGATGTTACGATCTGGATTCGAAGTTTAGAACGCGAGTTGACAACTTTAATGCGAACTCATGCGAATTGACGACTTTATTTCGTTGAGACTGCAAATAAAGTCGTCAATTCGGCGAGCGGAATCCCTACGCCTCAGGGATTTCGAATTGACATCTTTGTTTTGTTCTACGCAGGTCGACATCGGGCCGGCGCACGTAAATCTCGGCATCCGGCTCAAAACGGAGTCGGCGAGTACACACCAGGCCAAATCAACCTTAGTGTAGGGATACTTTTATTCATGGCGCTCGGCGAGGGTTGCGAGACGATCCGGAGTTATGCCGCCCAGCCGAATTCGCGGAGGGCGAACCCAAGCGCGTGGAGGGCCAACCCGGCGTCCTCTTTGATAGGCTCGCGTAGATTGCACGAGTGCACGCCCCTGAATGCCAGCCGTTCGATGCATCGGCCGGGAGGCCGGAGGGACAGGAATTTTTGACGGTTCCGCTGTTATGTCAAGATTCGCATGGCGAACATCCTGGTGTGCCCGCACGACGTGAATCGCGTTGGCAGTTGCAGTCGGTTGCGCGGGCCAGCGTCGCTCTGGCCCAAAACTGAATGGGTCATATCGACCCATAGCCGCCATTCGATCGCACGCGACTACGGCGGCAGCTTCCAGCGTACAGCAGCCATTCCCCAGCCACATCGATCAGCGCTTGCTGGCTTTTCATAAGGCCGAGCCCACATCGGACCATCGCGCTGGCACGCCGTCAGAGATGTGTGCGCAGATGCAGCCTGCCTTGCTACAGATGAGCGGGGGCTTGCGGTTCTGAAGCCGTCGCGCGAAGCTTCGCGCAAACGCAGGCCTATTGCCGCAAAAAGATGTCATTGTGGCTTTGCTTCAGCCGCCGGTCGCAAGCATTTGTATGTGCGCTTTCACACATTCCGAATAGCAATTTCATTCGGAGAAGCCCTTACTAACCGTTTTCTACCCAGTCACCTATCTTCAAGCCATCTGCAGGCACCCGTTGCATAAAACATGGGCATGCAACATTCGACGAGCGATTAAGCTTCCACGCTATCTTCCTTGACGCTGGTGCCCAATACCCCGATGCGAAACGCGCTGACGCTTGAGTCCAGTCTTCACCGAACAGTGTTTTGGTGACACTGGTGCATGCGCGCTTCCAATATGCGAAGTACGCAGCGAGGGTGATCTGGATTCGCCCGCGCAATGATGAAGACCGGCGCAGGAATCCAGGCTTTGCTGGCTCATACAGCAAAAGGAGGCATCGTGAGAATTTCGCGTATTGCTAAGTGCGTGCGGCTCGCATCGCTTTGGTTTGTCGTTGCCTTACTGATGCCGATGTTCGCCATGGGCGCGGTGTGCCCGGGCTCTACAACACTGCAGGGCGTGGATGTCTCGTCGTTCCAGGGCACCATTGACTGGAACGCGGTGGCCAAATCGGGCATACAGTTTGCCTACGCGCGTGTCGGCGATGGCACGACCCCCGATACGATGTTCGACGTGAACTACGCAGGAATCAAGGCGGCTGGCCTCGCGCGTGGGGCCTATCAATTCCTCGAGCCTAGCCAGGATCCGGCTGCCCAGGCCGCGTTGATTCTCCAAAAGGTTGGGCCGGGCGATCTCCCTCCCGCGCTTGTTGTAGAAGTCACCAGTGGACAGTCGGCAGCGACGATTGCCGCAACCATTCAGGCGTGGGTGACAACCGTGCAGAATGCTACCGGGCGGCCTCCGATCATTTATACCGCCGCAAGCTTCTGGAACAGTGCCGTGGGTTCCTCGGCCTTTGGTGGTGATCCGCTGTGGGTGGCGAACTTGGGTGTCAACTGCCCAACTTTGCCGATAGGCTGGAGTAACTGGACATTTTGGCAGTATGCCGATAACGGGTTAGTGTCCGGAATCTCAGGAGGCGTTGACCTGGACAAGTTCAATGGGTCCCTGGCCGACCTGAATAATCTGAAGGGAGGCCATCTCGGTTACGTGTCGAATGCGGGCTCCAATTCAGTTTCGGTGATCGACACTGCAACGAACACCGTGATGGCCACAATCCCCGTCGGGGCCAGGCCATCGAACATCGCGCTGACTCCCAATGGACAAGCCGCCTACGTTGTGAACTCCGGTGCGAGCACGGTCTCTGTCATCAACACAGCGACCAATACGGTCATCAACACAATCGGGGTTGGATTATTCCCGATTGACGTTGTGGTCACGCCTGGCGGGGCTACCGTCTACGTGGCAAACGCCGGTGCGAATTCGGTTTCGGCAATCAGCACTGCAACGAATACAGTCGTTGCGACAGTCCAGGTGGGTTCGAATCCAGTCAGTCTCGCGGCCTCTCCGGACGGAACCCAGGTCTATGTAACGAATGCAGGATCGAAATCGGTGTCAGTGATCAACACGGCAACGAATGCGGTAATAGCGACGGTGCCTGCTGGATCGACTCCCCTGCACGTGGTCATTCACTGAGCGTTCCATGGCGTGTCACCCGAGCGGCACGCACAACCCGGCGTCGATCACCGGATGCGCGCACTCATCAGGCGCTCGTCGGGAATCGTTCGAGTTTCCCGGACGGCCGCTTATGGGTGGCGCCGACGTCTGAACGTCTGCGCATCGCGACTTGCGAAGGACTCTTCATGGCCGCACTGAGACAAAGCTCCACCGTGCTCATGAGACGCGCCAGGTTATCTATTTGCGCCGCGCTCTGTGCACCGTGTTACCGAGGGCTTGCCGAGCTCTTGCGAGGGTTAGTGGACGGCGGTTCCTCGTTTGCGGCCGCGGCCATCAGCCTGTCAAGATGATCGCTGGCCCTCGCAAAGATCTCAAGACGGACTGCACCGAGCATGCGGTCATATTCGTTGACAACCTGAGTGATTCCTTCCATCTGCGTATCGCGGCACTCGCAGCTTCCCGTGTCATCGAACTCGACAAGGAGCTCGCCAAGTTCGCGCTCGACCCGGTCGAGCTGATCGATCGCGAGTTGCCCGTATCCGGCCCGTGTGACGAACGAAGCAATAAGGCAGATCTGCAGCAGGTGGTTGATCAGCGAGCGATCGGTTTCGCCGCTGCGCAGCCGCTCGAGATTGAGTCTTGTGCGCAGTATGAGGGCCGAAGCTTCTTTCCGGGCCATGGGAAGCAGCAACGTCTTGACGCGAGCGGCGGACTGTCGTTGCGGTTTTCTGTTGGGCATAGAGGCTTCCGGAGCGCTTGATTCTCGGCGCGATGTTGGGGCGGTTACCGCCGTTTCAAGGGGAACTGTACTGCCGCGCCGGATAAAGGGAATTCGGTCGACGGTTCTCATTTTGGCACTGCGAATACCTCGTCTGCCGCGCCCACTTCAACTTCGTCGCTGTCAGGCGGATGTAGACCGAAGGCATCGCGGAGGTCGCCGCGCACGGTGTGCGCTGGCCTGGCATGCTCGCTTCGATCGCGCTGTGTCGCTGCACAGGTGAATTGATGATGGGTCGTCCGGGCTCCTGGTCATCGAATGGCGTGCGGGTCTTGGTACGTCTCGTGCTCCATTAATGCGTCGCCCCTGCAATCAGGCTGCGAACCGCCTTGTTGACGAGAACAGCGCCGGTCTGGTCAGGCATCTGCAGCGCGCCCTCGAAGGCCTGTCTACCCCCTGAAATGCGGCCCGGATACCTGCGACGGCTAATGATAATGGGAGCGACGGGTTGGTCTGCGGTGATCGCTTCGCGAACCGTGACGCGCGCCGGTGTGGTGCCCGCAGCAACGAGGTGATCACCGTCGATTTTGTGGCTGCGTCCGGCGCATGAAGCACTGCTTCACGCCTGTGAACCCATACGCGTTCACCTCTTGAACCATAGGGGTTGGCCTTTGCGCGCGCACCTGAATGCCAGCCTTTCATACACCGGACGGGCGACCGGGCGCTGGAATGCATGCGTGCCGGGAGTGCGCCGTCGCGCTTACTCACGAAAAGCGATGGCGGCCGGAGCGCCTGCCGGCCGCGTCGGGGTGCCCGCACGCCTGACAGACCCGGGCAGGCGCTCGGGTTGCGGGTTCGCCGCGGGCCGTATCCCGTCGGCGCCGGGTTCGCCAGTCCGGCCGGGACGGCCTGCCTGACGGATGGGGGGATATGTCAAATGTAGTGAAACTACGCAGTTAATTATGTCGGAACTACGCGGCGACGGGTGTCATGCGGGCTGGCTTTGTTCGCGCGTTCCGGCGCCGAAACTCCATTCCTGATTACCACAGTGATCAAATCTGGCGATTTTAAGCCGGCGGGAAATGGACGGTCTTTCGCCTGAAAAAATAGAAGGGAAGGGAGGGATGGCTGAGATGCAGTGGGACAGCGACCAGGGCTGACGCCCTAAACGCGAAGGGCCCGCCATGTGGCGGGCCCTCTAATGGTTGGGGAACAGAAAATGTAGCGGGACACCGCCCAGACCTACACCCCTGACCCCGTGATAACCGTGCCGTCAAAAAACGCGACGGGCTTGCTAAAGTAGGACGTACTATAGGCGGTCAGAGTTCCCCGGTCAACAAAAAGCCGCTGCAAAATGTGGCCTGGAAACCAACGTTAAAACTGCGCGCCCACAACGCGTGGCCAAAAGAACGCACGAAAAACAGAGGCAATGAAACACGACCCCAGACTAGCACAGTATCCGCTCACCCGCGAACAGGCCGTGTTTGCGAGCGTCTGGTACAACATGACGTATGCATATTCGCTCGACTCGCACCGCGTGCGCGTCATGCACGCGGTCAACATTCTCGAAGAGCTGCTCCGGTTGACGGCCTTGCCGCACGCTAGTAACGAGGACCGCTGGATGGTCGCGCGCGAGGCGATCAGCATCCTGGATACCGAGTCGGCGTTGAAGCGTCCCTCACTCAGCGCGTCCACGGCGGTGATCCGCGCGCTGCTCGGCAAGTCATTCGGCGAGAAATTCGACAAGGGGCCGATCGAAAAGGGGCGCTCGTTGCTCGACTCTTATCTGCGCGAATACGTGAGCCAGTTACATCGATGCTACGTCCACGAGGTCATTCAGGGGATTCACGAAGCGGTGCTCGCGCCGGACGGCCGGCCCGAGGCAGATCGTTTCAACGAGATCCGGTCGCTGACCGGCAGTCTGATCAGTTATCTGATCGCGCGTGGCCAGAGCATCGAAGGTCTCTACCAACTGTACCGTCAGGTTCTGGTGCCGGTCAAACCGCAGAAGAAAACCTATGTCTTTGCGCAGCGCTTTGACCTGCTCAGGAAGCTGATCACATCGGAGAGCCGCGCATGGCGCGTGTGCTTTGCGATCGACGGAGTCACCGACACGAAGTCGTTTCCACCGCAGATCGGCGACATCGTGTTCAGTGCGGCGGTTCCCCCGGAACTGTCCACGCTTGCGGGCATGAAGGAACAGGGACACCGCCTGTTTGCCTACGGCGAGGCGGACGCGATTGACGCACGCACCGCAGGCCAGCTGGTCCACGATCGCATCAACCGTGTGCTCGATCTGGTCCGTTTCGAGTACGACCGGGCCAACATTGCGGTCTCGGACCAGTTTGCCGTTCCGAGACCGACAGGTCCAGACTGGCGACTGCTGCCGATCCCGAAAGTGGTTCCGAATCCGCAGTCATCGGTCAGCCCAGCTGAGCTCGATGCGTTCGCTCAGAACGTTGGCCAGCTCGTGACAGGTGAGCGTTTCTCAAGAGAGGGACGCGATCGCGTGCTTGCAGCTTTCCGGCTGTATCGCATGGGGGCGGACACCACCAGTTTCGAGAACAAGCTCGTCAACTGGTGGACCGGACTGGAATTTCTCGCCAAAGGGATGAGCGGATCAGGACCGATCGGTGACGCAGTCGAAGACAGTGTCACGCCGGTCCTGATGGGGGTCTCGGTGATCAACCACTTGACGGCTTATCGTGAAGTGCTGCTGGAGCAGTCGGTCGAACTCGTCGACGCGTCGAGCGGACAGCCGATAGCCCTCAAGGAGCTGGATTTCGCCCAGCTCTATGATGTGCTCGCCGAACCGGTCCATCGCCAGACGATTAACGGACGGCTGGGGGATCAGCCGCTCACGCAGATGCGCTTTGACCAGTTCATGGCATTTCTTGCCTCGCCGACCGACATGAACACATTTCTTGGGCGGGTCGAACAGGGGCTGCGCTGGCACCTGCAGCGGATCTACCGCGCCCGCTGCGATATCGTGCACAGCGCCGGCCGCATGGTCAACATCGCCCTGCTGTGTGCGAACCTTGAAGCGTACCTGAAGTCGGTACTCACCGCGCAGCTCGCCTCATTCGGGCGCATCCCGACGCTGGCGAGTCCCCAGGAGTTTTTCATCCGGGCCGAGCACAGCTATGCGAGCGCGCGTGATTCCCTGCGCGGTGGCGATGCAGGCGCGCTCAAGGCGTTTCTGACGGAACTGAAGCCTCAGCAGGTGTAGCGTGCAGCTCACGGCCATTTCACCTGCCTGGCGTCCCGCAACCACGAGGAGACCATCAGTGGGGACTTTCGAACGGAATGACTCTGCGGGCAGCAGTGCCGCTGATCTGCGAACCGGCGTGCGCGCTGAGCATGCGTCGCTGTTCCGGTTTGCCGACGTAAGGCTTGAAAACCGGGGCAGCAGGATGCGATCATCTCGTCTCGGAATGATGGCCCGTTTATCTACGACCCACGGTTGCTGACGATCGGCCCGCCACGGTAGATTCATTGGATGACGGGGGCTACAAGAACAAAATGACCGAAGACGATCAACACGAGCCTGACGACCAGCCGATTTGCCTTGAGTGCGCCGGTGACCAGTTTCTGCGCGACGAGGTTTCGAATACTGGCCGAAGCGATCAGTGCGTCGTTTGCGGCACAACGGCGCTTTGCTGGGGAACACGCCAGTACGCCGAACGCATTCAGCCACTGTTCCAGAACCGTTTCATTTCTGCCAGGCCCGAGTACACCATGGGTGAATGGCTGGCCGCGGAAGGGTGCAGCGCGGTCGACGTCATTCAGGAGATGACAAAGTGCGGCGACGATCGCACGGCCGAACTGATCCTGGAATCGTTGCGCGAGGTCTGGTTTTGGTGGCCGCAGGATGGCGAGGACGATCCGCTCGATGACGATCTTCGTTTCAGCCCCGATCCGCGAGCGTCGGCGAGTTCGTTCTTGTGGACCGAGATTGAAGAAGAGTTGCGAACCCGATCGCGGTACTTTAATCCGCAGATCGAGGAGCGGCTGCGGGAGATGTTCGCCGGTGTCGACGAGCTCGTCGCTCAAAACGGCGAGAAAGTGATCAGGCGCGCCGGCCCTGAAACTGACCTCACACGGCTCTGGCGGATGCGCATTGCGAGCGACTGGCGGGAAGTATGCGACATGCTGATAAGCCCGGCGCAAAAGCTTGGGCCTCCGCCGTCAAACGTGGCAAGCGCGGGACGCATGAATCCAACCGGGATTTCTGTCTTCTACGGCGCCGCGGATGTCGAAACCTGCCTGGGCGAAGTCCGTGCGCCGGTCGGTGCGCATGGTGTGGCCGCGGCATTCGACATCACACGCGAACTGCAGTTGCTTGACATCGCGGCACTTGCCCGCGTGGAGGCGCGCAACATCAGCCACTTCGATCCTGAATACCAACGCAAGCACGAGCGCGTAGCATTTCTGCAGCGCTTGAGCAGCGCACTGCAGGTCCCGGTGCTGCCGGGTGAGGAAACCAGCGGCTATCTTCCGTCGCAAATGGTCGCGGAATATCTCGGCTCCCGGAATCTGCCGCGTTTCGACGGCGTGATCTACCCGTCGATTCAGTCGGGCGGCCAGGGGAGCAACGCGGTCCTGTTCCATCACGCCAGCGTGGTTGAACAGTTATCGCCCGACAAACTTCTCGAGCTGCGCGGGCCGGACTGGTATCAGGAGACATTCGAAATCATCGAGTCGAGTCAGCCGGCCGTCGTCGAGCAGCCTGAAGAGCATCCGATCATGCTTGATGAGGACGCGCAGCGTGTCCGATGGGATGACCGCATGCCCGCGCTACGTCTCTGTACCGATTCGATCGTCATCGTCGACGTGAAGGCCATTCAATACCAGTTCGTTAAACAACCCGTGCCGTGGATTCGCCACGCAACAGTGCGCGACAACAATGCAGACGGGAACCGGCGGACCGACGTGTCAACGTAGTGTGTTCGTTGCGAGGGAAGGGTGATGGATGAGCGAGAGATTGCACAATTGCAGCCAGACGACGCCTACCTCGCCGCGCTAGGCGAGGACATCTGGCTGATGGACGATCACCGCTGGGCACTGCTCGTCTGGGAGCGATTCGCCCACGAGCGTCGTGTCCGTCCATTCTCCTTGGTCCACGCCGACTTCCATTGGGATGGCGTGAACGACTTCTATCAGAATGACGAACAACGAAACCGGTTGCTGGGCGCGGACCTCTGCGCACTTGAGGACATGATCCGCGACGGCAACCGGATTCGCTACGACTCCTTTATTGCGCCGGCTGTCATTCGGGGGCTTTTCAGCGACGTACATTTTTTCTGCCTGCAGGATGACACCGACCCCGGCGTGGATCAGGACACGCTCGACGCTGCCGGCGCACGTCAAACCCTTCATCTAGACGCCGCCGAACTTTCGCATGCGAATTTCGATGCACCGGTCATCTTTGATCTGTGCCTCGACCTGTTCAACCGATCAGATCAATGGTTGACGGGCGACCTGTGGAGCGACGCCGAAGTGACCAACTTTCTTGATCAGATGCGGCCGCTCATCGAACAGGCGGAGCTCGTTACGGTTTCGCTCTCGTTTGGATGTTCCGGTTCGGAGGCGGACACGCGTCATCTCGCGTCGCGGGTATTGCCGCTACTTAAACAGTGGCGATCCGCTTCGCTGCAGTAGAGCGACCACCGCACCGAGAGCGGCAAGCTGTACGTTGCGTATGAGACCATTTGCATAGTGTTCGGCAATGGCCCGGGGCAACCAGAGCAGAAGCCGGTGCGACGCGCTGGAGTATTGAAAGGATGACTGACGGTGGCCGACGATCAGCTCGGCGCACAGAGACGAGCTCCGCTCGATGTTCGAAGACTGTGATGTGCTGCCAGCAAGTTCACTGGATGTTCAACACAACCTGGAGGGAGCATGAAGGATTACACGCTGCAAGAAGTGAGCCGCATGACCTACGCCGAGCTCGGTGCTATTGAAGACCCGATGACGTTGATGAGCACGGGTGGCGTGTCGCCGATGCTGGTGCGCTACATGGTACGTACAGGCCAACTCGAGAGCCGGTATCCCGGCGTTGCGCTCCCCATGCTACTGCGAGCGATCAGCCAAGCAGCCGCGACGGTAGACTGGCCGCTCGCCACGGTCGCGCAGGCTGCACCCTTAGCCGTTCAGGATGCTGCCGTCGACGCCTACCTCGACAACGTGCAGCCTCAAGCCCACGCCGTGCTCAAGGCGCTGCATTGATCCGGACGGCTCTGATGCATGACCCATCGCACCCGGGCGAAGTGCTGCACGGATGGATCCCGGACGGCGTGAGCGTCCGAGCAGATTGCGAAGCTGGCCGCGTGGCTCGGTACATCCGCTGACCTATGGACGGGCATGCTGGCGCAATGAAATTCGTGGCAGACGCGACAGCGCTGATCCCTAACGACAAACTTGGGAGCTTGCATGGTTTCCGCGACTCGAACGCTGGGTCCGCTTCACTTTGAAGACCTTGAACCCAAGCGGTTCGAAGACCTGTGCCGCCAGTTGGTCTACGACTTCAAAACATGGCGCCGCCTGGAAGCAACTGGCCGCGCCGGGTTCGACGATGGCTTCGACGCGCGTGGTTACGAGATTGTCGATGCGGATGCGCCATCGGCGTCGGAGACCGATGACGAAGAGGCCGCGGTCGTAGGTATTGGCGATCGCCTTTGGCTCGCCCAATGCAAACGTGAGCGGGCAATAGGTGCGACGAAGCTCCTGCAATACCTCGACGAAATCAGACTAACCGAAGGCGAAATCCTGCACGGCATAATCTTTGCAGCCGCCTGCGATTTTCGAAGACTGCCAGGGATCGCTTTCGCGACCAGTGTGCTGCTATGGGCTTGCAGGAGTGGCACCTGTGGGGCAAAGCTGAAATCGAGGACCGGCTGTATCGGCCGGAAAACGATGGCTTGCTCTTCGCATACTTCGGCGTTTCACTGACTATTCGCCGGCGTTCCCAGCGGGCAGATCTGCGCGCCAAACTGGCAATGAAGCGCAAGGCGAATCGCCTGCTGCGTCACAAGGAAAACGATAGCGTGCTGCTTCGATCGCCCGATGCGTTGGAGTATCCGAATGCTGAAGGCATACCCGACTTCGAAAAGCGACCTCAATGGCTCGTGCGCAAGTACTTAGGCTTCAATCACGACGGCCTGGAGTTTTTGTTACATCGGCATTTTGCCTATCTCGCTGATGACGAAAAGAGCTGGGACGCAATGCTGTGCTGCGACGATGCCGTCGATCTGCGCGACGACTACTGGAGATCGGACAAGAATTCGCGCGCAAAACGCAACGAGGCGTGGCACGCATGGGAAGCCATCCCCGAGAAGGACCGCGCGTGGCTTGAAGTGGTCGGGATCGTTCCGTTCGAAGATATCCTGGGCATTGACGAGATTGGTGACGATTACTTCAGCGATCCACACGTCTACGCGCCGTTCAACGGAAAGAATGCGCCATTTCGCCATTTTTACGCGCGGGTTCAGAGCGTGTCGACGTTTGATCTTCGCCGGGTTTGGCCGTCGGACGAGCAGGAGGATAGGGTTGTGAAGTTCCCTGCCGGTCTTCGCGAGCGTCCAGACGCTCAACCCTGACGTTCATGAATGGCAGAGAGAGGGCCGAGATGCACAACGCTTCGTTCTGGCGGCGCCATTTTCATAGTATGTTCAAACCGCACCTGGAACGCACGATGCAGGTGCTTGACCAGCGTCTTCTTCCGACCTTCGACGGGATCGAAAGTGAAGCAACCGCGCTCCAGGAGAAAACGTACAACGACATGATGTCGATGCCGTTCGATCCGGACGTGACGGACGAGTCCATGCTGGCAGAAGCCGCGTTTGTGGCCGGTTATGAGCACTTCACCGGAATGCAGGCCGTCAGACAGTCGCTCATCAATTCGTTTGCGCCGCTGCTGTACCACACGTGGGAGCAGCAGCTGCTCGCCTTTCACCGAAAGGAAGTGTTGCATCCACGCGAAGAACGCGACAATCAACTCTTACAGGTGAAAGTTTTGCAGAAGCGCCTGAAAGCCAAAGGTTTCGACATTACCCAGCTGGCCAAGTGGGCGAACATCGATGAGCTGCGATTGGTAGCGAACACGGTGAAGCATGCCGATGGCGATTCGGCCGACAAGCTTAAGGCAGCGCGGCCTGAGTTCTTCGAGCCGCATCATGCGAACAGCAAAGTCACTCCGATGCCGTTTCGTTATACCCCTCGCGTCTATCGGCCAATGTCCGGCGAAGACGTGTATCTCACGCTTGACGCCCTTCGGGCGTACGGCCGCGCGACAATCGACTTCTGGGACGAGTTTGCGGACGCGCTCGAGCGCGCATCGAAGCTAATTTAGGAACGGGACACCAACGTAAACGGGGAGAACATGGCACAGATCAATCGAGAACACGTCGAGCAGCTGGTCAAGCGACCGAGCGAAAGCCTGGTAGTGGAGATCAAGACGTGGATCTCGCCAGCCGAAGCCGCCGGGCAGGCCAAGATCATCAGGGCGGCGATTGCGTTGCGAAACCGCGGCGGCGGATATCTGGTGGTCGGATTTGACGACAAGCGGTTGACGCCGCGCTAATGAAACCCGCGCGGAATTCGATATGACACTTCCACAAGACCCTGGCCGTGCGTCCAACCCCAGGGCCGAATCCCCTCGCGGCTGGCGAAGACAACATCAGCGTCGACGCGGCGCAAGCGACGATCCTTTCGGCCCTTCGGCCGATAGGCGATACGGAGGTCGTAGCACTCACGCAGGCCATCGGCCGGGTCAACGCCCGTGATGTCATTTCGCCGATCGCAGTGTCGGCACACGACAACGGGAGCGTTAAAAACCTTGGGGTTTCCTTCGTGGGCGCCTAGGCTTGCGACAGTCACGGTTTGCCGGAGATCGAAATGAAAGTCACAATTCGCGTCGATGTCACCATGGACTATGGCGAAACTGAGACCTTTGTCAGCGACTAATGCATTGAGGTCGAACGTTTCATATTGGTCGAACTCGCGTCGGTGGCGAGGAGGGAGAACCGGCGCGTCACCATCCACAGGCGCACGCTGCTGATTGCCGCGTCTTGTTTGTCTCGATGCTACCGATCACTGATGTTTGCAGATTTCAGCGTAGGTTTCTATCGTCGGAGCTAGTGCGCACCACGCGCATCCTCGCAGGCAGAGGATGAGTACTGCTGTTTCCTCTTGTGAAGAGTCGGCTGCGTTGAGGTCGATACTGGTAGACTATCGCTACTGCTTAGATTTTGTTGCACCACCGTGAGCGCCGGAAGGGCGAGGTCGTTGCAACTGCTTTCCTGAGACACCTGTGATATCGGGCTGCTTTCGCCGGAGCCACGCCGTGCATCACTTTTCCCGCTTGTGCTTGCTGGCGTGTTTGTGAATGCGTGACGATCGCTCGCTTCCTTCCAATTCAACAATGCTTCAACGCCGAACCAGCACAGAAGGACGGCCAACGCACCAGCACCAGCTAGGCCACCTCGCTTTGCCCAGATCCGGGTTTGCTTGTAGGAAGGCTCGCCACCCTTGATCTTTTCCCACTCGCCTTTGAGGATAGACCGACTCTGGCTTGTCAGTCCTTCGACGAGAAGGTCCATTTTTGCTCGCAGTGCATCGCTACTCTCATCGTTGCGTGGTTTCCAGCCGTCAACGATCGAGAGTGCTTGATCAATCTGGTTCTGGACGTGGAGAAACTCGGAATCGCCCGGTTTGAAATGAAGTTTCGCCAACGCATATGCGCTGTGAATAGCCTCGCGGTTCTCTCGGAAGGCAAGGCGAAGAGACTCTCTCTCCTTGATTTGTGATTCGAGAATGCTTTGCACAAGGCTGACTTCGACCGAGACAGATTGATCGGGCTTGGGAAATTTCCCGACGAGGCGGTCAAAGTCAGAGTCGAGCGTGGCTTGCTCTGTAGCGAGGCTGCAAAAGTAGCGTAACTGCGAGACAACATTAGCAAGAGCATGGCGTGCGGAGTCCGTCCATTCTTGACGGAACTCCGTGACCTTGCTCTCCTTGTCGTTAACAAGTTTGACGAACGTTCCTACTGCCGTAAGAAAGCCAGCGAGCAGGGACAGTAGCAAGCTAAGTACGAGTTTATCCATCTATCGTTGTTGTGACTTGTCGTCGAAGACCTGATATATCGGCAGTGATCGCATGATCTTTAGCTACGGAGTAATTTCTGTCTAAAGTTGTCAGCCGATAGGGCTCGTAAATGTAGCCCGAATTCTTCGGCGACGAGGCTGCGGACGAAACAGCTTCTACCACGGGAAGCAGCGAGTGCTTGCATGGCGCCACAGGAGAGGCGACTTTCACCGACAGCATCGGCCTCGCGGCGCAATGTGACGTAGTCATCGGACAAGTTCCGCGCGATTGCCGTCGTAAGCAGAGGGAGGCTATCGTCCAGGGTCTGTATGGCGTGCATGGCGATGATGGCGTCGGCTGTGCAACTTCGGCGATGCAACTCAGCGGCTCCATCAGTGAGGTTATCGCGATCACAGAGCACTCAACAAATCATGGTCGGATTCCACGAGATACCATGCAACCTCCCGGGAAACCCATCCCCTGCTGTCTTGTTACATACGTGGCTTTCGCGGCAGCGTTATTCCTGATTCGAAAACCGCAGCATCCGTTCCTTCAGCTCCGACGGCGCCACGACTGCCTGTCGAGTTTCCAGCGAAAAGAGCACGACAGTCTGATCGACTCTTGCCCGCAACTCCTCGCCAACGGACGCCGTCAGCGACAGCTTGATTGAGCTTTTGCCGATCTCACGTACCCACAAACCCAATCGAAGGGTTTCGCCATGTTTGCTTGGTGCGATGAACTGGCATTGGATGCTGACGGTCGGAATGCCAAGTCTTTCAATGCCGATGAAACTTGCATAGTCGACACCGAGTCCGTCATCGAACCAGTCTTCCAGCACTTCATAAAATAACACGAAGTACTGGGGATAGGCACGATACCCGCTGGATCGCAGTGCCGAAAGCGCACCAGTTTGTCGCAATAAAATGTCATGTCTGTCGTCATATCAGCAGTTATCCCTGGTACAGGCGCCACCCCGTGGGATGAAGCCAGCGGCGTATCCGCACGAGGGAGGTCTGTGCAGATTTGATGGTCCGCGGTACCAGCACAAGCCCCATCTCACGCGACCGGCCAAACAGTCTGAAGTGGTAGATCCAGGAGCGTGGATCTGCGCCAGGCATAGTGGTTGCGGGGGCGGAAATACTACATGAGCAAGGATTCCGATCGCGCCTTTGCCGCACGGATCGCGTTGTCAAAGCTCACTTCGGTTGCCACATGACGATGATTGACGGAGACGATCCATCCCTTGTCCGACCGGCACCAGCGAATCGTGCCGGCTTCGAGGAGCGCCGAGAACCATCGCCATATCGCGGCGTCCTCTGCGTTTGCACGTGCGGCGGCCAGTGTTCGAGCCTCCCGAAGCTTCTGGATTTCGATCATCTGTGTTTCGTATGTCGTCATGCGGCACGCTAGCCCTTTGCATTCGACAGGATCTGGTCGATCACGCGTTGATTGCCGAGAGAGTTTTCCAATGAAAACGCGATCGAACGGTGCCCCTGCCGCAGCGCTGAGCAGAAGTCTTCCACCATCAACTGATACTGGTCGATTCTTCCAAATTCGACGATCTCAACTTTTCCACCTGCATCGGAACGGTGGGTGATGCGCGCATCGCCGTACACGCCGGGATTGAACGGTGCATCAACGGAAAGCCATCCTTTTGCGCCATGGAAGACCATGTGCTGACGCCGCCCGAGCTGGGTGCCGCAGTAGAAGTGCAGCCGAAAGCCGGGAAACGCCAGATCGCAGATCGCGAGCTTGTCGGTGCCATAGCGCGGATCGAGCATGATCTCGGCGCTCACCGAGAGCGGCTCCAGGCCGGTCGCGATGCGCGTCGTCACGACCGGATAGACGCCGATGTCGCGCACACCGCCACCGCCCAGAGCGAGGTTGTTCTTGAGCGCGGCGGGATCGTCGTTGAAATAGGTGAAAGAGCCCTCCACGCGTTCGAGATTGCCGAGCGTTCCATCGGCAATACGCTCCCTCACGAATGCCCATTGAGGATGATGCGCGACCATGAACGCCTCGCCGCACAGGAGGCCGGTTGCGTCGCGAAGCGCGATCAGTTCCCGAACCTGGTCGGCGCTCATGGCAATCGGCTTCTCGCACAGCACATGCTTGCCGGCGAGCAACGCTTTCCTGCACCACTCGAAGTGACTGGCCGTCGGCAACGGGATATACACGGCATCGACCGTATCGCTTTCGATGACTTCGTCGTAGGTCGCACAGGTGGCCGGGATGCCGTGCTTCGCCGCGAACGTCGCGGCGCGCTCGCGATCGCGGGCGGCCACGCAGACTACCCGGCCGTTGCCCGATCGCTGGATGGCCGGCACCACGAATTTGTCGGCGATGCGTGCCGCGCCGAGCACGCCCCATCGGATCATGTCGCGCATGGTCGTCTTCCAGTTTTGTTCAATCCATTAATCAACATACCGTCTGAAGCCGTTGTGCGCAGACCTGGAGCACCTCGTCCGGATCGCGGCGCCACCAGTGCTCTTTCGAGAATATTTCGACTTCGACCAGCCCTTCGTAACCGGCGCGCTCGACGCTGCCGCGCAGCCCGGGCAGATCGATAACCCCGTCGCCCATCATGCCGCGGTCGAGGAGCAGGTCGCGCGTCTCACGCAGCCAGTCGCACACGTGATACGCGAGCATCCGGCCAGCGCGGCCTGCGGCCTCGATCGACGCATACAGCTCAGGATCCCACCAGCAGTGGTAGGCGTCGATTGCGACGCCGAGAAAGCCGCTGCACTCGGGATCGACCGCCTCGCAAATCTCCAGCGCTTGCGCCAGCGTGTTGAGTACGGCGCGGTCGGCCGCATACATGGGGTGCAACGGCTCGAGCGCGAGCGGAACGCCCCAATCGCGTGCCGTCTCCAGCAGTTGCGCAATGCCGTCGCTTACCTGCGCGCGTGCGGCGGGCAAATTGCGGCTGCCTTCGGGCAGCCCGCCCACCACCATCACGAAGCAGCGCGCGCCGAGCGTCGCGGCGTCGCGCAGCGCGGCCTTGTTCGCGTTGACGTTCGCGGTGAATTGCGCCCGCGTCGCGGCCGGCAGATACGCGGATCGGCAATAGCCGGTGACCGTCAGGCCAAGCGCCTTGATCTGCCTCGCGATCTGCGCGATGTCCGTGCTTTCCACCTCGTGACGCCACGGCGCAATCCCGCCAAACCCAGCCTTCGCGATACGGTCAATCGTGAGGCTGAGCGGCTCGCGGTGACCGAGCGTTGCGGTGTTGATGGAGCACAGGTCGAGTCGTCCGTGAAGGTTTCTCATGATTTTCCAGATTGATATCGACGACGAGCAGTCCGTGCATGCCGCCGTCCAGCGCTTCGATGAGCCGCGCGACGATTGCGTGACGAGTCGAATGCGCCAGGTACATAAAGCACGCATCGCGGTTTGCGAAGTCCATCATGAAGCCGTCCCCAAACTGCATGCCGTAGCCTTCTGGGGAGACGTTAGGCCCGCACTGGAAGTTCGTGAACGCGATGCCGGGAATCTCCGCGAGCCGTCGAATCTGCTCGAAGAAGGCGAGCCGCTGCGGTGGCGTCACCTCCTCGCGGAATCGGCAAAACACCATGTGCCGCACCGGCCCCGATGAGCTCGACATGATCAGCCTCCGCAGCCCAGGGGTTCCATGACCTTGCGTACGCGCCCGATTGCGTCGGCGGGGTCACGCAGCAGGCGGGCCTGATCGGCCAGGCGGAACACGTCCGCGAGATACGCGGGCGGGCGCATGCCGTGGTGGCCACCGGGCATGAAGAAGTGATCCTGGAAGCCGTTCAGATACGCGAGGAACACCACGCCGGTCTTGTAGTACTGCGTCGGCGCACGGAAGATGTGGCGCGACAACGGCACCGTCGGCGCAAGCAGGGCGTTGAAGGTCTCGAGGTCGTCGCCGGCGAGCGCAGCCAGCGCCTGCGACGCGGCGGGCGCGATCGCATCGAAGATGCCGAGCAGCGCATGCGAATACCCGGCCTCGTCGCCCGCGATCAGGGCGGGGTAGTTGAAGTCGTCGCCGGTGTACATTTTCACGCCGGGCGGCAGGCGGCGCCGGAAGGCAATTTCCTTCGCGTCGTCGAGCAGCGAAATCTTGATGCCGTCGACGCGATCAGCATTGGTGCCGATCACGTCGAGGCAGACCTGTGCCGCGCTCTCATAGTCCGATGCGCCCCAGTAGCCCGCGAGCTCGGGATCGAACATCTCGCCGAGCCAGTGGAGGATCACCGGCTGATCGCACATGGCCAGCACCTCACGGTAGACGCGCCGGTAATCGTCCTGGGAGCGCGCCACGCGGGCGAGCGCGCGGCTCGCCATCAGGATGACGCGTCCGCCCACGCGTTGAACGGCTTCGAGTTGTTCAGCGTAGGCGCGGATCACCTGATCGCAGGTCGTGACCGAAGCCGGCGCCACGTGATCGGTGCCGACGCCGGATGCGATCGCCGCGCCGGGAATATCGCGCGTTCCTTCGATCGTGCGCGTAATCAGTTCGAGCGCGCTGCGCCAGGGCAGGCCCATGCCGCGTTGGGCCGTGTCCATCGCCTCGGCAATGCCGAGGCCTTGCTGCAACAGATAGCGGCGGTATTCGAGCGTGCGCTCCCAGTCGATTGCGGGTGCCGCGTTCAGCTCGCCGGCACGCAGCGGATCGGCCACCACGTGAGCGGCCGAGTAGGCGATGCGGTTGAACGGTCGCGCGGGCGCACGCACGTCGAGCGGCGTGCCTTGCACGCGATACATTTCGATCGTGCCCGACGCGGTCGGAAGTTGGAGTGTGAGGTTCATATGCGGATCAGTATTTGGTCACGAGCAGGCCGCCGTCGACGCGGATGGCCTGGCCAACGCTGTAGGGCAGCCCGCCTGTCGCAAGCGTGCGCACGGTGGTTGCCACTTCCTGAGGGGTGCCCCAGCGCTTGATGGCGGTGAGGCCCTGCTCCATCTGCGCGTCATAACGCGCGCGCGATGGCGCCGTCATCTCGGTTTCGATGAAACCGGGCTGCACCTCATACACGCTGACGCCGTGCTCGGCGAGGCGCAGCGAGAACAGCGTGCTGGCCATCGACAGTCCCGCCTTTGATACGCAGTACTCACCACGCAGCGGCGAAGCCGCGACTGCATTCGACGAGGTAATCGTGATGACGCTCGGATGGGGCGCCACGCTCGCCTGCGTGCGGGCCAGCAGGTGCTTCGCGTACGCCTGGGTCAGAAAGAAGGTGCCGCGCGTGTTCACGGCGATGCAGCGATCGAAGCTCTCGGGGGTGACGTCGAGCAGGTCGCCGCGCGACATCACCGATACCCCGGCGTTGTTCACGAGGCAGTCGATCGGGCCAGCGAGCCGCGCCTCGATATCGGTCAGCGTCGCCGGATGCGAGTCGATGTCGGCGAGATCGGAGACCACCGCGATCGCGCGGGCGCCGGTGCGTTCGACTTCGGCGGCGGCCTGGTCCAGCTCGTCCGACGCCACCGCATCGGTGAGCGCCACGTCGAATCCGGCGCGGCCGAGTTCGACCGCAATCGCACGGCCAATCCCGCGCCGGCTCCCCGTGACAAGTGCAACGGGACGCGCGCTCATACCGGGGCTCCGTTGGTGATCAGGTCGCGGGCGATGATGGTGCGCTGGATCTGGTTCGTGCCTTCGTAGATCTGGGTGATCTTCGCGTCGCGATAGAGCCGCTCGACTTCGTAGCCGCGGATGTAGCCGCTGCCGCCAAAAATCTGCACGGCGTTGGCGCTGTGCTTGACTGCCGTGTCGCCCGCAAAGCACTTGGCCATCGAGCAGGCGATGCTCGCCCGGTCGCCGGTTTCGAGCCGCTCGGCCGCATCGTGCACCAGCAGGCGCGCGGCCTGAATGTCTTTCGCCATGTCGGCGAGCATCCACTGGATCCCCTGAAAATCGGCAATGGGGCTGCCGAACTGCTTGCGGGTCTGCGCGTATTCGAGCGCGGCTTCCAGCCCCGCCTGCGCGATACCGACCGCGAGCGCGGCGATGCCCACGCGGCCCTTGTCGAGCACGCTCATCATGATGTGAAAACCCCGGCCTTCCGGCCCGAGCAAGGCGTCGTGCGGCAGCTTCACGCGCTCGAAATGCAGCTCGCCGACCTGCGACGCGCGCTGGCCCATCTTGTGCTCCTTGGGCCCTTTCGAGACGCCCGGCATATGGCAGTCGACGATAAAGATGCTCATGCCGCGCTTGCCCGCAGCCGGGTCGGTGCGCGCGAGCACGAAGGCCAGATCCGCGACTGGCGCGTTGTGGATCCACAGCTTGGCGCCGCTGAGCTCCCAGCCATCGGCCGTGCGCGTGGCGGTCGTGCGGATGCCCGACACGTCGGTGCCCGCGTCGGATTCGGTGATGCAGTACGCGGGCCGGAGCTGCGCCCGCAGCAACGGCTCCATGTACTTCGCGCGCTGCGCATCGGTGCCGTGCACGGAGAGGAGCGTGCCGACCAGCTCGAGCAGGCCGCACTGGTCGGCCACCGACGCGTAACCGCGCGACAGTTCCTCCATCACGAGTGCATAGGCGGTGACATCGAGCCCGGCGCCGCCGAACGCCTCGGGCACCGTGATGCCGAACAGGCCCAGTTCGCCCATCTGCTGGTAGATCTCGGCCGGAAAGCGCTCCTCGCGATCGAGTGCTTCGGCCACCGGGCGGATCACCTCCTGCGCAAAACGCCGCGTGGTTTCGCGGATCTGCTCGTGCGTTTCTGAGAGTTTCATGCTGTCTCCATTCGTCATGGTTTTACCTGTCCTGGCGCTGTATCGAGCCCATGCAGGTAAACCCGAGCTCCGCGCAACACTGCTTGAATTGCCTGGATTCATGTGCCAACATTGGCAACAAGTAACCATCTGGGTGGTTATTTAAGACCAACGAGGGGCCGCTGTCAATGAGCTTCTCGGCCGATCTGAATGGAGGATGTGTTGAACAAGTGGATGGAGGCTGCGGACGCGGTCGAGCAGATTTTCGACGGTGCGACGATCGCGCTGGCCAGTAACGGTGGCGGTGTGCTCGAGCCGGACGCGGTGCTCGCGAAGCTCGAGCAGCGTTTTCTCGAGACCGGGCATCCGCGCGACCTGACGGTGGTTCACGCGCTCGGCATCGGAGACGGCAAGGGGAGTGGGCTGGGACGCCTGGCTCATCCCGGTATGGTCAAACGCGTGATCGGCGGGCACTGGAGCTGGGCGCCTGAGATGCAGCGCCTGGCGAAGGACGACGCCATCGAGGCTTACAGTTTCCCTGCGGGTGTGATTTCGACGTTGCTGCGGGAAATCGGCGCGGGTCGCCCGGGCCTCGTTACGCACGTTGGACTGCGTACCTTCGTCGATCCGCGTATCGACGGGGGCAAGATCAACGCTCGCGCAACCGAGGATCTGGTCGAACTGATCGAACTGGAGGGGCGCGAATATCTTCGCTACAAGCCGTTCAAGGTGGATTTCGCGATTGTGCGCGGCTCATCGGCCGACGAGAGCGGCAACGTCACGCTGCGCCATGAACCGGCGGATCTCGATGTCTACGCGGCGGCGCTCGCGGCGCACAATAGCGGCGGCCGGGTGATCGTGCAGGTGAAAGAGCGCGCGCCCGACGGTTATGTGCCGGCCCGGCTCGTGCGCATTCCCGGCATCCTCGTCAATACGCTGGTCGAGACCCCCGGGCAGGTGCAATGCGTCGTTGCGGATGGCGACCCGGCGCTCAGCGGCGAAGCACTGAGCCCCATCGGCGAAGGGTTCTACGAGATTCCCACGGGCATTCGCCACATCGTCGCCTCGCGCGCGGCGCAGGAGTTGCACGAGGGGCAGTCGGCGAATTTCGGCTTCGGCATTCCGGGTGGCATTCCCGCCATCCTCGCGCAGCAGGGGCGGCTGGGCACCTTCTGGGGATCGGTGGAGCAGGGCATCCACAACGGCGCCATGCTCGACGGCCCGATGTTCGGCACGGCGCGCAACGCCGACGCGATCCTCTCGAGCGTCGATCAGTTCGACTTCTACAGCGGCGGCGGCGTGGATGTCACGTTCCTCGGCATGGGCGAGATGGACGGCGACGGCAACATCAATGTATCGAAGCTTGGCGCAAGCGTGGTCGGTCCCGGCGGCTTCATCGACATCACGCAGGGTGCGAGAAAGATCGTGTTCTGCGGCACCTTCGAAGCCAAGGGATTGCAGGTCGAACAGGTGGGGGCGCGCGTGAACATCGTGAGTCCGGGCAGCGTGCCCAAGCTCGTCGGGCGAGTCCAGCACATCACGTTCAGCGGCGAGCAGGCGCGCATTGCCGGCCAGGAAGTGCTCTATGTGACCGAGCGTGCCGTGTTCCGTCTGGAGCCGAATGGCGTGCGGCTCATTGAAGTGGCGCCTGGGATCGACGTCGAGCGCGACGTGCTTGCGCGCATGGCATTCCGTCCGCTGGTGGACGAAGCGCTGTTGAGGCAGGCGAAGCAGGAAAGGGCGGCTTGAGCCCGGATGGGCAACACGGGAGCGTCGCCAATGCAGCGCTCCCGCCTGGTGGGACGGAGTCAGGGGCGCAGCAGCCTGAGCACGGTCTCGATGTTGAAGTCGAGCCTTGCTTTCAAAGCGTCCTTGCTCATGAAGTCGATGTCGAAGATCAGGCCGCTCGTGTGACGATTGGTCAGGTAGTAGTAACCGATCGCGGCCATCGTAATGTGCAGTTGCCGGGCGTCAACGCCGCTGCGGAACACGCCCGCTTCGACACCGCGATCGAGTATGCGTTGCAACATCGAGATGAAATCATGATGCAGTTCCCTGAACCGTTCGGACTTCTTCAGATGGCTGGCCTTGTGAAGGTTCTCGCTGTTCACGAGCGTCATGAACTCCGGGTGCTTCAGGTAGTAGTTCCACGTATGCGTGGTGAGCGCGACGATCGCCTCTTCAGGGGAAAGATGATCGAGATCCAGTTTCAGTTCGGCGGTGCGGATGTCGGCATAGGCGCTCTCGAGCACGGCCACGAACAGTTGTTCCTTGCCGCCGAAGTAGTGATAGATCATCCGCTTGTTGGCCTTGGACCGCGTCGCGATGGCTTCCACGCGGGCACCGGTCAGGCCCAGTTTCGCGAACTCCATTTTCGCGGCTTCGAGAATGCGTGCCCGGGTCACCTCGGGGTCCCGCTGCTTCGGCGGCTTCGCGGCGCCAGCCTTGGTGGTTCTGGATGCCTGGCCCGCGGGCGTGGTCACAAGAGTCATGTTCGATGGTCGCTGGAAAAGAGGTGGGGGTGCGGCGCTGGTCGCGCTCGCATCATGTCAGCGACTATAGACCAAAAAAGCATTGTCAGGAAGTAACCGGATGGTGCAGAATGGGTGCAAAAAAATGTGTGAAGCGCCGCGTTGTCAACGCATCATCCCGCACGCGCGGTGCGCGTTCGATGCCCGCGTAAAGAGCAAACTCTGGAGGCAGGAATGACCAATCTGAATGAACTTGCAGCGACACTTCGTCTTCCGGTGGAACCAATACGTAGTCCGATGTTTATCGATGGTAAGGAGTACACCGGGAATTCGGGCGAATTCGTTGCGCGCAAGAGCCCCGGCCATGGGGTGCCGGTGACGTCTACCGTGCGCGCCACCGTCGAGGACCTGAATGCGGCGGTCGCTTCAGCGCGCCGCGCCTCCGACGATGGCCGCTGGTCGCGGCTGTCCGGCGAGCAGCGCGCGACGGTGCTGCTCAAGGCCGCGCAGCTCATCCGCGACAACGTGGAGACGCTCACGTATCTGGAGACGCTCGAAAGCGGCAAGCCGATCGGGCAGTCGCGCGGCGAAATCGGCGCGGCGGCGGGCATCTGGGAATATGCGGCCGGTCTCGCGCGCGTCGTGCACGGCGATACGCACGATACGCTCGGCGGCGATCTGTTCGGGCTCGTCGTGCGCCAGCCGATTGGGGTGGTCGGTATCGTCACGCCGTGGAATTTCCCGTTCTTCATCCTTTCCGAGCGTTTGCCGTTCGTGCTGGCAGCGGGTTGCACGGCCGTCGTCAAGCCGGCCGAACTGACCTCGAGCACGACCCTCAAGCTCGCCGCGCTGCTCATCGAAGCCGGCTTGCCCGACGGGGTCGTGAACGTGGTGACGGGGCTCGGGTCGGTGGTCGGCCAGGCGCTCGCGGAACACATGGACGTCGACATGATCTCGTTCACCGGCTCGACGCCGGTGGGCCGTTCGGTGCTCGCCGCGGCCGGCGGCAACATGAAGAAGGTTGGCCTCGAGCTGGGCGGCAAGAATCCGCAGATCGTCTTCGCGGACGCCGATCTCGACGATGCCGCCGATGCCATCGCCTTCGGCATTGCCTTCAACGCGGGCCAGTGCTGCGTGTCGGGTAGCCGCCTCGTCGTGCATCGCTCGGTCGAACAGCAACTCGTCGAGCGCGTGAAGGCCGTGCTGGAAAAGGTACGCGTGGGCGATCCGCTCGATGCCGCCAATCACGTCGGTGCGATTGTCGAGGCGCGCCAGTTTGACAAGATCCGCGGTTTCATCAATGCCGGCCGGCGCGATGGCGCGCAGCTTGTCTGCGGCGGCACGGCCAGCAACGAAGGCGAGCGGTTCTTCATCGAGCCGACGGTGTTTCGCAACGTGCAGCCGCAAAGCGCGCTCGCTCAGGAAGAAATCTTTGGGCCCGTGCTGTCGGTCACGCCGTTCGACACCTTCGAGGAGGCCATCCAGCTTGCCAACGGTGTGCCCTACGGCCTCGCTGCCAGCATCTGGACGCGCGACCTGCAAGGCGCGATCAAGAGCTTCCGCGAAGTCCAGGCCGGCCGGATCTGGGTGAACTGCACGATCACGGGCGGCCCGGAAATGCCGATTGGCGGCGTCAAGCAGTCGGGCATCGGAAGAGAAACGGGTCGTTATGGCCTCGAGGAATACACGGAACTCAAATCGGTGCATATCCAGGTGGGCAGCCGGCCACGCTGGATCGCGTGATGGACGAACGAAAGCGCTCGTGACGAGCCGCGCCAGACGTGGGTGCCACGCGCAGCGTGTAGAAGCAGAACACAGTATCGGAGACAGCAATGTATGACTATGTGATCGTGGGGGGTGGCGCGGCGGGTTGCGCACTGGCGGCGCGTCTGAGCGAGGACGCCAGCTGCCGGGTGCTGCTGCTCGAGGCCGGCCCCGCCGACACCGATCCCTACATCCATATGCCGGTGGGATTCTTCAAGATGACGGGTGGTCCGTTGACCTGGGGATACCGCACCGTGGCGGCGGCGGAAACACAGCGGCGGCAGATTCCGTTTGCACAGGGCCGCGTGCTCGGCGGCGGCGGCTCGATCAATGCGATGGTGTACACGCGCGGCCAGCCCGCCGACTACGACGGCTGGGAGCGTGATGGTTGCACCGGCTGGGGCTTTCGCGACGGCGTGCTGCCCTACCTGCGCCGCATGGAAGACAACGAGCGCCTGTGCAACGAGTATCACGGCGTGGGCGGCCCGCTCGGGGTATCCGATCTCATCAGCGTCAACGAAGTCACCAAGGCCTTCGTGATTGCCGGTCAGGAAGCGGGCCTGCCCTACAACAGCGACTTCAATGGCGCACAGCAGGAGGGCGTCGGCGTGTATCAGGTGACCCAGCGCCATGGCAAGCGCTGCAGCGCGGCGGTCGGTTACTTGCGCGATGCGCGCTCGCGGCCCAATCTCACGATCCGCACCGACTGCCTGGTGTCGCGCATCGTGATCGAGAAGGGGCGCGCAACGGGCGTCGAATTCGCGCCGCGCGGCGAGCCCGGCAACGTGACGATTGCACGTGCTGAACGCGAAGTGATCGTGACCGCCGGCGCCATCGGTTCGCCGAAGCTCCTGATGCTCTCCGGCATCGGCCGTCCCGAGGATCTGGAGCGCGTGGGCGTGAAGCCCGTGCATGCCTTGAACGGCGTCGGCCAGAATCTGCAGGATCACTTCGACATCGATATCGTCTACGAGCTCAACGGTCCCTACAGCCTCGACAAGTACGCGAAGAAGCACATGATGCTGCTCGCGGGACTCGAGTACAAACTGTTCAACAAGGGGCCGGTGACGTCGAATATCGCGGAGGGCGGCGCGTTCTGGTATTCCGATAGCAGCGTGCCGACCCCCGACCTGCAGTTCCACTTTCTGCCGGGCGCGGGCGTGGAGGCCGGTGTGCCGCCTGTGCCGTCGGGTTCGGGCTGCACACTCAATTCTTATTTCCTGCGGCCGCGCAGCCGGGGCAGCGTCGCGCTGCACAGCGCAGATCCGGCCGACGCGCCCATCATCGATCCGGCCTACATTCGCGATCCTTACGACCTGAAGGTCGCCGTCGAGGGTGTTCGCCAGAGCCGCGAAATCATGAGCCAGAACGCGTTGCGCAAGTACATCAAGTGCGAGCACTTCCCGGGCGGCCAGGTCCGTTCGCAGGCCGAGTACGAGGCCTACGCGCAGCAGTACGGGCGCACGGGCTATCACCCGGTGGGCACGTGCAAGATGGGCGTCGACGACCAGTCGGTGGTCGATCCGCAATTGCGCGTGTATGGCATCGAAGGCTTGCGTGTCGCGGATTCGTCGGTGATGCCGCGCATCGTCAGCTCGAACACGAACGCCCCTACGCTAATGATCGCGGAAAAGGCCGCGGACCTGATTCGCGGTCTGGCGGCGCAGCCGATGCGCATGTCGGGATGTCTCGCAGCCCTGTCGGGCCGGACCGCGACGCGCGAGGCCGCGGCGGCCTGACAACGGGTCGCGAGTCCAGATAAGGGAAGACCCCGAACGACGTATTCCCGCCATTAAGTAAATATCCAGTTATTTATTAAATTGCCCTGACCGCAGGGCGCTTTTGCCCGGAGGAGACATCATGTCCAGACAGGATCAGCGCGCAGGCGTTTCACGCCGCGATTTCATCAAGCTCGGTGCAGGCGCGGCTTTCGCCGTGGCGGGCGGCGGCCTGTCGGGCCTGTCGTTCGGCGCGGGACAGACCACGCTGGCCTGCTCGTTCCGCTCGTTGACCAATCCGTACTACACGGCATTCAACAAGGGCGCGCAGGACTTCGCGAAGAGCGTCGGTCTGCCGTATGTGCCGCTGACCACCGAAGGCAGCTCGGAAAAGGGCATCGCGGACATTCGCGCGCTGCTGCAGAAGACCGGGGGCAACCTCGTCCTCAACGTCGACCCGAACGATTCGGCCGACGCACGGGTCATCGTCGAGACGTGCTCGAAAGCCGGCGCGTTCGTGACGACGATCTGGAACAAGCCGAAAGATCTTCACCCGTGGGACTTCAACCCGAACTACGTGGCGCACCTGTCGTTCGACGGTGTGGCCTACGGCGAGGCTACGGCGACTGAGCTGTTCAAGGCCATGGGCGGCAAGGGCGGTGTCGTGGCACTTGGCGGCATTTTCAGCAACGTGCCGGCAATCGAGCGCAAGGCGGGTCTGATGGCTGCCCTGAAGAAGTTCCCGGAGATCCAGTTGCTGGACTTCCAGGTGGCCGACTGGGATTCGCAGAAGGCCTTCCCGATCATGCAAGCGTGGCTCACCCGTTTCAATTCGAAGGTCAAGGGCGTGTGGGCGGCGAATGACGACATGGCGCTTGGTGCAGTCGAAGCGCTTCGTGCGGAAGGACTCGCCGGCCAGCTGCCGGTTTCCGGGATGGACGGCACCACGCCCGGGCTCGCGGCCGTCAAGGTTGGCGAACTCGTGACGACGGTCGACTGGGACCCGTACTGGCTGGGCGGTATCGGGCTGTCGATGGGGCTTGAGGCGAAGCAGAAGAAGGTCGATGTCGCGACCCTGTCGAAGGACCGGCGTGAGTCGTTCTGCAAGGCGACCCTCGTCACGAAGTCCAACGTGCAGGCCGTCATCGCTCGCGAGAAGAACCCGGGCGCCGACTGGAACAACCTCTATGCCCGCGTGGCGGGACCCGTGGTGTATCGATGAACAAGCTCTCCGCAGTGCCCACCCGGCAGGCCATCCACACAACAACACCGGGAACCCGCTCCGTTTCGCTGCGCGCGCCCGCACGGCAGTTCTCACCGCTGCTGGTTCTCGTGGCCCTCGGCGTATGCATCGGCGCGCTCAATCACGACTTCTTCGATCCGATGAACCTGGCGCGCATCGCGATTGCCGCGGCGATCCCGCTCACCATCGCGCTGGGCGGAACCTTCGTCATCCAGCTCGGCAGTATCGACCTGTCGGCGGAGGGCATCGTGGCGGTTTCGGCGATCACGGTATCGATGCTGGTCGAGAACTCGTACAACGACAACCATTTCGGGTTGTGGGCGCTGGGAGTGGCCATCGCCGCGGGTATCGTGCTGGGCCTCGCCAACGGCGTGCTGCACGTGTTCCTGCGCATCCCATCGTTCATCACCACGCTCGCGGTTGGCTTTGTCGCGTCGGGGATCGGAACGGCATGGCTGTCGGGCAACACGATCCGGGTCAGCGACACGGCCCTGCGCTCAATCGCGATCACGCGCTACCTCGGCCTGCCCCTGTCCGTGTGGATCGCGGGGCTCACGCTCGCGCTCGCGTGGTTCATCTACCGGCATACGCTGCTTGGCCGCCACACCCTGGCCATCGGCGGCGGCGAGGATCTCGCCCGCCTGAGCGGCGTGAGGGTCGCTCGCGTGCGCATTGCCATCTTCGCGCTGGCCGGCGCTTTCTACGGTGTAGCGGGCATTCTCGCCGTTGCGCAATATGGCCAGGGCCATGCGCTCATCGCCAGTGGACAGCTGTTCGTCGCCATTACGGCGATCGTCGTGGGTGGCACCTCACTCGGCGGCGGCAACGGCAGCCCGATTAATACGCTGATCGGCACGCTCATCGTGGTGGTGCTCGCCAATGGCATGGTGCTGCTCGGCGTGCCGCCCTATGTGCAGCAGGGCATCCAGGGCCTGCTGATCATCGCCGCGGTGACGCTCGCGCTCAATCGCTCGCGTCGGCGCATCGTCAAGTGAGCGGCCGGAGAACAGACATGCTGACACTCAAGAACGTTACCAAGCGCTTTCCGGGCGTGCTGGCCCTGAACGACGTCACCATCGAAATCCGGCCGAATGAAATCGTCGGTCTGATCGGCGAGAACGGCGCGGGCAAGTCCACGCTCATGAAGCTGCTGACGGGCGCATTCCGCCACGACAGCGGCGAGATCATGCTCAACGGCAAGCCGATGGTGATTCGCAATCCGCGCGACGCCACTTCGAAGGGCATCGCAATGGTGTATCAGGAGCAGTCGATCCTGCCGAACCTGACCGTTGCCGAGAATCTGTTCCTCGGGCGCGAAGAGGATTTCGTCACATTCGGGCGGCTGAACTGGAGGAAGCTCAAGCGCGCGGCCCTGAAAGAACTCGCCACCGTGCATCTGGACGTCGATCCACTGGCGCTGTGCGAGGACCTGTCGTTCGGCCAGCGCCAGATGGTGGAGCTCGCGCGTGCCCTGTCGCTCGCAAGCCGCACGGGCGGCACGCCGGTCATCCTGCTTGACGAGCCCACTTCGGTGCTCGAAGCCGCCGAGATCGAGATTCTGTTCCGGCTTGTGGGTGAGCTCAAGTCGCGCGCCTCGTTCGTGTTCGTGTCGCACCGCCTCGACGAACTGCTGACACTCAGCGACCGGGTGTATGTGATGAAGGACGGCAAGGTGGTGTCTGAAATGCCGGCGGCCAATGCTTCGGTGGCAAAGCTCCACGAACTGATGGTGGGCCGCTCGCTGCACGGCGAGTACTACCGGGAGAACCTCCAGAAGCCGTGCCGGCCCGAGGTGGCGCTGTCGGTGAGCCATGCATCGCTTGGCCATGAGCTGAACGACGTGTCGTTCGAGGTCTACCGCGGCGAGGTATTCGGTGTGGCAGGCGTGGTGGGGTCGGGGCGCGAGGAGTTGTGCCGCGTGATCGCAGGCCTCGAAAAGCTCGACGCCGGCGAGGTCACAGTAGGCACGACGCGTCTCAAGCCGCACGCGAATCATGCCGTCGCGCTGGGGATCGGCTACGTCCCGCGCGAGCGCAAGGTAGAAGGGCTCGTGACGCAAATGAGCGTGGCGCAAAACCTGACGTTGCCGCGTCTGGGTGCGGTCAGCCGTGCCGGCGTGGTGAAGAAGGCAAGCGAGCGGGCGCTCGCCAACGAGTGGATCCAGCGTCTGCATATCAAGACGCCGGGCCCCGATGCATCCTGCCGCAACCTCTCGGGCGGCAACCAGCAAAAGGTCGTGCTCGCGAAGTGGCGCTTTGCAGGCAGCCAGATTCTCGTACTCGATCATCCGACACGCGGTCTCGACGTGGGGGCGAAGGAAGAGGTCTATCAGCTCATCCGCGAACTGACTGCGGAGGGCGTTGCCGTGGTGCTGACCGGCGATACGCTCGAAGAGATTCTCGGCCTCAGTCACCGGGTGATGGTGATGCGCGACGGCCGGGCGCAAACGATCCTGCCGTGCGAGGTCGGGCACAAGCCCTCGCAGGTCGAAATCGTCGAACACATGGTCTGAGGTCAACATGTCACTTCTGAACGCTTCACTCAAGACAAAACTCGGCGAGAACGCGCCATTTATCGCGCTGATCGCGCTGTATCTGCTGATCGAGATCGCGCAGCCGGGCTTCCTCGCGCTGTCGACGCAGCTTGGCCTGCTGGCCGACAGTTCCACCTTGTTCATCATGGCCGCCGGTACGACCTTCGTTGTGTTGCTCGGCAGCATCGACCTGTCGTTGCAGGCGGTGGCGTCGCTGTCGAGCGTGATCGTCGCGATGCTGCTGCCGCGCTATGGCGCGTTTGCCGCTGTCGTTGCGCTCGCGGCATCGTTTGGCATCGGCTTCGCGAGCGGTGTGCTCCAGACCGTGCTGAGGATTCCTTCTTTCATCGCGACGCTCGCGGTGGGCGGGATCGCATCCGCGGCCGCATTGACGCTCTCGGGCACGCGCTCGATTGCGATCAGCGACGAGATGCGCAATGCGTCGCTCGGCTGGACCACCGGCTCGTCGTTCGGTGTGCCGCACGAGATCCTGCTCGGCATTGCGGTGTTCGCATTTTGCGTGTTCCTGCATCGCTCGACGGTCTTCGGTCGACATACCGATGCGATTGGTGCCGGCGAGCCGGCGGCAATCGCATCGGGCCTGCGCGTGCCGGTGACCAAATGCCTGGTGTTCGGAACGTCGTCGTTCTTTGCCGGACTGGCGGGCGTTGTGATGGCCGGGCGTCTGGGCAGCGGCTCGCCCACGCTGGCCGACCAGTTTCTGCTGCCTGCGATTGCGGCGGTGATCGTTGGCGGGACGGCGCTCACAGGTGGCTCGGGCGGCATTACCCGAACACTGGTTGGCGCGTTGCTGGTATCGGTTGCACGCGTCGGCATGACTTTCGTTGGCGTCAGCGTGTTCGCGCAGCAGATCGTGTTCGGTCTGATCCTGATCGTTGCGGTGACCGTCGCTTTCGATCGTTCGAAGGTGCTGATCGTCAAATAAGCGTCAAGCGAGTTCTGATCCGGCGTGTTCGAGCCGGTTTTTACTGAGGGAGTGGTTTGCACATGAAGGTCCTGGTGCCAGTCAAGCGCGTGGTTGATTACAACGTGAAGGTCCGTGTGAAGTCGGACGGCAGCGGCGTCGATATCGCGAATGTGAAAATGTCGATGAATCCGTTCGATGAGATCGCGGTGGAAGAGGCGGTTCGCCTGAAGGAAGCGGGCGTAGCCAGCGAGGTCATTGCCGTTTCGTGCGGTGTGGCGCAGGCGCAGGAAACGCTGCGCACGGCGCTTGCGATCGGCGCGGACCGCGCAATCCTCATCGAGTCGAATGAAGACCTGCAGCCGCTCGCCGTGGCGAAGCTGCTCAAGGTCCTCGTCGACAAGGAGCAGCCGCGGCTCGTGATTCTCGGCAAGCAGGCCATCGACGACGATTCGAACCAGACCGGCCAGATGCTCGCCGCGCTGGCGAACCTGCCACAGGCGACGTTCGCCTCGAAGATCACCGTCGCAGATGGCAAGGCTACCGTCACGCGTGAAGTCGATGGCGGCGCGCAAACGCTGTCGCTGAAGTTGCCCGCCGTGGTCACGACCGATCTGCGCCTGAACGAGCCGCGCTACGTCACGCTGCCGAACATCATGAAGGCGAAGAAGAAGCCGCTGGAGACGGTCAAGCCCGAGGACCTTGGCGTCGATGTGACGCCGCGTCTGAAGACGCTGAAGGTTGCCGAGCCGCCGAAGCGGTCGGCCGGCGAGAAGGTGCCGGACGTGAAGACGCTGGTAGAGAAGCTGAAGACCGAAGCCAAGGTGATCTAAGGGTTCAGGGAGCACAGAGAAATGACGATTCTGGTTATTGCCGAGCATGACAATGCGTCCGTCAAGGCCGCGACGTTGAATACGGTAGCGGCGGCTGCCGTAATCGCAACGTTCCTTGACACGGAAATTCATGTGCTGGTTGCGGGCCACCATGTGCGAAACGCGACGGAAGAGGCCGCGGAGATCGCGGGCGTTTCGAAGGTACTGCTGGCCGATGCGGAGCAACTCGAAGCGGGCCTCGCCGAGAATGTCGAAGCGACGGTGCTCGCGCTTGTGCAAGATGCGGCGAAGAACTACACGCACATCCTCGCGCCGGCCACTGCGGCGGGCAAGAACGTGGCACCGCGTATCGCTGCGAAGCTGGACGTCGCGCAGATCAGCGATATTACCTCAGTCAATAGCGCCGATACTTTCGAGCGCCCGATCTACGCGGGCAACGCCATCGCTACGGTTCAATCGGTTGATCCGGTCAAGGTGATCACGGTCCGCACGACGGCATTCGATGCCGTCGCAGCCGTTGGCGGCAGCGCAACGGTCGAGAAGATCGAAGCGGCAGCAGACAGCGGCCTCTCAAAGTTCGTGAGCCGCGAGGTGATGAAGCTCGATCGTCCTGAACTCACGAGCGCGAAGATCATCGTCTCGGGTGGCCGGGGTCTGGGCAGCGGCGAGAACTTCGCGTTGGTGCTCGAGCCGCTGGCCGACAAGCTCAACGCGGCACTGGGCGCCTCGCGCGCCGCGGTGGACGCGGGCTACGTGCCGAACGACTACCAGGTGGGCCAGACGGGCAAGATCGTGGCGCCGCAGCTGTACATCGCGGTCGGTATTTCCGGCGCAATCCAGCACCTCGCCGGCATGAAGGACTCGAAGGTGATCGTCGCAATCAACAAGGACGAAGAAGCGCCGATCTTCAGCGTCGCCGATTACGGTCTGGCTCAGGATCTCTTCCAGGCCGTTCCGGAACTGACTGCATTGATCTGAACAAACCTCCCTTTGGACATACCGATGCGCAAAATCCGAATTGCGATTGCAGGCGCCGGTCTGGCTGCCACGCCTCATGCACTTGCCCTGAACGAGTTGCATGACGAAGTGGAGGTCGTCGGCGTCGTCAGCCGTTCGCGCGAACGGCTGGAGCGGTTCGCCGGCACGCACGGTTTTCCCGTCGGCGAGTCGTTCGACGCGGTGCTGAAGGATCCTCGGGTCGATGCCGTTCTGGTGCTCACGCCACCGTACTCGCATCTCGACTTCGTCGAGCAGGCGGCCGCCGCGCGCAAGCACGTGCTGCTTGAAAAGCCGCTCGACATATCGATGCCGCGCGCAGAACGTGCGGTCGAGGCCTGCCGCGCCGCCGGCGTGCAGCTTGGCGTGGTGTTCCAGAACCGCTTTCGTCCAGCAGTGCAGCGGCTCGCAACGCGGGTGAAGAGTGGCACGCTCGGCCCGCTCGCCTATGCGGGCGTGGACATGCGATGGTGGCGCCCACAGTCCTACTACGACGAACCTGACCGCGGCACGTATGCCCGGGACGGCGGGGGCGTGCTGATGACTCAGGCGATTCACTCTCTCGACATCCTGATATGGCTGGCAGGAGACGTGTCGTCGGTGACGGCTGCGACCGCGACGAGCGTATTGCATTCGATGGAGTCGGAAGATTTCGCGAGTGCCGCACTCACCTTCGAGAGCGGCGCGGCCGGTCAGGTGTTCGCCACGACGGCAGCATTCCCGGGCTTTCCCGAGCGTATCGAAGTCGTCGGCAAGCGTGGCACGGCGGTGCTCGAAGGTGGTCATCTGCGGGTGTTCTTCCAGGATGGCCACACCGACGAATTCCACGATCCATCGTCATCGGGCTTCGGCGCAAGGCCGATGGACTTCTCCCATACCGCGCATCGTGAGCTCCTCAAGGATTTTGCCGCAGCCATCCGCGAGGATCGCGCGCCCCAGGTCACTGGCGACGATGCGCTACGTGTGCAGCGCCTGATCGAACGCATCACCACACACACGGCAGGCCCACAGTGACACACGTCGATGGTGAAACACGGGTAGTTGCGATTCTGGGCGATCCGATCGCGCAGGCAAAATCGCCGGAACTCTTCAATGCGCTCTTCGAGCGGTACAAGGTCAACGCGGTGCTCGTACCGTTTCATGTGCCGACCGCAAACTTCGGCACGGTCCTTGAAGGGCTGCGCGGCGTGGTCAACCTGGCCGGCGTGGTCGTCACGGTACCGCACAAGCTGCTGGCATGCGCCTATACAGCGCATCTATCGGATGCGGCGAGGCAGACCGGCGCGATCAATTGCCTGCGCCGGGAGATGGACGGCACGTGGACGGGTGCGATGTTTGATGGCGCCGGCTTCGTGGCGGGCCTGCATGGCCGCAAGCATGACGTGTGTGGCAAGTCGGCGTTGATCGTCGGTGCCGGGGGGGCCGGCGTGGCGGTCGCACACGCCCTGATCGATGCTGGAGTGGCGTCGCTCGATCTTTTCGACAGCAATGCGGCGTCGCTGCAGCGGCTTGCCGGCGCATTGCGGGCGCGCAATAGCAGAACGGTGATCCGCGAAAGCACGGCATGCGCACAGGCTTCGCATGACCTTGTCGTCAATGCGACGCCATGCGGGATGCGCGCCGGCGATACGCTACCGATCGACCTGACCGACGCCGGCCCACAGACTGTCGTCGCGGACCTGATCATGAAACCCGCAGAAACGGGTCTTCTGGCGGCCGCGAAAGCACGGGATCTTGCCACCCATCCGGGCCGTCACCTGCTCGAAAATTCGATCGAAGCGATGGCCGCGTTTCTGCGTCTAATTCCCACGTTGTCGACACGCCCGGCCGCTGTGGACAACGCGGACAGCGCCGCTGCATAGCGTAGGGAGAACCCCTGGGCGAAACGCGCTTGATGGATCGTCGGAGCGGGATTAATATGCCCAAGACGTAACCATCTGGATGGTTACTTATTCGACGAAAAAAGTAGATACCCTAACTCACGGCAGGAGACGGGATGGATCCGGTAGCAAAGCGTAAATGGCCGCGTTCGGGGCTCGAAACGACGGTGATGGGCTTCGGCGCGGCGCCGATCGGCAATATTTTCAGGCCGATCACGGAAGAGGACTCGGCCGCCCTGATCAAGGCGGCTTGGGACGCCGGCGTGCGTTATTTCGACACCGCGCCCATGTACGGCCACGGCCTGAGCGAGGCGCGCTGCGGGCAGGGGTTGCGCTGGTATCCGCGCGACCAGTATGTGCTGTCGACGAAAGTGGGGCGTCTTTTGAAGCCGCGCAAGCGCGCAGAGATCGACTTCACGCCGTGGGTCGACGGGTTGCCGTTCGAAATGCAGTTCGACTACAGCTACGACGGCGCGATGCGCTCGATTGAGGACAGCCTGCAGCGCATGGCGCTGGAGCACATCGATATTGCACTGATCCACGATATCGACGCCTACACGCATGGCGATCGTCAGCCGGAAATGTTCGAGGCGGCGATGTCAGGTGCGGCGAAAGCACTGCTGAAGCTGCGCGACGAGGGCGTCGTGAAGGCGGTGGGCGTGGGCGTCAACGAGTGGCACGTCGCGCATGAAGCGATCCGCCGCAACGACTTCGACTGCCTGCTGCTGGCCGGGCGCTATACGCTGCTCGAGCAGGATGCGCTCGACGGCTTCCTGCCGCTGTGTGAAGAGCGGCAGGTGTCGGTGATTCTTGGCGGCGGCTACAACAGCGGCATTCTCGCGACCGGTGCCGTGCCCGGTGCGAAATACAACTACGCACCTGCGCCGGAAGCTGTTCTCGAACGTGTGCGCAAAATCGAGCTGGTGTGCCGCGAATTCTCGGTGCCGCTAAAAGCCGCGGCGCTGCAATTCGTTCTCGGCCATCCGGCGATTCCGACCAACATTCCGGGCGTGCGCTCGGTTGCGCAACTCGAAGACAACCTGCAGACCTTCCGCGCAGATATCCCGCCGGCGTTCTGGGACGAACTGAAGCGTCGGCAGCTGATCCGGCAGGACGCGCCCACGCCCCGATAGCGGCACCGGCCGGGCCGCAATTCAGTCTACGGCGGGCAACACGCCCGCATGTCCGCCCTGGATCACCAGGGCGGATGGTTCAGGTCGTCTTCGCGTTTTATCGTCAGGGGAAAAGTTATGAAAGCTGCTGTACTCGTTGCGCCGATGGAGTTCGAGTTGCGCGATGTGCCCGTTCCCGAATGTGGCCCATCCGATGTGCTGATCAAGGTCGAGCGGTGTGGCATCTGCGGCACGGACCTGCACATCTATCACGGCAACTATTCGCGCGACCGGCTGCCGCTGATTCCGGGGCACGAGTTCTCCGGGACGATCGCCGAGATGGGCTCGGCGGTGACAGGGTTGAGTATCGGCCAGCAGGTGACCGCCGACATCAATCTCGGCTGCCGCAGCTGCTTTTACTGCCGCAAGAACGAAGTCCTCAATTGCGCGCAGATGGTTCAGCTCGGTATCCATGTGAACGGTGGGATGGCCGAGTACGTGCGCGTGCCCGCCTATGCGGTCGTGCCCTTGCCAGCAGCGATGCCTGTGGAGGAAGGCGCGATGGTCGAGCCGCTCTCGTGCATCGTGCGGGCGTTTCGCAAGAGCCATCTGCGTCTCGGCGAGAGCGTGCTGGTGATCGGCGCAGGACCGATCGGCCAGATGCACCTGCAGCTCGCTTTGCGCGCGGGCGCGGCGCCCATCATCGTCGCCGAGCCGAATGCCGAGCGCGCTCAGCTCGCGAAAGAGCTGGGAGCCGATGTTGTCGTGTCCGACCCGGCGCAGGTAGAGACCTCCGTGCGGGCGGCGACCGACGGCCGCGGTGTCGACGTAGCAATCGAAAGCGTGGGTTTGCCCGAGCTCTACGAACAGGCGTTCACGCTGATCCGGCCGGGCGGCCGTGTGATTGCGTTTGGCCTTGCCAAGCCGGGTCATTCGTTCAGGATCTCCGCGCTAGATTTCGTGCTGCGCGAGCAGGGGGTGCAAGGGAGCGTGGCCGGGATGGGCGACGACATGCACGAGGCGGCAACCTTGCTCGGTTACCGGCGCGTGAACGTTGCACCATTTCTCACCACGATCTACCGGCTTGACGACGTGCAGGCGGCGTTCAGGCGTCTGGCGGAAGACAGGAGCGTCCTCAAGATCCAGTTGCAGGTCGCATGAGCCGCTCGGGTCGGTTCGCACAGCGTGAAGCTACATCAGCCAATCGTCATATTGCGTCACAGAGGCAGTCCATGAATGCGCTGGAAGTGAAGGGAATCAGTAAGGCCTATCCCGGCGTGCGGGCGCTGGATCGCATCGCGTTCTCATGCAGCAGAGGGTCGGTGCATGCGCTCGTTGGCGAGAACGGTGCGGGCAAGTCGACGTTGATCAAGATCCTGAGTGGCGCAACCGCCCCCGACGAGGGCGAGTTGCTGCTCGACGGGGAGTCCTACTCACCGGGATCTCCAAGCGAAGCGGTGACGGCAGGAGTATCGACTATCTACCAGGAGTTCAATCTGATTCCCGGATTGAGCGTCGCCGAGAATATTTTTCTGGGCCGCGAGCGGGTCACTCGTGGGTTGCTCGATAGCACGTCGATGCGCACGGAGGCGCAGGCGCTGCTTGCGCGCATCGGTGCACCGATCGACGTGCGCCGGCGCCTGAGCACGCTGTCGGTAGCGGAGCAGCAACTCGTCGAGATCGCAAAGGCACTTGCCGTTTCGGCGCGGGTGCTGATCATGGACGAGCCGTCCGCCACGCTCTCAGATCACGAGTTGACGCTGCTCTACAACGTCGTGAGGACGCTTTCGCGCGACGGTGTGACGATTCTCTATGTGTCGCACCGGATGGATGAAATCTCCGACCTTTGCGATACGTGCACGATCCTGAAAGACGGCCGGTCGGTCTGCACGCGCAGGGTGGCTGAGCTCGATCGCGCGTCGATGATCCGGCTGATGGTCGGCCGCGAAGTCGATACGCGTTTTCCGGACCGGCGCGGTGGCGGCAAGGCAGCCGACATCGTGCTCGACGTGAGTGGGCTGCGTACCGAGCAGCGCGTGAAGGACGTCTCGTTCAACGTGCGCGCGGGCGAGATCGTGGGCCTCGCGGGGCTCGTCGGCGCGGGACGCACGGAAGTGGCCCGCGCGATCTTCGGACTCGATCCCGTTGTCGCCGGCGAGATTTCGCTCGCCGGACGCCCGCATCGTCCCGCGACACCGGCGCAGGCGATCGCGGCGGGCATCGCGCTCGTGCCGGAAGACCGCAAGACCCAAGGGCTCGTGCTCGGTCTCAGCATCCGCGAAAACGCGATGCTGCCTACGCTTGCCAGCATTTGCCGTCTGGGTTTCATCGACCGACGTCAGGAGCGGGCGCGGGTGGCCGCTGTGTGCCAGGAACTGGCCGTGTCGGCCTCGAGCGCCGAGGTGCCCGTCGGCACGCTGTCCGGCGGCAATCAGCAGAAGGTCGTGTTCGGCAAGTGGATGGCTCATGACTACACGCTGCTGATTCTCGACGAGCCCACGCGCGGCGTCGATGTCGGCGCAAAGGTCGAGTTCTACCGGCTGATCGACGAGATTGCCCGCTCAGGCAAGGCGGTGCTGCTGATTTCGTCGGAACTGCCGGAACTCCTCGGCATGGTCGACCGCATTGTCGCGCTGCGTGACGGGGTGGTCACCGGAGAGATAGCCGCGCACGGCGCGACGGAAGAGTCGGTCCTTCAGATGATAGCGAGATAAATCATGGCATTCGCAAAACCCATTTCTGGTACGGAGACGAACGCGCGATTTTCAGGTGGCGCGTATCGACGAATTGAACTTATCCAGCGCTTCGGTATTTTCGCTATTTTCCTGCTGCTATGCCTAATAGCCGCCGTGTCGTCGCCTTATTTCCTCACGGCGGAAAACCTGTTGAATGTCGTGCGCCAGGTGTCGGTCGTCGGCCTCACGTCGCTCGGCATGACCTTTGTCATTTTAACGGCAGGCATCGATCTGTCGGTCGGTTCCATCCTTGCACTGACGACGCTCGCCGTCGCGGGACTGAAGCCGTACGGACCCGTGGCGTCGCTGGTGGGAGGGTTGGCGGTAGCGCTCGTGTGCGGTTGGCTGAACGGGATCATTACGACCCGGGGGCGCGTGCAGCCGTTCATCGTCACGCTCGGGATGATGACCGCGCTGGTCGGCGTGGGACTCGCCTATTCGGGCGGCGAACCGGTCATCGGCGCCCCGCGGGCGCTGGCCTGGATCGGCCGCGGCCGTCTCGCCGGCGTGCCAGTGCAGGCACTGCTCTTTATTGTCATGGCGGTGGCCTCGGCGGTCGTTTTGCGGATGACACGCTATGGGCGGCATGTGTACGCGGTGGGCGGGAACGCCGAAGCGGCACGTCTGTCCGGCGTGCCGGTCGACAGGGTTCGTGTGGTGGCCTATTGCCTGTCGGGCCTTTTTGCCGGCCTGGGCGGGCTTGTGATGGCGACGCAACTCAATATCGGCGAAGCGAATCTCGGTAAGGGACTTGAACTGGATGCGATTGCCGCAGTGGTGGTCGGCGGCACCAGTCTTTCGGGCGGGGTGGGCAGCATTGGCGGCACGATCATCGGCGTGCTGCTGATAGGCATACTGAATAATCTGCTCAACCTGCTCAACATTCCGGCCTACACGCAGTTGATCGTCAAGGGCGCAATTATCGTGGGTGCCGTGCTGATTCACGCTCAGCTCAGTCGTTCGAAAGGCCGCTAACGCGGACGAAAAACCAAGGAGACACTCATGTTCAAGCTGAAACTGGTGCATGCCGCCGCTGCGGCGGCGCTGATACTCGGAGGCGCTTCGAGCGCATTCGCGACCGAGACGATCGGTCTTTCGCAGGAGAGTCTTGATCACCCGTGGCTCGCCACACAGCGCAAGCAGATCGAGGACGCTGCGAACAAGGCGGGCGTGCGCGTGTTGGCCACCGACGGGCAGGGCAATGTGGCCACGCAGATCGCCGGGATTGAGGATCTCGAGTCCAAAGAGATCAAGCTTTTGATGGTGCAGGCGGGCAAGGCCGAAGGCTTGCGCCAGGAGCTGGCGTCGCTCAAGGAGCAGGGTATTCCGTACATGTTCGTGGGTAAGCCTATCGAAAACGCCGGTGCGATCACGATGGTGTCCGGGGACAATCGCGCGCTCGGCGAGGACGCGGGCCGGTTCATCGTCGACACGCTGACGAAGAAGAATGGCAAGGCGACCGGCAACATCGTGATTCTGGAGGGCATTCCGGGCGACGAGACGTCGGTGAACCGGATTGGCGGACTGACTTCGGTGACTGGGAAGTATCCTGGCATCAAGGTGGTGGCGCGGCAGCCCGGCGACTACCGCCGGCCGAAGGCGTATGCGGTGATGCAGAACATCCTGCAGGCGCACCCGCCGGGCACAGTGGACCTGGTGTTCGCGGCGAACGGCGAGATGGCGCTGGGCGCGATCCAGGCCATCAAGGAAAGCGGCCGTTCGAAGGAAATCAAGGTACTGGGCATCGACGGCCAGAAGGAGGAGTTCGATGCGATTCGGGCCGGCGACGAAGCTGCGACATGGTTGTATCCTCCCGCTGGTACGGAAGGCATGGCTGTCGCGCTCAAGATCCTGAAGGGGGAAAAGGTACCGGCCAAAATCGTGCTGCCGACGGTGCGCGTGACGAAGGACAACGTCAATACGGTTCAGCCGGCGTTCTAGCGTCAAGCTCTGCACGGGAGATTGCCCGGTCCGGAACTGTTCGAGGCCTCGCCGCTGGCAGTAGATCGCCTGGATCGGGTTTGAATATTTGGAGAGGCAGCCGGTGGATAGATCAGCCTACAGGTGGCGTATTTGTGCGCTGCTTTTTTTTGCCACGACAATCAACTACCTCGACCGACAGGTTCTCGGGCTGCTGAAGCCCGACCTCGGGGTCCGGTTCCATTGGACCGAAAGCGAATACAGCTACATGGTCGCCGTGTTCACCGCATGTTATGCATTCGGACTGATCCTCTCCGGGAAAATGGTCGACAGGTTTGGCGTCAAGCTCGGCTACGGCATCTGCGTGCTGGTCTGGAGTATTGCGGCATGCGGACATTCCCTCGTGCGCGACACGCTGGGGTTTGTTCTCATGCGCGGGCTGCTTGGCGTTGCGGAGTCAGGTAATTTCCCGTCGGCGGTCAAGGCGGTCTCCGAGTGGTTTCCACGCAAGGAGCAGGCATTGGCCGTCGGTATTCTGACCTCAGGTACCAGTATCGGCGCGGTGGCAGCACCTGCGGTGGTGCCGTGGCTGGCCGCTTCTTATGGTTGGCAAGCGGCATTTCTTGTCACGGGTTTAGTCGGCGTCGTCTGGTTGGGGTTGTGGTACCTGATGTACTCCACGCCGCAGAAGCACAAGCGCGTTTCCGTCGCCGAACTGAAGTACATCGCGGAAGAACGTGTCGACAGCGAAGAGCGGGGTGCGTCCGTGGGCTGGCTTTCGTTACTGCGGGTCCGGTCCACCTATGCGTTTATCGTGGGCAAGCTGCTCACTGACCCCATCTGGTGGTTCATGCTGTTCTGGCTCCCTTCGTATTTCTCGTCACACTACCATCTCGATCTCAAGAATCTCGGGTTGCCGCTCGTGGTGGTCTATGTCGCGACGTCGATCGGGAGCATTGTGGGCGGATGGCTGTCGTCGTGGCTGATCGCCCGGGGTTGGGGCGTCAATCGAGCCCGTCAGACGGCGATGCTCGGACTGGCTTTCCTGGTCGTGCCGATCGCATTCTCGTCTTGGGTCGAGAATATGTGGTCGATGGTCGGCCTGCTGAGCCTTGCAGCTGCTGCGCATCAGGGATGGTCCGCGAATCTGTTTACGACGGCATCAGACATGTTTCCGAAACGGCTTGTCGGGTCGGTCGTCGGTATAGGTGGTATGGCCGGGGCTATCGGGGGGACGCTTTTTCCGCTGTTTGTCGGCGTCCTGCTTGACCACTTCAATGCGCTCGGAAACATCAATACGGGTTACAACATCCTGTTCGCCGTGTGCGGCTCCGCATATCTCGTCTCATGGGCACTTATGCGTTTGATCCGGCCCGCCGACACGGATGCAAACCTGGGTACGTTGACGGTCAATTCTTCAATTTGAAAGAGCAGAATGCTGCCGAAGTTAATCATAAAGGAACTGGTTCAGTGCTGGATATTTCATTGGCTCCGGTCATCGTCGTGGCTCCGGACTCATTCAAAGGATCGCTCGGCGCAAGCGAGGTCGCCCAGGCGATTGCCAGCGGCATTCGGAACGCCCTTCCGAATGCCGTCGTGAGGCTCTGTCCAATGGCCGACGGTGGCGAAGGGACGCTCGACGCGATGGTGAACGGAGGCGGTCACCGCATGGCAGTCGCTGTGCGTGGGGCTGACGGACGTGAAAGGGCCATTGACGTCGGTATCACATCGGACGGCAGTGCAATCATCGAGACTGCTGCGATTGTCGGACTCACTGATAAAGCAGGCATTGCGATCGACGTTGATGAGCGGACGAGCTACGGCGTCGGTGAAGCGATTCGCGCGTGTCTTGATCTGGAGATTCGAAGAATTTTCGTTGCATTGGGCGGTACCAGTACCAATGATGGCGGTGCCGGCATGCTCGCTGCACTGGGGATGAGGCTGTTCGAGCAGCATGGAAACGAGATCGAACCGGTACTGAAGACGCTCTCGACAATCAAGCGGGCGGATTTGTCCGGTCTTGACGAACGTCTTGGAAAGACGACGATCATCGGCATGTCTGATGTTGACAATCCCCTCGCCGGGGAATGTGGCGCGACCGCGGTATTCGGGCAGCAAAAAGGGGTCGCCGCTGACCGGATAAAGGACCATGATTTTGCGCTTGCGCACTTCGCCAATGTGGTGGAGTCGACTGTTGGCAGTTTCTGGCAGAACGCGCAGGGTGCAGGCGCTGCTGGTGGGCTCGGCTTTGCATTGATGGCGATTGGCGGTCGGCTTGAATCGGGGGCGGAACTCGTCGCGAAGGAAGTCGGACTGAATGAGGCCCTGGAGGGGGCCGATTGGCTGATCACGGGAGAAGGGCGCTCGGATTGCCAGACCCTGAGTGGGAAGGCGCCGTTCGTTGCGCGTCGTCTTGCGCGTACGTTGGCTGTGCCGGCCACGCTTCTTTCTGGTTCACTCGATACCAAGTCGCTACCCGCTTTGGGCGAGCATTTTGACGGGTGCTTTTCGCCGATCGATGGGCCAATGACACTCGAACGTGCGATCCAATGTGCGCCTTCGCTGTTGGAGCAAGCCGCAGAACAGCTTGTACGGTTGCGCTATACGCCGTGCCAGCGATCATAGCAATCGACATCGCGGGCGGCCGAATATGAACGACAAAGGGACATTGAGAACACCGCCTACCTGACACGGACTTTGTCGGTGACACTTTCATTCCGCGTCGTCAGAGTCTCGCCTAACGGGGCCCACGGGAATCGCCTACGCCATCGTGCCGCGCGGTGACACAATCACTTCTGCGGCTGGCAATCGAACTGTGCTTACCTTGCGGGTCCTCGCCGCCATCCGCGCCAACGTCGCTCCCCGTCTACGCTAAAGGCGAAGCAGCCTCAAAGGCTTGATGGCTCCTCGCCAGGCGCTGGGCGGACAAGTGCCCCGGTTCCGCCGCGGCTACCGTCAATCACCCGCCCGTCGGACAGGCCGAACAGGAAGGTATGGCTCTCCTCATCGCGTCGCGCGTGGTAACGCGACGCTTCCCGCCAGGTGGTCACGAGCCCCCGGTATTCGAACACGCGCTCGCCACGGCAAAGCGGGCGAAGGGCGAACACGCCCTTGCCGTGGATGGGAGATCGCCGGACGGAAACGCGTTTCATGCTGGGCAAATGGAAGGAGGGAGGCCCGGAGTATAGCCGCGGAAAAGGCCACCCACATGTGACGGCCGCCCCGGTCGCGCGTCCGCTCATGCGCGGCCGCTTATGGACGACTTGTTCCTCACTTTGCCTTCGTGAAAGCCTCGGCAATCTGCCGGGCGCGCTTGACCTCGTCGCTGTGCAGGTAGATTGAAGTCGTGGATACGGACGCGTGCCGGAGGTTGTCGCGCACGGTGGTGAGCTCCGCGCCGCGGCCCAGCGCGTGCGTGGCGTGCGTGTGGCGCATCCAGTGCGGGCTCGCGCGTCGCAGCTTTTCTGCGAGGGGCGCGTGATCGGCCTCGATCGCGGCGGCGGCCAGTACAAAGAACCGCCGCATCACCATCCACAGGCGCACGCTGCTGATCGCCGCGTCGTTGTCGGCGCGGGTGCCCACGTCAAGGCTGCCGATCACCGGCGTTTGCGGATTCCAGCGCACGGGCAGCACGGGCAGGGCGCGTTCGGCGAGATAGCGCGCGAGCGCGTCCCAGGCGAGCGGTGGCAGTGCAACGCGCGCCAGCTTCTTCCCCTTGCCGGTGACCCGCAGCCAGTGATCGCCACGCGGATCGGTTTCCACATGGCCGAGGGTCGCGCCGATGAGCTCGCTCGCGCGCAGGCCGGTCGCGTACCCGAAATCCAGCAGGAAGCGCAGCCGCTGCGCCGCGGGCGCCAACCAGCCGTACGACCACTCGAGCCCGTCGGCGATCGTGCGCACGAGGGCCCATTCGCCCTCGCTGAACGCGTGCGAGGTATCGAGCACCCGGGTGCCGGTCGCGTCGCGCACCTTCACGCCCGCGAACGGATTGGCCAGCACGTAGCGCTGCTCGATGAGCCAGCGGAACAGGGCGCCGAGAATCGACAGGGCGTGTGCGACCGAGCGCGCCGAGAGGCTGCCGTTGAACGGCCGCCAGTCCGGCGAGGTGCGCGCCCGCACCGGACCCACCCAGCGGCCGCGCGGCGAAGGGTGGCGCAGGAAGGTGCGGTAGGCGATGGCATCTTCCGTCGTGAGCGACGAGAGCGCGCGGCCGCGTTCGACGATGGCCCACAGGATCAGCCGCTCGGCCTCCTTGCGGTAGGTGCGCTGCGTGGCGGGCGATTCATGCAGCGCGAGCCAGGTCTGCACGGCCTCGTAGTCGTTGGACGCGTCAAGTGTGCAGGTGGCAGGCGGCGCACGGAAGGTCCCATTGGAGCCGTCGATCTCGTGGGGCACCCGGATCGCTTCCCACGGCACGCACATCATGTCCATCGGGCCGCGCTGGCCGGCGACCACCAGCGCGCGGGCTTTCTCTGTGAGCGCCGGCCACGCGGCGAAAAAGGCTTCGATCGCGCGCGCGCTCGCCATGCCCAGTCCCGGCACGGCCTTCCACCACTGGCGGCGGCGCGGGATGCGCACGGTGAGGTCGGCGAGCGTCGTGATGCCGTGCGCGTGCAGCACGCGCACCGCGCGCGGCGCGAACCACTGCGCAATGGCGTCGGCGATCTGCGGCTCGGGCGCTCGCGCGGTGCGCAGGGCGTCGATGGCCTGGGCGACGGCCTTCGCGTGCTGTTTCCGTTCCTCCGCGGGATGCTCGAACAGCGCCGCCAGATCGTCGCGGTGCGCCACACGCGCGAGTGCCTGCAGCCGGCGCCGCAGGGTGCCGAGCACGCCGCGCGCGGACTTCCCGTCGCCCAGCCGCGCGGGCAGGTAGCGCGCCACGGCCTGGCGCACGGACAGGCCGGAATACCAGGCGCGCAGCATGGCGAGTTCGTCGGCATCGGGAAAGCCGGCGGGTTCGGGGGAAGGCGGGGCGGGCAGCCGCTCTGGACGATTTTTCATGTGCCAAGTTTACTGCACAAATCGGTGCATTGTGATAAGAAGGATTATCATAATGGCTTGGTTGTATCGCACATTTTTGGGAAAACCCTGGGATCCGTTGGGCGCGGCGGTGGTGCCCTACGGTGCTCTGGCGGCTTCTGCGATGGTCAGCGGGTAGCGATGACGCCGGCTGCGCAAGGGGTTTGCAGCGCAGCGGGATTTACGCCAGGATGAGCAGGTCGCCCGGTCTTCCCAGCAGGTTAGAACAGCATTTCCACACGATATGGCCGTCCGCTTCGAACTCGTTGCCCTCGCGCTGCCCGTCGGCTGCGCCCCCGAATCGCTTCCGCCGCCGGTTGCGGCACTGGTCGCCGCGTGCTGGCCGGGTATGAGCCGCACCCAGCTGCTTGATCGTGCGCGGCGCCTGGCCCTGCGCATTTCGTTGCGCGCACGACCTGAATCCGGGCCAGACGGCCTGCAGCTGTATTCACTGGTGCTGGTGGCGGAGGACGTCCGGACCGAACTCGTGGCCCACGTGCGCCGCCTCGCGCGTCGTCGCACCGCTCACCGCGCGAGGGTCTCGCTGCCGCCCCCCCGAGATGTGCGGCAGCGGGGGTTGTTCTCGTAACGGGTGGACCAGCCGCAGGCGCGCCTGGATGCGCGTGCAGGGTCCGGACGCCTGCTTGCGGCTGGGGGCAACTGCGGGTCGCACTGACGCGAAGCGGGCTATGATCGCCATCACCGAATCTACGTGGGGGAGACGAATCCTGGCGACATACCAGGAGCTGAAAGCACAAATGGCCGAGCTCGAGGCGCAGGCGGCGGCGGCCCGGGCGGCAGAGTTTCAGGAGGTCCTCGCGGACATCCGGGCCAAGGTGGCCGACTACGGGTTCACGGAGCAGGACATCTTCGGACGCGGCCGGGGCAGGCCGAGGAAGACGGCCGAAAGCGGTGTGCCGGCCAAGTATCGTGACCCCAAGACGGGGGCGACCTGGTCGGGCCGGGGCCGTGCGCCGAACTGGATCAAGGATGCAAAGAACCGCGACAGGTTCCTGATCCGCAGCTAGGTTGGCGCGCCGGAAAACAAACGTCAGGGTTGATGTGCCTCCGCGGGCGGGCGTGGGGTATCGCATCGGTGACGGTTGGCGATCTTGTCGGCGTGCAGGGGGTGAGTGAATGCGCGCGATGACATCGGGTGAGGGCGCAACGTGAGCCGGCGAACGCGAAGCGTTGCGGGTCGCCGACGCATGCATGCAGGTATCGCGTGACGTGTGTGGCGTCAATTCTAACGCGCAGTGCATTACGTCCGGGAGCTCCGCGTAGAATGCGCGTACGTTGAGAGAATTACGGAGCACAGGTTGGTCAGGCCCAGGAAAGCAGAAAAACTGAAGGTTGTCGCAGTCCGCATCGATCCGGCCATCGAGCGCAGGCTCCGGCTGCTGGCTGAAACGAGCGGCCGCAATCCGTCATTCTTCCTGCAGCAACTGATCGAAGGCGGGATCAGCACGCTGGAGGAGGTCTGGCTGCCCCCAGGCCTGTTGGCGCAGGTCCGCGCCGGCGAGGTCCCCGAGCCCGCTGTGTCTCGCGTGGGCCCCGACCTGTTCGACGAACCCGCGTTCGAGCGCTGAAGGGATACGCGCCGAAAGCGTGGTGTTCGCGACTGTCGGAATATGCAGCACAAGCACACGGGTTGCGCCCCTGCGTCGTTAGCTGGACGCAGGGCACAATCAATGCCAACCATATGCGCCGACTAAACCGTGCCGACGCAGTGCTCTTCGATCCAACCCATCGCGCGCTCGCGAGCAAAAGTCAGAGCTTCGTTTTCGTCGATGAAATTGTCATCGAAGCATAGATCGTAGACATCGTCTTCGAAGGAGCCGTCCGATGCTGGGATGAAGATTCTCGCGTTCGCCACAATCCTCCCTTCATCGATACTTGCGCTCGTGCTGATCAGGCAAGTCTGAAAAATGAATTGCATGGCTGCCTCCGGGTTGCTGGTCGCGTGAGGAAAGACCTGTGCGCAAATGCTATGCCACGTCGTGCGCGTACAGTGGCACGAGACGAATTGCGTGACCGGAAGACATCGACTGCCAGCCAACGGAAGCGCCTGCGAAAAATAGGTCGTGTTCCGGTTTAAGGGTTCAAATTTCCCGGTCGCTCGAAGGTTCAACTTCTTGACGAGGATCCACTCGACAGTCCATCTGTGCTCATATAAACTAAGTCCATTGAACTAAGTTTAATGGGGCGCGATATGCACACCTACAACATCCATGAGGCGAAGACCCAGCTTTCCAGGCTGGTCGACGAAGCCGTCAACGGCGGCGAACCGTTCATCATTGCGAAGGCCGGCAGGCCGCTCGTAAAGGTCGTGCCGCTCGATGCGCCGGCCGTCACGCAGCAGCGGCGCATCGGTTTCATGGCGGGCCAGATTCAGGTTCCGGCCGACTTCGACACGATGGGTGCCGATGAGATCGCCGGGCTGTTCGAGGGCAAGGACGCATGAAGCTGCTGCTCGACACGCATCTGCTGCTGTGGGCTGCCGCGGGCGCCGCGGAGTTGTCGGCCGGGGCGCGGGCCCTGATCGGGGACCCGGACCATACGCCTCAGTTCAGCGTCGCCAGCCTGTGGGAAATCGCAATCAAGCGCGCCCTGAACCGAGCCGACTTCCAGGTCGAGCCGCGGGTGCTGCGCCGGAATCTGCTGGACAACGGTTATGAGGAATTGCCGGTGCTCAGCACGCACGTGATGGCCCTCGAAGGGCTGCCCCCGATCCACCGCGACCCGTTCGACCGGCTGCTGGTCGCCCAGGCGATCGCCGAAGGCGTCACGCTGCTCACCCATGACGAATCGGTCGCCCGTTACCCGGGCCCGGTCCGGCACGTCTGAATGAGCGCAATCAGGCCGATCAGGGTATCGTCGTGCACGCGCGTGTGCGTCCGGTACGTTGGTGCTCGGCGCGTCCATTTCACAATAACTCAGCTAGCCGGGTTTGCGACACAGCTTTACAAGCACTCCAAAAACATTGCGCGTGCTGTGGGTATACTGATCCGCTCGAAATTCCGAAACGTACTCGGCTTCTGTTGATCACGCGCGAGAAAACGCCTGCGACGAGCCCCGCCCCGACAAACGTCATCCCGGTCCACCTGAGAGCCGGCGAAATGTCGAACACCCAAAGTCCGCCTATTGTCACGATCCCGGGCACGAGTACCACCGGAACTCGGGCGAGCATGCTTATCTCCTTGGTGAATGGGTATATGCGTGTGGCACAGGCTGTCAGTTCACCGGGGCATCGCTGTCGTCCGCGTTCTCTTGAGCTGGCCCTGTCGTGCGCATCTGCGAAGGATCAACTTCCCAGATCGGCCCGTATCCGGCGGCGTAACACAACAGCGCCCATGCGGAATAGGGGATGTCATTCTCCATGCTCGTCCATCGCCGGATATGACGACCACTCTTGTCCTTCAGCCCCAGGTAAGCCGCGGCGGAGCGATCGGTCATTCCGGCTTGCCGCAGGATTTCCTGAATCTCGGCGCCCGTGGGTTGAGCCCAGTAAATCCCGGGTTGGAGGCATTCGCGTCGGATGTTGAGGTAGGAGGCTTTGGTTGTCATGTCGAGTCCAGGAAATCAGCCCCCACGGCTCTGCCGCGGGGGATACACGCGCCCTGCGGGCGCTTGACGACCCCAGCCCGTGGTCCACCCAGGCCCGAGCCGGATCGTCACGCCGCGATTCGCGGCGCGCCGGCGCTCTCCCCACGCATCCTGCGTAGGTCCCCGTGCGCCTCGATCCGGGCGCGCGGCGCGCGCGACATGCCCCCGATTATCCGGCCTTCCGGCTTGCAGGGGGAGGGGCAGCGGACTGCGACGTGATGGTCCGAGGCGTGGCAGGGGGATAGACGGCGACCCGCGAAGGCCGCCACCGATGGGACGTCGTACAGTCACAGCGGCAGTTCCCGCTGATACAGCGCGACACGGATCGCGTCCATCTGTTCGGGCGTGAGCCGTGAAACATCAACAGACGCGGCACGCTCGTAGATCATCAGGCCGTACACGTCGGCGAGCGTCCGCGCCCTCGCGCATAGCGCGCCATCCTCGCCGGGTGCTTCCCGGGCGCACCAGAAGTTGATAGCCTGTTCGATTTCGGCGATGGTCAAATGGGTAGTCATGTAAGCCTCACAGGCCCGCGCCAACCCCGCGCGGGCGTTGAGTGTCGGTCAGGTAATCCTTAGTGCAATTGTCCCCGCTGCCCGATAATCGTCGTGACGGGGGCGTAGGGCGGTACCCGGTCAAATTCTGCCAGTGCCGCACGGGCGATGGCGCGTAACTCTTCGCGGTGCATCTCAACCGGGTTGCCATCGCGGTCGAGCATGTTGGCAATGCGCCGGAGCGCATCAGCGGAATGGGCCGCCGCGTCAGCAGACAGGGCCATGCGGTGCAGTTCGGCGCGCACGATATTTCGGTCTCCATACTGCCAGACAGCCAGCAACGGCAGCAGGGTGGCGAGCCACGAAGGACGGGTGTTGAGCGTGTCCATGTGATACCCCTATCGGGATGCGCCCCGACACGAAGGCCGGGGCGATCCGGTTAGCCGCGCAGGCGGCGCAGTTCGCTGGCCAGTACCCACAGGGCACGATTCAGGCGGATGTTCTGGTCGATACCCGTCACGGCGCGGGTTGTGGTGGCCCGACCGTTCGCGTTGCGACCGTGCAGCCCGCCGCGAATCATGTTTTCCTGCACGCGGTTAAAGGTGGTCCAAAGATCGGGCGCGCGATCCTCAGCACGGCGAGGCGCGAGAAGCTGGCGTTCCGTGACTGGCGCAGGCTTGTCCTCGTCATAGCGCAGCATGAGTGCCGCACGGGCAAAGGCAACCTGTTCGTCCTCATCGAGCACGGTCGCCGCCATGCGTTCGCGCTGCTGGACCGTTTGCTCGAAGCTTTTCAGCACTGTGAACGCGCCTTCGACGACCTGGCCGATTACATCGCCCTTGTGCGGGATGCGGATATCGCTCAAGTCATTGCCGCACACGATCCCGTTCTGGCACGCCCAGCGGATCATTCCGGCGATCATCTGATAGCTGCTGGTCCCGTTGTGGCTGTTCAGCAGGATGACCTCATTCGCTTCGCGCGTGCCCGTGATCTCGTCGGCGTGGCGCAGCCGGAGCAAGTGCTTCGTATATTCACGCATGCCGTCATTGCGCACGCGTGTCTGGCAGACCATGAAGGGCTGGAAGCCTTCCTTGCGCAGGGCATCAAGCACATCAACGGTTGGAATGTAGCTGTAGCGTGCCGACCGGCTTTCGTGCGCGGAGTGGGCGAGGATGGAAGGCGCAACTTCCGCGATCTGGTCATTCGTCAGCGGGCGTTCCGAGCGCAGGACAACGGCGTTATTACCAAAGCGGCTTGCAAGAGTGCTCATGCTGTTCCCCAAATGAAGGAGCAGACCCGGCCCGCAGGCCGGGGCCGGTCAGTTAGTCGATGGCGCGCAGGATGTTGGCGGCTTCCACGTGCTGCGTGGCGAACTGACGCAACTGGTGGAACCGTTCAATGATGGTGTCGTCCAGCGTCTTTTCCGCGAGGTGGCAGAGCGCGAAGAGGGTCACGGTAATGCCAAAGGCATCCGCGCCCATCATGTCGCTGTAGCCGTTCAGATGCCAGCGCACATGCACGCGACCCGTCTCGGCGGGAGCCATGTAAAAGCCGCCGTTGGAGAGCGTGAAGAAGTGCCAGCGACCACCGTCGTAGCTGCGATTGAGGCGCGTGGCCCAGTCATAGACCAGCGATTCGCCAGTGACGTAGTGATGCCCGAGGTAGCGGGGCAGCACGTTCACGCGCAGTTCGCGGGGAACAACAAATGACGTGATCTTGCATTCAGTAGTACTCACGGTTTGCCTCCGTTTCCGGCCTCGGCGGGGTGCCTGGCCACGCTTTTATATTAGGCTGTTTTGTCCGTTAATTCAAGAAATTCGTCTATTTAATTCAATTCGAATAATCTAAATTTAATCCATGGCGGCACTTGTAATAACGGCTGTTTTGTCCTATTTTTAATGGATGGCCAGGCATCCGGCCGAGGCCGAAACCCGGAGAATCTTTCATGAGTAAGATTGAAGCGACTGAAGCAGTCGCGCAGCGGATCGAATACGTTGCTTTTTCGCGGCTCATGCCCTCGCCGCTTAACGTGCGCAAGAAGTCAACTAGTGGCATTGAGGCCCTGGCCCAAACGATTCACGAAAGGGGGATGATCCAGAATCTCGTCGTGCATGACATGAAAGGCTCTGGAAACGCGTCCAGGCTGGGCGTCTGCGCGGGCCAGCGCAGACTGGCCGCGCTCGACCTGCTGATTGAGCAGGGGCGAATTACAAAGGATTACCAGGTGCCGGTTCTGATCGTGAGCGAAGGGGAAGCCCTGGCCGCGTCGCTGATCGAAAACCGCGAGCGCGAGGACATGCACATCGCGGACGAATGTGTGGCGTTCCGGCTGCTGACGGAGGAAGGCAGGAGCGTGGCGCATATCGCGGCGCTGTTCAAGATTCCGGAGGTGGTCGTGCGGCGCGCACTGAAAATCGCCAATCTTGCGCCGGCACTGCTGGATCTGCTGCGCGAGGACCGGCTCGACTTCGAGCAAGCCAAAGCACTCGTATTGGCCGACGATCATGCGACCCAGGAACGCGTCTGGCACGAAGCCGTGAACGCATGGCAACGCCGCCCTGCCGAGTTGCGCGCGGCGATCACGCGCGAGGAAATCGATGCGAGGGACAGCGCCCTGGCTCGGTTCGTGGGCCTTGATGCTTACGAAGCGGCGGGCGGTCGGGTGCGCCGTGATCTCTTCAGCGCCGACGAGCACGCGGGATACATCGAGGATGCCGAACTACTGCACCGGCTCGCCACCGAGCGGCTGATCGCGCTTTCGCAGACGGTCGCGGCGGAAGGCTGGCAGTGGACGGAATGCCGGACCCGTTACGACGCGATGGAAATCATGCGTCATGGACGCATCGCCTCGACCACACGCAAGCCGACAAAAAAGGAAGAATCCGAGCTTGCGGAACTGAGCGCCGCGCGTGACGCCGCGCAGGCGGAGCTCGATGCGTATTACGACGACGACAGCGAACCCGACGAGACACTGCAGGAGCGTCTGGAGGGGACGGCCACCGCCGCGACGTACGCCGCTGACCAGTACGCCGAGCGCTTCGAGACGTTCGATCCGGAGGCCATGAAGCAGGCCGGGGCGTTTGTTTATCTCGATGACGAGGGGCGTGTGTGCATCGAGCGTGGCCTGGTGCGCCGGGAGGCGACGCCGGGTGCGCAGGCAAGCGCGCCGCCTGTGGGCAGCGCGATGGCTAACGCAGCACGCGCCCCGAAGGAGCGCCCCCTGCATGGCGAAAAGCTGTGCAGGCGATTGACCGCGCACCGGACCGCCGCCGTGCAGATCGAGCTTGCGCAGCAGCCGGGCGTCGCGCTTGCCGTGCTGATGCAGCGCATGATTCCGGTTGTATTCGATGACGTCTATGCGCGGTCGTACATCGACCACGCGGTGAAGATTGAACTGCACACGTCGCGCGATGCGCTGGTATCGAATGCGGACGACATGGCCGGGAGCGTGGCCTGGAAGGCACTGGAAGGCGAGCGCGCGAAGTGGGCGCGGATGCTGCCCAGGCGGGCCGAAGAACTGCTGCCCTGGCTGCTGGAACAGGGCGAGGACGTGACGTCAAATCTCTTTGCCTTCTGCGTGGCGGCCACGGTTGACGGGATCAGCAGCGCCGACCGTCCGCACGCCGTGAACGAGGTGGCCAACACGCTAGCGGTGGACCTCTCGCGTTACTGGAAACCGACGCGCGGCGGTTATTTTGCACACGTGGCGAAAGACCGGATTGCGGCGGTGGTGAGTGAGAGCGTATCGCCCCAGGTGGCGGGCGAACTGCGCGGCATGAAGAAGGACGACGCAGCAGCGGCGGCAGAGCTTCGCATGACGGACTCGGGCTGGTTGCCGGAAGTCCTGCGCAACCGCGAAGTGCCGGAGCGCGTTACGTATGGATACCGCGAGGACGCCGACGAAGAGAATGGAGCCGACGCCGGGACCGAAGCTGACGAACTATCAGAAACTCAGGCGGGTTCAAACGAGGAGGACGACGAGCCGCACTGAGCGGGGTTGCCCCTCAGGTCTTTGACGTCCGTTGCGCGTCGCATCACGACAACCCCGCTCAGGCGGGGTTGTCTTTTTTGGGCGGCACCGGATCGAAGGGGTTAGGCCAGTACTGTTTGACCTTCGCATCCGCGCGTGCGCTTCGCTGTTCAGATGTCAGCAGTCGTTTTTGTTCGCGCGTCAGGTCGGCGGTGAGCCAGTCATCGGGGAGCCTTGCGCCGACCGGCTCGATCGGGAGACGTTCGCGCACAACGGGCGGGGCGGGTACCACGTCCGGAGCGGATCTGGCGTCATTGCCAGGCGCTGGCGTGCGGGCCGTTGCCGGGTTCGGCGCGTCCTCCGCCCGGTGGGCTGCCGGGCCGGTGTCCGGGTGTGGTGCGCGGGGGTGGCGGAGCACGATGCCACGCTCGCGCCGGAGTCTTTTGAGGGTCAGAGCGAAAGTCTGGTACGTGAAGACGAGGCCGGTCTCGGCCAGGTCCTGAATGATCGCGGTGTACCGGACGCCTGCGCGAATGGCGCGCTCGACGCTGTCGAACACGTCGCGAAGCTGGGCGGTCTTGGACCGGCCATCCGATACCGCCGACAGGGCATCGAGGCGTTGTGCGCGTTGCGCGGCGATTTGGGCGTCCATTTGAGCGCTCGCGGGAGAGGGAACGGCGTCAGTATGTCGCGAATGATCGAAAGATGCACCATTGGTGGCCAATCTTTGATTCTCCATGCTTCGAACGCTATCCAGAAATGATCCAAAAGCGATTCATCCTGATCCAGCAATGACCTATCGTCGGGTGGTCGGCTCAAAGTCGAGGCACGACGTATATGTAGACGGAAATGCTGACGCATTTCCGTCTACATATACCGTGCTCCAAGGGGATGCCCCTTGGAGAACCCGGCCGGCTCCGCCTGGCGGGGCAACATCGTGCGAAGCACGGTGTTGCGGGTATCCAACGCGAGCGCCTCTCGAACCAGCGTGAACGCCGGCCACGCGTGCAGATCGGGGCCCATTGCAGGGCTGACCGTCAAGCGATGATTGTGTGGACATTCAACTCGGCGCGCGCAATGCGCTTGCGCATTTGAAGTGAAGAAGCACTGCGCCGCACGCTGGAATCCCGCCCCCACAAGCGCGAAGCTCGGACGTGAATTCAGCGAACTCATCAGCGTGAGGGAATAGCGCCGTGAAAGAGGCAGAAGAAAGAGGTCGTAAATATACGAATACTTATCTTAATGGTGTGATTGCGCCGCCCATTTCTGGGATAAACCTGGGATCGGTCGTGCGCGGCGGGGGTGCCCTACGGGGCTTTGTCGCAGTAAGCGTCGGGTATCATGCGCTCTGACAATACGAGGATTGGCCACTTGATTACGACTCTGAATCCAGCCTTGGCACGGGTGCTCAAGCGCTTGCACTATCCGCTCGACGTGATCCTGACGTGCGTGCGCTGGTATGTGGCATATCCGCTGAGCCTTCGGCATCTGGAAGAGATGATGGCGGAGCGCGGAATTTCGGTCGACCATTCAACTGTGCACCGCTGGGCTATCAAAGTGTTGCCGGTCCTGGGAAAGGCTTTCGCCGCTGCAAGAAAGCCGTCGGTCGGAGCTGGCGAATGGATGAAACGTATATCAGGGTCCGAGGCCAGTGGAAATATTTGTACCGCGCAGTCGTTGCGCCCGGATCCTGTTGAGCGGCATTGAGCTCATGCACATGATCGCCAAGGGCCAAATGCAAGAGCGGGGCATCGGATACACTCATGCCCAGCAGTTTTACGCACTGGTAATATAAGTAATCCTATTGATCTGTCGTTTGCTCGCCATCTTGTCCTTATCGCGACAAAACCATAACGCGAATCCCCGACGGTTCGTCTGGAGCAAGTCAGCCGATGAAATTCTCGCGAGCCTCGAACGGTTTTGCGCACGGGTATAAACAGCATCGGGATAAATGCCATGAACGTCAATACTGAACCGCGCCGGGAATGTAGGAGACTTTGGATCTTGGCTGTAATTGGAGATTTGAAGTATGGAAAACGAAAGCAAGGTAAGGAAGCCCACCGGGACGCGGTATTCGGATGAGGTTCGTGAGCGTGCGGTCCGAATGATCTTCGAGCACCAACACGAATATGAGACGCAGGGGGCGGCGATCCGCTCAATCGCCTCGAAGATGGGGATGTCGCGTGAGACGCTTCGCAACTGGATCATTCAGGCTGAGCGTGATCGTGGCTAACGATCGGGGGCGACGACTGCCGAGCTGGCGCGCCTGAGGGAACTGGAGCGCGAGAATCGCGAATTGCGCACAGCCAACGAGATTCTTCGCAAGGCCTCGGCGTATTTCGCACAGGCGGAGCTCGACCGCCGATCAAAGCCATGATTGCGTTCATCGACGAGCATCGCGACGTCTACGGTGTCGAGCCGATCTGCCGCCTGCTGCCGATCGCGCCGTCGACGTATTACCGGCACGCTGGACGGCGCAGCGATCCGGAGCAATGGCCAGCGCGAGCGCGTCGCGATGCTCAACTGAAGGTCCTCATCCGGGCGGTCTGGGACGAGAACTTTGGCGTGTATGGTGTGCGCAAGGTCTGGCGCCAGTTGCTGCGCGATGACGTGAAGGTCGCGCGCTGCACGGTTGCGCGCCTGATGAAGGCGATGGGCCTCGAAGGTGTGCGGCGTGGGCGCCGGATCAGGACAACGCAGCGCGACGATGCGGTGCCGTGCCCGCTGGACCGGGTCAAACGTCAGTTCCGGGCCGATCGGCCCAACGCGCTGTGGGTCGCGGATTTTACCTATTGCTGGACATGGTCTGGCTTTGTGTATGTGGCCTTCGTGACCGATGTGTTTGCACGGCGTATCGTCGGTTGGCGCGTGTCAGCCTCGATGCAAACTGACTTCGTGCTGGACGCGCTGAACCAGGCGTTACATGATCGCCAGCCGCCGCCCGGGCTCATCCATCATAGCGATCACGGGTCGCAATATCTCAGCATTCGGTACACCGAACGTTTGGTGGATGCGGGCGTTCAACCGTTAGCCGGAAGCGTTGGCGATTCGTACGACAATGCGCTGGCCGAGACGATCAATGGACTGTACAAGGCCGAAGTCGTGCATCGGCGCTCATGGCGTACGCTCCAGGATTTCGAACTTGTAACGCTCGAATGGGTTCACTGGTACAACCACCATCGGTTGCTCAGCCCGCTTGGGTACGTGTCGCCGGCAGAAGCAGAGGAGGTCTACAATCGGAACCTGGCGCTCTCCGCTCGCGCGGCGTAGCGCCAAACTCGGCGGTCTCCGACAAACCCGGCGCGGTTCATTTGCGTGTGCGCCGGGCGCGTCGCCGGGGTGAAGGGCATCGAGGACCATCTCGGCTATCCGACGTATTTTGCTCCGCTGTGATCCGGGGGAGCCGGGCTACGCAGTGACTACCGCCTAGAGTTCGTGCAAGACGGCGCCAGAGAAGTAATAGATGTTCTCGTGCTTGAATCCATGGCGGCCGCCCTTGACGCGAATCTGCGGTTCGAGGGTGAACAGTCCCGCCTCCCCGAGCGTGCGGGTGATGTTCGGGGCGATGAAGTCGAGCGCGCTCATATCGGCCTGCACACTGTGGCCGAGATAGTCGAGCAATTCGCATTCGAGCCGGTCGGTGGCGTCCTTCACCATCGCGTAGAGCTCGTCGAAACGCAGATCGGGCGTCGCCACACGCCGAAGCAGGGCGTGCAGCGATGCCTGGGCGTGAGCGCCCGCGAGAAATTCATCGTCGCGGTGCGGTGCGCGCCGCACCTGTCCGTCTTCGATAAAGTAAGTGCGCGCGAGATCGCCACAATAGCCATTCATGGCCGGATTGAGGTCGATGGTCAGCACGTCGTGGTGTTTGAGCGGCGCGTTATCGGGCACGTAGGCCTCGCGCGAAATGGCGAGACAGGTATGCTCGCCGGCCAGCACGAGCGCAGGCAATGCGCGATACCAGTAATCGTCCACGCCCGCCGCGCGCTGTAGCGCGTCGCACTGGCGCACGAGATCGATCTCGCTGACGCCCGGCGCGATGAAGCGCACGATGTCGTCGAGCGTCCGGCGCGCGGCGTCCTGCACCTTGCGATAGCCGGAGAGACTGGCGGCCGCATCGCGATGTTCCGTATTCGACATGAAAAATCCTTCCCGGTTGAATGCGATCGGTCAGCCGCCGACACCGCGCTTGCGCCCGATGCCGGCGGAAGGCGCTCAGGGCAAGACCGCCAGGTGATGGGTCACGGCCACTACCAGAGCCGCCAGAACGAGCGCCGCGTAAGGCTGCCACGGCCTGCGTGTACCGGCACGGTTCACGAGATCGATATCGCGGCTGAAGGAGGCCGGGAACTTGCCCCGGTCCTGAACATAGTGGCGGAACAGGAACACCGGCACGATCAGGCACGTGAAGACCAGGCCGTTGCGCAGCGTGCCGGGCCCCCAGATATCGGCGCCCATGCCCATGAACGCGAGATTGAGAAAGCCGAAGATCGCGCCGAGCGCCAGCAGCCATCCGCGCGCCCGGTACAGACGCGGCCAGTTGCCCCGGTCGAGGCGATGAATCCAGCCCGCCTGCAGATTGAGGAAATTGAAGATCAGGTAGCCGACGTTGCCGATCGCGAGCAGCATGATGTTGTCCGATAGCATCAGCAACACGAGGTTGAAGGCCAGGTCGGTCCACATCGCGGCCGTCGGTGCGCCGTGCTCGTTCACGTGCGCGAGGTACCTGGGCAACCAGCCGTCGACGGCGCCCTGGTACAAGGTGCGCGACGAGCCCATCATCGAAGTCATCACGGCGAGCACCAGCGAGAGCACGAGCATCGCCACCACCACGTTGGTGACGATCGCGCCACCGCCTATCATCTTCGCCATCACGACGCCGACGGCGGTGCCGTCATAGAGGCCGGGGTCGAGCAGCTTGTCGAGGCCGAGCGAGCCCTGGAACGCCAGCGGCACCAGCGTGAAGATCGCGATGCATAGCAGTCCAGAGTAAACGATCGCCCGCACGGTATCGCGCTTCGGGTCCTTGAATTCGCTCGTGTAGCACACCGCCGTTTCGAAACCGTAGGTGGCCCAGCCCGCCATGAACAGCCCGCCAGCCATCAGCGTGATACCGGCGAGGTTGTAATGGCCGAAACCGACATGACCGGACGCGTCGCGCGCCAGCGGCAGCAGCGGCAGGAAATGCGAACTCGGCATGTCTCCGCTCATGATCGGCACGATGCCGATCAGCACGAGCGGCAACAGCGAGCTGATGCCGAGAATCATTTGGGTACGCGCTGCCTGAGAGATGCCGCGATGCTGGATCGCAAAGGTAATCAGCAGGATGAGTGCGGCGAGGATGGCCATCGAATTGATCCGCAACGTCAGGCCATGCTCGACGAAATCGAGGTGCAGCAGCGTGAGCGACCAGGTGTTGATCGCCGAGTGCGCGGGAAACAAGGTCGTGAGTATGTAACCCGCGGCGAGGCCGGTGCCGAGCGCGAGCACGGGCGACCACGCGTACCAGTTGCACCAGACCGAGATCGGGGCGATGAACTTGCTGTAGCGCACCCAGGCGATCGCTCCATAGACCGATGCGCCGCCGGACTTGTGGGGAAACAGCCCGGCGATTTCGGCGTACGTGAAGCACTGGATGAAGCCCATCAGGATCGACACGATCCAGATCAGCCACGCGGGCTGCCCGACCGTCGAGGCGAGCGCGCCGATGTTGAAGAGGACGAGCGCGGGAACACCGCTCGCCGCCCAGAAGGCGCCCTTCCAGCTGATGGCCCGATGCAGGCTGGCCTGCTCGCCGCCGGGATGAGAGGTCGAGACGGACGCGCCATCGGCGGCGCTGGTTTCCTTGATTAACGGTTGATTCGCGGTTTCCACGAGGTTGTCTCCTCCAGGAGGAACGGCTGGTTGAGGGTTCTGCGGGACGTTCTTCGACGCCGTCAGATCACATCGTGGGATTGACGGGTGTTTTGCGTCAAGTAATTTATTGCGTATAAAGTAATACCTCCAAAGGAGTAGCCGAATGCGCATGCTAAGATCGCCCCACAAGGAACGCTGGCAACTCGGGCACACAACGGCCACGAGCCTCAACTGCACGCAAAGCGAGACGGGAGACAATGAAGTCATCGGGGTTTGGTCAGCGCCTGAAGGAGTTGCTGCAGCAAAAGCAGCTCACCCTCACACAAGTCGCGAAGTCGCTCGGTATCTCCACGCCGTCGGTGCACCGCTGGACCAACGGCGGAGAAATCGAATACGCGAATCTGCGTGCACTCGCCGCTTTCCTCGACGTCAACTGGGTCTGGTTACGCTACGGCGACGAAGCGATCCAGGATCTGAAAGAGACCCTCGTACCCGAGAGCGGCGCGCAGGACCTGCGGCAGAAGTACCTCGGCCAGATCATCGACAGCGAAGCGCGCATGAAGCTCGCCTATGACGCGGCGCGCATCGCCACCTGGGAATGGCAGGTCCTGACGCGCGAGCTGACGACCTCGCCCGATGCGGAGCAGATCTTCGGCAAGCCGCTCGAAGCCATACGTCCCGATCTCCTCCCGTTCGAGCCGCTTCCCCTCGATCGCCTGGTGGCGCAGTTCGCCGATGGCGGCGAGATTCAGGAATGGGACTTCTGCATGCCCGGCACCGATGCGGGAAGCGGACAAGGCGAGGGCATTGAGCACGATGAGCGCTGGCTTTCCTGTCGCGGCCAGCTCATTTACGACGCGGCCCGGCGACCCCTCAAGATCGTGGGCGTGTGCATCGATATCACGCAGCGCAAAGCCATGGAAAAGGCGCTCCGGCGCAGCGAATACATGATGCGCAAGGTCATCGAGACCATTCCAGTGGGCCTGTGGATCGCCGACGAAAGCGGGCACATCCGCATCGCGAATCCGGAGGCGGAGCGCATCTGGGGCGGCGCCAGGCTGGTCGAGCTCGCACACTATGGCGAGTACAAGGGGCGCTGGGAAAGTACGGGCAAGGAGGTGGGCGGCGAGGGCTGGACGCTCGCGCGCGCGATTCTCTCGGGCGAGGCCAGCCGTGGGGAAATCGTCAACATCGACGCCTTCGACGGACAGCAACGGTCGATTGTCATGTCCGCCATTCCGTTGCTGGACGACGATGGGCGCATCATCGGCGCCATCGAGGTCAATCAGGACATCACGTCGCTCAAGCAGGCCGAAGCATCTCGTGGACGCAGTGAATATCGCTGGCGCGCGATGTTCGATCAGCCGATGGTGGGCATCGCCTGGCTGGAGTCCGGTAGTGACATCCTGCACGCGAATGCCAGGCTTGCCGAATTGACGGAGCTCTCAGGCGAGGTGCTGGCGCGGCAAGCACTGGCTTCGCTGTTCGACGAGGCGACCGGGAAGTCGTTGCGCAAGCATCTAAAATCCGCTGAGGCGCGCGGCACGCGGGAGATGCTCAATATCGCCGGTCGTGTGCGGCGCGCGAGTGGACCAGGACCCGAGGTCCTGGTGCAGGTGGTCAGTCAGGGGGGAGGTGAGGAGGGCGTGTTTCGCACTCTGGTCTTTGTTAGCGAAATGCAGCGGGTTGGATAACGTGCCCGTGTGTGCCTGACGCCAAACTAGAAGGCCAAATTAGAACCGGTGTCGCAGCCCCGCGTGCACCGCGACCTGCGTCGCCCCACTCGACGCCGAAAGCGAAACGATCTGCGCGCGTTCCGCGTCTCCGGCCGCCTTCTGATAAACGCCGAACAGGTAAATGTCCGTGCGCTTCGAAAGCCAGTAGTCGACGCCGAGATCGGCCTGATGGTATTTGGGCACCGCGCTGGTACTGTCGATCTTGCCGCGCGTGTACGTGTAGAGCGCGGAAAGCTGCAAACCCGGTGTGAGCATATAGCGAGCGTTGATTTCGGCGTTTTGCCAGACCGAATTGCCTGAAACCGCCGCGCTCTGCGTGAACTTCACACGCGTATAGACGGCCCCGATGGTTGCGGAGCCCAGCGCATACGATGCCCCCGCCGCGACCGTCTCGAGCTTTTGCGCGGACTGTAGCGGCACGCTGCCGACAATCGCGCTGTCGATCGTGCCGCGTCCGTCGTAGACGGCGGTGAGCGGGTCGTCAATGTGGATGTAGCCCGCGCCGAGCGTCAGCCCGCCCAGCGCATAACCCGCGCCGACGCTCCAGACGCGGTTCTGTGCGAAGTCACCCGGCGTGCCCCCGAAGCTGAACAATCCTTCGAACGAGAAGCCCGCGTACTTCACGCTGCGGAATTTGACCGAGCGATCGACGCGATACGTGTCGAGCAGATTGTCGAGGTCGCCGAAGTGCGCGCCATAGGAACCGAACGCGGCGACGCCCGAAAGCGGCGTCACGTAGTCGACTACCGGATCGTACTGGCGCCCGAACGTCAGTGTGCCATAGGGCGAATCGAGCCCGACCCACGCCTGGCGCCCGAACAGGCGTCCTCCCTGACCGAGGCTGCCGTTGAACGAATCGAAGCCGTTTTCCAGCACGAAGACCGTTTGCCAGCCGCCGCCAAGCGACTCCTGGCCGCGCATGCCCCAACGGTTGTTCTGATTCACGCCGCTTTGCGTGAACCACGCCGAATGGCCCGCTTCGTTGCTCGCATAAGTGAGGCCACTGTCGATGATGCCGTACAGCGTGACGCTGTCGGCCGCGTGAGCGAACGAGGGCAGCGCGGCGAGCGAGCCGAGCGAGGCGAACATGGTTTTGCGCAAGCGCGAAGTCATGATCGGGGGTCTCCAGTTGCGGTCTTGTTTGGGGTGAGAGGGGGAAAGACGTCATGAACGCTCGATGCGCCGGGGCGACAGCGCGAGCGTCATCGCGACGCCGCCCGCGCAGAGCAGCAGGCTCATCAAATGCCAGCCATGATCGAGATTGCCGAAGTGCGTCTTGATGAGGCCGATTGCGTAGGGGCTCGCGAAGCCGCCGATCTGGCCGACGCTGCTGATGAACGCAATGCCGCCCGCCGCTGCGGCGCCCGAGAGGTGCGCGGGCGGAATGGCCCAGAACACGGGCATGGCCGCATAGACACAGACCACGGCGATCGAGAGGATCGCGATCATCAAGGCGAGATTCGTGAAGTGCAGCGTGAGGGCGGCGAGCGCGAGCCCCGCGCCGATCGCGCAGCAGGCAAAGTGCCAGCGCCGCTCCATGAGGCGGTCTGAGTTCCGCGCGATCACGATGATGCCAATTGCGCCGATACCATACGGAATCGCGCTGTAGAGCCCGACGCTCAGGACATCGGTGACGCCGAGCTCCTTGATGAGCGTCGGTACCCAGAAGCTGATCGCGAAGGACCCCGCCGCGAGCGCGAAGTAGACGAACGAGAACACACGGACGAGCGGTTTGCGCAACGCCGCGCCGAGCGAGTGCGGCGCGCTGGCGGGCAGCGCGGCGCGCTCCGCGGCGAGCGTTTCGGTGACGAGACGCTTCTCGTCGTCGCTGAGCCAGCCGACTTCGCTGGGCGAGTCGACCAGCGCGAAGTAGCAGACGAGCCCGAGCAGGGCAGCGGGCGCGCCTTCGATGAAGAACATCCATTGCCAGCCCGCGAGGCCCGCGACGCCGGCCATGTCCTTCATGATCCAGCCCGACAGCAGGCCGCCGATGAGCCCGGCGAACGCGACGCCGGCAAAGAACCACGACACGACGGTCGCGCGCCGCGCGGCGGGATACCAGAGCGTCAGATAGAGCACGATGCCGGGGAAGAAGCCGGCTTCGAAAGCGCCGAGCAGGAAGCGCATCAAATAGAACTGCCACGGTGCGCTCACGAACATCATGCCGGCCGAAACGACGCCCCAGCAGAGCATGATGCGCGAGAACGTGCGGCGCGCGCCGATGCGCGCGAGCAGCAGATTACTTGGCACTTCGAAGATGACGTAGCCGATGAAGAAAATGCCTGCACCGAGGCCGTAGATCGCATCGGTGAAGCCGAGGTCCTGTTTCATCTGCAACTGCGCAAAGCCGATGTTGATGCGGTCGAGGAACGCGACCACATACGAAACGAACAGCAGTGGCACGATGCGCCACGAGATCTTGCGGTAGATCGCGGCCGGCGTGGCGGCCAGTGCGGGTCGAGCGGCACTGATGTGCGACATGGGTCTCCTCCGGAATACCGGTGAATCGAATGGGCCACGCGAGCTGCGTTCTTCGCACCGCTTGCGCGTGGCCCTGGACAGGGCGCGTCGTGAACGCGCTAGCGGGTGACGTGGCGGCCGATCCAGTCGGCCATCGCGTCGGCGGAAAGCGTGACCAGCTCGGGCTGGCCCGCCAGATAATGATTGCCGCCCGGCACCGCGATTTCGGTGAGGCGCGCGCCAGCCGCGTCGCGCCACGCGCACGCAGTGCTCGGGAAGGTCGAGCCGTCGGCGGTGTGCGTCATGAGCAGCACGGGCACCGAGGTGCGTGCAAGACTGGCGGGGCCGTCGGCCTGTGAGCGCGACGACCACTGCGAGAGCCACGAGCGCAGCGTGTTGAGCCGGCCCATGGCATTGGCGCCGTAATTCACGGCGTGCGGGTCGCCCCAGATCGAGCCGGCCTTGCGGTCGTTCGCGTCGAGCGCGAGATCGAGAAAGCGCGGATCGCTATGCGTACGATAGACAAGGAAGGTCTGATCCTGCGGTCCCTGCGGATGGGCGCGCAACTGGCGCAGACGCGCGAGCACCCACGCCTCGATGCGATCGCGCCTTGCCAGCTGGGCCGCGCGGAACGCGTCCACGAAGGCGGGCTCGAACGGCGCGCGGCGCGTAGCGTCGTAGAGATCCCACGCGGGATCGGTGGCGAGCGGATCGGACTCGTCGATCACGGACGGATCGAGCCATTCGGCGATCAAGCGCGCGCGGCCCGCGTGCGCAGCCGACAGCACGATGCCGTCGACGGGCGGCAGGTCGGCCGCGCGCAGCGACGTGGGCAGGCCATCGGCGTAATGCGTCGCGCTGAAGTGCTCGGCTTCGCCTTGATAAAAGCTCGCGAGCGCCGCGCCGCCCGAATTGCCGATCAGCACGATCTTGCGATAGCCACGCGCGCGCAGATGGCGCACGCCCGCTGCGAGATCGAGCAGCACCTGCTCCATCAACAACATCGTGTCGTTGCCCGCGTAGCGCGAATTGAGGCCCATGCAGGCGATGCCGCGCGCCGCGAGCGGCTGCAGCAAATAGTGGCCCATGTAATTCGAGGTCGGATGCATCACGATGGCGGCCACCTCGCGCACGCTGTTCGCGGGCTCGACGAGCGCGCCGTAGATGCGCGGCCGCAGGTTCTGCAGGCCGGACTGGCTTTCCATTGCGATGCCTGGCGGGACCTCGATATCGACGAACGCGACCGGCAGCGTGCTCATGCGCGGTCCTCCGCGCTGGCGGCGCGGCGCGCGGCCTTCTCTGCGCTCCAGCGGGTGAGCCGGGCATGGGCCTCTCGTGCGTGCTCGGCCATTTCCGCGTCGCTTGCCGTGGGCGTGGTCAGCTCCAGCCGAAAGCCATTGGGATCGAAGAAGTAGATCGAGCGGATGATGTGGTGATCGGTGATGCCCAGCACCTCGACGCCATGGGCTTCGAGCCGCTCGCGCATTGCTTCGAGCGCCGCCACCGAATCCACGCGCAACGCAATGTGATTGACCCACGCGGGCGTATTGGGCGAGGGCAGCGCGGCCGTGTCGTCGCCCAGATCGAAGAACGCGAGCGATGAGCCATCGGTCATCTGGAAGAAGATATGCACGTACGGGCAGTATTCGCCGGTCGAAGGCACGTGGTCGAGCTGGATCAGATGCACGAGCGGCAGGCCGAGGATGTCCTCGTAGAAGTGGCGTGTGGCTTCGGCATCGCGGCAGCGCCACGCGAAGTGATGCAGGCCGCGAATCGGCTCGGGTTGCTTCATGTTGCCTCCGGGGGGCCCGCCTTGACGGGCACGGTTTCTGGATACGGCCGGATCATGGCAAAGCGCAGCGCAGAGCGTCTGTCCTGATTGCTAACGACAGCGCCACGAAGACGGGTTAACACGGATAGGTTCGCGCGCGTCGCGCGCGCTCTAATGCCTGACGCAATCGAAAGACCGATGAAAGAAACGTAGGGAGACACCGGTGCGAAGCTACCCACTGCAAGCCGCCCAGGGCGCGCCGCAGATCGCCGCCGCGGATGCGGCGGCCCTGATCGATCACCTCGGCGAAGCGCACTTTGCCCATAGCGTGCTGTCCATCATCGGCGCGCATCTGGCAGCGAGCCATTGCTCGATCCTGCTGCGCTCGCCGGCCGGCGACACCTGCGCGCTCGAAGCCGCGAGCCTCGAAGGCGACGGCGCGCGCCTCGCGGGCGTCGCTTATGTGCGCGCGGGCTTTTACGCTCACGATCGTGCGTTCGCCGACCCATCGCTCTCGCTGAGCGGCGGTGTGCTCACGCTGCAAACGCGCGACGAGATTTCGTCGTCCGATCATCGCAAGCTCTGCTATGACCGGCTCGGCATCGCGCAGCGCGTGTCGATCGCGGCGCGTCTGGACGATGGCGCGATCGTCGCGACCAACTTCTATCGTTGTGCCACGAGCGGCCCGCTCGGCGAGCACGCGCTCGAAGCCGCACATGCACTGGCGCAGCCACTCCTCGCGGCTGTGCGCAAGCACAGCCGTTTGCGCGCGCCGCGTGCCGATGCGCGCACGAGCGTCCCGGCGGAGTGGGCGCGCCTGAGCGAGCGCGAGCGCGCCGTCGCCCAGCTGTGCGTGCGCGGCTGCAGCGCGAAGGAGATCGGGCGCGCGCTCGATATCGCCGTCACGACCGTCAATACGCTCAAGCAGCGCGCCTATCAGAAGCTCGGCATTCGCCGCCAGAGCGAACTCGTCGCCTTGCTGAGCGGCATGCGCGCTACGCCACTCGACGCCTGACGCGCCACGCGCCGCGTCATCACACATCGGGACAGACAGCCCACACGCCGCTTCGTATCCTTGCCCGACGTATTACAACGTCCAGCAAGGAGACAGCATGGTCCGAGCCAGCACGGACATGAGCGGGGGCTACGCGCTGCCCGTTTTTCCCTTTAAACGCCCGCCGGAACTCGACGGCCATCGTCGGCGCTATCGCGTCGTCGTGATCGGCGCGGGCCTCGCCGGCCTCACGGCGGCCGTCGATCTCGCGCAGCACGGCATCGACGTCGTGGTGCTCGACGAGGACAACACCGTGGGCGTGCGCGGCGCGTCGAGCCGCGGCATCTGCTACGCGCAGCGCAGCCTCGAAATCTTCGCGCGGCTTGGCATCGCGGAACGCGTGCTCGCCAGGGGCGTCACGTGGTCCGTCACGAAAGTGCTTTCCGGCGACACGGTGCTCTACGAATACGACCTCGCGCGTACGCACACATCGTTGCAGCCGCCGTTCGTGAACCTCCAGCAGTTCTACATCGAGTGGTTTCTCGCGGACCGCTTCGAGGAATTGAAAACGGGTGAGATCCGCTGGTCGTCGCGCGTGACGGGCGTGGTCGCGCACGACGATCACACGGTGCTCGACGTCACGACGCCCGCGGGCGACTATCGGCTCGAAGCCGACTGGGTGCTCGACGCCGAAGGCGCCAGCAGTTTCGTACGAGAGACGCTCGGCCTTCAGGTGAGCGGCGAGCGTACGCCGGACCGCTGGTGCATCACCGACGTGCGCGTGAACGCGCCGTTGCCGCACGAGCGCTGGACGTGGGTCGATGCGCCTTTCAACGAAGGGCGGGGCGTCTGGCAGCATCTGATGGCTGACGACGTGTGGCGCCTCGACTTCCAGATGGACGAGCACTGCGACCCGGCCGTTGTGAGCCGTACCGAGGTGGCCGAGGCGCGCGTGCGCAAAATGCTCGGCGACGTGCCCTTCGAACTCATATGGGTCGGCCCGTATTTCTATCGCACGCAACTGCTCGATTCGTTCCGGCACCGGCGCATTCTTTTCCTCGGCGACGCGGCGCACGTGAAGAGCCCATTCGGCGCGCGCGGCGGCAACAGCGGCATTCAGGATGCCGACAACCTCGTATGGAAACTTGCACTGGTCCTGCGCGGCGAGGCGGACGAAGCATTGCTCGCGACCTATGACGAAGAACGCCGCGCGGCTGCGCAAACGAATATCCGCGTCACGCAGCGCTCGGGCCGCTTCATGCGGCCGGCCAACGACGCCGAGCATCTGTTCCGTCGCGCCGTGCTTTCGCTGGCGGGCGAGCACGCGTTTGCGCGCAGCTTGCTCAACACGGGGCGCCTGTGCACGCCGCACGATTATCGCGGCATGTCGGGGTTCGGTGCGCAGGGCGAGGGCGTTGGCGCGAGCATACCCAACCTCGCGTTGAGCGAACGCGGCGTAACGATTTCGCTGATGACGCTCGCGGCGCGCGCCAACGGCCGCTTGATGCTGTTCGTCGACGCCGCATGCGCCAATCTCGACGCCATGCTCTGCGGGCTCGCCGCTCTGCCCGTAGTCGTGCACGTGCTCGGTCGCGATATCGACGCTGGTGAAGCCGCGCGCGCGCAGCTTCGCCTACCTGTTGCGGGCGCCGCGCTCATTCGCCCCGACTCGCACCTTGCTGCGATCGTCGAGCGCGCCGACGCTGCGAACGTGCGCGCGGCCGTCGCGCGTGCGCTTGCGCAACCCGTCCTTCAACCGGAGATGCCCATATGAATGCCGCCGCACACGCCCTCGCCACGGCCGACGATCGCTATGAGGCACTGCTCGATCTGCATCGGGGCCTCGACGCCGGAGCGAGCGGCTTGCTCAACGCGCGCCTCGTGCTCTTGCTCATGAACGAAATCGACGATGGTGCACGTCTTGCCACATTGCTCGATGCGGCGCGCCTAGTTAGTCAGGATAACCAGGAGAATTGACATGACTACCGTTTCCTTCGCCTCGGCCGCCGACACGCGCGCGCAACAGGCTCACCTCGTCGAGCTGGCCGATCGTGTCTACGGCTTCGTTTCGGACTTCGATCCCAACTGCGGTTTTATCGTCGGCGACGATGGCGTGCTCGTCATCGACACGCGCGCCACGCCGACACTCGCGCGCGAATTGCGCGACGCAATCGCGAGCGTTACCGACAAGCCCGTGAAATACGTGTTTCTCACGCACTATCACGCGGTGCGCGTGCTGGGCGCGAGTGTGTTCGACGGAGCGACCGTCATCAGCAGCGCGGGGACGCTCGACTGGATCCGCACGCGTGGCGACGCCGATTTCGCGTCCGAGGCCGGGCGCTTTCCGCGTCTCTTTCAAGGCATCGAGGAGATTCCGGGGCTCACGTACCCGCACATGGTGTTCGAGGATACGCTGACGTTGTGGTTCGGCGGCCGCGAGATCCAGTTGCGCCATTTCGGCGCGGGCCACTCGTTCGGCGATTCGGTTTGCTGGCTGCCGGCGGAGCGCGTGCTGTTCTCGGGCGATCTTGTCGAGAATCGTTGCGGCGTCTATGCGGGCGACGGCTATCTTCGCGCATGGTCGAAGACGCTCGCGAAGCTGCGCGCACTCGACGCTGATGTGCTGCTTCCGGGACGCGGCGCGGCGTTGAGCGGGCGCGAGCAGGTCGAACAGGCGATCGACGGGACGCAACGGTTCGTCGACACGGTGCTCGACTGCGTAGGCGCCGCGATTGCGCGGGGCGCTTCGCTCAAGGAGTGCTATTTCCAGACGCTCGAAACGATGAAGCCCATGTTCGGCGACTGGCCGGTGTTTCAGCACGTGTTGCCGTTCGACGTTTGCCGCGCCTTCGAAGAGCTCAACGGCGCCGAGCATCCGGCCATCTGGACGGCCGGGCGCGATGCCGAGCTGTGGAAACTGCTGCACGAATGAGCGCATCGTAACGCTACGCAAGCGGCGACAGGACGGCGACGACCGAACTCAACCAACCCTTGCCGCCCAATGGTTAACCCCACGTTGCGGGAGCAAAATCATTGAACTAGAGTACGTCCACCAGCGCCGCAGACAAAGACGTCGCCACGCTGGCTGAAGCCCACGCGGCTTCACTCGCCGCCCAGGCGGCATGCAGTTTCCCATTCGCGTTGCCCGACAGAGCCGTCGGGCGAACGCTACGACACAGAAGCCCTTGCCTCGTTCAACGAGGCAAGGGCTTTTTTTGTCCCTTAATTTTGCGTACTGCGGTTTTTCAACAGGAGAGCATCATGCGTCACGGCGATATTTCGAGCAGCAACGACAGCGTCGGCGTAGCCGTCGTCCAGTACAAGATGCCGCGTCTGCACACGCGTGCGGACGTGATCGCGAACGCGCGCGAAATTGCGGAGCGCGTGGTCGGCATCAAGCGCGGCTTGCCCGGCATGGATCTGATCGTGTTTCCTGAACGCGCGCCGCAACATGCAGTCGCAGAACCATCTTTACAAGTTGCTGCATCGCGGCTACACGGGCCGCATCGGCTCGGGCGAGTCGCCCGACGGCGTGGCGCAGTGTCCGTTCGAGTTCTACGGCAAGTGGGTCAACGACCCCGAGGGCGCGCGCCAGATGGTCGAGGCGATCACGCGCAGCACGCCGGGCGGCACTGTCAGGTTGGTGGGAAGGTGGCGGTAGAATGAAGCGATGAAGAAGACGAAATCGCTGTATCACGGCCACCGCTTCCCTGCTGGCGTCATTAGCTGTGCGGTTCGCTGGTATTTCCGGTTCAGCCTGAGCCTGCGCGACATCGAGGAGTTGTTGCTTGAGCGTGGTGTCGTCGTCACGTACGAAACGATCCGTTGCTGGTGCGATAAGTTCGGCGCTAGATTCGCCCAGTGCGCCAAAGCGGTGCAACGCAAGCGGGAGCAGCACATGGCATCTGGACGAGATGTTCGTGAAACTGCGCGGCGAACCGTATCTGCTGTGGCGCGCGGTCGATGAGCATGGTGTGGAACTCGACGTGCTGGTGCAAAAGCGGCGCGACAAGGCTGCTGCAAAACGTTTCTTACGCAGAATGCTGCGTTCAAACCCGGTGCCGCGCAAGATCGTTACCGACCAGCTGCGCAGCTATCCAGCGGCGAAGGCTGACATTCCCGAGCTCGCCCACGTCAAGCACGTCTTCGTCAAAGCAGCGGCACGCGTGAACAACCGGGCCGAAAACAGCCACCAGCCGACTCGCAGGCGCGAGCACCAGATGCTGGGCTTTCGCGACGCGCCTCGAACTCAGGCGTTCCTCTTACGCTTTGGCCCGATTCGGCAGCACTTCGTGTTACCCAGACACCGGATGAACGCGAAACGTCACCGCGCCATTCTGAAAGAACGTCTCGCCACATGGCATGACTGGACTGTCCCGGCTACGGCTGACCGGGTTATCTGATGAGGATAACTACTCTTGAGCCAGACACGCCGCTTACGCTCGTCAACTTGACAGTGCCGTCCCGAGCTATGTAGATGAAGTCTGCCTTGTCGAATCGGCCATGGTATTTCGCACCCGATGTTGTCGGCTTCGGCAACATGACCGCAATCCCCGCATCGGCGCACTCCTTGATCTGAGGTCCACTGTAGTAGCCTCGATCAGCCACTGCTCGCAGTCTGGTCTTGCCCATCGCGTCGCGCGCAGCTTTTGCCATGGGACTAAGCTGCGCTCGATCGCTGCCCGAGTTTGTGACCTCGTGAGCGACGATGAGGTGGTGTTTGGTGTCTACTGCTACCTGTACGTTGTAGCCCACCATTCCTGAACCTCTACCGCTAGTCGCCATGGAGCGAGCATCAGGATCGGTCGTCGAGAGCTGACCGTCAGGCTCAGTCTTGAGTTGCTCCTTGATCTGTTCGAGGTTTCGCATCTGCTCGCGCAAACGCTCGATCTTGTCCTTCAGCCTGGTCGTCTTTGCTTCCAGCTCTGCGGGTTGCGTGCGATCTGCGGTCTCCAGCGCGTTCAGATACCGCTGGATACTCTCCTCGATCTGCTTCTGGCGCTTATCGACCTTACCCTCGGTGAAGTTACGATCGCGTGTATTGACTGCCTTGAACTTGCTGCCGTCAATGGCGACTAGCGCTTGTGAGAACAACTTCAGCTCACGGCACAGCATCACGAAGCGGTGACACACGTTGCGAATGCCAGCGCCGTTATCACGACGGAAGTCCGCTATGGTCTTGAAGTCGGGCGCCAAGCGCCCCGTGAGCCACATCAATTCAACATTGCGTTGGCATTCACGTTCCAGGCGGCGGCTCGACTGGACCCGATTCAGGTAGCCGTAGATATAAGCGCCTCATGAGAAGTATCTCTATACTGCCAGGCCGAGCAAGAACCGCGACATAGACGATGGCCGTATTGAAACCGCTGGAACTGACGAAGGAAGAACGTAGCGAGCTTGAGGTTCTG
>NZ_JAKLJA010000037.1 GCF_022213065.1 Paraburkholderia tagetis
TCGACTGCGGGAAGCCGCCGCCAGACTTGCCGTCACTGAGGAATCCGACGCATAATCCGCTCGTCCTGCCTGGGGGAATTTAGCCGCCCACAAGTGGAGGAGTTTGAGCTGCCCATCGGGGTAGTCCGAAAACGAACCCGAGCCTGAGCTTCCCATGACGTCCCTCTTGCGTGGTTGATAAGTATTCTTCTCGCAGTAACTGTGCTTTTTCTCCGAAGAAGTGTACAAGAGCGTGCTACTCGCTCGCTGTGAATTCCACACATGCCGCGCAATCTATGCGCAGTGAATACCGGGGGGCCATGCCGCCGGGTAGGTCGAGTCGTGTTGCTATAGTAGCCGCTTCTGTCTTGCGCTCCAGCCCGATGAAAGCCGGTTTGACTATCCCGTTCGCCCTTGACCCGCTCGGGCACCTCGTTGCTGCACGCGACTTGCCGAAACTGGCGCCGGGCCCCTTTCGGTGTGCTGCCTGCCAAAGCCCAGTGATTCTGAAGCAAGGGGAAACGCGGACCTGGCATTTTTCGCACTCGCCTGGCTCAGACTGCGCAAGCGGTTTCGAAACGTCCCTGCACCTGCTGGCCAAACAAATTCTGCTCGAACATCGGCACCTGCGCTCACCGGCACTAATCTGCGTGGATGACAGTTCGCTTCGGGAAGACATCACAGTATGCGAGGAGCACACCATTCGCTGGGATGTGGAGGGCGAAGCCGAGAAATGGATGGACAGCATCCGGCCGGATTTCGTGGTCGACTGCGGCGAACAGTTGCTTATCGTCGAAGTCATAGTGACGCATGAGGTCGATGCCTACAAACTGGCGCAGCTTGAGCGTCTCGCCACGCCCGCCCTCGCAATCGATTTGTCGGACGTCGAGCGCGATGTCACAGTCGATGCACTGACCGAGCGCATTGTCGAGACCGCCGCCGGCAAGCGGTGGCTCTTCTATCCTGGGTGGGCCGAGGCCCTGGCCATCCTCGATGCACGCCTCAAAGAGGACGAGGCGCGGCTCGCGGAAGAGGAAGCTGAAGCTGCGGCTGCATTCGCGGCGGAGCGCGCCACAGTCTTGGCGCGGCAGGCAGCCGCACGACTAAAAGTTGAAAGGGCAAACGAGCTGTTTCGCCAAGCCCCGGATGCAGACAAGATGGAGTTTCTCGCTCGCAAGCTCACTCTGGCCGAACGGGATTGGCCAACTGTGTTAGGCGGCTCCGTGCGTTGCGCGTCCTCCGTGAAGGCACGCACGCGAATTTGGCAAGCCGACGTGTTCCGGAAGTTCATCCATGGGCAGCGGAGCTTGCGCTCTCGGCCCGCCTTGACCGTCGACGCTGTGGCCGCGTGGCTGACGCAACGCTACGCAGTTTTACCCACAGCTTCGACCTCGCTGCGCGTCGCAGTGCGGGACTTTCTGTGCTTGCTGGAAACGCACGGGTATCTTCGCCGGAAGGTTAGCGAAGAATTTGAGATTCTGAAAGACGCCTTGAGCGTGCCCGGTCAAACGCCCCGATATGTACTGCACCCTGCTGCCGCCGCGACGCGTGGACTATTCTGGACAAGAAACTATCTTGACGAATCGAAAGTCAGTTTTGCTGCGGAGCAGTCGGGTGTAAGCCTCTCGCTCGACGCGGCACGACGCTTGATAGGGAATAGCTCCTTTGCAAGCATCTCGCGCACGGAGGCCGAATTCGCGCACAGCGTGTCGGTCGCATTTCAGTTGCCGCTCGAAAAGGCAGCTGAGTTCCTGGTGGCGGCCGGAATTTTCGTGCGCGTCTGTTGACGGGCGCGCTGCGTAGCCGGTCGGCGCTGACTTCCGTTGCTCAAAAAGCGAATCCTGCAGTGTCCATCGCCCTTGCCTGTTGTCTCATTGATGGTGAATGCAGCGTCAAGCGCCGACCGTGAAGTGGTCAGTAGATGCCGAAAAAAGGCATCGGGGCCTCTCACCTGGAGAATCTGGCGAGAAGGTCAAATGCGCGATTGATTTCCTTCGACTTGCTCTCAGCTAGTTCGCGGAATTCCGGACCGAGGCTACTTACCTTGTCCGGGTGATATTGCGACATTCGCTGACGGTACGCCGCGCGCAGTTGTTCTGTCGTGAAAGGACGGTTCAGCTGAAGCACGCGACACGCTTCCTCAATGGGGTCGGCCCGCGGCGGCTCTTCGGGTCCGCTTCCGGGGTTTGAGCTCGATGACGATGCAGCTTTCGGTGCCTTCTTCTGAAACTGCTCAATGATGGCGCCTACCACCCAGAACCCGACGAGGGCGGCAATTGCGAGAATGGCGATTTTCATTGCAGTTGTCCCGCGAGGCGCGTGTCAATGATAGCCTTGAGTTCAGCTAGCAAACTGAGGTCAGCTAGGTCGTCGCTCACGGTTCTCAGCTCTTCGATGTGAACAGAAAGGTCCTGCAGGTCGGCGGGCGCCAACTCTGCGTCCGAAAGTAAAACATCGACGAGAGGCACCGACAGTTGATATCGTTCACTGAGCTTGCGACACAGGTGCGCTCCGTACGGCAAGCATAGCAGCGGTTCGAGGAGCGTCTTCCAGTGCTCGCGGACGCGTTGGCGGTCCTCCTTCTTGCCCCCTCGCAGGAGTGCGGCCAGACCAATTGCGTACAGGAAATACGCCAGTGCCGCCAAAGCGAGAAAAATGAGGTCAGCGCCTCGCGTTAGTACCCAAACCGGAATAACAAGAACGACGATGCTGGTTACCGCAAGCAGAAATGGACGGGCGAATCGTAGTGTCCGCGAGAGCTGCTGGGCGGCCCCCGCGAGCTCATTCATAGCGCCTGCCCGGCTTACCGCCAGCAGTTCGACCTCGGCCATCGGCCAGAATGAGTGAATCGGGTACACGACCAGCGCGAGACGCCGGCCAAAGGTCGCGCGCCACGATGGGAATCGCACCCGCGTTTGTCTAGGGCCGAGGTAGACCACTCCATGTCCCGGATTCTTGAGCATCAACAGCCCGCTTGCAAAGAAGAGCCAAATGGCACCTGCAAGCAGGCGGTTGTAGTCGCCGAGCAGCGTACTCACGCACTGCGCCGTTTGAAGAGTGACTTCACGCCGGCGAGCAATGCTACGGCGGCAGCCGCGAAAACCTTCCATCCGGCTGCAAGGATGCCGAGAGCCCACTTCCATGCGCCAGTTTTTACCGCAGCAGCTGCAGCGCCGCCAACAATCAGGCCGGTCAGTCCGTACTCGGCAATCTTGTCGCCATTGCGGAACTCCGCATACGTCTGGTCGGAATTGAAAGCAAACCCGTCGAGCTGTGCTTTAAGCTCGGCGATTGACTGTTCAAGACTAGCAGGGTCGGTGACGAGGACAACCGTCGCAACTCCGGTTCGCGAGAGGACTTTCGTCGTGTAGTTGACGACTTTTTCGCCATTGGCCTCACTGAGTGTCGCCCATGACAGCCGCTTGGTGTCAGGCTCGTAGTGTGGTTCGACCTGCCAGCCTATGAGATGCATTTCGGGCCAGCCACGTTTGCGGCGCTCTTCATTCGAAAGCTCATTGCCCTTCTTCAACTGCTCGAGGATAGCCTCGGGGTCAATCTTCTCGTCGTCATTGACGTGGCCCGCGTCTTGGTAGTTGACGACCGCGAACCACCGATTCAAGCCTTCTGGTGCATACAACCAGGTATTCTCGACTCCCGGATTCTGCATCTTCTCCATTAGACGGGTGGTATCCGCAGGGTCGAGCGACAAATATCCCGGATTGACCTTCCACGACCCAACAGAAGCAATTTCTTGGCTGTAAGGTCCATGGTGCGGGTCCTTGACCACGGGCTCGTCGGCTTGGGCAGCCGTGACGACAATGGCTGCCACTAGAACCGCCAGCAGACGCTTTCCGGTCTGTATAGCGGATGACGGTTGAAACTTTCCCTCAGTCGGCCCCTTCATGACTCTCTCCCACTGATATTGATTTTTTAAGTGATAACCGCATTCGACTCCGCGAGCGGGCATCTGCGGTATTCAGCGCCTGTTGTGCTCTCTAACGTTACGAAAGGCGCGCCAATCGCACCAACTCATCGAAAGGCGGTTTCGCGGTTAACTACAACATAGGACAACGGCATAATCACGCGGAAACTTTACGCCAATTTGGCAGCGTTCTCTCGCACTCGATTGATGCGACATGCGTATTGCATTTTTCCGCACGCACAGTGGGCGGTCACGTCATCCACTGGAGGACAGGGTGCCGTGCGGGCTCCGCTCGGCGCAACGAAACTGCGCCCGCCGCTCCTCCGTCTTAACGGTCCGCTTTCGTCGTTGGTGACGAACCAGAGAGATTATTCAATGCATCACTCGGAGACCCCACGGGCGAGGCTGCGCAGTGCGCAAGTCCCTCACGACTCCCGCTTTAGTTGCCGCCGCAGCCGCCTGAACAACCGACCGGTCAGCGGTCGACCTGAGTGATGGGAGGTCAGGACTGGAAATCAGCGCCAACGTGGGTCCAATCGTCGCGAGAGCGGCAACGATAAGAGCTTTCTGCGCACGACGTACCCAGCGAGCCTTTTTCGCGCCCACATCAGTGAGGGACGCGTTTGCCTTCTCCAGTTTCTCTATCAGAAAATCAAGCAGCTCGGCCTCTGTCGTCGCGTTCGCCTCGTTCGTGCTCTGGTTCATCCGATTGGAATGTTTCGGCCCACTTATCCTCGGGTGTCCGCCTCGTTGCCCCATAGACGCGGCAACTTTCTTTGCAAAATGGAAGGCGGGAACGTTTTGAACAAACTGGATTCCGCAGTTTCGCGCGGCGACTTCCACAGTTGATTTGGACGTGCGACTGCTAGCTGTCCAGATTGACGGCTTAATTGCTACATACGCCTCGTACTCCAGCACCGAGTAGTGGGAAACTAGAACTGGCGGATACCGTCACTGGCGCACGGGACGATTGGTGAATGGTACGCCTCGTCGATTCAAACAAAATTCCGGCGCACCCAAGGCCAGAGCTAACGCTTAAGCTCTCTAATTTCCTAGATTCTCAAAGTGCATGAGAATCCTTGAGAAAAACCAATGCAAACATGTACGGGCAGCCAGCAACAACGGGTAGATGCCTGCGGTAGCCAGCCTAGTCCTGTGTCAACGCGTTGTATCATGCCGGCATACGAATTCGTGCAGAAGACTGCATGGCTAGGAGTGCTCGGGGATTGGCATGACGGATAATTACTATGGCATGCTCGGCGTCAGGGAAGACGCTTCGACGGCCGAAATCAACCAAGCCTACCGGTATGCGGCGCCGAAGGTCCATCCCGCCTATGCTGACCGGAACCCACTGGACGCCTCCCGCCGCTTCGCGGACCTCGCACGCGCCTGGTACGTCCTGTCCGACGAAACCCGGCGCGGCGTCTATGACGTCCAGCGCCACCCGGGCAGAACGGCCCCTTCTTCCAGCACATCGCTCGGCCCCGTAGACCCGGAAGAAACGTTTGCCAGCAGCATGGTCGAATGGGCCATGGAACTGCGCGGTCAAGGCTACTCGGGCCAGCGGATTGAAGACCTGTTGCTCTTGCACGAGTGTCCCGCGCACATCGCCGCATCGGTAGCGGCCCTGTTTACAGCTGGGAGTACGGCCCCGGCGGCCGGCGCGCGGGCGGGAGGCGCCGCCCCGTCTGGCTCGCAAACCTCGTTTCCCGGCCTTGGGTCTTACTCTTCAGCACTTGCTGCCACCAAGTCGTGGCGCGACCGCGCCCCTGCCATTGTTGGGATTCTGGTGTTTATTGGAGTGGTGCTGGGGGGACTTCTCATCGCCATTGACCAGTCGGCAAAGCAGTCGCCTACACGCACTGCACAGGCGTCATCCTCCGTGCCAGCGTCCGCACCCGCCGCGTCGGCTCCGCTGCCCGCCAGCATGCCGCCGGCTGCCCCGGGTCCTTATGCCTTTATGGCCTCAGTACCCGAACTGACAGCGCCTGACACGGTCGAGGGAACGGCTACCCGCGCGGCCACGTCCTTCCACCTGTTGGCGAATACGCAACGGCCTTCCTCCGACAGTGGCTCGTTCAACACGAAGGTCGCACTGCGCGTTCCCCTTCCCTACGGCAAACAGGTTCTCTACCTGTTGCAATCTGTTCCAAATAACCAGAACCCTTACGAGTGTCACGCGTGCTCTGTTGTCGTATCGTCCACAGTCACGACGGTCGGCAAAAAGGGGGGGGAGTCCGTGACAACGCCGCTGCAGGACCTAGACCTCATGGGAACTTGGGGGAAGTACGACTTCTCGACCGTCGCGCTGGTTGAGCTTGGCAGGAGTCACCTGGGCCTCGTTTTCCAAGACGGGTTTATGGGGATGGGGGAAACTGACCAGTACATCAGCGTGTTCAGCATTGAACCAAAGGGCTTGCGCAAGGTCTTCGGATTCCGTTCATCTCACGATAACACCGCTACCGCTGGATGTGTGCAAAACAAGGCCACATGCGAGCGCTACGTGATGAGCCCACGTTTTGTTCGGGACGGCAGAAGCACTTGGTATCCGTTGGAAATATCCATTGCGGGACTGACGCCCGACGCCAGCGGCAATCAAGTACCAGTCAGTGGTACCAGGCTGCTTCACTTCGACGGCCAAACCTACGTACTCGACAAACGCGATGATGACGCTGCCTCGTCGACCGCTTCCCCAACGGCTCCTGCTGCAACTTCGACAGTGAACACCGCAGGAGGACCGCAATGAAGATGTTCTCGACTCTTTTACTCCTGCTACCGGTGCTCGGTCTGTGGTCGAACCCCGCGTGGGCACAGTACGACCAGAATTTGGCAACATGCCTGTCCGGAACTGCCCCGTACCTGTGTCATCACGAACTGCTCACACCCGAGCAGGCTCAGGCGGTCAGGCAGGCCGAACTGACAAACAACTACGCCACTTGCAGCACCGGAAGCGCTCCGTATCTGTGCAAACACGAGTGGCTCACGCCTGAACAGGCTCAGACGGTGCGGCAGGCGGAGCTTAGACAGAATTATGCCGTTTGCAGTACCGGAAGTTCACCGTTTCTATGCAAGCATGATTTGCTGACGCCCGCACAACGCGACACGGTCGACGAGGCCGAGCGACGCGCCAACTTCACGACCTGCATACAGGGCACCTCGCCCTTCCTATGCAAGCACAACCTGCTCACACCGCAGCAGGCCGCTGAAGTTCGGCAAGCTGAGCATCGTATAAATCGTCAGACCTGCGCCAACCCGGCGCTTCAGTTCAACTGTCATCGGGACTGGCTGGCAGAAGATGACCGTGACGCTGCCCGACAGGCTGCTCAGCCGTCTGCGCAGAACGCAGCGCCCGCCGCCCCTGCGGGAACCGGAGCGTCCTCGCCTTCCCCAGTGGCAAACCAGGCTCCTTCCATTGGCACGCCTGACATTCCGGCGAGCGCACCCGCGAAGCCGCGCTGTGAAACGTTCTGGCTGGGGGCAGTGGAGACGAACGGCGACTATGCATTCCTGTCCGACTACACGCGGCTCACACCTGCGGCCGATAGCGACAAGGCAATCCTCAGGGTTTGGCAGCGAGGCCAGCGGCTTGTGCGCTGTGGGCCGCGGCTGACCAACAAAGAGACCGGCCAGAGCATTGACGTTTCCGGCTAAGTCAAAGATTGTCTTCGTCCCTACACAGACCGAGAACGCTACTGCACGACCTTGAGGTCGAGCTCAGCCTGAGCCACCTGCTGGTCCGCGTTGAGCACCATCTCTCGCACCATCGTGCGCTGCCGCTCAATCTTCACGCTTATTTGCCTGAGCGCTTCCGGACCCGCCGTCAGCTGTGCCTCTAGCTGGCTTCTGAGTTGTACGTAGCGCTGCTGTAGCGCGACGATGTCCGCGGGGTCAACCCCCTTCGCCGGGTCGAAAACAAACTGCCCTTCGAGTCGCTTGCGCCACCCCACCAGTTCCCGAGTGAGCTGCTCGCCAAAGCCCGAGATGGCCTTGACCCGGTTCCAGGAAATGTCCGCTGCCGACTCGACGCCGAATGACGACAGCGTCGCCTTGCGCACCGGTCCAATGCCTGGGATGTCGTGGTCAGAGATGAAGAACCCCTCTAGGTATTTGCGGAGCTGGAGTTCACGAACATTGGCCTGCAGCTTGTTCCGGTCGGAAGTGAACCGGTTGCCAAGGTCCTCGTACTCCTCGCGCGCCTGCCTGAGTTCCGCGAGCTTCTCCTGAAAGAGCTTGTCGGTGGCGAATTTGTTCCACTGGGACCAGGCTGCGACTGAGATTCGCTTGGCGTTGGCAAGTGCTTCCTTGCGCCGGCCCACCTCAGGCTGTTCCTTGTTCCAGCCGAAGAAGAGGACGGCCGCCACAATCAGCACTCCAATTAGCAGGTGCTGGAGCTTGAAGATGCCCAGTATCACGACTCCGACAGCGGCGCAGCGTCGCGCAAGGCGCCACATTCTTGCAGCTCTGAGGTCAGTGGGCGGGGGCTTAGCCTTCATGTCGGCAGGCCTCACGAATGCTGGCGCCGGTGCGGTGCCAGGTGATGCGGCACCGGTGATGGCTGCCCAGACCTGCCCAATGTGAAAACTCGAGCCCCCTGCTCCGGTCGCTGGCGGAACAGACACGACACCGAGAAAGGCAATGTAGCCGGTCTGTCGTTCCAGCTCGCACCACGGGCAGCTTCCGAGCCCGCCGTAGTACCGGTGTGCCGGGTTCGTTGCGCATTCGCGCAGCTGTACCTTGAGCCCGTTGAGCGCCGTAATCCAGTCTGTCGCCGTGGGCCGGCCGCCTGGCTTCGCGCCGTCCTCCGAAAATGCCCGCTCGAACATCGCCGCCATCGCTGGCGGCAGGATTTCCGGTCCAACCGTATTGGGCGGTGGGCGCATGCCTCGCTTGCCGACAGGCACCGCGTACGCATACCGGAATTCCTGAATGGCCTTTTCTGGCGGCATATCGCGCTGGCCCGAGTAGACCCCGAAAAACGGGTGCCGACCCAACAACAGAAGGTGGAAAACGAGCAGCGCGAGGCCGAAGTTGTCGTGGTTCGGGGTCCGCAGGAGCCCCTTGAAGCTGGACAGGCCCTGCAGCTCCGGCGCCGTGAAGTGCGGCACCCCTACCTCACACAGATACGGCGCTTTCCCGTTGGGAATCTGGAACGAGTCACAGTCGATGAGGCGTGCCAGCGAATTGCGGGCGACAAACACCAGATTCGGATTCACGTCACCAATCACGCAGCCGCTCGCGTGGATGGTGGAAAAGGCGGCTGCGACGTTGCGCGCCGCGTTCACGAGGAATGCCCAGTCGGCGCTTGGGAATTGCTGCTTGCGGTGTGCCGGCCCGTAAAGGTGGTGAAGCGGTTCGGCGTTGGACGCCCGTGGCATGAGAAAGCCACGAACGGGCCCGTTAGCACTGGGATGGAGCGTCTGGATTGGCCAGGCAGCAATGTCCTTCAGACGGTCATCTGCGCGCGCAATCATTGCCCGCAGCTTTGCCTGTTTGTCGTGCGCAAGGGGGTCGTGATAGACCTTCGCCACCACGTTCTGTCCGATGGAGGACACCTCGTGGACCGAGCCCTCACCTCCTCTGCCCAGTACTCGACCCAGCGTGATGCGCCGCCCCTGCCCGTCGTAATACTCCATTTATGCGGTCCCGCGAGTGGCCATCACTAGCGTCTTGTCGTCGTCGGTCCGCTCGTTGATGGGTGCGCTGCTAAGGAACTTCGCAAGATGGTCACAAAGCTCCTCACAGTCTTCCAGTCGCTTGCCTCTCAGCACGGCGAACATCGGGTCGAAGAATGGGTGGTGTGGCATGCGGCTCTCAAAAGACAATGCGAGCCGCTGCAGCCCATCGCTGAAGAGCGCGACTTCTTCGACCTGCATCGGGGCCGCCACGACCTCCAAATTCGTCAACGCGTCCTCATCTGTCACGAAGTGCGTCATGTTCACGTACGGACCCTCCTCGGGCCAGAACACGACACCTCGCGCCGCTGGGTTCGTTACAACTATCGCGCCATCGCCAATCTGGAAAAAGAGCGCGTTGCGTTCGCCCACGACCGCACCAAGAAGTGTGCAGGCGTAGTCGCGTGAGGCCCCCTGTGCTTTGTCGGCTGCAGCCTGGATAGCACTGCGCACGGTTTCCAGCCAGCCGACAGCTTTATCCCGGCAGAGCGTCTCGCCGCTCTGCAATGTGGCCTCGATACTCGCCATTGCCGCCGAGCAGGCCAGCGCGGAGCCCTGCGCAGCGAAGCGCGCGCTACCCGCACCGTCAGACACGAGGCAGACGAGAAAGGAGGCCCCGTCGTGGCCGCTCACCAGGCTACGGAGGCACGAGTCCTGGCAGTATCCGTCGCCGGCTTCGTGAGAAGTGCCGATAACGCTCGCGCCAATGGCACGCCAGCTCACACTTCCGCCCAACCGGCTGGAGAAACAAGTGCAACCTTGTCACCAGGCGTCGACTGCGATACGGACTTCATTGAGTTCGAGAGCCACTGAAACAGCTCGCGGAATTTCAGTCCTTCAAGCTTGACTGGGTCACGCGAAGAAATCTGTTTCAGAACGTCCGTGTTCGCATTCCCCACGGCGACGGCAAAGAAGGCGAAGGACTTGGCGGTTTCGCCTTCGCGAACGAGCGTGGCGGCCGTCTGCCAGTCATCGGTCGGCGCACCGTCCGTAATCAGGAACACCCAGGGGCGATAGAACGCGATGCCATTTGTCCGGTATTCGTCCTTGCGCTGACGCAGCAACTCGAGCCCTTGCTTGATGGCCGAACCCATCGGGGTATCCCCCGTCGCTTCCAGAACGGGCGGAACGAAATTAGGGGCGGTCTGGAAAGTGTTTCGGATTTGCGCCGGCCCAAAGGTCACGACCGCCACCTCAACACGCTTCATCGCCAGCGTGTCGGCGGCCAAGTCATCCTTGAAAGTGGCAAGCCCTGCGTTGAGCTCGTTGATGGGCGCCCCACGCATGGAGGCGGAGGTGTCAAGGAGTAGCAGGCAGGGGCAGCGAGGCTCGGGATTGTCTGCAAAGCTATCGGTGCCGAACGGCACCTGGCTGGAAAACTCGTTATCAGACATCGCACTTCCCCGGGGTTAATGTAATGCCCACAATCATAGCCAGACGAACGAACACAGAAAAGTGGTTTGCCGCGCCGAAAAGCACGAGAACCAATCAGATGCGAATCAAACCTGCCTGTTCATTGAAGGCTACCTCACCCACGCCTGCCATCGCCTACCTACGCTCTCCACCTTAGTGGGAACGGCCAGCTATGGCTTCGCCGCGTAGACATCCAATACAGAGACGCTTCTAGCCAATATCTCTGTGAAGCCAGCGAAGTCGATTTCTTTTTGCTTCCGCTTCACGACGTATTCTGCGAAATGATGCTTCCCATACTGCGTTGCGGGGTCGAGCTGGTCCTTCCCGCTAAACACCTTACCGTGCAACTGCTCTTTCCTCACGGCCGGGTCAAAGAAGTCTTCAATGGTGGTTGATTTCCCACCTAGACGGGGGACAGCCACGACATAAAGATTGTCGATGATGTGATAGAACGATTCGCTGCCATCAATCGCGACCTTGCTAGACGATACGTCCTTTATCATAGAGAAGATTCGCTTCGTCCCATCGTCGTCTATCAGCAAAATCACTGGATTTCGCTTCCCCTCGTGCTTGCGAGGTACCTTTTTTGACACCGTCCCAACTCGCCGCACGTAACGATGCATGCCGCATAAATTCTGTCGCTTCAGGTCTTCATAGAGCCTGCCTCCTCAATTAAAGAGCTAAGACGAAACTGCCGATATTCAGTGGCTTGCCAATGGCTGGCACGAAACGAACGAGAATCTGCGAGACCCAGAGAATGCCAACAATCAACGCGTACATTCCGCAAACCACACCTTTGCTGTTCGAGACCGAAGAAGGCCTGCGTGCCGCCAGCGCCCTTATCGAGTTCGGTGGCTGGAACCATGCGAACAACGTGCTGACACCAATTCAAGTGTCCGCACTCAGCCGGATGCCTGGCGCAGATGTGCTTCGATGGGTGCTTGATAGTCTATCGGCCGCGGCGGAAACTGGTCGCCTCGACGCGGAGCGCTACATTACCCAGTTGTTCGCGGGTCCGACCGATTTGCGCGACTTCCGAGCCATCGTTCGCGATGCAGGCTTCGAGCGTTGGATGAGCGACCGCCACCACTCTGTCTTGCGAAAACTGGGCTGTGCAGAATGCGACTGCTCCACGTACCCGGGTGTCACCATCCTCTTCGACCCTGCAGGCATCGACTGGGCATAGCAGTTCCAGAGTCGTCTAGCGACGCCCGCCGGTTGAGCTTGTGGGTGACGCAACACTCGACGCCAGGCCCACAGTGGTGAGTGCGAGACCAAGTTCCAAATAACGCACCGATACGAATCTCGCACCGCCGTTGCACTTGTGTCCAAGGACGCCGCCTACACTCCGAAACACCAGCGTCTGTCGAGCCATTTTCCATTTGAGCATGGGCACGATTATGCGGCTGGACGGGCGCCTTCCCAAGCACGCTGCAGTAGCGCCCGAAGCGGCTTTTGCTCGATTGGCCGAGGATTCCAGTACGGATTGGCCAAAGCCACCTCGCACGCACGGTCAAGGTCGCTTTCATTCAACCCAATCTCCCGGAGGCCTCGTGGGACGCCCAGTTCTTCGTTTAGCTCATAGAGTCCGTCAGGCGCTGACTTCACGCTGAGAGCCCTGGCAATTCGCTCCATCGCATCGTCAGCAACCGTGCTGTTGTATGCGAGCGCATGGGGCAAAACGATTGCGTGCGTTTCAGCATGCGGCAAGTTAAACGTCCCGCCCAGGGTGTGGCAAAGTTTGTGATGAAGGGCCATGCCGACGTTGCCGAGCACCATTCCACACAACCAGGCTCCATAGAGACACTCGCCGCGTGCCGCCTTGTCCTTACCATTTTCCTTCACGCCACGGAGGCCATTGGCGAGTGAGCGAATGCCCTCTTCAGCCATCAGTGACATAACTGGGTTACCGTCCTTCGCGTATAACCCTTCCGCCGCATGGGCGATGGCATTCAAGCCGCTGACAATCGACAGCCTGACCGGCAACCCAATTGTCAGTTCCGGGTCGTAGAGAACGGTTTTGGGAATAACTTTGGCGTCACGCCCCGTCTTCTTCAGGCCACCTTCAGTTATGCCGTAGATGGGGGTCATCTCCGAGCCGGCATAGGTCGTCGGTATAGCGATGATTGGCAGCGACGACTCCAGCGCAATCGCTTTACCAAGCCCGATTGTGGACCCCCCGCCCACGGCTACCGCGCAGTCCGCACCGACACTCTTTGCATGCTCGCGCGCGCGGCGTGCGTTCTCAATGGGGACATGCATCTGCGCACCATCGAAGACGCCAGCGCTCGAGGGCCCAAGGAGAGACGAGACCACCTCGGCCTGGGCCTTCTGCTCCGGGGTACAAAGAATCAAAGCACGGCGGGCGCCCAACGTCGCGACCTCCTGCTGAATCAGATTCATGCTCCCTGCGCCAAACACAACTCTCGACGCCTGCGTGGTATACGTGAACTCGTACATGAGATGTCTTCCTGTTTCGTCAACGGTGCGGCCGGCTCAGACGTAGTCGACCTGGTGTCGGGCGATGCGAACGTCGCCGACTAGCTGCTTCACCCGCAGATGCTCAGGGTGCGTGGCATACGCGTCGAGCGATTCCTGGCTCTCGAACTCCGAATACAACACGACGTCGCATGCATAGTCCACGGCGCTCACGTCCAAACCAACCTCCAGCCGTGTCAGCCCGGGAATCTTTCCAGTCAGACTTTCAAACGCAGTCTTGACCAGCGTCGCAGCCTCCTTCTTTTGCGCGGGAGTCTCACCGCGAACATTCCACATCACAATATGCTTGACCATAGCTGCTTCCGTTAGTAATGCTGAGTAGCAAGCCAAAATCCTGAAATACAAACCTCGAACTCAGGCCTGCCGGTCAGCAGAGCCCTGCAACGATGGACCCTGCCGATTTCTAATTCTGGTCTTCGGGAGAACGCAGTGACTACGCCTTATTCTTGTTGTATACGTCTACGAACACGGCGGCGAGGAGCACGATGCCTTTGATGACCTGCTGATAGTCCACACCGATGCCCATGATGGACATTCCGTTATTCATCACGCCCATGATGAACGCGCCTACTACCGCGCCTACGACCTTGCCGACGCCACCCGATGCGGATGCACCGCCGATGAAACATGCCGCGATGACGTCGAGTTCAAAGCCGGTACCTGCTTTCGGCGTGCCGCTATTCAGGCGCGCGGCGAAAATAAGACCTGCCAGAGCAGCGAGGACCCCCATATTCACGAACGTGAGGAAGCTCACTGCCGGCACGCTGACCCCAGAGAGGCGTGCGGCCTTTGCATTGCCACCAACCGCGTAGATGCGACGGCCGATGGTTGTCCGGTTCATGAGGAAGGTGTACACACCAATCAGTACACCCATGATGACCAGAACCGTAGGCAAGCCACGATAGGATGCGAGCAAGTAGCAAAAGCCTACAATGAGCGCCGTAAGAACGACGTTCTTAGTCACGAACATCGTGAACGGACCACTTTCGACACCATGTTTTGCCGCACCAGCGCGATGCCGAAGTTCAATCACGAAGAAAAGTACGCCCACCAGAACACCGAGGAGAATCGATGTGATGTGAAGCGATTGCCCGTGGAAAACGTCAGGGATGAAGCCCGAGCTGACCTTGCCGAATGCGTCCGGGAACGGGCCGATGGATTGCCCTTGGAGCACGAGGTTCGTCATGCCACGGAAAACCAGCATCCCGGCGAGAGTCACGATGAACGACGGCATACGCCAGAACGCAATCCAGTAGCCTTGAACGGCACCAATCAGTGCACCGGCCGCGATGCAAATAATGGTCGCCCAAACATAGTTCATGTCATACTGGACCATCAATACTGCCGCCAACGCGCCGACCAGACCTGCGGTCGAGCCAACCGACAGGTCGATGTGACCAGAGACAATCACCATGAGCATGCCGAGCGCCATGATGACGATGTAGCTGTTTTGGAGCACCAGATTGGTCAAGTTAAGCGGTTCCATCAACACGCCACTTGTCGCGACCTGGAAGAACACCATGATGATGACGAGCGACAGAAGCAGTCCATACTCACTGCCGATGCGCTTGACCATTCCGAACATTTCGCCTTTCTTGACCTCGGCGCCTTCGGCGGCAACCGGAGAGAGTGCCTTACGCATTTTGAATGTCTCCATTTCGCATAATTGCTCGCATGATGCTTTCCTGCGACGCTTCTTCTGCAGATAACTCGCCGACGAACCGGCCTTCATTCATGACATAAATGCGGTCACACATGCCGAGCAGCTCGGGCATTTCCGAAGAAATCATGACCACGCATTTTCCTGATGCAACCGCCTGGTTGATGATGTTGTAAATCTCGTACTTCGCTCCCACGTCAATACCACGTGTGGGCTCGTCGAGAATCAACACATCCGGTTCAGAGAACAGCCATTTGCTGATGACGACCTTTTGCTGATTTCCACCCGAAAGGTTGCCGACAACGTGCGTCACGCCTTGTGCCCGGATTCGCAGCTTCTTCAGAAAGTCGGCCGCAACCGTTATCTCCGCGTGCTCGTCGACGACACCAAGCTTCGAAACACCGGGCAGGTTTGCCAAAGTGATGTTCCGCTTGATGTTGTCGTCGAGAAGCAGACCGTTGCCTTTCCGGTCTTCAGTAACGTAGGCGATGCCGGCCTTGATAGCCTTTTGAACCGACGAAGTGTCAACCTGTTTTCCGTGCATCAGCACCTGGCCTGTAATGCCTTGGCCATAAGTTCCCCCAAAGACACTCATGGCAAGCTCAGTGCGCCCCGAGCCCATCAGCCCTGCTATACCGACGATTTCACCCCTGCGCGCCTTCAGATTTACGCCTTTGATGACGGCGCGGTCGCGCTGTGTGGGATGCTGGACACGCCAATCCTTGACCTCGAAAATGATTTCACCGATGTCCGGCGTGCGCGGCGGATAACGGTCGGACATTTCTCGACCAACCATCGCCTTGATGATGCGGTCTTCGCTCACGCTCTCGGCTTTGCAGTCGAGCACGTCGACTGTCGAGCCGTCACGAATGACCGTTATTCCGTCCGCAACGCGTGAAATTTCGTTGAGCTTGTGAGAAATGATGATTGACGTTACGCCTCGCGCCTTCAACTCAAGAAGGAGGTTGAGCAGCGTGTCGCTATCTTTCTCATTCAGGCTTGCGGTGGGTTCGTCGAGAATCAGGAGACGAACCTCTTTGGACAATGCCTTGGCAATTTCGACAAGTTGCTGTTTGCCAATCCCAAGCGTGCCGACAGGCGTGTCCGGGGAATCCGTAAGTCCCACCTTCTTCAGCAGTTCCTTCGCTTTAGCACGCGAGACCTGCCAGTCAATGACTCCGCGCTTGGCCTGCTCGTTGCCAAGGAAGATGTTCTCCGTAATCGAGAGCATAGGCACGAGGGCAAGCTCTTGATGGATGATGATAATTCCGACCTCTTCGCTGTCGGAAATGTCAGCGAACGCACGCTCCTGACCGTCGTAAAGCACACCGCCTACGTAAGTACCGTGCGGGTAGACGCCGCTGAGGATTTTCATCAGCGTCGATTTACCTGCGCCATTTTCTCCACATATGGCGTGAATCTCGCCTTTACGGACCCTTAGATTCACGTTATTCAGGGCTTTGACCGGGCCAAAGCTCTTCTGAATTCCGCGCATCTCCAGAATGGTATCCATGCTCACATTCCTCCGATTGGTCACGCCGGAAGCGTGCCTACGCGTTGCGGGGTTCCACAGGGAATCCCCGCCTCGCTTACGTCCAGATGCCTTACTTGATTTGCGCCGGCGTGTAGTACCCGCTCGTCACGAGTTCCGCCTGGTAATTGCTCTTGTCGACGAGAACAGGCTTCACGAGGTAAGTCGGAACAATCTTCGCGCCGTTGTTGTAGCTCTTCGTGTCGTTGATGGGCACCTGCTTGCCGGTCAATGCATCGTCAACCATGTCGGCGGCGACGCCGGCGAGCTTGCGTGTGTCCTTGAACACCGTTGAGGTCTGGTCACCACGAACAATGTTCTTCACGTTCTGAATGTCTGCGTCCTGCCCCGTAATGATGGGCATTGGCTGCTGGCCCGAACCGTATCCCACGCCCTTGAGAGACGAGATGATGCCAATCGCCAGGGCATCGTTCGGCGCCCAAACCGCATCGAGGTGGTCCTTGCCATAGAATGCGCTCAGCAGGTTGTCCATCCGAGCCTGAGCGGTCGCGCCATCCCAATTACGAGTCGCGACCTTTTCGAACGCAACCTGTTTGCTCCGAATGACAAATTTTCCGCTGTCGATGTACGGCTTGAGAACTGACATTCCGCCCGCGTACACCATGTGGGCGTTGTTATCGTCAGAAGAACCCCCGAACACTTCGATATTGAACGGGGTCTTGCTGCCCGCTTTCTGCCAGGCATTGACGATGCTCTGCGCTTGCAGGACGCCGACGCCGCGGTTGTCGAAGGTCGCGTAGTAGTCGACGTCCTTGGTCTGGCTAATCAGGCGGTCGTAAGAGATGACCTTGATGCCCTTTTTCTGGGCCAGCGCCAGAGCGTCCGAGAACGTCTTGCCGTCGATAGGCGCAATGACCAGTGCCTTGACACCCTTCGCGAGCATGTTCTCGACCTGGTTCACCTGCGTCGGAACGTCGTAGTTTGCGTACTGCAGGTCGGACGAGTAGCCTTTTGCCTTCAGCGCATCGACCATGCTCTTCCCGTCGGTAATCCAGCGGGATTCGGTCTTGTCGGGTAGAGAGATTCCGACTACACCTTTATCCTGGGCGAACGCTGCTCCAGACGTTGCAGCGAAAGCTGCCGAAGCCGCCAGAACAATCGCGACACTCTTCAGAATCTTCATGACATCGTCTCCTATTTAGGAATGTGTATTTACGTTTTCAGCTTATGAAGTGCGAATCCTTCGGCTGACGCATTGCGTCAGCCCTGCGAATCCTTAACCGATAAATACTTCTGCCCCTGCCTCTTTTGAAGAGGCGAACATGGCCTCGATGACACGGCTGATGTTGTACGCCTGGATTGCCGGGACAACCGATGGTGTTCCGTTGCGCAGCGCGTTGAAGAACGCGTTCGATTCGCGGTCAAAGTAAACCGGGTTGCCGATTTCAGCGATGTCAGGCGAATACTCCGTCTTTTTCGTCGCCCAGATTTCCGGGAAGCTGGTCTCTTGCCACTCGGTCCACCCCTCCGGATGGCCACCTTTTCCAGCGTCATAAATCTTGTAGCTCGCGGGCAGCGAACGCGACGACATGATGCCCTCCGTCCCGTATGCGGTGATATCCCAGCTCTCGGTCCATGGCAAAACGTCCCAGGACATGAAGTCGACGGTGACAATCTTGTCTTCGTAGTTGAGCACCGCACCCGCTGCGTCTTCTCGCGACTCGTCGCCGTGGAAGTTCGGGAACTTCGTGATTCGTGCGTTCACCGAGCGCGGCAGTCCGAAATGCAGAAGGATGCGGTCGATGAGATGGCAGCCGATAACGAACACAGCACCACCGATATCGCCAGGCTGCGTCATGTGCGGGGTGCCCGCCTCATCGTGCGAACAACCAGCGTGCGCACGCACCTGAACGACTTTCCCGAGTCGACCACTTTTGAGCGCAGCCTGCATCGCGTCGACTGAGGGAGCGAAGCGCCAGCAATATCCGACCTGAAAGAGACCACCGGTACGCTCCACTGCATCGGCGATGCGCTTTGCGTCTGCTGAGCTGCGGCCAGCTGGCTTTTCGCACAGTACTGCCTTGCCGGCTTCGAGCGCTTCAATGGTCAGGTCGGCCATCTTTTCACTCTTCGAGTGGACGAGCACGACATGAACATTCTCGTCCGCCAGAATGTCCTCCTTGGAGCGTGCTTCGAGACCAAGCGCGTCGACGAACGGCGTGAGAAGTGGGCTCGTATCCCACGCACCGAGCATCTTCGCATCGGTGCGACGCTGGATAGCTTTGACTCGCCCGGATGTGTGCGGGTGAGTGATGCCAAGACACGCCACGCCAAGCGTTTCGTTCGGACCAATCTTTCGCAACATGACTTTATCTCCTCCAGCAGTACCGTTAGACCTTGACCGCTTTTCCGGACGTCGCCGACTCGAGCGCGCACTCGGCGAGGCGCAACGCCTTCAAACCATCCTCGACCGACGTCGGCAGAGCCGTGTTGTTGTTCAGCGCGTCGACGAACGCCTGCAGTTCGCCCTTGTAAGCCTCGACGTAGCGCTCAAGGAAGAAGTTGAGCAACGGCTCGCGCACGTCGGTTGCGTCCTTCGTCCAGCGGCGGATGGTCGAGGGACGAAGGTTTTCCTGCAGGAGCATGCCCTTCGAGCCGGACACTTCCATGCGCTGGTCGTAGCCATACACAGCCTCGCGGCAGCAGTTGATATGACACTGCTTGCCGGATGCCGTACGCAGCTGGACCATGACCGTGTCGAAGTCGCCCAGTTCGGAGAGCGACGTATCGACGAGGCGGCTCGCCATTGCCATCACTTCCACCGGCTCCTCGCCCAACAACCAGCGCGCCATGTCGAGGTCGTGAATGACCATGTCGCGGAAGATGCCGCCCGAATGCTCGACGTAGTCGCGCGGGGGCATGCCCGGGTCCCGGCTTGAGATGACGACTTGACGGACTTCGCCGACGTCACCCGCGTCAATTGCCTTGCGGAACGCCTGCGAAGTCGGGTCGAAGCGTCGGTTGAAGGCGAGCATCACGCGTCCGCCAAGACGCTCGACTTCTCGCGCAGCGGCCAGCGACTTTTCCATGTCCAGGTCGATGGGCTTCTCGCAGAGCACAGCCTTTCCGCGAGCCACCGCCTCCAGCATGAAGGAGATGTGCGTGTCCGTCGGCGTGCCGATAACCACGGCGTCGACATCGCTGCGTTGCAGAACAGCCATGCAGTCGGTCGACGCCTCACAGCCGAGGCGTTCGGCCAGAGCGTTAGCCGCCGCTTCAACCGGGTCGGCAACGACCACAAGCTTGGCGTTCGGAATGGTTGCAGCATTTCCAGCGTGGATGCGGCCGATACGGCCAGCGCCGAGAACAGCGATACGAATCATGTTTGTCTCCAGAGATGATAGGTCTGAGCGATATGTCTTATGCCGCCGCGCCGGCTGTGCTCGAAAACTGGGCGATAGTGGTGTCGTACGCGCGCTTGGCCATCTGCTCAAGCGGAAGCTTCCGGAACGGTTCCGAAATCAGTTCGACGCCGTAATACGGCAGGTCACAACCCGCCTGGTCGAGCGCCTCGACAAACGCGCGACAGTCAGCGGCCCCTTCGCCACACAGCTTGCGGTTAAACGTCGAGTCATCCAGCAACGTTCCCTTAACTTCCGCTGCGACGTCGTCCAGCTCTACGCCCTTGATGAAGCGCGCCGGAATCCGAGCGACCTCGCTGTATGGGCTGCCGAAACGTGCAACGTGCCAGTGGTCAACCATCAATCCGCCATTCGGCTGGTCGGCACCTTCCGCAATCCTAAGCGCGTCGCCGATGTTCCGGATAACGGAAAAGGGCATGAATTCGATTGCCACCGTCGCGCCGACCGTCGCGACGTCTTCGCAAAGCTTCGCGAACTCTTCCGTCATGCGCGGAAAGTTGGCCGGGCTTTCATCAAACGGGTTGGCGCCAATCTTCAGATTGCGCATGCCAAGCTCGGCACCCAGCTCGATGACACGGCGACGGAAATGGTCCGATTTCGCCCGCGCTTCACCGTCGAGGTACCAGTCCATCAGGATTTCAAGCTCGAAGTACTTCATCCCGGTATCTTCCAGAATCTTCTTCACGCCCGAAACGCCGTACTGCTCGACGCTGTACTCGAGGTCGTCAAGGATGAGGCCGATTCCGCTCCAGCCCGCCCGCGACGCAGCCTCCGCTCGGTCACGCAACGAATACGGACTGACTTCCGTGGGGGCGCCGGGGTAGACATCGCCAGCAAGCGTCCAATACGCGGCCAGCAGCTCTTTGCTTTTCGTGCTCATTTCCAGTGTCCAATGCTCAGGTTGCTCAGGGTGTTCAGCGGCACGTCGCAGTGCGTGCCACACGCTTACGCGATAGTTCGCTGGGGCTTCGCAGTGGGTGCAAGTGCGAAATCCCACGTCACCGACCAAAACGGGGCTTCGAACCCAACCGCCCGTGCAGCGTCGATGTCATCGACCTTCTTAAAATCGGCGATGAGTTCGCTCTTGACGCCGAAGACTGCATCACCAGGGAGATATGGGCAATCCGGCGTGAAGATGTGCGTAATGACGGGCTCGTAGCCCGGCGCAGTCACGATGAAATGCAAATGTGCCGCACGGTTCGGGTGCCGCCCCATCGCACCGAGGAGCTTTCCAACGGGACCATCAGAAGGAATGGGATAGTGGCGCGGCTTGACCGACTTGAACGAATACCCGCCCTCGGCATCTGAGGTGAAAACGCCGCGCAGATTCGAGTCAGGCTGGATACCCTTTTGCTGAACATCGTAGAAGCCGTCGTCATTCGTCTGCCAGACTTCGAGTTTCGCATTCGGAATCGGGTTGCCAGAGATGTCGGTCACGCGCCCAGCGACTACAAGGGGTTCGCCCTTTCCATCCAGGCAGATGTTCGCTCCATTCTCGTATTGCGGTGCGTTCTCAACATAGAATGGGCCGAGAATTGTGTTCGGAGTCGCGCCGCTTGGCCGACGATGGTTGATAGCATCAACCAGCATCGAGACACCGAGAATGTCTGACAACAGGATGTACTCCTGCCGCCATTCGTTGCACATCTGCCCAGTTTCGGTGAGAAAGCGAATCGCAGCAAACCACTCATCATGCGTCGGCTCGATTTCCTTCACTGCAGCGTGCAGATGCTTAACCAGCACGGACATCACTTGCTTGAGTCGGGGATTGATGTCCTGCCCCATACGACCGTTCACGACATCCGCAGAATGCTCCTCGTCGAAATACGCTGAGGGAGTTCGTGAAAGGTTGGGTGCTGCCTGGTACATGGAGTGTCTCCTTCAATGTTTCTCAACAGCTTTGAAGGAAGTCTATATTCGCTTTTGGCGGTAAGACAGAGCTGAAAAGGGAATCTCTTTCGCGCTTGATGGGAAACTGCGAAGTCCGGCAGCTTCCAATAGAGCGCAGTCGCTACTCAGTCCAGAGTCGCTCATATTGGTTCTTCTTGAAGCGCTCCACTAGGGCCTCGATGAAAAGGCGGACCTTGACGGGCATGTGTGACCGCGTCTGGAATGCGATATTCATTGTGAGGCGAGGCAAGTCCCAGTCATCCAGGATTGGCACGAGACGGCCGGTCTTGATGTCGTCGTAGACGATGTACTTGGGCTGAACGAGAATGCCCATGCCCTCCAAGGCCGCAACGCGCAATATCTGTCCGTCATTGGATTCAAGCAACGGCTTCACTTTGACACAAACGCATTCACCGTCGCGTTGAAACGAGAGCTCGCGGGGATTGTCGGCCAGCCCGTAGTTCAGCACCTTGTACTTGCCGAGTTCGGCAGGAAACCGTGGAAAACCGTTCGCCGCAATATAGCTTGGCGCAGCGGCTAGAACACGGCGTGTCGCCGCAAGGCGACGCACTGTGATGTTGCTGTCGGCCTCAAGAACCTTCGTTCGAATGGCAACGTCAATTCCGTTCTCGATGATGTCGTAGTAGCGGTTCGCCGCGACCACGTCCACTGTTATGTCTGGATAGCGCGCTGTAAATTCCGGAAGCATGGGCGCGATATGCAACATGCAAAAGGAAAGCGATGCCGTCACCCGCAGCAGGCCGCTCGGGCGCGCCGTCGCATCCTTGACGACCAACTCTGCTTCGCCAAGGTCCGCGAGGATGGATTTGCAACGTCGGTGAAATTCTGCTCCTGCTTCCGTCAGGAAGAGATTGCGGGTCGTCCTTCTCACGAGTTGCACGCCAAGGCGGCTCTCGAGCGAAATGAGATAACGACTCGCGGCAGATATAGACAACTCGACCGCCTCGGCCGCCCGGCTGATACTACCGGTCTCGGCGACCTCAACGAACAGCTGAACTTCCTTAAACTGGTCCATCTGACCTTTACCGCCCCAGTCATCCGCAAAGTGCGTGGTGTCACGCCCGGCCCTTGAGCGCCACAGAAGACTTGGCTGCGACAGGCCCACGGGCTACAGAGACTCCGGTGCACACCTACCCGAAGAACATCATCAGGTTACGAGGTGCCGCATGGCGAAACAACGCGAAGCGTGACGAGAAATCGTCATACCCGTCCGACCAACCAGGGCGAAATTAGCCTGCAGCAGAGAAAAATCGCCAGAATCCTGCCGTTTTTTCTATTATTCTCCCGAACACCGGGAAAAACTTGGCATTCTCATGTGCTAGCCCGACACATGCATCGACGGCAGTGTGTATTTGAATCGAAATCTAGTCGAATGATGTGTGTAATCTATGGGCGTTCGTATCCAGCACTCGCCTTGTCCGAAAGCTGCGAAGAGCCGCCGGACCCGTTCCGGGAAAAGTGCAGTCTGTTATGAGACGACATTATGGGGTCGGAGAAATTTTTTATAGCCCACTCGCGTCTTGCTTGGCTCATACTTCACAGTGAATCAGACGAGATTGACTGGCATGGCTAATTCGACTACTCAGTTCTTTAATACAAGTGCAGCGTCCCATCGGGAACGCGAGACTGACAGCAGCACCAGCCGGCAACGACGAAAAAAAGCGCCGCGGTTCGCCGAGATAGCGGCAGAAGCCGGCGTTAGTGAGTCGACTGTTGACCGCGTGCTCAACGAACGCGGGCGCGTCTCTTACCAAGCTAGAGACAAGGTGATTGTTGCAGCTATGCGCCTTGGCGTTCGACGTGTCTTGCCGGAAATGTGGCACGGCTTGCGGCATATCGACGTGATAATGCCGATTAACAGCACGCCCATGTTTCAAAGGCTGGACTATGCCCTCCGACGCTCGATTCAAATGCTGGACCGTCACATCGTCGTCCATCGGCTGACACTCAAGCGCGATGACGATGTCTCCTACGCGAAGGCCATCAGTTCTCCCCCCTACCGGCGCTCTGGACTGATTGTTGTAGGCGATAGCAACGAAAGAACGTTGGATGCCATCAACGAGGCACTGGGACGTGGTGAACGAGTCGTTTCGATGGTCACTGAACTGCCAAATTCACTGTACGTTGGGGTCGATAACTGTGTGGCGGGCCGCACGGCAGCGCACATGATTGGCAAACTTACGCGAGGGAAAGGACGCGTGCTTCTTTTGCGCGGACCATATGGCGCGCCAGACCACGAGCAGCGTGTTATCGGTTTTGTACGCGAACTCAAGCAAGCTCACCCATTCCTTGAGCTTGAGATAGCCCCGCAAGATACCAAAGATGACGCAGACGTGTGTTTCCGTCTCGTCGAGGCGTCACTGAATCGCGGCCCGCTCGACGCCATCTACAATACTGGTTGCGGAAACCTTGGTATTCGTGAGGCGCTCAGGCGGCGGAACTTGCTGGGAAAATTGGTCTGGGTGGCGCATGAGATGCACCAGACGAATGCGGAGCTGTTGAGGCACGACCATATTAACTTGGTCATCGACCAGAATCCAGACGCACAGGTTCTATACGCGCTGCAGAGCGTGTTGTCGGACGACGCATCCAGCGATTTGCCTAAGGGGAATGCGGGCCATACCGACATTAGCCTTTTTACTATGGCTAACGTTCCCGAAGCCCCCTATACGAACTAGAATGCCGCATGCCCCAATCGCGCAGGCTTCAGTCAAACGCCGCCGTCATTCCAAGCTTGGGCACGTTGAGATGCCATGCCGTCTTCAAAGCCGTGGGATATCGCAGCGCAATTCCAACATAGGTGACTTCGCATCTTTACTGTCATCCTGCCCGCTCTGGATATGCGCCAGGGCCGAACGCACGATGGCTCGGCCCCTTCCCGCCTGCTCTTAGAACTGAGTTGCGAGGCCGGCAATCACGCCGAACTGACTCTTCCCATAATTCGGATTGGTCATAGACGCCGCGCTGCTCACTGGGTCAAAGTTGGTGTTTGCACCATAGAGGCCGCTATTGAGGCCAAGGTTCGACGTCGAGCTGTTTCGCACGTAGCCGAGCTCCGTATAGAGCAAGGTGCGTTTCGACAGCGAGTAGTTCGCTCCCAACGTGAACAGCGTAGCGTTGCCGTTTCCATGGTTGGCGTTCGCGTGGTACACCGCTCCCGAAATTGCCAGCGCTGGCGTGCTGTTCCAGATTGCTCCAATCCATTCGTGATTAACCGCGGTGGGCAACGACGTTCCAGCCGGGAGTGCCGTCGGTCGGGCGCTGCCGAAATAGCCTTCGTTCGATGCGTCCGGCGCGCTGAGATGCTGATACCCGACATACGCGACGACTGGCCCAAACGCGTAGGTCGCGCCAGTGAGAATCGAGCGTGAGGTGAGGTACACGTTGCTGAACTGACCGTTGGGGTCACGGACTTCGTCGTACGTCGCTTGCCAGAACAGCCCGCCACGCTGATAAGACAACTTGACGCCGTCGGAGCGGCCTTGTGCGCTGCCCAGACCGGTTGAAGTCCCCAGTTGCCCCGGCGCACTCCCAGGGTTGCCCGAATTCCATTTGGGCGAGTTAGTCAGGTCATATTGACCCTGAAAGATGAAGCCGGCAATCTTCGGCGACAGGTACTCGACGCCGTTAGCCGCCTGAGAAAAAATCCGTCCGCGTACCAGCGTACCGATTGAATATTTCTTGGTCTGCTGAGGGTCAACGTCGCCCGAATATTGGCTAATCTCGGCCGAGCCCATGTTCCCGAACTTCAGCTGGCCCCAAGTGTCATTCTGCATGCCAACTGTCGCCTGACCTTCGAAGAAACTACCATTTGCGAAGGTGCCGTTTTGCGTGTTCAGCCGGGATTCGAGCTGAAAGATAGCCCTCGTACCGCCGCCAATATCCTCGGCACCCTTCAAGCCGAAGCGCGATTGCGCCCAACCGCCGCTCTGAGCACCGAAAGTATTTCCCTTTGGCAGCCCCGTTTCATACACAATACCATTGTCGACAATTCCATACAACGTCACGCTGCTTTGAGCACTTGCAGATACCGCTGCGGTAGCCGCCACGACCCCAAACAAGGCCTTTTTCATCTCGTCTCCTATAGATTGACTAGTTACATTTTTATTTGTTCGCGAATCGCCCAGACGCCCTGATGTCTACGTGTATCAATCGAACGTAAGTTAATATGGATTCCTTATTACATTACTTGGCCGCTGGGCATCAACGACGTCTCCGACGACCCGCCACATGGTGCAGCGGAGGTGCTTCAACCACCTGTGCGCACTTCGGCGGTGCTTCCACTTAAGACATCAAGCAGATAATTTGGCTAACCCAGTTGGGCAACTTGATGACGAACCAGCCCAATCTTTTCAGATACTCACGACCAAACTCTCAGTTCGTCATGGGTATGACAGACGCCGTCAGGGCGCTTGACGATAGTGTGGGCTCGGTTGGTCACTGCATGTAGAGGATTTAGGGCGAGTGTATATTCTCTGCCCGCCGCAAGACAGAGCCGAAAGAGAAATCTAATTCCCAGAAAGCGGGAAAATAGACGAAGCTGAGGTATCAAGCGCGCGGGCCAACCAGTCGTTCTGCGCGCGTCCCGAACTTAACCAATATTGAGAGGGCGAGATAAGGTCCTCAGTTCGTAGCAACAAGCCTCTGCGACCAAACGAAAAGAACCAGCCTACGACCGAAGGTCAGAAGCTCCGCTCAGATTTCGGCATCCATTTGTTCGCTCAATCTGCTTCTTCGGATTCTGGCGCAGATGCTCGGGACCATGGAAGGCGTCGCAATCGCACTCGACGGCAAGTCGAGCGTCGTTGGCCCCTTCCACGACCATGACCAGACGATAGACGCCGCTCTTCACCCTGCTCGGCTGTTACCGACCAGACCAGATGCATGCGGTCACGCGCACGACTCGCCGCGACGTTGAAACGCTGGTCATAGGCGTTCCCTGAAAGCGCGTGGCAGGGTCGGCCACCATCGACAGGAACATGATGTCGCGCTCACGGTTGGGTGGGCGTTTTTCAACAGGGAGCCTCCGGCCCCTTCTCGCGCCCGATTCCAAGATAAAGAGTCAGATATGACCTCTTAAGTGAAATATTGAACTATATCTGACCGTTTTCAACAGCGCACTGGCGTCCATCTGAGGGATGTCGCATAGTGGTCAAATATGACGCATTAACCGGTTAAGGGTTCAGATATGACCGATAAACCAAAAGCAGCGGCGACACCCAAACCTTCCGGCTGCTTCACCGAAAATCCGATGCCCTTACCGGTCGAGCGTGCGCTGGTTGCTGCCGGAGATGACCTTGCACTGGCCCGCCGACGCCGGGGGCTTTCTACGTCATCCATGGCGGAGCGGGCGGGCATCTCAAAAAAGACGCTCTACCGGCTGGAACACGGCGACCCCGGAGTGTCGTGGGGCGCTGTGGTTCGGGTCCTGAACATCCTGAACCTCCTCCCCGAGCTCAACAAGGCCCTGAACACCACCAATGATGCGCTCGGCCTGGCGCTCATGAACAAGGCGGTGGCCAAACGCATCCGGGTACGCAAAACCAACCCGGACAGTGGAGCCCTGTAATGGCAACAACAAAAAAAGCAAAAACCAGCACAACGCGGACGCTGCTCGTCTATCTGGGCGACTCGGGACTGGAAGTGGGCGAACTGCAATTTTCCAGACAGGGGCAAAAAGAGGTCTCGGCGTTCCGGTACTCCCCCGCCTGGCTCAGTAATCCAGATTGCTTCGCACTGTCTCCGGACCTGCCCCTGAGCACCGACTTTCAATACCGCACGGGAAGCAAGGAGACTTCTACTTTTGCGGGTGCCATTGCCGAAACTGAGCCTGATGGCTGGGGACGCCGTGTCATTAACCGCGCCCATGCCAAACGGCGCAAGGCTGAAAAAGACGTCGGCCGAGACGCCGGTTCCGCACAGCTGTCAGACCTGGACTATTTGCTGGGGGTGCTGGATTCCAGCCGCATTGGCGCACTGCGCTTCAAGGACAATGCCGACAGTCCCTTCCTCGATGTGCCCCATGACGACAACTTGCCTGAAGGAACTCACGAGGTCCCGCTGCAGACCTTGATTCAGGCGTCGCAAGCGGTCGAATCCGGCAAGGAAACGGCGATGGACCTCGCGTATCTGAATGGGCGCGGCACCTCGCTCGGCGGTACCCTTGTCGTTGAGTAACAGCGACCTCGCCCGCCCAGCGCGGGCTTTTTTTTCGTCCGCCAGCGAACGATTGCAGGTGGCTATCGGCAACGAACGGGCGCGGGGCGTCATCGCTTCTCCGTTGCATATTCGTTGCATCCGTTGCGCCGCTACATCACTCAAGCCGCAAAACAAAACCCTCCGAGCGCGGCTGCTGGACGGGTTTGTTAGCGGCGAGCGGCGTTACAGGCCTGCTTCAATGGTAAAGCGCGCCCACGCCTCTTGAGTGTGCTGGAAGGGCTTGGACTAACGCTACCATCAACTGTGTTCGCTGTCGGTGGGTTATCACAGCGCCATGGGCAACAAACCCATGACGCCCCGTGGACTGGCCGAACTGGGAGCTTCCCCGGTCGCAATGGTTCACCAGATGTTGCGCATGGTCGTTCGTGCCAAGACGGTCAATGCGGCCGTTTCTAGTACCGTGCCATCGCGGCGCGACGTGACATGAGAAATCGAAACCAAATCGAAAAAAAATTCTCATTTAAATATGAGAATTTTCATTTGAATAAGTATAAATAGTTAATTCCCACATTAAACTAGAACATCTTCAATTTTAAACCTTGATTTATACGCGTCACACAGATAATCTCACTTCACGCCCTCAAACTGCAAAAGAGATTATCTAAAAGTGACCAATATCATTCAACTGAATCCGTCTTCACACATCCCGCTGGGACTCCTTCTGCCTGCAGCTGAATACGGTCCCGCCAACCCACGATTTCGAGGGTTTGTTCTTGAACAGCCCGTCGAATTCGACCCACTGAGCTGCGCTAACGCGCACCGTTCAAGGTTTTCCGCATTGGTTATAGACGGCCCTCGTACGCCGATGCTGCTACTCGTAATTCAACTTGGTGACGCAGTCTTGTCATGGCTGGCCGACCCAGCGGAACCTGCCGTCTGGAGCGCGATTGGCAGCTGGAACACCAACGGGTCGGTGTCGGTAGCGTTGAGCTGCGAAAAGACGCACCTCTTTGTTATCCCCTTGACGCGAAGAATCGACAAAACCACGCTACTTCGCCCCGTGAAGCCTGTTCAATCGTCGGCTATTTTTACGAACCAGGCAATTGAGGTTTTCAGCACAGGAGCGGTTAACGAGGTTATTGCTGCTCATTTTGCTGCCGGCTCAAAGTCGAGCCATTGCGTGATTCACACCGAAGGTGTCGCTACGGCTTTGGCGCATCAAGGATATCAGGCCGAATACGACTCCAAGGCGAATAAATTCGTGGCCAGAAAGAGCCTACTTGTCTCCCTCTAATTACTGCAACTAGGCCTATCCCCTGACGGCGCCCCATTCACGAGCACAGTATCGCATCGCTCCTCCGAGTCGCGTCGTTGCTGCCGTCAGATTCCGCCCTGCCTGCAAGCAAGCCCACGCTCCAAAACTTATTCAATCCGAGGTTCATGAAACATGAGCAATCGAACACCGCTGACGTATGAAGTAAAACTGCTAAACACCGAAGACCCAAACGAGTTCACACTGGGTGACCTAGCGGACCATACGTCTAGGACAGAAGAGCAAGTCGATATGTTTGTCGTTCCGGCGTGGACGATGCTTGAATCTACTCCACACTGTGACGGTCAGGATTGCATTGTCGTTAGCCTGAGCGACATGAGCACGAGCGATGTAATGAACGGTTCACATGACGTTTGCGCGGGCGTTGTGTCGTGGTTTGGCAGGTACTATCCATGCCTGATGATGAATGATGGCTTGATTGGAATTGACGCAGAGACTGTTCTCGACGCACACATTGAGGTTGATGAGCCTTTGCTCATCGTCTTCGATTGCGAAGACGGATGTGTTCTCACCATGGCAAACTTTACGGCACAACTGGAAAATCAATTGAAAGCAATTGTCGAGGCAAAGGATTTTCTTCCGACCGCTAAGGTAGGAGACGACGGACGAAGCATAGACCAGACGAAATACGCTGCGCTAAACGCCGCGTATTATGGCTTCGCTTAACCCCACTATGGCACTCTATCTACATAAAAGTTCACACCGCCCTTCCAGGGAGCAATGCTGGGCACCCGAAACGAGACAATGCCCCGCGCGAACACTCGCACCCGGAGGCGTGTGAGAAATTCGTTCTCCACCCAGAGTTATGTTGGAACCCGGTTGTGGGACGTAGCGTCCCTTGTTAGCGGCTGATAGCCCGCTTCGTCCGAAGAGCCAAGCTGCTGAGCGAATCTCGGAAATTATCCCGAGGCGCCTACGATTGCGAAGCCGTCCTCAGTCTATTCCGGGTTCGCACCTCTGCCTGTTGACGGCGTTTCGCCTTAACTAGTTTCATTCGAATTTGGTTTGGACTGCGCCGGGATGGCGACAACGGCGTGACACCAGTCGCACACGCCCACCAATAGATTTCGGGCAATTCCACTGCCATCGCTGAATGGCACATCGCGATAGCTAAATATCACAGGAACTATCGCGCGGCAGTTCGCGCAGATAGCATGTCCCCTGTCGCCCTCGACATATCTGCGGCTTGTGGCTACGCGCATCGTCCGTTCTTGGATAGGGTACAGTTCGCTCTCTATTCTCCCTCTCCCCTGTTGTCGTCACTTTTCCGACGAACAGGAAGGTCCTCGGCCTCGGCGTCGTAAAGTCCGGCGCGCTGCGCTGCGTCCATCATTTGCGCCATCCCCTCCCGCTGCCTGGCGCGCATTTGCTCTCGGTACGCCATCGCAGCCTCTAGGGGTATCCGTGGATATCCATCCTGGTTTATGCGAACTGGAAGTCTACCCTCGTCGATGAGTCGCTTTAAATAGGAACGTGAGACGAAAAGTATCCGTGCCGCTGCCTCAAGCGACAGCTCCTCGGGTTCGTCCTCCCGGCTTACGCGACAATCAGGAATCAGCTCTGCAGTGATGTCGCACCACGAGCCGCCCTTACCGATAATCTCTGCAACGCGATGGAACGTGTACTCGCTATCACTGCTCCAGCCACTCGGGCCGACCAGATGGTAGATGCGGCCACTCGCAGTGCGGACCCTCCGCGCGACAGCGTCCAGCTCAACTATCGCAGTACTAACCCGTCCATCCCGAGTTTCCTGACTAAACCCCACGAGGACACGCGTACCGTTTTCGAACTCCCGTATTGACCAGTGTTTCAAGCGCACTGTACTCGCGCTTTCCTCGGGGGGAGGATGCAGATAAATAGGCATAGTGACTCCTGTCAGGCCGAGCGCGTTAGTGTTGCTGTGCACAAGGATTCGAATGAGACCGGCGACCAACAAACGCTGGTCGCCGTAGTGCAGGCTCTCTATCCGTAACTACAGAACTCCCACTCCAGGTGGGACCCGGCTCGCCGGGCGGCACCGCGCTTTTTCACCCGCGCGCGCGGCCTTTCTTACACCAAAAATCCTGCAAGTTCCGAGACAACTAGATTTCCCGCTGATTCCTATAGCGGCGGGAGAACTTGAATTCCGTTACACGTGGTGCGTCAGGAGGTCCTCATTCTCAGCGTCGTATTGGCCCGCACGCGCCGATGTCCATCAGTCGCCGCAGCGCCGCATTGTGTATTGCACGCATTTTCTCTCGATGCGCCTGTACGGCCGCCGTCGGTATCCGTCGTATCTGTCGACGGCCAATCGTGTCGATGCGACTTGGGAGCACGTTGTCCTTGAGGAGCTTCCTGACGACTATGCGCGGGACACCCAGTAGTCGCGCGGCGGCATCAAGCGAGAGCTCTTCGAGCGCGTCCGGCATACTCGCTGGTGTCATGTATTGGGGCCTCTCAGAAGGACTCTCGCAAACGCTGGCGAAACAGTTCGATGACTGCAGGGTCGCCTAGGCCGACCTCGGTTTGACAACTTACGAGTCGGTGACGGCAGGACTCGAACCCGTCGACTCGGTCGTCGATAGCAAGCCAGTTCGCTGGGGAATGGCGAGCAACATAGTCCAGCACCTGTTCGCCGCGCGAAAGCAGCGGCCAAAGCATCTCGTTAAACGTGCAGCCTTCGTACGTCGCGCCCACAACACGGTTTCGCAACGTGGGTGACGGTATTGCGTCAACAGTATATTGAATGCCCAACACGATAGCCCAGTCTGAGGACAATACAATTTCGACATCCGGATAGGGCTTCAGTAATTCGTCTAGCACTAGCGCGTACTCAAATAACTCTATGACCCCGGGAGCGCTACTCACAACACGGTTGCCAGACCTACGAGCGATGCCACGATGCAGAACACCGTCGATATCAAGGAATAGAACCTTCCGCGCCATCATTTAATATCTCTCTCTGCGCGTCGAGGCCACTCGAGCCATATCGATTCCGCAGCAATCAATCGAATCATTCCGTCGTCTGGGTAGTGTCGCAGGACGTGAGCTGCCAACTCTCGCAAACCACACGCATCCAGCTCCGGCGGCACGCGAGATAACTGCAGAAGTAAGCTTCGCGCATAGATGAGAGCTCTCGTTCTTTCATCCGGCATTGTCACGACTCCCCCCCCCCTTTTCCGCAATCGGCTCAGTTCGGCTTTTAAGGAAGCGAAACCTTCGCCTGATAGATACCAGTACAACCGTGTTCCAGCATTCGGCCCAAGCACACTTCTAACTGCAAGGGGCACTGTCATCAGGCCACGGTTGCTCAATCTCGAAACGCCCAAGAATCTGCGTTTCTTCCGCTGAGCAAACGTATCTATGCTCGTCGGAATCGAATTTTCGCTACCCCATTTCCGGACCAGTCGCGATGGAGCATATCGACCGACCTTCTGCGCCCGTCTATGACTTGCAAGCGCACGTTCAATTAGCATCTGCTCGCGCTCGTTCGGCTGGAACGGTGTCACGTATCTCAGATTCGTTGGGCCATCTGATAGCACGACAACACGCTCGACCAACTGCATTGTCACCTTGTGGTCCACGCCATCGGTTGCCCTCGGGCCACCCGGATATCGCACTTCATAGCCGATACCGTGGTGCTCTCCCGTCTCGTAGGTCCACAAATGCGAATCGACGAGGACTTCCTGAATTTCATCTGATTCATCGATATCGGCATACGAGTCGAGAAAGAGAACAACACTGTCTGGGTCGGCAGTCACCAGTTGTTCGATAAGCTCAGAGACTCTCAAGGTCTCGCCCTCCCGGGCGATTCGGATTCCTTATCCGTGAAGACTTTGCCGCTCTCACGGTAGTTTTCCTCATCCATCTGAGCAAGGAAATCACCGATGTCACGATAGTCGCCAGCCTCTATCGCGCGCTGACCCAGCGCAAGAATAGTCACCAAGACGCTCGACTCCTCGTCGGCCTCTCCGGGCGTAATGGAAGGACCGAGTGAATTCATACTTGCGAATGCGTCAACCGTCATGTGGCCCATAGCAATGCTCAACGTAGTACGTTCAATTGTTCAGCAATCCGTCTCCGCACTTCTTCAATTTTGGCCAGCAAGCGAACGAAGTCTCAGTTGGAACTGCATATCATCACGCGCCCGCATCGGCGAGATGAATCGTCTGGCGCGGCGCAACGCATAGGCGCCGACTGTCGCTCGCAATGCTTCGTCGTCTGACAAAGGGCACGTCGCAAGTTCGCCGAATTCGTGAAGCTGTTTCGCTAAGGCTCTCCGCGCCGCCTCGTCGAACCCAACTTCGGGATTGATATTCACGCGCCGTGATGCAGTAAGGTCGGAGAACTCGAACTCGGAAGACGCCAAGATGACGAACGATTCGGTGCGGTTCTCCATGAAATCAAGTACGGCCTCTTCCCGTGCCCCACCAAACGTGTTCACAGCGTTGACGATGCGAGTCCCCAATTCACCGCAGACCTCGCGGATACACTTCAGGTCGTAGTAGAGAGGCCAACCATTGCCGATGACGACAACAGCGCCGGGGTAGTCGGCAAGTGTCTTTGCAAGGTGCGAGATATCGACTGCAAGGTGGCGTGCAATCGGAACCCAGCCTTCTCGCGTAGTTGGCGACGGATAGTCGCGCAACGGTCCGAGCTCACCGTTCATACAGAAAAAAACATAGACCACGATGGCTCCGTCAACCGAATTGAAAAGGAGACTTCATAGCTGCCTCATGCTGCCCAAGGAGCATCCAGTGACATCGTTTTTGCACAATATATTGGTCATTGTAAACGCGCCGACGCACATTCACAATATATTGTGTGGATTGTTGACCCCACTGCTAGGACACTCTCCCCCATTCGTTCAGCACTGGGGGACAGATGAGCCGTATCGCCGCCTTTGGCCGAGTCGTCCGAGAGGAGAGGCTCGCGAAGGGCATTTCGCAGGAGGAGCTCGCCGAGAAGGCGAACCTGCACCGCAACTTCATATCGTTGGTCGAACGAGGACAGAGCAAGATTGCGCTCGACTCCCTATTTGCACTCGCCGACGCTCTCGACATCTCTGCATCGACACTGCTACGGCGCGCTGAAACTGCTGCGAAGAAGAGTCACAGGCAGCCAGCTGAGTGATGCTAATCAGCAGATTGCATAGGCGGCGAACATCGCGACGTGTGAACTGCCTGGCCCTTCACAATGTCAATTTTTCCGCTCCGTAACGACGCTTAGGTTCCGCTCAAGCAACCATGCTTCGAGAACGTCTTGACGCCAGCGCAAGAGCTCCCCATCGCAAAATCGAACACGCGGCGGAAGCAACCACGGCCGATGTCTTACGCGCAGACGAATAGTAGAGACTGACAGGTCCAAGACCTCGGCGAGTTCATGCTCGTCGAGGTAGGTGTGGGTCGCGGGGTGGCATTTTGATGTCATGCGCCGTGTAGCACACGACCTTAAACGGGGTCCTGCGGTTTTCACGAACGTTTGCGAACATTCGTAACGCGCAGTTCATATTACGGCCGACAGCATAGTTACGGCCATTGTCGACGATAGCACGCACGTCCTATCGAATGCACGTAAACGCGTGAGAAACGGGGCGAGCCGGTTCATAATGGCAGCGCTCGAAGCACTCGTAACATCTTTGAGGGCCTCAGTTGCGGACCTTTTTGAGCCATCGATTATCCGTTGGTCCCTCGAAGTGGTCGCAAGTTATCCTCCAAGCGCTGCCGCTTGATGGATTCTATCGTCTCGCTTGCGCAGGAAAGTCTTCAGCCCCCATATACCCCCAAGGACTGAAGACTTTCTTTTAACACTGAAAGCTTTATTGTGATGCTGAAGACCTTTTTGTAACGCCACAGCGGCAAGACTTACATGTTCTTGCGGAACGGCGCACCCGAATGCTCGCGCAGTTCGTTGAACACGATCTTCGGCCACGCCTTTTGTGCGACCTCGATCTCGGAGACGTGCGAGGCCAGATACGTCGGCGCGTTCGACGCATCGTAGGCCATGCGGGCCTCATACGAATCGGTGAAGCGGCGCAGTTCGTTGGCGTCGTCGCAAGTGACCCAGCGCGAGAGGCGATAGCGCGCCGGCATGATGCGCACGTCCACCTTGTATTCCGCCGAAAGGCGATGCGAGACCACTTCGAACTGCAGCTGGCCCACGGCGCCCAGGATTGTCGCGCCGCCGTGCAGCGGGCGGAACACCTGAATCGCACCTTCTTCGCCAAGCTGCTTGAGCGCTTCGCCCAGTTGCTTCGCGCGCATCGGGTCGACCACTTCGATGGTCTGGAAGATTTCCGGCGCGAAGAACGGCAGGCCCGTGAATTGCAGGTCTTCGCCTTCGGTGAGCGTGTCGCCGAGACTCAGCGTGCCGTGGTTAGGAATACCGATGATGTCGCCAGGGTAGGCCTCGGCCACCGTCTCGCGGCGCTGCGAGAGGAAGCTCACCACGTTGTTCGCGCGGAAGGTCTTGTTGTTGCGCGTGACCTTCAGTTGCATGCCGCGCTCGAAGCGGCCCGAACATACGCGGATGAACGCCACGCGGTCGCGGTGCGCGAGGTCCATGTTGGCCTGCACCTTGAACACGACGCCCGTGAACTTCGGCTCCTCGGGCGAGACCGGACGCTGCACGGCCATGCGCGGCGAGGGCGGCGGCGCGAGATCGACGAGTGCGTCGAGAATTTCCTTCACGCCGAAGTTGTTGATGGCCGAGCCGAACAGCACCGGCGACTGCTCGCCGGCGAGGAACGCCTCGCGGTCGAACGTGGGCGTCGCGCCCGTGATCAGCTCGACCTCTTCCTTGGTGCGCTTCCAGTGATAGCCGAAGCGCGCTTCGCCGGCTTCGTCGCCGATGTTCTGCAGCGTTTCCACCGCGCCGCCGAGCGACTGCTCGCCCGCGCGGAACACACGCACCTGGTCGCGCTGGATGTCGTAGACGCCCTGGAACTCCTTGCCCATGCCGATGGGCCAGGTGAACGGCACCGCGGCCACGCCGAGGTGCTGCTCGATTTCGTCGAGCAGGTCGAGCGGCTCGCGCACTTCGCGGTCGAGCTTGTTGATGAACGTGAGAATGGGCGTCTTGCGGCTGCGGCAGACTTCGAGCAGCTTGAGCGTCTGCGCTTCCACGCCGTTCGCGCCGTCGATCACCATCACGGCCGCGTCCACCGCCGTGAGCACGCGGTAGGTGTCTTCGGAGAAGTCCTCGTGGCCCGGCGTGTCGAGCAGGTTGATGACTGCGTCGCCGTACTCGAACTGCATGACCGAGCTCGCGACCGAAATGCCGCGCTGCTTTTCGATCTCCATCCAGTCGGACGTCGCGAAGCGGCCGCTCTTCTTGCCCTTCACGGTACCGGCGATCTGGATCGCGCCCGAGAATAGCAGCAGCTTTTCGGTGAGCGTGGTTTTGCCCGCGTCCGGGTGAGAAATGACCGCGAACGTGCGGCGGCGTCTGAGTTCGGCAACTGACATGGATGGAGGGGTATCGCTGATGAAATCGGGCAACCAGCCGCGCGGCGGGAGTTGCGTGTGTGGCCAACCGGTGCGCGCGGCAGAAGGCGCCGGGGACGAATGATACACGGCATTACCGCGCACGACTAAAAGTTAACGGCGCGCCCGCCGCGCACACGAAGGCGAAACGCCCGCCGGAGCGTGGCCGGCGGCGTGCCTGAGGTGAGATTTTACGGGAGCGGCCGGGAATAGCCCCGCGGCGCCCGCACGGCAGATGGGCCGTGCGGCGTACAAAGGTGAGATTTTACGGGAATCGGCTCGCGGTCACCTGGCGATTACTCGGAATCGGGCTGGCTGGCCGTCGATGATCGATTGACGCGCGGCTGCGAAGCGGTTGCGAAGCGGCTGCCAGGCGGCCGCCCGCTCGAACCCCGTTTATTCCTTGATGAGAAAGCGATCGCGGTTCTTCACGCCCGTCAGCCAGCCGGGCGCGCGCCCACGGCCGCTCCAGGTCTCGCCCGTTTTCGGGTTCATATAGCGCGCCGGCAGCGGCTTCTTGCGCGCACTCGCGGCACGCGGCGTGGAGAAACCGAGTTCCTCGGCCGTGATGTCGTACTCCGCGATCTTTTCCTTGATATCAGCAATCGCTTGCTCGACTTCCTTTTCGCGTGCTGCCGCAACTTCCTTGTGCAGCTTTTCGAGTTGGGCGGTCAGTTGCTTGTAGCTCGCCATAAACAATGATCTCCAGTTCAGTCACACATTGGTATTGTGACCGCTCCGGCGTCAAAGAGTGCCCAATTTCATGTTTTTTTCGACGGACAGGCCCTAGCGCACCGCCTCGTGCGACGAACGTTCTTTTGTGCGCATTTCCAGCTCGCTCAGGGCTTCTGACAGACGCTTGACGCGCTGTACCTGCGAAGGGACCAGATTCGCGCGCGATACCGATTCGACGCGGTTGCGCCAATAGGAAAGCGGAATGCGATCGTTGCCTGACAGCCGCGCAATGACCTGTTCGAGATGCTCAATGTCCTTTTCAAGTTGATGATGATTCATTGCTACTCCGGAATACTCCATCCTCGGAAAGACACCGCTGCGATGGCGTCCGCGCACACATACTCAATAACGAAAAGCGATTAATCCGCTGCATTCCATCAATGCTGCCTGGCTATCCGCCAGCCGCCCCGTTCATTTTTCTGCCTTATTTACTTTTTCACACCCACATTTCAGACGCCGGTTTCTCACGGCACAACGATTTCAACGCGTCTTATCTTCAGAGAATAAGGTTGGCCTGGCCGTTCATCGGTTGCCTACCGCACGGAAAGCAACCAGCGCCTCATCCACATTGACAGCTATTAGCCATTGAACGAGCCGAAGATTAACGGCGGCAAACGCCCCTGTATATTCCTCATTTGTGCAGGAAATATGTATTCCGCATTTTTTGCGGTGGGCGGGCCGTCCCGGATTTTGATAACGGGAACGCTGTGGATTCGAACGATCGTCAGCACGACAGTTTGTTGCGCGCGATTTACGCAATGATCGAGCACTCATCGGGATGGAAGGATTTTTGCGCGCAATTGAGGAAATCGACCGAGGTGGCCTCGGTTCACCTCTGCGTATTCGAGCGTCAGCGCGAAGTCTTCGTCTCGATCTGCACACCGATCGACAGCGTGCGCGTGCGCGGCAAGCGGGTTGGGTTCGCTGCGCCTCTTATCAGGCGCGCTTTCTGGAGAACGTGGCGATCTGCGAGGCGCGGCTCAAAAGCCGCGCGAGCGGCGCATGATCGGCGGCGGCGCGCTTCCGCGCGCTGCGCATCGTTGGCGCCGCCGAAACGGCAGACGGCGAGCGCCGCCGCGCAGCGCCGCTGCCCGCGCGCAGCCGGAGCGGCGGCGCGGACGGCAACACCTGACGCGCGTGCCCGTTACTTCGTGCGGCAAGCGAATACGAGGGTGTAGGTGTCGCCGCTGGTGGATTTATCGACGGTGTCGTAGCCGGTGCCTGCACAGCGCGCGCGGGCCTGCTGGATGCATGAATCGTGGTCGCCCGCAGCGGGGCATTGCACCGGAACGGTGGGGCGGCCATCCGAGAGGAACAGCGGCGGACCGCTGCTGCAGGCGGACAGCGCCGCGAGCAGCGCACAAACACCCGCCGTGGATGACAGCCTGTGAAAGCGGAACAACAACGAACCGGAACGAATCATGGGGTACCCCGAAGGCCTTCTAGTTTTTCGACGTTGCGATTGTGCCATGCCGAACAACGCCTGAGCGGCGTGCGAACGGCAGTGTTGCGGCCGAGCCGGCCGAAGTTTCACCGCACCGGGGGCAATGTCTTGTAGGGCGGCCGCGCGTGCGGATCGGTACGCAGATGCACGAACACTTTGTCGACGTCGGGAATCGCCGCGAGGCGGTGCTCCAGCGTCGCCCGGTCGAAGGCCGCCGGGGCGCAGCCTTCGGCATAGACGAAGCGCCGCTGCACCGTGATCCATACGCTCGTGCCGGCGAGCGACGCGTCGCCCTTGAATTTTTCGTGGACCGCCGTGGCGATATCGGCGTCGTAGAGATAGGAGTTCGGCTTCGTGCATTTGTGCGCGAGCCAGCAAGTGGTGCCGCGCTCGACCCGGTAGTGGGCGTCGTCGTCGGCTTCGGCCTTCGTCATGCGCGGGCCGAGCGGCTGCGGGCACGCATCCGGCGCACTCGAGAGCGCGAAGAACGGATCGTTGTACCAGTTCCGGATTTCGCCGGGATCGACGGTAACAGCGCTCGCGCTATTTGCCGGGGCAGCCGTGGACGCGCCGATCGCCGCAGGCTGCGCGACGGTCCCGGCCGCCGCGACAACCGGCGCGAAGAACACCGCCAGGACTGTCGCAAATGCCGCCGCTGCAAACGCCGCAGTAATCGTCGATAGCCATGCGCTCCGTTGCCTGTGAGCGCGCGGCCGCCCTTCCCGCATTGCTTCGATTTCCCTCATCGCCATCTCCTTCCTGCCCGGGCATGCCGATCGTCGTACCGTACACCAGCTCACGCCAATACAGGACTGCGCAGCCTGCGCCGCAATTTTGAGCGTTTCGATACAATCGCTGCGGCGCAACATAACCCGCCAATGCAATAAAAATCGCCGGACGGAAGTGCATCGACGAAGTGCAGCGCGCATTGCCGCTGCGATCGACCGCCTTGCATGGGACACCGGAGACTCCATGTCGTTTGTTATCGTTCTAGGCGCCCTCGCCTTTCAATTTCCTTCTGGCAGTGCGGGCACTTGAATTCGGACATTTTTCTCTCCAGTGACTGTTACGCCGCCGATGATTCGCGTTGCCGCGAAAGCAGCAACGGTTGCGGGTCGCACTTGCACAGGCACCAGTCGCCGCTCAACGCTGACTGTCTTCCATTGGGGCCGGTATCGTTTCGACGCCTGACACAAACAATCTTGCCGGTCGCATTGCACTTCGGACACCACACAGGGTCATACTCGTAAGCAACCGGGCGCCCCCGGAACGTATCATTTGAACGCGTCGCGATCACGCGACCGCCAGCAGTCGTCGTGTCACCGTCACAAATCTCATAACGTTGATTCAATCAATACTCCTGAAAATTATCAGAGGTCTGCAAACTCCACGAAATGCCACTGCCCGAATTCCGGGTCAAACAGTGCCGCTTTCGTGCAATCCATCTTGTCCGCACTACCGATTTCCATGGTTTCAACCGCGCGCTTCACCGCCCAGTTGAGTCGAGCCTGTTCCCATTGCAGCATGTCGGGGTAGGTTTCGCGCCATGCGAACATTCCGGCGCGCTCATGCATCCGCTCGACTTGGTCAAGTGTCTCTGCATCCAGTTCGAAAAACGGCGGCGGCCCAAATTCTGCCGAGTGAACCATGAGCTTCGCGCACGTGGCAGTGCTTTCGCCTGACTGCATGACGATTTTTCCATCATGTGCGGGCCACCCGATCCGCAGTTCGGCCACCAACGCCGTTCGGTCCGCGTTGATGAATACCTTGGGATCAATCAGGCTCGCGTGGTGAATTTCGTACTGTCTGCCACGACACGCCCAGTACATCAATTCAAGCATTGCGTGCAGAGGCGAGAGAAAGCAGGAGACCGCAGGGCCTGCCTTTGTCCTGCTGGCTGCGACCTGCAACTGACCGCCATCCGGTCCGGCCAGGACGAAGGCCGGGATTTCGGAGAAGAATGGGTGATGGCAGAATGATTCGTGTGCGGAAGTCAAGATCACCTCATGGCTTATTCGTCAAAATGAATTTCTGAGAGCCGCCTTCTCATTGAAGCAGCATCCTTATATGGATATCGCACCGGTGAACCGTTCCGCTTGTAGCCATCGAATCCGAAAGGGAGTCTCTTCATCGTTGCATCGTCTCTCATGAATATTTGCCGCCCGTTCTTGTGCGCCCCCTTATAAACATATACCGCGTATAAATATCCCGAGTAATCAGCGGCTTGAGAATTTACTGGCCACCTCACTAACGATATGATGTCTTTATTTTTCCAATAAAAAACCGTCATAACCTCAGGACTCCCTCCTTCAAACTCATAGACATCAATTACTGATTGCTCACCACCCCGACACTTCCACGTTGCCTCAACCTCGTAAGATGACACACTGGACGGATGATCCGGACTAATTCGATCTTTTTCCGCGAGAACGACTTTACAGCCCGCACGAATTGAATCAGCAGATAAGATTTCTGGCGACCTTTCATCCGAGAAAACAGGTGCTGGCGCCATCGCACATGTCGCAAAAACTACAAGTGACAGGATAGAAAATATTTTTCTCACCACCCTACCCCCACTATCGTCGCGAGAGTCAGTCAAGTTACTCTACGTCTGCTTGCAATGCCTTTGGAATCCCGTATGTAGCCCCATTGAATTTCAAAATGTAGTCTGTCGCCGTCGTCGGCGCGCTAGTTTTCTTGCATTCCGATCCGTTCTTTATATATTTAATATGATTAGTTTTGATGCGCTCGCGCAAATCATAATAACCCTTCGTCGTATTTTTCAGAACAGAAAGGATGGCAGTATTTTCGACGCCGGAAAATTCGCAATCAGGGTTTCCTTCGCCATGAGAGGAATTCATTAGAAGCGAGTCAACCACCCTCCCAAGACTCCCGCGATCAATAATATACACATTCATTGATTCCTGACGAATAGGGGCTGCGTCGGAATAATTTCGCCTTGTCGTTCTTATGCCAAACGCCAACCCGCCTGGCCGGATGGCATAATCAGCAGTATCAATATTAATATCACTGGGTTCAATGGCATCAACCACCATCATCTTTTCATCATTGATGCTACTCAGTATTTTTCCGGTTTGCTCATCAACAACCGCGACCACCATGCCAAAATAGCGCTCACCATTTTCTGCACTTTCATACAAATATGGCTTCGCAAGTATTGCCGATCCCACTTTCTGTGACCAAGATTTGCACTGAGAAGGCAAAAATCCAAAATCAATGACGGATGCATTCGCGTGTTCTTTTAATGCTGCTGTAATCTCCTGCTCAAACGCCGCGAGAGTATTGCTCTCAGCAGGAGAGCAAGCAAATACAGATTTCGCCACGAACAGGCAGCCCATGAAAAAAAGTGCAAGTCTCATTCCCCGACCCCTCTAAATACTCTTTGATTCATTATCTCGTGATAGTGGTTGCGCCGCTCCCCGTAACTGCTCGTGCTTCGATTAACAACAGCAGTAATCTTGTCAACCTGCGCGTCCGCATTGGCAGTGGTGGTCTGGTCAGCGATTGTATTTAGTCGGCCCCGAAGCCAGAAAAAAACTGCTGATCGAACGCCATACAGCATTTGACCGACCAAATCGGGGTTCCGCACAAAATCTACATTTTCACCCGGCCAAATTGACGGATATGTAGAATTAAATTGCGCGTAATTATATTTCCCGGTCAATTGCTTCAAACCACGTCCGCGAAATTTCCAGCCATCGCCACTTTCAACCGAACCATTTCCGAGATCTGTCACCCCATTAACGTCATTGTAAGCTCGGTTAGCTATTTTTTCTTGGTCCGCAAAATGCTGGGAATTACGGCAATATAAATCAGCTTCGGCGGGGTGATGGCGAAAATAAGAAAACGTATTCTTCAAAGGCTCACATGCATAATCCAAACTCTCCACGAGATGAAATTTCGGCCCAACTTCAGTTCTTACTTGCGCAAAAAAATGAGTAAGTCTCTGCTCAGAGTCAAGCTTATATGCGGACATATTTTCATTGATTTGATTTGCCAAATCAATCAACGTCTGATCAGAAACAAATGCACTAGACCAAATCTTCCTAAGCATGGTGACAGTTATCTTTCCTCCTAGGACGTAGAAATTCCCGACCAACGCTACTGGATGAATATGATTCACTACCGGATTCGCAGGAAAGCCCGCAACCTTACCCTTAACTTCATCCCACCACTGAAGCTTCCTGATACGCGTCAGTTCACACAACCAGTTCTCGCGCGCGTTGCGCATGAGGGGCGTAATAGCATCCCATCGGGCCATGCCTCCGCCCCATTCGCTTTCGTAGCGCAGGATCTCATGCGCAAGCTCGCTGGCAAGCCAGGACGTACCCATCGCACGCTGCAATTTTTTCGCCGTGACGACTTCCTCGCCGTTTTTGCCTTTCTGTGGTGGCTTCTCGTTATATTCAAGCGGCTGACGTGCGACCGTCTGCTCCAGACGTTGGAGCAAGGCATTACCATTGACCGCTGCCACGGACGGCTCGAATTTACTCTGCTCTTTCCAGTCGGCATTGCCGCATACAACCAGATTGCGCTTGAATGCATCAGCCAGATTGATTCCGGTAGCGTCCACGAACTCGAAGCCGGGCCATGCCCACGGGCTTTCCCAATTCGTGCCTGGGTGGTCCTTGCCACAAACCCAGCCCCTGGCCGCCTTGTTATCTGCCGTGCCGAAATCAATGCGCCACCACTGCACGCCTCTGTCATCAGCGGCTACGCGGTTCTTGTCCAGGCTGTCGAGTTGCGCGTGCGACATCGCCTGCGCCGTACCGTTCGCCGGGTCGGCCACCGAACCCAGTTGCAGCGGGAAGCGGCTCCAGGCCTTTAAGCTGTTTGGCGAATCCAACTTGCTTTGATCGTCGCGCCTGATCCACACAGGACTGCCGTCGGGGTTGTGAATCGCACCGCCAAACGATGAAGTCCACGGTTGCGCCAGAATCCAGGGACCAACTTTCGGACTGTTCGGTGCCAAGGTGAGTTCGACAAGCTGATGTCCAAGCGTCAGATCGGGATCAACCTCTTTCGGCACCAGCTTTGCACCGGCCTGTATTAGCAGAATTGTCTTGCCATCGGCTGGCAGTTGCGCAGCACGCGCACGGCTCCTTTCGATGAACGGTTTCAGTTCTTCACCCGCAAACACCTCAAGATGCAGGAGTTGTCGCGCGGGCACGGGTGGCATTGGCGTCGAACGCTCGTAATCGTGATACTCGCCAAGCTGTCCCAGCAGCGTTCCCGCAGTCACCTGGATCGGCTGCGGCGGAACTACAACCTGACCGACGTTCTGCGGCTCCTTCAATGCGCGCTGGTCGTGATAGTTAATCCAGCCCCAGTCACCTTCAGTCGTGAGTGGCGCTGTACCGTACTCGTCGCCGTCCGGGCGTAGCCATGGCACGTTACCGCCATCCTCCCGACCGAAATAGCCACCACTGTTCGCGGCGATCATCGTGCCCGATGTAATGGACTTGATATGCCCCCACCGGCCGCGCTTCTCGCCAATGATGACTTCGCTGCCTTCAGGCAGGAGCGCCACACGCTGCCCGCCTGGCGCCTTGCAAACGAACGCGCCCACAGCGCCCCCTTCGCCGGTCTGGCGGTCCTTGTTGCCGATACGGTACGCATCGACTCCCGGCCACCAGCCAGGGCGCACGAGATTGCCATCAGCCAGATACGTCTGCCAGTCGGCCATGTGCATGTAGATGCTGTAGAACGTCAGCGTCTCGTCAGCCGGTTGCGCGGCGGTGCTGCCGGGTACGGGCGGCATGGTCATCTGGTGACGCACGAGGACGAAGCCCGTGGAGTACATGCCCCAACGATGATCCTGCGTGAAGTTGATATGCTCGTAGGCATCATCGAGCTTGAACGCCACGATTTCGCCGTTGGCGATTACGCGCACACCTTGGGACTGGTCGAGCTCGCGCGCCGAGCCCGCGCCGAAATGCACGCCCCCATGCGGAAAGCCGTTGACACCGAGCGGAAAGAACCCGTCCTCCATCCTGCCAAGTGCCCGATAGAGAATTTGTGGATCTGTGATTTCCTTGCCACCCTGCACGGGAAACGGATAGCGCCAGACCTGCGGCGGCGCAGGCTGAGATGTAGTCGCAGGCTGACTGTTTGCTTGTGTCGTCATTGATTATCTCGATGGAATGGGCAATCAGCCCGAGAAGCGCGAGCCGTGCCGCGCGAGGTCGGCAATGTCGGTGACATACGGCACTGCAGCCTTCGTCATCTTGCCGTCCGGGTCCACCTTCTCCCACGAGGCCGCGCGTTCGATGTAGTCTCCCGGCGTGGCGTTAGTGAGGTTATGCGGCTTGATGCTGATGTACGAGCCGCCACACTTGAGGAGCAGTTCGTCCTCCGCCTCGATCACGACCTTGCCGCCGATGCTGCGGATATAAGCGTCCTTCTGCGCAGCCACGTCCAGGCCGTCAGTGATCGCATGGATCTCCACCTTGCCGCGCGCCGCCAGCAGGCTGATTCCGGCCTGCGTAAACAGCGAAATGGCCTCCTTCGCCGCCATCACGATTCGGCGGAAGGCATTGACGTTAAAGCTCGCAGACGTAGCGAAGCTCGTATCCTTGGTCGTCGAGACCATCATGCGCCCCGGCGTTGCCATGCCGATGCCATGCGGAGCCGACAACGCAATCACAGCCTCTTTCAGGCCCGAGAGTTCATCCTTGAGCCACTGGTTTTCCGCCTTCAGGTCCGCGACCTCGGCCTTGGCCGTTGCAGCCGCCTGCGCCAGTTCCTGCGCCTGCGCCTGGGTGAGGCTGAACTGGCTGCTGGCGGGCTGCATGTCGGTCTGGTGTCCCTGCGCCTGCGGCTGGCTGTCTGCCGTCAGCAGCACGCCACCTGCGCCACGGATGGCCGCATGGTTGTCGGTGCGCAGCTCAACCCCGTCACTTCTCTGCTCGTTTTTCCGGTTGACCCCGTATCCGAGGTTGAGCTGCGACTTGCCATTCTCGGTCGCGAGCTTGATATGCTCGCGACCCTTGCCATCGTCCATCTGGAGCGTGTTGTTGGCGCGCGTGTGGATCGCGTGACGCTGCGCCCAGGGATACCCAACATGAATCGGGTCCTCGTGCAAGGCCGTGTGCAGGACCTGGGAAATGTAGGGGCGGTCTACGTTGCCCCACAGAAAGGCCACGGTAACGACCGTGTTCGGCTCCAGTCCGAAGTGCATACCCGTGCGACCCTGGCCGCCGTAAGGCTTGGCGAGCCGCATCGGACAGCTTTGCAACCCCGGCGTGCGGGCGTCCCGGTCTGCGTGGATATGGACGATGTAACGGCCCTGCTCGTCCAGGTAGGGCCCGACGTAATTCTTTGTCGATGCAATCGTGCCTGTCACGACACCTTCCACGCGGGGCCACGTTTCCTCCATCAGGGGCATACGATATTGCCGGTCGCTGGGGATCGCGGTGAATTCGACCTTGTAACCTGCCTTGCGAGAAGCCGTGCAGGTCATGCCCGTGACCAGCAGCCCGTACTTCACCTCGGGCAGTTCACGATTCGATAGTTTGATCACACAGCCAGGCACCATGTCCAGCATGTCGCAGGTGCCGGTATAGGCCACCTGTTCCGCAAGCGCCGCCTCCTGCCGCAGTTCCGCTTCGCGCTTCGCGTCCTCTTCATCATCGAGGTCGAGTCCCCAGGTGTAGGCGTCACCATAGACAGTCTTGTCGTCTTTGATAGGTTTCGTACCGCTGACCGTCAGGTTGTGCGATTGCTCGGGGCTGTAACTGCGCACGGAGAACGTCTTTGGCACCATCGTCGTTCGCATCGTGAGCGACTGCACGGACTCACGGCCCACCGTATGCAGGCCGTTCGGCTCCTGGTACGGTACGGTGAAACGCTCGTTGTCACGCCTGTATTTCGTGAAGTCGTCACCGAAACGCACGTTCTCGCAACGCTTGCCCGTGTCACACACAAACCAGATGCCGACACGTCGGCACAAACGCATAATGAACGCCTCGTCATCCTCATTCCACTGGGTAATGATCGGGCGCTTGCGGTAAGTGCGATACAAACCAAACTGGAAATCCGCAAAAATCTGGTTGAACTCGTTTTCCTTGAGAATCTGCTGAATCACCTCGACTTCGTTTGTATCGAAGAAGAAGCGGATTTTCGGCAGATTGCGCAGCAACGCGAGGCGAGATTCCAGCGTCACCTCATACATGGTCTGATCGTGATTGCTGGCGATCTGCGCGAAGCTGGTAATCACGCCATGAATGCGCCGCGCCTCTTCCGGTTCACTCCAGCGTCTCGCGCGTGGCGGCTGAATAACGAACGCGGCGATCTTGCCGATATAGTCGCTACGCGGCAGGTCACGCTGCGGGTGCGTAAACTGGATGACGTACTTCGTCGGGACACCCATGCCACGAGTCCCCTTGAACTCGTAAACGTCTGCAAGCGCAGCGCTCGATGTCCCAAGTACTTTGAGGGTGTAGTACTGGTGAACGTCAATACCGGGACGCGCTACCGGGTCACGTGAATTCAAATCATCTCCCAATCAATTTTATCCTGCCGATATCAGCACGCTTCAGAATGAATAGACTTCTATCAGGATGACAAACGGCAAGACGCACTGACGCTTTCAAGCTCACGGAGACGCGCTTTCGGCGTAGCAATTACACCCTGGCTCTCGTAAGCCAGACCTTCAAGCGTCATCACGTAACGGATCAGGTCGTCGCGCGTGTAGTCGTTCGGGAATGTGCCAATACCATGCAGTTCCTTCAACCTCGTTTCTGTCCTCATGCTGTCAAAATCCTGTAGTTATCCTGAATTGCCAGCTCAACAAGTCACTTGCTGACGACGGCCTAACGGAAAGGACTGGTCGACGCGCCCGCGCCGCAGAAACAGAAAGGGAGGGTGAGCGGGCACTGAACAGGGTTGACAGACCGGTGTCACAACCAACCGGCAGGCCGAAGCCTCCCCGCCCAGGCCCGCCCGTAGAAACCTGTGGACGAACAAAGGCAGCCGCCCACCCTTGCGGGCGAGCGGGTTGTGACTTGCAGGCTGTCAAACCTGACCACCGCCCCGAAGGCTAGTGGCTTTTGGATTCTGAACCGGCCCGCAATTTTCACCATGACAGGCGTCAAGGCTTGCGGAGAAACCGGCGCAGCAATTTTACACTGTCCTGGAACCGGTCAGCCAACCCAGGAGCCGTCTGGAAATCGCACCCCGTGATTTTTCGGCCATGTCGCGTCGGTGAGCCACGCACACGATGATAGGACCGCGCTTCGGGCGGCATGAGCATTGCGCTCGCCGCCATGTCCGACGTCTTCATCAAGGGCGCGCAGGCCGCGAATATTCCGCTCGATGTACTGCATCGCGTAGTGGCGATGGCGAGCGGCGGCATGGACACGCTTCCGCACAATGGCGCGGTGATCACGCTGCTCGCGGTGACGGGGCTCACGCACCGCGAATCGTATCGCGACATTTTCGCAGTCACGGTCATCAAGACGATGGCCGTGTTCTTCGTGATTGCGGTCTTTTACGCAACCGGCATTGTTTGAGAAAGACCGGTTGAAAAAACTGGCGGAGGGTTGTTGCTCCTCCGCCAGCTTTTACGCTTCGTGACCGCTTCTAACCACCTCTTTATCTCCCCGCGAATCTCCCGCCGCTAGCGAGCCGTTCGCCTGTGCCAGCGCACGCGCCTGCCCCATGTAAGGCTCGATATCCATTTCCGTGTATTCGATAAAACGGCTCTTCTTCACGATCCGGTAGCCGAGCCACATCACAACAAACAAGGGAATGCCGATATACGTGGCCAGCATGCTCACCCAGTCGATTTTATTGGCCGTGAACGCCTGGTAGTCCTGCCCGAGCATGACAATGAGACAGACCGCGAAGGCGAATATCGGCCCGATGGGAAACCACTTCGACCGGTATGGCAGTTGATCGAGCGAATAGCCTTGCGCGACGAACCCCTTGCGGAAACGATAATGACTGGCGGCAATGCCCAGCCATGCGATGAACCCCGTCATTCCTGATGTGTTGAGCAGCCACATATAGACGGTCTTGTCGCCGTACATCGACGAAAGAAAGCACAGCGCGCCCACTGCCGTGGTTGCATAAAGCGCATTCCTCGGCACGCCGCTCGCCGAAAGCTTGCCGAAGAGCCTCGGCGCGCGGCCTTCGATAGCCAGGTTATAGAGCATTCGCGTGGAGGCATACATGCCCGAATTGCCTGCCGACAGCACGGCGGTCAGGATAACGGCATTCATGACGCCCGCTGAAAAAGCCAGGCCTGCGCGGCGAAATACGAGCGTGAACGGGCTGACGCCAATATCGGTCACATCGGATTTCAGGAGATTCGGGTCGGTATGCGGAATCAGCAAACCGATGACGAAAATGGCGAGCACGTAAAACAGGAGAATTCGCCAGAACACCTGCCGTACCGCGCGGGGAATGTTCTTTGCCGGGTTTTCCGATTCGCCGGCGGCCACGCCGATCAGTTCAGTTCCCTGAAACGAAAAGCCCGCGATCATGGTGACACCCAGCAAAGCGGGCAGGCCGCCCGTGAACGGTCCGCCATCGAGTGTGAAGTTGCCCCAGACGTGATCCGCACCGCCCTTCAGAATGCCGATAATCATCAGCAATCCAATGCCGATGAATGCGACCACGGTGACCACCTTGATCAGCGAGAACCAATATTCGGCCTCGCCGAAACCGCGAACGGAAAGTGCGTTGAGCAGGAACATCACGCTGAGAAAAGCGGCGCTCCACCAGACTCCGGGTACGTGGGGAAACCAGTAACCCATCACCAGTTGCGACGCAACCAGTTCGACGGCAATGGTCACTGCCCAGTTGTACCAATAGTTCCAGCCCAGTGCGAAACCAAAACCCTCGTCGACGAATTTCGCGCCGTAGGTCGCGAACGAGCCGGAGACCGGCATGAACGCGGCCATTTCCCCGAGGCTCGTCATCAGGAAGTAGACCATCAAGCCAATCACCAGGTATGCGGCCATGGCGCCGCCGGGTCCGGCTTGTGAAATGGAGGCCCCCGAGGCGACGAACAAACCGGTGCCGATCGAGCCGCCGATGGCAATCATGGTCAGGTGGCGGGCTTTTAGACTGCGGTGCAGCGCAGGTGCCGGGTCCCGAGAGCCGGAAGCGCCCTCTGAACCGCGATGCGGATTCGAATCCATAAAAATTCTGACTTCTTTTTAACGAGTGTGACAGGGTGATCGAGTTTCCAGGCCATCCGGAAGGCCGGTGGCCAACGACATTGCGCAAGAGGACGCACCGGCTGCCTTGCTGACAGCCAGTGCCGACGTCGCGGCAAATGGGGGAACCCTATGACACAACAAACTGGCGCAACGCCCGGACAGGCGTGCCGCTCGACCGGGCGACCAGAGCGCCCGTCCTCAATGACTTGACCGGGATTTTATAGCAGCGGCACCCAGGACCGGCGCTCGGGCCATGAACTTGATATTCATACCCACCCCAAAATCCATCACGCCCCCACATGAGGGCGCAGCGCCGCAAGCCAGCACACCACCGCCACCGCGCCCGCATCGGGTGAGCCGATCGCCCGCTCGCCCAGATAGCTCGCGCGGCCCACGCGCGGATGCATATGCGCCGTGGCCTGCGCGCCGTGCTCGGCGGCGGCCACCGCGGCCGCCCAGGCGCGCTGCGACGTCTGGCCGTGCTTCAGCGCTTCTTCAAACGCATCCAGCGCAGGAATCAGCGCGTCCAGCATGGTGCGGTCGCCGGCCTTCGCGCCACCCAATTCGCTGATCGCCTCGATTGCACCGCGAAACGCCTGCGCCCACTCTTGCGGTGCGGGCTCCGGCGTATCCGCGAGATGACGCGACGCGCGCAAGAGCGCCGCGGCATAGAACGGCCCCGAGCTGCCCGCAATGGCCCGGCGCATGCTCGCGCCGAGCGACGCCAGCGCCTGCGGCGCCGTGCCGAGCACATGAACCGGCGTAGCGGCCACCGCGTCGGCGGCGCGCCGCATGCTGGCGCCGAGATCGCCATCGCCCGCGAGCGCATCGAGCTCGGTCAGGCGCGCTTCGTTCTCGGTCAGCGCTAGCGCGACCGCGTCGAGCGCCGCCTTGAGCCTCGCCGCCCATGCCGCGCGCGCCGCATCCAGTGACGGTGCTACGGACTCCTCATGATTGACGCCCGAGGTGTCGAGACGGATGGTCGGGTTCACGCAGCCCTTGCCGGGCCAGGCATGCGTATCGGTCTGCGCATCGAGCAAGGCGAGCTTGCCGTCGTCCACCCGCATCAACGAGATCGAGCAGCCCGGCATGTTCAGCGCCGAAAGGAACGTGCCCGCCCATGCCCGCTCCACGCGCACTTCGCGGCAGCGCAGGCTCGCAATAGCCGCACGCAGCACGATATCGAGCTCCATCTGCGGCGTGGCGCCGAGGCCGTTGACCATCAGCACGACGCGTTCGCCGCGCGTGATGGCGAGGTCGTCGAGGATATTGACGAGCAGCGCTTCGGTGAGGTCGTTGGCCGGTAGCAGCGCGCTGCGCTCTACGCCTTTTTCGCCATGAATGCCGAGCCCGATTTCGATTTCGTCGTCGGCGAGGCTGAAGCTGGACGTCCCCACGCCCGGCAGCGTGCAGCCGTCGAGCGCGACGCCCATCGTGCCGAGATTGGCCGCCGCATCGCGCGCGATCGCCGCCACCACTTCGAGCGTCGCCCCACGCGCGGCAGCCGCGCCCGCGATCTTGTGGATCAGCACTGTGCCGGCTATGCCGCGCCGCTGATGGCGCTCAGCATGGCCGCGCAGCGCGACGTCGTCGGCGACGGTCACGACTTCCACGGGAATGCCTTCGGCACGCGCCAGTTCGGCAGCGAGACCGAAGTTGAGCCGGTCGCCGGTGTAGTTCTTGACGATGAGCAGCGCGCCCCGTGAGCCCGCCGTCGCACGAATGGCCGCGAGCACCGCGTCGGTGGGCGGCGACGTGAAGACCTCGCCGCACACGGCCGCGCTCAGCATGCCCGCGCCCACATAGCCGCCGTGCGCGGGCTCGTGGCCGCTGCCGCCGCCCGAGATCAGCGCGACCGGGCGTGCATGGGACTCGGGAATGTCCCGGCGAATGAGCACGTTTTCCTCGCCGAGGATGACGACGTTCGGTGCCTGCAGCGCGATGCCTTCGAGCATTTCGCGCACGACGTCGGACGGATGATTGACGAGTTTCTTCATGACGGCCCTGATGAATGCGGTTGAACATCCCGGCCAGGCAGCCGCGCCTTGACGCCACGCCAGGTGGCATGGCGCGCCGTAGGGTCCAGTCAGTGTACGCCGCTCGTCAGGGCGGCGCCCGTTTTCAACAATTTGCGAAAAGCGCTTGCAAGCCTGCGGGAGTGTCTCTATAATTCGCGCTCTCAACAGGCTCGTAGCTCAGTTGGTTAGAGCACCACCTTGACATGGTGGGGGTCGTTGGTTCGAATCCAATCGAGCCTACCAACGAATATGCTGTACCGTGTGTGCCCGCAGTTCCGCGCCACGCAATGAAAATGACGCACTCCCTCACGGGACTGCGTCATTTTCTTTTTGGCATTCGTTTTCAACTGCGGTTTTCAACCGCGGTTTTCAGGCGCGCATCACTCTATCAATCGAGCGCCTTGTCGTTCGGATGCGCGAACAGGTCCTTCATCTGCTGCGAAAGCGGATAGTCGAGGTTCATGCCATTGGGCGGAATCGGCTGCGTGAACCACTTCGTGTAGAGCCTGGCCATTTCGCCCGAGGTCTCCATCTTCGCCACCGTGTCGTCCACGAGCGCCTTGAATTGCGGATCGTCGCGACGGAACATGCACGCGTAGTTCTCCGAAATGGGCGGCGTGCCCGTCACGACATAATCGTTCGGCTTCTTCGTCTTCGCGCGCTCGCCATAGAGCAGCGGCTCGTCCATGACGAACGCCACCGCGCGCCCCGTCGTCACGTTGAGGAACGATTCGGCGTGGTCCTTCGCGCTGATGATCGTCATGTTCATGCGCTTTTCTTCATTCATCTTGCGCAGCAGGCGCTCGTCCGACGTGCCCGCCGTGGTCACGACGGTCTTGCCCGCGAGATCGGGAAAGTCCTTCACACCCGAATCCTTGCGCGTGATGAAGCGAATGCCATAAAGAAAGATGCTGTTGGAAAACGCCGCCTGATTCTGGCGTTCGAACGTGTTCGTGGTCGAGCCGCATTCGATGTCGATGGTGCCGTTCTGCACGAGTGGAATACGGTTCTGCGAGGTGATCGGAACCGTCTTCACCTTCAGGTTCGGCATATTGGTCTTCTGCTTGAGCGCATCGACGATCTTCAGCGCGATTTCCTGCGAATAGCCGACCACGTTCTGGTTCTGGTCGTAGTACGAGAACGGAATCGACGACTCGCGCGTGCCGAGCACGATCACGCCGCTGTCGTGAACCTTCTTGAGTGTGCCTGTGAGTTCATCCGCATAGGCGACGCCCGCGAGCGTCGTGAATGCCAGCGCCATCGCCGCGAACAGTCTGGTTTGGTTCATCGTGCTCTTCTCCCAACTCGTCAAAGTAAAGATGTTGCCTCGCAATGAATGCGTGGTTCGTGATGCCTGGATGCCTGCTGAGCGCCGTGCGTCAGCGGCCGGGCGCGAATGCATCGCCATCGAGCGACAGTTCGCGCTCCGCGAGCAAGTCGGCCATCAGTTGCGCGCTCCCGCACGCCAGCGTGAAGCCCAGCGCGCCGTGCCCCGTGTTCATCCACAGATTCCGAAAACGCGTGGCGCCAATCAGCGGCTTGCTGTCCGGCGTGGCCGGACGCATGCCGGTCCACGTCTGGATTGCGCCGTAGTCGCCGGCCTCGGGAAACGTTTCGCGTGCCTGGCGCGCGAGCAACGCAATGCGCTCGTTATCCGCGTGCGCGCTCATGCCCGTGAGATCGACCATGCCCGCAATGCGCAGGCGCTTGCCAAGCGGTGCGTACACGACCTTGTGATGCGCATCCGTGACCGAGACGCGCGGCGCGCCCAGCGCGCTCGCATTGGGCAGCGTGAGACTGTAACCCTTGAGTGGATACACAGGCACGCTCACGCCAAGCGAGGCCAGCATCGGCTGGCTCTGAAAACCCAGGCACACCACGAACGCATCGGCTTCGATGTCGCCCGCCGAGGTCACCGCCGCCTGCACGCACAGGCCTTTCGTACGGAGTCCGGAGAATTCCGTGGCGAGACGCAAATCCACGCCATCGCGTTGCGCCGCGCGCGCAAGACCGCGCGTGAAGCTGTCGCAATCGCCCGCCTCTTCGCCCGGGGTATGAATACCGCCCGCAATCTCGCCGCCGATGTGCGCGAGCGCCGGCTCTAGCGCGACGCACGCCGCGCCGTCGAGCGCGTGCTGCTCGCAGCCGAGTTGCGCCTGATAGCCTGCCTGATTGCGCGCGCCCTCGAAGGCATCGCGACGGCGATATACCACGAGCTTGCCGTTGCGCACGTAGTCGAACGCGAGCGCCTCGCGCGCGACAATCTCGTGCATGAGCCGCTGGCTCAGAAAGCCTAGACCGAGCAGCTCCGCCGTGGTCGCACGGCTGCGGGCGCGCGTGCAGGCACGCAGGAACGCGACGCACCAGCGCCATTGGCGCGGGTCCAGACGCGGCACGAAACGCAGCGCGGCCTCGCGCGAGAAAAGCCATTGCGGCAGCTTCGGCAGCACCGAAGGATCCGCGAGCGGCGCCACATAGCTGTAGCTCAGTTGGCCGCCATTGGCGTGGCTGGTCTCCTGCGCCACGTCCGCATGACGCTCGACCAGCGTCACCTGATGTCCGTCGCGGGCGAGAAAATATGCGGTCGTCACACCGATCACACCGCCGCCCAGCACACAAATTCGCATATCCCGATGTTCTCGTTCGTCTTGTTCTCGTTTTGGCCTGGCCGCCCCTGCGACCCATGACGGCAGTCTCTCCAGGCAAAAACAGGAACTCAATTGCGAATTGCGCGAGGGGTATAACCTCAGGTTAAGGAGAGCGCTCCGGGGAAGTCCATCTGAATTTCGGCGCGCGACAGGAGACAGGCAAGGCCTTGCGCCTTGCCTTTTTCACAGGATCCGGCGCGAGCGCGCCGGCCCTGGCCTGGCGCCTTAGATTTGCAGGCGCGTGACCTTGGTGCCCGCGAGCGAGACGTCGGCCATCAGGCCCGCGTTGGTCATGACGAACACTTCGACCGGATGCGTGGCCGTGTTGGTGTCGACGGCGCCGTTCGCGCCCACCGTGACAAGCGCGACCGAAGCATCGGCGCCCGCGGCCCAGCCGTCCGTGCTACGGAATTTGTTGAGCGCGTCCTCGGTCATGAAGCAGAAGATGATGGCCTTCGACTGGGCGCCCGCCTGCAGGCCGAGCGAGCCCGAGACCGTGCTGTAGTAGCCGGTCGTGCCGCCGCCCACGCGCAGTGCGCCCTCGCCGTACTGGGCACCGACGATGAAGCCTGCCTGCAACACGGACGGGAACACGAGCACGCCGCGCGACTTCGCGACGAGTTCATGCGAACCTTTCACGGTGGAATACAGTTTTGCCATGGCGCCATCGACGCTCGCGTCGATCGAGCGGCGCTTCGTCAGGTTGGTCGCTGCGTTCGAGGAATTTCCCGGCGTAGTGGTGCAGCCCGCGAGCGCGAAACCGCCGGAGGCAAGCGCGACGGCCGCCGAAAGCATGAAGTTGCGTCGTTGCATGTCGTTATCTCCACACAATTGAGGGTGCGTGGAGGAGTGCAGCAAATCGCGTACCCGGTCGATGCGAGCCAACTCTGCCCGCACCGACCGGCGACACACTCACGTGCCCAAGCCACTCAAGGCGTGGTGGACTGCCAGGACGAATCGGGATTGAAGCTCTTGAGCGCGGCGGCCGTGCGTGCACCGTTGGGCCCGAGGTCCTTCTGATAGAGCTTGCCGTCCTGGCTGATGATGAAACTCATCACGCCCGTCTTGCCATATTGCGCAGGCCACGCCACGAGTGCGAAGCCGTTGGCCAGTTGGCCGTTCTCCATGTAGCCGCGCGCACCGCCATTCGCATGTGCGCCCTGCGCCGTGAGAATGCGGAAGTGGTAGCCGTGATATCCCTCCTGCGGCGTGACTTTCGCGTTATGCGGCATGGCTTCGGCAAGCGGGCCGAGCGGGCTCTCGGCCTCGCCGGGCTCGACGGGCCAGTAGAGGCCGTCATGCGTGCCGGGCGTGCTCACGAGCCGCTGCGCATAGTGCTGCGTGAGCTTGCGGTAGTCGTTCTGCGCGTCGACATAGGCGAGCGAGCTGAGCATGGCCGCGCGCTCGTTGCGGCCGATACGCCGCGTGAGCAGTTCGCTTGCGCCCTCGCGCGGATCGAAACGCCAGCCGCTGGCGCTCTGCACGAGCGGGATGGGCAGCGTCCAGCCGCTGTCGCCCACGGCCAGGTGTGCGCTTGCCTTGCCCGCCACGGGCTTGGCGTCGGGCACGATCTGATGGCCCTTCGACCACGCGCCGAGGAAGTCGTAGATGTCTTCCTCGCCGATGTCCCTGGTGGGGATGAAGTGCTGGAAATCGTTGCCGAGCACGTGCTTCATCGCATCGTGGTCGTTGGTGGCAAGCGCGTCGGTAAACGCGTCGGCCGCGGCGTCGGGCGTGGCATAAACGGCCTGCGCCGAAGCCACGCCTGCGCCGGGTACGGCCAGCAGTGCGGGCGCGGCGAACAGCGCGAACGCCACTGCCGCGGTGAGCCGGGCGAGCCCGGCAGGCCTCGTGTCGCGCGATGCGTGTTGCGACAGACGGCGTGCGTGTTTGCGGATCATCGCAAGACTCCTATAGAGATTCAACGACGACCAAAGTGGCCGCCACCGCCCAGTCGGCCACCGCCACCGCCGCCAAAGGAGGGATGCGCATCGCCGCCCGCCCCGCCGAAGCCACCGCCGCCAAAGCCGCCGCCGCCCCGGTTCTGGAACGCCGCGCGGCTTTGCTGGCCGCGCTGCATGTCGGCGCGCGCCGCGTTGCCGTCGCCGGCTCCGCGCAGCGCGTTGTCGCGATTGGCGCTCTGCGCGCGATTGCCGAGATCGTTCGGTCGATTGAGGTTCTGGCCGCGGTTGTTCAATTCGTTGCCATGGTTGAGGTTTTGCGCGCGATCGTTCGGCCCGTTGCCGCGATTGCCGTTCTGCAGGCCATTCGCGTTGGGCCGGTTGCCGCCCTGCTGAATATCGTGAAGACGCTCGCTCGCGTTGCCGCCCAGGTTCTGGCCGGTGCGGTTCTGCAAGGTCTGCATGGCCTGCGAGCGCGACTGGTCGTAGCCGCGGAACGAGTTGTGCTGGCCGTTGAGGTTCGCGTTGTTGAGGTGCTGCCCGTTGAAGTTCTGGTTACGGCGCTCGACGTTGGCGTTGCGATTCCAGTTTGTCGTGCTGTGGTTCGTGTTGATGCGATTATTGACGTTGATGTTGTTGTAGCGGTTCACGTTGATGTTGACGTCGTGCGAGCCCCAGCCGAAGCCGCCCCACAGCGAGTTCGCCACCGCGATGCCCGCGCCGAACGCAAGCCCGCTCACGAAGCCCGTGGCGATCGCATAGCCCGGAGGCGGCGGCATGTACACGGGCGGATAGGCGGGATACGGCCATGCGCCATACACCACGGTCGGGTTATACGTGGGCACGTACACCACCTGCGGATTGGCCGGCTCGATCACGATCGTTTGCGTGGTCGACGTGCTCGTTGCCGGCTGCACGATCACCTTCTGCTGTTCGGTGGTCTTGAGATTGCCAGCCTTCTGCGCCTGCGCGCGCAAACGCTGCACGGAGTCCATGACGTCGCCGGGCTGCGCGAGAAAGGCATTGCCGATCTGCGAAACCCAGTCGGGCTTGGAATCCATGGTGGCCAGCACCTGCGGGAAGGCCACGAGCGACTGCACGCTCGGGTCCCACGGCTGGGAAGCGACGGCCTTCACGGCGTCGTCGCCCTTGAGGTTCGGATTGGCCTTCGACCACGCTGCGGCGGCCTGCACGTCCTGTGGGAACGTAGCGGCCATGAGCACCTGCGCGAGCAGCGCGTCGGGATAGAGCGCGATGGGCGCCGTGAGCGAGTCGAGTTGCTGGTTCGACAAATGCGCAGCGCTTTGAGCAATGGCGGCGGCAGGCCCGGTCGGGCCGACAAAAAGCGGTGCGGCCGCGAGCGCGGCGCACATGAGCCAGGCAGCACGCTGGCGTACACCGGACGATTTCACGAATCGTTCCTCCTCGTTGCGGATGGTTCTTTCAGGACACCGTAAAGGGCGCCTGCGGTGCGGTGCGGTCTGAAACTTTAATAGAGAGACACCGCGATTTGATGCGACGTATTGAAACGCGCTAGCGTGAAAAATAAAGGGGCGTGACTGAAGGTGTCAACAGAGATTTCGTTAAAAATCATCCGTTTATGGAAATGCATCAATTACATTGAATAAACCGGATTTCGAAATAATCCGCACGACATGGAATTCGCCTTTTCATTCAATGTCCTGCACCTTCCGGCTGCTTGGGTCCTGGTGCAAGGTGCATACGCACAAAACCCACATGCTCGCGCAGCACATAGAAGGCATCGGCATAGGCGAGCGGCATGCGCAGCGTATTGAGCGAGCGCTCGATCTCGTCGAGTTCCGCAATGAGCACGCGCCGCTCGTCCTCGCTCGAATGCTTGAGCGCGTCGCGCTCGATTGCAATGAGCGCCCCGTAATAGCGATAAATGCGCGAACGCACGCGCCAGCGATACAGCGCGGGAATCGCCCGCAGCGCCGGAAAAACCAGTACGGCAAGCGGCAGCAGCAGCACGAGCAGACGGTCGGTCATGCTCGCGAGCCAGAACGGCAGTGTGCGATAGAGAAAGCTCTTGCCCGACTTGTAATAGCGCGTGGCGTCTTCGCTGATGCGGAAATCGTGCGCGACGGGGCTCGGAAACTCACCGGCGCGCTGCAACAGCCCGGGCACGCCGTTGACCTCGCCCGCGGCTTCGACGATGAGATCGGAGATCGCCGGATGCAACGTATTGCGCGCAACGATCTCCACGGTCGGCCCGATCAGATTCACGGTCTTCGGCGGTATGCGGCGGCGCAGGTCGAGCACGCCGGGCGGCAGGTCGATGCTCTCGAGATACGGAAAGAGCCGCGTATAGGCCGCCGATTCGTCGAAGCTCATTACTGAAATGCCGGGTATGCCGAGCAGGCGCTGCATGAGTTCGCGCGTGGTGGAGTCGCCGCTCAGCATGGCCGCGTCCACGCGGTTCGAGACCAGCGCGGTGGCGGCCTCCATGCCGTCGAGCGGCAGGAAGGTGGAGTCGCCGCCCGGGTCCATGCCGTTCGCATCCAGCAGCCGCAGCGAGAGCTCGCGCGTGCCGCTGCCCACGCGGCCGATGGCGATGCGCCGGCCCTCGAGCGCGGAAAGCTGGGTGAGCCCCGAGCCGCGATAGAACACGACGATGGGCAGATACGCCACGCTGCCGAGCGAGACGAGCGAGCGCGTGTCGAGCCCGTCGGCCACACCGCCTTGCACGAAGGCGAGTTCGACCTTCGACTTGGGATCGAGCAGGCGTTGCAGGTTCTGAACCGAGCCGTCCGACTCGAGGATTTTGAGCTTCACGCCGTTGCGCGCGAGGATCTTGCTATAAGCCTCGGCCATCTGCATGAACGAGCTGTCGCGCGGCCCCGCGCTGATGGTGATGGTGCGCGGCGGCGATGGATCGACGAGCCACACGAAGATTGCCACGACGGCAATGCAAAACAGCGCGATCGGCAGCGATGCGAGCGCGAGATCGCGCCACGCGGGATGCGATGGATCGCGCATGAAATTCGGCAAAGGCGGACGATGTCGTTTCATGAAAATCCGGCGGCTATGCGTCGAAATCAGGAAACCTCATCATGCCATTTTCGCGCCGGATCGGAACGCTGGTGTTTGCGAGAGTGTGCCTTTGCGCTTGCGGCGCGGCAGTGGCGTGCGTGCCGCGACGCGACGCGCGCACGCCGTTACGCCACGGCCGGGAAATCGAGCGTCGTGTCGTTGATGCGGTTCACCAGATTCGTGAACGTGATCGACGCGATGGCCAGCGCGATCTCCACGATCTGGCGCTCGGTATAGCCTGCCTCGCGAATCGCATTCACCTCGGCTTCGGCCACCGTGCCATGCGTGCGCACCAGCACGCGCACGAAATGCACCAGCGCGTCGCGCTTCGCTTCGCCAGTGGCCTCGCCCGCGCGGATCTGCTTCATCGCTTCGGGTGCGAGACCCGCGAACTTGCCCGCCAGCGTGTGTGCAGCGACACAGTAATCGCAGCCCGCCACTTCGCTCACCGCGAGCTTGATGGTTTCGATGTCGGGCTTCGCGAGCGAGCCGCCGGCCAGCACGGCATCGACGGCCAGCATCGCGCCAAGCGCTTCGGGACTATGCGTGCCGATGGTGGCGTAAGCGTTGGGCACCTTGCCGACGGCCTTGCGGATCTTCGCGAAGATTTCGGCGGCGGCGCCGGTGGCGGCTTCGGGGCGAATGGCGGAAAGACGGGACATGACAGACTCCTCAAGTTGAACTGGACTGACTGAATGAAGCCAACTGCGTGAAGCCAACTGCGTGAAGCCAACTGCGTCGGACTCGCTGTGTTGCACAGCCATCGTCGATGGCATGAAGCCAGTGTAGCCACGCGGCCCCAGGCATTTAATGCCAGAATGGCGCGACTTCATGCTCATTCGTCTCATGCCGCCCAGCCGCCGCCCATGGACATCCTCAGCCGCCTTCTGACGCTCATGCCCGTCGCGGGCCGCCTCGACGTGCGCTGCCATTTCGGCGCGCCGTGGCGCATCGACGAGCCCGCCGCAGGCGCGCGCGAGATCCGCTATCACGTGCTGCTGAGCGGCACGGCCATCGTCGAGGATGCGCACGGCGCACCCACGGCCCTGCATGCGGGCGACATCGTGCTGTTTCCCTCGGGCGCGCCCCACTTGCTGCACGACGGCAGCGGCGCGCCGCCGGCCGCCATCGAAACGCGCTTCGAGCTGGGCCTCACGGTCGAAACGAACCTTGCCGGGCACCCTTCCGCCGATGTGCTCTGCGGCCGCTTCCTGCTGCCCGCCGTGCCGCAGCGCCTGCTGCGCGAGCATCTGCCCGCGCGGCTCGTGGTGCACAGCGCGGGCGCCGGCGGCGACCCGCCCGAGCGCCTGGTGCGCCTGATCGCGCTGCTGCGCGACGAGGCGCTCGACGCGCAGCCCGGCAGCGAGTCGCTCGTCAATCATCTTTCGGGGGCGCTCTTCGCGCTGACGCTGCGCTACGCGAGCCGCGCCGATGCGCCGCCGCGGGGCCTGCTCGCCCTCGCGCAGCAGCCGCGCCTGCAACCCGCCATCGACGCCATGTTCGACGCGCCCGGCAAGCCCTGGACGCTGCCCGAGCTTGCCGCGCTGTGCCATATGTCGCGCGCGACGTTTGTGCGTCATTTCGATGAAGCGATCGGGCGCAGCGCCACCGACGTGCTCACCGATATCCGCATGACGCTCGCGGGCCGCCTGCTTGCGCAGGGCAGCCAGCCGGTGGCCGAGATAGGCGAATTCGTGGGCTATCAGTCCGATGCCGCGTTTCAGCGCAGTTTCAAGCGCCACGTGGGGATGACGCCCGCGCAATGGCGTGCGGCATCGCGCGTGAGTGCTTGAGTGCGCGTGTAAGCAACCCTCTCAGCCTGGGCCTTCAGGCCGTCAATCGCCTTGCCGAGCCGTCGGCGCCGGGTCGCCAAAGAACGCGGTGGCGTGGTCGATGAAAGCCCGCACTTTCGCGGGCAGCAGCGTGCGCGACGCATAGGCGAGGCGGATCTCGATCTGCGCATCGACGATGGGAAAATCGTCGAGCAGCGTGACGAGCCGCCCCGTCTCCAGTTCGCGCTGCACGAGCGCAAGCGGCAAAATGCCGATGCCGAATCCATCCAGCACCATCGCGCGGTTGAAGTCGGGATTGTTCGAGGCGATGTCGTATTTCAGGCGCACGGTCACCTCCTCCCCGCCCGCGTGGAACGTGAGCGAGGGCTTGCGCAGCGAAGGCGGCATCGGCACGAACCGGTGCGATTCGAGCTCTGCTGGATGCTGCGGCGTCGAGGTTGCCGCAAGGTACGCGGGTGTGGTGACGAGCGCCAGTGGAATGCGTTCGAGCAGCTTCGTCACCGTGGCCTCGTTATTGAGCATGAACGGCAGCACGATCCCGAGGTCGTAGCCGTCCGCGACCAGATCGACGGGGCGCTCGGTCAGCATCACGTCGAGCGTCACCAACGGATGCGCGCGCTTGAAGCTGGCGATGAGCGGCACGAGCCGGTTCACCGTGGCCGTGGTGTGCGCGACGAGGCGCAGCACGCCGCTGGCCTCGCGCGTCTGCTCGGTGGCGCCCGCCTCCAGCGCGTCCAGGTCGTCGAGCACGCGGCAGCAGCCGTTGTAGAAACGCTCGGCGGCTTCGGTGAGCGAGACCGCGCGCGTGGTGCGATGAAAGAGCCGGCTGCCGAGGCGCTTTTCCAGCCGCGCGATCGCACGCGAAACCACGGGCGTGGCGATCCCGTGCATGTCCGCGGCGCGCGTGAAGTTGCGCGCCTCGACCACGGAACGGAAGATCCGCAGGGTGTCGATATAGTCCATGGCGATTGCGCCAGCGAGGGCGAATGGATTCGGTGCAGTAGCTTAAAGCCGCGCGGGCAAATCTGCCTGAGCCGGCTGCGTCACGGCGCGGGCTCGCCGAAGACTTCCGCGCAAAACGCCCGGCCGTCTTCGGACAAACTCGCGCTGCCAGTGCCGTCCTCGGCGAGCGTCGCCACCGCGAGACCGCTGTCCACGAGGCCGGTGAGATGGCGGCGCAGGCCGCTCATCGGCACGCCCGCCTGCTTCGAGAGCTTCGCGAGCGACCATGCGCGCCCCGGCGTTTCGCATTGCGCGCGCCAGAGTTGCTCGAGTATCGCCACCAGCGCCGGATCGATTTCGTCGCCGCTTGTGTCTCCGCTTGTGTCTCCGCTTGTGTCTCCGCTTGTGTCGCCGCTTGTGTCGCCGCTTGCGTCACCGTTCGTGTCGCCGCTTCCTTCGGCTTGGTCGTTCATCGTGTGTCTCCTCATGCCATTTTCGCGGCCAGCTCGCCGAGCGTCTTCAACGCCGCCTCGGTCTGCTCGGTCCACGGATAGCTGTAGTTCAGGCGGATGTAATGGTGGAAATCGTTGCGCATCGAAAACATGTAGCCCGGCCCAATCGTAATGCCCTGCGCGAGCGCGGCGCGATAAAGCCGCATCGAATCCACGCGCGGCGGCAGCTCGACCCATAGCACGTAGCCGCCCTGCGGGTCGGACGTGCGCGTGCCGGCGGGAAAGAACCGCTCGATCATCGCACGCATGAGCCGCGCCTGCTGACGATAGAAGCGGCGCAACCGGCGCAGGTGGCGGTCGTAGCCGTCGTGGCGCAGATAGTCGGCGAGCGCGACCTGCGGCACCGAAGGCGTCGTGAGCGTATTGAGGAACTTGAGCTTCTCGACCTGCGCACGATAGCGTCCCGGCAGCGCCCAGCCAATCCGGTAGGATGCCGAAAGACTTTTTGAAAACGACGCGCAATGCAGCACGAGCCCGCGCGTGTCGAACTGCTTGAGCGACGATGGCCGCGTCGGCCCGAAGTACAGCTCCTGATAGACGTCGTTCTCGATCACGGGCAGGTCGTGCGCCTCGGCCAGCGCCACGAGCCGCTTCATGTGCGCCTCGGGCATGCGAAAGCCCAGCGGATTCTGGAAATTCGGCATCACCATGCACGCGGCCACCTTCTTGCGCGCGAGCACGCGCTCGAGCGCATCGAGGTCGATGCCGGTATCGGGATGCGTGCTCACTTCAATCGCGCGCATGCCGAGACGCTCGATCGCGTGCAGCATCGCGTAGTAAGTGGGCGACTCGACCGCCACCGTGTCGCCCGGCTTCGCCACCGCTTGCAAACTCAGGTTGATGGCCTCGGTCGCGCCCACCGTGATGACGATTTCCTCGGGATCCACGTCGGCGCCGTTCTCCGCGTAGCGGCGCGCAATCTGGCGAATCAGTTCGGGGTTGCCGGGCGGCAGGTCGTCGATCAGGTTCCAGCTCGCATGGCGCCGCGCAATCGCATTCGCGTACTGGTTGATGCGCCGCCACGGAAACAGCGCCGGATCCGGATACGGCGAGCCGAGCGGCACCGCGTCCTGCGCGACGATGCTGCGCAAGGTGGAAAGCACGAGGCGGCTCACGTCCACCGGCGCGGGCACTGCGTTGGGCACGGACCCCATCGGCACTTTCGCCGCGCCCGCGCGGCGCGGCTTTGTGCCCCGAGCCGCCTGAGCCGCCCGAGCCACCAGATCCTCGCGTGAATCCGGCCCGTCGCGCTGCACGGGCCGCGCCTTCACGAAGAACCCCGACTGCGGCCGCGACTCGATCACGCCCCGGCTCTCCAGCAGCGCATAGGCGTGCACCACGGTCTTGATGCTCACGCCATGCTGAACACTCGCACGCCGCACCGAGGGAACCCGCTCGCCCGCAGCAAACACGCCGCGCCGCACCGCGGCCTCCATGTCGTCGGCGAGTTGTTCGTAGCGGGGCACAGTCGGCGGAGCGGTCACGGGCGGCGGCCAAAGCAAAGCGGGCAATCCCGTGAGTCTATGTCAAAACGCCGCAACTGTACCCCTTGCCTTTTGGTTTTTCTGTGATCACCGGGCATGCAGGAACACAGTAGTCTTTGCACATCGGGCTGTGCACCCGCACCGGCCTTGCCTGATCAGATCCGAACGCAACATGAAAAAGCCGCAACCCCGCATCGAGCCCTACCACCATCCCGCCGCCGGCTGGGGAGCGCTCAAGCAAGTCGCCATCAACCTCATCAAGGAGAAAGTGACGGGCGGCAACTACCGGACGCTGCTCAAGCAAAATCAGCCCAACGGCTTCGACTGCCCCGGCTGCGCATGGCCCGACCGCGAGCACGCCTCCACCTTCGAGTTCTGCGAGAACGGCGTGAAAGCCGTGGCCGCAGAGGCCACCAGCAAGCGCGTGACGCCGCAGTTCTTCGCGGAGCACACCGTGACCGAGCTGATGACGCAGTCCGATTACGAACTCGAGCAGCACGGCCGCCTGACCGATCCGCTCGTGTACGACGCGCAGGCGGACCGCTACGTACCGATCGCCTGGGACGATGCGTTCCGGCTCGTCGCCAGGCACCTCAACGCGCTCGACGACGCGAACCGCGCGGCCTTCTACACCTCGGGCCGCGCGAGCAACGAAGCCGCGTTCCTCTATCAGCTGTTCGTGCGCATGTACGGCACCAACAACTTCCCCGACTGCTCGAACATGTGCCACGAAGCCACCAGCCGCGGCCTGCCGGGCACGGTGGGCATCGGCAAGGGCACGGTCACGCTCGACGACTTCGAGCACGCCGACACGCTGCTGATCTTCGGCCAGAATCCCGCCACCAATCACCCGCGCATGCTCGGCGAGCTGCGCGATTGCGCGAAGCGTGGCGCGACCATCGTCTCGATCAACCCGCTCAAGGAGCGCGGCCTCGAGCGCTTCGCGAGCCCGCAGCACACGCTCGACATGCTCTCGCCCTCAGGCGTGCAAATCAGCTCGGTGTTCATCCGCCCGCGCGTGGGCGGCGACTTCGCGCTCATCAAGGGCGTGGCCAAGCGCACGCTCGAACTCGACGATGCTGCGCGCGAAGCCGGCGCGGAACGCGTGCTCGACGTGGATTTCCTCGCGGAGCATACGGTGGGCTTCGAGTCCTTCGCGGCCGACCTGCGCGCCGAGTCGTGGGACACCATCGTCGCCGAAGCGGGCGTGCCGCTCGAAGAGGTGCTCAAGCTCGCGGATATCTACACGAAGGGCAAGGCCGTCATCGCGACCTGGGGCATGGGCATCACGCAGCACAAGAACTCGCTCGCGACCGTGCAACTGCTTTCGAACCTCATGATGATGCGCGGGAATATCGGGCGTCCCGGCGCGGGCCTGTGCCCCGTGCGCGGCCATTCGAATGTGCAGGGCGACCGCACGGTGGGCATCGAGGAGAAACCCACCCAGGCGTTCCTCGATCGTCTTGGCAAGGCCTACGATTTCGAGCCGCCGCGCGAGCACGGCTACGACGTGGTCGAAACGATTCACGCGATGCTCGAAGGCCGCGTGAAGGTGTTCATCGGTCTCGGCGGCAACTTCTCGATCGCCACGCCCGACACGCCGCGCACGTGGGAAGCCATGCGCTCGTGCGCGCTCACGGTGCATGTGACCACCAAGCTCAATCGCAGCCACCTGGTGCACGGCAAGGACGCGCTCATTCTGCCCACGCTCGGGCGCACTGAGATCGACATGCAGAACGGCGTGCCGCAAGGCGTGAGCGTGGAAGACTCGATGAGCATGGTGCACATCTCATACGGCATGAACCGGCCGGCTTCGCAGAACCTGCTTTCGGAAATCGCCATCGTCGCGCGCATGGCGCACGCCACGCTCGGCAGCGAAAAGGTGGATTGGCTCGGGCTTGCCGCCGATTATTCGAAGATCCGCGACGGCATCGAAAAAGTGCTCGACGGCTTCGAGAACTACAACGAGCGCCTGAAGCAGCCCGGCGGCTTCCATCTGGGCGTGGCCTCGCGCGATCGCGTCTGGATGACGGAAAGCGGCAAGGCGCAATTCGTGGTGCACGCGATTGCGCTCGACACGCCCATTCATCGCGCACGCGCAGCGCACGGCCAGCAATTGATGACGCTGATGACCACGCGCTCGCACGACCAGTACAACACCACGATCTATGGTCTCGACGACCGCTATCGCGGCGTCTATGGCCAGCGCCGCGTGCTGTTCGCGAACCGCGAGGACATCGCGATGCTCGGCTACGAGCCAGGCCAGCGCGTGGACATCACGAGCGTATGGGACGACGGCGTGGAGCGCCACGTCGAGGACTTCCTGCTCGTGGAGTACGACATTCCGCGCGGGTGCCTGGGCGCCTACTATCCGGAGACGAATCCGCTCGTGCCGCTTTCGTCGGTTGCCGATGGCGCAGGCACGCCCACCTCGAAGTCGATTCCGGTGCTGTTGAGTCCCGCATTGAGCCCCGCATTGAGCCCCGCATCGAGCCCTGCATTGAGCCCGACGAAGGCAGAAACGCGCGTGGCGTGATTGGCGCTCGCCAGGCGGGCCTTCAGCCCGCCAGCTTGCGGAACGTCTCCAGCACCGCGTCGCCCTTGAACGGCTTGACGATCCAGCCGCGCACGCCGGCCGCCTTGCCGCGCTCCTTCATGGCGGGGCTGCTTTCAGTCGTGAGCATCACGACGTTGACCGCCGCGTTCCCCAGTTCGCCGCGGATCTTCTCGACCATCGTGAGGCCGTCCATGTTCGGCATGTTCACGTCGCTCACCACGAGCTTCACGCCCGGATTCGCGCGCAGCTTCGCGAGGCCATCCTTGCCGTCCACCGCCGTATCCACGTCCAGACCGTTCTTGCGCAGGAACCCCGCGACTTCGTCGCGCACCGTGCCCGAATCGTCCACTACCAAAATCTTTGCCATGTTGTTTTTTCCTTGCGCGCCGTGAGCGGCGCGCTGTGTGTCGCGCTGTGTGTCGCTTTGTACCGATACCGTCAAAACAGTTCGAGCTCGCCCGTGCTTTCCTGCGCCTCGGTCAACTGATCGGCCACGAAATCGAGCGGCGAACTTGTGCAGATGCACAGTGTCGCCCCCAGCCGCACGGCGCCGTCGATCGTGAGCGCGTACGACTTCAGATAATCCGGCTTCAATTCACGCAGATAGTGCAAACACTGGCTGTCGAGCGCATACGGCGTGGACATCCCCAGATCGGGAAAATACTCGAGCAGATGCTGGTTCATCGCGCCGCAGCACAGATTGCCGAACTCCATGAACGCATCCGCCAATACGCCTTCCGCTTCACCCAGGTAATACGCGCGCGTTGCTTCGTCATCCTTGATATGCAAAAGAAGCAGCAGACGAAACTGCATCGACGAGATGGTGAGGAGCACCGCATGCTCGCCCTCCGCGCTATCGTCCGGCGCGGACGCGATCTCGCACGCATGCTGGGGATCGGTCACGAGGCGCGTGCGCGCCGCTGCAAAAAGGATTCGCTCGAAGCTGTCCTGCGCCTGCGGGCCGATCATGCGGGCACCCCGTCATGCGCTTCCTGAAGTTGCACGTGCAGTTGTTGTGTGAGCGACTCCACGCTCGCGAGCGCAGCCGCGATCATCTTGCCGCCCGCCTGAATGTCCTGGAACGTCGCGGTCGTGACGAGGTCGTTGCGGTGCAGGCTGTCGCGATAGCTCTTCGAAAGCTCCTGCGAGCGCGTGGCGAGCGTGCGCACCTCGCTCGCGACAATCGAAAAGCCGCGGCCCGCCGCGCCCGCACGCGCCGCTTCGATGGACGCATTGAGCGACACGATCAGCACATGGCTCACGATCGACGAGAGCACCTGGTTCTTCTCGTGCATGTCGCGGTTTTGCGCCATCAACGAGATCATTTGCTCGTGCCAGCGCTCGAACACCATCGACATCTGCTTCAGACGCGCCGCCTCCGCCGCGATGCGTTCGGCGCGCTGCAACGCTTCGGCGCTGTGCGCGCGTTCGGTCGCGAGCGCCGATTCCATCGCTTCGTTCACCCACTTGCGTTGCGCAAGGTCCGCGCGCAGCGACTCGATCTGCGCGGCCAGCGGCTCATGCTCCAGCGCGGCGCGCTCCCGCTCCGCCAGCACGCGCGCCTCGGCCTGCGCGAGGGCGTCGTCATGCTGCGCGCGCAGCGACCGTTCCGCGTCGCGCCAATGCGCGCGCGAGCGACGACTGAGCCCGACTGCGCATAGCGCCGCCACCGCGACGCCTGCCGCCGCGCCCATCAAATACGGAAATAAAACCACCACAGCATCCCCCGCTATTGCGCCAGCGCGCTTTCTTGCGACGCAGCACGCTCGCTGGCGCATGCGACGGCGAATGCCAGCGGTAAGTCCACAATTGTTTCGAAGTGCCGATAATCGGCGCCTTGCCGGTTGTCGGTAAAGCGCAGCTCGATGCGGCCGCCCTTGCGCGCCAGAAAGTCCCGGACGGCATCCATGCCCACACCGCGCCCCGATACCTCGGTCACGCTGTGCGCCGTGGAAAAGCCCGCGTGGAAAATAAATGCGGCGACCATCTCGTCACGGGCCTTTTCCTGGGCGCCCAGCCAGCCGCGCTCGACCGCGACGGCGCGAATACGTGCGAGCGCGAGACCCCGGCCATCGTCGGCGAGCGCGATGCGCAGCATGCCGTCGGCCACGCTCAATTCGATGCCGATGCACCCCGCCTCGTCCTTGCCCTGTGCGCGGCGCTGCGCCGGCATCTCGATGCCATGATCGAGCGAATTGCGCAGCAAATGCGTGAAGACATCGTTCACGGTGCCCGCTGCATCGCTGCGCAACCGGTAGCCGCCATCGTCGATGCGCACATGCGGCGCAACCTTGCCCAGCTCCTGCGCCAACGAAGGCAGCGATGCGAGTACCCCGGCAAGCGCCTCTTCCACGCTTTCGGTGCCGATGCCGCCCAGCACGCGCCGCAGTTCCGTGCGCATCGCGCGCAGCGAAGCGAGGTCATGGTCATTCGCGTGATCGAGCAGGCGCAGGCTCGCATCGATCTGCTCGCGCCCGATTCCACCCGCAACCTCGCCGGCCACCCCGCCTTGAACGCGCGCACCGCGCCCGAGGCTCACGTCGTTGAGCGTCGCATAGTGATCGACCGCTTCGCGCACACGCTGCAAGTCGTCGATCAGCGCCTGCTGATCCCAGGTGTGATTCGCATCCTCGCGGCGCAGCGCGTCGTAGCGCTGCTCCACTTCGTGCACGACGCCCGTGAGATGCTGGAGGCTATACGTGCGCGCATTGCCCTTCACCGTGTGCATATTGCGAAACAGCGCGGCGACGGCATCCATGTCCGCACAATCGTGCTGGCGAATGATGCGCTCGTTCTCGTGGATAAAGCCCTTCGAGCTTTCCACGAAGCGATGAAACTTCTCCTCGCTCACCGCGAGAATCTCGCCGATCATCTGCAACCGGCGCTTCTGCTCGCCCGCCTCCGCCGCCAGTTCGCGCAGCTCGGTCACGTCGCGCACGCACAACATCAGGCGCACCACCACATCGTGTTCATCGGTGATCGCGGACCAGCTCAGGTCGAGCACCTTCTCGCGGCCATCGGGCAGAGTGTGCGTAATCTCGTTCACGAGCAGGTGCTGGTTGAACGCGAAATTCACGTCATCTTCGCCGAGGCAGGCGTGCACGGCGGCATCGATCTGCGCGAGCGTATCGGCGTCCAGTTCCGTGTGCGAGAACACGAGATCCATGAGCGGACGCCCCGCAATCTCGCTGGTCTCGAAGATCGCTTCGAGCCAGGCCGAATACTCGTCGTGCACGATCGCGCCTTCCACGACCGTGAGAATGCCTTGCTGCATGTTCTGCAACATCGCCTGAATGTCGGCGGTCTTGCGCGCGAGCTGCGCGGAGTTGTGCTGGATCTTCTCGATCATGCCGTTGAACGCGACGATCGAGTGACCGATCTCGTCCATGCGGCCGACCGGCACGCGGCGCGTGAAGTCCTGGCTCGACGCAATCTCGCTCATCATTTCCTGCATGCGCGAAAGCGGCCGCGTGATCTGGCGATACAGCAGCGTGCCGATCAGCGTGAGCAGCAGCATTGCACCGCCCGTCACGCCCCCAATGGCGCTCGTGGTGGTGTCGAGCGTGCCGTTGAGCGCCGTGATGGCCGCGTCCTTCTGGCGGTTCTTCTCCACGCGCATCGTCGTGACGATACCTTCGAGCTCGTCGCGATACTGCGCGACGTTCGCGAAGAGATAGGCCTGCGCGAGCGCGTTCTTGCCCGCCGCCGTCATGTTCACCGTTTCTTCGATGGCGTTGAAATAGTTCGCGAGGCTTTCCCGCGCTTGCGCGACGAGCCCCTCCTGCGCGTGGCCCGCAGCGGCCTGACGCTGAACGTCGAGCGCGGCGCGCAACGCGGCCTGCTTCTTCCTGAGTTCGTCCTGCGCCAGTTGGGACGTGGTCGCGTCGGGCGCGTAGACGAGCGTCATGGTCGCGAGCTGCACGTCTTTCACGAGCGAAACGAGATCGGCCGAGGCCAGTGCGCTCGGTACGACGCCTTGTGTGACCTGATGGACGTCGGTGGCGCTGAGGCGCGTCTGATAGACCGCGTAGCCGCCAATGGCGGACAACGCGACGAACATCAGCACGATGAGTAGCGTGATGCGGTGGCGAATGGTCATGTCGAAATCCCCGAGCCTCTTTCGCACCGGACGCGCTATGACTGCGCGACTCATGGCACGAGAGGCCAATTTATTCGGGGGGCATTATCGACGCTTATATATGACGAATTGATGAACAGACTTAATTCATGTGCCTGCGCTCCGGCATGAGTTCTCTTGGTTTGGTGATGTAAATCGTGAATCCGAGCGAGCAGCGCAAACGTTTGCGCGTGTGGATTTCCGGTAGTTTGCTTTTTTGGGTTTCCTTTTTTGTCGCGTTTCCTTGTATTCATGTCGGTATGCCAGCGTTGCCCCTGTGCGGGGCGGCACCTACTTTTCTTTGCAGCCGCAAAGAAAAGTAGGCAAAAGAAAGCGGCTCAAACCGCCAGTGTGACGCCGTACACCTCTTGCCTGTGATCGAAGTGGTTCCGGGGCATCCGTCACCCCGCACCTTCAACGGTAGTGACAAAGGAGTCATTCATCCCGCTGCTCGCTACGCGCGCAGCGGTCGGGTATGCAAGGGAAACCATGAGTACTGCGTGGGTAAGCGAATGTGCATGCGCCCCACCGGTTTTGGGTTATGCCCCACGGCGCGCGTAGCGCCGCCGGAGGAATGAGCCCTTAGTCACTCTGTTGTACGGCGCGTGGTGGCAGACGCTCCGGAACCGCTCCGATGATGGGCACGAGGTGGACGGCGTAACACTAGCGGTTTGAGCGGCTTTCTTTTGCCTACTTTTCTTTGCGGCTGTGTACAGACTGGAGACATAGCTGACAGGTGTACGAGGACATGGTTGACACTTTCGGGCAGTCCAACGCCCGGATCCAATCATGCCCTGGAACGTAAAAGACACCATGAGCCTCAGACA
>NZ_JAKLJA010000038.1 GCF_022213065.1 Paraburkholderia tagetis
GCCTGCGTGACGCCGCACGACACGGCGATGACTTCCGTCGCCACGCCGGCTTCCTTCAGACGAACCGCTTCTTCCACGGCGATTTCGTCGAACGGGTTCATCGACATCTTCACGTTGGCGATGTCGACGCCCGTGCCATCCGACTTCACACGAACCTTGACGTTGTAATCGACTACGCGCTTGACTGGCACAAGGACTTTCATTCACATGCTCCGAAGTTACGAATACGTCAACCTGGCGGACATTATAGCGATAGCGTTCCCGCTCGCACCCACCCACCAGCACATTTCCCGCACGGTTCGCTTCTGCCCCAAATACCTCGGTCCTACCCCTGTATGACCAGAGTTGGCGCTTTGGCTGCCGGCCGGCGCGAGTGCCTCACACCCGCCCCTATGCCGAGCGCCTTGCTCTGGCCCCATGCAAGGCGGCCATCAGTTGCGAACGATCGTGCGATTTTATGTCGGAAAAAACCCGGGTATCAAGCCCGGGTTTCTCCGACCGAACGCTCTACCTATTCTGACGCCAAGCCCTCACCCACCGGAACGAGGCTCACCATGACGAGATCACAGCCCCACCGAACTTCTGCTCGACGTACTGCTTCACCTCCGGCGAGTGATACGCCGCCACCAGTTTGGCCACCCACGGTTTGTTACGGTCGGCCGCGCGAATCGCGATGATGTTCACGTAAGGCCCCTTCGGGTCCTCGATCGCAATCGCATCCTGCTTCGGCTTGAGCCCCGCTTCCATCGCGAAGTTCGTGTTGATCGCCGCGGCATCCACGTCGTCGAGCGAGCGCGGAATCTGCGCCGCGTCGAGCTCGACGATCTTCAGCCTGCGCGGATTTCCCACGATGTCGCGCGGCGTTGCCTTCAGGCCGGCATCGGCGCGCAGCTGAATGAGACCCTGCTTCTCCAGCAGCAGCAACGCGCGGCCGCCGTTCGTCGGATCATTGGGAACCGCAATGCGCGCACCCGGCTTGAGCTCGGCGAGCGTCTTGACCTTCTTCGAGTAGATGCCCATCGGAAACGTGACCGTGTCGGCGAGCTTGACCAGCTTGTAGCCGCGATCCTTCACCTGCGCGTCGAGATACGGCTCGTGCTGATAGCTGTTCGCATCGAGGTCGCCGCCCGCGAGCGCCGCGTTCGGCTGCACATAGTCGGAAAACTCGACGATCTTGATCGTGAGACCGTTCTTCGCCGCGACCTGCTTGACCACTTCCATCACCTGCTCGTGCGGGCCGCCTGTCACACCCACCTTGATGGTCTCGTCGGCGTGCGCCGCGAGCGGAGCGCAAAGCGGTACGACGATCGAAGCCGCACCGAGCGCAGCCGCCAGCCGGATCATGAAACGACGTTGCATACCCAAACCTTTGTCCTGAGTGAGAGTGGTCGAAGAACTGCCTGGCGAGCCTTGCCAGCCGCTTATTTATGGCTCAGGCGCCGCACGAGCCAGTCGCCGAACGACTGCACGAGCTGCACGAACACGATCAGGATCACGACGACGATCAGCATGACTTCGGGCTCGAAGCGCTGATAGCCGTAGCGGATGCCCAGATCGCCGAGACCACCGCCGCCGATCGCCCCCGCCATCGCCGAATAGCCGACGAGCGAGATGAACGTGATGGTCAAGCCGGCCACCACGCCCGGCAGCGACTCGGGCAGCAGCACCTTGAAGACGATCTGGCGCGTGCTCGCGCCCATGGCCAGCGCGGCTTCGATGAGGCCGCGGTCGACTTCGCGCAGCGCGGTTTCCACGAGACGCGCGATGAACGGCGCAGCGGAAATCGTGAGCGGCACGATGGCGGCCGCGGTGCCGATCGACGAACCCACCACGACGCGCGTGAACGGAATCACGGCGACGAGCAGGATGATGAACGGCGTCGAGCGCACGGCGTTGACGATCACGCCCATCACGCGATTGACGGCGATGTTCTGCAGCACGCCTTCGCGGTCGGTCAGATAGAGCAGCACGCCCAGCGGCAAGCCGATAGCCGCGCCCACCACGCCGGAAATGCCTACCATGACGAGCGTTTCCCAGAACGACTGGACGAACATGTCGAACATTTCACTCCACATGGGACAGCTCCTCCACCACCACGCCCTGTTCGCGCAGCCACGCAATTGCCTGCACCACTTTCACCGGATCGCCGCCCGCGAGCACCGCGAGCGAGCCGAACGCCTGGCCCTGGATTTCGTCGATCTGGCCATGCAGGATGTTGAAATCGAGCTCGAAGCGACGGATTGTCTCCGAGAGCACCGGCTGATCGACGCCCGTGCCCGTGAAGGCGAGACGCAGCAAGTGCCCATTGCCCTTCGCGAGCCGTTCGGCCACGCGGGCCTTGAGCGCGGGCGGCAGTTCTTGAGCGATCACGTCGCCGAGCAGCGCGCGCGTGACTTCGTGGCGCGGCTGCAGGAACACGTCGATGACCGGGCCGGTTTCCACGACACGGCCTGCGTCGAGCACGGCCACACGGTCGCAGACCTGTTTGATCACCTCCATCTGGTGCGTGATCATCACGACGGTCAGATTCAGCTCGCGATTGATCTTGCGCAGCAGGTCGAGAATGGCGCGCGTGGTTTCCGGGTCGAGCGCGGAGGTCGCCTCGTCCGAGAGCAGCACTTTCGGCTTGCTCGCGAGCGCGCGCGCGATGCCCACGCGCTGCTTCTGGCCGCCGCTGATCTGCGACGGGTAGCGGTCTTTCTGCGCGGCGAGGCCGACGAGCTCGAGCAGCGGCAGCACCGTCTCCTCGATCTGCGGACGCTTCATACCCGCAAGCTCTAGCGGCAGCGCGACGTTGTCGAACACCGTGCGCGACGAGAGCAGGTTGAAGTGCTGGAAGATCATGCCGATCTCGCGGCGCGCCTCGCGCAGGTTGGCGCTCGAGAGCGACGTGAGCGTGCGCCCGTTGACGACGATGTCGCCTTCGGTGGGCCGCGTGAGCAGATTGATGGTGCGCACGAGCGTGCTCTTGCCCGCCCCGCTGCGCCCAATGATGCCGAACACTTCCCCCGGCGGAATCGTCAGATTGACGTTGTGCAGCGCCTCGATCCAACCTTGTGGGCCGGCGAAGCGCTGGGAAACGTTTCGAATTTCGATCATGAAAAAAAACGAAACGGCGGGTGCGCCGCGCGCCGCGTTGCCTGTGCCGCGATCTTTCAATCGCACAAGACGCGTCGCGCCGGCAGACAGCCGCCGCTTGCTGGACTGGAATCAAGCTCGGCATTTTACCCTGGCGGGTAAATTCCTATTAATAATCATTTCCGATATTTTCATAACCCGAAATCATTAGAGGGGTTTCGCTGCGTTCGCGCGCCGTAACGGGTGCTACCCTCTGCCGACCGCGCTCAGGTCCTTCGGTCCTCAATGGTCCCGAATGGTCCCGAATGGTCCCGAATGGTCCCGTAGCGCCATACGACGCATATAACGAATAGCCAGGGAGCAGCAAGCGATGGAGACGACCCCGCCGCAGGATGCGGCACGCGCGGCATCGGCACCGACCGCGGGCGCAGCGCCGCAACGCACGACGCTGCGCGCCCGCGACGGCACCGGGTTGCCGCTGTACGCCTGGTACGCCATGAGCGACGAGCCACGCGCGGCTGTCGCCCTCTTGCATGGCCTCGCCGAGCACGCGGGCCGTTACGCAGCGCTCGCGGCACGCCTGAACGCGGCTGGCATCGACGTTTATGCGATCGATCTGCGTGGACACGGGCACGCGGATGGACGCCGCGCATGGGTCCCCCACTTCGACGACTATCTCGACGATGCACAGGCGCTCGTCGAGCATGCGGCCGCACAATGCCGCGCGCGCAAGACGCCGCTCTTTCTGATGGGCCACAGCATGGGTGGCGCGATCGCCGCGCTCTACGCGATCGAGCGCGCGCCGAACACGGACGTGGCGTTCGCGGGCCTGCTGCTTTCGAGCGCCGCGCTGGCGCCCGGCCGCGACGTGCCGCACTGGATGATCGCCGCGAGCCGCGTGATGAGCGCGGTCTGGCCGCGCTTTCCCGCCATGAAGATCGACGCGGGCCTGCTCGCGCGCGACGCCGCCGTGGTCGAGGCAAACCGGGCCGATCCGCTGGTTCACCACGGCGCGATTCCCGCGCGCACGGGCGCGGAGTTGCTTGACGCAATGAAGCGTATCGAGGCTGGGCGTGCCCAATTACGCATGCCGGTGCTGATCTGGCACGGCACCGAGGACAAGCTCACCGAGCCCGAAGGCAGCCGCGCGTTCGGCGCGCATGTGGGATCGCCCGACCGGACTCTCACGCTCTATGAAGGCAGTTATCACGAGACGCTCAACGATCTCGACCGCGAGCGCGTGATCGGTGCGATGCTGGACTGGATCGGCCGCCACTAGCTTTGCGTGGGACCGGAGCAGGTGCTAAAGCGCTCACTCCGGTCGCTAGCCGACTGGCGGAAAACCCGCTGAGCCGCGAAACAGCGACGAAAGACTGGCGGGACTCCCCGGCCAGTGCGGCTTCAGTGCCGCTTCAGTACCACTTATTTGCCCGGACGTTTCTCGATGAACGCCTGCACGCCATCAAGCGCCGGGTCGGTCATCATGTTGCAGGCCATGGTCTGCCCAGCCAGCTGATACGCGGCCTCGACGCCCATCTCGAGCTGCCGGTAAAACAGTCCCTTGCCGGCCGCCACCGCCTCGCGCGGCTTCGCGCAGATGCTCGCGGCGAGCGCAGTCACGGCGGCATCGAGCTCCTCCGCAGCGACGACGCGGTTCACGAGCCCCTCATGCAACGCCTTCTGCGCATCGATGAATTCGCCCGTCATCAGCATCTCGAACGCCGCCTTGCGCGAGACGTTGCGCGTGAGCGGCACCGCCGGCGTCGAGCAGAACAACCCGAGGTTGATGCCCGAAACCGCAAAACGCGCCGACTCGGCGGCCACCGCGAGATCGCACATCGCGACGAGCTGGCAGCCTGCCGCCGTCGCCACGCCCTGCACGCGCGCGATCACGGGCTGCGGCATCGTCTGGATGGCGAGCATCATCTTCGAGCAGCGCGCGAAGAGCCGCTTGTAGTAATCGAGCGAAGGCGCCGCGCGCATTTCCCTGAGATCGTGACCGGCGCAGAACGCGCGGCCCGCCGCCGCAATCACCACGACGCGCGCGTCCGATTTCGCAATCGCGGCCAGTTCCGTCTGCAACGCGTCGGTGAGCGCTTCGGAAAGCGCATTGAACGCGTCGGGCCGGTTCAGCGTGAGACGCACGACGCCGGGCACGCCATACGCATCGTGCGCGACGTCGACGAGCGACGCGGCATCGGCAGAAGACGACGAAGGCGGAACGGCTGCGGTACTCATGGTGCACGGCTCCTTCTAATCAGATATCGGCCAGCGCACGCAGATGCGCCACCACACTGCGCCCGAGCGCCGACAGGTTGTAACCGCCTTCGAGACAGCTCACGATGCGCCCTTTCGCGTGGCGCTTCGCGACCTCGCGGACCTGCTCGGTGATCCACGCATAATCGTCCTCGACGAGGCCCATGTTGCCGAGATCGTCCTCGCGATGCGCATCGAACCCCGCCGAGACGAACACCATCTCCGGCTTGAACTCGTGCAGGCGCGGCAGCCACATGATGTCGATCGCCTCGCGCACTTCCATGCCCCTGGTGCGCGCCGGCATCGGTACATTGACCATGTTCGGCGCCTGATTGTCCGCGCCCGAGAACGGATAGAACGGGTGCTGGAAGATGCTGCACATGAGCACGCGCGAATCGCCCGTAAAAGCGGCTTCCGTGCCGTTGCCATGATGCACATCAAAGTCGACGATCGCGACGCGCGAGAGACCATGCACGTCGAGCGCATGGCGCGCCGCCACCGCGACATTGTTGAAGAAGCAAAAGCCCATCGCGCGCGCGGGCTCGGCGTGGTGGCCGGGCGGGCGCACGCTGCAAAACGCGTTTTCATAGCGGCCCGCGATCACGGCGTCGGTCGCGGCGACGGCGGCGCCCGCCGCGCGCAATGCGGCCTGCCACGTGTGCGGGTTCATCGACGTGTCGGGGTCGATCGGCGCGTAGCCTTCCTGCGGCGAGAGCTGGCGCAAATAGTCGATGTGCGCCTGGGTGTGCACGCGCAGGAGCGCGGCTTCTTCGACGAGCGGCGCGGAGTCGTCGCGCTCGATCAGTGCGTCGATGCGGCCTGCAATGAGCTGGTCTTCGATCGCCTGCAGGCGCGCGGGGCATTCGGGATGCCACTCGCCCATTTCATGCAGCAGACAGTCGGGATGCGAGAAAAAGCCGGTCGTCATGTCTCGTAGCACCGTGCACTCGAGCCTGCACTCGGGGGCGCGCTGCGGGTCTCCATCAGTTCTTTCGTCGGGTTTGCCGCGCAGGAATTTGCAACAGTCACGCGGCCCGCGTTCGAGCGCGGACAGTCGTCACGTTACCACAGGCCCTTCGCACTTCACCCGCGAGCCCACGTGCGCGCATGTCCAGCCGCACACGCCGGGGCCTTTCGGCGCGGAGCGCTCGGGTATACTGCGCCGGATCACGTCCTCTCGTTCTAAACCGTCCGCCTGCCATGACGCAAAAGCCCGCGCACCCGTCTGTTTCACCCGCCTTCAGCCAACCGCGCATCAAGTCTTTCGCCCTCGCGCTTTGCGCTGCGGCGGTGCTGTCGGCATGCGCCGAGCAGTCGCAATCGACGAAGTCGACACAAACGACGCATCCGGCCCAAACGACGCAATCCGCGGGACAGGCCACGCCGGGCGCGAATCAGAAGCCCCCGGCACCCGCCCAGACGACGCCGCCAGCCGCCACGCAAGGCCAGACGTTCGAAGAGGAAATCGTCCCGCAGCGCTACGCGAACAACGCCAATGTCGACACCTTCATCAACGACATGGTCGCGCGCTACGACTTCAATTCCGACGCATTGCACGCGCTGTTCTCGACCGTGAGCTATTCGGCCACGGCGGTGAAGCTCGTCACCCCCTCGCCCACGCCGAGCGCGAAGAACTGGCGTGTCTATCAGGCTCGCTTTCTCGACACGGTGCGCATCAACGCGGGCGTGCGCTTCTGGCGCGCGAACCAGGCCACGCTGCAGCGCGCGGCCGACGAGTTCGGCGTGCCGCCCGAGGTGATCGTCGGCATCATCGGCGTGGAGACGATTTACGGGCGCTATATGGGCAACTTCCGCGTGCTCGACGCGCTCACCACGCTCGCCTTCGATTACCCGGACACGGCCAATCGCGCGGACCGCATGGCGACGTTCCGCAAGAACCTCGAAGACTATCTGGTGTGGACGCGCGACCAGCAGGTCGATCCCAGTTCGGTGCTCGGCTCGTACACGGGCGCAATCGGCATTCCGCAATTCCTGCCGAGCAGCATCGCGCAATATGCCGTCGATTACGAGGGCAATCATCATATCGACCTGCGTAATAGCCCCGCCGACGCGATCGGCAGCGTCGCGAACTATCTGAAGCAAAACGGTTGGGAGCCGGGCCGCCCCGTGGTGTGGAACATCGCGAGCGACCCAGGCAGCCAGGGCATCGCGCAGGCCGCCGCCGACGGCAAGCCCGAGCCACACTTGCCGCTCGCGCAATTGCTGCGCTCGGGGCTCGCCCTGAACGAGCCGAACGTGGATCTGGCCACCGAAGGCGGCACGCCGGTCACGGTCGTCGACCTGCCCACGCCGGGCCGCGCGACCGAGTACAAGCTCGGGCTGAAAAACTTCTACGTGCTCACGCGCTACAACCGCAGCTTCTTCTACGCGCTCGCGGTCTACCAATTGGGCCAGCGCGTGAAGGCGCAGATGATCGCGACGGGTGGCGCACAGTCGGCGCAGCGGCAATAAGCGACTAACCAGGCGTCCAACCAGGCATCCAACCAGGCGACAAAATAAGCGCCACTAACACATCAGGCATCGCCGGATAGCACAACGGGCGGGGTGTCTCTCGAGAGACACCTCGCCCGTTTCAATTCAGGCGCCGGATTCGCGCCAGCGCAGCGGTCTGGTGGCGATCAGGCCGGAAACACTCCGGTCGACAGATAGCGGTCGCCGCGATCGCAGACGATGAACACGATCGTCGCATTCTCGACCTGACGCGCGATACGCAAAGCCACCTCGCACGCGCCGCCCGACGAAATCCCCGCGAAAATGCCTTCCACCGAGGCCAGACGGCGAGACATCTCTTCGGCGGCGGCCTGGCTCACGTTTTCGGTGCGATCCACACGGCTGCGGTCGAAGATTTTCGGCATATAGGCTTCAGGCCATTTGCGGATGCCGGGAATGCGCGAGCCGTCTTCCGGCTGAGCGCCGATGATCTCGATCGCCGGATTCTGCTCTTTCAGGTAATGCGACGTGCCCATGATCGTGCCCGTCGTGCCCATCGACGAAACGAAGTGCGTGATACGCCCTTCGGTCTCACGCCAGATTTCCGGGCCGGTGCCCTCGTAATGCGCAAGCGGATTGTCGGGATTGCCGAACTGATCGAGGATGATGCCCTTGCCGTCGCGCTGCATCTGTTCGGCGAGGTCGCGGGCATATTCCATACCGCCCTTCACCGGCGTGAGCATGATTTCGGCGCCATAGGCGGCCATGCTCTGGCGGCGCTCGATGGACAAGTCCTCGGGCATGATCAGCACCATCTTGTAGCCGCGAATCGCCGCGGCCATGGCCAGCGCGATACCGGTATTGCCGCTCGTGGCCTCGATGAGCGTGTCGCCCGGCTTGATGCGGCCGCGCTCTTCAGCCTTGCGGATCATCGAAAGCGCCGGCCGGTCCTTGACCGAGCCCGCCGGATTATTGCCTTCCAGCTTGGCCAGCACGACGTTGTTGCGAGCGCGAATCTCGTCGTCGGACAGGCGGACGAGTTGCACGAGCGGCGTATTGCCGATCGTGTCTTCAATGGTCTTGTATGGCATAGGTAATGGCGGTCTGGGCGGTCTGGCGCCGGTCTGGCGAATTTCGGTAATTTTTCGATTCTAAACCACGCAGCCACCCCGCGCAGGGGAGCCCTGAAGGCGTAAGGGATGTCACCCGGCACCCGCGCGGGCCGTTCCGCTCCGACGCGAGCGCAGCAGCGGCGCGAAAAGCCCGCGGCGCGGGCCGCGGGCAATCCGCCGGAGCGACGCCCGAAGGAGACGGGCCCGGCGACTTGCGGGAAACCGTGCAACCGCCGCCTGCGAGCCGCCCCGGACGGTTGCACGGATGTCGCGCAACACGAGAAAGCGGCAGGCGCTACTTCTTGACGGCCACCGTTGCCGCTTGCGGCTGCGCGGCTCCAGTCTTCGCGGGAGCGGCCTTCGCGCCGGCCTGCGTCGCCTGGGCCACCTGCGTCCCCTGCGTTCCTTGAGCCGCTTGCGCATTCGCAGGCCCGACCGCCAATCCTTCGGCCTGCAAACGTTCAACGGTGTGACCACCAAGGCCCTTGACGCGCTTGCCGAGATCGGACGCGTCCTTGTACGGCCCGTGCGCGCTGCGCTCGTCGAGAATGGCCTTGGCGCGCGCGGGCCCGATGCCCTTGATACCGCGTAGAGCGTCCTCGTTGGCCGAGTTGACGTCCACGGCCGCGAACACCTGGCCGAATGCGGCAACGAGCGCTACCGTGGCGAGCAATTTCTTGATCATGCTGGATCTCCGTTGATGCCAACGCCGGCGACCATCGCCGGCGAGGAGAGTCCAGTTTAGGGAGACGCGGCTTTCGCTTACACCTGGCCAGACAGCCAACGCACGTAGCGGTCGACGCCTTCTTGCACCGTCAGGAACGGTGCGTCGTAGCCCGCTGCGCGCAGCTTCGCGAGATCGGCCTGCGTGAAGCACTGGTACTTGCCGCGCAGCGCGTCGGGGAACGCGATGTATTCGATGAGGCCCTGCTGCACCTGCTCTTCGAGCGTGAGCGCGCTCTTGCCGTCCATGACGCGCAGCGTGTTGACCACCGTGCTCGCGATGTCATTAAACGGTTGCGCGCGGCCGCTACCGAGATTGAAGATGCCGCTCTTCCCGGGATGATCGAAGAAGAACAGGTTGACCTTCACGACGTCTTCAACGGAAACGAAGTCGCGCGTTTGCTCGCCCTGCGCATAGCCGTTGTACTCGCCGAACAGCTTCACTTTGCCTTCAGCGCGGAACTGGTTGAAGTTGTGGAACGCCACCGAGGCCATGCGGCCTTTGTGCGTCTCGCGCTGCCCATAGACGTTGAAATAGCGAAAGCCCGCAATCTGGCTTTGCGCGGTGGGCAGCACGCGGCGGATCACCTGGTCGAACAGGAACTTCGAATAGCCGTAGACATTGAGCGGTGCTTCCACTTCGCGATCTTCGACGAAACGGCTCGAGCCGCCGTAGATGGCCGCCGACGACGCATACAGAAACTGCGTGCCCTGCGCGAGGCAGGTGTCGAGCACCGCGCGGCTGTAGCGGAAGTTGTTGTCCATCATGTAGCGGCCGTCGGTTTCCATGGTGTCCGAACAGGCGCCTTCGTGGAACACCGCGCGCACTTTGCCGAAATCGCCGCGCGCAAAGCGCTCGACGAACTCGGTCTTGTCGATGTAATCGTCGATTTCGCAGTCGACGAGATTCTTGAACTTGTCCGCGCGGGTGAGATTGTCGACGGCGATGATGCGGTCTTCGCCGCGTTCGTTCAGCGCCTTGACGATATTGCTGCCGATGAAGCCGGCCGCGCCGGTCACAATGAGGGTCATGGTAATTCTGCGGTGAAGAGGTTCACGCGAGGCCGGGAAAACTCTCCGGAAATCCCTGCCTCACCGCGCCCGTCGAGCGGCCGCGCTCGCCAGGCGCGGCCACACGCGGAACGTCATTGAAAGAGTTCGTCGTAATCGACGGTGGCGGTGCCGAGCTTGCCCACCACGATACCGGCGGCGCGGTTCGCGAGCGCGACGGCCTCGACGAGCGAAAGGCCCGCGCCCAGCGTGGCCGCGACGGTTGCAATCACGGTGTCGCCGGCACCCGACACATCATACACTTCGCGTGCGACAGCCGGCGCGTGCAGCACGCCGTCATCGGAAAAGAGCGTCATACCCTCCTCCGAGCGCGTGAGCAGCAGCGCGTCGAACTGCAATTCGTGGCGCAGCTTCGTCACGCGCGCGAGCAGATCCGCTTCGGACTTCCAGTTGCCCACCACTTCGCGCAACTCTGCCCGGTTCGGCGTGATGATGCTCGCGCCGCGATAGCGCTCCCAGTCATCGCCCTTCGGATCGACCAGCACGGATTTGCCCGCGGCGCGCGCCTTCGCGATCATCTGCGTGACATGCGTGAGGCCGCCCTTCGCGTAGTCCGACATGAGGATCACGTCGTGCTCGGGCAGCAGCGCATCAAAGCGCGCGAGACCCGCAAGCAGCGCCTCGTGCGTGGGCGACTTCTCGAAATCCATGCGCAGCAGTTGCTGCTGACGCGAAAGCACACGCAGCTTGATCGTCGTAGGCAGTGCGGGATCGCGCTCGAGATACGCGTTCACATGGCTCTCGCCAAGCAGCTCGACGATGCGCTCGCCCGGCTCGTCATGTCCCACCACGCACAGAAGCCCAGCGGTCGCGCCAAGCGCCGCCGCGTTGCGCGCCACGTTGGCCGCGCCGCCCAGGCGGTCTTCCTGGCGCTGCACATGCACCACGGGCACCGGCGCTTCCGGCGAGATGCGATTGACGTCGCCGAACCAGTAGCGGTCGAGCATCACGTCGCCCACCACCAGCACGCGCGACGCCGCGAACCTCTCGCGCGGCACGATCGTGACCTCAGGCGCGAGCGTCGCGTTCTCAGGCTGCTGGGGTTGCATCGCTTGCGTGTTTGACATGGGGCCGTCCAATCGAGTGGTAGTCAAAGCCGAGCTCCGCCATCGCGTCGGGCTCATAGAGATTGCGTCCGTCGAAAATACGCGGCGCCTTCAGCGCCTCTTTCAGATACTCGAAATCGGGGGCCTTGAATGCCGTCCATTCGGTGACGATCACGAGCGCATCCGCGTCCTTGAGCGTGTCGTCCTGGCTGAGCGCGAACGTGAGGCGCGCATGCTGGTCCGGCACGCTGGCGAGATCGAGCGCGAACACGCGCCGCGCTTCGTCGGTCGCGACCGGATCGTAGGCCGAGACCGTCGCGCCGCGCGTGAGCAGCTCGGCGATCAGGCGGCGGCTCGGCGCTTCGCGCATGTCGTCGGTATTCGGCTTGAACGCGAGACCCCAGACCGCGAAGCGCTTGCCCGTCAGGTCATCGCCAACCGATTTGACGATCTTCTGCACCAGCACGTCCTTCTGATCGTAGTTCACGTTCTCGACCGCTTCCAGAATGCGCAGATTCTGGCCCGACTCGGCGGCCGTGCGGATCAGCGCCTGCACGTCCTTCGGGAAGCACGAGCCGCCATAGCCGCAGCCCGCGTAGAGGAAGTGATAGCCGATGCGCGGATCGGAGCCGATGCCGCGTCGCACCGACTCGATGTCGGCGCCCACGCGGTCGGCGAGATTCGCCATCTCGTTCATGAACGAGATGCGCGTGGCAAGCATGGCGTTGGCCGCGTACTTCGTGAACTCGGCCGAGCGCACGTCCATGTAGATCGTGCGTTCGTGGTTGCGGTTGAACGGGGCGTAGAGGCGCTTCATCTTCTCGCGCGCCAGCTCGCCGTTCGCGTCGTCGTCGAGGCCGATGATGATGCGGTCCGGGCGCATGAAGTCGTCGACGGCTGCGCCCTCCTTCAGGAACTCGGGGTTCGAGACCACCGAGAAACGGTGCTGGTTGCTGCTGCCAAGGCCACGCCTGGCAAGCTCTTCGGCGAGCACGCCCTGCACGCGCTGGGCGGTCCCCACGGGCACGGTCGACTTGTCGACGATCACCTTGAAGCCGTTCATGTAGCGGCCGATGCTGCGTGCGGCTTCGAGCACGTACTGCAGGTCCGCCGAGCCGTCTTCGTCGGGCGGCGTGCCCACGGCGATGAACTGGACTTCGCCGTGCTCGACGCTCGCGGCGACGTCAGTGGAAAACGTGATGCGGCGCGCCTTGCGGTTGCGCTGGATGAGCTCGAGCAGACCCGGTTCGTGGATCGGCACGCCGCCGCCGTTCAAGATGTCGATCTTGCGCTGATCGACGTCGAGGCAGAACACGTCGTGACCGATTTCGGCAAGGCACGCCCCAGTGACGAGGCCGACATAGCCGGTACCGATAATGGTGATTTTCATACGCGCTCCGGTGACAGATTCGGAAATAGGTGTTGCATATGCGCCAATGCGCACTCGACAGGCCGCGCCCGCTCGCGCCGGCGTCTAGCCGCGCAGGCGCGAGCAAGCCCGCGAACGGGCGCCGCCTTCAGACTGGGCGCCGCGCGCATCAGCCCGATGCAGGGATGGGCTCGACGCGACGCGGCGCATAGGTTTCCCAGCCGCTGCAGCCGGGGCACTGCCAATAGAAAAGGCGCGCCCGGAAGCCACAGTTCTGGCAGGTGTAACGTGGCAGATTCTTGGTGCGTTGCTGGATCAGCTTGCGCATGAGTTCGAGTTCGCCGCGCCGCGGCTCTTCGGCGCTAGCCTGCTGCGCTTCGAGCAGACGCGTCATGCCGGCGAGATTCGGCGATTTTTGCATCTGCGTGCGAGCGAGCGCGTGGGCCGCGTCCGGGCCGCTCAGCTCGGCAACGTATTTATACGCGACGTCGAGCAGATCGTTCGAGGAATAGCGGTCGACCCATTCGGTGAGCACTTGCGCGCCTTCTTGCGCACGGCCCAGCGCCTCGTAGCCCTTCATCATCTTTTCGGCCACCAGCGGCAGATAGGCGGGATTCTGCGCCTCGACGCGCTTCCACTGCGCGAGCGCACCTTGCCAGTCGCCGCTCGCGGCATCCACGTCGCCCGCGAGTATCGTCGCGCGCACATTCTGTTCGTTGGCCTTGAGCGCGAGTGCAAGCTGGCGCCGCGCCTCATCCGCGTTCTTGCGCTGCAGCGCTTCCTGCGAGAGTTCGCAGTGGAACTGCGCGATTTCGAGGCCAAGCTCCGGCGCACCCATGGTTTCGAGCAGACGCGCCGTCTCGATCGAGCGGTTCCAGTCCTTTTCGATCTCGTAGATCGTGAGCAGCGCGCGCTGCGCGCCCTGCGCGTAGTCACCCGATTTGAGCATGCTGAACGTCTCTTCGGCGCGATCGAGCATGCCGGCTTTCAGGAAGTCCTGGCCAAGCTCATAGAGCGCGTGATCGCGCTCGTTCACGGGCAGGTCCGAGCGCGAGAGCAGATTCTGGTGCACGCGGATCGCACGATCGGTTTCGCCGCGCCGGCGAAACAGGTTGCCGAGCGCGAAGTGCAGCTCGACGGTTTCAGGGTCGAGCTTGGCGACCTCGATGAAAGCGTCGATGGCCTTATCGGGTTGCTCGTTGAGCAGGAAGTTCAGGCCGCGGAAATATGAACGCGGCAGATTGGCGCTTTCGGACAGCAGCGCCTTCAGGTCGTAGCGCGACGCCATCCAGCCGAGTGCAAACGCGACGGGAATGACGAGCAGCCACCAAAAATCGAGATCCATGCGAGCGATGGTATGAACGGTAATCAGGCCGCGCGCCGCGGATACCCATGCAGCGCCTGAAAGCACCTATATGGGATCGACGGCACGCGGCACGGCAATTCGGCTCAGATGAGCGGCGGCAGCGGCGGCTCTGCGGGCGTCGCAGGCGTTTCCTTGGCAGTGCGCAGGTCGCGCTTCAGGCGACCGTTCTCCATGCGCAGCCGGAACATCGCGGGCAGCGCCGAAAGCAGACCAGCCAGCAGCCCCACGACGAAGAACGCCAGCCCGATCAGAATCAACGGGGCCTGCCACGCATAGCCGGCCAGAAAATTCAGCGTCGTAGTTTGCGTGTTGGCCAGCGCGAGTACGAGCAGCAGCACGAACACCAGCACACGGATCACCCAGGCGATCAATCTCATGAAGAGTCTCTTGGCAGTTGCGGGAAAGCGCCGGCGCGGTTCGCTTGCTGCGCCGCAGCATCGGCCGCGCCGAAGTGTCCCGTATTGTAATGGAACGGCTCGCGCGCCGGCACCCGCGCGAGGCCGCAAGCGGCATAAGCCATGTACGCTACGTAAGCCGCTCAAGCTGGCGGGCGGCCCGGCAGCAGGCTCGCAAGACCGTACAGGGGAAAGCCAGCGCCTCCCAAAAACCGTGGACGAAAAAAAAGCGCCGGGTTTCGAAAAACCCTGCGCTTCTTTCGGTCCATGCACTGGCCATCTGGCATTGACCGCCAACGGCTGCAACCGCTGCGAATACCCTGCGGCGCTTACAGATCGTCGTCCGGCTCGTCTGCCTTCAGCGGCTCACCCGAATTACTGTCGACGCGCTCGCGCAATTCCTTGCCCGGCTTGAAGTGCGGCACGAACTTCTCAGGCACCAGCACCTTTTCACCCGACTTGGGATTGCGCCCAACGCGCGACGGCCGACGATTCAGGCCGAAGCTGCCAAAGCCGCGAATTTCGATGCGATGGCCCTTGGCAAGCGCCTCGGACATCGCATCGAGCATCGTCTTGACCGCGAAATCCGCATCCTTGAGAACAAGTTGCGGAAATCGCGTAGCCAGCTGCGCGACCAATTCAGATTTGGTCATACTTCAGCTTGCCCCCGTTTGAGGCTTACTGGTTCTGGCCGTCGAGCTTGGCCTTCAGCAGTGCGCCGAGGTTGGTCGTGCCGGTGGCAGCCGAACCCGTGTCCGACGACATGCTGCGCAGTGCTTCTTGCGTCTCGGCCGAGTCCTTCGCCTTGATCGACAGGTTGATGCCACGCGACTTGCGATCGATGTTGATGATCATCGCATTGACCTTGTCGCCTTCCTTCAGCACGTTGCGAGCGTCTTCCACGCGATCTTGCGCGATTTCCGAAGCACGCAGGTAGCCCTCGACGTCCGCCGTCAGCGTGATGACCGCACCCTTCGCGTCGACCGACTTCACCACGCCGTCGACCGTTGCGCCCTTGTCGTTGATCGCGACGAAGTTGCTGAACGGGTCGCCTTCGAGCTGCTTGATGCCGAGCGAGATGCGTTCCTTCTCGACGTCGATGCCCAGAACCACGGCTTCGACTTCGTCGCCCTTCTTGTACTTGCGCACGGCTTCTTCGCCGGTTTCCGACCACGACAGGTCCGAAAGGTGAACCAGACCGTCGATGCCGCCGGGCAGGCCGATGAACACGCCGAAGTCGGTGATCGACTTGATCGCGCCTTGCAGCTTGTCGCCCTTCTTGAAGTTGCGGCTGAAGTCATCCCACGGATTCGCCTTGCACTGCTTCATGCCGAGGCTGATACGGCGGCGGTCTTCGTCGATCTCGAGGACCATGACTTCGACTTCGTCGCCCAACTGGACAACCTTCGACGGAGCAACGTTCTTGTTGGTCCAGTCCATTTCCGAAACGTGGACGAGGCCTTCGATGCCCGACTCGACTTCGACGAACGCGCCGTAGTCGGTGATGTTCGTGACCTTGCCGAACAGGCGCGTGCCCGACGGGTAGCGGCGCGAGATGCCTTCCCACGGATCGTCGCCCAGTTGCTTGATACCGAGCGAAACGCGGTTCTTTTCCTGGTCGAACTTGAGGATCTTCGCGGTGACTTCCTGGCCAACCGAGAGAACTTCGCTCGGGTGACGCACGCGACGCCATGCGATGTCGGTGATGTGCAGCAGGCCGTCGATGCCGCCGAGGTCCACGAACGCGCCGTAGTCGGTGATGTTCTTGACCACGCCGTTGACGATCGCGCCTTCCTTGAGCGTCTCGAGCAGCTTTGCGCGCTCTTCGCCTTGCGTGGCTTCGATCACTGCGCGGCGCGACAGCACAACGTTGTTACGCTTGCGGTCGAGCTTGATGACGCGGAATTCGAGCGTCTTGCCTTCGTACGGCGTCGTGTCCTTGACCGGACGCGTGTCGACGAGCGAACCCGGCAGGAACGCGCGGATGCCGTTGACCATGACGGTCATGCCGCCCTTGACCTTGCCCGTGATCGTGCCGGTCACGAGTTCGTTGTTGTCGAGGGCCTTTTCCAGCGACAGCCACGAAGCGAGACGCTTCGCCTTGTCGCGCGACAGGATGGTGTCGCCGTAGCCGTTTTCCAGCGCGTCGATCGCGACGGAAACGAAATCGCCCGCCTGAACCTCCACTTCGCCCTGGTCGTTCAGGAATTCCTCGAGAGGAATATAAGCCTCGGACTTCAGGCCAGCGTTGACGACCACGAAGTTGTGGTCGACGCGCACGACTTCAGCGGAGATGACTTCGCCGGCGCGCATGTCCTGGCGGGTCAGCGACTCTTCGAACAGAGCCGCGAAAGATTCGGTATTCGGGGTGGAGGTTTGCAGGTCGGACATAAAAATCTGGATTTGCATGGTTTTCGCTGCTCCGCCGATCGGTCTGGACCGGTTGGGCGTTGAGGCCGGAACGCTTATGCTCGCGGCACAGATGCAAAAGCCATACGGGGTTAAAGGGTTTAACAAACGCCCCGCCTCCCGGCAGGGCACCAACACGTACTACATCACTACGACTTCTTGCTGCGATTTGCCGTGGCCACAGCGTTCATCAACGTGAATCGGGGTGGCGCGCAGAGCGCAGTTCGCTCGACTCCTGATACCACTGCACGACCTGTTCGACCGCCTGGTCGATGGACAGCGCCGAGGTATCCAGCAGCTTCGCATCCGCTGCGGGCTTGAGCGGCGCGGCCGCGCGGTTACTGTCGCGCGCGTCGCGTTCACGCAAATCCCGAAGCAAGTCATCCATATTAGCAGAAAAACCTTTTTGGATCAATTGCTTATGCCGGCGGGCCGCGCGGGCCTCCACGCTGGCCGTCAAGAACACCTTCAGGTCGGCGTCCGGGAAGATCACGGTGCCCATGTCGCGCCCGTCGGCAACGAGGCCCGGAAGCTTGCGAAACGCCCGCTGACGGGCCACCAGCGCGGTGCGCACGGAAGAATGCGCGGCAATCATGGAGGCCCGGTTGCCCACTTCCTCGGCACGAATTTCATTCGAAGCATCAACGCCGTCGAGCTGCGCGAGGCCTTCGCGGAACGTGATGTGGAGATCGTCGATCAGCTTTGCAAGCCCGTCGGCGTCGTCGGCCGCAATCGCGTAGCGCACGCTCGCAAGCGCGGCGAGCCGGTACAGCGCGCCGCTATCGAGCAGGTGAAAGCCGAGATGCGCGGCAACCAGCGTGGCCACCGTGCCCTTGCCGGAGGCAGTCGGGCCGTCGATCGCGATAACGGGCGTCGGATAAAAGGGACGGGTCGATTTCATGCGGCAAAGGTACTCGGCGGAATCAAGATTGTGCGAGCGCGAGGAAGCGCTCGAAATAATCGGGGAACGTCTTGCCGACGCACTTCGGGTCGTTGATGCGCACCGGCACGCCGCCGAGACTCACGAGCGAAAAGCACATGGCCATGCGGTGATCGTCGTAGGTGTCGATCGCGGCATTCGGCGTGAGCGTTGCGGGCGGACGCACGACCAGGTAGTCGGGGCCCTCCTCCACGTCGGCGCCCACTTTGCGCAATTCGGTGGCCATCGCCGCGATGCGGTCGGTCTCCTTCACGCGCCAGCTCGCGATGTTGCGCAGCGTGGTCGCGCCGTCGGCGAAGAGCGCCGCCACGGCGATGGTCATGGCCGCGTCGGGGATCAGGTTGAAGTCCATGTCGATGGGGTCGAGCTTGCCGTGATCGTTGCCGATGCCGCGCACCTCGATCCAGTCGTCGGCGACCGTCACGTTCGCGCCCATGCGCATAAGCGCGGCGGCAAAGGCGACGTCGCCCTGGATGCTCGAGCGCCCCACCCCCTCCACACGCAGCGGACCGCCGCCAATCGCGCCTGCCGCGAGGAAGTACGAAGCCGAGGACGCATCACCCTCGACCATGATCTTGCCCGGCGACTGATAGCGCACACCGGCCGGCACCTCGAAGCGATGCCAGTCGTGGCGCTCGACCTTCACGCCGAAGCGCTCCATCAGCTTGATCGTGATCTCGATGTAGGGCTTCGAGATCAATTCGCCGTCCACCTCGACGACCGTCACGCCGCCCTGTGCGCGCACGAGCGGCAGCGTCATGAGGAGCGCGGTGAGGAACTGGCTCGACACGTCGCCGCGCACGCGGATGGGCGCGTCGACCAAGATTTGCGCCGGACGGATGCGCAGCGGCGGATAGCCGTCGTTCTCCTCGTAATCGATCTTCGCGCCGATCTGGCGCAGACCGTCGACGAGGTCGCCGATGGGACGCTCGTGCATGCGCGGCACGCCATGGATGCGGTAGTCGCCGCCATTCACGGCAAGCGCCGCCGTGAGCGGGCGCACCGCCGTGCCCGCATTGCCGAGGAACAGGTCCGCTTGCCGCGCCGTGAAGGCGCCGCGCGTGCCCTGCACGACACAGGTGTCGCCTTCGCGCGTGAGCTTCACGCCGAGCTTCGCGAGCGCGTCGAGCATCACGCGCGTGTCGTCGGAGTCGAGCAGGTTCGTGATCGTCGTTTCGCCTTCGGCGAGCGCCGCGAGCAACAGCACACGGTTCGAGATGCTCTTCGAGCCAGGCAGGCGGACTGTGCCGGACGCACGGTTGAACGGTCCGAGATCGAGGTATTCCATGAACGTGTCCTGATGGTGCTGCGGCGGGCTTCAAAATAATGCGCCGCGCCGCGTGACTGTTGCCTACTTGCCGGGAGCCGCGTCGGCGGCATCGCCGGTGGCGCGGGCGATTCCCGCCGCCGAGCTACCTGTTGTGCCAGCTGCGCCGCCTGTGTCACCCGCGCCCTGGCCGCCGCGTTCCTGCCATGCCTTGCGCGCCGCGCGCGAGCGCGCGAACACGGTTTCGAGCGCGGCGCCGTCGCCGGCATCGATGGCCGCGCGCAGCTTCGACAGCACTTCAGTGTAGGCGTCGAGCTCGGCGAGCAGCGCCGTGCGGTTCGCGAGACAGACATCGCGCCACATCTCGGGGCTCGATGCGGCGATGCGCGTGAAGTCGCGGAAACCGCCCGCGGCAAACGAAAATTTCAACTCGGCGTCGGGCGTGGCCAGAATCTGGTCGACGAGTGCAAACGAGAGCACATGCGGCAGATGGCTCACCGAAGCGAACACGCGGTCGTGCTGCGCAGCGGGCATCTGGCCAATCACGGCGCCCGTCGCACGCCACATCGCGGCGATGCGCTCGACCGCCTCGGGCGCGTTTTCTTCGAGCGGACACAGCACGACGTTGCGGCCCACGTAGAGGTCCGGCAAGGCCGCTTCGACGCCGCTCGATTCGCGGCCCGCAATCGGATGCCCCGGCACGAACTGGCCGATGCGCCCACCCAGCGCCGCGCGCGCGGCGGCGATCACGTCGCCCTTGGTGCTGCCAGCGTCGGTGACGATGGTGTGCAGCTGCAGATGCGGCGCAATGCGCTCGAGCAGCGCCTGGGTCTGCGCGACGGGTGCCGCGATCAGCACGAGGTCCGCGCCTTCGAGCGCCGCGGCCAATGCCGCTTCGTCGTCGAGCGTCGCGGCCGCGTCGACCACGCCCAGTTCGAGCGCGCGCGCAACCGAATGGGCGCGCCGGCCCACGCCGATCACCCGGCCCTTGGCACCCGCGCGTTCACGCAATGCGCGTGCGAGCGATCCGCCGATCAGGCCGACGCCGAAAATCACCAGCTTGTTGAAGGAAAACGCACTCACACCATCACCGGAATAAAGAAAAATTGTGCGCTCATGCGGGGGCCAGCGCGCGTTCAAGCGCTGCGAGGAAGGCCGCGTTCTCCTCGGCCAGGCCGATGGTCACGCGCAGCCACTGCGGCAGACCATAGCCGCCGACCGGGCGCACGATCACGCCCTGCTTGAGCAGTTCGAGATTGACGCGCTCGCCCGCCTGATCGTCCGTACCCACGCGCACGAGCACGAAGTTGCCATCGGACGGCACATATTCGAGACCCATGCGCTCGAACGCGGCGGTGAGCGTGCGATAGCCATCGGCATTGAGCGCGGCGCTCTGCTCGAGAAAAGCCGTGTCGCCGAGCGCGGCAATCGCCGCAGCCTGTGCGAGCACGTTCACGTTGAACGGCTGACGCAGACGGTTGAGCAGATCGCCCTGCTCGGGCTGTGCGATCGCGAAGCCGATGCGCAGGCCCGCGAGCCCGTACGCCTTCGAAAACGTGCGCGAGACGAGCAGGTTCGGATAGCGGCGCACCCACGCGATCGAGTCATAGCGCTTGTCCGCCGCGAGATATTCGGTGTAGGCCTCGTCGAGCACCACGACCACATGCGGCGGCACCTTCGCGATAAACGCTTCGAGCGCGGCGCCGTCGATGAACGTGCCCGTTGGATTGTTCGGATTGGCAACGAAAATCAGGCGCGTGTCCTCGGCGACCGCCGCGAGCATCGCGTCCAGATCGTGCCCGTACTTCACGGCCGGCGTCACGAGATGGCGCGCGCCGAGCCCCTGGGTCGCAAGCGCATAGACTGCGAACGAGTACTGCGAATAGACGATCGACTGGCCGTGCTCGACGAATGCGTGCGCCGCCATTTCGAGGATGTCGTTGCTGCCGTTGCCCAGCGTGATCCACTCGGGCGGCACGTCGTAGCGCGCCGCGAGCGCGGCCTTCAACTCGAAGGCGTTCGAATCCGGATAGCGGCCCAGCTCGCTCGCGGCCTGCGCAGCGGCCTGCAAAATCGCGCGCCGCGCCGATTCAGGCATGCCGAGCGGATTCTCGTTCGACGCGAGCTTCACGATGCGCGCCTCGTCGAGGCCGAACTCGCGGGCGACTTCGGAAATCGGCTTGCCGGCGACATACGGCGCGATCGCGCGCACATACGTTGGGCCGAATTGCGTGGTCATGCGGGTCTCTCCAGTATCGGCCAGAGTTTGTGCGGAGCACCGACTCTCGCCCCATGCGGGGTACTTGCTGGCTTCGCCCGCCGCGCGGCCGTGAGGCTCGCGGCGAGCCTGAGCAAACTTAGCGCGAACGCGGATACGAGCCGAGAATCTTCAGGAACGCAGCCTTCTTGCCCAATTCTTCGAGCGCGGCAGCCACGGCCGGATCGTCGCGATGGCCTTCGAAGTCGATGTAGAAGTAGTACTCCCACGTGCCCACGCGCGCCGGACGCGACTCGAAGCGCGTCATCGACACGCCGTGGCGCGCGAGCGGCTCGAGCAGCTTGTAGACCGCGCCCGGCTCGTTCTTCACCGAGACGATCATCGAAGTCTGGTCGTGGCCCGACACGCCCGCCGGCTGCTTGCCGATCATCACGAAGCGCGTGCGGTTATGCGGGTCGTCCTGAATCAGCGCATTGGCGATCAAGAGACCATAGTGCGTGGCCGCGCGCTCGCCGGCGATGGCCGCGATGGTCGGATCTTGCGCCGCGAGGCGTGCGGCCTCGGCGTTGCTCGAGACGGCATGGCGCTCCAGCTGCGGCGCGTTGGCCGTGAGCCAGCGCTGGCATTGCGCAAGCGCCTGCGGATGCGCGCAGACGCGCGTCACGCCATCGAGCTTGCCGCTTTGCGTCATCAGGTTGTGCTGGATCGGCAGCGCGATTTCGCCGCCAATCACGAGCTGGGTCTGCAAGAGCAGATCGAGCGTGCGCGACACCGCGCCTTCGGTCGAATTCTCGACCGGCACGACGCCGAATTCGGCAGCGCCCGATTCGACCGAGCGAAACACCTCGTCGATGGACGGGCACGGCAGACCTTCGATCGACTGACCGAAGTACGCGTACATCGCCTGCTCGCTATAGGTGCCCACCGGCCCGAGGAAGGCCGCCGAAATCGTCTTTTCGAGCGAGCGGCTCGCGGCCATGATCTCGCGCCAGATCGCGCTGATGTGATCGTTGCCGAGCGGGCCTTCGCTCATGTTCTGCAGGCGCTCGATCACCTGAAGCTCGCGCTCCGGGCGAAACACGGGCGCGTTGAAGTGCTTCTTGACCTCGCCCACTTCGAGCGCAACCGCCGCGCGCTGGTTCAGGAGCGCGATGAGCTGGGCATCGATGGCATCGATGCGCTCGCGCAGCGGCTTGAGTTGTGTGTTGAGTTCGTCGTCCATGCGTGAAACCGGCAATCTGAAAGGAGATGCGCACGGCCCGGATGAAAAAGATGCATCCGGGTCGGCACGCACGCGCCGCGCGCTCGATCGAGGCGTGAGGCCTCGTCAGGCTTGCGTCGCTTCGAATTCCTTCATGTACTCGACCAGTGCCTTCACTGCTTCGAGCGGCACCGCGTTGTAAATCGACGCCCGCATGCCGCCGACGGACTTGTGGCCCTTCAGCTGCAGAAGCCCGCGCGCCTTCGCGCCGGCCAGGAAATCATCGTTACGTGTTTCGTCGGCGAGGAAAAACGGTACGTTCATCCGCGAGCGCGCGCGGCGCTCCACCTTGTTGACGTAGAAGCTGCTCGCATCGATCGTGTCGTAGAGCAACTGCGCTTTTTCGATATTGCGCGCCTCGAGGGCCGTGAGGCCGCCCTGGCGCTTGAGCCACTTGAACACGAGCCCGGCGATATAGATCGCATAGGTGGGCGGCGTGTTGAACATGGAGTTGTTCGCGGCGACCGTCTTCCACTCGAACGCCGAAGGGCAAATGGACATCGCGCGATCGAGCAGGTCTTCGCGCACGATCACGACCGTCACACCCGCCATGCCGATGTTCTTCTGTGCGCCGCCGTAGAGCACGCCGTATTTGGCGATGTCCATTGGGCGCGAAAGAATGTGCGACGAGGCATCGGCCACGAGCGGGATGTCACCGAGGTCGGGAATCTCGAAGGTCTCGACGCCGTCGATCGTCTCGTTCGTGCACAGATGCACGTAGGCGGGGTCGTCGGAAAGCTTCCACTCGCTGTTGGGCGGCGAATGCGTGAAGCCCGCTTGGGTACGGCCCGTCGCGGCGATATGCGCCGCGCCGTACTTGAGCGCTTCCTGCTGCGATTTCTGCGACCACGAGCCCGTGATCACGAAGTCCGCGCGCGGCTTTGTGCCGAACAGGTTGAGCGGAACGATCGCGTTTTCGCCGATGCCGCCGCCCTGCAGGAACAGGATCTGGTGACTCGCCGGCACCTGCATCAGTTCGCGTAGATCGAGCAGCGCCTCGCTGTGAATCTGCATGAACTCCGGACCGCGGTGGCTCATTTCCATCACGCTCATGCCGCTGCCGTGCCAGTCGAGCATTTCGTCGGCGGCCTGACGGAGCACCTCTTCGGGCAATGCTGCCGGTCCGGCGGAGAAGTTGAAGACGCGCATCGTAAGGGGATCCCCGAGGCAGGCACCACGGCAACAAGCCGGTGCGCCGGAAAAAGATAATGGCCGCTTGTGCTTATTGCACAAACGACCATTATCGCATTGTCGCCGGGAACCCGCCAACGCGGGCCTTCCGGACGATGCACCCCGATCTGACCCGTCTTTATGCGCTGCGTTGTACGCCGCGCAGTACACTGTCGCAGTATGCTGTCGCGGTACGTTGTAAAGCGCGTTGCAGACTGGACCGGACGAGGCGCCGCTGAGGCGGCTTACTTTGCCGGCTTGACCGAAGCGACTTCCTTGTCGGCCTGGTCGCGCGTAGCCTTGATCGACTGCGGCATGTACTTCTGCATCAGACCGTTGACGACGTCGCGGCCCACCTGGTCTTGAACCTGGATGAACTTGCGGCCGGTCGGGCTGCGGTAGAACGTGGTCAGGTCCTTGATTTCCTGCGTGCTGTAGTACTTGGCATAGGCGTCGTACTGAGCCTGCATCGCGTCCTGCTTGAACGACTCCGTGGCGAAAACCTGGCCTGCCGAATCAACCAGCTTCGGCACTGCGTTCTTCTGCAGCGACGGGACGGAAGCCTGTTTCTGCTTGTCCGTCATCGTCTTGTTTTCCGACAGCGCGTCCGACAGGATCGCCGGGACGAGTTGCTTCGCCTGCATTTGCGCGCTGTTGCCGATTGCGCCGACGAGCTTCTGTGCGTCGATCGCGTCCAGCAGGTCCTTGATCGCGGCTTGCTTGGCCGAATCGATCGGTGCTGCGGCAGCAGCCGGCGCCTGTGCGGGCGCCTGATTCTGAAGCGCCTGCGCCATGGCGAACGTCGGCACGAGAGCGGCCAGCAACATCACCTGCTTGAATCGTTTTTGCATCATTACTCCCTCTGAGAAAATAATCGAACTGCCTGCCACGCGAACCGCGGGGCGCTCCGGGGTGCGCGCTGCGCGCCCGCCGCCCGATCCAGCGATTCGCCCCGGCACCATTCAACCGTTGGCCACTCAAAACACCCACGGCATTCCTGATACGAAGCGGCCCGCTCACGCGGGCCGCCGGGCCACCTCAACCGCACACGAGGCTTACTCCTCGCTTTCGCCCTCACCTTCAGCGATGTCGCCTTCGGCGTCGGCGTCGGCCTCCGCGATCTGCTGCAGGCCGGAAAGCTTCGTACCTTCGTCAAGGCTGATGAGTGTAACACCTTGCGTTGCACGGCCCATTTCGCGGATCTCCGAGACGCGCGTGCGAATCAGCACGCCCGTGGTCGTGATCAGCATGATCTGGGCTTCGGCGTCCACGAGCGTTGCCGCGACCACCTTGCCGTTACGCTCCGACGTCTGGATCGCAATCATGCCCTTCGTTCCGCGGCCGTGGCGCGTGTATTCGGTGATCGGCGTGCGCTTGCCATAGCCGTTCTCCGTTGCGGTGAGCACCGACTGCTGCTCGTCGTCGGCCACGAGGAGCGCGATGACCTGCTGGCTGTCTTCGAGCTGCATGCCACGCACGCCGCGCGCCTCGCGGCCCATCGGACGCACGTCGTTTTCGTCGAAGCGCACCGCCTTGCCTGCGTCCGAGAACAGCATCACGTCGTGCGCGCCGTCCGTGATGGCCGCGCCGATCAGATAGTCGCCATCGTCGAGACCGACCGCAATAATACCCTTGCGCAACGGGCGGCTGAATGCTTCGAGCGGCGTCTTCTTGACCGTACCGAGGGCGGTCGCCATAAACACGAACTTGTCCGCCGAGAACTCCTTCACCGGCAGCACGACGGTGATCTTTTCGCCGTCCTGAAGCGGGAACATGTTGACGATCGGACGGCCGCGCGAGTTGCGCGAACCCTGCGGCACCTCATACACCTTCACCCAGTACACGCGCCCCCGGTTCGAGAAGCACAGGATGTGGTCGTGCGTATTGGCGATGAAGAGCGTGTCGATCCAGTCGTCGTCCTTCATCGACGTGGCCTGCTTGCCGCGACCTCCGCGCTTCTGGGCGCGATATTCGGACAACGGCTGCGATTTCACGTAACCCGAGTGCGACATGGTCACCACCATATCCTGCGGCGTGATCAGATCTTCGGTGTTCAGCTCGGTCGCGTTCATCTCGATCTTCGAGCGGCGCGCATCGCCGAATTCGCTCTTGATCGCGGTGAGTTCGTCGGAGATCATGGTCGTTACGCGCTCGGGGCGCGCAAGGATGTCGAGCAGGTCGGCAATCTGCGCCATGACTTCGCGGTACTCGCCAATGATCTTGTCCTGCTCCAGCCCCGTCAGGCGCTGCAGACGCATTTGCAGGATTTCCTGCGCCTGCGTGTCGGACAGACGATAGAGGCCATCGGCCTGCATGCCGTATTGCGGGTTCAGGCCTTCCGGACGATAGGCTTCGCGGCCGCCCGCCGCCGAGTTCTCCTGCTCCGCGCGCGTGAGCATCTCGCGCACGAGCGACGAATCCCACGGACGGTTCATCAACTCCTGCTTGGCGATCGGCGGCGTGGGCGCGGCCTTGATGATCGCGATGAAATCGTCGATGTTCGCAAGCGCAACCGCGAGACCTTCGAGCACGTGGCCGCGTTCGCGCGCCTTGCGCAGTTCGTATACCGTGCGCCGCGTGAGCACTTCGCGGCGATGCGACAGGAAATGCTGGAGCATTTCCTTCAGGTTCAGCAGCTTCGGCTGATTGTCCACCAGCGCGACCATGTTCATGCCGAACGTGTCCTGCAGCTGCGTCGCCTTATACAGATTGTTGAGGATGACCTCGGGCACTTCGCCGCGCTTGAGCTCGATCACGACGCGCATACCGCTCTTGTCGGACTCGTCGCGAATATCGGAAATGCCTTCGAGCTTCTTCTCGTTGACGAGCTCGGCGATGCGCTCGAGCAGCGAACGCTTGTTCACCTGGTACGGCAGCTCGTCGACGATGATCGCCATGCGCTGGCCGCGATCGATCTCTTCGAAGTGCGTGGCGGCGCGCATCACGACGCGCCCGCGCCCCGTGCGATAGCCGTCGCGCACACCGGCGACGCCGTAGATGATGCCGGCGGTCGGGAAATCCGGCGCCGGAATGATCTCGATCAGTTCGTCGATGGTGGCTTCCGGGCTTTTCAGCAGGTGCTGGCAAGCGTCGACCACTTCGTTGAGATTGTGCGGCGGAATGTTCGTGGCCATGCCGACCGCGATGCCCGACGAACCGTTGATAAGCAGGTTCGGGATACGCGCGGGCAGGATCTGCGGCTCGCTCTCGCTGCCGTCGTAGTTCGGTCCGAAGTCGACGGTTTCCTTGTCGATGTCGGCGAGCAGCTCGTGACCGATCTTCGCCATGCGGATTTCGGTGTAACGCATGGCCGCAGCGTTGTCGCCGTCGATGGAGCCGAAGTTGCCCTGGCCGTCGACCAGCATGTAGCGCAGCGAGAAGTTCTGCGCCATCCGGACGATGGTGTCGTATACAGCCGTGTCGCCGTGCGGGTGGTATTTACCGATCACGTCGCCGACGATACGCGCCGACTTCTTGTAAGCGCGGTTCCAGTCGTTGTTCAACTCGTGCATCGCGTACAACACGCGCCGGTGCACGGGCTTCAAACCATCACGCACATCCGGAAGCGCCCGCCCGACGATCACGCTCATCGCGTAATCGAGATACGAGCGGCGCATTTCCTCCTCGAGGGAGATAGGCAGAGTCTCTTTGGCGAATTGATCCATTATCGATGTCGTTGTCGGGCGCACGGGGCTGCCCGGCGAGCCTGCCTGCCGGATCAGCCGCGCAACGCGCCCTGCTGTCGCATGGACGCCGCAGACGCAGCGCAATCTTCTGATTCTATCATGCGCGAGCCCCCCGCCCGGCGCCTGGGCGCCGCGTGCGCGCCATGTGCGTATACCTATTAGTACGGCAAGTCCCGAGCGCCTCAAAACGGCGCAAAGCGGTTCAAGCGCGCCGCAGCGCACTGGCAAATATCAAGCGCAAACGACGGCCGGGCGGCATTCGCGTGACAAAGCGCAGCGCTCGCTGCAAGACACCTTGCACTCCACCATCAACCAGGCACACTACCAGGAGATCGGCTGGGAACTTTTTGTTGCGGGTGTACCACATTCGGCAAGCCCCAATGAAAGGGGCGGATTTTTTTTATCGTCGGACGGGAACGATATGGCAAAATGCCAACGCACAAAGTTAGACACCGCTCGAAGTCTACACAAGACGCGTCTCACAACTCGCCAATGTTATACTTCGAGCAATGTATGACTAGTCTTCGTCATATGGCTCGCAGTAAACCTGCGGTAATCTCAATTTCGAGAGGAGAAATATGAATAAACTTTCAAAGCTCGCGTTCATTGCAGCTACCGCAGTTATGGCTGCATCCGCCCAAGCACAATCCGTGCCGGCGTCGCGACAAGCCGTCAATGACAACTGGGTGAATGGTACCGGCGAATACGTGTGGATGAACGGCACGAACGAGCTTTGCTGGCGCGATGCATTCTGGACGCCGGCCACCGCCAACGCAAAGTGCGATGGCGCACTGGTCGCCCAGGCACCGCAACCGCCGGTCGCTCCGCCGCCGCCGGCAATCACGAGCCAAAAGATCACGTATCAAGCTGACGCCCTGTTCGACTTCGACAAGGCTATCCTGAAGCCGGCTGGCAAGGAAAAGCTGGACGATCTGGCAAGCAAGACCCAGGCTCTGAACCTCGAAGTCATCGTTGCGACGGGCTACACCGACCGCATCGGTTCGGCTGCCTACAACGACCGCCTGTCGCTGCGCCGTGCGCAAGCCGTCAAGTCGTACCTGGTCAGCAAGGGTGTTCCGGCAGACCGCGTCTACACGGAAGGCAAGGGCAAGCGCAACCCGGTTACGACTGGCTGCAACCAGAAGAACCACAAGCAACTCGTCGCCTGCCTCGCACCGGATCGCCGCGTGGAAGTCGAAGTTGTTGGCACGCAGAAGCAACCGCAACAGTAATTTGCGAGCTGCGACAGCACGCCTCAAAGCCCCGCTTCGGCGGGGCTTTTTTATTGCGCTCTTGTTTTGCTATTTCGCTCGTTATGGGCGCCCCCGCAATCGCTGCCCATTTTGCCGCTGCCCGCCCCCGCCTATATACTCGGGGCTTGACCTATCACCCGCTCTGGCACGCCAGATGCCTTTCCGACATGACCAATGCCGATCCCCACGAGTTGCAGAAGTTCAGCGATCTTGCTCATCGCTGGTGGGACCCGAACGCTGAATTCAAGCCGCTGCATGAACTGAACCCCATTCGCCTTGGCTGGATCGACAGCCATGCGCACCTGCCTGCAAAGCGCGTGCTCGATATCGGCTGCGGCGGCGGCATCCTGTCCGAATCGATGGCCGGCCTCGGCGCGAACGTCAAGGGCATCGATCTCTCCAGCGAAGCGCTGGGCGTGGCCGACCTGCACAGCCTGGAAAGCGGCATCACGGTGGAATACGAGGAAATCGCGGCCGAAGCGATCGCGGCTCGCGAGCCCGCTTCGTTCGACGTCGTCACCTGCATGGAAATGCTCGAGCACGTGCCGGAACCGCTGAGCGTGGTCAAAGCCTGCGCGACGCTCGTGAAGCCCGGCGGCTGGGTGTTCTTCTCCACGCTCAACCGCAATGTGAAGTCGTACCTGCTTGCCGTGATCGGCGCGGAATACATCGCGCAGATGCTGCCCAAGGGCACGCACGATTACGCGCGTTTCATTCGCCCTTCGGAGCTTGCGGGTTTCGTGCGCGAGGCCGGCCTGCGTCCGGCCGAAATCAAGGGCATCACGTATAACCCGCTCACGCGCCGCTTTGCGCTGTCGAACGACTCCAGCGTCAACTATATGATCGCCTGCCGGCGCGACGCCTGAGGCCACACGCGCCTCCCTCCGACATGACTCTGACCCAGCTTGAAAGTACGCCCGCGCCGGACCACCGCGCGGCGCTCGATACCTGCGACGCCGTGCTGTTCGACTTCGACGGCACGCTCGCCGACACGGCTCCCGACCTCGCCGTCGCGGTCAACCAGATGCGCCACGCGCGGGGCCTCGCGCCCGCGCCCTACGAGAAGCTGCGCCCGCTCGCCTCGGCGGGCGCACGGGGCCTTATCGGCGGTGCATTCGGCATCGGCCCCGATGATCGCGAATTCGCAGCAATGCGCGAAGAGTTCCTCGCCAACTACGCCGCCAATCTGCGCGTGGAGACGGTGCTCTTCCCGGGCATCGACGCGGTGCTCGACGACCTCGAAGCACGCGGCGTGCGCTGGGGCATCGTCACCAACAAGGTCGCGCGGCTGACCGATCCGCTCGTGAAGCTGATGCATCTCGACACGCGCGCGGCCTGCGTCGTGAGCGGCGACACCACGCCCTACTCGAAGCCCCACCCCGCCCCGCTGCTGCATGCGGCACAAGCGCTGGGCGTCGAGGCGCGGCGCGTGGTCTACGTCGGCGACGACCTGCGCGACGTGCAAGCTGGCCACGCGGCCGGCATGGCGACGATCGCTGCGGCCTATGGCTACTGCGGCAACGTCGAGCCGCCGGCGCAATGGGATGCGGATTACGTGGCCGATACCGCCGCGACGCTTTTCTCCCTGCTCCAGGACGTGGGCCGACGCGCCTGATGCCACGGCTCTTGTCCCGCAGCGCTGGGCGCGATAATTGACGCACTCGCCCTTGATCCAGGCGCGGTTAGCCTCATCTGCCGAACTATGTGATAATGATTGTTCACCCCGGGGCCGACCTGGTTTCGACAGGGGTTATGAAGTAATCAGGGCATGCCGAGGACCCGTCACCTCGTTAATCAATGGGAAAAACGTAACTGCAAACGACGAAACGTTCGCACTGGCAGCCTAAGGGCCGCCGTCCTCTGCCTGGCTCACTGACGGGCTAGTGTCGCAAGACCGGTAGCAATACCGCCAGAGGTCATATACGTCAGTTAAGCTCTGTCGGCGTCACGACGCCAGAGTCGAAAACCTGGTGAATCGCCGTAGCGCAGCGTGTTCGTCCGCGTCGCTGCGGTTAAATCAAAAGACAGAACTACGCATGTAGAACTGGTTATGGACTGCTTCTGGACGCGGGTTCGATTCCCGCCGGCTCCACCAGATTTTCTCGATATAAAACAAAAACTCGCGACAGCACGAAAGCTTCGCGAGTTTTTGTTTTTTTAGCGCCCGATTTAACCGCGTAACCGTGCGACACTGGCCGCGGCGCCCTCGCGCCGCCCGCCACCCCACAGATCAATTATCTTGCGGGCACTGCAGGTTGCAGCCGTTCGGGTCGCCCATATCGCCCTTCCTGCGCGCAGTCGACGGTTTGCCGTGCTGATATTTGTTCGAAGGCGCCGATGCCGCGAATGGCATTTGCGGATGCTCGTTGATCTTGAATCCGTCGGAGAGGATCCCGCCCGGGACGCCCGGCGAATTCTGGGCGAAAGCGATGTTGACGGTGGCAAATAGCGCTCCCGCGGTTGCGGCAGCTATACAAGCATTAAGCAAGAATTTCATGGTCGATCGGCGCGAGTAGCGCGCATCCAAAACGGTGGAGCCAGTAGCGGCCCAAAGTATCACAAAAAGCGACGCACTCTGCAGCGTCGGGCGACCGTTATGTTGCTTCCTGTTACAAAACCCCACAAGACCCACCACGATCCACCACAACTCGCGACCGCCCCGCGACGCTCGTCAGCGTGTCTGCTCCCGCCCCGACCAGCCAACGCCGAGCGGCACGACGGCGCCGCACTCGCCCGGATCGTAGCCCTCCAGTTGCGCCACAGACTGACGAAACGACGTGCCGCGCAGCAACTGGAGCACGGTCGCCAGAGGCCCACGCTCCAGTTGCGCGCGTTCGCAGGCGAAGTAATAGTCTTCGTCGGCGATCGGGATGAAATCGAGGCCGAAATGGTGCGCCGCGGGCTCCACGCCGAAGCCCACGTCGGCCATGCCGCTCGCGACGAACGCCGCGATCGCCGAATGCGTGAGTTCCGATGATGCATAACCGTTCACCCGCTCCGGGTCGACGCCCACGCGCGTGAGTAGCAAATCGATCAAAAGACGCGTGCCCGAGCCCGGCTGCCGGTTCACGAAGCGGATGTCGCTCCGCGACAGGTCGGCGAGTCCGGCGATTCCACGCGGGTTGCCATGCCCGACAAAGAGCCCCTGCTTGCGGCGCGTGAGGTGGATCAGCACGTGGCGCTGCGGATCGAGCCAGTTACGGTAGGCGTCGGCACAGGCTTCGCGAAAATCGCTGCGCGGAAGATGAAAGCCCGCCAGATCGCACTCGCCGCGCGCAAGCGCCGTGATGGCGTCGGCGCTGTCGCGGTATTTGATCTCCACGGGCACCTGGTCGGCCACGAGCGCGGTGACCAGCGCCGCCACCGCGTAGCCATGCGAGGCGTGGATGCGCAGGTCCTGCACGGCGGGCGCGATCCAGCGGTTCAGATCGCTGGCCACTTCACTCGCGAGCGCCTGAAGATTGCCGGACAGGCGCTCCGTGCACAGACGCTGCGAGCGCAGCACTGCTTCGCCCAGCTCCGAAAGCACCGAGCCGCGGCCACGCGCCTTGGCGATCAGCGCGCCGCCCAGGCGCTCCTCCAGATCGCGCAACAGCCCCCACGCATGACGATAGGACAAACCCTTACGCTGCGCGGCCTGCGCAATGCTGCCTTCTTCCGCGACGAGCGCGAGAAGCGGCACCACGTCCGTCAGACTGGCCTCACGGCCTTGCCCGTCCCGCACCACCAGTTGCGCCTGACACTCGACCTTGATCATTATGAAATCTCATTTCCTATTGCGCCGACCCTTTTGCGAGCCTATTGTTCGTCCATACAAGAAAACAACCCCAGCATAGATGCGCACTTTATGAATGACAAGCGCATATATGCCTCCGCAGGAGCCTTACAGTGGATGAGACAACCGCAAGCGCGCCGGACGACCTCGTGCGGCGCCATGCCCAACCGGGCCGCACGCTGCTCGCGATCTTGCATGCGATCCAGGACGAAATCGGCTTCGTGCCGCCCGCCGCGGTCGCCCCGCTCGCGAAGGCGCTGAACCTCTCGCGCGCCGAGGTGCACGGCGTCATCACTTATTACCACCACTTCCGCACCGCGCCGCCCGCACCCGTTGTCGTGCAACTGTGCCGTGCCGAGGCATGCCGCAGCATGGGCAGCGAGGCGCTGGCGCAGCACGCCGAAGCGCATACCGGCTGCCGCTTCAAGCAGCACGGCCACGACGGCGAGCACGCGCACGAGCATACGCACGCGGGCGAAGTCGAGCTGGAGTCGGTCTATTGTCTCGGCCAGTGCGCGCTGTCGCCGGCCATGATGATCAACGGCACGCTGCACGCACGCGTGACCCCGCAAAAATTCGACGCGTTGCTGGCCAAAGCGGTTGCCGCCGTCGCCCGTACCGAGGAGGCCGTATGACGCGCATTTATGTTCCTCGCGATTCGTCGGCGCTCGCACTCGGCGCCGATGACGTCGCCGCCGCCATCCAGCGCGAAGCCGCCGCACGCGGCCTGGCCATCGAGCTTGTGCGCAACGGCTCGCGCGGCCTGCTGTATCTCGAACCGCTCGTCGAGGTCGAAACGCCCGATGGGCGCGTCGGCTATGCGAATGTCGAAGAAACCGATGTGAAGAGCCTCTTCGAGACGGGCTTCCTGCAAGGCGCGCAGCATGCGCGCTCGGTCGGCCTCGTCGAGCAGATTCCGTATCTGCGCAAGCAACAACGTCTCACGTTCGCGCGCATCGGCATCACGGACCCGCTCTCGACCGACGATTACGTCGCGCATGGCGGGCTCGAAGGCCTGCGCCGCGCACTCACAATGACCGGCGCCGACGTCTGCGAATCGCTGATCGAATCGGGTCTGCGCGGTCGCGGCGGCGCGGCCTTCCCCGCCGGCATCAAGTGGCGCACGGTCGCCCAGGCCAAGGCGGACCAGAAGTACATCGTCTGCAATGCCGACGAAGGCGACTCGGGCACGTTCTCCGACCGTCTCGTGATGGAAAGCGACCCCTACGTGCTGATCGAAGGCATGACGATCGCCGGGATCGCGGTGGACGCCACCGTCGGCTACATCTACGTGCGCAGCGAGTATCCGCATTCGATCGCCGCGCTCGAAGAGGCCATCGCCCGCGCACGCGCCAAGGGCTGGCTCGGCGACGACGTGCTCGGCAGCGGCAAGCGCTTCGACCTGTTCGTGGCCAAGGGCGCCGGCGCCTATGTGTGCGGCGAGGAAACCGCGCTGCTCGAATCGCTCGAAGGCAAGCGCGGCATCGTGCGCGCGAAGCCGCCGCTGCCCGCGCTCGCCGGCCTCTACGGCAAGCCGACGGTCATCAACAACGTCATCACGCTCGCCACGGTGCCGATCATCTTCGCGAAGGGCGCCGCGTACTACAAGGACTTCGGCATGGGCCGCTCGCGCGGCACCCTGCCGTTCCAGCTCGCCGGCAACATCGCGCGCGGCGGGCTCGTGGAAGTCGCGTTCGGCGTGACGCTGCGCGAGCTGATGGTTGACTACGGCGGCGGCACCGCCAGCGGCCGCCCCGCGCGCGCCGTGCAGGTGGGCGGCCCGCTCGGCACCTATCTGCCCGAGAGCCAGTGGGACATTCCCATGGACTACGAAGCGTATGCGGCAGTGGGCGCGGTGGTGGGTCACGGCGGACTCGTCGTGCACGACGACACCGCGAATCTCGCCGATCTCGCGCAGTACGCGATGGAGTTCTGCACGCTCGAATCGTGCGGCAAGTGCACGCCGTGCCGCATCGGCTCGACGCGCGGCGTCGAGGTGATCGCAAAGATCCGCAAGGGCGACACCTCCGAAAAGCAGGTCACGCTGCTGCGCGATCTGTGCGACACGATGGTGTCCGGGTCGCTCTGTGCGATGGGCGGCATGACGCCCTATCCCGTGATCTCCGCGCTCAACTATTTCCCCGAAGATTTCGGTCTTGAACCTGTCCAGCCAGCCGCCGACGCGGCGGCCGCCTGAACGAGGAGCCCTCACCATGTCCGACACGCTCATGCCCCAAGCCGGCGGTTGCGGCTCCGGCAACTGCGCCTGCAAATCGGCAGCAATGAACAAGGCAAGCGCCCGCTCGCCTTTCGACGACACCGATTTCGGCACGCCGCTGCGCCATGCCGACGTCGACGTCACGCTCGAGATCGACGGCCAGTCCGTCACGGTGCCCGCTGGCACTTCGGTGATGCGCGCCTCCATCGAGGCAGGCGTCAACGTGCCCAAGCTGTGCGCCACCGATTCGCTCGAGCCGTTCGGCTCGTGCCGCCTGTGTCTCGTCGAGATCGAAGGCCGTCGCGGCTATCCCGCCTCGTGCACGACGCCGGTCGAAGCCGGCATGAAGGTGCGCACGCAAAGCGACAAGCTGCAATCGCTGCGTCGCAACGTGATGGAGCTCTACATCTCCGATCACCCGCTCGACTGCCTCACCTGCCCCGCCAATGGCGACTGCGAGCTGCAGGACATGGCGGGCGTGACGGGCCTGCGCGAAGTGCGCTACGGCTTTGACGGCGCGAACCACCTCAAGGACCAGAAGGACGAGTCGAATCCGTACTTCACCTACGATCCGTCGAAGTGCATCGTCTGCAACCGCTGCGTGCGCGCCTGCGAGGAAACGCAAGGCACCTTCGCGCTGACCATTTCCGGACGCGGTTTCGAATCGCGCGTGGCGGCGGGTGCGAGCGAATCGTTCATGGATTCGGAGTGCGTTTCGTGCGGCGCCTGCGTGGCGGCCTGCCCGACCGCGACGCTGCAGGAAAAGACCGTCGTGATGCTCGGCCAGGCCGAGCACTCGGTCGTGACGACCTGCGCGTATTGCGGCGTGGGTTGCTCGTTCAAGGCCGAGATGAAGGGCAACGAAGTGGTGCGCATGGTGCCGCACAAGAACGGTCAGGCGAACGAAGGGCACGCCTGCGTGAAGGGCCGCTTCGCGTGGGGCTACGCCACCCACAAGGACCGCATCAAGAAGCCGATGATTCGCGCGAAGATCACCGATCCGTGGCGCGAAGTGAGCTGGGACGAGGCAATCAAATACGCCGCGAGCGAGTTCCGCCGCATCCAGGACAAGTACGGCCGCGACTCGATCGGCGGCATCACCTCCTCGCGCTGCACGAATGAAGAGACGTATCTCGTGCAAAAGCTCGTGCGCGCCGCGTTCGGCAACAACAACGTCGACACCTGCGCACGCGTGTGCCACTCGCCCACCGGCTACGGCCTGAAGACCACGCTCGGCGAATCGGCGGGCACGCAGACCTTCGCCTCGGTCGATCACTCGGACGTGATCATGGTGATCGGCGCGAACCCGACCGACGGCCACCCGGTGTTCGGCTCGCGCCTGAAGCGCCGCGTGCGCGAAGGCGCGAAGCTGATCGTCGTCGATCCGCGCCGCATCGATATCGTCGATACCGCGCACGTGAAGGCCGAGCATCATCTGCAACTGCGCCCGGGCACCAACGTCGCGATGGTCAATGCGCTTGCGCACGTGATCGTCACCGAAGGCCTCGTGAACGAAGCGTTCGTGGCCGAGCGCTGCGAGACGCGCGCGTTCGAGCAGTGGCGCGATTTCGTCGCGCTGCCCGAGAACTCGCCCGAAGCCATGGCCGAAGTGACCGGCGTGCCGGCGGAGCAAGTGCGCGCCGCAGCGCGTGCTTATGCGCAGCGCGGCAACTCGGCGATCTACTATGGCCTCGGCGTGACGGAACACGCGCAGGGCTCGACCATGGTGATGGGCATCGCCAACCTCGCGATGGCCACCGGCAACATCGGCCGCGAAGGCGTGGGCGTGAATCCGCTGCGCGGCCAGAACAACGTGCAGGGCTCGTGCGACATGGGTTCGTTCCCGCACGAACTGCCGGGCTACCGTCACGTGGGCGACGCCGTCGTGCGCGGCGAGTTCGAGAGTGCCTGGAACGTCGCGCTGCAAAGCGAGCCGGGCCTGCGCATTCCGAACATGTTCGACGCGGCAATGGACGGCACCTTCATGGGCCTCTACTGCCAGGGCGAGGACATCGTGCAGTCGGACCCGAACACCCAGCACGTGGCGGCGGCGCTGTCGGCAATGGAATGCATCGTCGTGCAGGACATCTTCCTGAACGAAACGGCAAAGTACGCGCACGTGCTGCTGCCGGGCTCGTCGTTCCTCGAAAAGGACGGCACCTTCACCAACGCCGAGCGCCGCATCTCGCGCGTGCGCAAGGTGATGCCGCCGATCGCCGGCTACTCGGACTGGGAAGTGACGATCCTGCTCTCCCGCGCGCTCGGCTACGAGATGGACTACACGCATCCGTCGCAGATCATGGACGAGATCGCGCGTCTCACGCCCACGTTCCACGGCGTTTCGTACAAGAAGATCGACGAGATGGGCAGCACCCAGTGGCCGTGCAACGAAGAGGCGCCCGAAGGCACGCCGATCATGCACATCGACGAATTCGTGCGCGGCAAGGGCAAGTTCGTGATCACGAAGTTCATCGCCTCGCCGGAAAAGGTCACGCGGCGCTTCCCGCTCTTGCTCACGACGGGCCGCATCCTCTCGCAGTACAACGTGGGCGCGCAAACGCGCCGCACCGAGAACTCGCGCTGGCACGAGGAGGACCGGCTGGAGATTCATCCGGTCGATGCGGAAGATCGCGGCATCAACGAAGGCGACTGGGTGGGCATCGAATCGCGCGCGGGACACACGGTGCTGCGCGCCAAGGTGAGCACGCGCATGCAGCCGGGCGTGGTCTACACGACGTTCCACTTCCCCGAATCGGGCGCGAACGTGATCACCACGGACGCCTCGGACTGGGCCACGAACTGCCCCGAGTACAAGGTGACCGCCGTGCAGGTAAGCCACGTGCAGCAGCCGTCGCAATGGCAGCGCGAGTACTCGCGCTTCAACGAGACGCAGCTCGAGTTGCTCCGCCAGCGCGAACCACTGACCACTTCAGGGAAATAACGCGATGAAAGCAGACAACCTGATCGAGATGGCGAACCAGATCGGCATGTTCTTCGACTCCCTGCCCGATCGCGAGGAGGCGCTCACGGGTATCGCCGAGCATATCCGCAAGTTCTGGGAGCCGCGCATGCGCCGCACGCTGCTCGCGGCGCTGGACGGTAACGCTCAACAAGAAGCGGGCTTCACCGAGATCGTGCTCGCTGCGCTCACGGAGCATCGCGACTCGCTCGTGCCCGCAGCAGCGGCTTGAGCCGCAAGCTGCATCACGCCGCGTGAGGCAGAGGCGCGCACACCGCGCGCGCTGCTTCACGCTCACACTGCTTCACGCGCACCCTCTGCCTTACCCCAGTCCGGCTGAATGACTGCTGAACGACCGGCTGAATTACCTGCCGGACTACTGCGCAGCCGGCCGGGGTGCGGGCGCAGGTGTGAACCACATCTCGCAATGGCGCAGCAAGCCGTGCAGGTCCGACCCTGTGCGGCCGCGCGCACAGATGTAGCCATCGGGTCTCACGAAATAGAACGCGGGCCGCGTGCGCCCATACGCGTCACTGAGCGACGGCGCGCCCTCACCCGCCAGCGGCACCTCGCCGTCCGGCAGATCCGCCACCCACCAGACACGCACGGCCTGCGGCAACACCCGCTCGACCGCTTCGGCAAACGGCCTGAGTGCTTCGAGGCCGCCCGCTGCGGTGTTTGACGCAGCGCTCGCGCTTGCCGCTGCGGCCGCTGCGCCGGGCGTGCTTGCGGCGCTTGCCGGGCTATCCGCCGCATGCTCCGCGGCATCGGCGGCACGTGCCGCTTCGCCGTCCACCAGCAGAAACAGCGAGAAACTCGCCGGATCGTGCAGATCGAAGATGCGGCCCCTGTCTGGCGCCTTGCCGAGCGGTCCGTCCACCACGCGCACGAGCGCATCGGGTGCCCGCTCGCCCGCGCGCGGTCCGCCGTCGAGCACGCGCTCGAGCGTGAGCGCGCTGCGCCGGTACTGGATCGATAACTCGCTCACCGCCTGGCGTGCCGCATCGCGCAGCGGCCCGAGCGCGACGAGCGCCGGCATCACGCGCTCGCGCAATAGCTTGAGCGGCCCGTGATCGGCTTCGACGAGCTGCGTCATGAAGCTCGTCTGCCGCAACACGATGCGCTCGATCGGATAACGCTCGGCGTGGTAGGTATCGAGCAGCCGGTCGGGCGCGCCACCCAGCGCGCGCGCAAGCTTCCAGCCCAGATTGAACGCCTCCTGGATGCCCGTGTTCATGCCCTGCGCGCCCGCCGGGCTGTGCACGTGCGCAGCATCCCCCGCGAGGAAGACGCGGTCCATGCGCAGGAAGCGCACGATGCGGCTGTTCACATGGAAGTACGACGCCCAGGTCATGTCCGCGATCGAAACGGGATGGTGCATGCGACGCTCGACGATCGAGCGGCATTCTTCGAGCGTCGGCACCGGCTGCGTGCCGTCGGGCGCGGCGGGCAGCATCGCCTTGTGATCGGCGATCAAACGAAAACGGCCGCGCCCGTATGGAAAGATCGCGGCAAGCCCATCGCCCGAAGCGAACACATGGAATTCGTCCTCGGGCCAGGACGTGGTCGCACTCACATCGGCAAGCAGAAACGACTGCTCGAGCGTCTCGCCATCGAACTTTGCACCCAGGTGATGGCGCACGGTGCTGTGCGCGCCGTCGGCAGCGATCAGCCAGTCGCATCGCAATGCTTCTGTGCGACCGCTCGCCAGACGCACGTCCGCGCTCACGCCTGCGGAGCCTTGAATGAATTCGATCAGCTCGACGCCGCGCTCGACCTCCACGCCGAGCGTCGCGAGCTGCGCGGCGAGAATACGCTCGGTCTCGGTCTGATCGATGAACAGCAAATACGGATAGCGCGTGAACAGCGGATCGAAGTCGAGGCGCGCGCGGCGCTGGCCGTTCGAATAGAGATTGGCGACATGCGCGCGATGACCGTGCTCGAGAAAGGGTTCGACGATACGATGCTGCTCGAAGAGTTCGAGTGTGCGCGCCTGAATGCCGATAGCGCGCGTATGACGCCCGGGCTGCGGCGCGCGATCGATCAGGCGGACCGGAATGCGCGCGCGGGCAAGACTCAGGGCGGCGGCAAGACCTGTTGGTCCCGCGCCGACGATGAGCACGGACGGCTGGGAAGAAGCCACGGTCATGCAGACCTCCATGCGATCGACATGAGACGTAGTGTACGCCCGCTCCTGGTCCCATCGAACCCCGGATGCGGCTCATGGTCCGCGTGCGTTCAGCGATGAATGTGCGGCGTGCCGTCGAGCGAGCAGCGATGCGCGCTCGTGCCCAGATCCACCTGCAGCGTCACATGCGCGATGCGAAAACGCGCGCCGAGCGCGCTCACGATGGCGTCGAGCGTGGCGTCGCCGGGATGGCCGGCGGGCATCACGAGATGCGCGGAAAGCGCGTTGCCCGTGGTCGAAAGCGCCCAGACGTGAAGGTCGTGCACATCGGTCACGCCCTGCTGCTGCGCTAGAAAAACGCGGATGCGCTCGATATCGACACCTTCGGGCACCGCCGCGAGCGCGAGGCGCACCGACTCGCGCAGCAGCCCCCACGTGCCGCGCACGATCACGAGCACGACGACGATGCTCATCGCCGGATCGACCCAGCTCCAGCCCGTTGCGAGAATCACCAGGCCGCTCACGGCGACCGCCGCCGAAACGCCGGCGTCGGCGGCCATGTGCAGGAAGGCGCCGCGAATGTTGAGATCGTCCTTCTGGCCGCGCATGAAGAGCCACGCCGAGACGCCGTTGATCACCATGCCGAGCGTGGCGACGATGAATACGTCGAGACCGGCTACGGGCGCGGGATAGACGAGACGCCCGAGCGCCTCGGCAAGGATCGCACCGCAGGCGATGAGCAGCAGCGCCGCGTTGGTGAGCGAGGCGAGGATCGACGAGCTGCCGAAGCCGAACGTGTAGCGCGCCGAAGGTCGGCGCGTGGCCAGCCAGGCGGCGCCCCAGGCGAGCAGCAGGCCGAGGACGTCGGAGAGATTGTGGCCGGCGTCGGCAAGCAGCGCGGTGGAATGCGCGATCACGCCGTAGATCGCCTGCGCGACCACGATGACGACGTTCAGCACAACAGCCAGCGCGAACGCGCGGCCATGACCCGAGGCCGGTGCGTGGTGGTGATGATGGTGACCATGCGTGCCGTGCCCGTGCCCGTGGTCATGGTCATGCTCGTCGCCGAGCGCGTGGTCGTGATCATCACGATCATGTTCCTCGCCGTGCGCGTGGTCGTGGAAATGGTCGTGGTCGTGGCCATGACCGTGAGCGCCATTCGCATGGGGCGCCGCTGTGCCCTTGCCTGCGCCCTCACGTGCGCGCCCAGGACCGGCGCTCATCACCGGAGCTCCTGCCAGGTGGAGACCGGCTCGGCCACGTGTTCGAGCATCCCCGCGAGCATCGCGCTAATATGCGCGTCCGCAGCGGCATAAAACACCTGCTTGCCTTCTCGTTCCGCGCGCACGACGCGCGCGGCGCGCAGCAAGCGCAGATGGTGGCTCACGAGTGACGACGACAACCCCAGCGCATCGGCAATCGCACCCACCGCGCGACGGCTCTGCACACAGGCCAGCACGATGCGCAGGCGCGTGGGGTCGCCGAGCAGGCGGAACAGGTCGGCGAGCGGCGCGACGCGCTCGTCCTCGGAATACGGCGACATGGCAATGCCCATAACATGTGAACAGTTGTTCACATGTTAGTTGCGACACGGCAACGGGTCAAGCCACGCCAGGAGAGCGTGCGGGCGAGGTTCGGGGGACACCCACCCGAGTGTGGGAAAATGCCGCCTTCGAAACTCCCAGGTATTGGCCTTTCAGTCATGGAACAGGTTTTTGTCCGCGCGTACGCCGCACATCGCGACGGCCGGCTGGACGACGCCGAGCGCGGCTACCGCGCGACGCTCGCCGCCGATCCCGTGCACGTCGATGCGCTGCACATGCTCGGCGTGCTGCGGCATCAGCAGGGCCAGCACGCCGAAGCCGCGGACCTCGTGCGCCGCGCGGTCGACCTGCGGCCCGACGACGCCGCGCTCCAGCTGAACCTCGGCAATGCGCTGAAGGCACTTGGCGAACTCGAGGGCGCCATCGAGCGTTTTCGCAATGCGCTCACGCTCGCTCCCGCATTCGCGCTTGCGCACTACAACCTCGGCAACGCCTACGCGGCGGTCGGCCGCCATGAGGACGCGATGTACGCGTTCGGCCACGCGGTGCGCCTGCAACCCGGCGACGCCTCATCGCACAACAATCTCGGCAACGCCCTGCACGCGCTCGGCCGCCACGCCGAAGCCGCCGAAGCGTTTCGCCGCGCGCTGAAGATCCGTCCGGGCCACGCGGGCGCACACAACAACCTCGGTATGGCGCTGAATGCACTCGGCGACTGCACGGGCGCCGTAGAGCAGTTCCAGAAGGCACTGCGCTTCCAGCCGCGTTTTGTCGCCGCGCATTTCAACCTCGCGAACACGCTCGACGCCACCGGCTATCACGCGCAAGCCGCCGCGGGCTTCGATGCCGCCCTCGCGCTGCAGCCGCAATTCCCGCCCGCGCTGTTCGGACTCGGCAATGCGCTGGCGGCGCTCGGGCGGCACGAAGAAGCGCTCGGCTATTACGAGCGCGCGATCGGCCTCGATCCGAAGTTCGCGCTGGCATGGCTCGCGCTCGGCACGGCGCAACATGCGCTGGGCCGCCACGCCGCCGCGCTGCGCGCATTCGACGAAGCGCTGCGCGTGCGGCCCGACCTCGCCGCCGCGCATCTGAACCGCGCACTGGTGTTGCTGACCCTCGGCGACTTCCGGCGCGGCCTGGCCGCATACGAGTGGCGGCTCGACCCGGCCGCGCGCGAGAGCGCGGGCGACCTGGGCATCGCTGGCGCGATCCACGCCGCCCTCGCCACCGACATCACGATGGCCGCCGCGCCGCACGCCGCGAATCCTCCTGCCAGCACGCCCTCCCTTGCCGGCGTGCCACGCTGGCGCGGCGAGCCGCTCGCGGGCCGGACGTTGCTGATCCACGCGGAGCAAGGTTTCGGCGACACGCTCCAGTTCGTGCGTTTCGTGCCGAACGTCGTGGCGCTCGCCCATAGCGGCGCACGCATCGTGCTCGAAGTGCAAGCGTCGCTCGTGCCGCTCATCGCGCCTGCCGCCCACGTCGCACGCATTACGCTGATCGCGCAGGGCGCGCCCCGCCCGGCAGCCGACCTGCACTGCCCGCTGCTTTCGCTGCCGCTTGCGCTCGGCACGACCTACGAAACCGTGCCCGCGCCCATGCCCTATCTTTCCGCTCCGCCCGCCTATCGGCGCAAGTGGCGCGGCTCGCTCGGCGGACAGGCCAGGCGCAAGATCGGCCTTGCCTGGTCGGGCCGCATCCAGAAACACGAAAACCGCTCGCTGCCGCTCGCGGCGCTCGAGCCGCTATTCGCGCTGGAAGGCATCGACTGGATCGTGCTCCAGCCGCACCTGAGCGAGGCGGAGCACGCGGCACTCGACGCGCACCCGCGCGCGCGCGCGATTCATCGGCTGGAAGGCAAGCTGGATGATTTTGCGGATACCGCCGCCGTCATCGAACGCCTCGACGCCGTGGTTTCCATCGATACGTCCATCGCTCACCTCGCGGGCGCGCTGAACGCGAAGCTCTGGCTGATGCTGCCGTTCGCCGCCGACTGGCGCTGGTTCGCCGACACCGACGCGAGTCCCTGGTATCCGCGCGCGCGCCTCGTGCGCCAGCCGCGACCCGGCGCATGGGACGAGGTGGTCGCGCAGGTCGCCGCCGCGCTGCGCGAAGCCTGATAGCGGTTACCCGGAACGCAATACGGACCTTCCGGACCTTCCGGACCTTCCGTGCCTTCGGACCTTCGCGTGCCTCGGCACGCCTTCGCGAAAAGCGGCGCCTCGATGGGAAAACCTCGTCAGACGCTTTCGCTGGTGCCAGAACAGACGTTGAGCCGCGTGGGCCTGCCCGTCGTGCACAATGAGGCGATGGCGCGAGCGGCTTCGTTTCGCCTCGCCCCCATTTCCCGCCCCCTTTGCCCGCCCCCAACGCCCGAGGCCCCGCATGCCCACCGCCTTGATGCTGCGCCCGGCCACGGCCGCCGACGCCCCCCTTCTCGCCGCCATGCATGCCGCGAGCTGGCAGGCCACCTATCGCAATCTGCTGCCCGCCACATTCCTCGAACAGGAAGTCGGCGCCGAGCGCACCGCCTACTGGCGCGCGCGCATGGAGGCGCCTGGCGAGGAGCGCCGCCTCGTGCTGATCGCCGAGTTGGAGGAGCCGCAGGACCGCCGCACGCCGGTCGGGTTTGTCTGTGTCGAGCGACAGCCCGGGTCGCCGTGGGGCGTGTTGCTCGACAACCTGCACACACTGCCGGCACATCAAGGCATCGGCGTGGGCAAGCGGCTCATGCAGGCCGCCCAGGCCTGGGCGCGCGCACAGGGTGAGACCCAGCTCTATCTCTACGTGCTCGAAGGCAATGCGTCCGCCATCGCGTTCTATGAGCGGCAAGGCTGGAAATATTCGGGGGCGGAGCCCGACCATATGGGGGGCATCGACATTACCGCGCTGCGCTACGTCTATCGGCTCGACGGCGCCTAGCAAAACAACGAGACGGCGAGCCCGCCTGCCGGTCTGCGATCGGGCAACCGGATCCCTTGCTGCACCACGGACGCGCGCCCGCGCGTCCCAAGACACAGACCCATTAAAATTTTTCGTCCGATTTTCAGACGTTTCCGATGGATTGCCTCAGGTCTGGGTCGCATCATTCGAATCCAAACGATTGACCCGTACAAGGCACTACAGCGCTGGCAAACCGCGCGTCTTTCGGGCCCCACCGTGTTCCGGTGCCCACCACGCCAAGGCAGCGAGAGATCCATGTCAACTTATCCGTTAGTCCAGGTGGAAGGCGCGCTCGCGATGCCGCGCATGCGTCCACTCAACCGCGTCCCGCCGCCGTTTGGCCGCGAATGGGCGCTCATGCCTCCGCACTTCAGCCTGCGCGCCGAACTCCAGGCCTTTTATGCCGCTATCCTGCGCACGGTGTGTCTGAGCGTGGAAGCGTTTCGCCAGGCTTGCCGCTGGGACCTGCATCGCCGCTTCATCCCTGAGCCGCCGCGTCCCGCTGCGGCGCCCGTAGGCGACACGTTCAACGCTGCCCAAGCCCAGCGGGCCGCCGCCGATACCTTGCGGCGTCCGGCGGACAGTGCGCGGCCCGCCCGCACCTCGCGCACCTCGCGCATCGCGCGCATACCGCCGCCCTCGCACAAGCTCACGGCCGGCGCCGTCGCCATTGGCGGCGCAGTGCTGCTCGCCTGGATCGTGGCAAGCCATACGCAGTTTGGCGAAGGCAAGGACAAAACGGCTCTGCCCGCGTCGGCGAGCCCCGCTTCGAACGCCGACGCGAGCGTGTCGGCGCGTCTTTCCGACGAACGCACGCGGCACGACCTCGCAACGCCCGAAGCCGCCCGGAGCAGTCAGGGCGCATCCGCACCTGTAACCACAACCGCCCGCGCGGCGAGCGCACCGCCGGCTACGGTCGCGGCCGCACCACGCACGGCAACGGCAGCAACCGATGGCACACGGCGCCAAGGTCCCGTATCGGCGCCGATCATCGTCACGCCGGACGCGCAGGCAGCCCTCGTGGTCGCTCGCGGTCCGGCGGCCCCCACAGGCTCGGGATCGGCAAAGGCCGAACAGCCGGATTTCTCGGCACGCACGAACCCGAGCACGCCGCTACGCGGCACGCTCGCGTCCAGAGCCACGCGGGCGAACAACGCGACGACCAAAGCCACAAAGGGCCGACGGAACGTCGAGGCCGGGGCTCGCCCCAAGTACACCGAAGACCGTCGCCATCCGGCACACGAATTCGCACCGCACCGCAGCGCGCCGCTCGTAACCACCCAGCGCACTCAAGGCATGTATTCGGAAGCCTCCGACTATTCGCCGATCCAGCCGAGCGGCATGTCGAGCGACAGCTACCCGTCGCTCACGACCTATGCGGGCACGCACACGGCACCGCGCCCGGCAAGCCGCGCAACAGAGAACGTCGACAACACCGAATGGGTGAATCACGTATCGCAACGCCGCGTGACCGAAGTGCCGGACCGCTTCGCGAAGTAGGCGCCTCGCGGCACCTCCCGCAGCGCACGTTCGTATGCGCGCGGGCGTGCGACATCGGTGGGCGTTCCCAGCGCAAGACGCAAAAAGCCCGGCTTCGAGCCGGGCTTTTTGCGTATCTGCTTCGATGTCGCTCCTGATGTGCCGCACCGCGTCCTCCCAGCGGCACGACACGACAAAAAACGAACCCAATCGATTCCTAGCGCCGGGAGCCGGGCAAGCCCACCTCCGCCTCGCGCTGCAGTTGCTCCACCTGATTCTGGAGATCGCGCAACTGGGCCTGCGCCTGGATTTTCTCGGCATTGAGCGCCCGCGTATTGCCCTGCATCTGCCGCTGATAGTCGTCGACACGGGCCTGCTGCGTGCGCGCCACGTCGAGGTCTGCCTGCAGCCGGCGGGCTCGCTCCTCATTGAGCGAGATCACGCGATCAATGAACGCCTTCTGCGCCTCGATCTGGGTACGACGAATCTCGACTTCGGCAAGACGCTGGGTCTGCTGCACGAAATTCGCATAGATCGCTTCCGCGCGCGCGTCGTCTTGCGAGCGAATCACGCGCCAGAAATGCTTGTCCTGGAACAACACGACGTAATACGTCATCTCGGGCGCATAGAAGAACAGGCTCGCGCCGTAACTGGCGTTGTATGTCGTGCGCAACTCGACGAGTTGCGCGTCGTGAATGAGTTGCATGAGCGTGGCGACGTCGCCCTGCGTAGCGCCCGCGGTCGCCTGATCGTCCAACATGCCCGCAGGCGGCTGTGCGTTCGCCGGCTGTGGCGTCAGGCTGCCGAGCGATGGCCGGTTGCCCGCCACCGGAGCCACCTCGCTGGCGGGTGCGCCGGCCCATGCCACTGCGCCGTGCTGCAAGAGCGTAAAGACCGCGGCGCCCAACAAGGCGCGACACAGCGGGGATGATTGCTTCATGACTGCCTGTCCGTTCAGGATTCCGAGTAACCGCTTATTATCGCCGCCAGAAAATCTCATAAACGTCGATTAAATTCGGATAACCGACGGAACGGCCAATTGCTTGTCCGAAATCACCTACTTTCTATTAGGAATGCGCGAGGAATGCGCGACAGACACGCGGCGGTGTAGCTGAAAATCAAAAAAGGGGGCTGCCGCCCCCTCCATCGCCACCTTTTCGTCAGAAGCGCGTCTCGCGCGCCGCACGAAGAAACGTGTCGAGCAGCGGCGTGCAGTCGAGCAGTTCCGGGCCACCGGCGCGGTGGAACTCCGGGTGCCACTGCACCCCCACGACGAACGGCGAGCGCCGATAGCGCACCGCTTCGATCAGGCCGTCACCGGACGAAACAGCCTCCACCGTCAGATCGCGGCCGAGGCTCTTGACCGCCTGATGGTGAATCGAGTTGACGATGGCCTCGCGCCTGCCCGGGAACATGCTGGCCAGCGACGAGCCTTCGGGAAAGGTAATCGCATGGCGATGCTGATCGTAGTGCTCGCTCACGTGCACGCCCGCCGTGGGGACGTCCGTGGCGATGTCCTGATAGAGCGAGCCGCCGAACGCGACATTGATGAGCTGACAGCCGCGGCATACGCCCAGCACCGGCTTGCCCGACTCGATGAATTCGTGCAGCAGCTCCAGTTCGTACATGTCCCGCACGCGGTCGCCGGGCCATTCGGGACGCGGCGTGGTCTCCGCATAGGTTTGCGGCGAGACGTCGGCGCCGCCTTGCAGCAGGAGCCCGTCGAGATGCTTCGCATAGTCGCGCAAGCGGATGTTGCTCGGGTGCAGCATGCCCTGGTGGCCGACCGTCGGAATCATGAAGACGATCACGTCGCGCGACATGACCCAATGCGCGATCGACTCTTCGAGATATTGCAGCGTTTTGCCGCGCAGGCCCTGCGCGCCCGGCTCCGGGTGAAAGATGCGGGCCGACACGCCGATGCGCAGTGTCCGCTGCGTGATGCGCTGACCGGCGCGATCGAACAGTTGCCGTGCGCGCGCGGCGATGATGCGGCCGAACACCGACCACGCCGAATCGCTCGGCCGCAAATAGCGCGGCGGTTCGGCCGGAATCGCGCCCGGCGGCGGCGGATTCTGCGCGCTGAAGTCGGGCGCCTGGCCAAATCCCGCTGGTGCGGCGCCCGGTCGCTGGCCGGCCCCAGCCTGCGGCGGCGAGGGCTGGGCGGCGGCGTCCTCTGTGGCTTCCTTCGCGCCGGTCCCGGCAGGCGCTGGCGCCGCTTTGCCCGCCTCGCCCACCACCTCGATCGGAATACGCGGCGCGCCAGCCGCTTCGGCCTGCTGGCGCGCAACGGCGCGTGCCGCCTCTTCGCGGGCTTCGGCGGCTTGCGACGCGTCCGAAGGGACGCCAGCCTGCGCCGACACCGGCTCCTCGTCGCTGCCCGTGCCCGAGCTGTCCGCGCCGGCTGCTTCCGGCGTCACCGCCGATGCGCTCGCGGGCGCGTCGGTCGACGCGCGCTGCGCGGCCTCGCCGGCGGGCGTCGTCCCCGAAGAACCAGTGGCAGCGCCGGGCGTGCCGGCAGGTTTTGCGTGGGGAGAAGCAGGAGAACCGGGAGCGCCTGGGGCAGCGGGTGCGCCGGGCGCGTTGGTATTGGCAGGACGGCCAGGGCCGTCAGGAACCTCAGGATGATCGGATTTGTTTTCGCTCATGACTTGGGGTCAGGCGCGCCAAACGCGCGAACGAATGAACAGGGTTTCGATTATGCGTCGCACCGCATGTCGTTGCTACCCCTGTGCACAATCGCTCACACTCTGTTGCAGTTGGGCGCGCCTCGGCCTACGAATCCTGCCCCTCGTCGAAGGTTTCGCGCAGCGCGATTTGCATGCTCGCGTGGATCTTCACGCACCAGCGCCACAGCAGCATCGTGAGCACGGCCGCGCACACCAGCACGCCAATCAGAAAGCCGGTGGGCGGCAGGATCGTCCCCGACAGCGCGGCCACCAGCACGAACACGCCGATCATCGAAACGGCCGGCACGAGTTCGGCGATCGCATGCCGCAGCGCCCGCGTGAAGCGCCCCGCCTTTTCGGGCTGCACGCTCACCTCGGCGAGCAGGAGCGCAAGCGACTGGGTCTTGCGCCATACGGCCACCAAAAATGGAATCGCGAGCAGCAGCGCGGCGCTCCACAGCACCACGCGCTGGATGCGCTCGTCCGGCACCCAGCTCGCGAGCAGCGGCAAGGCGTAGCGCGCACCATACGATGCGCCGATGAAAATCGCCGACACCAGCGCGAGATTCACCGCAACCTGCACGACGATGCGCCTCGTGAGCGAGAACAGCGTCGGGCCTTGTGTTCCGCTCGAGCGCGGCATCAGGCAGCGCAGCCATTGGCTGTACATGCCAAAGACATTCGATACCGAGGGCGGCATCGCGTGCGCCAGCCGGCGCGAAAGCGGATCGGCGAAACGGATCAGATACGGCGTGGTGAGCGTCGTGATCGCCGAGACGGTCACGGCAATCGGGTAGAGAAAACCGCTTGTCACCTTGAGCGTCAGGCCAAGCGAGGCGATGATGAACGAGAACTCGCCGATCTGAGAGACGGTCATGCCCACCCGCATCGCCGTGCGGCCGTCGCGGCCGGCGAGGAAGGTGCCGAGCCCGCACGACACGAGCTTGCCGAACACCACCGCGAGCGAGATCACCGCGATCGGCCATGCGTAGTCGACCAGCACGAGCGGATTGAGCATCAGGCCGATCGTTACGAAGAAGATGGCCGAAAACGCATCGCGCAGCGGCGCGACCAGATGCTCGATGCGTTGCAGATGCCGCGACTCGGCCATGATCGCGCCAATCAGGAACGCGCCCAGCGCGATCGAGTAATCGAGCTTCACGACCAGCAGGCAAAAGCCGAAGCAAAAGCCGAGCACCGAGACGAGCAGCATCTCGTCGCTGCCCACGCGCGCCACGTAGCCGAGCACGCGCGGCACGACGAGGATGCCCGCGAGCAGCGAGACCGTCATGAAAAGCAGCAGCTTGCCGAGCGTGACGAACGCGATGCCGGGCGAGAGCTCGCCCGTCTGCGCGATGCCGCCGAGCAGCACGAGCATGGCGATGCCCAGGATGTCTTCGACGATCAGGATGCCGAACACGAGCTGCGCGAACGGCTCGCGCTTCACGCCGAGATCGGCGAGCGCCTTGACGATGATGGTGGTCGAGGAAATGGCCAGGATCGCGCCGAGAAAGAGCGAATCCATGACGGCCCAGCCGAACGCACGGCCGATCTCATAGCCGATCCAGAGCATTACGACGATTTCGGAGAGCGCCGCGACGATGGCGGTCGCGCCCACCTGAAACAGCTTGCGCAAGCTGAATTCGAGGCCGAGTGAGAACATCAGGAACACCACGCCCAGCTCGCCCATCGTCTGAATGGTCTGCTCATCGTGGATGAGCTGGAACGGCGGCGTGTACGGCCCGATGATTACACCCGCCGCAATATAGCCGAGCACCACCGGCTGCTTCAGGCGATGAAACAGCACGGTGACGATCCCCGCGATCGCCATCACGACTGCCAGATCCTGAATGAAGCCGATTCCCTGATGCATGCGCGAAATATCCTTACAAAATGCTGTCGAAAGATCGGATATTACCTGATGCGCGCGACGCGCCAAATCGCGCCTGCAGAAAAAAATTCACGTTCTACAATGATGTGTCCCTTGCCGCGGCATATGACCGCCATGTCCCGAGCCCCGCCGCGGCACCTCCGTCCACCGTGTTGCCATCGATGCCCCCGCTGCCATGACCGCCACGCCTTGCGCTTTCACACCCTTCCCGCCGCTTGCCCAGTTGGCCGCCGATCTCGCTGCGGGCCGCACCACGAGCCGCGCGCTCGCCGAGGCCGCGCTCGAACGCATCGCCGCCCCGGACGGCCAGGGCGCCACCGTGTTCACGCACGTCGACGCTGAGCGCGTGCGCGCCGCCGCCGATGCGCACGACCAGTTGCGCGCGTCGGGCACGGTGCTTTCGCCGCTCGCGGGTATTCCCGTTTCGGTGAAAGATCTGTTCGACGTGCAAGGCGAAGTCACGCGGGCCGGCTCCACGGTGCTGGCGAACGCGGCGCCCGCGAGCGCCGACGCCACTGCGGTCGCGCGTCTGCGCCACGCGGGCGCGGTGCTCGTCGGCCGTACCAATATGAGCGAGTTCGCGTTCTCGGGGCTCGGCCTGAACCCGCATTACGGCACGCCGCTCTCGCCCTACCAGCGCGGCGTGGCCGGCGACGAGCGCGTCGCGGGCGGCTCGTCGTCCGGAGCAGCGGCCTCGGTCGCCGACGGCATGGCCGCCGTCGCGCTCGCCACCGACACGGGCGGCTCGATCCGCATCCCGGCGGCGTTCTGCGGCCTCACGGGCTTCAAGCCCACCGCCGCGCGCATCCCGAAGACGGGCGGCGTGCCGCTTTCGCCCACGCTCGACTCGTTCGGCCCGATCGGCAACGCAGTGGCATGCTGCGCGCTCGTGGACCGCATCCTCGCCGGGCTGCCGCCGCATGTGCCCGCGGCCCGGCACCTCGATGGCGTGCGCATCGGCGTCCTCACGAACTATGTGACGGACGGCATCGATCCGCACATGGCCGAAGCGCTCGACACCGCGCTCAAGCATCTCGATGCAGCCGGCGCGATTGTGAACGAAGTGCGCTTTTCGGCGTTCGAGCGCCTGGCCGAAATCAACCGCTTTGGCTTCTCGCCGATCGAGGCCTACGCGTGGCACCGCCCGCTCCTCGCGCGGCATCGCGACCAATACGATCCGCGGGTGCTCGTGCGCATCCTCAAGGGCGAGCCCGCGAGCGCCGCCGACTATCTCGATCTGATCGCCGCGCGCGCCGCCATGATGGACGAGGCGCACGCGACGCTCTGGTCGCGCTTCGACGCCGTGATCGCCCCGACCGTGCCGATCGCGCCGCCAGCCGTCGCGCCGCTCGTCGCCGACGACGAGGCGTTCGCGCGCACCAATGCACTCGTGCTGCGCAACCCGAGCGCCTTCAATTTCCTCGATGCCTGCGCGCTCTCGCTGCCGATCCACCATCCGGGCGAGGCGCCGGTGGGACTGATGCTGGCCGGCGCGCCCTACGCCGACGACACGATCCTCGCGATCGGCCGCGGCGTGGAAGCGGTGCTCGCGCCGCTGCGGTAACAAAAATGGGGCGCGGTGGCACACGCGGGCTCCACCTGCGCGCGATCAAGAGCACTCGCTCGCGCCGCCCACCCTTCGCGCTAGAATCCCGGGACGCCGTTGCAGCCGCATCTGTCAGGACCTGCCACGATCTGCCAGGATCCGCCAGCACTTGCCCGAAGCCGGCTGCGCTATCCAACCCGAAAACCGAGCCACATGAACGACGATAACGCGCTGCTGCGCCGCGAGCGCGGCCTGCTGGTCCTCCTTGGCCTGATCTGCCTCGCGCTGCTGGGCGGCGCACTGTATTTCCAGTACGCCGAGCACCAGGACCCGTGCCCCCTGTGCATCCTCACGCGCTACTTCATCATCCTGATCGCGATCTTCGCGTTTCTCGGCGCGCGCTTCGCCAGCTGGCGCGCCGTGCGCACGCTCGAAGCGCTCGTCGTGATTTCGGCGGTTGGCGGCATCATCGCCTCCGCGAAGCTCGCCTGGGTGCAGGCGGTCCCGAACTTCAGTTGCGGCTTCGATACGCTGCAACCGATCGTCGACGCGCTGCCGCCCGCGCACTGGCTGCCCGGCGTCTTCAAGGTCCAGGGCCTGTGCGAAACCACCTACCCGCCCATCCTCGGCCTCACGCTGCCGCTCTGGTCGGCGCTCGCATTCGCCATCGTGTTCGTTGTGGTGCTCGCGAGCCTGTGGCGCAACCGTCACCGCCAGGTGGCGTGGCCCGGCATCCGGCGCTAAGCGCCGCCGTGCCACACCCGGCGCCGCGACCATAAGGGTTTGCAGGGTTTGCGGCGCCACACCCCTCGCCATCGCCATCCCCCTCAACATCCCGCCGTCTCCCTGCGCCGCCACCATCCGGCGGCGCTTCCCTTTGCGCTTCATCGCCCCTCGAAGGGCCGGATCACGCGACGTTCTGTCATTGCCGCCGTCGCATAACCCCCATCTCCCAGAAGGAATACTTTCTGGGCGCTGTCAGTGCTAAATTCGGTACTGGATGGCGATCTACGTGCGCGAGGCCGGACCGACAGTCAAGGCGCGCCCCGGCTCCCAGCGTAACGCGCGCCTGATCCGCAATGTCTCCCGGGTTTCACATGACAACGCAAACCATCCGCTTCGTCCGTTGTGGCGCCGTGCACGAGGTGCATGACGCGCCCATCACACGCACCGTGCTCCAGCACCTGCGCGAAGATTTGCACGTCTGCGGCACCAAGGAAGGCTGCGCGGAAGGCGATTGCGGCGCCTGCACGGTTGTGATCGGCGAACTCGACGACGATGGCCGTCTCGCGCTCAAGGCGGTCAACGCCTGCATCCAGTTTCTCCCCACGCTCGACGGCCGCGCGCTCTTCACAGTCGAAGACCTGCGCGCACCCGACGGCGCGCTGCATCCCGTTCAGCAAGCGATGGTCGACTGTCACGGCTCGCAGTGCGGCTTCTGCACGCCGGGCTTCGTCATGTCGATGTGGGCGCTCTACGAGCGCCAGGGCGCCGACGCCGGCCTGCCCACGCGCGACGAAATCGATCAGGCGCTGTCCGGCAATCTGTGCCGTTGCACCGGCTACCGGCCGATCATCGACGCAGCCCAGCGCATGTTCGACGTGGCGAGCTATCCGCGCGTCGCGCTCGCGCGCGAGCCACTCGAAGCGGCGCTGCGCTCGATTGCGCGCAGCGATACCTTTGCCTACTCCGGCCCCGATGTGCGCGGCGTCGCGCACGGCCGCGCCACGTTCTACGCGCCGCGCACGCTCGAAGCATTCGCGACACTGCGCGCCGGGCATCCGCACGCGCGCGTGCTCGCGGGCGGCACGGACGTCGGCCTGTGGGTCACCAAGCAGTTGCGCGACCTCGGCGACGTGATCTATACCGGCCAGGTCGCCGAATTGAAGGCCGTCGTGCGCGACGCGCAGACGCTCACGATCGGCGCCGCCGTCCCGCTCGAAGAGGCCTATGCGGCGCTCGCGGTCGACTACCCCGAACTCGCGGAGCTGTGGGCGCGCTTCGCCTCGCTGCCGATCCGCAACGCGGGCACGCTGGGCGGCAATGTGGCGAACGGCTCGCCCATCGGCGACTCGATGCCGGCGCTGCTCGTGCTCGACGCCGAAGTCGTGCTGCGCCGCGCCGCGCGCGCACGCACGCTGCCGCTCGCGGCGTTCTATACCGGCTATCAGAAGAACGTGCTCGAAGCGGGCGAGTTTGTCGAAGCGATCCGCGTGCCCCGCCCCGCGCCAATGCTGCGCTTTCGCACCTACAAGGTGTCCAAGCGCTATGACCAGGACATCTCGGCGGTCTGCGCGGCGTTTGCGCTCGAGATTGGCGAGGACGGCACGATCGGGAACGCACGCATCGCGTATGGCGGCATGGCCGCGATACCACAGCGCGCCGCGCACGCCGAAGCAGCGCTCGCGGGCGCACACTGGGACGAAGTGGCAGCACAGCGCGCCATGGCCGCGCTCGACGCCGACTATCAGCCGCTCACCGACATGCGCGCGAGCGCCGCGTATCGTTTGAAGGTCGCGCGCAATCTGCTCTGGCGCTGCTGGCTCGAAACGCGCGACGACGCGCCGCTCGCGCTGTGCGACGTGAATGCCTTCGTGTTTGCCGCCGAGGCGGAAGTCGTCGACGAAACCGGCACGGGCGGCGGTGCAGCGCTTGCGGGAGACGCATCATGAACCGCCAGTCCGATCCGTTCGTCACGCAAACCGCGCACTCGGCACATTCAGCGCATGCAACACAAGCGGCGCTCGGTGCGCCGCTGCCGCACGAGTCGGCCGACCTGCACGTAAGCGGCGAGGCGCGCTACACCGACGACATCCCCGAGTTGCACGGCACGCTCCATGGCGCGCTCGGTCTCTCGCGCCATGCGCATGCGCGCATCGCGGCGCTCGACCTTGCGCGTGTGCGCGCCATGCCGGGCGTCGTCGCGATCTTCACCGCCGCCGACATTCCCAGTGAAAACAACTGCGGCCCGGTCCTGCACGACGACCCGGTGCTCGCGCAGGATGAAGTGCAGTATCTCGGCCAGCCCGTATTCGCCGTGATCGCGACGAGCCACGCGCTCGCCCGCCGCGCGGCCGCGCTTGCCGCCAGCGACGACGTGGTGCGCTACGAGCCGCTCGAAGCGGTGCTCAGCATCGCCGACGCGAAGGCGCGCCAGCAATACGTCCTGCCGCCGCTGCATCTCACGCGCGGCGAGCCGGTGGCGCGCATCGCGGCGGCGCCCCATCGCATCGCCGGCACGTTTGCCGTGGGCGGCCAGGAGCAGTTCTATCTCGAAGGCCAGGTTGCCTATGCGCTGCCCGAGGAGCAGGACGGCATGCTCGTCTATAGCTCGACGCAGCACCCGAGCGAGATGCAGCAGTTGATCGCGCATCTGCTCGGCTGGCCCACGCATCGCGTCATGTGCGAATGCCGGCGCATGGGCGGCGGCTTCGGCGGCAAGGAATCGCAGTCGGCGCTGTTCGCCTGCGTGGCGGCGCTCGCCGCGCACAAACTGCGGCGCCCCGTGAAGCTGCGCGCCGACCGCGACGACGACTTCCTCATCACCGGGAAGCGCCACGACGCGCTCTACGAATACGAAGCCGGCTACGACAACGAAGGGCGCCTGCTTGGCGCGCGGGTGGAAATCGCATTGCGCGCGGGCTATTCCGCCGATCTCTCGGGTGCGGTCGCCACGCGCGCGGTCTGCCATTTCGACAACGCCTACTCGCTTTCGGACGTCGAAATCGTCGCGCTCTGCTGCAAGACCAACACGCAGTCGAACACGGCGTTCCGTGGCTTCGGCGGGCCGCAAGGCGCGCTCGTGATGGAGGTGATGCTCGACAGCATCGCGAGAGCGCTCGGGCGCGATCCGCTCGATGTACGCCGCGCGAACTACTACGGCATCGGCGAGCGGGACGTCACGCCTTACGGACAGCGCGTCGAGGACAACGTGCTCGTGCCGCTCACCGAGCAGTTGCTCGCTTCGAGCCATTACGCCGCGCGCCGTGCCGCGCTTGCCGGGTTCAACCGCGCGAGCCCCGTGCTCAAGCGCGGCATCGCGTTCACGCCCGTGAAGTTCGGCATCTCGTTCAACGTCCCGCACCTGAACCAGGCGGGCGCGCTCGTGCACGTCTATCGCGACGGCTCCGTGCTCGTGAATCACGGCGGCACCGAAATGGGCCAAGGGCTCAACACGAAGGTCGCGCAGGTCGTGGCCGGCGTGCTGGGGCTGCCGCTCGCGCAGGTGCGCGTGAGCGCGACCGACACGTCGAAAGTGGCGAACACGTCCGCCACCGCCGCCTCGACCGGCAGCGACCTGAACGGCAAGGCCGCCGAAGACGCGGCGCTCGCGATCCGCGCGCACCTCGCCGAACTCGCCGCCGCGGAGTACGACTGCACGCCTGATGCGGTCAGGTTCGAAGATGGCAAGGTCCACGCGCAGGGCAAGGGCCAAGGCCAAGGCAAGGCCATCGCCTTCGCCGACTTCGTGGAATTCGCGTATCTAAAGCGTGTGCAACTGTGGTCCGACGGCTTTTACGCAACGCCCAAGGTCCATTGGGACGCGCAGACGCTCACCGGCCATCCGTTCTATTACTTCGCCTATGGCGCGGCAGTGTCCGAGGTGGTCGTCGACACGCTCACGGGCGAATGGAAGCTCGTGCGCGCCGACGTGTTGCACGACGCGGGCCAGTCGATCAACCCGGCCATCGACATCGGCCAGGTCGAAGGCGGATTCATCCAGGGCATGGGCTGGCTCACGAGCGAAGAGCTCTGGTGGAACCGCGACGGCAAGCTCATGACGCACGCGCCGTCCACCTACAAGATTCCGGCGATCAGCGATACGCCCGCGGCGTTTCACGTTCAGCTCTACCGCAACGAAAACGCCGAGCCCACCGTGTTCCGCTCGAAGGCCGTGGGCGAGCCGCCCTTGCTGCTGCCGTTCTCGGTGTTTCTCGCGATCCGCGATGCGATCGGCGCCGCCGTGCCCGAGGCCCGGGAAGCCGCGCCGCTCGTCGCGCCCGCCACACCCGAAGCGATCCTCGACGCGCTCGATGCCCTGCGTATGCGCGCGGCAAGCGCGCAGGCCGCCGCCCCAACAGAAGTTGTCGCCAAGTAGGAGAACCGACGGATGCAAGCCTGGGTCACCGATCTTCAACACCTGCTCGCGCACGGCGACGCCGCCGTGCTCGTGACCGTCGCGCGCGCCGAAGGCTCGGTGCCGCGCGAGGCCGGCACGAAGATGATCGTCACGCGCGAAGCGGCCCGCCATACGATCGGCGGCGGTCACCTCGAATGGAAGGCCATCGAGACCGCGCGCCAGGTGCTGCGCGACGGCATGCGCACGCCGCATGCGCGACGCCTCGAGCGATTCGCGCTTGGGCCGAGCCTCGGCCAGTGCTGTGGCGGCGCGGTCGTGCTCGCGTTCGAGCGGCTCGACGTCTCCGACCTCGGCTGGCTCGCCACACTCGCGCGGCGCCTCGCGGCGGGCGCCTCGACCGTTCGTAGCGTATCATTCCGCTCCTCGCGGAATGGGACGCCATCCGGCGCCGATGCCAGCAGCGCGGGCGCTACCTCAGCCACGGCAGCGGCCGATGCCGCGGCGGCTTCGGCCGTGATGCTCTCGGAGCCGGAGCCAGGCGTTCAGACGCCCGACTGCCTGCTCTGGGACACGGGCACGCCGGGTCAAGGCGACGGCACGATGCTGCTCACCGAAACCATCGCGCCAAACGACTGGCCTGTGGTGTTGTTCGGCGCGGGCCACGTAGGCGCAGCGCTCGTGCGCGTGCTCGGCACGCTGCCCTGCCGCGTGCGCTGGGTGGACGAGCGCGACGCTGCGTTCCCCTCGCCGGAAGCATTCGCGGCACTGGGTGCGCCCAACGTCGCGATCGACGCCAACGACGCGCCCGACGAAGCCATCGACGCCGCCCCGCCGGGCACGAGCTTCATCGTGATGACGCACGATCATTCGCGCGACCTCGATCTTGCGGAGCGCATCCTGCGCCGCGGCGACTTCCTGTTCTTCGGCATGATCGGCTCGCATACGAAGCGCAAGCAGTTCGAGCACCGGCTCGCCGCGCGCGGCATCGACCCGCTGCAGATAGCACGCATGCGGTGCCCGCTCGGCGTGGACGGCATCGTCGACAAGTCGCCCGAGGTCATCGCGATCTCGACCGCCGCGCAATTGCTGCAGGCGATCGAAGCTGCCACGGCAGGCGTGCATGCTCCAGCGCATGCAGACGTTGCGGCTTCCGGCACGGCCCATTCCGCGTGATGCCACTCAACGAACGAACCCCATCGAACGAATCATGACCATCACGCCCCTTGCCAACCCGCTCGTGCAGAAAGCTGCGCGCGCACCGAAGGCCGAGCTGCACATCCATATCGAAGGCTCGCTCGAGCCCGAGCTGATCTTCGCGCTCGCGCAGCGCAACAACGTCAAGCTCGCCTACGAGTCGATCGAAGTGCTGCGCGCGGCCTACGCGTTCACCGACCTGCAGTCGTTCCTCGACATCTACTATGCGGGCGCGAGCGTGCTGCTCGCCGAGCAGGACTTCTACGACATGACGATGGCCTACTGCGAGCGCGCGCTCGCGGACAACGTCGTGCACGCCGAAATATTCTTCGATCCGCAAACGCACACCGAACGCGGCGTGCCGATCGAAACCGTGGTCGCGGGCATCGACCGCGCGCTCGCCGACGCCGAAAAGCGCGGCCTCACGAGCAAGCTGATCCTCTGCTTCCTGCGCCATCTGAGCGAAGCCGATGCGCTCGCCACCTTCGACGCGGCGCTGCCGCTCTTCGATCGCTACCCGCGCATGATCGGCGTGGGCCTCGATTCGTCGGAGCGCGGCCATCCGCCTTCGAAGTTCGAGCGCGTGTTCGAGAAGGCGCGCGCGAAGGGCCTGAAACTCGTCGCGCATGCGGGCGAGGAAGGCCCGCCCGCTTACATCTATGAGGCGCTCGATCTGCTCAAGGTCGACCGCGTCGATCACGGCGTGCGCAGCATCGAGGACAAGGCGCTCGTCACGCGCCTCGCCGACACGCGCGTCGCGCTCACCGTCTGCCCGCTCTCGAACCTGAAGCTCTGCGTGTTCGACGACATGACCAAGCACACGCTCAAGAAGCTGCTCGACGAAGGCGTCGCGGTGACCGTCAACTCCGACGACCCCGCCTACTTCGGCGGCTACGTGAACGAGAACTACAGCGCCATCATCGTTGCGCTGAAGCTCGACGAAGAAGAGGTGTACACGATCCTGCGCAACAGCTTCGAGGCCTCCTTTGTGTCGCCCGAAACACGCGCCGCGCTGATCGCAAAGCTCGATCAGTACTGGAGCAGCGCCGTGGCTTGACCCCGCGCAGGACGTTCCAACCCAAGGCCTGTTCCCGCGAATAACAGGCCCCAGGCTTCACCCTCGATGAGGACCGGCGCGCGAGCGCCGGCCCCAGGGCTTTTGCGCGCCGCGTTTTCAGGAGCGGCGCACGAATCCTGCTCATGAATACCTGAAATTTTCGGAGACGAAGTTCCCATGACTCAATCGGCTTACCGCGCAAAACTGTTGACGTTCACCGGCGATCCCGCGCAATCGCCCGACGCCGCCGTGCTCCACGAGGACGGCGTCGTGATCGTCGAAAACGGCCATGTGAGCGCATCGGGCGCGTGGTCCGAGCTGCGCTCCCGCGTGGCCGAGGGCGCGACGGTGCATGACCTGCGCGACAAGCTGATCGTGCCGGGCTTCATCGACACGCACATCCACTACCCGCAGACCGACATGATCGCCTCGCCGGCGCCGGGTCTGCTGCCGTGGCTCGAGACCTGGACGTTCCCGACCGAGCGCGGCTTCGCGAACGAAAACGTGGCGCTCGAAACCTCGCGCTTTTTCGTCGACGAACTGCTCGCGTGCGGCACGACCACGGCGCTCGTCTATTGCACGGTGCACAAGCAGTCGGCCGATGCGCTCTTCACGGCGAGCGCCGCGAAGAACATGCGCATGATCGCGGGCAAGGTGCTGATGGACCGCCACTGCCCCGAGTTCCTGCGCGACACGCCCCAGACCGGCTACGACGACAGCGCCGAACTCATCTCGCGCTGGCACAACAACGGCCGCCAGATGTACGCGCTCACGCCGCGCTTCGCGCCCACCTCGACCGAAGCGCAGCTCGAAGCGTGCCAGGCGCTCGCGAAGGCGCACGGCGACATCTTCATTCAGAGCCACGTCGCCGAGAATCTCGACGAAGTGAAGTGGGTGAAGGAGCTGTTCCCGCGCCAGCGCAGCTATCTGGACGTCTACGATCATTACGGACTCCTGCGTCGCCGCGCCGTGTACGGCCACTGCATCTGGCTCGACGACGAGGACCGCCGCCGTATGGCGCAAACCGGCACGGTCGCCGCGCACTGCCCGACTTCGAACCTGTTCCTCGGCAGCGGCCTGTTCGACTTCGACAAGGCGCTGGCGGCCGAGATGCCTGTCACGCTCGCGACGGACGTGGGCGGCGGCACCTCGTTCTCGATGCTGCAAACGATGAACGAGGCACACAAGGTCGCGCGCATGGGCGGGCATCATCTGACGGCCACGCGCATGTTCTGGCTCGCCACGGCGGGCGCCGCGGCCGCGCTCGATCTCGCCGACAAGATCGGCACGCTCGCGCCGCAAAGCGAAGCGGACTTCGTCGTGCTCGACCCGCAGGCGACGCCGCTGCTCAAGCGCCGCACCGCGCGCGCCGATTCGCTCGAAGAGCTGCTGTTCGCGTTCGCCCTGCTCGGCGACGACCGCGCCGTGTTCGAGACCTACGCGGCTGGTGCGCGCGTGCACAGCCGCGATGAGGCAAAGCGCTAAAAGCCCGCTGCACCAAAACGCTAGACGCTGCCCCAAAAGCAAAGCGCGCCGGACTGGCAGGTCCGACGCGCTTTGCATGAAGCCGACTTAACCGATTTACTTCGCCGGCGCAGCCCCAGCCGACGCGGCCGCTGGCGCTGCCGCCGACCGCGGCGCTCCTGCCGGCGCCTCGCTCGGCGCCCCGCCATTCTTGTCCACCGGCAGCTTCACTTGCTGCACTGAGCCGTTCTGCAGCGGGAAGTTCGTAAGCGCACTGCGCACCAGATACGGCATGACGCGCACGAGCGATGGATCGTCGCCCGACGTGCGTGCGGTCACGTTATAGACTTCCTTCCCGCTCGCCTGCTCCGTGATGCGTATGCCGAGCGCATGCGAGTACACCGGATAGGTCTGGTTCACGTAGGTCGGCCCCCAGGGACCCCAAGGCCCCCACGGATTGACAGGCCCCCAGTACGGGGCCGGCCACGGGTTGTAGAACACCGGCTGCGCGACCGTGACCGTGTCCATGCGGCTACCGTAGGCGAGGCCCACGAGATAGCGCGCCTGCCGCTCGGGCACCTGGCGGAACGCATACGAGGAAAGCCCGTCGGCGACGAGGTTCTCGTAGGTCGATTGCTCGATACTGCGCTGCTGGTCGGGATTGCGCGTGAACGCGTAAGTGCGCGTGGCGTCACTGCCGCCGCTCCACGCGGAGAACGCCGTCACCTGGCTCGTCACGTAGGTGGTGCAGCCGGATAGCGTCACGGCAAGCGCCGCCAGCATCAGCAAAGCACGGCGGGTCCATCGGTCGGGCATCATGGTCTTCTCGTTGCAGTCGTGGCAGTGGTGGTGAAAAGCGGTCGCCTCGCAGTCGTATCGTAGTCAGCCCGCGGCGATCTTCGCGACAGGCCCCGATCATACTGACTCGCGCGCCGACGGGAAAGTTCGGCCCGGCGCCGCGACACACGCTTTCGGGCCGCATCGGACAAGCCGGCCGCGCCTTTGTACAATGGGGCGGTCGACCGCTCCCCCGGGCGGCCTCCCTATATCGCTATCCGACCCGAAGCTTCCCCGCACGAAACCATGTCCGATACCGCTACGCCCACCGTGATCCGCCGCGAAGACTACGCGCCGCCCGCCTTCCTGATCGACACCGTCGACCTCGAGTTCGACCTCGTGCCCGAGCGCACCGTCGTCAAGAGCACACTGCGCGTGCGCCGCAATCCCGATGCCACGCCCGCGCCGCACCTCGAATTGATGGGCGAGCAACTCGAATTCATCGGCGCGCAGATCGACGGCCAGGCCTACGAGAACGTGCGCGCGCACGAGCACGGTCTGACCGTCGAGAATGTGCCCGACGCGTTCACGCTCACGCTCACCGGCGCGAGCAACCCGGAAGCCAACACCACGCTCTCGGGGCTCTATGTGTCGAGCAGCAACTTCTTCACGCAATGCGAAGCGGAAGGCTTTCGCCGCATCACCTGGTTTCTCGACCGCCCCGACGTGATGTCGACCTACACCGTCACGCTGCGCGCCGACAAAACCGCGTGCCCGGTGCTGCTCTCGAACGGCAATCTCATCGAAGAAGGCGATCTGCCCGACGGCCGCCATTATGCGAAGTGGGAAGACCCGTTTCGCAAGCCGAGCTATCTGTTCGCGCTGGTGGCCGGCCAGTTGGTCGCGCTCGAAGAGCGCATCAAGACCGGCTCGGGCAAGGAGAAGCTGCTGCAGGTGTGGGTCGAGCCGCACGACCTCGACAAGACGCGCCACGCGATGGACTCGCTCATCCACTCGATTCGCTGGGACGAGCGGCGCTTCGGCCTCGAGCTCGATCTCGACCGCTTCATGATCGTCGCCGTGAGCGACTTCAACATGGGCGCGATGGAGAACAAGGGGCTCAACATCTTCAACACGAAGTACGTGCTGGCGAATCCTGAAACGGCCACCGACGTCGACTTCGCCAACATCGAAGCCGTGGTGGGCCACGAGTACTTCCACAACTGGACCGGCAATCGCGTGACCTGCCGCGACTGGTTCCAGCTGAGCCTCAAGGAGGGCCTCACGGTGTTCCGCGACCAGGAGTTCTCGGCGGCGATGTCGGGCGGCGACGAGAACGAGGCCGCGCGCGCGACCAAGCGCATCGAGGACGTGCGCGTGCTGCGCCAGATGCAGTTCGCCGAGGACGCGGGTCCGATGGCGCATCCGGTGCGCCCCGAGAGCTACGTCGAGATCAACAACTTCTACACGATGACCGTCTACGAGAAGGGCGCGGAAGTCGTGCGGATGTATCAGACGCTCTTCGGCCGCGACGGCTTTCGCAAGGGCATGGACCTCTACTTCCAGCGCCACGACGGCCAGGCCGTGACCTGCGACGACTTCCGCCGCGCGCTGGCCGACGCCAATGGCCGCGACCTCGCGCAGTTCGAGCGCTGGTACAGCCAGGCGGGCACGCCGCGCGTCACCGTCACCACCCAATACGACGCAGCCGCGCAGCGCTATAGCGTGACGCTCGCGCAGGGCTATGCGAACGGCTCGCCGGCCGCGCGCGAAACGCAGAAGGGGCCGCTTCTGATCCCGTTTGCGATCGGCCTGATCGGCCCCGACGGCGCGGACCTGCCGCTCAAGCTCGAAGGCGAACACGAGGACCAACAGCGCGCCAACACCACGGCGAGCACGACGCGCGTGCTCGAACTGACCGAAGCGCAGCAGACCTTCACCTTCGTGGAAGTCGCGCAAAAGCCCCTGCCCTCGCTGCTGCGCAACTTCTCGGCGCCCGTCATCGTGGAATACGACTACGGCAACGACGAACTCGCGTTCCTGCTCGCGCACGACAGCGATCCGTTCAACCGCTGGGAAGCAGGCCAGCGCCTCGCCACGCGCGAACTGCTCGCGCTGGCAGCACGTGCCGGCGCGCGGCAGCCGCTCGAGATGAATGACGCGCTCGTTCAGGCCTTTAGCCGCGTGCTGAACGACGCCTCGCTCTCGCCGTCGTTCCGCGAACTCGCCCTGATGCTGCCGTCGGAAACCTATCTCGCGGAGCAGATGGCCGAGTCGGATCCCGCCGCCGTGCACGCCGCGCGCCAGTTCGTGCGCAAGGGACTCGCCACGGCGCTCAAGACCGAATGGCTCGCCGCCTACGACGCCAACCTCACGCCGGGCGCCTATGAGCCCACGCCGGAAGCCGCGGGCCACCGTGGCCTGAAGAATCTCGCGCTCGCGTACCTTTCGGAACTGGCCGATCCCGCCGACGCCGTGCGCCTCGCCAGCGCGCAATACGCCGCCGCGAACAACATGACCGATCGCGCGGCCGCGCTTTCGGCACTGATGAACGCCGCGGCGGGCACGGGCGGCGACTACGCGAAGCAGGCGCTCGCCGACTTCTACTCGCGCTTCGAGAAAGAGCCTCTCGTCATCGACAAGTGGTTCTCCCTGCAGGCCACGCAGCGCGGCACGGCGCAGCGCCCGATGATCGAGACGGTACGCACGCTGATGCGTCATCCGGCCTTTAATCTGAAGAATCCGAACCGCGCGCGCTCGCTGATCTTCAGCTTCTGCGCGGCGAATCCGGCGCAGTTCCACGCGGCGGACGGCTCGGGCTACGCGTTCTGGGCCGAGCAGGTCATCGCGCTCGATGCCATCAACCCGCAGGTTGCCGCACGTCTTGCACGCAATCTCGAACTGTGGCGCCGCTTCACGCCTGCGCTGCGCGACGCGATGCGCGCCGCGCTCGAGCAGGTTGCCGCACAGGCGAAGTCGCGCGACGTGCGCGAGATCGTGGAAAAGGCGCTGGCGTAACAGGTCTGGCGCCTGGCATTGCGGCGCGGTGCGGCACGGGCGTAGTCCGGCTGCTCGCGCCCTGCCAGATCATGCGCACGCCTCACTCCACACGCCCTGCCGGCTGTGCTGCCCTTCGCGGCCGGCATTTGCATGCATTTTTTCTGCATTATTTTTCTGCCCGATCCAGGCTCCAGCACGATCGGACGCATTTTCGGGATTGACCGAATGGGCCGTCCGGCGCGCCAGACAGCGCATCGGCGGCTTTTTTTTGCAGTGCCGCAAACGGGCCGTGCCCCCGTCCAGCAGGTAGAATTGCGCTATCCCCCAAGCGCATCCGGAGTACTGCAATGGCATTGCAACGTCGTACCACTCTCACGAAATACTTGATCGAGCAGCAGCGCGAGCACAGCAACCTGCCTGCCGATCTGCGTCTGCTGATCGAAGTTGTCGCGCGCGCGTGCAAGGCGATCAGCTACAACGTCAGCAAGGGCGCGCTCGGCGATGCGCTCGGCACCGCCGGCAGCGAGAACGTTCAGGGCGAAGTGCAGAAGAACCTCGACATCCTGTCGAACGAGATCCTGCTCGATGCCAACGAATGGGGCGGCAACCTCGCGGCCATGGCGTCCGAGGAAATGGAAACCTTCTTCCCGATCCCGGCCAATTATCCGAAGGGCGAGTACCTGCTCGTGTTCGACCCGCTCGACGGCTCGTCGAACATCGACGTTAACGTGTCGATCGGCACGATCTTCTCGGTGCTGCGCTGCCCGGACGGCCAGCAGGCCACCGAAGAATCGTTTCTGCAGCCCGGCACGCAACAGGTCGCGGCGGGCTATGCGGTCTACGGCCCGCAAACTGTGCTCGTGCTCACGACCGGCAACGGCGTGAACTGCTTCACGCTCGACCGCGAACTCGGCTCGTGGGTGCTCACGCAGAGCAATATGCGCATTCCCGAGGAAACGCGCGAATACGCGATCAACGCATCGAACGCCCGCCACTGGTATGAGCCGGTGCAGCAGTACGTCGGCGAGCTGAACGCGGGCAAGGATGGTCCGCGCGGCGAGAACTTCAACATGCGCTGGATTGCCTCGATGGTCGCCGACGTGCACCGTATTCTGAGCCGGGGCGGCATCTTCATGTATCCGGCCGACCGCCGCGATCCGTCGAAGCCCGGCAAGCTGCGCCTGATGTACGAAGCGAACCCGATGTCGTTCATCGTCGAGCAGGCGGGCGGCATGGCGACCAACGGCCAGCAGCGCATTCTCGACATCCAGCCGAAGAGCCTGCACGAGCGCGTCGCGGTGTTCCTCGGCTCGAAGAACGAGGTGGAACGCGTGACCCGCTACCATCAGGAAGCGAAAAAGTAAAAAGATGAGGAAAGGGCTTGCATACCCTGAGGATCTTTCCTATAATCTTCCTTCTCTGATGTGACGCCGGAATAGCTCAGACGGTAGAGCAGCGCATTCGTAATGCGAAGGTCGGGGGTTCGATTCCTCTTTCCGGCACCACCAAGTTTCAAAGCAAAAAGCCCAGTCGTCGACTGGGCTTTTTGCTTTGTGCCGCCGCCGCCTTCATCGCGGCAACGGACATACCGTCAACCGTGCGCCGGCAACGCATCCAGCGCCTCCCCCACCTCCTTGATCACGCCATCCCAGCGCCCCAGCTCGCGCTGCCTGAAAAGCCGCGCCGACGGATACCACGGCGTATCGTTGCGCCCCGTCATCCAGCGCCAGTCAGTGCAGGTCGGCAGCAGGATCCACACCGGCACGTCCGCCGCGCCCGCGAGGTGAGCAACCGACGTATCCACGGTGATCACGAGGTCGAGCGACTGCACGATGGCGAGCGTATCGGTGAAGCTCGCGATCTCCGGCCCGAGTAGCGTCATGTCGATGCCGGGCGGCAGGGCCTCCACGTCACGCTGCGCAGCGCCCTTCTGCAGCGCGAACCAAGCCACATCGCTGCGCGCAAGTACCGGATGCAACACACGCAGGGCAATGGAACGATAGCGATCGAATTCGTAATCGGGATTGCCGGCCCACACCAGAGCTACGCGGCGCTTGCGCGCGTTCGCGCTGATCGCGCGGGTCACGCTGGTCGAGCCGGCAATCCGCTCGCGCCAACGGCCGATGACTTCGGAAGACGCGCTGAGGTACGGCATTGCAAGCGGCAACATGCTCGTGGTCAGCTTCATATGCTCAGGAAAACGAAACATACGGCACCAGTAGTCATAGGGACCAGCCGGCAGCTCAGTCCAGACCCGGCTTACCCCACTCGCACATGCCGCTGCATCGCCCAGCGCCTCGCTAACCCAGACATCCGCGGTTGCGCCCTGGCGCTGCAGCCAGCGGGCATAGCGCAGGGACTGGATCTGATCGCCCAGCCCCTGCTCGCCAACCAGCAGGAAGCGGCGGCCGGCGACGGGCTCGCCGGACCATTCCGGGAAGCCGGGCTGCACCAGCGTGCTGTTCTGCGGCAGACGTTCGTGCCAGCGGTAATGCCGCCAACCTTCCTGGAACTCGCCGTCACGCAGCAGCGACACCGCAACGTTGAACTGAAGATGTGCGTCGTCGGGCATCAGGCGCGCGGCCTCAACGCTGTGCTGCCTCATGCGCGTGTGATCGCCGAGCATGTTCGATGCGTAAGCGGCGTTGTGATGCAAGCCTGCGCGCGCAGCATCCATCGCAAGCCCCTGCGTAGCAACGGCGTAGGCCTTTTCGTAGCGGTGAAGTTCGTTCAAGTGGAAAGCGAGTTCATCGAGCGCACGAGGATCCGCCGCGAATGTCGTGCGCATACGCGCGATCTGGGCATCCGCTTCGTCGGTGCGTCCAAGATGCGACAGCGCCTTGATCAATTCGATGCCGTCGGCCAGGCGCGCGGCACCAAGCGTCCACGCGCGACGCAAATAATCCACGGCGTCTGCGTGACGCCCGTCTTCGAGACTGAACATGGCCAGACGGTGGACGGCGTGGTGAAGCGCGGGATCGAACCCGAGTGCTTTTTCGTAATGCGCGCACGCCTCGGCCCGGCGGCCAGCGAGCTTTAGCACGTCGCCCAGGTTGCGATGCAGGCTGGCCGTGCCGCCGGTTAGCGCGATGGCGCGATGATAAAAGGCCTCGGCCGCAACGTGCTCGCCCGCCAGCGCGGCGATCAGCCCGCGCTGCTCCCACAGATCGGCGTGTTGCGGCGCGACGTTCAATGCGCGCTCGAGATAGTCGCGCGCGAGCGCCCGCTCTGCGCCGCGAAAATGCGCGAGCGCCGTGCGATGCAATGCGTGCAGATGGCACGGCTGCGTCGCAAGCACGTCCTGATAGGCGCGCAGCGCTTCAGCTATTCGGCCGTTGTCGAAGTGGTGATCAGCGAGCGCAAGCGCCGCATGCGTGCACGAGTCGTCGGCTGCTACAGCAGCCGTTTCGGCACCGTTTTGATTTGTCATTGTGTGTTCGCGCAACTAAATTGCGCGATACCGGGATTGAAGATGGCAAGTGACAGGCAAACGGCAGGATTGGCAACCGTAGGTCGAGGCCCCACACCGCGTGCGCCGACGCTTTTTTAAAGATAACGAAGATCGCGTGGCGGCCGAATCAGACAATGCTGAAAACCACGCCGCACACACCACACCTCCATGGCAATCGCATGAAGCTCAAAGGCCGAGGATCTTCTCGCGGTACGGATCACTGGCGCTGGCTTTGAGCCTTCGGTTTTTCAGCCCAGCTTTCGTGGTCGTATCTCGTTTGAGCAGATTCAGA
>NZ_JAKLJA010000039.1 GCF_022213065.1 Paraburkholderia tagetis
GAATAGCACCGGAACCCATTTCTTCGCAAAATTCATCACAGAAAGGCAGGACCCCGAGACATTCGAGATGTTCCGACTGGGAACCTAGCCGAAAATGGGCTCGAATTCGGCACTCACGAGTTTCTCGGAATTCAGACCAAAACCGTCAGCTAACTTTTTAAGTGCTTTTGCATTGAGAGCCACAGCCATCTTTAGTTTCCCTCGTTTTTAATTTTTCTTTAATTCGACAAGAACACGAGAAAGCTCGCCGGCCGAATTGAATCCAACCGTAAGTTTCTTCTCGATTTGACCGTCTACCTGTTCGAACTTCCACGTTTCGTTTCCGTGGGGAGCGGTAGCTTCACCCGGACCGCCATGGGGAGATGGCTGCGGTGGCACGCGAACAAATTTCTTCGCGAATATCCGCTCGGTTCTATCAAAGTCAGGGCCACCTTCATAAACCCCAAAATTAAGGACTGCTGTGACTGAGCCAGATTGATGTGTTGTTTTTCCGCCTCCAAATCGGGCGCCGGAAGTTGATCCACCAAAAGATTCGGACAACTTTATTCGCGGAATCACCGATCCTGGCACGTTCGCCATAATCGAAATTTGACGATCCGCTCCGTTAGCGTCATCGAATATGCTAATTTCTTCTAGATTAAAAATATCTTTCAGATAGGCCTCGGTATAGAACGCATCTTGCAACAGGAGATCGTCGTCAAAAATGACCTTGAGGTTCTGAGCAAATTCGACGGAAGTTTTCGGCTTGGATATCATCTGCGTCACCCCTTCTCCACCTTGCGGGGAAGCGGACTGGTTTGTCGGCAAATCCGCTTGTTGTGCGGAATTCAGATGGCTCGTCAATGTGCGAGCCATTTGCGGCGCATCCTCCGGTTGCGCATAACGCAGGTTTCCCGGCAACGTGGTCGGCATATCGGACACCGGCGTCGGCTGCGCATAACTTATGTTGCTTGCCACGGTGGCGGTCGCCACTGCGGCTGCTGTCACGACTTTCATCAGTCTTGCTCCTCTCAAAAGCAGCGTTTAACAACCAGGTTACGGAGTTAATCGGACACACTCCGAACTCATTAAAAATAGATCTTTCTGAACGGCTTAAATGTCGGCCGCCACCCGGCAATTAGCTAGTCCAGCTTCCCGCATAACTTCGCCAAGCTAATCCCGCATCGATTTACGAATCCCGTCCTTGACCGGTTCGAGCAGGTAATCGAAGGCCGAGCGCGCATGTGTGCGGATATACACCTCGGTGCGCAGCCCGGGCCCGAGTGCGACTGGCTCCTTGGCAAGGCGGTTGGCCTTATCCAGTGCTTGCGCCGGAACCTCGACCCGCACCACGTAGAATCGAGTCCGCTTATCGCTGTCGGTCAGCGCGTCTGCCGAAATGTAAGTGACCTTACCGTCAAGCATCGGCGTAGTGCGCGAGTTGTAGGCCGTCAAGCGAACGTCGGCGTGGCTCCCCAGCGCAATCTCGCGCACATCGTCCGGCCTGATGTTCGCTTCCACGATTAGCGGCGCATTTACGGGGACGACGTCAACGATCGGCTCGCGAGGTGCCACCACCGCGCCAATCGTGTGCACCTTCAGTCCGACGATCACGCCCGCCACCGGCGCGCTCACGCGGGTCCGGGCCGACTGATCCCGGGCCGGACGAAGCCGCTCGCCGATCTGGATTGCGCGCGTAGTGGCATCCTTCAGTTCATCGTCGGCCGCTTTCACATAGTCGTGACGCAACCCGGCGATGCGAAGTTCGAGATCGGTCTGCCGCTGTTTGGCGCGGCTCAGATCGGCGGTGCCGGACTGGACCCGCGAGAGTGCGTCGGCCTCGGTCCGCTGCAAATCGAGCACCTTCGTTTCAGCGACGAAACCCTCCTGCTGCAAGGCTTCGTTGGTCCGCCGCTGCTGGCGTGCCATGTCGTAACTGCGGTTCATCGTCTGGATCAGTTGCGAACTGATGGCGATTTCCTGGCGAGTCTGCGCCAGTTCGGTGCGCAGCATCGTGCTCTGGTCGACGAACGCGCGCCGGCGTGCGACGAACAGCGAGGATTCGCGTGCCAACAATTCGGCGACACGCGGATCGTCGCGCTGATTTTCGAGCGCAGCCGGAAACGCCAGCGTTTCCTTCATCTCGCGCTCGGCCGAGAGTCGCGCGATCTTCGCCTGTTCCGCATCGGATTGCGCCTGCAACGCCGACAGTTCGGCCGCCGGGCCCACGTTGTCGAGCACAACCAGCACCTGGCCGGCCTTCACGCGGTCACCGTCCCGGACCAGGATTTGCTTCACGATTCCGCCTTCCAGATGCTGCACCGTTTTGCGCTCGCCTTCGGTGCGCACCGAGCCTTCCGCGACGACGGCACCGGAGAGCGGCGCGAGAGCGGCCCACCCACACATCAAACCGAGGCCCACGGCGACACCTGCAACACTGGCACCGATCAACCTGCGCGGCAGCGGCAGCATGCTGTCGGCGGATGCCACGGAATCAGGCCACCACCGTTTCACGGTTTCGCCCACGCGATGCAACCAAATGAACGTTCTCATCGGATGTGCTCCATCGCCGGTTCGAGCGTCGGCACCTGGGCCGCCTGCAGTGAGGACCGGCTCGCCTGCAGCGCAGCGAGCTCGATACCGGGAGGCATGCCGCTGGCGTCGTCGGTCCGGCTGGCCCCTGCGCGTGAACCGCTGTCGGCCTGCCCTGGTCCGTGCGGCGTTTCAAGCTGTTCCATTTGACCAGCGCGCAGCCGCAATATCTGGTCAGCCACCGCAAGCAGCGACGGCCGGTGGGTGACCGCGATGATGGTCACGCCATCGGCTTTCAGTTGGCGCAGCACGCGATCTAGCGCCGCTTCGCCCAGCATGTCCAGACTCGCGTTGGGTTCGTCCAGCAGCAGCACAGCAGGCTCCCCGTACAAGGCGCGCGCGAGGGCGATGCGCTGGCGCTGGCCGCCGGACAACAGCTCACCGGCGTCCCCGATCAGCGTCTCGTAACCCTCGGGGAGATTCAAGATCATCTCGTGGACCTCTGCTCGCTGTGCCGCCCGCACGATCGCGGCCGAGTCGAGTGGGAGCGGCTTCGCAGTCCGTGCGATGTTTTCCGCGACGGTGCCCGCGAACAGCTCGACGTCCTGCGGAACGTACCCGAGATACCGGCCCAAAGAAGATCTGGGCCACTGCGCCACGTCAGCGCCATCCAGCCGCACCGCGCCCGCCTGGGGACGCCAGAGCCCGGCGATGACCCGCAGCAACGTCGATTTTCCGGATGCGCTGTGCCCCGTGATCACCAACGTCTGGCCCGCGGCCAGCGTGAAATTGATGCCGCGCAGCAGCAGTCGTCCCAGCCCCGGCGTTCGCGACGGCACGCTGAACGAGATTTGCTCGACACGGATTTCGCCGGTCGGCGGCGGCAGCGCGATTGTTTCAGCCTCGATCTGAGCCGTGAGCAATGCGTTCAAACGAGGCCAGGCCTCGCGCAGTTCTCCTGCTTGCTTCCAGTTGCCGATCAACTGTTCAATCGGCGCCAGCGCCTTGCCGAGCAGGATGGTCGTAGCGAGCATCACGCCTGGCGTCGCATGGCCCGATATCACGAGCCACGCACCGGCGGCCATCATGATCACCTGAATCGCCTGCCGCAGCCCCTTGGTCACGTCGCGATAGAACGCGCTGCGGTCCGACACGTCGCGCTGCGCGGCGATGTAGTCGCGCTTGCGCGCATCCCATGCACCCACCAGGCTATCCACCATGCCCAGCACGGTCATGACTTCGGCATTGCGGATCAGGTGCTGGTAGAACGAATCCCCCTCCCGCTGCCGCGCGAGGTAAGACTCGATGCCCTTGCGCGTGAGCCGGTCGTTGACCAGGGCGACGCCAATCAACAGCAGCGCACTGATCACCGCAATCAGCGCCAGGGACCAGTGAAAGAGGCCGATGACGACCACGTAGACGACCAACCACGGGGCGTCGAAAAATGCGATCACGCCGGACCCCGCGAGAAACGCCCGCAACGTATTGATATCGCCCTGACTCGCGATCGCTCGTGACGGCAGCCGATGGGCGTGAGCAGAAATTTGCGCCTGCAACGCGAGTCGCTCGACCCGATTGCCAATCTGCACGCCCAAGTCCGACAAGATCCGGCTGCGGGCGATATCGACGCCCAGGTTCATCCCGAGTGCGATCGCCATGAAGGCCATCAGCATCAGCAGCGTTTGAATGCTCTGGCTCGGCAGCACGCGGTCGTAGACCTGGAGCAGGTAGATGGTCGGCGTCAACAGAAGCAAATTTGATGCGATACCGAACGCGGCCGCGATCAGCAGATGGCGTCTGATGAGTTGATACATTAGTGCATCTCCGATGCGCCGGAGGTCGGTGTACGCGCGGGAATATTCTCAACCAGTATCGTGTCGAGGGCAGCAAGGTCGGCCTCGCCCAGATCGGCGGTACTCGCTTTCAGCTTCAGCGCCTGCGCGAGCGTTTCCGCGCGGGCGCGCGCCAGGTTCCGCTGTGCCCGGTAGAGCTTGTCCCCTGCGTCGAGCACATCGGCGTTCACTCGAACACCGACCCGGTAGCCGGTCTGATTCGAGCGCAACGCGACAGTGGCGGACCGCACCGCGCTCGCAAGTGCATCGGTCTGCGCCAGCCCTCGCGTGACGCCCAGATAGGCGTCGTGGGCTGTGAGCCGGGCGCTGCGCTGGGCATCGTCCAGATCTTCGCGAGCCTTATCTTCCAGCGCAAGCGCTTCACGAACCTTGCTACGGGTCATCAGGCCGTCGGTCAGTGGCAACGATATCTGGATGCCGACGTAGCCGGAGCTGCCCCGGCTCGCTCCCGTATAGAAGTTCGTCTGACCGTTGATAAACGCCGCATTGCCGTTGCTGACATTGCCGACCAGGCCGACGGTGGGGTAGTCGCCAGCGCGTGCCTTGCTCCGCTCGCGGCTGGCAAGCTGGATCGCGATCATTTTCCGACGCACCCCGTAATCCGCGGTGGCCGCCGTGTCCATCCACTGTTCCAGCGTAGCTGGCTCCACGGGCGGCCAACGTGCATCGTCGCGCCATCCGTCTACCCTGTCGACGGGATGGCCGACAATCTTCTGGAGCGCCGCGTAGCTTGTATCGAGCTGCGTTTGTGCGGCGACTTCGTCGGCCCGTGCGGCATCGAAGCCGGCCAGCGCCTCATTCGTATCAACGATGGTCGCATCTCCCAGTGCGAAGCGGCGCTCCGCGAGCGCCAGTTGTTCCGCGACGGCCTTACGGTGGCCGAGGGCGAGCGCAAGATCGTCCTGCGCATTTAATGCGGTCAGATAGGCGTGGGCAACACGGAGGAGCAAGTCCTGCTTCGCTTGCGCCAGCGCAAGATCGGCATCCATCGCAAGGAGCTGGCCCTGCTGCCAGCTTTCCCACGCGGCCCAATTGAAGAGCGGTTGATTCAGCGTCAGGGTGAAGCCGTTGGTCGAATAGCCGGGTATGGTCTGCCCTGGAATCCGCACGCCATTGCGATAGATGACCTGCTGGATGCCAACTTGCGGCAGCAGTCCCGCCCGTCCTTGGGGCGCTTTTTCGATGCCCGCACGCCAGGCAGCCTCTGCACTCCTGAATGCTGCATCCGCCGCGAGCGCCTCGCTTGCGAGACTCCCCAGACTGGACGCGTTGGCGGTCGTCACCGGCGCAATCACGAGAAAGCATGTGATTGCCTTCACCGCATTACACACAGCGTGCCAATTACGCTCCGCCTTGCGATTGCGTTCTCGTGATATGCCCCATGTTTTTTGGCGGTGCCTGCTGCAGTTGCTCATCGTTTCCTTTATTCGCGCATCCGGTGCGGCAGCGCTCGATCAATGGCGCATGTCGTTGGGGCCGGAATCGGGGGGCCAGTCTGCAGCAGTGGCTTTGCTCCGTGCCGTGACTGAACTTGACGAATCAAACTGGTGAGCTGTTCGGCAAGATCGAGTGCCTGACCAAGCTCGGTGTGCATCGCGACCGCTCGGACCAATGCAACAAGGCGGCCGTGCGGCACTACGCGCGCCGCTGCACCAACCGCCCTCAATTCGTAAGCAAGGGTATCCGACCTTAAAGCTTACAAATACCTTAAATTGGCAATAAAACCGTGCATCGTGGGATGATTTGCCGCTCGTCAAGGGATCGACTCAGGCCGTTATTCGGAGAGTGAGACGAGCGGAGCGTGCGGAAGGCGAAGAAACGAGGATTGAAGCGGGATGTGAGGGGGAAACGCAAGCAAGGGGAAACGAGCGTCCCGTAGATACTTTTTGCCGCACATATGCGTGGCACATATGAGGACACCTACTCATTGGCAAGAAACGATGCAGGTGACATAGCCGCCTGCATCCGATCAACCAAATGCGCTCAATACCCCTCGTTTAACCAACCAACCCAGACATGCCTCTCGTATATGCCGCGCCTGCAGCCCGGCCACGCTTTAGCGTACACCTCCCCGCAGCGAGAGGCTGTCCGTGACGCCGGCCGGCGGCAGTTCCCCCCAAATCACGCAACCCCAAGGTTGCAATTGCGAAAGCCCAGTGCCAGTCTTTACGCAACCTCGAGGTTGCACTATGAACCCCGACAATTCCGATCTCGACCGTATCGAGAAACGCATCGTCCTGCGTGCGCCGCGCGAACGCGTATGGCGCGCGATCAGCGAGGCAAAGCAGTTCGGCATTTGGTTCGGTGTCGCATTCGACGGCAAATTTGCGGCGGGAGCCCGCATCACCGGATGCATCGCCCCGACGCAGGTCGACCCCGAGGTGGCGAAACTGCAGCAGCCCTATGTTGGCTTTCCATTCGATTTTCATATCGAGCGGATCGAGCCCATGAGTCTCTTTTCGTTTCGCTGGCATCCAAACGCGGTCGACCGCAATGCAGACTACTCGCGTGAGCCGATGACGCTGGTTGAATTCCGGCTGCAGGATGCGGACGAGGGCACACTGCTGACGATCACGGAATCCGGCTTCCATTCGATCCCGCTCGAGCGCCGAGCCCAGGCATTCACGAACAATGACGGTGGCTGGACGCATCAATCCAGGCTCATCGAGCAATACCTCGATCAATTCGCATCGTGATGCAGTCCTCAGCAAGCACTGCAAAAAAGCCCAACACGCCCAACAAGCTCCTCAGTGCAGCACCCGTGTTCGCCGCACTCGGAGACCCTGCGCGTCTGCGGATCGTCGCCAGACTATGCGAATCGGGTCCGCTTTCGATTGTGCGGCTCACCGAGGGCGCGGACATGACACGCCAGGCCGTGACGAAACATCTGCATGCGCTCTCGGACGCCGGCCTCGTGCGCAGCGAACGCAGCGGCCGCGAGAGCCTGTGGCGGCTCGACCCGCGGCGGCTGGAGGAGGCGCAACGCTATCTCGGCCAGATCTCCGCGCGATGGGATCAAGCACTCGTGCGGCTGACGGCCCTCGTGGAGAGCGAGGGTCGCGACGAGGCCTGAGTCCGCTTGAGTCCGCTTGAGCCTGCCAGAGTCCGCCACTCAGCGCCTTTCAGGCAGGCGACTCAAACTCGCTCATGCCCGCTCGAACACCTCAGGCGTGCCCGCGAAAACTCGCGCACAACCTGAACGAGTCCTCCGAAACAGGAATCTGCTTCGCCTTGCAATAGCGCGTGACGAGCTTCAGCAATTCCTTGATATCGCGCCCGCTCGCCTTCGGATACGCGTGCGTGAGCGTCTCGATCAACTCGTCGCCAAGCGCCGCGCCAAACTGCTCCGAAAGCACTTTCCAGAGGCGGAGCGCATCGGCTTTCGGCGGCGTTTCGTAGTGGATCGTCGCGATGCAGCGCGAGAGAATCGCATCGTCGACGTCGTCGATGCGATTGGTCGTCATGAACAGCAGCCCGGTGAAATACTCGAGCGTGCGCAGAAACTCCGCGACGATCGCATTGTGTTCGAGATCGTTGTCGCGGCGGCGAATATAGACATCGGCTTCGTCGAGCAGCAGCACCGCATCCCAGCGCATCGCGCGCCGCAGGATGCTCGAAAGCGCTGCGCCCACCGAGGACGCCGTCGTGCCTAGCTGCCCCGAATGCACGCGGTAGAGCGGCTTGCCCACTACTTCCGCGTAGATCTCGGCGGTCAGTGTCTTGCCGAGGCCAGGCGCGCCCTGGCAAAGAATCGTCGTGCCGCCCGACTTGCCCGGCACGACGTCCTGCACGAACACGTTCATGTTCGAAGTGAGAATGTCGATGAGATCGTGATGAGGCGCCGGCAAGACCAGCTTGTTGCGCAACTCGGGCTGGTATCGATATTCCTCCATGTTCTGCACATGCACCCAAATATTGCGGTGCCACTCCAGATGGAACAGGTGCACATAGCCGTGCAGCGGAATTTTCTCGAAGCCCGACTCGACGCCGGCCGATCGCCAGAATTCAGGATCACAAATCATTTCGAAGCGGCGTTCGAGACGTTCCTCGTCGTTCACGCACTTCGCGCTGATTCCGTCGATGATGCGCGTGAGCTCCACCGCGTCCTTCTCGCCCATCGTGAACGCCGCCTTCGTCACTACGAACTGCGCGCCAAAACGGCGCTGAAACTTCAGGAAGCGCTGTGCATGATGCTCGTATTCGCGCTTGAACTCCGCGCACTCCTTGTAGAAGCCGAACTCGGCCAGCAGTTCGGGAATCGTGCGGTTGACGATATCGTGGCGGTTGATCACGAGCGATGTCGTCATGCCGGAGCGGCGCTTGTGATAGTCGGTCAGTTCCGAATTGGCCGACTGCATCGTATTGGCCAGCATGTCGACCACGATGTACGGCATGCCCTGCTCCGGCTCGACATGGCGAATCCGGTGCACGAGCCACGGCAGCAACGTGCCATCCTTGTTGCGCTGATAGAGCCAGCCGTCAATCGGCTCGCGCGACAGGTACGCGACCAGCCCCGGCACCAGTTGGTCCAATGCCGGAATGACGCGCGCCTGCGGGGCGTTGTAGACATTGTCGAGCGCCAGCATCTGAAACATCAGCATGCGTTCGTTCTGCGTCTTGCTCAGCGCGTAGAGCGTATTGAGCGATCGCGCGTCGAACAGCTTGCTCGATACGATCATGTTGCCGTGGCACACGCCGTGCTCCTTGAGCCGCGTGGCAAGGGGCGATTCGGTTTCGATCATCCCGAGCAGAGGATGAATCAGTGATGCGGGTATTTCAAAATCCATGGGCAAGACCCCCGTTCGTTGCCGCCGCCATTGCGGCAGCACTCTTGCGCGTCACTCGCGTCACTTCAGGAAGAATTCGATTGCCATGCTGACGATGGGCGGATGGATCACATGCAGGCCGTTGAATTCGATGTACTGAACATCGTATCCGGCGGAGCGCAGTCTCCCGGCATTGGCGCGGCCGCTCGTCTCGATCGGCAACTGCTCGTCGGCGAGACCGTGCGCGATGAACACCTTCGGCGTGCCCTCCTGCGTGAAGACCGACATGAAGCCGCCGGAAAACGCGATCACGTGGCTCGCGATATCGCCGTTCGTCACGCCGATCGAGAGCGCATAGCTCGCGCCATCCGAAAACCCCGCGAACGCGAGACGCGCGGGATCGATCCGGTAGCGCGACGTGACGGCGGTAAGCGCCTGATGCAGCCGCTCCAGATCGGGGCCGTTGCCGCCGATCACGATGTCCCACGTTGGATAGGTCGAATGCGGCGCCAGCACCAGGAATCTGTTCTGCTGCGCGTGCTCTTCGATGAACGGCAGCACCTTCTCCGGAAAGCCCCCGGCGCCATGAAACATCACGAAAAGCGGAACGGGCGCCGCGTCGTCGAGGCCCGACGGCACGAACAACACGGCGTCGCGTTCGTCGGCGAGGCCCAGGGAATGGCGGCCCGGGGGCAAGCGGCCTTGGGTCGGCTCGGCGTGTGTGAAGGACAGGCGACCGAACAGCGATGGATCGAACATGACGGACCTGGAGATGGACACGAATCGAAGCCGATATCGTCACGGCTATTGTGATATATCATATATCACAACGCGAGGCGAAAGGAAAGACTGCTGACAGCGTAATCCTGCGCCGTGCGTCCGGTCTTTCTTGAATGGCGCAGAGGTTTCATGCCTCTCGCCCACTCCGCCGCATGGGTTCGCGAGATCAGCCCTTCTGAAACACGATCACCGCATACCGGCAAACGTGGGCGCTTTCGTTCTTGAAGACGCAGTCGCTCGGCGGTCCCAGTTCGAGACAATCGCCCGCGCCCAGTTCGTGGCGCTCGCCGCCTTCGATAAACACGAGGTCTCCGGCCAGCACCCAGATCAGTTGCCGGGCCTGCAAGTAGGCCGATGCCGGCATCGGGATTTCTGCCGCCGGCGGCAGATCGATTTCCACGAGGTTCAGCGGCGCAGCCGACTTGGGCGAAACGTGGCGCCGCACATACCCGCTTTGCGGATCCACCCACAGCGGCTGGTCCGCCGCACGCAACAGACGCCCCTCTTCGAGTTCGGCGAGCGCCAGCAACGCCGACATGCTCATGCCGAACGCCCCCGCCAGCTTCGCGAGCAGCGACGCCGTGGGGCTGCTCTCCCCGCGCTCGATCTTGTGGATCATGGCCCGCGACACGCCGGACCTGGCGGCGAGGTCGGTGAGCGACCAGCCGCGTCCCTCGCGTTCGCCTCGAATACGCGCGCCGATGCGTTGATCTATGCTGTCTAATATCGTGTACACTTGTTCCATTATAGTGGATTTAGTGAAGGGGCAGCCATGGAAATCCGCGATGCGGGTCCAGAGGACATCGACGGTATCACGGCAATCTATAACGACGCTGTGTTGCACACGACCGCGATATGGAACGACCAGACAGTCGATGCGGCCAACCGCAGAGCCTGGCTCGCCGACCGGCAAAAGCTGGGCTACCCCGTGCTGGTCGCCGTCGACGCTCACCAGAGCGTGCTCGGCTATGCGTCATTCGGCGACTGGCGCGCCTTCGACGGCTACCGGCATACGGTCGAGCATTCGGTCTACGTGCGCAACGACCAGCGCGGGCGAGGCCTGGGGCTGGCCCTCATGCAGATCCTGATCGGCCGCGCGCGCGAGATCGGCAAGCACGTGATGGTCGCGGGCATCGAGGCGAATAACGCCGGCTCCATCGGATTGCACGAAAAGCTCGGATTCGAGCACGTGGGGCACATGAAGGAAGTGGGCATGAAGTTCGGCGCGTGGCTCGACCTTGCCTTCATGCAGTTGAGGCTCGATGCGCGGGAGACGCCTGAGGCTTGATGCATACGGTGTGATGAAGGCAAGCTGACGCGCGCCCTGCACGAGGCTCACATTCAGGTTTCTCACACTTCTGGCGGCCAGCCCCTGGAATGGAATTCGTTGATTGGGGAACGCAGCCCCTATGCCGACGGTTCCTGCCAGTAACCTTCGCGCGCATAGAGCCCCGCGAAGAAGTCGAGAAACGCGCGCACCTTCGACGAGACGGTTTTCCTCGGCGGATAAACCCCCCACACGCCCGGCGTCGCGGTGGAAGTGCGCGCCTCCCAGCCGGGCAGCAAGCGCACCAGCTTGCCTTCGCGCAGCGCCCCGCCCGCGGCCCATTCGGGCAGCAGCGCGACGCCCATGCCCGCCAGCGCGAGCGAGAGCACGGCCTCGGTGTCGTCGACACGCAGACGCCCGCCGAGCTTCACCGTAACCTCGCCCGAACTGCTGCGGCCCGACGGGCTCACGATGACCCACTTGTCCTCGGCGGTCAGCGGAAAACGGATGGCCTCGTGCGACGCGAGTTCCGCGGGCGTGGCAGGATGGCCCCGCCGCGAAAGATACTCGGGGCTCGCGCAAACGATGCGCCGGTGCGTGGCAAGCTGCCTCGCCATCAGTTGCGAATCGGGAAGCACGCCGATGCGCACGGCCACGTCGATGCCGGCGTCGATGATGTTCACGATTTCGTCGGTCAGGACCGCATCGACGCTGATCTTCGGATAACGCGCCATGAACTCGGGCAGATGGCGGATCACATGCCTGCGCCCGAACGAAGTCGGCATGGTCACGCGCAGCACGCCCTGCGGAGCGCTATTGAGCGACGAGGCGGCCTCGCGCGCCTCGTCGAGGCTTTGCATCACCCGCAAGGCGCGCTCGCGAAAAACGCGTCCGCCCTCGGTGAGCGTGAGGCCGCGCGTCGAACGATTGAACAGCGAGATCCCAAGGTCGGCTTCGAGTTCGGAGATATAGCGCGAGACCGTGGACGTCTTGACCTCGATGCGCTCGGCCGCCTTGCTGAAGCTGCCCAGCTCCGCAGCCTGAAGAAATGCCCGAATCGCCAAAAAATAATCGATTACCACCTTGCCGCGCCTCCACCCGAGTCCCACCGTATTCGTTGGCCCGGAGATTGGCCGGGCGCCGTCGTTGCGCATTTTACCCGGCGAACGCGGGTGCAATTGGCGGCGCGGCTGATACCGGGATTTGATGTCGGCGGTTTTCAGTAATTATCGAAAAATTACTGAAATTTCCATCGTCGATCATTTTTCAGTAAAATATGAAAAATTACTGAAAACGGCTCCAGAGATGCTCGGCTCACCGCTTTATCAACGTCACGACCAGGCATTTTGCGCCCAGCTTGCGAACGTCGAACAAGCCGCCGCCGCGCAGGACGCGGTGCTTGTCGGCGCGCCGGGGACGATCCTCGAGCACAAGCGCGCGGGCCTCGTCTATTACGCCCGCCAGTTCATGAACCCGGAGGGCAAGAAGCAGGAGGAAAGCCTCGGCGGCCCGCAGGGCGACCCGGAAGTGGAAGCGCGCGTGGAGGCGATGCGCGAGCGCATCGTGCAAGGCAAGGACCTCGTGAACCGCATCCGCGAACTCGCGAAACTGGGTTTTCAGATCGCCGATAACAAGACCTACGCCACGATGGGCGTGCTGTACAACCACGGCCTCTTCCAGGCCGGCGCCGCGCTGATCGGCTCTCATGCCTATGCGGTGCTGCTCAACAGCCTCGGTATCAAGTCGGTCGCCTACGAGACGGAAGACGTCGATATTGCCCGCGCGCGGCAACTGGCGCTCCAGCACGTGCCCACGGGCGGCTTGCTCGCGATCCTGAAAGAGACCGGCATCGCGTTCGTGGAAGTGCCGTCGATGACACGCGGAGCGCCATCGACATCGTTCAAGCAAGCCGGCGCGACGCGCTTTCATGTCGACCTGCTCGTGCCTTCGGAAGACGATTCGTTCCCGACCGTCGCGGTGCCCGAATTGGGTGCGCATGCAACTGGTCTGCCCTATCTTGCCTTCCTGCTCGGCAAGTCGCAGATGGGCACGCTCATTTCGCGGCACGGCGCAGTTCCCGTGCGCGTGCCGGACCCGGCGCGCTTTGCGATTCACAAGCTGCTGGTGTCGCGCTTGCGCACCAACATGCTCATCAAGTCGCAGAAGGATGTGCACCAGGCATGCGTGATACTCGCCATGCTCGGAGACCACCGCAGCGGTGATATCGAGGATGCTTGTGAGGAACTGCCCGCTTCGGCTCGTGCGATTGTGCGCCGTGCGCTGCCTGAAGTGCGGCGTTTGCTAGGCGCGCATGAGGGGGCACTGGAGGAGTTTGAGGCGGGAATTGGGGGGGCAAGGTGAGGCAACGATGCGTGGTCAGGAAAATGCAACTTCTGCAAGGAACGTTGCGAAGTAGTCATCGTCCAGCCATCCAGAAACATGCTTCGACGCCTCGATGCGCTGGATTTCCTTCTGTCCTTTATCGGTCAGGATAGCAATCTGGAGTGTCGGGAGAAACTTCGTACTGGGGGGAGGTTTCTGGTCAACGGTCTGGATCAGACCTTGCGAGCGAAGCGACGTGAAAATTGCAGGTCGCTTGTGCCACGGTATTTGTCGATGCAAAGCAAGTCGGAGAGCTTCAAGTACAGTGCCATTGCTGAATTCCATGAGCGTCCTTTGGTGATCGGCTGAAACGTCCTTCTGGCTCTGAGCAAGCACAGTAGCACATGAAATGGTTCTTTCCGATGACACAGACAGGAAACCTTTCGTGTCCGGCGATAAAAACAAGCCAGGCGCGAACTAACAGATGGCTGTTAGAAGCTGATACCCGACGTTGCACCCTACCCGCGTTTGCGCAGCGGCTCGAGCAATCCCTTCAGGCCGTTATGGTCCAACTCGTGCATCAACGCGAGCAGCCGGCCGATCTCTCCCGGCGGGAACCCTTCGCGGGCGAACCAGTTAAGGTAATGCCCGGGCAGGTCGGCGATGAGCCGGCCCTTGTATTTCCCGAAGGGCATGGCGAGGGTGACAAGGCGTTCAAGGTCGGGGGCGTGCATGAGGGTATTGTGCACGGCTTTGCGCTCCCGCGCGCCCGGTGTCTCATAGCCCGTCGCGCCCCAAATCATCGATGATGAACTGACGGACCTTGCCAGATTTTCGTCGGAATCAACCACATGGCGTTCCGCCACGCGGTTATAGTGGCATGCACCTTCAAGCACTCAAGTTTCTTGCATATGTTCTCTGCCGCAATTTTCGACATGGACGGGTTATTGATCGATTCAGAGCGAACGATCATGAACACGTGGATAACCGTCGGACACGAACTCGGGGTTCATATCCGCCCTGTCGACTATGCCGAGATCATCGGCAGGTCGCTGCCCGAGTGCCACGCGATGCTGGCCAGGATGTTCGGAGCAGAACCGGTTTTTCAGGAAGCGCTTACACAAGTTCGGCAGCAGTTGCACTCGCCGACGACGCCACCCGTGTTTCCACTGAAGCTGGGAGTCCATCGCCTGCTGAGCGCGTTGACCCATGCGGGCATTCCATGCGCCGTGGCCTCGTCATCGAGCGGACAAGAGATTCGATCCCGGCTTGCACGGGTTGGCGTGCTCGATTTTTTTGGCGCGATTGCAGGAGGCGATGAAGTCGCCCGCGGCAAGCCGGATCCGGCCGTGTACGAGCTGGCGGCGTCCCGTCTGGGGAAATCGCCGGGCGATTGCCTGGCGTTCGAGGATAGCGAGAACGGTGTGCTCGCCGCGCATCGAGCGGGGATGCGGGTCGTGACGGTGCCTGATCTGAAGCAGCCGTCAGTCGAGGTCATCGGCGTCAGCTTGACGATACTCGAGAGCCTCGATCTGGCGACCGGGCACGTTTCCGGGTGGTTCGGCATAGAGGCGCTTCCCGCGTAAAAGTGCCAGCCGGTGTCAGCCGGCAAGCGCTTGCTTGCCGGCCAGGAAGCGTCCGTCAATCGATCGGCTGGCCGCGTTATTTACGGCGCCGGTGCAACAAAAACATCGGTCGGATTGGTTGCATTGCCTGTCGTTTGCACGAAGAACGGGACAAACTCCGTATCGGTCGCGCCCAACCCCTGATAGTCCCCGATGAAATACCCCTCGGCATAAGGCGCGGTTTTCATATCGAACGACCCCGCAATATGCAGCTCATTACCGAAATTCTGGCCCCCTCGGGGTGACGTGGTTCGCCAGTAGTCGGTCGGCAATGTCGTGTCCGTGGACTTGAGGGTACGGAAATCGTAGTAAGTGACGGCCACCGTGCCCGCCGAGTTGACCCGGACAGAGGGGTTGAACGCCGGCCGTCCCGAGGACGTATTCACGCGGATGGGTGCGCTCCATGTCTTGCCGCCGTCGGCGGACGTCGACAGCGCAATCTCGTCGAATTGCCCGCCATTGAAGCGCGAATCCTGCCAGGCGACATAGAGTTGCCCCGTTGCCGGATCAATCGCCGGTTCAGGAATGATGTCGCCGGTACGGACTGGCGTGCCGGTATTGGGATCGAAGACCGAGACCGTTTGCAGAGTCGCGATCACCTGCGGTGTTGTCCACGTAACGCCATCGTCGGTGGACTTGATGAACGCCACCCTGCCAGCCCCTTTATTGAATGGTGGCGTGATCAAGTTGAAGAAGTTGTAGAGCGTTCCATCCTGCTGATTGACCACGATCTGGTTGCCAATCGTCTGTTGCCGCGCGGGAACCTTCACGATTTCCGCAGGAGAGCTCCAGGTCTTGCCCCCATCCACGGTCTTCGAGAACAACGTCGGCCCCCGGTAAGCGGCCGTATGCAGATTCGCGTACGGATTGCCGTTCGGCAATTCGAGCCGGTCCCATACCGCATACGCAACGCCTGCCTTGACCGGATTCGCCGTCACCGATTCCTTGTCGTTGAAGAACTGCAATGTGGGCTCGTTGTTGGCGACAATCACGCTCAGGTTGCCCCAGGTCTGACCACCATCGCTGGACACCGCTGCGGCCACCGCATTGTTGTTATTGGACTGGTTGAACGAGATGGAGACGGCATAGGCCGTACCGTCGGGACCGATGGACACCCACGGGTCCGAGGCGCGCTCGTATCCGAGTCCGTTCGCGCACGCGCTAAAAGGCAGGGCCGTTTGCCCCCAGGTATGGCCGCCATCGAAGGAGAAACCGGCAACGAGGCCGTGAGCGCCGCCATTGGACCAGCGATCCTGCTGCCAGGCACCGATCAGGTTTGAAGTATTTTTTGGGTTCACGGCCAGCCACGGCTCGACCTCGGCATTCACAAAGACAACACTGCTGGACGATCCGCCAATAGTGCAACCCGCAAAGGGGCTTGGACCCGAGACCACTGTGGGCGCAGCCGAGGCCGGTGTACTTGCCGCGAGCGTTACCGCCACTGACACTCCGAGTAGAGCTGCACAAGACTTGTTGCGTCGCATGAAGGACTCCTTGTCACTATGCGGCCCGCAACAGCGTCAACGGTAATTTTCGTGGGAGCAACAAAGCATCAGGCGTGGCATGGCGCCTCCTGACCGGGGTATCAACGATGGTATCGTCGGCGCGCCTTGTTCATGCCTTTTCTCGCTCGCCACACTCGCTACCGCTTCAACTGCTACGGACCGTCAGCGCTGGTAACGCCAGCGCGGCGGTCACGAATCTGCAACACCAGTCATAAGTCGCTTTCCTGATGGCTGCCTGGTCACTGCAATCTGAAAACGCCGAACATTTGAAAACGCCGAACTCCGGTGCCATGGGTCGGCAGGGAGTGCATTTGAATCTAGGTCATACGAATGGCGTCGGCATGAAATTTTTTGTAACAGATCTGCAAGTCTCCCGCGCGCACCGTGCCTGTTTTGTATTTCCATGTATTCGTTATGCAGGATCCCCACCCGGATATGGAAAAAGCACCGTTTCCAGGTGCTTTTTCTATCGCATCGTTACGAATAATGGTAGCGACACTGCATAACGTATGTGACGCCGTCCTGAACGATGTACACGAGACGATCGACCTTCGTGATGCGTCGCGACCAGAACCCGGTAAGACTCCCCTTCAACGGTTCCGGCTTGCCGGTACCACGAAACGGATCTCGTGAGATTTCTTCGAGAAGCCCGTTGATCTCGCGAACGATTGCCATGTTTGTCGCTTGCCAGTGAAGGTAATCGTCCCAGGCATTGCTCGACCATGCCACTTCAACCGCGTTTACGGCTTCCGCCTTGTTTCTGGCCTTCTTTTTCTGCTGGTTCATCTATCAAGCCTCGCCTGGAGGTCTGGCCAGCGTTGAATTCAGCGATGGATTCACTAAGCCGCTTCGCGTTCACGGGTGAACCGAGCAAATGCAGCGTTTCCTGCATGCTGTTGAAGTCGTCCAGCGAGATCAGAACGACATGTTCCCCACGCTGCCTCGTGATGACAGCAGGTTCGTGATCACGGCACACGTCGTCCATCGCCTGCTTCAAGCCGGCTCGCGCCTCACTGAAAGTCAGGATGTTCATCAAGAGCTCCAAGGGATCCTGTCCGATCCCGGCAAGAAAAGTTAGCGATCAATAGACAAAATTTAGCGGTCGGTAGACGGACGTCAGGATTTAGCGGTCAGCAAGCAAGATTCAGTAGTCAGCGGTCGAATAGCCGGAGGCCCGTAGCAGCGGAACACAGGACAGTGTGAGAAGCATCCACCGCGCAGATCATTGTACCTAATATTGTACAATCCGTCAAACGCGCTCAAAGCGCAAACTGCCGCGAAAAGCGCCCCCAACAACGGGATCTGACATGACTCATTGCTCCTTTTTCGTTGGGACAGAGGACTGTGTACGCAATAAAAAAGCGGCGAGCCTATCTGCCTCGCCGCTTCTTCGCGCACCGCCCTACTTAGATCGAATCGCCCTTCACCACCTTGCCGCGTTGCAGGACATATTCCACGCGCTCGCCATCGTTGGCCACCACACCCATATCCACGAGCGGATCGCCATCGAGCACGAGAATATCAGCGATAGCCCCCGCCGCGATCACGCCCAGCTCGCCCTTCATGTTGACGATGTCGGCGGCCACGCTCGTCGCTGAACGCAGGGCCTCCAGGTTGCCGAGCACCTCGGCGCGAATACGGAATTCGCCGCACTGGAAGCCATGCATCTCGCCAAGCAGGTCCGAGCCGAAGCCCATCGGCACACCCGCCTTCGCATAGATCTCCAGCGATTCGCGGCCCGCGCGCTGCACGCTTGCGACTTTCGCCACGGAATCGGGCGGCAGCCCGAACTGCGCGCCGTGTTGCGCAAGCGCGTCATAGGTGACGAGCGTGGGAACAACAAAGGCGCCATGCTCGTGCATGAGCTTCGCGGCGGCTTCGTCGACGAGATTGCCGTGCTCGATCGTGCGCACGCCACAACGCACGGCACGTGCAATCGCGCGCGCGGTATAGGCATGCGCCATCACATAGGTGTTGGCCGCTTCGGCCTCGCCAACGATCGCGCGGATCTCGTCCTCCGAGTACTGCGTATTGGAGATCGGATCGACCGGCGAGGCCACGCCGCCCGAGGCCATGATCTTGATCTGCGTGGCGCCCTTCTGGAGTTCTTCGCGCACGGCAAGGCGCACGGCGTCTACACCGTCCACCACGCGTGCGATCGCGCCCGTGCGGAAGCAGCACGAGCAAGGTTCGAGCAGATCGCCGCGCGGGCGAAAATCGCCGTGGCCGCCGGTTTGCGAAAGCGCCTTGCCGGAGGGGAAAATGCGCGGGCCCGGCACGAGTCCGGTTTCCACGGCCTGCATCAGCCCCCAGTCGGCGCCGCCCGCGTCGCGCACGCTCGTGAAGCCGCGCGAGAGCATGGCCTGCATGATCGGCAGCGCGCGAATGGCCGCGAGGATATTCGGCTGTCCGGCGTTGGCGCCCAGATTCGCACTGGAGGCGAGCACGTGCACGTGACAGTCGATGAAACCGGGCATCACGGTCTTGCCGCGCGCGTCGATCACCCGGGCATTGGGGTAGTCGACCGGGCGGTCGGTGACTTCGACGATGCGCTCGCCTTCGATTACCACATGATGATGTTCGAGCAGCACGCCTTGCACGAGGTCGAGCACGTTGCCGCCCTGAATTATAGTCATGGACATATTCGTCATCCTTATTGAATTGCCGCGTCCGCACGCCGTGTGCCGTGCGGTACGTCCTTGACGAAGAACGTGCCGACCAGGCTGATCGCCGCGGCGACGACCACGTATAGCGCGGGCGCCATGTTGCTGCCCGTGCGGGCAATCAGCCACGTGATCAGGAACGGCGCGAAGCCGCCGAAGATCGTGACCGCGAAATTGTAGGCAACCGAAAGCCCCGTCGAGAGCACCCGGGTGGGAAAGAGCTCAGCGAAGGCGGCCAGGATCGGCCCGGTATAGGCGGCAATCAACACGCCGAACACGATCTGGAACACGAGCATCGAGGTGAGCCCGGGCGCCCGGTTGATCCACGCGAACATGGGCCACGCGAGCACCAGGATCGCCAGCGCGGCGCCGCTGAGAAACACGCGGCGGCCCCAGAGATCGGCGAGCTTGCCGACCACGGGCGAGCAGCACATGATCATGAGGCCGCCCACCATGCCGGCGAAGAAGCCCGTCGATTGCGGCAGATGCAGCGTGCGCACCGAGTAGGTCGGCATGTAGAAGAGCAGCACGTAAGTGCAGACGGTCCAGAGAATGACCATCGAAAAACTCGCGAACGTCTCGCGCGGAAAGCGTTCGAGCACTTCCTTGAGCGGCGACTGCTCCTTGCCCTGCTCTTCCATGGCGCTGAACGCAGGCGTTTCGTCCATCTGGCTGCGGATGAAGTAGCCCACCGGCCCGACCAGAATGCCGAGCAGGAACGGCACGCGCCAGCCCCAGCTATACAGTGCCTGGGTGTCGAGCGACGTCGTGACGAAGGTGCCCACGGCCGCGCCCAGCAACACGGCGAAACCGATGCTCGACTGAATCCAGCTCGAGTAGTACGCGCGCTTTTCAGGCGGGGCGTACTCGGTGAGAAACGCCGTGGCGCCGCCCATTTCGCCGCCTGCGGAAAAGCCTTGCAGCAGCCGCGCGATCACGATCAGCAACGGCGCTGCGATGCCCGCCTGGTCGTAAGTGGGCGCGAGGCCGATGAGTGCCGTGCCGAGCGCCATCAGCAAAATGGTGAGCGAGAGCGCTGCCTTGCGGCCGACCTTGTCGGCGTAGACGCCCAGCACGATGCCGCCCACGGGGCGCATGACGAAGCCCACACCGAAGGTCGCCACGGTGAGCAGCACGGAGCTCAGTTCATTGCCGGTTGGAAAGAACAGCTTCGCGATGACGACGGCGAAGAAGCTGTAGACGGTAAAGTCGAACCATTCGAGGCCGTTGCCCAGCACGGTTGCGATAACGGCGCGGCGGCGCTGCCGCGCGGCCACCTGGACAGAGGGCACCGCACTCTGTGAAAGCGTTCCTTGCATCGTCTCCTCCTTTTTCTGATCAAAGCCGGGGCTTGCCCGCATGATCGACATGCTAAGGACAATCCCGCTTATTTCTGAAACGAAAGATTCGCATGCTTGCATGCGCTGGGCGCATGCGAGACGCATTTACGTCGATTTAAACTGGTGCTTTTTTAAGCTGGTGATTTTTTAAGCTGGCGCGTGGGCCTGCTCGAACAGCCAGCGTGTGAAAATACGCGCCGCCTGGTTCTCCGCGCGATCGTTGGGCGAAAGCACGTAGTAACCGCCGCCGTGGCTGGCCGCCGCCGGCGTGATGCGCACGAGCAGGCCATCGCTCAGGCACGCATCGATCATATAGCGCCACCCCAGCGCGATACCCTGGCCGAGTATCGCCATCTGCACGATTTGTGGGTAGTGGTTGATCGTGATGCTACGCGGCGCCTTGGGCATCTCCACGCCGTTCAGGCCAAGCCATTCGGGCCACGACATCCACTGGCGCTGCCCGTCTTCGAGCAGCAGCAGCGTCTCGTTGGCGAGATCGCCCGCAGCGAGCGTGCGGCCCGCCAGGTAGGCGGGCGAGCAAACGGGAAAAACCTCTTCGTGAAAGAGCCGGCGCGCGGTATAAGACGCGGGCGCTTGCTGACGCACGTAATAGACGCCCACATCGAATTCCGCCGGCGACATCGAAGCGAGACCGTCGCGCACGATCAGGCGCAGCTTGATATTTGGATGGGCCGCGATAAAAGCGGGAAGCCGTGGCGTAAGCCAGAGGACCGAGACGCCCGAGGAGCATGCGACCGTCAGTTCGAGATCGCCATAATGCTTCATGACGTCGAGCGTGGCTTCGGCGCATTGTGCGAGCAGCCGCTGAACCTGCGCCGCGTACTGCTCGCCCGCGATCGTGAGACGCACCGAGCGATGCTCGCGCACGAATAGCGAGCGCCCGAGAAATTCCTCGAGTTGCTGGATCTGGCGGCTGATCGCGCTTTGCGTCAGGTGCAGTTCGCTGGCTGCCCGCGTAAAGCTCGCATGCCGCACGGCGGCTTCGAAGGCGACCAGACACGGAAGCGGCGGTAGAGGTGTGATACGCATGGCGGGCGCAAGCATGGATTGCAATTCCCGCATGATAGATCGTCGCCGGGCCTGCGCGGCATCTTTGGAAAAACCGGCGCCACCCGCCAGGCCGTGCTCGTGAAAACGCTGCTCAATAGCGTTGTGTCGATGGTTTGTCGATGGTTTGAAACACCACTCAGTCAACCGCCGTCCGCGTAGGCACCTTCGCCGTGAATTTGCGCAGGCGATGCGCGAGCCGATGCGACGGTCGCTCGACCGCACAATAGAACGCATAGCTCGTTGCTACCGCAACGGTCATCGTCACGAGCCAGGCAAGCGTCTGTCCCTGCGGATACCCAGTCTGGCCAAGAATAGCCAGCGCAAGTTTATGGCACAGATACAGGCTGTACGACCACGCGCCAAGCGCACCGGCATAACGCCAGAACACGCTGCGACCCTGGGTGGCCGTTTCCGCCGCGATCCAGGCGGCCACAATGAACTGGAACACCGGTAGCGTGATATCCGGCCCGATGAACGGCAGGAAAGCAGGCTTGATGTGCGAGGTAGAGGCGAGCAGGAACGTGAACGACCCCATCGCCACGATAGCCATGCGCGCGGCGGCCAGATGGTTCGCGAGCCAGCCCGACACCGCCGCAAGACAACGCGCGATGCCTGCCGTGAGCGCCGATGCGCGAAAGCTCGATCGGCCGTCGATGGCGGTGCGATGCATCTCGGCCACGAGACAGCCGAGCAGCCAGCCCGGCAAATACAGGAACGCAGTACCGGCCACGCCATAGTTTTCGTAGACGCAATGCGCGCACACGAGTTGCGTATGCGTGTGCCGATACCAGACCATCACGGCGGCGGCGAGCGCCACGCCGACGATCATTTCCCCCACGTAGCGAAAGCGGCTGCGCAGCAGCGGATAGATCGTGTAATAGACCAACTCGCAGTAAAGGGACCAGAGCACCGATTCCAGCAGATTGGCTGCGTTGCCGAGCGGCTGGCAGAGCAGCGCAACCACGGCGAGCGGCAAGCCGATGCGCACATAACGCGATGCGAAATAATTAATGGGCCGCAGCGTGGCATCGCGGTGATATGCGTTGTGAATGCAATAACCGGAAATAACAAAAAAAACGATTACCGCGGCCGGGCCCGCGAACAACAACACGGAGCCGGACCATAGCGCGCCGCCAACACTCGCCAGCGAGGCTGGAAAGAACGCCTTGAACGGCGGCGGGCCGAAATGATAGAGCATGACCCAGAGTGCAGCCATGAACCGGATCGCGTCGATTTTCAGCGATTTGGCCGACGGCGCGCGGGACGCAGACGCTCCGGACATGATGTGCCCCTTTTGGTAGTGAATGGCTGGAGCCTACCTTCGCCGGTCGTTAAAAAAAACATAAATAAATCGACTCGTTCGAGCGTGGCGCGGCCGAACTGTACTCTTCCGGCCCGCCCCGATTTGTGCATTTCGCGACTGTGCTTGTCCCCTTACCCTTTCATCATCGCTTCGTCGCCTCAATACACGCGACGACATGAATCTGGAGCTTGATGAATGGAAGGGCCGATATGTCCACGAACCTCACCCTCACGCGCACTGCTGCGCATTCCACCGATACCGCCCGCCACGCCCGGGAGCGCAACGTGAATCTGCTGGAAGCCATGCGAATCTACGTGCGGGTCGTGGAGCGCGGCAGTATTTCCGGGGCGGCGCGCGACCTCGACATTGGTCAGCCGGCGGTAAGCGAACGCATCGAGCGGCTGGAGAAGTATCTGGGTTGCCAATTGCTGCTGCGCAACGCGCGCGCATTCCAATGCACGCCGGAGGGCATCATCTTCCACGAGCGCAGCAAGTCGGTGCTCGGCGCCGTCGAGCAGGCCGTCGCGGAGGTGTCGAACGAGGATCAGGTCGTCAAAGGCACGATCCGGATTGCCGCGCCGCATTGCTTTGGCGAAACCGTCCTGCCCGAAGGCCTCAAGCGCATCCGGGAGACATGGCCGCGGCTCGATATCGAACTCGTGCTGAACGACCGGCTGGCCGATCTCGTGACCGAGGGCGTGGATATTTCATTTCGACTCGGCCAGCCTGGCGACGGCGCGTTCATCGCCTACCCGCTCGGTCAGGTCGGCCGCTTGCTCGTGGCGTCGCCCGATTATCTGGGTCGGCATGCGGCTATCGTCGAACCCGTTGACCTCGCGAAGCACAGCTTCATTCGCGTCAAGGGCGCCTTCGATGCGGAGCAGTTGCCGTTGACCAACGGTACCAACGGCACCAACGGCACGGACATCGTCGACAGCATCGCGATCCGGACATCCATCAAGACCAACCATTGGCGGCCGATGTATGAAATGGTGCTGGCCGGAGTGGGCATTGGCGTGCTCGAAGCGCCGGCCGCACGCGATGCCATCGAGCACGGCAAGCTGGTGCAACTGCTGCCGCATTACGAAGTGCCTGCGCTTGCGCTGAACCTGCTGATTCGTCCGCAACGCCCGGTGCCGGTGCGCGTGCGCAAGATCGTCGATACACTCAAGGACTACGTGTCCGAAGTGTTCGAACCCGATCATCAAGCACAACGACGTTTCCGGCGAGGAGCAGATGATGAAACCTGAACGCACCAACCCGCGCCGCGGTTTCCTGCACAACCTGAAATGGATGATTATTCTCTGGTGCGTTGGCGTGGGCGCCACCGTTCTCCTGGTGCTTCCATTTCACCTTATCGTCACGGCGATGATGCACAAATAAGCGGCTGCGCAACTGCAACGGAAGCCGCCTCACTCAAGCAAAGTAAAAAGGCGGCTTCCGGATATCACGTCTGCGCTTCGAACGCCGCCTCTGCGCGAAGGTTTTCCAGGTCGCGGCCCACCGTCGCGACCGCGAGCCGCTTATTGCCGCGCCAGTATGTGGCGGCACACGCATGCACATCGGGATCGCCGTCGATATCGACGCGATCCCAGCCCTCTGCATGACCGACATAATTAACGGCGATGTCGTAATGCTGCGTCCAGAAAAACGGCACCGCGTCGAAGCGCCGTTGCTGGCCCAGTATGTTGCGTGCCGCGACCGCGCCCTGGCGCTCCGCCACGACCCAGTGCTCGACCCGGATGCGCGTGCCCGTGTGCACGTCCGGCCAGCGCGCGATATCGCCCGCGGCGTAGACATGCGGTGCGCTGGTCTGAAGATATTCATCCACCACCACGCCGCGATCGATTGCGAGACCCGCCTGCTGGGCCAGCGCGACTTCGGGATCGACGCCGATACCCGCCACCACGAGCTCGGCGGGCAATTCGTCGCCGCTCGAGAGCTTCACGCTATTCGCCGTGATTTCGCTGACGTCGGCGCCCGCGTGAAATACCACGCCGTGCGACTCGTGCAGCTTCTTCAGCATGTCGCCCAATGCCGGGCCCAGCACTCTTTCCATCGGATGCGCGCCACGCATGACCACGTGCACTTGCGCACCGCGCGTTCTCAACGCGGCGGCGGCTTCGAGTCCAATGAATCCCGCGCCCACCACGACGCAACGCTGCACCGTCGCGAGGCGCGCAATCAGCGCATCGCAATCGGCCAGCGAGCGCAGCACCATCACATGGGGTAATTGCGCGCCGGGCACCGCGAGCCGGATGGGCTTCGCACCGGTCGCCATGAGCAAGGCGCCGTAATGTTCACGCGTGCCACCGGAAAGCGTGATTTCCTGATTCGCCGGATCGAGCGTCACGACCTGCTGGCCGCAGCGCACATCGATACGCTGCTCCGCGTAGAACTCTGGCGAGCGTAGCGGCAGCCATGCGGGATCGGCCGTTCCCGCGAGATAGTCCTTCGAAAGATTTGGCCTGTCGTAGGGCGGCGAAGCGTCGGCGCTCCATAGGGTGATGGGGCCTTCGTAGCCCTCGCGCCGCAACGTCATGGCGGCGGCATTGGCGGCCGCGCCGCCGCCAATGATCGCGACAGACTCAGGCGCCTTCGCCTTCGCGTGGCCTGCCTTTGCCGATGGCGCCGCAAGCTGCGCTTCGCGCACGAAGACTCGCCCGCCCGACTGCTCCACGCGCCAGCATTTGAGGCCGTCGAGCGCGGGGGCGTGCTCCACCTGCCCGGTGCGCAGGCAAAACGCTGCGTGGTGCCACGGGCAGCGGATCGTCTCGCCCACCACGAGGCCATCGGCCAGCGGCCCGCCGTAGTGCGTGCACGTCGCGCCAACAGCGAACAATGCCTCGCCCTTGCGCACGAGCAGCACGGACTCGTCGCCCACCTGCCCAGTCAATATGCCTTCGTCGGCGATATCCTCCAGCGGCACACCCTTGGTGAAGTCGCGTTCGGACGCAGTAGTTGAATCCTTCGACATTGCACCCTCCTTATCAGCGCGCGCACGACGCTGCCAGTTTGCCCACTGTGACAATGGCCTGCTCGATCTCGCTCGACCACGGGCTGCTGTAATTGAGCCGGATGAAATTGCGGTAAATGTCGGAGATCGAAAACATATAGCCGGGACCAATTGTGATGCCGCGCTCCAGCGCCATCTGGTACAGCTTCATCGAATCGACCTTCGCCGGCAACTCCACCCACAGCACGTAGCCTCCCGCCGGGTTCGACATGCGCGTGCCCGCAGGAAAAAAACGCGTGACCATCGCCTTCATCATATTCGCCTGCTGCGCATAGTTCTTGCGCACGCGCCGCAGGTGATGCTCATAACCATCGCGCTCGAGAAACTCCGCAATGGCCAGTTGAGGAATCACGGAAGTCGTGAGCGTATTCAGAAATTTGAGCTTCTCGACCTGGTCGCGATAGCGGCCCGGTAAAGCCCAGCCGATGCGGTATGCCGCAGTGAGGCTTTTCGAAAACGAACCGCAGTGCAGCACGATGCCCTTCTGGTCATATGATTTCAAGGTCGACGGATGTGAATCGCCGAAATACAGTTCGTTATAGACGCCATTCTCGATAACGGGAATCTGCGCGTTGCCGAGCATCTCGACGAGTTCGCGCTTGCGTTCGTCGGGCATTTGAAAGCCCAATGGATTCTGGAAATTCGGCATCACCATGCAGGCCGCAATGGGTTGCGATTCGATGATCTTCGCAAGCGCCTCGATTTCAATGCCGTACTCGGGGTGTGTCGCCACCTCGATGACCTTCATGCCCGAGCGCTCGATGGCGTGCAGCATCGCGTAGAACGTGGGCGACTCCACGGCGATCACGTCGCCCGGTTTGGCGACCGCTTGCAAGCACAGGTTAATCGCCTCCGTGGCGCCCATCGTTACGATGATCTCGTTCGGGTCCACGGCCATGCCGTTTTCCAGGTAGCGCCGCGCAATTTGGCGCACGAGATCGGGGCAACCCGGCGGCAACGCATTGGTGATACCCCAGAGCGCCTTGTTGCGCCCGACCGCCGACGCATAGCGGTTGAGCTTTTCGAACGGAAAGAGCGTTGGATCGGGATAGGGCGAACCGAGCGGAACGGCATCGTCGGCGCCAATCGAGCGCAAGGTGGAAAGCACGAGGCGGCTCACGTCGACAGTGGCCGATACGGCAATGGGCCGCGTCGGGCGCAACTCGTCCGCGTGCTGCTTGTCCCCCGCCATTCTCAAGCTCACGAAGTAACCCGATTGCGGACGGCTTTCCAGCACGCCCCGGCTTTCGAGCAGCAAATACGCGCGAATCACGGTGGTGATACTGATGCGATGCTGCTGACTCGCCTGCCGAACCGATGGAACCCGGTCGCCCGGACGATAAACGCCTTTGCGGATGAGCGTTTCAACGTCGTCCGCGAGCTTCTCGTAGAGTTTCACCGCCTTCTCTCCCCGGTCTATTTTTTGATTCTCGATGCACACAGCACAGTCGTTCCAGTGTACGGCTACGCGCCGAACTGTACTCTAAAAAAGCCGGCAACTCTGTGCGTCTTGCAATGGCTCAATAACTTCTATTCTTGTACTGACCGAACGCGATGAGAATCAGCCCACGCAATTCGAAGGCTCGATAGGCAATACCGGAGGAGTCGAATTTCGCATCGAATCCGATATCTAGTATCGGTTGGTCCACTGTTCCCATCGGCCAGCCCCGCTCATAGAATTTGAGCTGTCCAATTGTCCCTTTTTGTCGTCACGGATATACCAAAGCATTTCAGGCAGAGCGGCGCCCTTCTAGCGGCGTCGTTTGAACCACTACGGAGTTTCCTATGACCAAGCAACGCGAAGTGCCGGGCATCCACCCCTACGATGGGCCAGCTGGCGGCTGGGGCGCGCTGCGGGCGACCGCTCAAGCCATCCGGCAGCAAATGGAAAGCATCGAGGCGCCCATCGTCTTGCTGCGCACGAACCAGCCCGACGGGTTCGATTGCCCCGGCTGCGCATGGCCCGACAAGGAGCACCGCTCGACCTTCCAGTTCTGCGAGAACGGCGCCAAGGCCGTGACCTGGGAGGCCACGACCAAACGCGTGCCGCCCGAGTTCTTCGCCGCCAATACCGTCACCTCGCTGCTCCAGAAGACCGATTTCGAACTGGAAGACATGGGCCGGCTCACGCACCCGCTCGTCTACGACCGCGCGACCGACACATTCCGCGCCGTGGACTGGGAAGACGCGTTTGCACGCATCGGCGAGATTCTGCGCGCGCTTTCGCCGGACGAGGTCGAGTTCTACACGTCCGGGCGCGCGTCGAACGAAGCCGCGTATCTGTATCAATTGTTCGCCCGCGAATACGGCACGAACAATTTCCCCGATTGCTCGAATATGTGCCACGAGCCTACTAGCGTGGGGCTGCCGCAATCGATCGGCATCGGCAAGGGCACGGTCTCGCTCGAAGACTTCGACACCACCGAACTCATCATCGCCATTGGCCACAACCCGGGCACGAACCATCCGCGCATGATGGGGACGCTCCATGAGGCCTCGCGGCGCGGCGTGCCCATCATCGTCTTCAACCCGCTGCGCGAGCGCGCGCTCGAACGCTTCGCCGACCCGCAGAGCATGTTCGAGATGGCCACCTTCAGCTCGACGCGCATCGCCTCGACGTATTTCCAGGTCGACGCGGGCGGCGACGCAGCCGCGCTCAAGGGCATCATGAAGGCGCTGCTCGCGATGGAAGCCGAGCAAGGCAACGTGCTCGACAAGGCCTTCATTGCCACGCATACGCAGGGATTCGATGCATTCGCAGCGGACCTCGAAGCCACCTCATGGGACGACATCGAAAAAGCGAGCGGCCTCACGCGGCCCGATCTCGAGCACGTTGCGATCGCCTATGCGAAGTCGAACGCGACCATCGTGACCTACGGCATGGGCGTCACCCAGCACAACAAAGGCACGGCGAACGTGCGGCTGATTGCCGACCTGCTGCTCATGCGCGGCAACTTCGGCAAGCCTGGCGCCGGTATTTGCCCGCTGCGCGGCCACTCCAATGTGCAGGGCAACCGCACGGTGGGCATTACTGAAAAGCCTTCGAAAGCATTCCTGAAGCTGATTGAAGACGCGTGCGGTTTCACGCCGCCGTCCTGGCACGGACACGACGCGGTTCAGGCCATGCAGGCGATGATCGACGGCAAGGCCCGCGCGCTGATCTGCCTTGGGGGAAACTTCGCGGTCGCGCTGCCGGATTCCGGGCAGTCCTTCCCCGCCATGGCCGGACTCGACCTTGGCGTGCATATTGGCACCAAGCTCAATCGCACGCACTTGCTAGTCTCTAAGGAAACCTATATTTTCCCGTGCCTGGGCCGCACGGAGCTCGACATGCAAACCAGCGGCAGACAGTCGATCACGGTGGAGGACTCCATGTCGATGGTCCACGCGTCGGCCGGAAAGCTCACGCCCGCCTCCGAGCACCTGCGCTCCGAGCCCGCCATCGTGGCCGGCATGGCGCGCGCGGCGCTCCCCGAAAGCAAGGTGCCGTGGATGGAATTGATCGCCGATTACGACAAAATCCGCGACCTCATCGAAAGAACCGTGCCGGGCTTCGAAGACTTCAACGCGCGCATTCGCGTGCCGGGCGGTTTCCGTCTGCCGCTTCCGCCCACCGAGCGCCAGTGGCACACGCCTTCGGGCAAGGCCATGTTCTCGGTCTATGGCGGCGTGAAGGAAGACGCCGACGTATTCGGCGCGCAAGACGTGCTGCGGCTCATCACGATCCGCAGTCACGACCAGTACAACACCACGATCTACGCGATGGACGACCGCTATCGCGGCGTCTTCGGGCGACGCGACGTGCTCTTCATGAACGAAGAGGACATGGCTGAAAAAGGCATCGAGCAAGGCGACAAGGTCGACATCGAAACGCTCACCCCAGGCCGCACGCTGCGTCTCGCGAACCTCACGGCAATCGTCTACAGCATTGCGAAGGGTTCGGTGGCGGCGTACTACCCGGAAGCGAACGTGCTCGTGCCGCTCGATTACATCGACAAGGAAAGCGGCACGCCGTCGTACAAGTCCGTGCCGGTACGCGTCGTGCGCGCTGCCGCCTGACCCTGCACCGCGCGGCACGCTGAAGCGCACCAAAGCGCTGCGCACTCGCGTCCGTCCGGCCGGACCGTGATTTTCCCGGCCGGACATTGTTTCCCGCACGCTAATGCAACCTGGAGCACCGACCCATCATGCAAATCTTCGACGCAATTCATCTCGCCAGGCTGCAATTCGCGTTCACGGTCTCGTTTCATATCGTCTTTCCCGCTATCAGCATCGGCATGGCGAGCTTTCTTGCCGTGCTCGAATGGCGCCTGCTGCTGACCGGCGACGTGGCCTACAAGGACATGTACCGCTTCTGGTCCAAGATCTTCGCCGTGGGCTTCGGCATGGGCGTGGTCTCGGGCGTCGTGATGGCCTACGAGTTCGGCACGAACTGGAGCGGCTTTTCGACCATCGCCGGCAATATCACGGGGCCGTTGCTCACCTATGAAGTCTTGACGGCCTTCTTTCTCGAAGCGGGCTTTCTCGGCGTCATGCTGTTCGGCTGGAATCGCGTGAGCCCCAAGGCGCACTTCTTCGCGACGCTGATGGTGGCCGTCGGCACGCTGATCTCCACCTTCTGGATTCTTTCGTCCAACAGTTTCATGCAGACGCCCCAGGGCTACGCCATCGAGAACGGCCGCATCGTGCCGGTGGACTGGTTCAAGGTGATCTTCAACCCATCGTTTCCGTTCAGGCTCGTGCACATGACAATAGCCGCGTTTATCGTCGCGGCGTTCATCGTGGCGGCATGCGGCGCCTGGCACCTGCTGCACGGACGGCGCGACGTGCCGGTCAAGCGCAGCTTTTCGATGGCGCTCTGGATGCTACTGGTGCTGGCTCCGGTGCAGATTCTCGTGGGCGATGCGCACGGCCTGAATACGCGTGAATATCAGCCGGCCAAGATTGCGGCAATCGAAGGGCTGTGGGAAACCGAGCATGGCGGCACGTCGCTCAATCTCATTGGCCTGCCCGATATGAATGCGGAAGTCACGCGCTACGCCATCAAGATTCCACATCTGGGCAGCCTGATTCTCACGCATAGCTGGAATGGCGAGATTCGCGGTCTCAAGGAATTTCCGCCGCAAGACCGCCCGTATTCGCCCATCGTGTTCTGGACTTTCCGCCTCATGGCCGGGCTCGGCATGCTGATGCTGCTGGTCGCGCTGCTGGGTCTCTGGCTGCGCCCGCGCGGGCGCCTCTATGAAACGCGCTGGTATCAATGGTTCGTCTTTTGCATGGGGCCGTCCGGCATCCTGGCGCTGCTGGCCGGCTGGATCACAACCGAAGTGGGCCGCCAACCGTGGACCGTGTACGGCATCGTTCGCACCGTGGATTCGGTATCGCCCATCGGCGCGCAGCAGGCCGGCGTTTCGTTGCTGATACTCGTGATCGTGTATTTCCTCGTGTTCGGCACGGGCGTCTACTACATGTTGAAGTTGATGAAAAAAGGCCCTGCGCACGGCGTCGAAAGCCGTGAATCGCTGAAGTATCCCGGGTTGCACAACCGTGCGCTCGACGCCGTGTCTGAGGAGTGACGCCATGCAAATCGATCTTCCCGTTATCTGGGCCGCCATTATCGGACTCGGCGTCTTCATCTATGTGATGCTCGACGGCTTCGATCTTGGCATTGGCTTGCTGTTTCCTTTCTTCGAAGGCAAAGGCGAGCGCGAGGTGATGCTCAATACCGTTGCGCCGGTCTGGGACGGCAACGAGACATTTCTCGTGCTCGGCGGCGCCGGCCTTTATGGCGCATTTCCAGTGGTCTATTCGACGCTGCTGCCGGCCAACTACATGCCGCTCATACTCATGGTGGTGGGTCTGATTTTCCGTGGCGCTGCGTTCGAACTGCGCGCGAAGGCCACGCGCACGCAGCACGCCTGGGACCTCGCGTTCATCGGCGGCTCGGCGCTCGCGGCCATGTGCCAGGGCATCGTGCTGGGCTCGCTGCTGCAAGGCATCAAGATCGTCGACGACAAGTTCGCGGGCGACCCGTTCGACTGGTTCTCGCCGTTCAGCGTGTTTTGCGGATTTGGGGTTCTGATTACTTACGCGGCGCTCGGCTGCGGCTGGCTCATTCTCAAGACCGACGGCGAATTGCAGCGCAAGATGCGCGTACTCATGCGGCCGCTCACCGCCGTGCTGCTGGGCGCCATTGGCGTGGTGAGCCTGTGGACGGTGCTGGGCCTGCCGGCCGTGGAGCAGCGCTGGTTTGCGAGCGGCAATCTTGGCTGGTTCCTGCCGGTGCCCATTCTCGTGCTGGTGTGCGTCGCGTGCATCTTCCGCTCGGTGCGGCTCGAGCACGAAGCCATGCCCTTCCTGCTCACGCTGGCGATTTGCTTTCTCGGCTACACCGGGCTCGTCATCAGCATCTGGCCGTACATCATTCCGCCGTCGCTGACGATCTGGGAAGCCTCGTCGAGCCATTCGAGCCAGCTCTTCACGCTCGTGGGCACGGCCATCGTGCTGCCGGTCATTCTCGTCTACAACGCCATGCAATATCGCGTATTCCGCGGCAAGGTTCGCGAAGGAGACCCGGGCTATCACTAAAAATTCATTACACAAGAAGAGCACATCATGATTGTGAGGCCCAGGGAGAACTGGTTTCGGCTGCTGTTCATATGGAATGGTTCGGTGCTGCAATCGATCATTCCGCAACTGATATTCATGGCGGTCGTGAGCAGTCTCGCCGTATTTACGCACGGGCGCGTATTCGGCGAGAAGATCCCGCTGAATACCGCTCCCTTCACGCTATTCGGCGTGGCGCTCGCAATCTTTCTGGCGTTTCGCAACAACGCCAGCTATGAGCGATTCAACGAGGCGCGCCATTTGTGGGGAAGCCTGCTGAACGCCGCGCGAGCGCTCACGTCGCAAGCGCTTTGCTATATCCCGGAGCGTCGCGATACCTTGCGCATGGCCCAGCAACTCATTGGGTTCGTGTATGCGCTCAAGCATGAATTGCGCGGCACCGACCCCACGCAGGATTTTGTGCGCCTGCTCGGAAACGAGCAGGCCGAACGATTGCACGACCGGGCCTACAAACCCATTGCGATTCTCAACGAGATTCGCCGTGAACTGGCCAGCCCGCCAAACGGGAGCCACACGTCCGATACGAAGCTCTGGATGTTCGACGCGCAGGTCAACGAACTGGGCAGGATAGTAGGCGGCTGCGAGCGCATTGCTTCCACGCCCATACCGTTTGCCTACAACGTGCTATTGCACCGGACCGTCTACGCCTATTGCGTATTGCTGCCGTTCGGGCTGGTCGATTCGACGGAGTTCTTCACGCCCCTGCTCTGCGTGTTCATCTCCTATACGCTGATCGCGCTCGAAGCCATCGCGAGCGAAGTGGCCGAGCCGTTCAGCACCGCGCCGAACGCGCTGGCGCTCGACGCGATGACGCGCAATATCGAGCGCACCGTGCTCGAACTATGCGGGCGCCCGCTTCCCGAACCGGTCAAACCGGTGCGCGCATATCAACTCACTTGAGCGCGCGATATTTCAAATAGAAGTTATACGGGCTTTAACGCCGATGCCAACACGACCCACCCCGCGTTGGCCGACATCAGCTTTCTGAGCGGCCTGTACACACGGTCACCGCGCCGGATGCTCGCGCCCGTCAACGCGCATATGCCGCCCTTTCTCGCGATGCACAGCCGCCATGGCTGCTCCGAGTATCGCCCGCTCGTGGAATCGCTCCATGACACCGAAACCAGATTCTCGGACCACGTTTCCACGACCGCCAGATGCGCGCGCAGCGCTGGCATGGCTTGCCCGGCAGCCCGATCAGGGCTTGCCGGAGCACGACGCGATTGACTGCACGAATCGTCGTTGTGCTTGCCGCGCGAGGCTGGGCCCCCGCTTAGCAGGCTGAGCGTGTGCTTCCATGCATCGACGGCACCGAGCTTTCGCATCTTCTGCCTCCCCAAGGTTGCGTTCGCATGCGCACGTTCAAGGAATCGCACGGCCGTGCTAACCCTTGATTCGTATTCCAGAATGCCTTACAGAATGCTTAAAAACACGATGACTGGCTCACGGAAGAACGAACCCCGTTTATTGCATGCTAGCACCTCAAATTCGAAAGTGTTCAATTTCGATGCGATACTTTGAATCGGAAAGAATGGCGTCTCAATGACGGCAGCGATGGCAACGGCACGTCACTCAGAGCGCGTCGAGCGGATAAATCGGCCTGCGGACCTTTTTGAATTCGAGCTTGCCATAATCGGAAGTGCACACGCCAACGCCCGCGCATTCGATCACCTCGCGCGCGAGATCGCCGAAACCGGCGCGCCAATGCACGCGGCTCTTGAGCACGATATAGCGCTTTTGAGTCGGGTCGATGCCCACCGAAGAAAGGCAATTCAGATCGAACGGCTCCTGGTGCGCGGAAACCACCACGATCTCGACCTTGCCCGTATCGAGCACCACGGTCGGCCCGCTGTTGTTGAGCGCGCCGCGATACATGGGGCCGCGATTGCGATACATGCCGTCGAAAATCAGCTTGACGCGCGCCGACACTTCGAGCGGACGGCTCGATTCGGAGAGCGCCGGCATGGGCAGCTTGCCGCCCAGTTCCAGCGTGACCTCGTTGCCGATACCCGTGGCAATGGCCCGCTGCACCGCCTGCGGATCGCAAATGGCGAAAAACACGGCATTGTCGAGGTCTTGCCGCAACACCTCCGCGAGCACCTCGGTGGTGTCCATCGTGCCGCCCGAGGCGGTGTTGTCGCAATGATCGAGCAGCACGAGCGGACCGGTGACGCTCGAAGCCCTGGCGCGCGCCACCGATTGCGCAAGCGGCTCGCTCGCATAAAGGAACTGCTCGCGCGCGCGCCATGCGTCATCGAGCAGTGCATCGCGCATCCCGGCGGCCTTCGCGGCATTGCCGTCGGTGCACACCACCACGCTGAGACCCGCGTTTGCGATATCGGCATTGGGAAAGCCCACGAAAAGCGAGGCCGCGAGCGCCTCGCGCTCCTCGTATCGCATGCAGTTTGCTTGCAGCGATTGGTTCGGCTCCGTGTGGGTGCCCTGACGCATCACATGCGGCAGCATCGGCTTGTTGCCCCACGCCATGACCGGGCGAATCTCGCCCGCGATCGTGCGGGCGATCACGCGCGCAGCGCGCTCGCCTGCTTCGTACATGTCGACGTGCGGGTAGGTGTGATAGCCGGTGACGACTGTTGCGTGTTTAACGATGTCGTCATAGAGATTCGCGTGCATGTCGAGTGTCACGCCTACCGGCGTATGCGGATCGATCTCGCGCAGGCGTTTGAGCAGCGTACCTTCGCCATCGTCGAGCGACTGTGTGACCATCGCTCCGTGCAGGTCGAGCAGGATGCCGTCGTAACCGCCTTGCGCTACCGCGTCGAGAATCAGGCCAGTGATTCGGCGGTAAGCGTCGTCTTCGACCGGGCCGCTCGGGAACGCGTCGGCGGCTACGGGTAGTGTGATTTGGGCGTTTAGCTGTTCCGCGACGTCGATGTATGCGCCTAATGCTCCGCCAGTGCCGCGGTAGGCCTCCAGCGCGGCATCGCCCGCTACCGCGCCGCCCCCTTTGCGGAAGAAGCGTTCGAATGGGGTCGGTACTGGAGAAAATGTGTTGGTTTCGTGTTTGAACATCGCGAGGAGTAAATGCATGGTTGTCTCTCCTTTTTTGGGCTGTCTTGGGTCGGTTATGAGATTGCGCGTTTCCTTGTGTTCGTGTCGGTCTATTAGCGTTGCCCCTGTGCGGGGCGGCACCTACTTTTCTTTGCAGCCGCAAAGAAAAGTAGGCAAAAGAAAGCGGCTCAAACCGCCAGTGTGACGCCGTCCACCTCTTGCCGTTAATCGGAGCGGTTCCGGGGCATCCGTCACCTCGCACATTCAACGTTAGTGACAAAGGACTCATTCATCCCGCTGCTCGCTACGCGCGCAGCGGTCGGGTATGCATGGGAAACCAGGCGTGCTGCCTGGGTACTCGAATACGCGTGCGCTGCATCAATTCGTATGCATTCCTCTGGTTTGGGATTATGCCCCACGGCGCGCGAAGCGCCGCCGGAGGGATGAGTCCTTAGTCACTCCGTTGTGCGGCGCGTGGTGACAGACGCTCCGGAACCGCTCCGATTAAAGGCAAGTGGTCCACTGCGTCACACTAGCGGTTTGAGCGGCTTTCTTTTGCCTACTTTTCTTTGCCGCTGCAAAGAAAAGTAGGTGCCGCCCCGCACAGGGGCAACCCAGGCAGACCGACACGAAAACAAGGAAACGCGAAAAACCCAAATAAACCACGCATTTAACCAGCACGCCAAATAAAACCATCATCAACCGGAAAAACAGGCCGCAAGAGCCGCGTATACCGATAGAGCCCATAATCCGACCCAGTAACACCTCGGCTATCACATTCAACGAGCCCCGCCGCGATCGGCACAAACACCGGCCTGCAATACATGCGCGATTTAAGCAACAAAAAGCGAGCACGACGCGGATCGACCCCCACGCTCTCAAACACACCCAGATCCCAGGGTTCATGCGTACGCTCGGTAACAACCAGCGTGGCCGCACCAATATCAAGCACCGCCGCACGCCCCATATAAGCGCGCTGCCCGGTATAAGTCGGCCCGGTAATCACATATTCCCCATCGGTGATAGCCCGCACGACACCCGTAGCCATAAACGGCGCGCGCGCCGCAGCACCTTCACGCGTGAGCTTATTCCCAATGCCAATCGTCACCCGCGCGCCCACCCCCGCTTCGATCAACGCGGCAACGGCCTCAGGGTCGCACAGCGGACCGCTCACCATCCCCGTGAGCCCCTGCGCAAGCGCCACTTCAAGCAAATCCATCGTGTCGCAAGTACCGCCCGACATACAGTTATCGCCGTGATCGAGCAAAAGCACTGGCTTGCCTGTACCGTGCGTGCCCTGCGCTTCCCGAGCGAGCTGCGCCGCATGCGCAACCGATTCCGCAAGCGGCGGGCTGCGATAAACGAAGTCGCTGCGTTCATCCCAGATCTGCCGTGCGATACGTTCAGCGACCGCTTCAGCCGCCGTGGCATCACCGTCACCCACAACCACCACGCTAATGCACGGCGCGGGAATATCCGCGAGCGAGAAGCCCGCGAGCACAGAAACGGCCAGCATGCCCTCGGCTTCGGCGGCACGCGCGGCCTCGATGGCGCGGCGCATCGCGCCATCGGCGCTCGAACTGCGCAGCGTGGACGTGAGCAGCGGCGGCTGCCGCCACGCGAGCACCGGATGCGCCTGCCCCTTGATACGCGCAAGCAAAAGGCGCGCGGCGTGTTCGCCGGTTTCGTACATATCCACGTGCGGATAAGTCTTGAAGCTCACGATCACGTCCGCGTTGTCGATCATCTTCTGCGTGACGTTGCCATGCAGATCGAGTGCAACCGCAATCGGCGCACGGGGAAGCGCGGCGCGCACGCGTTCGAGCAAATCGCCTTCGCCGTCCGGCGTCTGCTCGGCGACCATCGCACCGTGCAGGTCGAGCATCACGGCGTCGCAACCGGGTGCGGCCGCAACGATCGCAGCGCAGATCGCATCGTATGCGGCGGCGGCCACCGGTCCACTCGGATTCGCCGAGGCCGACACCGGCGTCACGATCTGCGCGCCTTCACGCTCGGCCGCGTCGATGAACGCCGACATGGCCGTGCGCATGCCCTTGTTCTCGCGGTAGGCGTCCTCGCGCCATGCGGGGCCGTTGCCGCCGAATGCGGCCAGCGGCGTCGCGACCGGCGAGAACGTGTTGGTCTCGTGATTCATGCGGGCGATGAGGATTTTCATGCCGCGTCCCCTGCGGCCGCGCCCGTCGCGGCGTCACGAGTCGATTCCTGAACTTGCATCGATGAGGTTCCTTACGTGGGCCAGGCACGGCGCTCAAACGACGCCGACGCCCAGGTAGCGGTCCTTGACCGCGTGGTCGGCGGCGAACGCCGCGTTGCTGCCTTCGTAGACGATCACGCCCTGCTCGACGATGTAATGCCGGTCGGCGAGTTGTGTGCAGACTTCGAGATTCTGTTCGACGAGCAGGATCGCCACGCCCGCCGCCTTGATCTGCTTGAGCTGCTCGACAATCTCCTCGACGATCACGGGCGCAAGCCCTTCCACCGGCTCGTCCAGCATCAGCAGACGCGGATGGTTCATCAGCGCGCGCCCGATGGCGAGCATCTGCTGCTCGCCGCCCGAGAGTTGCGCGCCGCCATTCTTGCGCCGCTCCTGCAAGCGCGGAAAGATGCGGTAGATATCGGCGAGCTGCCACGGCGAGTCCTTGCGCGCGGCAAGACGCAGGTTCTCCTCCACGTTCAGAAGCCGGAAGATGCCGCGATGCTCGGGCACGAAGCACAGCCCCGCCGCCGCGATGCGATGCGAGGGCTGGCCGGCGACGGGCTTGCCCGCGAACGCGACCGTGCCGCCGCGCGGCGCAACCACGCCCGCAATCGTCTTGAGCGTGGTGGATTTGCCCGCGCCGTTGCGGCCCAGCAGCGTGACCGTTTCGCCGTCGTTCACCTGCAGCGATACGCCCTGCAAGATATGGCTCTTGCCGTAGTACGCGTGAACGTCCCGCACGTCGAGCATCATGCGCGGCCTCCCGTGATCATGTTGCCGAGATATGCGCTGCGCACGCGCTCGTCGCCGCGGATTGCGTCGGGTTTGCCTTCCACCAGCACACGGCCCTGCTGCATCACCGTGATAGTGTCGGAGATGTCCATCACGATGCCCATGTTGTGTTCGATTAGTACAACCGTATATTCGTCGCGCAGGCCGCGAATGAGCGCCTTCATGTCGTCGAGGTCGTCGACGCCCATGCCCGATGTGGGTTCGTCGAGAAACACCGCGCGCGGCTGCGCGGCCAGCGCCATGCCCACCTCCAGACGCCGCTGCTGTCCGTGCGAAAGCGCGCTGGCCGGTGTACTGGCGAAACGCTGCAATGCGAGGCGCTCCAGCACGCGCTCCACGGTTTCCGTGTGCGCGAGCGCGCCGTGCGGCGGCGTCCACGCATTGAGCGCGCGCCGCGAGTGAACGCCCTGCGCCGCCACGCGCAAGTTCTCGCGCACGCTCAGGTTCTGGAACAGGCTCGTCACCTGGAACGAGCGGGCAATGCCGCGCCGCACACGCTTGTAATCGGGCTCGCGCGTGACGTCGTGACCGTCGAACACGATGCTGCCAGACGTGATCGGCACCGTGCCCGTGAGCACGTGAAAAAGCGTGGTCTTGCCCGCACCGTTGGGGCCGATCACCGAATGCACCGTGCGCGGCGCAATACGCAGGTCCACGCCCGAAAGCGCCGTGAACTTGCCGTAGCGTTTGACGATGCCCGTTGCGTTGAGAATCGCTTCGCTCATTGCGGCTCCTTGCTGTTCGCTTTGTCCGCGTGCTTTTCAGTGTGCTCGTGCGAGTGTTCATCCGAACGCCGCAACGCGGCCACGATACGCTCGCCCAGCCCCCACAACCCGCGCTGCATGAACAGACTCACGGCGATCAGCACGAGGCCGAGCAGCAAAAGCCAGCGCGGCCACAACGTGGAGAGCCAGTCGGCGAACAGCACGTAGAATGCCGCCCCGATCACCGAGGCAAACAAATTGCCGCTGCCGCCAATCACGGTCATCAGCAGGATCATTTCGCTCGTGTGGTAGTCGATGTTGGAAAGCGGCGCGATGCCCGTCATCATCGCGTGCAATGCGCCCGCCAGACCAGTGACCGCACCCGAGATCACGAACGCCATGAGTTTGAAGCGGCTCACGTGATAGCCGGCGGCGCCCGCGCGCGCCTCATTGTCGCGAATGGCGAGCAGCGTGCGGCCAAACACCGAATTCGAAACGCGCACCATGAGCGCGAACACGACGATGAAGACCGCAGCCACGAAGCCGTAGTATTGCCACGGCGTGTCGAGCGAAACGAGCGCATGTGCGCCGAGCGAGAGCGCGGGGCGCGGGATGTCGAGCAGCCCGTTGTCGCCGCCCGTCAGGTCGGGCAACGAATATGCGAGGAAATAGAAGAACTGGCCGAACGCGAGCGTGAGCATCACGAAGTACGTGCCGCGCTGACGAATGGAGAACCAGCCCACCAGCGCCGCCGCGAGCGCACCCAGCACGCTCGCCACCGCGAGCGCGGCGAACACCGAAAACACGCCGTGCGTGAGCAGGATGCCGGCGGCGTAGCTGCCGAGCCCGAAGAAGATGCCCTGGCCGAACGAGAGCAGCCCCGTATAGCCGAGCAGCAGATTGCAGCCGAGCGCCGCGAGCGCGAACACCAGCACTTCGGTCGCCAGCGAACCGGAGCGCACCGTGAGCGGCAGCGCGCACACCACCACGGCCGCAAGCAACACATAGCGATAACGCTGCAACGTCCCCATCGGTCCGCTCGTGTCCTGTGTGCGCGTGGCCGCGGCGAGTTTGGTGGATTCGATCATGCGGCCCTCCCGAGCAGCCCGTTCGGGCGCAGCAGCAACACGGCCGCCATGGCCACATAGATCATCAACTGCGCGCCTTGCGGCCAGAGCGTGCTCATCAGGCTTTGCACGATGCCCACCAGCAGGCCGCCCACGAGAGCGCCGAGAAAGTTGCCCATGCCGCCCACCACCACCACCACGAAAGCCACGCTCAGCGCTTCGAGGCCCATGAACGGATCGACGCCGCGAATGGGCGCCGCCAGCACGCCCGCGAGCGCCGCCGTGGCCGCGCCGAGCGCGAACACGAGGCTGAACACGCGCGTCACGTTGATGCCGAGCAGCGACACCATCTCGGAAGACTCGCTGCCCGCCCGCACCGCGCTGCCAAGCCGCGTGCCTTCTAGCACCCACCAGAGCAGCACGGCGAGCACAGCGGTAAAGCCGATCACGAAGAGCCGGTACTTCGGATAAACGAAGCTGCCCCAGATCACCACACCGCTGAGCATATCGGGCACGGCCACGTTATCGCCCAGTGGCCCCCACACGATAATCGCGCACTCCTGGATCACGAGCGCGAGGCCGACGGTGGCGAGAATGTGGAACTCGTGCTGCTGTGCATAGATGTGGCGCAGCACGAGCTTCTCGACGATCCACGCGAGCGCGCCCACCACGAGAGGCACGACCACGAGCGAGAGCCAGAAGCTGCCCGACCACTGCAACGTCTGATAGCAGAAGTACGCGCCAAGCAGATAGAACGCGCCGTGCGCGAAATTCACGAAGCGCAACAGGCCGAAGACAATCGAAAGGCCGACCGCCAACAGGAAATACAGCATTCCGACGCCGATTCCATTGATGATCTGTAGCAGATAGACATTCATGGCGTGCGTAGCGTGAGAGTGACGGCCACGCGCGCGACAAGGCATGCCGCGCGCCTTAAATCATACGAATATAAGGAATCCGATCGATTCCGCGAATCAGGTGCGAATCCGGTGCAAATCAGGCTATCTTGCACCCGGTCTTGTCGAGCGGCAGGAAGGACTGGCCCGAGCTCACGATGTCCACGTAATCGTCGGCGTTCTTCATCTTTGACTTGGGCTTGCCCTTGAGCAGGTAATAGTTCTTCAGCACCTGATGGTCGCCCTTGCGGATTTCCTCGGGGCCGGTGAGGCCCGCATATTTCATGCCTTCGAGCACCGCGATCACCTTCTTCGGATCGGCGTTACCGGCCTTCACCATGCCGTCGAGCAGGATCTTCGTGCAAATATACGAGCCCGCAAGGCTGTAATTCGGGTTGGCCTTGAAGGCCGCCTGGGTGCGCTGCACGAGGTCGTGGTTCAGCGGCGTGTCGATGGCGTGCCAATACTGCGCGCCGAAGTACACGCCATCGCACAGGTCCGCGCCCAGCGCTTCGAATTGCTCGAGTCCCGAGGCCCATGCCATGAGGATCGTGCAATTGTTCTTCATGCCGAAGCTCACGGCCTGGCGCAGCGTGTCGGACGACTGCGAACCGAAGTTCAGGAGCAGCAGCACGTCCGGCTTGGCCGCCACGGCGTTGGTCAGATAGCCGCTAAATTCCTTCTCGGTGAGCGAGTGGTAACTGTTGCCCACGTGCTCGATACCCTTCTCCTTGAACACGGCCTTCGCGGCCGAAAGCAGGCCGTCGCCGAACACGTATTGCGGCGTGATGGTGTACCAGCGCCTGGCCTTGGGCAGCATTTGAATAAGCGGGCGCACGGTCTGGTCGATCGCGCCAAAAGTGGGCACCGACCAGCGGAACGTGCTGGCGTTACAGTCTTTGCCGGTGATTTCGTCGGCGCCGGCGGTGGTGATGAAGATGCCGCCGCTCTTGTCGACTTCCTTGCCCATGGCAAGCGCCGAGGACGAGAGCACGCCGCCCGCGAAGTAGCGCACGCCCTTTTGCTGCTCGATCTCCTGCACGCGGCGCACCGCCGTGGCGGGCTTGCCCTCGGTGTCGAGCGTGGTGTAGCCGAGCGGCAGGCCGAGCACCTTGCCGTACTGCTTGACCGCCAGTTGCATACCGAGATCGGCGTATTTGCCGTTGGCCGCGAACGGGCCGGACATGGGCACCGGGCACGCGAGCTGAATGGACGACGGGTTTGACGATCCGGCCTGCGCAAGCGCGCGCGTGGAGGAAAGGACGCCGAACGCGCCCGGCATGGCCGACAGCGCGGCCAGTTTCAACAGTTCTCGGCGATTCAAGTTGAGGCTCCTGGTGAGGAAACACATACGCGACGCGACCGACTGCCAAACCGTGCCGGCGCCTTGGGACTAACCCTTGAAGCGGCCCGCCAAGCGGTTCATTCTATTTATCATGATAAATAGAATGAACCTGATGCTAGGTATAATCAATTCGACTGTCAATTATCGCCACTACGCAATCCCTCCATACTGGGAGTCTCGAAGATGGTCATGAACCGCGTCAGATCGGGGCCCGCCGTAGCAATCAAACAACCGAAACGGGGCGACCTCGTCGCCGAGGAAATCAAGCGCCTCATTACCGAAAAGGACCTCCGGCCCGGCGATCGCCTGCCGCGCGAAGCCGAGTTGCAGCAGCTCTATTCGGTGAGCAAGAGCACCATTCGCGAGGCGCTCAAGTCGCTCGAAGTGCAGGGCCTCATCAAGGTCTCGACCGGGCCGAGCGGTGGCGGCATGGTGGTGGAAGTGCCGCTCGACCGCACGCTGCAACTTCTGCAGAACTATCTATTCTTCAAGGACGTGTCGATCGACGACATCTATACGGCGCGTCAATTGCTGGAGCCCGAGTTGGCAGCCGGCGCGGTGCCGCATCTGAGCGAAGACGACTTCGCGGCGCTCGAAGCCAATATCGAATGCTGCGACGGCGCAACCGGCCCGGACGACCGCGGCCATCTCGTGCGCCAGCGCCAGGAGGACATGACCTTTCACGATATTCTCGCGGCGGCGAATCCAAATCCGTTTCTGCGCTTCATCTGCGAGTTGATCAACGAGATGATCCGGCAACTGATCGAGTTCAGAAACGACACGCCGCTCGCCGATCACCGGCGTTTTGGCGCCGCGAATTCGAAGATTCACCGCGAGATCCTGCAGGCCGCGCGCGAGCGCGATGCCCAACGCGTGCGCGCGCTGATGGTCGAGCACATGACCGAGGCGCCGAAGTACGTTAAGCGCATGAAGGGCAAGCTGCGCGGCCGGCTGATCCTGGACTCCGAAATTCGCAAGCGCCCACGCGCGATTACGGCGGCCATCGAGAAAGAGGAATAACGGCCACGTTGCCACGGCCGATGCAGCACGCCATGCCCCGCGCGCTGGCGCGGGCAGCGGGGCTTCAATCCCGATCCGGCGCGCCCAATGGAAATAGCGGACGGTAGGCCCGCGCTTCCTCCACCGCGCGCGCAAATGACGGCCTCGCAAGCAGACGCGCCCGATAGGCGCGCAGCACCGCAAACATCTCGGGAATGCGGTACGTCCAGTCGGCGTAGAACAATGAGGGCGCCGCCGCGCAGTCCGCGAGCGTGAAATCCTCACCCGCCGCCCAGGTCCTGCCCGCGAGCTGCGTATCGAGCCACGCGTAAGCCCATTCGAGCTTTTGCTGCGCGAACGCGAGACCGTCCGCTCGCCTAGCCGCGTCGCCACTCAAGGCGCCGTCCACGGCACGTTGCACCGGCGTCATCACATGCAGGTCGAAAAAGCGGTCGAGGAACCGCACGTCGAGCGCCGCCATCGCGTCGGCGGGCAGCAGGCGCACCGGCCCCGGATGCGCGAGTTGCAGATATTCGATGATGATGCTCGTCTCCGCCACGGTGCGCTCCCCGTCCACCAGCACGGGAAATTTGCGCAATGGCCAGCGTTGCAGCCAGTCGGCCGTGTGCGGCGAATCCGGCCCGAGACCGCGGAATTCGAACGGCGTGCCGTTCTCATACAACGCAATGAGCACCTTCTGCGTATAGGACGAAAAGGGATGACCGTAGAGCGCAAGCGACATCGTGGAGTCTCCGGGATTGAGCGGGTTGTGACAGCCGCCAGACTACCGCAAACACTCGGCTACAAGACGGCTACAGGACGGCTGCGTGGCGTCATCGCGCGCTTGAGGCGCAAAGCAGGTGCCTCCACGCATTGCCAACTTGCAAACGCAAGCGGAATGCAAACTGCCGTTACAGAAACGCAAGCCACCAGCGGCGTAATCGATGGCAGCCAGTGTGCGGTCAATTGCATGACGGGCCAGCCGTATAAATACAGGCCATAGGAAAGGTCGACGCGCATGCGCAGCTTCGCTAGCCACGGCGACTGCAACTGCCCGAAATAGAACACGAGGTAAGCGCCCATCGTCGGCACCGCTGCGCGCGTCACGCTCTGAGTCGAGAACAGTGCGATGACAAACACGATAAGCGCACAGGCGGCGAACGGCGCGCGCAAGGGAATACGCCCACGGAACAGGTAGAAACATACACCTGCCAGGTACATCGACGCGAACCAGATCATGAAGCCGGACACGCCGAAGAAGGCCAAACCCTCCTCGCCACGCCAATGCGGCGCGCCGTATATCGCACCGGCATTGACGACAAGCGCGATCGCCAATAGCACCCAGCTCCGTTTCATGAAGCCGCACAGGCCGAGCACGGTCATCATCAGATAACAGCGCAGCTCGAACGTGATCGTCCACATCGAGCCGTTGACCGACGCAACCGGTGAGCCGAGGAACACGGCGGGCGTGCGTGGCTGGCGCAATCCGATTAGATCGGCGAAGAACTTGTGCGGCGACCATTCACCGAAGTAATGCTGCGTGCTCGCACCCAGCGGCCCGACGACGAGCACCGACAACGCCGACGCAACAATAAACGCCGGATAAAGGCGCAACGCGCGCTTTTTCAGAAACGCGAGCGGACGTGGCTCGTGTGACCAGCTTTGCGCGGTGAGATAGCCGCTGAGGATAAAGAAGCCGCAAACACCCAGGGTCCCGGCGGACATGGTCGACGACAAACGCTCCAGCGGATCAGGATAGCCGAGCAACTCGAACGAATGAGAAAAGATGACGGCAGCCGCGAATAGCAGCCGCAGAAGGTTGAAGTTGTTGTTATGCACGCGCTTATAACTGAAACGTCTCCGGAGATAGCGCGGACTATATCACCAACACTTCAGGCCCGAATTCGCGTCTTTGCAGACAAAACCTCGCCGGCAACTATCGGCCATCCGTCCCGCTGAATAGCCCGCTCCCCTCCTCCACGGGTAAACCCGTTTCACGACGAAAATTCGTATTTCCCTATTGCGCAAATTATTTTGCGCGCGAATACTCTACGCAAATCCACTTGCTTATCCCATCCATCCACCACCGAAGGGGTCGTCATGAAACTCATAGCAAAGCTCGCCGTGGCCGCACTCGTCGCCACTTCCGTCATCAGTCAAGCGGCGCGCTCCGAGACCTTGCTGGTCGCCTGCGATACGGCATTCGTACCGTTCGAATTCAAGCAAGGCGACAAATACGTCGGCTTCGACATCGACCTGTGGGCGGCCATCGCCAAAGATCTGAAGATCGACTACAAGCTGCAGCCGATGGATTTCAGCGGCATCCTGCCGGCGCTGCAAACCCATAACGTCGACGTTGCGCTGGCCGGCATCACAATCAAGGACGAACGCAAGAAGGTCATCGACTTTTCCGATGGCTACTACGACAGCGGCTTCACGCTGATGGTCCCGGTCGCGAGCACGATCAAGGACGCGGACGACCTGAAAGGCAAATCGCTCGCCATCAAGACGGGCACCTCGGCGGCGGATTATGCGAAAGCCCATTTCACGGGCACCGACTTGCGCCAGTTCCCCAATATCGATAACGCCTACCTGGAATTGCAGACCGGGCGCGTCGACGCGGCGATGCACGATACGCCCAACGTCCTCTACTACATTCACACCGCGGGCAAGGGCCGCGTGAAGGCCGTGGGCGCACAGATGATGGCGCAGCAATATGGCATCGCGTTCCCGAAAGGCAGCCCGCTCGTGCCCAAGGTGAACGCCGCGCTTGCAAAGATCAAGGCTGATGGGCGCTATGCCGCGATCTACAAGAAGTGGTTCGGCGTCGAGCCGGGCAAGTCTTGATCCCCTGAACCCGGAGAGCCACCATGCAGTTCGATCTTTCGGTCGTCGCCGACGCGCTCCCCGCCTTGCTGCAGGGAGCCCAGCTTACGGTGCTGATCGCCGTTGTGGGACTCGCCGGCGGCTTGCTCGTCGGCTTCCTGTTCGGCCTGATGCGCGCTTACGGCAGCGCGTTCACGCAGAAAATCGCCTTTGCTTACGTCGAATTCGTGCGGGGCACGCCAATCGTCGTGCAGGTGATGTTCATTTACTTCGCACTCCCCTTGATTTTGCATATGCGCGTGGATGCACTCACTGCCGCAATCGTTTCCATCATCATCAACTCCGGCGCTTATATCGCCGAGATTGTGCGCGGCTCGTTTCTGTCCGTGCCGCGTGGCCTCAAGGAAGCGGGGCAAGCGCTCGGCATGCCGATGTGGCGCGTGCTCGCCTTCGTCGTCGGTCCCGTGGCGGTGCGGCGCATGACACCGTCGCTTGGCAACCAGTTCATCGTGAGCCTGAAGGACACCTCGCTCTTCATCGTGATTGGCGTAGGCGAACTCACGCGCCAGGGGCAGGAGATCATGGCCGCGAATTTCCGCGCGGTCGAAATCTGGACCGCCGTGGCGGCCATCTATCTGTGCATGATCGGCGCGCTGACCTTCGGCTTGCGCACGATGGAAAAGAGGATGCGGATACTATGAAGGCCGGCAAAACCATGGTGCAGTTCAAGCGCGTCACGAAGCGCTTCGGCCAGACCACCGTGCTCGACGAGGTGGACCTGAACATCCACGCGGGCGAAGTCGTGGTCCTGATCGGGCCTTCGGGTTCGGGCAAGTCGACGCTCCTGCGGTGTATCAATGCGCTCGAACAGATCGACGGCGGCGATCTGATCGTGGACGGCATCAGCGTGCTTGGAGGTGCGCGCCACGTCCGCGAAATCCGCAGGGAAGCGGGTATGGTGTTTCAGCAATTCAACCTGTTCCCGCAACTGACCGCGCTCGACAATGTTGCATTCGGCCCGCGCCAGGTACGCGGCATGAACAAGAGCGACGCGCAGGCGCTCGCACGCGAATTGCTCGCGAAAGTCGGTCTCGCGGCCCGCGCCGACCATTACCCGAGCGAGCTTTCCGGCGGCCAGCAGCAACGCGTCGCCATTGCGCGCGCACTTGCCGTGAAGCCCAAATTGATGCTGTTCGACGAGCCCACCTCCGCGCTCGATCCCGAGTTGCGCCAGGAGGTCCTGCGCGTGATGCAGTCGCTCGCGGAAGAAGGTATGACGATGGTCGTGGTGACTCACGAGATGGCCTTCGCACGCAAGGTGGGCACGCGGCTGATTTTCATGGAGCACGGCCATATCACCGTCGACGGAGCGCCCACCTCACTGATTGAAACGCCCCCGAATCAGCGTCTACGCGATTTTCTGCAGCATGTCGAATGAGTTGAAATCCATGCCCGTACTCGAATTCATCAAGATTTCCGGCACGCCGTTCGAAGCCGGTCAGGCGCTGGGCCGCTTCGGGTCCGACGCCGTGCACCGCCATTTGCTCCATGCGCCCGTCTGGCACCGCGTAATGAAATGGCGCGACAGCCCGTTGGCGGCGGCGATGGCCGGGCACGTCCGGCAGCGCTTTCCGCGCATCTGGCAAGAGCTGCTCGGACTCGCCGAAGGCCTCGGCGTGCCCTTCGAACAGGTGGTGCTGTGGAATTGCCGCGGCGACCTGGTCACCCAAGGCGCGGGCACGCACGACGGCTGCACGACCGTGCTGCTGCCGGGCAGCGAAAAACGGCGCATCGGCCACAATGAAGACGGCGACCCCGGCTTTGCGGGGCATTGCGCGATCGCCGAATGCCGCATCGAAGGCAGCCCCGGTTTTGCATCGTTCGTGTATCCCGGCTCGCTGCCTGGACACACATTTGCGGTCACGGATGCAGGCCTCGCCGTCACGGTCAACAATCTGCGAGCGCGCCATGTCGATGCGGGCGTGCCGCGCATGGTGCTGACCCGCGCGGTGCTCGACGCGCCGGACCTCGACACCGCCATCGCGACGTTGCGCGATACGCCGCGCGCCGGCGCGTTTCACCTCACGCTCGGTCATCGCGCGAGCCCGCACCTGCTCAGCGTGGAATTCAATGCACGCCATTGCTCGGTGCAGGCGCTCACGCAGCCGTCGCTGCATGCCAATCATGCGATCCACCCGGCGATGCTCGACGATCCGCAAGTCGTGACGGACTCCTCGCGCGACCGGCAACGGCGCGGCAACGCGCTTCTCAAAGAGGCGCGCGAGGCGGGCAAGGCCCCCGATCCGCTTGCGATCCTGGCCGATACAAACGATACGAACGATACCCACGATACGAACGATACCCACGATACGGGCGAAGCGGCGCTGCCGATCCATCGCACCGACCCGCGCGACCCCGATGGTGAAAACACGCTCGCAACCGCTGATATCGTGATCGAGACGTCTCACATAAAATGGGACATTTACGAGCAACCCGGAACGCCGCCCCGGTATCGATTGATCGATGGACACAGACAAGCACAAGACGCGCCGCCCGAGCGCACGCTCGCCGCGCAACCAGGACGACGCACAGGCGCCTGAAGCTATGGCCGCCGCGCCGCGCAGCGTCGACGGCCTGCGCGAACTGATGGTGAGCATCGGGCGCGGCGAGACGAATCTTTCTCTCGGCGGCAAGGCGCATTCGGTGCTGGCGAAACTGCTCGAACAGCCCGAGGAAGTCGCCGTGCGCACCATCACGGATCTGGCCACGGCGCTGGGCGTGAATGCATCGACGCTCACGCGCCTGACCACGAAGCTCGGCTACACCGGTTTCGCCGATTTTCAGGGCGTATTCCGTGACAGCCTTGCCGAGCGGCATCGGCATTTCTATACGCACCAGGCCGAGCGGCTCGTAGCCGGAAAGGAGCCGCGCGCGCAATCGGCCGAGGCGAACCACACGTCGCCCGAGGTCGAAGTCGTTGCACAACTCGCGCACGAATCCATCGCCAACGTCGACACTTTTCTCGCGCGGCTCTCGCCCGCCGACTTGCGCGAGGCCGCGGCGCTCCTGGCAGCCGCTCCGCGCGTGCGCGTGCACGGCTTGCGCCAGTTCAGCGCGCTGGCGAGCTTCCTTTGCTATGGCCTCGGCATGATACGCGCGGACGTCGCCCTGCTCGACGCGCAAGGGCTCGGCGTGGCCGAAGGCCTCGCGCAATTGCAACCCGGCGATGTGGTGGTCGTCACGAGCGTTGCGCCCTACACCCGCAGCGTTGCCGAAGCCGCGGTGGCTGCCGCCAACGCCGGCATGACCGTGATTGCGATCACCGATACGCTGGCTTCCCCGCTCGTGCCGCCCGCGCGCCATACGTTTCTGATTCCCCATGAGAGCAGCTTTTTCAGCAATAGCATGGGCGCGTATCTGATCTTCTGTGAGGGATTGCTCAATCTGGTCGCGACGCATCTGGGCAAGCAGTCTTTGCAAGCGCTTGCGCGGCGCGAGCGACTGATCACGGCACTGGGAATCGAAACAGATTGATGAAACGCCGGCATCGATTTGTTATAATTCGATCAACCGTCCGAAATAAATCTAACGCTCGCCGGACCGCTTCAAATCCGGTGCAGCATCGATCCCCATGTCCAAGACCGACCGGCTGAGAACGCTTGCCGAAGCACTCGCCAAGCACAACGTGATGCATCTGCGCGATGCGGCCACGCTGCTCGGCGTCTCCGAGATGACCGTGCGCCGCGACATCGCCGCGAATCCCGCGCACTTCACCTATCTGGGCGGCTATATCGTCAGCGCCGACGACGTGCCCAACGCGGTCGGCTACTCGCTCGAACAGGAAAAAGACCATTTCGCGCAGGCCAAGGCACAGGCTTCGGCGCACGCGGCCCAACTCGTGGCGGAAAACGACACCATCTTCATCGACTGCGGCACGACGCTAGCCGCACTCGCGCGCCTCATTCCGGCGCAATTGCAGATCACCGCCGTTTGCTATTCACTCAACGTTGCCGAGATTCTGCGGCGCATGCCCAACGTGCGCATGATTCTGCTGGGCGGCGTGTATGTGCCGTCGTCGGATTCGTTTTCCGGCGCGGACAGCCTCGAGACCTTGCGGCGCATGGGCATCAACAAGGCCTTCATTTCGGCGGGCGGTGTCGATCCCGCGCGCGGCGTGACGTGCTGGAACGCTCACGAAGTGGCGCTCAAGCAGGCCGCCATGGCAAGCGCCGTCGAGCGCCATCTGGTTGTGGACGCAAGCAAATTCGGCGTGGTGAAGGCGTGGCGCTTTGCGCAGATGGAAGACTTCGATTCCATCATCACCGAAAAGGGTCAGCAGCCGCGCACGCGCAGCGCCTGAACATCAACCGCGCATCAACCGCGCCGGCGCAATGCGAACAGCGTGCCCGCCACCAGAATGAACGCGCCCACGATCACCTTCTGCCAGGTGCTGGGCACGCCCACGAGAATCAGCACGTTGTTGATGAGGGTGACGAGCGCGACGCCAAGCAGCGTCCCCAGCACGGTCCCGCTGCCGCCGGTGATGCGCGCACCGCCCAGAATGACGGCCGCGATCACATCGAGTTCCGAGCCCACGAGGTCGAATGGATTGGCGAGGCGGTTGTTCGAGACATGCAGGATGCCCGCGATCCCCGCCAGAAAACCCGTATAGCCGAACACGAACAGACGGATCGACCACAGGTTGAAGCCGAGCCGCTCCGCAATCGCGGTGCTGCCGCCCATGGCGTAGACGCCGCGCCCCATCATCGTCCGGTTGAGCAGCCACCAGGTGAGCACGGCGCCCGCCACGAGCGCGAGCGCGGAGGCCGGCAGCACCGCGTGCAGCCCGTCGGCGGTACGGTACGCAATGAGCGGAATACGGCCGAAATGATCCATGCTGTGCGGGATGTTCATGAAGAACGTCGTGCCGATGAAAGTCAGCAGCACGCCGCGATAGAGGTATTGCGTGCCGATCGTCACGATCAGCGAAGGCGCTTGCAGCCGGTGCACGAACAGGCCGTTGAGCATGCCGAGCACGACGCCGCCCACCGCGCCCGCGAGCAGGATCAGCGCGAACGGCGCGTCGGGCCACCATGCGAATACGGCCTTCGTGATCGCATACATCGTGAGCGCGCCGATGGCCGTGAACGACACGTCGATGCCGCCCGAAGCCAGCACCACGAGCGTACCGAGCGCGAACAGCGAGGTGGTCGTTGCCGAATGGAGCAGATCGAATAGCGTGGCCCACTGCAGAAAGCGCGGATTGATGGCCGCGACGACCGCACAGGTGATCACGATCAGCGTGGCCGTGAACCACTCGGGGTTGCGCGCGAGCTTCGCGCGCCAGTTGAGCGGCAATGCAGGGCGCGCGGCTTCGACGGTATTGGAAGTGCTCATGGTCTGATTCATGCTCATGCTGGATCCTGCTGCAATGACGCCGTTTCTATGAAAACTGCGTTAAGCCCCGCCTCACGCCGCCTCGGCAAGCAACGCCCGATAAAGCTCGGCTTCGGTGAGGCCATCGGCGCGATACGCCTCGGCAACGCGCCCTTTTCGCATCATCAGCACGCGGTCGCAGTTCTGCAGCAATTCGGGCAGATCGTCGCTCACGAGCAGAATGCCGATGCCGCGCTCCGAAAGCCGCTGCATGATGCGATAGATGATGTCCTTCGAGCCCACGTCCACGCCCACGGTCGGTCCATGCAGGATCAGCACATGCGGATCGATGGCGAGCCAGCGGCCGATCAGCACGCGCTGCTGGTTGCCGCCCGAAAGCGACTGCACGGCCTTCTCCACGTTCGGCGTGGCGATCTGCAATTCCTTCACGGTGTCCTCGGCCAGCGCGCGGGCGCGTGTGCGGTCGATCTGGCCGAAGCGGTCGCGCAGGCTCGCGATCATCGCGGTAATGACGTTGTCGCGAATCGGCTTGTCGAGAAATAGCCCTTCGTTCAGGCGGTCTTCCGGCACGTAGCCGATGCGCTCGCGCTTGGCGTCGCCGGGCGTCGCGAGCCTCACTGGCCGGCCTTCGAGCGTGATGGCGCCGGTCTGCGCAGGCGCGACACCGGCCAGCGCGCGCGCCAGTTCGTTGCGCCCCGAGTCGAGCAACCCCGTGACGCCGAGTATCTCGCCGCGATGCAGCGTGAACGACACGTCGCTGAACGCGCCCGCACGGCCCAGCCCACGCACCTCGAGCAGCACCTCGGCTGCGGGCGCGGCGGCGCGATAGCGCTCGGTCGACAACTCGCGCCCTGTCATCAGCGCGCTTAGCTGCGCCTTGGTGTAATTCGCGATCGGCCCTTGCGTCACTTTCTGGCCGTCGCGCAGCACGATCACTTCGCCACTGATCGCATAGCATTCGTCGAGCTTGTGGCTCACGAACAGCACGGTCACGCCACGCTCGCGCAAGTGTGCCAGCACGGCGATCAGGTTCGTCACTTCCTTTTGCGTGAGCGAGGTCGTGGGCTCATCCATGATCACGAACTTCGCCTCGCTCGCAATCGCGCGCGCGATGGCCACGAGTTGGCGCGTCGCGAGCGGCAATTGCTCGATGAGCGTCGCCTGAAACTCGGCGTCGCCGGGCAGGCCGACTGCCGTGAGCGCACGCGCGGCCGTGCTCGCCAGTTCGCGGCGGTCGAACGTGCGCGCGAGGCGCCCGCCGTGCTCCGCGAGTTCAGCCGTGAGGCCCACGTTCTCGGCCACGTTCATGTTGGGCAGCAGCGAGAGATCCTGATAGACGGTCTCGATGCCGGCCGCGAGCGATTCGAGCGGCGAAAGCCGCGCGTGACGCGCGCCGTCTATTACGAGTTCGCCTTCATCGGGCGGCTGCGCGCCCGAAATGATCTTGATGAGCGTGCTCTTGCCGCAGCCGTTTTCGCCCAGCAGATGATAGATCTGCCCGCGCTCGAACATGAGCGTGACGCCGCGCAGCGCATGCACGCCGGTAAAGCGCTTGTGCACGCCGAGCACCTGCAATAGCGGTTCTGAAGCCATATCCCGATCCATCGTGATCCGACACAACGTTCATTGCGTGTACGCGTGGCGCGCGCCCCAGACAGATGGTTGCGCGCGCCACTTTCTTCCGCTCAGGGCGCGATCAGAAGTTGTATTGCTTGTAGTTCGACTTGTCGACGCTCACCCAGCCCTGGCCGCGCACGATGATGCCCTTGCCCGGGCCCTTCGACACGGTCACCTTCTCGTAGCCCGGCAAGCCGAGATTCGCGCCGTTCTCCACGGTCTTGCCGTCGATCAGCATCTTCGCGATCTTGTTCATCGCAATGCCCGCGAGCTTCGGATCCCAGAACGCGATGCCGTTGATCGCACCGCTTTCGAGGTACTTGCCGGCTTCGGTCGGCAGGCCCGTGCCGTACACGCAGATCTTGCCTTGCAGGCCCGCTTCTTCGACGGCGCGGCCAATGCCGATCACGTCGAGCGAGGAAGATCCCTGGAAGCCCTTGAGGTCCGGGTGCTTTCGCAGCACTTCCTTGGCGACTTCATAGGCATGCTCGCCGTCGTTATTAGTTTCGAGATTCGTCTCGACAAGCTGCATCTTCGAAAACTTCTTCTTGGCGTTGTCGATGCCGCCATTGGCCCATTGCACCTGCGAGCGGCTGCCGAGCGAGCCCACCAGCGTCGCCCATTTGCCTTCGTTGTGCATGCAGGCCGCGAGCCGGTCGTTGAGCGCCGCGCCGTAAGCGGAATTGTCGAAGGCCTCGACGTCGACCATCGTGTTCTTCTCGTTGTCGGCCTCGTGCGTGACCACCTTGATGCCACGATCCATCGCCTTCCTGAGCGCCGGTTCGAGCGTGGGCGGGTCATAAGGCACGACGGCGATCGCGCTCACCTTCTTGGCGATCAGGTCGTCGATGATCTTCAGTTGCTGTGCCGCGTCCGCGCGCCCCGGGCCCGTCTGGTAGACGGTGAGATTCGAGTTGTCCTTGCCGAACGCCTTCACGCCTTCGTCCATGCGGTTGAACCAGCTAATGCCGGTGACCTTCACCACGGTCACGATGGTCGGATTGTCCGCCGCATACGCCGCGGCCGTTACGCCCGCCGCCAACGCACAAGCCGTGAGTGCCACGCTGAGTCGCTTGAAGTTCATGCCGATGTCTCCTTTATTGTTTGCCGTTGCCCCTGTATCGACGGCGGCGGACGCCCGAGGCTCGATGTCCGCCAACTGTACTGTGTGCCCTGGAATTGCAGCACGCTACGATGCCGGCCGCTTCCCGCCTGGCTGCGCATTGCCGAGCCCGAAAATCGCCCGCACCCGCTCGCCGCCCGCGAACGCGAGCGAGAGCAGCAGCAGGAAACCCCATGCGCAGTCGCCGAAAAACTGCGAGACGCCCATGAGATTGAAGAGGCTCGAAAGAAATTGCAGGACCGTGGCCGCAAAAAATACGCAGATGATGCGGCCATAGCCGCCCGCCGGATTCACGCCGCCCATCACCGCGATGAGAATCGCGATCAGCAGATACGAATTGCCATAATCCCATTTCGCGCTCAGCGTATGCGAGACGCTCACGAGGCCCGCGAGCGATGCCAGCACGCCGCACATCGCATAGGTGGTGATCAGCATGCGCGCACGCGGAATGCCTGCGTAAAACGCCGCGCGCTGGTTCGTACCCATCAGGTAAAGACGCAGGCCGAACGGCGTGCGCCGGAGCAGCCAGCCAAGCAGCACGACCACGGCCACGAACAGGCAAAACGAAACAGGCACCTGGAAGAACGTGCCGTTGCTGATGTCGGCGAGCGGCTCGACATAATCGACATGCACCGAGGCGCCATTGCTCAGCGCCACCGCGAAGCCCGTGAAAAGCAGTTGCGTGCCGAGCGTGCAGAGAATAGGCGTGAGATTGAGCCGCGCGATGACGATGCCGTTGAGCAGGCCGCCAATCAGCCCCATGCTCACGACGATCACGCAAAAGAGCGCGGTGTAGAGCGCGGGCGAGTCGTCGCCGCTCACGAAGCGCGGCACCACCATCGCCGCGATCATGCCGGAGAGATTCGCGAGCCCCACGCCGGAAAGGTCGATGCCACCGTTGCCCGAGAGCATCGAGAGCATGATGCCGAGCGCGAGCAGCGCGACTTCGGGCAGTTGCGAGCCCATCGACTGCAGGTTGTCGATGCCGACGAACTGGCCGCGCGAAATCCAGATCGCCACCAGCACGACCAGCAGGTTCACGACGAGCAGGAAATTCAGTTGCCGGTCGCCAAACCAGTTTTCGCGCAGAGATGCAAAGCGGGATACCTTCATGAACATCATCCTGTGCAATGTAATTGCGGCTTCAGTGGGCCGCTGCCGCCCCAGCCGCCGCATGAGCGAGCATTGCGTCCACTTCCTGCCGCGTGGGCATGGATGGCGCGGTGCCGGGGCGCGTGACCGAAATGCCCGCCAGCGCGCAGCCAAAGCGCGTGGCTGTCTCCGCGTCGTCGCCGCGCGCCAGTGCCGCCGCGAAGCCGCCCGTAAAGCCGTCGCCGGCCCCGGCCGTCTCCACCACCGGGCCGCACTGGAACGCGGGCAGCAGCACGGAGCGCTCGCGCGTATGCAGCAGCGCGCCCGCTTCGCCCAGCGTCACCACGACGGCGCCCGCACCCTTGGCGAGCAGCACGTCGGCGGCGCGGCGCGCGTCGTCGGCGTTGCGCACTTCGATGCCGGTGAGCGCGGCCGCTTCGGTCTCGTTGGGCGTCACGTAATCGCACAGCGCGTAGATGTCGTCGGGCAGCGGCATCGCCGGCGCCGGGTTGAACACCGTTTTCACGCCGTGCCGGCGCGCGATTTCGAGCCCGCGCCGCGCCGCCGCGAGCGGCTGCTCGAGTTGCGTGACGAATACCTGGGAGCCCGCAATATCGGCTTCGATTGCATCGGCGTCGCCAGGCTCCATCGTGCCAGCCGCGCCCGCTGCCACGATGATCGCGTTCATCCCCGTGGAGTCGTCCACGAAGATGTGCGCCGCGCCCGTGGCCACGCCCTCGATGGCACGCGCACGCGCCGTGATGCCTTCGGCGGCCCATGTCGCGCGCGCGATCTCGCCAAAGGCGTCGTTGCCCACGCGCGTACAGAACACCACCTCGGCGCCCGCGCGCGCGGCGGCCACGGCCTGGTTCGAGCCCTTGCCGCCCGGACCCATCGCGAACGCCGAGCCGGCGATGGTCTCGCCGATCACGGGCATGCGGCTCGCACGAAACGCGAGATCGGTCACGTAGATGCCGAGGATGACGACGCGTCCGCTCGTTGGCCCGCTCATTGGCCCGCTCATTGGCCCGCTCATCGGCCCGACTCCCCGGACCCGCTCGCGCGCGGCGCGTCCGGCGCGAGCAGCACGCCCTTGGTGAACACGAAGCAGCCATAGCCACGCGCTTCGCCCGTGGCGATCACGCAATACGCCTTGCGCGCGCGTGCATAGAAGGCGTGGCGCTCGATCGGCGCAAACGGCACCGCGCGCCCCTCGGCGGCATCGACCTCGGCCTGCGCCTCGCGCTGCACGGCCGGAATCGTGCCCGGCTCGCCCACCACTTCCATGCGCATCGCGGGCGACTCCACGAAGGTGTCGAGCGGCAGCACGGACAGGATGGCGCGCACCGCACGCGGCGCGTCGGCGCCGTCCATGCGCAGGAGCTTGCCCAATACCGTTGCGCGAGCAACGGAATCGGCGGGGAAATTCGCATCGCAGACCACAAGCTCGTCGCCGTGGCCCATTGCCCGCAACGCCTGCAGGACGTCGGCGTTCAGAAGCGGGTCCAGATTCTTCAGCATGGTTGTCTCCTCTATGACTCTCGGCGCGGCGCCTTTATTTCTGTGCGCTCGATCGCCGCTCAGTCTCCATACGGTATCCAGATGTTCTTCACCTGCACGGCATGGCGCAGGAACGGCAATCCTGCGCCCGTTGGGTCGAACCAGTCAACCTGCCGGCCATGATCGACGAAAGTGCGCTTCAGGTTGCCCACCGACTCGCGCTCCACCAGCGCCGAATCGCTTGCCGGCCCGAAGCACCAGAGCGCGTCCACGTCGTCGTGCTTCGCGAGCGCCGGCAGCAACGCCGCACGCTCGCCCGTGACGATATTCAGCGCACCCGCGGGCACGTCCGAGGTCTCGACCACCTGATAGAAGTCCGTGGCCGCAAGCGGGCTTGCTTCGCTCGCCAGCACCACCACGCGATTGCCCAGCGCGAGCGCCGGCGCGACGAGCGAAACCAGCGCGAGCAGCGGCGCCTCGTCGGGGCAGGCGATGCCGATCACGCCCAGCGCCTCGTGCATCGCGAGCGCCACCCCGCGCAGCGGCGGCGTGTGCACGGCGCCGTCGAACTTGTCGGCCCAGGCCGCGTAGGTGAAGAGGCGGTCGATGGCCGCCTCCACCTCGCGCACGGCGGCACGCGCGTCGTATCCCGCGCGGCGCGTGAGCTGCTGCGCGAATTCTTCGGCGCGCGCGCCCAGATTCTCCGCGAGGTAGTAGAGCACCTGGGCGCGGCCATGCGCGCTCATCTGCGTCCACTTGTGCGCGCCGCGCGCGGCGGCCACCGCGTCGCGCACGTCCTTGCGGCTGCCCGCGCCCACTTCGCCGACCCACTCGCCATTCGGCGCGTGGACCGCAAACGAATAGCCGCTATCGGGGCGGACCTGCTTGCCGCCGATAAAAAGCTTCGCAGTCCGGTCAATATGCCCGCGCTCACCGCTTTCACTCATTTCGCTCGCTGCGCCGGAGGCTGGAACGGATGCCGCGCGCGGTGCGCGCATCGGCAGCTTGCTCCAGTGCGCAGGCTTCAGATATTCGAAAACGCCTTCGCGCCCGCCCTCGCGACCGAAACCCGACTCGCGGTAGCCGCCAAAGCCCACGCCCGCATCGAATAGATTCGTCGCGTTGATCCACACGACGCCGCATTGCAGACGCGGTGCGATATCGAGCGCTCGGCCGATCGTTTCGCTCCAGACGCTTGCCGCGAGGCCATAGCGCGAGTTGTTCGCGAGCGCCACGGCTTCCTCGGGCGTGCGAAAGCTCATTGCCGCGAGCACGGGCCCGAAAATCTCTTCCTGCGCGAGCGTGGATGCAGGCGCGACGCCGGTCACGAGCGTCGGCGGATAGAAGCAGCCGCCCGCGGGCAGCGCAACTTCCTCGGGTTGCCAGATCGTGCAGCCTTCGCGCCGGCCCGTCTCCACGAGCGACTCGATGCGTTCGAGCTGAACCGGGTCGACGATCGCGCCGATATCGATGCCCTTGTCGAGCGAGTTGCCCACGCGCAGCGTCGCCATGCGGCGCTTGAGTTTGTCCAGAAAGCGCGCTTCTACACCCTCCTGCACGAGCAGGCGCGAGCCCGCGCAGCACACTTGCCCCTGGTTGAACCAGATGGCGTCCACGACGCCCTCGACCGCGCTATCGAGATCCGCATCGTCGAATACGATGAACGGCGACTTGCCGCCCAGTTCGAGCGTGAGCGACTTGCCCGAGCCCGCCGTCACAGTGCGGATCTGGCGGCCCACTTCAGTGGAGCCGGTGAAGGCGATCTTGTCGACGCCGGGATGCTCGACAAGCGCGGCGCCCGTGCGGCCATCGCCGGTCACGACGTTGAGTACGCCCTTGGGCAAGCCGGCGCGATGGGCGAGCTCCGCGAACAGCAGCGCCGTGAGCGGCGTGTATTCGGCGGGCTTGAGCACCACGCAGTTGCCGAGCGCGATGGCGGGCGCGACCTTCCATGCGAGCATCAGCAGCGGGAAATTCCACGGCACGATCTGGCCGATCACGCCCAGCGGCGACCAGGCCGCGAACTCGCTCTCCTGTAGCTGCGCCCAGCCCGCGTGATGGAGGAAGTGACGCGCGACCAGCGGCACGTCGATGTCGCGCGTTTCGCGGATCGGCTTGCCGTTGTCGAGCGCCTCGAGCACCGCAAACAAACGGCTGTGCCGCTGCACCATGCGCGAGAGTGCATACAGATGCCGCGCGCGCGCCGCGCCGCCCAGCGCGAACCATTCCGGCTGCGCCGCGCGAGCCGCCGCGACCGCCGCCGCCACGTCGTCGGCATCGCCCTGCGCCACGGCGGCGAGCACCTCGCCCGTGGCCGGCGCGCGGACCTCGAAGCGCTGGCCGCTCGCACTCGCGCGCGGCGCGCCGTTTATGAAGTGGCCGAACGTGCCCTCGTGCTGCGCGAGCCAGGCGCGCACGGGCTGATCGTCCTCGGGGGCGGGACCGTAATCCATCGTTCGAAAGTACTCGGCTACGCTCATGAATGTGATCTGCTCAATGATTTTCCCGGTGGTCCGCTCAGTGCTCCATCAGGCAACGGGGTGGCGATGGAAGGCCGAGTAGCGGCCGCTCACATGGTGTTCGAGCTGACGCTCGATATCGGCCAGCAGGCTCGACGCGCCGAAGCGGAACAACTCCGGTTCGAGCCAGGGCCGCCCCAGTTCCTCCTTCATGAGAATCTGGTACGCGAGCGCGGTCTTCGCATTGGACACGCCGCCCGCGGGCTTGAAGCCGACCATTGCGCCGGTGCGCTCGCGGTATTCGCGAATCATGCGCACCATCACGAGCGAAACATCGAGCGTGGCGTTCACGCCCTCCTTGCCCGTGGACGTCTTGATGAAATCGGCGCCCGCCATCATGCAGACCATCGATGCCTTCGCAACGTTCGACAGCACGCGGATATCGCCCGTGGCCAGGATCGCCTTCAGATGCGCGTCGCCGCAGGCCGCGCGAAACTCGCGCACTTCGTCGTAGAGCGCGCGCCAGTTGCCGGTGAGCACGTGCTCGCGCGTAACGACGATATCGATTTCCGCCGCGCCGTCCGCCACCGACGCCTCGATCTCCTTGAGCTTCAGCGCATGCGGATTGAGCCCCGCCGGAAAGCCGGTGGACACCGCCGCGACAGGAATGCCGCTGCCTGCGAGCGCATCCACGGCGGTAGCCACGAAACGGTGATAGACGCACACGGCGCCCGTCTTGATGGTTTCGGGCGCCATGCCGAGGGCGGCGAGCAGGTCGGCGCGCACCGGGTGGAGCGCCTTCATGCACAGGCGGCGCACGCGGCCTTCGGTGTCGTCGCCATTGAGCGTGGTGAGGTCGATGCAGGTAATGGCCTTGAGCAGCCACGCGGCCTGCGCGTCCTTCTTGACGGCGCGGCGCGTGCCGAGCGTGGTCGTGCGGCGCTCGACGGCGGATTGATTGACGCGCAAGGCGTCGATCCATGCCGTATCGAATGCCGTGCCGGGATTGCGCGCCACGTGTGCAAAAGGCGGCGTGGACGGCGCCCCGCGCAACACGACGAGCGAGTTCATTGAAGCTTCTGACATAGGCTGGCGAGCGTTTTTGTGCAATGCACATCAAACCGTGATGGTTTGGTCTCACTCATCCTATACCGATGAAATGATTGTGACAATAACCGTTACGATCGTATCGATCCTGTATCGTTCTCGTATTGCCTGGGTATCGCCCGGCGTCGCCAACGGGGCGCTTTGCTGTTGGCGGGCGGTTGGCGCCGGAAGGCGCGATGGGTGGTGGGGAGTGTGGCAGGCAGTTAGTTGCGATATAAATTTGGCAGCGGACAGACTGAGAAAACCTGCTCGGGATCGTCTGACATCTGCGTTACATTCATTTTTCTCCGTAAATACAAACAATACGGATATTTATAAGAATAAATCATGTAACAAGCTGATCCCAGGAGCCAGATTCCATACTTGGCCGATGCGCTTTTGAACCTCCCCTCCGCCAGCCGTATTTGCATCGTATCTACATGAATTTTTTTGCTTAAATATAGATTCCTACGTGTATCCTAGAAAAAATCATGTAACTGGAAGAACATGGCCAGCAAGACACTCCAACGTCTGATGGAAGGCGTCCCGCGCGGGCAGCCACTTGATCCGCAAATGCTGCGGGACTGTGGCGTGAGCGCCCAGCAAACCACCTATCTGGTCAACGCGGGATGGCTGCAACGCCTTTCAAAAGGGGCCTACCTTCTCGCGGGCGACGCGCCCACGCGTGACGGCACCTTGGCCTATCTCAGCAGGCGCATCGCAGGCTTGCATGTCGGCGGCAAAACTGCACTCGACTGGCAGGGTGTGCGTCATAACCTGAGCTTTCGCGAGCGCGTCGTGCTCTGGGCCGAACGCCCTTATGCCATGCCTGCCTGGGTGGACGAACACATGCTGCACACCTTGCAGACGACGCGACTGTTCGACGCAAGCCTGCCCGAAAACTTCGCCATATCGCCGCTGCCCAATCGTGATCCGTCGATCCTGGTCTCTGAGCCCGAGCGCGCCCTCCTCGAGCTCGCCAGCGACGTGGGCAAACGTCTGGCAAAAGGACAGTCGCTCGAGGAGGCGGTCAACATGGCGTCCTCGCTGCGCAATTTGCGGCCGAAGGTACTCGACACGCTGCTGTCCCACTGCACCCGGGTAAAAGTGGTCAAGCTGGTGCGCGACCTGGGCGAGTCGAGCGGATTTGCCTGGGGCAAGGATTTGCAGCGCCACGTCGACAGGCTGGGTCCTGGAAAGCGCTGGACGAGCAGCCGCAAAGGCAGTCCTCAACTGAACCTGAAAGCCTGATTGGTTCATTTTCGATCGAGAAGCAGACCAGATGAACGACCAGTACCTCGACACCGTGCGCCTCCTGCTGGCGATTGCACCCGACGTCTTCGACACGCCCCACTTCGCCATGAAAGGCGGCACCGCACTCAATATGTTTGTGCATGACCTGCCACGTCTGTCCGTAGATATCGATGTCGTCGTGCGCGCACACGGCCCAGGTCGCGCGGAGGCACTCTCGATCATCGACACCGAGCTTGGACGCACGAAGCAGGCCGTTGAGAAGCTGGGATATCACGTCGCTGTTGCTGGCGCCAGCGGCAAGAGCAAAGGCGACGACGTGAAGTTGACGGTCTCGTCTGCTGGTGCCCAGGTCAAGGTCGAGGTCAACTATGTTTTTCGGGGAACGCTAACACCCATCGTGATGCGTAGCGTCGCGCCACGTGCACAAGAGATGTTTCGTGTCGATTTCGCGGTGCCAACACTCTCAGACGCAGAACTCTATGGAAGCAAGCTGGTTGCCGCGCTTGACCGTCAGCACCCGCGCGACATTTTCGATGTTTGGCACATGTACGAAACATCTGGCCTGCGCGACGACTTCGTCGATGCGTTTGTTGGCTACCTTGCAGGTCACAACCGGCCGATTCACGAAGTTCTGTTTGCGCAGCCGCGTTCGCTGGCCAACGAGTACGAAGCAGGCTTTGTCGGGATGACCGTGGACGAAGTGAGCTTGGCCCAACTCGAGGAGATCCAGACGCGCCTTCACCACGACCTCCCTCGCGCGCTCTCTGCGAGGCAGCGAGAATTCCTGTCCTCCCTGGTCCGACGGGAACCGGAATGGGCACAGATGCCTTATGAGCATCTAGGCGAACTGCCTGCGATTCGCTGGAAGATCGAGAACCTCCAGAGGCTAAAGGCACGCGATGCGCGGCGTTTTGCCGACCAGGAGGTATTGTTGCGCGAAGCGTTTTCAGCGCTTGATCGCGATACAACGCGCAGGTGACATGAGTGGGTCGCTGTCGTGCCAGGGCACCCTGTCCTGCTACTCGAAACCCGCCCTACGCCGCAATGCCGATGTGCGACTCGTCGTTCATCGTGGACCTCGCGGGCTTCGCCGAAGCCGGCTCGCGCACACGATCGCGCGTCATGTAGCCCGAAGCCAGGTCGATAAACGCACGAACTCGTCCAGGAAGAAAGTCGCGGCTCGGATAGATCAGCGAGATTTGCATGCCGTCGTCGAGCGTCCGATACGCTTCGAGCAGGCGCACCAGCGCGCCATCGCGAATTTCATTTTCGATCAGGCATTCGGGAAGCAGTGCAATGCCCGCCCCCGTCAGCGCCAACTCCTTCTGCATCATCCGGCTGTCCACGACGAACGACTCGTTGACGCGCACGCGATGCTCTCCGTCCTCGCCGCTGAAACACCACCGCTTGTCTTTTCCGCGAGCCGCATAACCAATCATGCGGTGAGATTCCAGATCGTCGGGCCGCTGCGGCGCGGCCATGTTCGCCAGGTACGCAGGCGCGGCAACAGGCACGAGCCGCGAGTGAATCAAGGCGCGTGAAACGTGCGTAATGGACGCGACCATCTCATTGTTCAGGATGCCCACGTCGAAGCGGTTGCCGAGCATATCGACTTCCGTCTCCGTGGACGTTACGCTCAACGAAACATCTGGATAGCGGTTGCGGTACTCCGCAAAAAGTTTTGCGAATCCCTGCTGCGCAAGCCCGCTCAGCATCACCACGCGCAGTTCGCCCGATATTTCCGTCGATGCGCGCTTGGCTCGCTCCTGCACCATCTCGAGGTTCGAAAGCAACGTTCGACAACCCCGTGCATATTGCGCGCCTACGTCGGTGAGGACCGTTCTACGCGTGGAGCGTTGCAGCAGCTTGACGCCGAGATGCGACTCGAGGTCGTCCACATAACGCGTCACACGTGCCGGCGAAAGCTCGAGTTGTTGTGCGGCCTGAGAGAACTGCAAAGTGTCGGCAACCTTGAGGAAGACCTGCATCGCGCTAAACAGATGGTTCACAATTTCAGTACGCTGGCGTTGGATATTCTTGGTGTGCCGGTAAGGCGTTTTCGGGGACCACCGGGCGAAAACCCGTGGCGTGCGCGACAGCCCTGTAGCCGGTTCGAGTCGCGCACCATACGGCCTTTCGCCGCGTGGCCCCTGCCCTCAACATAAGAAGCTCGATGAGTGAGAGCTGGCTTAGCTGCCGAAGTACAGCGTGCAGAAGCTTGCCGGGCCGACACACGGTTGCTGCGTTGCGCCCGGATTCGTTTGGCCATTCTGAATATGAGCGACTTCAGGCGTCGCGGTTGCTGCGCCGATGTGATTGACGCCCACGGCGGGTCGCTGAACTTGGGCCACTTGCGTGACACCAGCCGTTGCAGCACTTTGACCTTGCGCCTGCTGCGCATTCGTTTGAGCCGACGCGGTCGAAATCGCACCAACAGTTGCAAGCAGGATGACCGAGAGGCGCAGCATGGATTGCTTCTTCATTTTCAATTCCTTCAACATGGACTTATACGGTTCTATCGATTGGCTGGATGACAACCTGCGCGAATCGATGGAGCGAATCATGAGTTATCAGCCCGATAATGTCCAAGGCGAAATTTCGATCTATTCCATTACTCGAGAGTGCCGAGTTCTTGCTCGCCATTTTCACGGTCTCGGCTCGACGCTCGAGAGCGTTAGTCCACTTCTCGGCGATCCACTGCCGTTTGCCTAAGCGCCGCAGCACTTCTTGTATTTT
>NZ_JAKLJA010000004.1 GCF_022213065.1 Paraburkholderia tagetis
GCGCTCAAGGCGTACAGTGCCGCATTTGCCCCGCTGGACGAAGCGTTGCGCAAGACGCTGACCTACGACCAGGGCAAGGAAATGGCGTTACATAAAGAGCTGGCCCGGGCGACGGGCATCCGGATCTACTTCTGCGATCCCCATAGCCCATGGCAACGTGGCATTTGCGAGAACATCAACGGACTGCTGCGACAGTTCCTGCCCAAAGGCACAGACCTGTCTGTGTTCTCGCAGCGCCAGCTTGATGCGATCGCACTGAATATGAACACGCGGCCTCGCAAGACACTCGGCTGGCGCACACCAGGCGAAGTGTTTATCGAGAACTGCGCGAAGCAAGGAATTGTGATTGACCCCGCTGTTGCACTTGGAGTTTGAAACCGCCCCTACTTTTCTTTGCAGCGGTGCAAAGAAAAGTAGGTGCCGCCCCGCACAGGGGCAACACTAATAGACCTACACGAACACAAGGAAACGCGAAAAACGAGGACCCGCGAAAAGCAAAAAAAACCACCTCAAACACTAACCTGATCGCCACGCGCAGTAAGCGACGGCCGCGGCAGCGGGCCACCATTAGCGAGCACACGCGTCATACTCTCGGCATCGATCGGCCTGCTGAACCGGTATCCCTGCGCTTCCACACAACCGAGCGCCAGCAGAAACTCCTGCTGCTCAATCGTCTCGACACCTTCAGCAATAACCGACAATCCAAGCGCCTTCGCCAGTGTGACGATCGCCGTCACGATCGCCCCGGTGTCGTTTTCCGCGACCCTATGCACGAATGCCCGGTCGATCTTTATGCGATCGACCGGCAGCGCCCGCAATTGACTCAGGCTCGAGTAACCCATGCCGAAATCGTCGATTGCCACGCTGATGCCGGCGCTGCGAAACTCGTGAAGGCGACGCACGGCAATTTCGGGTTGCTGGATCAGCGCAGTCTCGGTGACTTCGAGTTCGAGCCGGGTCGGATCGGCGCCCGTCTCGCGCAAAACGTTCTGGAACGTCTCGACAATATTCGCGCGCTGCAACTGCAACGGCGACAAATTGATCGATACGCGCAGGGGCGCAATACCCATGCGCCGCCACTGGGCGGATTGACGGCAAGCCTCATGCAGCACCCACTCGCCGAGTTTCGCGACGAATCCCGACTTTTCCGCAATGGGAACGAACTCCGCCGGGGCGATCTCGCCGTAAATCTCGTCGTACCAGCGCACGAGCGCTTCGGCGCCCAGCACGCGACCGGTGCGCATGTCGACCTGCGGCTGGTAATGGAGCCGCAGCCCACCGGCTTCGATCGCCTTTCTGAGGCGTGCCGAAAGAATGAGCTTCGCGTCGGCCTCCGTGCGCATTTCCGGCCGATAACGTTCCCAGCAGTTGCGGCCGCGATTCTTGGCTGCGTACATCGCCATGTCCGCGCACGGAATCAGCGTTTGTGCATCGCTCGCGTCCGTGGGAAACACGCTGACGCCGACGCTCGCGCTAACGACGAGCTCGAGCCCGTCGACGAGCACGGGCTTTGCCATCGCCTCGAGCACGGCGTCGGGCAGATCGAAGCGTGTCGTGTCGCTCCGCGCACCGGGCGACACGATGATGAACTCGTCGCCGCCGTAGCGGCCGACCACGTCGCCCGGGCGCGCGCAGTCTCGCAGACGCGCGGCGACTTCCACGAGCAGCCGATCGCCGACGCCGTGCCCGAGCGCATCGTTGACGGTCTTGAAGGCATCGAGGTCGAGGAAAACCACATGGACGAATGTGCCGTCCTGCTCGGGGTCGGCGAGCAGGGCTTGCAATCTGGCGCTGACCGCTGCGCGATTCGCGAGCCCGGTGAGGCTGTCGCATTCGCTCAGTTCGCGCATACGGCGTGAGCGATCGAGCAGCTTCACCGAGACGCCATGCGTCGTTTTGGCGAACAGGAGCGGATAGATGAAGATGATCGGCAGCCACATCGGCGCGTACCGCACATTCAGTGGATAGAAGGCGATGCCGAAGGTTGCCGCTCCGGCTATCAGCCCCGCGGCGCTGGCGCCCGCCCCGGCAACGAAGAGCGACCATCCGCCGATCGCCATGTTGTCGAGCGCGAACATCAACAGGATGACGACCGTCGCGATGGGCTCGAAATGAACGGCAGCGATGAGCCAGCCGCCGAAGGCCGAATCGAGGAGCATATTCCGGCGCTCTTTGCGGGGCGCATCGGCGATGACGGGGCGCGCGAGCTGGTAAGCAAGATGCGGCCAGACGAGGCAGATGGCAAGCACGCCGCCGAGGAGCCACACCGGTTCTTGCTGCAAGTGCAGCAAGAACAGCACAGGTAGCGTGCCCAACGCGTAACCGAGCGTTCTGAACACGTAAATGCGCCGCACAAGGCCATTGGTCCAGGCCTTGTCCCCCGGGGCGGACGTGAGCACGCGGTCTCCTCAATCGGTTCATATGATTTAACGAGAGAGTAGACCAGATCGAATGAACGCGCGAGAGCGATAAAAAACTGGGCAGGAGATTGCATTGAATTGATTCGCAATGCATAAAAATCCGGATGCCCCAGCAACTATCCACAGCTCCCAATCTCCCCGCACGCGGTGCAGAAGTCGCAACCATCGCGCCGGATCACCGCATTCGCGCCGCATGAACCGCATTTGCGGCCGAGCATGGCGTGCGGCGCCGCGAGCGCCGTATCGGCGGGCAGGGCGTTGGGGCCGTCCAGCACGCGCTCGCCCGCCCGCGTCGCGGCATCGGCTTCGTCGAGTGCCGTTGCGCTTGCGGGAGCCGCGCCTTTGGCGCGCCGCTGCGCAAGCAGGCGCGACGGCACCTGGCGCCCCTCGGCGTCCAGAAAGCCGCGCCGGTGCAGGATCTGCTGGATCGCATAGGCGATGGCCGCCACCTCCGAGTCGTGCCACAGCGGCGTGCGCTTGCCATCGAGCCGCTGCGTATGTCCATAGCGCACCTGGCCGCGGTCCCACGACACCTTGCGCAAGTCCTGCAGATTGCGCGCGACGAAGCCGCCGCGCGCCGCAAGCGAGAGCGAGCGCATCGTCGCCGTGATCCATTGCTGCGACTCGTCGCGCTGGCCCACGGGAATGAAGAACTCGATGGGCCGCTCGATCGTCGTGGATTCGCCGCCCACCTGGCCTGTCACTTCGAGGAACGAGACGGCCACGTAGAGCGAGACCTTGCCCGTCTGCGTGATGTATTCGATTTTCTCGATCACGGCGGGCAGCTCGCCCTTGGGCCGATGGTCGATCGCCACGCGCAACGGGTCGAGCAGGGCATCGCTTTGGGCGTCGTCGAGTACGTCCGCGGCGGCGGGCAGCGTTTGCAGCACCGCGCCCAGCGTTTCGTTGGGCCGATAGGTGGCGAGGCCCTTGAGCCCGCGCCGCCATGCGTCGAGATAGAGATCCTCGAAGGCGTCGAACGGATAGTCGGCGGGCACGTTCACCGTCTTCGAGATCGAGGTGTCCACGAACGGCTGCACCGCCGCCATCATCGCCACATGCTCCTGCGCGCTCATTTGCAGCGCGCTCACAAAGTAGTCGGGCAGTGCATTCACGTCGCCGCCCAACTCGCGATAGACGCGCCACGCGTGGTCCTCGACCGCGAAGGTCTCGTTGCTGCCGTCGGCCATGCGGCGGGTGCGCTGGTAGGTCCACGAAAACGCGGGCTCGACGCCGTTAGAGACGTTGTCGGAGAACGCGAGGCTCACCGTGCCCGTCGGCGCGATCGAGAGCAGGTGGCTGTTGCGGATGCCGTGCGCGCGGATCTCGGCTTGCAGGTCCTCGGGCAGGCGCGAGGCGAAGGTGCCGGTCGCGAGATACGCATTCGCCTCGAAGAGCGGGAACGCGCCGCGCTCTTGTGCGAGCGCCACCGAAGCGCGGTACGCCGCGTCGCGCATCGTGCGGCCCACTTGTGCGCCGAACGCGCAGCCGGCCTCCGAGTTGTAGCGGATGCCGAGCATCACCAGCGTGTCGCCGAGTCCCGTGAAGCCCACGCCGATGCGCCGTTTGGCTGCGGCCTCCGCCTGCTGCTCGGGCAGCGGCCAGAGCGTGACGTCGAGCACGTCGTCGAGAAAGCGCACCTGGGTAGCGGTGCGCGCGGCGAGTTCGTCCCAGTCGAACGAGGGCTGGCCGCCGCGCAACTGCGCGAACGGCTCGCGCACGAAGCGCGTGAGGTCGAGCGGGCCGAGATTGCAGCAGCCATAGGCGGGCAGGGGCTGCTCGCCGCACGGATTGGTCGCGCGGATGCTTTCCAGCGCGCGCAGGTTGTTGTCCTCGTTCATGCGCGAGATGAACACCACGCCCGGCTCGGCCATGTCGTAGGTCGAGCGCATGATGGTGTCCCACAGCGCGCGGGCGCGTCTTTCCGCGTAGACCCACAGGCCGTCTTCGCGCTGCTTGAGGTCGCCTGCCGCGCGCAGCGCGGGCGAGGGTTCGGCGCGATGCACGAGCGGCCAGATTTCGTCGTTTTCGACGGCGCGCATGAACGCATCGGTCACCGCCACCGAGACGTTGAAGTTGTTCCAGCGTCCCTTCGAATGCTTGGCCTCGATGAACTCGGGCAGGTCGGGGTGATCGCAGTCGAGCACGGCCATCTGCGCGCCGCGCCGCGCGCCCGCGCTCTCCACGGTGCGGCACGAGGCGTCGAACACGTCGATGTAGCTGCACGGCCCGGAGGCGCTCGATCCCGTCGATTTGACGTGCGCGCCGCGCGGCCGGATCGCCGAGAAGTTGTAGCCGACGCCGCCGCCGCGCCGCATGGTTTCGGCGGCCTGGAGCAGCGCGACGTAGATGCCGGGGCGGCCTTCGTCGTCCACGCCCTGGATGCTGTCGCCCACCGGCTGCACGAAGCAGTTGATGAGCGTGGCCTCGATGCCGGCGCCCGCCGCGCTCATGATGCGGCCCGCGCCCAGCGCGCCGTGGCGCAGGTTGTCGACGAAGCGCGCCTCCACTTCGGCGCGCAGCGCCGGCGGCTCGGCCTGCGCGACGCCGTGGGCGACGCGGCGATAGATGTCGTCGGCGGTTTGCTCGTCGCCCTTGGCGTACTTTTCGAGCATTACGTCGAGCGAAAAGGGCTGGGCAGTGGGCTTTGAAGCGGGCTTTGAGGTGGGCTTTGAAGCGGGCTTTGAAGTGGGCTTTGAAGCGAACGGAAGCGGGGGCGTGTTTTCAGCCATGGCCGGGGCCTCTCGGGGCGCCGCGCCTCGCTGGACGGAGATAAGGGGTGCGATGGGCGTGGCGGCGGTTGCGGGACGAGGCGCCGCTGCGCATGCTGTGCGCAACCGGCGCCATACCCTGCAACCTTACCGCAGTGGCGGCGAGCGTGGCGCGAGGTCGCGAGGGACTTCGGCCCGGCCAAAAGCCGGTTTTTGCCGCCGTCAGCGCGTCGCCGGTCGCGGGAGGGCGGTCGGTCAGGCTCGACGGGAGCGGAGGTCGGGCTCTGCGGGCGTCAGCCCGTCTTCAGGCCGCTTCGCTGAACGGCACGTTGGCGACGAGGTCGCCGAACACTTCCGCTGCGATCATCACCGAAGCATTGAGCGGCGCCGGGCGTTCGGCCGGCTTGAACACGGCGTCGCCGCGGCGGATCTTGCGGCGCGAGACGGCGCAGGTCCCCGAGGTATGCGCCGAGCGTCGGCGCCAGCGCTGCTCGCCGTAGTGGCAGCGGCCGGGTTCGACCCAGCGGATCACGAGCGCCGAATCCGTTTGTTCGAGGATTTCGATGCGTTCACCGTTGGCTCCGTCAAGCGCAAGACACGCCATCCTTTTCATTGTCGGCTCCGTGAGGGTTTGCCCGGACTGTATGCCTGTGCGCTGCCGAGAGCCATTGTGTCGGCGTTGAAACACCATTCCAAAAACGGCAACAATCCCCTGCGACATATCGCGATTGACGAAGGAATGGGGGTTTGCGGGCGATCAGGGTTTGACCTGACGAATTTGTGCAACGCAGTGTTGTGCCCGGCGCGACACGAAAATCGGCGTGGAGGCGGGGCTGGAACGTGGGGAGGTGGCGGGAATCAGATGAAAGGCTGGTGGCGCGAGGTCGCCCCTGAGTGTTCGTATTTTCGGTGTGCCGCCCCTAATGGGAGAAAATACGCTGGCGGCTCGCGTAGGGCATGGCCTTGCGCCATGCAGGTTGGCTTCGCGCTCCGATTCCGCTCGCCGTTGGCGGGATTTGCTGCGCCGCACGAGCCGTCTTGCCGAATTTTCACGAGGTTACATGATTCATCGCCCGCCCGCTCCGAACTCCGCAAACGAGCGAAAACTCCAGCGCATCGCTTCCGCCGCGTTGTTCGCCGCGCTCGTCCTGCTCGCGCTGTGGGTCGTGCGCGAGTTCCTGCCCGCCGTAGCGTGGGCGTGCGTGGTCGCCATCGTCCTGTGGCCGGCCTATCAGGCCATCGAGCGGCACCCCTGGTTCAGGTGCCGCACAACGTGGATGGCCACGCTGCTCACCGTGGCCGTCGCGCTACTGGTCGTGCTGCCGATCACGCTCACGGCGATCCAGGCGGGCGGCGAGGCCCACGAGCTCTATTTGTGGCTGCACTCGGCCCAGGAGAATGGCGTGCCGGTGCCCGATTTCGTCTCGCAACTGCCGGTGGGCAGCCACCAGTTGAGCGCGTGGTGGCAGACGAATCTCGCGCCGCCGCTCAAGGCCTCCCCCGCGATGAAGAGCCTGCACGGCGACGCCATCGTGTCGTTCGGCCGGCATTTCGGCGCGCGCGCCCTGCATGCGTCGATGACCTTCGGCTTCATGCTCATCACGCTGTTCGTGATCTTTCATGCGGGGCCGCGGCTCTCCGGCACCGTGATGCGCGGCGCGCGCCGCGCCTTCGGCGTGGACGGTGCGCAACTGCTGCAGCGCATGGCCGCAGCGGTGCGCGGGACGGTGACGGGCCTCGTGGTCGTCGGGCTGGGCGAGGGCGTGCTGATCGGCATGGCCTATATGTTCACCAGCCTGCCGCATGCGGCGCTGCTGGGCACCGTCACCGCCGTCGCGGCCATGCTGCCGTTCTGCGCGCCCATCGTGTTCTGCTGTGCGGCGCTGTGGCTCGTCGCGCAGGGCTCGATCATCGGCGCCGTCGCGCTTGTGGTGTGGGGCTTCGTGGTGGTGTTCATCGCCGAGCACTTCGTGCGGCCCGTGCTGATCGGCAATTCCACGCGCCTGCCCTTCCTGCTCGTGCTATTCGGCATCCTGGGCGGCGCGACGACTTTCGGGCTGATCGGCATTTTCATCGGCCCCGCGCTCATGACGGTGCTGATGGTGCTGTGGGTGAACTGGGCGGAGTGACGCAGCCGCAGCCGCAGGCGCCTGGGGCCGGCAGCGCCCCGGTGGCCGGCAGCCTTGGACCCGCACGGCCGCCGCGCGGTTTTCAGTGCAAGCAGGCGAGCGCGTACTTGAGCGCGGCGGGCAGCAGCTCGCGCCAGACGGGCCAGGCGTGGCCGCCGTCGACGATGCGCAGCGCCGCCGGATTGCCCGCCTCGCGCAGACGCGTGTAGAGCAGCGACGACTCGGCCTGGATCACGAGGTCGTCGTCGCCCGAGGCGATGAAGATGGGCACGCGCCACGGGCGTCCGAAATAGCCGCTCCAGAGCGTCGGATAGTTGAGCGCGCGCCAGACGTGCGGATCGAACTGATGCTCGCCGAACACCCCCACGCGCCGCGCCGACGATGACGGCGGCGGGTCGCCCGAGTAGATCGCCGGCGAGAGCAGCAGCGCGCCGCAAAACATCTCCGGGTGTTCGAGCGTGTAGCGCAGTGCGCCGAACCCGCCCATGGAGACGCCGCCGATCGCGCGCCCGCCACGCTCGTTCTCGACCGTGAAGTGCGACTCGATCTCCGGAATCAGGTCGTTGAAGAAGGCCGTCTCCATCTTTTCCTTGCGATCGACGTACCAGTCGGTGCCCCCTTGCGGCATCACGACCACGACCGGCGGAATCTCGTGGCGGGCGATCAGCGTGTCGACGGCGTTTTGCAGGTCGCCTTGCGTGACCCAGTCCATCGCGTCGCCGTTGTTGCCGTGCAGGAGGTAGAGCACCGGATAGCGTGGCGCGTCGGCGCGATAGCCGGTGGGCAGGTAGACCGCGTAAGGCCAGTCGCGCCCGAGCGCCGTCGCGTGGAAACTGCGCATGGCGACCGTGCTGGCCGCGGCGGGCGTGGCGAACGAGACCAGGGCGGCAAGGACGGCGAGCGTCGCGCAGAGCGCGGTGCGGAGGTGTCTGCGCATGGCAGGAAGGCCGGTCAGGAAGGCGCGTCAGCGGCGCGGGGCCACCATGCTAGCAGCGGCCCGTGCGCGCCGGAAGCGCGGTAGTGGGCGGCGCGAGCGCAGGTCAAGCAAACTTCGCGCGCCGGGAGTGCGAGGTGGCGCCGGCCTGCCCACGCCATCGGCGAAACGATGCGCTGCCGCTGCGCCGAAGCTCTCAGGCCGACACCTTCGCGCGCGAGGGCAGCAGACGCTTGAGCGGATCGGATGCACGCGCAACCAGAAGCAGCGCGGTCAGCGCGAAGGCGTCGGCGGCGAGGCCGAGCGGCACGTTCAGATAGCCGTCGGTGTACCAGTAGAGCACCGAATCGACCGTCAGCGAGATGACCGCGCCGGCCACGAACGAAAGCATCCCCTTGCGGCCCACGAGCCCCACCCACGGCAGTGCGGTGGCGAGCTTTCTCGCCCAGCCGAGCCGGATCACATGCGCGGTGAGCCACGCGATGCCGAAGAAGTTGATCGCACGGAACCAGGCGAGATTGCGCTTGAAGTCGCCGTCGAGCTCGGTGTTGCCGAGCTGCAGGCGGTAGATGGCGGCCGCCGCGACCACGGCGAGCGCGAGCGCCGTCACGAAGGTGCCGAGCTTGCGTTGCGCCGTGACGCGCTGGAACACCGGCTGCGCCTGGGCGATCGCGCCGGCCACGAACATCAGTTGCCAGCCGAACGGATTGAAGTCCCAGTTGACGTCGGCCACGTGCGGCAGCCACGGCGTGACGAGCGGGGCGACGCCCCATACCGCGAGGCTGATGGCGGCCAGCAGCCACGGCCGCGTGCGCGCGAGCGGCAGGGCGAGCGGCGCGACCAGCGCGAAGCACGCGTACATCGGCAGCACGCCGGCGAGGTATGGCTGGCGGCGCAGCAACACGATGTCGCGCAGCGCTGCGGCGGGGGCGAGCGCGAGATCGTCGAGATCGGTGGTGGCGAGGTTCGGCGCGTCGACATTGAAGGCGAGCAGGATCGCCGTCACGAGCAGCATGAGCAGCGCGGTGACCACGAAGGCGCGATAGATCTCGAACGCGCGCTTGATGAAGCGCTGGCGCGCGACGGCCTCGGTGCGGCGTGCGCAGAGCGCGGCCCACGCGGTGGCCGTGGCGAAGCCGCCGAGGAACACGAACACTTCGGCGGCGTCGCACATCGCGTAGGCGTGCAGCGTGACGCGCGAGACGATGCTGCCGCCGATATGGTCGACGACGATGATCAGCAGGACAAGGCCACGAAAGAAGTCGAGTTCGACGAGACGTTTGGGTGACTGTGACATGGATCCGGCGTCAGCCGGCTGCGGCGCGCCTCAAATAGGCCAGACCGGCCGCAGGCGCGCACGGCCGCGCTGGCGCGTGCAAAAAGGTCGCTGCTATGGCGTGCTGCCGTGGCGCAAGGCCCGGCGGCACGACTGCCTCGGGGTTGCCATTCGGACGGCCATCGGACAGAGCCGGAGCGGCACATCGGGTCAAAAGCCCCGCAAACAGGACAGCGGCGGCCCAGGAACGACCTGAATTGACACGCCAAGGTTCCCGTGAGTCGGGTCATTCGCTTGAGGGGCGAATACTACATGAGTTTCAAAGAGCTTTCAGAGAGCGCCGCTACTTAAGTTCTGGTTCAGCTTGCCGATATGTCAGAGATGACGATCTGATCTGGCTCTATTTCGAGTGCATGAAAGGCGCGCAAGCAAGAAGATTCGTCTTTTTAAGATTTGTATCAGAGTGTTGTCGCCTGCCTGATATATGTGAATTGCGTTTTACAATGCCAGATTGCTTTCAAGATAAAAAAAGGAGCTGCTGTCACGTGTTTTGCGCGACGGTAGCGGATTTTGTCAGATGAAGCGTGCATTTTGAATGCGGATGGAGGTGGCCGGCGCGTGCGTCTGGCCCATGGGCAGAGCGGGAGCGCGTTTCGACGCTGCAGACCTGTCAGGCCGCCCGTGCTGCATCCTGCTGCGATGGACGGCTTTGCATGGGATTGGAGTAGGTGCTACCCACTCCGATCGACAGGAGATTAACAATCATGTTCGAAGATCGTTCTGGTCAGCGCACCAACGGTCTGACGCGTCGCTTGTGGCAGCGTTTCGCGGGCCTCGGCTTGGCGATAGTGCTGGGCGCTTGCGCAAACGTTGACCAGCAGCAACCGTCGCCGACACAGCCTCAGCCCGATCAGTCGGCTGCCACGAGCCCTGCGTCGGGCGCCGCCGCGATGGCAGCCGCGGCGACGGCGAGCCAGCAACAGGCGGCCAGCGAGCCGGTTACGCGCGTCGTCACGAAAACCACCTGGGTGCGCGTGCGTCGCGGCGATTCGCTGCTCGGGATCGCGGCGAGCCACAAGGTTCCCGTCAAGGAACTGGCGGCATGGAACGGCATGAAGCCCAGCAGCCACTTGCGGGCCGGCCAGTCGCTCAAGCTGATTTCGAAGCAGACGATCACGGTGCAAGCCGCAGTGCCCGCTCGTGCGGGTGGTGCGAATGCGTCGGCGAATGCGTCGGCGAGTTCGGTTGCAGGTGCGGCGGCGAGTGCGGCTCCGAGCGCCTCGGAGAGCCGCCAGGTCGCGGCCGAAGTCAAGCGCCATGCACGTAGCGTGGCGCTGGTATGGCCGGCGCAGGGACGGGTAGTGGAGCCGTTCGAGCCGGGCGCGACGCGTGGCATCGAGATCGCGGGCAAGGCCGGCGACCCCGTGATCGCCGCCGCCGACGGCAAGGTCATGTACGCGGGCACGGGGCTCAACGAGTACGGCAGCCTGATCATCGTCCAGCACAACAAGGACTTCCTGACCGCGTACTCGCACAACCGGCGCCTGCTCGTGAAGACAGGCGACGTGGTCCACCAGGGTCAGCAGATCGCGGAAATGGGCAGCGAGAAGAACGACCGCGTAGCGGTGCTGTTCGAGGTGCGCCGTGACGGCAAGCCGGTCGATCCGATGCCGTATTTGCCTGCGCCGCAGAGCTGAGCGCGCCGTTTCGGATCGCAGCGCGCAAACGCGGCGCAAGTGCGTCGCGTTTCCGGTTTGGTTGTTAGTGTCCGATTAGTGTCGGATTAGTGACCGATTTGTGCGGCCAGGCCGAGTTCGCCTGCAACCTTGCCAAGCCGCTTGTCCCGCGTCCAGATCGTGACGCCCGGCTGCAGACGGGCGGACGCCAGCAGGCTGGTATCGACGTAGCCAATGCCGCGATTGAACAGCTTCGCTTGCTCGATCAGATAGAACGTCTCCTCCGGAGTGGCAATGGGTAAGGCCGGCAAGTCGCGCAACGCGCCGAGGACGAGATCGCGCTCGCGCAGGCTACCCAGGGAGATTTCCCCGATCACATAAGCGTGCGCGAGCACGCGCTCGTCTACAAGCAGGCTCATTAGCAGGGGATCGGCGGCGTTGAAATGGTCGATCCAGACCGATGTGTCGACGAGGATCATTCGACATCCGTCCGGCGGCGCGGCGCGGCCATGATGCCGGGCTGACTGCCGCCGAGGTTCGCAAGCCGTCGCGCAGCCTCGCGCTGGATAAGGGCTTTGAGGGCTTCGCGCACGAGCGCTGTCTTTTCTTCCAGACCGGTATAGGCCTGCGCTTTGGCGATCAAGTCGTCGTCGAGAGCAATGGTGGTGCGCATGACGGTTACCCTTCAATGTACAGGCATTAAATGTAGCATCAATTGATGCGAATTTCGATGTATCCATGCTCGGCCCGGTTATTAGTTAGAAAAGCACTGCCGTAAAGCAAAAAAACGCCCTGACGCAGCGCAGCGTCAGGGCGTTTTCGTTTGCGTTTTTTGTTTTCTAAGTCAGCACAAACAGCGCGCTTCCTGGAACCGCTTCTTAGAACGAATCCCCAGGCACCCGCACCGACCCTTCCATCAGCACGCGCGCGCTGCGGCTCATGATGGCCTTTCCGACCGTCCATTCGCCGTTTTCTTCGTGCGCCTCGGCGCCCACGCGCAGCGTGCCCGACGGATGCCCGAAGCGCACCGCGTTGCGCTCGCCGCCGCCCGCCGCGAGATTCACGAGCGTGCCGGGAATGGCCGCCGCCGTGCCGATCGCCACCGCTGCCGTGCCCATCATGGCGTGATGGAGTTTGCCCATCGACATCGCGCGCACCAGCAGATCGACGTCGCCGGTTTCCACGCGCTTGCCGCTCGACGCCGTATAGGCCTGCGGCTTCGCCACGAAGGCGATCTTTGGCGTGTGCTGGCGCGTGGCGATCTCGTCGAGACTCTTGATGAGGCCCATGCGCAGCGCACCGTGCGCACGGATGGTCTCGAACTTCTTCAGCGCTTCAGGATCGCCGTTGATCGCATCTTGCAACTCCGTGCCCGTGTAGCCGATGGCCTCGGCGTTCAGGAAGATCGTCGGAATGCCCGCGTTGATCATCGTGGCCTTGAGCGTGCCGACGCCTGGCACTTCGAGGTCGTCCACGAGCTTGCCGGTGGGGAACATCGCGCCGCCCGCGCCTTCTTCCTCGGCGGCGGGATCGAGGAATTCGAGTTGCACCTCGGCGGCGGGGAAGGTCACGCCGTCCAGTTCGAAGTCGCCGGTTTCCTGCACCTGGCCGTTCGTGATGGGCACGTGCGCGACGATGGTCTTGCCGATGTTGGCCTGCCAGATGCGCACGGTCGCCACGCCGTTCTCGGGCACGCGGCTCGGGTCGACGAGGCCGCCGCTGATCGCGAACGGGCCCACGGCCGCGGAGAGATTGCCGCAGTTGCCGCTCCAGTCGACGAACGCGCGGTCGATGGCGACCTGGCCGAACAGGTAATCGACGTCATGACCGGGCTTGCTGCTTTTAGCGACGATCACGGTCTTGCTGGTGCTCGAAGTGGCGCCGCCCATGCCGTCGATCTGCTTGCCGTATGGGTCGGGGCTGCCGATTACGCGCATGAGCAGCTTGTCGCGCGCCTCGCCGGGTTGTTGCGCGGCTTCGGGCAGATCCTGGAGGCGGAAGAACACGCCTTTGCTGGTGCCGCCGCGCAAATAGGTGGCGGGAATCTTGATCTGGGGTTTATGACTCATGGGAATCCCGTGTCGATGATGTAGCGATCGCCCCTCTCCCGTGGAGGAAGAGGGGCGATCAGGTCATGCAGCCTGCGACGACTCGATGAAGTCTTGCGCGAAGCGTTGCAGCACGCCGCCCGCTTCGTAGATCGAGACTTCTTCAGCGGTGTCGAGGCGGCAGGTGACCGGCACTTCCAGGCGCTCGCCGCTCTTGCGGTGAATCACGAGCGTGAGGTCGGCGCGCGGCGTGCGCTCGCCAATGACGTCATAGGTTTCCGTGCCGTCGATGCCGAGCGTCGTGCGGTTGGTGCCTGCCTTGAACTCCAGCGGCAGCACGCCCATGCCGATCAGGTTCGTGCGGTGAATCCGCTCGAAGCCTTCCGCGACGATGACCTCCACGCCCGCGAGACGCACGCCCTTGGCCGCCCAGTCGCGCGACGAGCCCTGGCCGTAGTCCGCACCCGCGACGATGATGAGCGGCTGCTTGCGTTCCATGTAGGTCTCGATGGCTTCCCACATGCGCGTGACCGTGCCTTCGGGCTCGATGCGCGCGAGCGATCCCTTCTTCACGGCGCCGTCCACCACGACCATCTCGTTGATGAGCGTGGGGTTCGCGAAGGTTGCGCGCTGCGCCGTGAGGTGGTCGCCGCGGTGCGTGGCGTACGAGTTGAAGTCCTCTTCGGGGAGGCCCATCTTCGCGAGGTATTCGCCGGCCGCGCTGTTCGCCATGATCGCGTTGGAAGGCGAGAGGTGGTCGGTCGTGATGTTGTCGCCGAGCACGGCGAGCGGGCGCAGGCCCTTCAGCGTGCGCTCGCCCGCGAGCGCGCCTTCCCAGTACGGCGGACGGCGGATATAGGTGCTTTGCGCGCGCCAGTCGTAGAGCGGGTCGGTGGTTTCGCTGCTGGCGGCGGTGGCCGCGAACATCGGTTCGTAGACCTTGCGGAACTGCTCGGGCTTCACGCTCTGCGCGACGATGGCGTCGATTTCCTCGTCGGTCGGCCAGATGTCCTTCAGATAGACCGGCTTGCCGTCCTGGTCCGTTCCGAGCGAATCCTGCTCGATGTCGAAGCGGATCGTGCCGGCGATCGCATAGGCGACCACGAGCGGCGGCGAGGCAAGGAACGCCTGCTTCGCATACGGATGGATACGGCCGTCGAAGTTGCGGTTGCCCGAGAGCACCGCGGTCGCATACAAATCGCGGTCGATGATTTCCTGCTGGATCTTCGGATCGAGCGCGCCCGACATGCCATTACAGGTGGTGCACGCGAACGCCACGATGCCAAAGCCCAGCTTCTCCAGTTCCGGCAGCAGCTTCGCGTCTTCGAGGTAAAGCTCGACCGCCTTCGACCCCGGCGCGAGCGAACTCTTCACCCACGGTTTGCGCGTGAGGCCGCGCGCGTTCGCGTTGCGCGCGAGCAGTGCGGCGGCGATCACGTTGCGCGGGTTGCTGGTGTTCGTGCAACTCGTGATGGCGGCGATGATGACCGCGCCGTCGGGCATCTGGCCCGGCGTTTCTTCCCACTTGCCCGCGATGCCGCGCTCGGCCAGCGCCGAGGTGGGCAGGCGCTTGTGCGGGTTCGACGGGCCAGCCATGTTGCGCACGACGCTCGAAAGATCGAACGTGAGCGTGCGTTCGTACTGCGCGTTGGCGAGCGTGTCGGCCCAGAGGCCACCCGTCTTCGCATACGTTTCGACAAGCTTGACCTGCTCTTCCTCGCGGCCCGTGAGGCGCAGATAGTCGAGCGTCTGATTGTCGATGAAGAACATCGCGGCCGTGGCGCCGTATTCGGGCGCCATGTTCGAGATGGTCGCGCGGTCGCCGAGCGTGAGGCTCGACGCGCCCGCGCCACGGAACTCCAGATACGCGCCCACGACCTTTTCTTTGCGCAGGAATTCGGTGAGGGCGAGCACGATGTCGGTGGCGGTGATGCCGGGCTGACGCTTGCCGGTGAGCTCCACGCCGACGATGTCGGGCAGGCGCATCCACGAAGCGCGGCCGAGCATGACGTTCTCGGCTTCGAGGCCGCCCACGCCCACGGCGATCACGCCGAGCGCATCCACGTGCGGCGTGTGGCTGTCCGTGCCCACGCAGGTGTCGGGGAACGCCACGCCGTCGCGCGCCTGGATCACGGGCGACATCTTTTCCAGATTGATCTGGTGCATGATGCCGTTGCCCGGCGGAATCACATCGACGTTCTTGAACGCTTTCTTCGTCCAGTTGATGAAGTCGAAGCGGTCCTCGTTGCGCCGGTCTTCGATCGCGCGGTTCTTCTTGAACGCGTCCGGGTCGAAGCCGCCGCATTCCACGGCGAGCGAGTGGTCGACGATCAGTTGCACCGGCACGACCGGGTTCACCTTGGCGGGGTCGCCGCCCTGGTCCGCGATGGCGTCGCGCAAGCCCGCGAGATCGACGAGCGCGGTCTGGCCGAGGATGTCGTGGCACACGACGCGCGCGGGGAACCACGGAAAGTCGAGGTCGCGCTTGCGCTCGATGAGCTGCTTGAGCGAATCGGTGAGCGTGGCCGGGTCGCAGCGGCGCACGAGATTTTCTGCGAGCACGCGCGAGGTGTACGGCAACGTGTTCCAGGCGCCGGGCTGGATGGCCTCGACGGCTTCGCGCGCGTCGAAGTAATCGAGCCGGGTGCCGGGTAGGGGCTTGCGGTAGGCGGTATTCACGGCTGTGGGGACCAATGAGGTTGTAAGCGGGGCATTCAACCGGAGTCGGTGTCGTCACTGTACGACGCACCGCCTCCGGTTCCCATTAGCCGAATGGCTAACGATGCTGCAAGGAGCGAGGCAAACGGCGCTGGATCAGCGCTTGCCGATCGGCGCGAACTTCAGATTTTCCGGACCCGTGTAATTGGCGCTCGGGCGGATGATCTTGTTGTCGATGCGCTGCTCGATGATGTGCGCGCTCCAGCCGGCCGTGCGCGAGATCACGAACAGCGGCGTGAACATGGCGGTCGGCACACCCATCATGTGATACGAAACGGCGCTGAACCAGTCGAGGTTCGGGAACATCTTCTTGACTTCCCACATCGTCGATTCGAGGCGCTCGGCGATGTCGAACAGCTTCATGTTCGACTGCTCCTTCGAGAGCTTCTTCGCGACTTCCTTGATGACCTTGTTGCGCGGGTCCGAGATCGTGTAGACCGGGTGGCCGAAGCCGATCACGACTTCCTTCGCTTCCACGCGGCGGCGAATGTCGGCTTCCGCCTGGTCCGGCGTTTCATAGCGCGACTGGATCTCGAACGCGACTTCGTTGGCGCCGCCGTGCTTCGGACCGCGCAGCGCGCCGATCGCGCCGGTGATGGCCGAGTAGATGTCCGAGCCCGTGCCCGCGATCACGCGGCCCGTGAAGGTCGAGGCGTTGAACTCGTGCTCCGCATAGAGGTTGAGCGACACGTGCATCGCGTCGACCCACGACTTCGACGGCTCGCGGCCATGCAGCAGGTGCAGGAAATGGCCGCCGATCGAATCGTCGTCGGTTTCCACTTCGATGCGCTTGCCGTTGTGCGAGTAGTGATACCAATAGAGCAGCATCGAGCCGAGCGAGGCCATCAGGCGGTCGGCAATGTCACGCGCGCCGGGCAGGTTGTGGTCATCCTTCTCCGGCAGCACGGTGCCGAGCACCGACACGCCCGTGCGCATCACGTCCATCGGGTGCGCCGAAGCCGGCACCCATTCGAGCGCCGCCTTCACGTTCGCGGGCAGGCCGCGCAGCGCCTTGAGTTTGGTCTTGTACGCAGCCAGTTCAGCGGTGTTCGGCAGCTTGCCGTGCACGAGCAGGTAGGCGACTTCCTCGAATTCGCTCGCCGTGGCGAGATCGAGAATGTCGTAGCCGCGGTAGTGCAGGTCATTGCCGGTGCGGCCCACGGTGCACAGCGCGGTGTTGCCCGCCGTCACGCCGGACAGCGCGACGGACTTCTTCGGCTTGAAGCCGCCTGCGGCCTGCGTGGTGTTGTCGGTTTCGCTCATGGTGTCGTCCTTCCTCTCTCTAATCTGGGCAGATAGTTGAATGGCTGCGCTGCGTTATTCAGCGTTATTTCTTCGCGGCGAACAGCGCGTCGAGCTTGTCCTCGTACGCGTGATAGCCGAGGTACTTGTAGAGGTCCTCGCGCGTTTGCATCGTCGAGACGGCGGCCTTTTGCGTGCCGTCGCGCTTGACCGTCTCGTAGAAGTTCAGCGCCGCCGCGTTCATCGCGCGGTACGCGCCGCAGCAGTAGAGCGCGATGTCGACGTTGGCGCTCTTGAGCTCTTCGGTCGTGAAGAACGGTGTCGAGCCGAACTCGGTCAGATTCGCGAGGATCGGCACCTTCACCGCGGCGCGAAAGCGGCGATAGTCGTCGAGCGTCTTCATGGCTTCGGGGAAGATCATGTCGGCGCCCGCTTCCACGTAGGCGACCGCGCGCTCGATGGCCGCGTCGATGCCTTCCACGGCGGCCGCGTCGGTGCGGGCCATGATGACGAAGCCCTCGTCGGTGCGCGCGTCCACGGCGGCCTTCACGCGGTCCACCATCTCGTCCTTGGCCACGACTTCCTTGCCCGGACGATGGCCGCAGCGCTTCTGGCCCACCTGGTCTTCGAGGTGCACCGCAGCCACGCCCGCCTTGATGAAGGACTTGATCGTGCGCGCGATGTTGAAGGCGCCGCCCCAGCCCGTGTCGATGTCGACCATCAGCGGGATGTCGACGGCGTCGGTGATGCGGCGCGCGTCGATCAGCACGTCGTCCATGGTGCTGATGCCGAGGTCCGGCACGCCGAGCGAGTTGGCAGCTACGCCGCCGCCCGAGAGGTACACGGCCTTGAAGCCGGTCTGCTCGGCGAGCTTGGCGGCATAGGCGGTGATGGCGCCCACGACCTGCAGCGGTTGTTCGGTGGCCACGGCCGCGCGGAATTTCGCGCCGGCGCTTGCGGGGGATTTGCTGTTCATATGTGCGAGTCTCCGAAGGAACGGCGCTGATACTGCAGATACCGTGCCAGCCTTGGGCAAAGGCGCTAATGCGTTGATTTTGCGTCGGATAGGCTGCGAGGCGCTTTGCGCCCCGATTTCTCGTCTGAAATTGCCATTTCAAATTTGAAATTCCGGCGCGATAATGAAACATGGATGAAATGACGAACCGCAGTCTCATGAACCGCTTCCCCACCGCCTCCGAATTTCGCCCGCGCGTCTGGGCCATGGGCATCAGCCGCCTGCGCGACCTGTTCCGCGACATCGCCGGCGAGTACGAGGGGCTTGCCGACCTGCGCGTGGTCCCGCGCGGCTTCGAGGAGGCCGCAGCCGAAATCGCGGCCGCGGCGCCCAACCAGCGGCCCGACGTGGTCGTGGCGGCAGGCTCGAACGGCACCTGGCTGAAGGCGCGCATCGACTTGCCGGTGGTGCTCGTGCAGCCCACGGGCTTCGACGTGATGCAGGCGCTCGCGCGCGCGCGCCGCGAGGCCGACCTGGTCGCGCTCGTGACCTATGGCGAGACGCCCGCCGAGGTGCGGCGTTTCGCGAGCGCGTACGGTCTGGACGTGGTGTTCGCCTCGTATCGCACCGTGCAGGACGCCGAGGCCTGCGTGCTGGACCTGCGCGACCGGGGCGTGGGCGCGGTCGTGGGGCCGGGTCATGTGAACGATCTCGCGGCGCGGCTCGGGCTCGTGCCGTTCTTCGTCTATTCGCGCTCCTCGGTGCGCGGGGCCTTCGACAATGCGCTCGAAGTCGTGCAGGCCACGCGGCGCGAAACGCAGCGGCGCCAGCGTCTGGACAGCGTATTACAGCATTTGCGTGACGGCGTGGTGGCGCTCGACGCCAACGGGCGCGTGGAGGCGATCAACCAGCGCCTCGCCGCCGTGCTCGGCATCGACCCAGCGGCGGCGGCGGGCCGGCAGCTCGAAGACCTCGCGCCCGACATCGCCTTCACGCTGCCCGACGCCGACGGCGAATCGCTCGAAACCGTGCGCGGCGTGAGCTATGTCGTGCATCGCGGGCCGCTCGTCGACAACGGCGTGGCCTCGGGCGCCGTGCTCACGTTCCAGGAGTCGCGCGCCGTGGAGCGCCTCGACCGCACGCTGCGCTCGCGCCAGCGCACGCAGCAGTTCGTGGCGCGCTACCGGCTGGACGACCTGAGCGGCGCGACGCCGGGCATCGCGCGCGTGCGCCAGCTCGCGCAGCGCTACGCCCGCTCGGACGCCACCGTGCTGATCCGTGGCGAGAGCGGCACGGGCAAGGAGATGATCGCGCAGGGCATCCACCGCGAGAGCCCGCGGCGCGATTTCCCGTTCGTGGCGATCAATTGCGGCGCGTTTCCCGAGGCGCTGCTGGAGAGCGAGCTGTTCGGCTACGAGGAAGGCGCGTTCACGGGCGCGCGGCGCGGCGGCAAGGTCGGGCTGATCGAGGCCGCGCACCGCGGCACGCTCTTTCTCGACGAGATCGGCGAGATGCCGCTGCCGTTGCAAAGCCGCCTGCTGCGCGTGCTGCAGGAGCGCGAGGTGGTGCGCCTGGGTGCGACCGAACCTACACGCGTGGACGTGCGCGTGGTGGCGGCCACGCACCGCGCGCTCACCGAGCAGATCGAATCGGGCGAGTTCCGCGCGGACCTGTTCTATCGTCTGAACATCCTGAACCTGGCGATTCCGCCGCTGCGCGAGCGCGGCGCCGACATCGTGCCGCTCGCGGCCGAATTGCTGTTGCAGTCGTCGCGCCGCGAGCCGCGCGTGGCGCTGCGCATCCGCACGCAGGACGACGCGACACGCGCGCTCGCGCCCGTGGGCGACGCGCTGGCGCGTCACGACTGGCCCGGCAACGTGCGCGAACTGCAGAACGTGGTGGAGCGGATGGTGGTGGAACTCGCGGATTCGGACGTGGACGTGCTCACGCCCGAGGTGCTGCGCGCGATCGCGCCGGAGGTGTTCGAGCTGCGCGGCGGCGCGGCGCGAGGGATGGCGATGAGGGCCGTCGAGGCATTACAGGACGATTCGGCCGATGCAGCCGGCGTGGTGGAGCTAGCCGCTCAGCCGCTCACCTTGCGCGAACGCAGCCTGACGGTGGAAGCCGACGAGATTCGCGCGGCGCTCGAAGCGCATGGCGGCGACCGCGACCGCGTGTGCGCGCAACTCGGCATCAGCAAGACGACGCTCTGGCGGCGCCTGAACGCCACGAAGGCCAGGCCGGGTGCGAACCACGCAAGCGGCGCAAACGGGGGAGGTAGCGCAAGCGGCGCAAGCGGCGAAAGCAGCGCAAGCAGCGCAAGCGGCGGAAGCGGCGGAAGCAGCGCAAGCAGCCTGCCCGCGCGGCGCAAACCGCCGCGCGAAGCATGACGCGCAGGCGCGCGTCGCCGCCCTCAGCACGCGCTTAGTTCTTGATCCCGTTCAGCAGCTTCGCAACCGCGCCGTGCTGGTGCAGCACCTCGGGACTCTTTTGCAGGAGCGCCTGATAGCGCTCGAAAAATTCCACCGATTCCTCGCCCGCGAAGAGCCCGGCCACGCCTTCGGCGGCGCCCACGCGGTCTTCGGATTTCGCGTCCTTCGCGTCAAGCGTTTCGTCGACGTTCGCGATCACCGTCGAGAGCGGCATCAGCCAGCGGAACCCCGAGCCGTTGATCAACACCTGCAGGAAGGCGGCCGGCGTCGTCGGCCCGAACTCGCGTTCGTACTCGGCGCGCTCGTGGTCGAGAATCGCCTTGTGCAGCGTGAGGAGCGGCTTGCGGACCTCGGAGAGGAACTGGATTGCGCGTGCTTCGTCCATTGTGGCGGCTCCTGGTTTGGGTTCGACATCGCGCGGCCGCAAGGCTCGCGTCCATGCCGACGATGGTAGCGCAATGGGGCTGCGCGCGTTGCCCTGATGCTGCGCCGCCGAATCAGGCTGGCGTGCGCAGGCTGGGAGGCGGCGCTACACTCGGCCGGTTCCCGAAAGGCCGCGATCGCGCCGCCGCATGCGCGGCTGTATGGGCCTTGGCGCCTTAGCGTCTTGCGCCTTGGCGCCGCGCGCCGCAACAACGTGCGCGCGGCCTTCGATCGGTTGAAATCAATCGACCATTCCCGTACCGGAGAGCCGCCATATGTCGACATTGGCCAGCAACGACCAGACGCCCGCCTGCGCCGCGCCCGCAGCGCTGCCCATCGTGCCGCTGCGCCGCGAGGAACTGCCAATCGATACCGTCGAGCTCGCGCGTTTCATGGTCGGCAAGTATCTGGTCCGCGATGCCGGCGAAGGCGCCGATGACGCGCGCATCGCGGGACGCCTCGTCGAAGTGGAGGCCTATCCGCTCGGCGACTCGACGAGTCATGCATTTATCGGGCGGCGCGCCTGGAACGCGTCGATGTTTCTCGCGCGCGGCCATGCCTATGTGCGGCTCACTTACGGCAGCGCCTACATGCTCAACATGGCGAGCGAGGCTGAGGAGGTGGGGGCGGGCGTGCTGTTTCGCGCGGTGGAGCCGCTCGAAGGGATGGCGGTCATGGAGCTCCGGCGTCGCGGCGCACCGCTGCGCGATCTCGCGCGCGGACCGGGACGGCTCACGCAGGCTTACGACATCGGCGCGTCATTCGATGGCGTCGATCTGTGCGGCGGGCAAGGGCTTTGGATCGGGCGGCTCGGCGAGACGATGCAAAAACGAGTGCAGCAGGGGATGCCGCAGGAGCCGGCGCGGGTCGTGGGCGTCACGACGCGTATTGGCCTGTCGCGCGAAACCCATCGGCTGCTGCGCTTCTACGAGGCGGGCAGCCCTTTTGTCAGCGGTCCGCGCAGGCTGCTGTCGGGCGATGCCTGAGGCCGATTCCTTGCATATTGCATTGTTGTCTTGAGCGAAACTGTATTTTTGAGAAATAGGTATTTGCCCTTATCTCCAGGCTCAATAAACTTGGAATTGTTGGCTTGCGGCAAGGTGCTGCACGCCAGCACACAACAAGCGATGGAGGTAAGTGATCATGAAGACCCGTACCCTGATTCAAGCCGCAGTGGTTGCGGCCCTCGTTGCCGCGCCGGCGCTGTCGTTCGCTCAGGACCAGATGAACGCGCCGAAGACCCGCGCCGAAGTGCGCCAGGAACTGATCCAGCTCGAGCAGGCCGGTTACAACCCGGCAATCGCCAACGACGCCACCTATCCGCAAGACATCCAGGCCGCCGAAGCGCGCGTTTCGCAGCAAGAAGGCATGGCCCAGACGCAATTGCCGGTTGCCGACACTACCGGCTACGGCGGCGCGCCCATGGGCACGATGCAATCGGGCCAGCCGGCGCCGCGTATGGTACCGGCAGCACCTGCCGCACCGTCGCAGTCGACCTATTTCGGTAACTGATTTCGACGTTTCGGCATTTCGACGTCCTGGCGCGGCGCGCAGCCCGCGCACCCCTCCTCGATCGCAGCGGCCAGACGGGCAGCGCCCGCCTGGCCGGCTCGCCGGTTCGCAAGCCCCCGCACGAATTTCATGCGTGAAACCTCCGCCGCCGCAAGGTGGCCTCGCCCAACCCGCTCCGGATTGGGCTTTTTTTGCTGGATGCGGGGCCAGTGCGCCCGAAGGGCCGCCTCGCGCGGCGCTGGCCGTCAGGTGCCCGTGCCGCCGGTGATGTAATGCTCGAGCTGCGAGATCGTGAACTGCTGCTCGGCGATGATTTCCTTCACGAGGTCGCCGATCGACACCATGCCCACGAGCCGGCCATTGGCCATGACGGGCAGGTGGCGCATGCGCCGCTCGGTCATGAGCGCCATGCAGTCGTAGGTGGTCTGGTCGGGCTGCACGAAACGCACATGCGGGGTCATGATGTCGCGCACGGCAGTCGTCTTGGACGACCGGTCCATCAGCACGATCTTGCGCGCATAGTCGCGCTCGGTGACGATGCCGACGATCGCGTCGCCGTCGGTGACCACCAGCGCGCCGATCCGCTTTTCGGCCATCAGGCGGATCGCGTTGAACACGGAATCGCCTGCGGTGATCGTATGGACCGCCTGGTCCGGCTTGGAATTGAGTACTTGGGCAACGCTCGTCATAGGGCGACTCCTGTTCGTCCTTCTTGTCGTTCGGACATTGCGTGGTGTGGCACGGGCGGGTGCGCGCGGCTCGTGCACGTTCGGTAAGCCATGAAAGCCCTATCAGTATAGGCGGATGGGGGCGAGCGCGGCGCGCGGATATGCGCGCGAAGGCACGCAGCGCCAGGGGGCGGCGGGGCGGGATGGGCCAAATGGCGGTACACTCCGGTTCCAAACTTCAATCCGGCCTTCGGCCGGTTTATGCCAGTCATTTGTTCCAGATCATGCCTACGCTTCAAGAGCCGTCCTGCGCCGACGGCGACAACGCCAACGAATGCGTCGTGCTTGACGCGGCCGCCACGCTGCCCACCCGTTACGGCACGTTCGAGTCCTATGTCTACCGGGTCAAGGACGGCGGCGCCGAGCACGTCGCGCTCGTGATGGGCGACGTGGGGGGCGGCGAGCCCGTGCTCGCGCGCCTGCACTCCGAATGCCTGACCGGCGACGTGTTCGGTTCGTACCGCTGCGACTGCGGCGAGCAACTCGACCTCGCGCTGCGCTACATCGCGGCCGAGGGGCGCGGCGTGCTGCTGTACCTGCGCGGCCACGAGGGCCGGGGTATCGGCCTGTCGAACAAGATCCGCGCCTACCAGCTACAGCAGCAGGGGCGCGACACCGTCGAGGCGAATCTCGACCTGGGCTTGCCCGACGACGCGCGCGAATACGACTCGGCGGCGGCGATCCTGCGGCTGTTGAAGGTCACGTCGGTGCGGCTGATGAGCAATAACCCGAAAAAATTCGATACGCTCTCGAAGCACGGCATCCCCGTGATCGAGCGCGTCGCGCTGGCGATCCCGATGCGCGAGGAAAACGAACGTTATATCCGCACCAAGCAGGTGAAGTTTGGGCATTACTTTGAAGAGAATGAATAGTCAGGATTGCTATTCGGATGAATGCCGGTCTCAGCGTTTAGATGGCTGAAAAATAAGCGTTTTCTAGAATTTCATAGCGGGACGGTAACTGCCTCTTCGCATATCCGAAAAAATAATGAACAAAAGTAATATTCGGATTGGTGATGAGCGGGCAGATTTGCTAGATTTATTCTAAGTAACTGATTTAAAACGGCGTTCTGTTGGAGTGCAAGCGCTGGGTCGATTAGCCTCCGCTTATCTTTCTCGGTGTGAGTCGGCGATGCTGGCGTAGGTTTTTCCCCTGTTGGGAGCGAACCTACGCCATGTGTCTTTCTCCGCGAAAAACCTGCGCCGGGAATCGACAACCCTTCGCGCACCGCCGCGATGTCAACCGCCCGAAAGAGTGATCTGATTGCCATGCTTCTCGGCATGGACCAGTTCAATGAACTCGCGTTGCGCTTGAGTTTGACTTTAACCACCTGGCGCTATGCAAATGCGCTCGCGCACCACCGGCCTGACGCTTTTAGTGTGTTTGCACAGGCTTCTGCTTCCGGAAGCGCTTTTCGATTCCATGTCGGCCGCAATCACTTGCACGTTTGCATGGGTCAAGCGGAGAAATAGCGCTCTATAACGATAGGAATACTTATCGTAATGGCGATGTCGTGCTTCATTTTTTGCGTCAAACTTTGAATTCGTTGCCCGCAGCGATGGCGTTCCACGGCTCGCTGGTGGGTGGCTTCCATGACGTCCGGCGGGTTGCAATGAAACCCGTTATGGAAAGGGACAGCGTCTGGACGAGCGCGGTCCGCTCGATACGCCGATGCGGTGTTTTGAGCAGCGGCATTCAGCTCAAGTGATCGGTCTCCACCAAGGCGCGTTCAACGTACCCCAGTATAATGAGTATCGACCTTTTCTCTGCGGGAGATCCGACTCTTGTCGAGCGTTGCGAAACTGCTGTCTATCCTCGAACTGTTCAAGGAGGATCGCTCGTTCCTCTCTGTTGAGGAGGTTGCCACCGAACTGTCGTGCTCGGTGCCCACTGCATACCGTTATCTGCGGGAACTGGTCGAGCCCGGGATGCTGCTGCGCTTCGCTGGCGGAGAGTATGGACTCGGTCCGCGGATCATCACGCTCGACTATCACCTGCGTATCTCCGATCCTCTCCTGAAGGCGGGCCAGCCCGTCATGCGCGAGATGGCCGGGCAATTGGGATTCGATATCGTGATGTCGCGCTGGTATGGCGACGCGCTGGTCGACACGCATCGGGAAACACTCGACGCAACGCTCGACCTACGCTACGGACGCGGCCGGCCACGCCCGCTTTTTCTGGGCGCGGCGCCGAAGGCGATTCTCTCGACATTCCCCAAGGCCAAGCTCGCGACGCTGTTTGAAGCGTATCCGGAGGAGATCGCTGCGGGCGGTCTCGGCGACTCGCTCGAAGCGTTTCGCGCGAATCTGCTGAAGATCCGGCGCGCGGGTTTTTATCTCTCGCGAGGCGAGTTGGAGGCCGGCGTGTGCGCGCTGGCTGCTCCCGTCTTCATCGACGATTCGGGCGAGGCGGTCGCTTCGCTCGCGGTCGTGGTGCCTGAGCACCGACTGGAATTTCTAAACGTCGACCGCCTGGTCGATGCTGTCAAGGATGGCGCAGCGCGCATTTCTGCGCGCACGCGCGTCTTGATCGAGTCCTGAAGGTTCGCCGTACGGCGAGGTTGCTCCGCCCATTTGGACGGAGCCTTACCCCGCCGTCGCTGCTCCTTCAAGCCGACTTCTGGCGTCGCCCGTCGCGGCCGCTTTCGTTGTCGCCGCTTGAATTGCCTGGCACGGTCAGCCCCATGCGTACGGCCATTTCACTTTTCCACTCCTCACGCGCACGAAACCCCGGCAGCGTGCGCGCATGCCGCTCTACGGTAGCCATCAGTTCGGCGTCCGGCAGAGAGAAGTCCAGCGGGACTCTCATCGGCTGATCTGCATACCAGGGCGTGTCGATGAACAGTTCGAGCCGGTTACCCTCTGGATCGCACGCGTAGAACGAAATGGCATTGCCATGCGTCACCGGTGAGATTTCCTCCATCTGCTCCTGCACGAAGCGTTGATGAAAGCGCTTGAGCGTGGAGAGGCTGTCTGCTTCGAACGATAGCTGATTGATCGGGTTGAAGGGCAGCGTCTCGGGCCGCCCGCTTGCCAGCACGATCTGGTGGTGAACGGCGGGGTCGCGGCTCAGGAACACAAGATCGACCGGGCCGCGCGGCGTCGTAAGCGTGCCGCGGTCCGTGACCGTGAACTCCAGCACCCGTGTGTAGAAGTCTTCCATCTTGGCCATGTCGTTAACGTAGAAGCCCATATGGCTAAGCGTCAGGCCCGATCGTTTGCTGCCCGGCAGTGTCATGTCGTCTCCTCATGATAAACCCTGGTAAAAAACGCGTTGTGCGGCGCGTTTTTCTTAGTGTATTCTCAAAATACGATAAACGCACGAGAAATTGCGTCTGCCGGTCTTGGGAAAATTCTTACCTTTATCAATGGAGCATCATGAAACTTGCGAGCTTTTCCACCCCTGAGGGTCCGTCGTTCGGCGTCGTGCGCGATCAGTCCGTGTACGACTTGCGCAAGCGTCTGGACGGCTGCCATGCCGATCTGAAGTCGCTAATCGCAGCGGGCGACCTTGCCCGGGCGCAGCGAGTTACCGACGACGAACATGGCGACTACCCGCTCGCCGAGGTGGTACTCGAGCCGGTAATCCCCAATCCTCAGCAGATCTTCTGCGTCGGCCTGAATTACGCGGAGCACGTCCGGGAAACGAACCGCGAGACAACCGAGCAGCCGGTCATCTTCATGCGCCTGCCGGCCTCGCAGGTGGGCGCGGGGCAGCCGATGCTGCGTCCGCGCGAGTCGGCTCAGTTCGACTACGAAGGCGAGATCGCAGTAATCATCGGCCGCGGTGGCCGCCGCATTGCCGAGGCTGATGCATGGGCGCACATCGCAGGTTACAGCTGCTACAACGATGGCTCGATTCGCGACTGGCAGCGCCACACGGGGCAGTGGGGCCCTGGCAAGAACTTCTGGCGCACCGGTGCGTTCGGCCCGTGGATGGTCACGAGCGACGAAATCGAGCCGAGCGCGCTCATGACACTCGTCACGCGCCTGAACGGCCAGGAAGTGCAGCGTGCGACCACGGACATGCTGATCCACGGCATTGCGAAGCAGGTCGCCTATCTCTCGACCTTCACACCGCTCTTTCCCGGCGACGTCATCGTCACGGGCACGCCTGGTGGTGTCGGGGCCAAGCGCAATCCGCCGCTCTTCATGAAAGCCGGCGACCGCGTTGAAGTTGAGGTAGACCGAATCGGCACGCTCGTCAACCCGATCGCCGACGAAGTCTGAACGCCTGGCGCTGCTTGCGGGCGGCGCTGTCAATCCATGATTCAGGTGAACGAAATGAAGGATCTTGTCGAAGCTCCGGCGCGAGGCGCGCCGGACTACGACGTCGCGATCGTCGGCTACGGTCCGACGGGCGCGACGCTCGCTAATTTGCTCGCGCTACGTGGAATGAAAGTTGTCGTCTTCGAGCGCGACAAGGACATGTTCGCACTACCGCGCGCCGTACATTTCGACGGCGAGTGCATGCGCGTGTTCCAGACCATCGGTATTGCAGAAGCGTTGTTGCCGAACCTGTGCGTTGCCCCGGGCATGCGCTTCGTCAACGCCCGCGATGAATTACTGCTGGACTGGAGCCGCCCGCAGGGCATCGGCCCACAGGGCTGGTGCGCGAGCTACAAGTTCCACCAGCCCGACCTCGAGCGGACATTGCGCGCGCAGCTCGCGACAACGGGGCGTGCTGACGTTCGGCTACGCCATGAAGTTTTCGCGCTCGACGAACGCGACGACCATGTCCGCATCCGCTTCGAAGACACCGCGCATGGCCGTCTCGTACACACGACAGCGCGCTACGTGGTGGGATGCGACGGCGCGCGCTCCATGGTGCGCCGTTTCATTGGCACCGAGCTTGCCGATCTGAAATCGCATGAGCGCTGGGTCGTGGTCGACGTGCTGCTCGAGCGCGAGCGCCCCGATCTTGGCGACTACTCGGTTCAGTACTGCGATCCGGCCCGCCCGATCACATACACGCGCGGCCCGCACAACCGGCGGCGCTGGGAAATCATGGTGATGCCGGGCGACGACGAGCGCGGTATCGGCACCACTGCGTGGATATGGGAGCGCCTCGCGCGCTGGGTGACGCCGGCCGATGCGCAACTCGAACGCTCGGCGGTCTACACGTTTCACTCGGTGATCGCGCAAGGCTGGCGGCGCGGCCGCCTGCTGATCGCCGGGGATGCGGCTCACCAGACGCCGCCTTTCATGGGGCAGGGCATGGCCGCAGGCATTCGCGACGCGTCGAACCTTGCGTGGAAGCTCGCCGACGTGATTCGGGGCGAGCTGCCCGAAACCGTGCTCGACAGCTACGAGAGCGAACGCGCGCCGCACGTGCGCGAATTTATCGAAACGGCCGTGCAGTTGGGTCGCGTGATCCAGACGACCGACCAGGATGCCGTTGCCGCGCGAGACCGCGAGATGACGACCGCCATCCGCGAGTTCAGGACGCCACAGCCGCGCCTGGGTGTCGGCTGGCACGTCGGCGAGCCCGGCGGCCATGTCGGGCCGCAGCCGGTTTTCGGCGATGGCGCGCGGTTCGATGACGCGGTCGGTTATCGCTTTGCGCTTGTTGTCGACGCCTCGATGGCGGACCAGGTGCGCGCCCCCTTGAGCGCGGAGCAGCGCGAACGAGTCGCGGTCGTGGCGGCGAGCGGCGAAGTGCTGCAGGCGTGGCTCGACGCGCAGGCCGCGCGTGCGATCCTGCTGCGTCCAGACCGATATGTGGGCGGCGTCGCCCATGATTTTGCCGGGGTCGTGCGGTTGCTCGCGCATGCCGGCCTCGAAGTTGCAGGACAACGGTCGCAGGCTGCCTGACCGACGGGCGGGCGCGAACCGGCCACACCGGTTCGCGCCCGTCTGGCGTGGACGCCGGAGGCAGATCCGGGATGTCGCACGAGCAGTCGCCAACCCACTTTGGAGAGAACATGGAGACGAAACCTTTGCGCATTGGCGCAGCGGGCGCTGCCGGCATGCCCGGCCTCAATCGCGCCCAGTGGAAAATGATCCTGATTGCGAGTCTGGGCGGATCGCTGGAGTTCTATGACTTCGTGATCTACGGGTTCTTTGCGCACTACATTGCGGCGCGCTTTTTCCCGTCCACGAATTCGCTCGTCAGCATGCTGCTGACTTTCTCGGTGCTGGCCATCGGCTACATCATTCGCCCGCTCGGGGGTATCGTGCTCAGCAGCCTCGGCGATCGAATCGGCCGCCGTCCGGTGTTCCTCGCGTCGATTGTGATTGTCACGTCGGCGACGATTTGCATCGGATTCCTGCCCGACTATGCAACCTGGGGTATGGCGGCGCCGGTCGCACTGATCGCGCTGCGCGTCCTGCAAGGCTTTTGCGTGGGAGGAGAGATGCCGGGCGCGATCACCTATGCCGTAGAGGCGGCGCCGCATCGTGCAGGGCTCGCGGCGGGCGTCATCATCTGCGCGGTCAACACAGGCGTAATGCTCGCAACGCTCGTCAACCTCGTTGTGCAATCGACGTTCTCGCCCGCTGAGGCCGCTGCGTACGGCTGGCGCATCGCGTTTCTGGTGGGCGGACTGTGCGGGATTGCCTCGTACCTGCTTCGGCGCAACCTTGAGGAGTCGCCCGAGTTCCTGCAGATGCGCGGTGCCGTGGTCAGGCAGCCGTTTCGCGAGACGCTGCGCCATCATCGCGGCGCGGTGGTGGCGGGTGCACTCTCCATTGCCGTCATGGCGGGCTTCAACGGCGTGCTGTACGGCCACATGCCGGCGTATCTCGTCCAGCGGCTGCACTACGTTCCGCGTGAAGCCGCAATTGCGCAGAACGCCTATCTGCTCGTGAGCTCGGTGGGCTTGCTCGCGGCCGGTTGGGCCGGCGATTTCGTGCCGCGCCGCTATCTTCTGCGCTTTTCGTGTGTCCTGCTGGCTGCGCTGGCTTACCCGTTCTACGCCGCGCTAGTCGAGCATAGCGTCAACCTCACGGTGCTCTTCGTACTCGCTGCGCTGGCTTTTTCGCTCGCGAGCGGCACATGGGCATCCGTGCTCGCGGACTTCTTTCCGGTGCAGGTGCGCTTTAGCGGCATCTCGCTCGCATACAACGTCTCGGTTGTCGTCTTCAGCGGCTTTGCTCCCCTCGTTTGCGCGGCACTCGATCGCGAGACCGGCTCGCTGGAGTCTCCGGCCTGGTATGTCGTTGGCTGCGCGCTCGTGACACTCGTTGCTGGCCTTCGACTGGGTGCGCCGGCACGTGTCGGGCAGCCGGAGTCCGGATTGACGGGGCCGGGATGATGTGCGGCTATCGCAGGTCGGCCAGATCAGCGGGCTGTACTCGTTCAACACCTTCTGGCGGCTCGGGGGCGAACTATCAGTACATGAAGGGCAACGCGCAGCTCGACCACAATCGGGCTCAACAGGTGACCACGACGCTCCAGTATTCGCTCTCCAAACGCACGATGGTCTATGCCGAGGCTGCGTACCAGTGGACCGGCGGCGATGTGGCGGGCGCACATGGTGCATGGGAAGGCGGCCTTGCTCAATCGAGCACCGATCGCCAGTTCGTTGGCCGTCTTGGCATGCAGACGTTCTTCCAGGGCCGCCGCGCTCCTGATCCCGTCGGCCCTGCCCGGCGATATGCCCACTCCATGGCTGACCGACCGGCGGGGCATCTGCCGCCGTCCGGCAGGCCGCGGCTATCAGCCCGTAGCCAGCGGCGCAGGTAGCGGTCGATTTGCGACGTCGACGGCTTCGTTGCGCGCCAATCCAAGCGTTTGCAGCAACGAGGCTGCTGCCCGCTCTGCAAATCGATCCTCCGTGAATCCTGCGAGCACCGACGCATCTCCGGGGGGAGTGCCGGGTGAGCTGACATGCAATTCAACCGCGGCGGCAGCGAGTACCGCGCCACCTACCGTGAGAACACTCATGAACGGGTCATCTGCTGAAAAGCGCTTGCAGGCAATTCCCTTCTGAATGTCTCTCAACAGCCGTGGACCCAGACCACGGTTCAGCGCCCGTGCAGACAATCCCTCGCGAATGAGAAAGCGGCCCCAGACGGGCTCCCGCTGGGCGCGGAGCAATGTGTGCCGTACGGAGACCGCGACAACTTCGGCGGGGTCGGTCAGTTCAGAGGTCAGTCGATCCAGGTTGTCGGCGAATTCCTCGAATACCCAGTCCGACAAGGCAGCGTGAATAGCTTCTTTCGACTCGAAGTGGTTATAGAACGATCCCAACCCGACATCCGCCGCTTCGGTAATTTCATTGATCGCGACACCTTCCATCCCTTTCTCGGCCATTAGCCGAAGGGCAGCGCTGAGCAGGCGCAGCCTCGTTTCCCGCTTGCGGCGCGCCCCACGCGGCTCGCGCGCCGCCGGCACGCCTGTTTCGGGCGTTGCATCTCGTAGTTCCGTGTTGCTGGCAGGGTTCGACATGGCGATCGGATAGTTCGGTCAGGGTTCGAGTGTACGTTCGATTATCATAATTGACAAAATATTCAGTTATGAGTTTAATGTCAGTACGGCCGCTGAACATAGCGCGGCGCGTACAAAATGGAGACGGATCGGTGGTGACGACGAATTCAGGGGGCGACGTCCTCGCGCAAGGCGGCAACGATGAGGGTCTGCGTGGCGAGCCGGCAGACCTGCCGTCGAGTGTCGACGTCCTGGTGGTAGGCTGCGGTCCCGTCGGTGCGACGGCCGCGAATCTTCTGGCGCGCGATGGCGTGCGCGTGCTTGTCATCGACAAGGCGACTGAAATTTTTACGGCGCCGCGCGCGATCGCGCTGGACAACGAGGCGCTGCGGATCCTTCAGCTCGCGGGCATCGGTGACAAGGATTTCGACACGATTGCCATACCGTATGTGCGCATGCGCTCACCGTGGCTCGGCGAGTTTGGCAGGGTCAACACGCTTGGAAGCGTGGACGGTCACCCGAAACTCGTCACGTTTTACCAGCCCGAACTGGAGCGCTCGTTGCGTGCGCGTCTGGCCGCGTGCGAGACGGCGAAGACTGCGCTGGGCGTCACGTTGTTATCGCTGGACGACCAGGGCGATCATGTTGTTGCATCGCTCGATATCGGGCGCCAGACCCCGTACAACGTCAGGGCGACCTACGTCGTGGGTGCCGATGGGGCGAGCTCGCTCGTCCGTCAGTTGATCGGTCAGACCTTCGAGGGCAAGACATTTACCGAAGACTGGCTGATCGTAGACGCCAGCCACGTTCGTGATCCGATCGACCACGTCGAATTCATCTGCGACCATCGGCGCCCGACGCCGCACATGGTGGCGCCCGGCGCGCGCGAGCGCTGGGAATTCATGCTTCGGCCTGGCGAGACGCGCGAAGAGATGGAGTCCGACGCGCGCATACGCAAGATGCTGGCGCCGTGGGGTGGCATCGAGGCGATGACGATCGAGCGGAAAGCGGTGTATCGCTTCCATGCAAGAACGGTGAAGGCGTTTAGCAAAGGGCGCGTGTTTCTCGCTGGCGACGCCGCGCACATTACCCCGCCTTTCGTCGGACAGGGCCTCGTCGCCGGGTTGCGCGATGCGTCGAATCTTTGCTGGAAACTGGCCTGCGTGGTTCAGGGTCGCGCTGCGCCGCGGATCCTCGATACCTACGATCAGGAGCGTCGCCCTCACGTGAAGGCAATGATCGGCCTCGCGAAGTTCATGGGCCGGCTCGTTATGCCGCGCAACGCCGGCGTCGCCTTGCTGACGCACGGCCTCATGAAACTCGCGCGACTTGTTCCACGGTTTCGTGCGCACTTCGATGAGCTTGGCATGAAGCCGAAAAACGTTTTTCGCAGGGGCCTGTTCGTCAAATGTGTGAAGTCAAGAATGGTACGTGGCGCTGTTATCCCGCAAGGCTGGGTGCGTGATCGCGAAGGGCAGATCCGGCTGAGCGACGACGTGCTTGGTACGCGCCTCGTACTGGCGGGATTCGGACTGGATGCGGGTGCTGCGCTCGATGCCACGACCCGAACAGCGTGGACAAGCGCCGGAGGGGCGATTGTCCAGTTCGTGCATCGCGGGCAGAAATTGCACCGTGCCGAGACTGCCTGCTGGGAGGATCTCGATGGCGTGTTCATGCCTCGAGCCGTGCCATTCGGCTGGGCCGCTGTTGTTCGTCCCGACAAGACCATTCTTCACGACGGCCCCATATCTGATGTTAGCCGTCTCGTGCGCGAGGCTCTGCAGTTGCTAGGCGCGCCAGGCGAATCGTCAGATCCAGTTCTCCAGTTCGTATCACCGTCTGCCTGAGGTCCCGTATGAAACTTGCCACCGCGCAACCGGTGCGTCACCCGAGCCCGACGACAAAAGCAACGGCGCTCGCCTACCTGGTGTTCGAGCGCCCCGATCTCGAAAAAGCAGAAGGATTCCTCAACGATTTCGGCCTGAGAACGGTATCGGTGGACGGTGAGTCGTTGTTCCTCAGAGGCACCGCTGCGACGCCGTTCTGCTACGTTGTGCGGCAGGCCGAGAAGCCCCGGTTTGTCGGATTCGGTCTGTCAGTCGATGGTTTGCCCGCGCTGGAAAAGCTGACCAGAGTTGCTGGCGCGTCCGATATCGAGAGTTCGCCGTGGCCTGGCGGCGGTCATCGCGTGCGGCTGGTAGATCCGTCCGGTTTTCGCGTCGACGCGATTGCCGGGCAGTCGCCGGTAAGTGGACTGCCGCACCGGCCACCGCTGTCTTTCAACTCGGTGGACTCGGTCGTGCGCGTGAACGGCACGCAGCGCCCGCCGGCGGACGCGCCCGAAGTCATCCGCCTCGGACACGTGGTGCTGGAGGTCGCGGACTACCAGGCCACCAGCGCCTGGTACACCCGCCACTTCGGGTTCATTCCGAGCGACGTCCAGGTGCTGCCCGACGGCTCGCCGGCGGTCGCCTTCATGCGGCTCGATCGGGGCAGCGAGCCGGCCGACCACCATACGCTCGCGCTCGCCCAGGGGTTCGCGCCGGTGTTCAGCCACTGCGCGTTTGAGCTGGTCGATGCCGACGCGGTCGGCGTCGGGCAGCGCGTGCTGCGTGAGCGCGGCTGGGCTCATGCCTGGGGCATCGGCCGGCACATCCTCGGCAGCCAGGTCTTCGACTACTGGCAGGACCCGTGGGGCGACAAGCACGAACACTATTGCGACGGCGACCTGTTCACCGTCGACATGCCCACCGGCGTGCACGCTGTCAGCCGCGAAGCGATGGCGCAGTGGGGCCCCACGATGCCGCGCAGCTTCACGAAGCCGAAGCTCACTCCATCCAGCGTCGCAGCCCTTGTGCGCAACCTGCGCAGCAGCCCGGACCTCACGCTCGCGAAGCTGCGCACGCTCGCGAAGCTTTTTGCATGACACCAACCTGTCGAAGGAAGATTGAGGCGCAATCATGGCACTGCACGTTTTGCACTACAGATATGACGGCCGCGCACGATGGGGCGTGGTCAGAAACCGCCGGATCACGCCGGTGCCGGGCGAGTTCGGGACGACGGGAGAGTTCGTGCGGGCGTGCCGGCCTGGCGAACTGGCGGCACTCACGGGCGCCACGATTGCCGAGTCGGAGGTCGAGTGGCTGTCGCCCATCACGCATAACCAGCAGTTCGTCTGCCAAGGCGCGAACTACCGGCAACACATGATCGAGTCGGGCATGGACCCCGACGCGAAGGGCTTCAACATGCTCTTCACGAAGGCGCCCGGCTGCATCGTGCCAGCCAATTCGGATCTGGTCCGGCCGGGCCACGTACGCTTTCTCGACTATGAGATCGAGCTGGGCCTCGTCATCAGGCGTGACATCCGGGACCGGGAGACCATCACGGAGCGCAACCTTCATGAGTACGTTGCCGGCGCGGTGATCGTCAACGACTATTCCGCGCGTGACATCCAGATTCCCCAGATGCAGTTCTACAAGGGCAAGAGCTACCGGACCTTCGGCCCGGTGGGTCCCTATCTCTGCCTGCTCGAGCCACGCGACATCGCCCAGCTGCGGGACCTGCAACTGACACTGACGGTCAATGGCGAGGTACGCCAGCGGGATTCGACCGCGAATCTAGTTCATGGCCCCGCCGAGACGCTCACGGAGATCTCCGGCGTGCACGACTTGCATGCGGGCGATTTGCTGGCGACAGGAACGCCGTCCGGATGCGCGCTGAGCATTCCGTCGCCGGCGAAGCAGCGCTTTGCCGCGTTGCTGCCCGAGCACATGAAATGGCGGCTGTTCACGAAGGTGCAGGCGGGCAGGAGCCAGTATCTGAAGACCGGCGATATCGTGGAGTCGCGCATCGCGAGCCGCGACGGGACGATTGATCTCGGGGTGCAGCGCAACCGGGTTGTGGACGAGGTCGTATGAGCGCAATTGCTACCGAGGCCGATGTCCTGGCAATCGAGACGCAGGGCCCGCCGCCGGACTTGCCGGCGAGTACCTACGAGATGATCTGCCGCGGCGCCGCGATCGATCCGACCGCGCCGGCGCTGTCGTTCTTCCTGCGCGCCGACGAGCATCGCCGTGCGCTGCGCTGGACCTATGCGGAGCTGCGCCGGGACATCACGCGGACCGCGAACCTGTTCACGCGCCTGGGCATCGAGCGTCAGTCAGTGGTCGCCTATGTACTGCCCAATTTGCCCGAAACGCATTTCGTGATCTGGGGCGGGGAAGCCGCCGGCATCGTCTGCGCAATCAACCCGCTGCTGGAAGGTGCGGCGATTGCGTCGTTGCTCAGGGCGTCCGGCGCAAAGGTGCTGGTCACGCTGGCGCCGTTTCCCGGCACCGACCTGTGGTCCAAGATCCAGGCGATCCTGCCACAGATCCCGTCCCTGCAGCACCTCGTTCTCGTCGATCTCGCGGGCCACGTGCGTGGCTGGCGCGGCGTCGCCGCCCGGCTCATGCAGCGCCGTGAGTGCAGGCGGCTGCATGGCCGCGGGGGTGTGCGCGGCGCCGTCCCCGCGCAGATCGACATCCACGACTTCTCCCGTGCGATGGCGCGTGAGTCGGGCAGAGAGCTGATGGGCCAGCGCCGGATCGAGGCAGGGGACATCTCGTCGTACTTCTGTACAGGCGGGACAACGGGCCTGCCAAAGCTTGCCCGGCGCCTGCATGGCAACGAGGTCGCCAACGCGTGGAGCGTGGGGCAGGTCTTCGGCCCTGACATCGGGCCCGGGAAAACCATCTTCTGCGGGCTGCCGCTGTTCCATGTGAATGCAGTTCTGGCGACCGGCCTTGTGCCGTTCTCGCGGGGCGCGCACGTCGTGGTGGGTACGCCGCAGGGCTATCGCGGCGAGGGTGTGGTCGGGCGCTTCTGGGAAATCGTCGAACACCACCGGATCAACTTCTTCAGCGCGGTGCCCACGCTGTACTCGGCACTGCTCGACGTTCCGGTCGGCGGTCGCGACATCAGCTCGCTGGAGTACGGACTGTGCGGCGCGGCGCCGATGCCGGTGGAGGTGTTCCGGACCTTCCAGGAGCGCACGGGTGTGCGCATCCTCGAAGGCTACGGGCTGACCGAAGGGGCGTGCGTGAGCAGCATCAACCCGCCGATGGGCGAGCGCAGGCTGGGTTCGATCGGCGTGCGGGTGCCGGGGCAGGACATGAAGACCGTCGTCCTCGACGAAGCGGGGCATTACGCACGTGACTGCGGGGAAGACGAGGTGGGGCTGCTGGTGATCTCGGGGCCGAACGTGTTTGCGGGCTATATGGAAGCCGCCCAGAACAGCGGTCTCTGGCTGGACCTGGGGGACGACAGGAGGTGGCTGAATACCGGCGATCTCGCGCGGCGCGATGCCGACGGGTACTTCTGGCTGACGGGGCGTCGCAAGGAGCTGATCATCCGGGGCGGACACAACATCGACCCGGCGACGATCGAGGAGCCGCTGCACCGGCATCCTGCCGTGCAGATCGCAGCGGCGATCGGACGTCCGGACGCGCACGCGGGGGAACTGCCGGTAGCCTATGTGCAGCTTAAGCCCGGGGCGAGCACGACAGAGGCGGAGCTGGACGCGTTCATACGCGGATCGATTGGCGAGCGGGCGGCGTTGCCCAAGCGCATCCATATCGTCGACAAGATCCCGCTGACGGCCGTGGGAAAGATCTTCAAGCCCGAGCTGAAACAGCGGGAACTTCTTGACGCTTTACACACGGCCCTATCTGCGGGCGGCGTTAAAGGCGCGCGAGTGTCTCTTGGCGACGACGCTTCCAGGGGGATGTCGCTACAAGTGGAAGTTGCTCTTGTTGCGGATCGCGATCAGGTAAGCAGCATTCTCGGCCGGTTTCCGTACACGTTTTCAGTTTTGCTGTCATCGGCTGGCCGCGCGACATCGACTCAATAAGAGCTTGGCAAGCGATGAGCATCACTATTCGCAGTGCAAATATTTTGCATAACTAACGTAGCTGGAGGAGACATGAAAGGCCGATTGAAGATATCGATGCTATCCGTCGTAGCGATGAGTGTCGGGGCAGGACTCGCGGTGCAAAACGCCCATGCACAGGCCAGTGGCAGCGTAAGCGTCGGGGTAGGCTGGCTGCATATCATGCCGCAGGGCCAATCAGGCCAGACCGTCGTTGAAAGTGTTGCTGGCATGCCGGTCAACCAGGCGATCAGCGGCACCGGCGCGCATGTCGGTGCATCTGACGCAGCGAGCTTTGAGGCCGAATACTATGTAACGGACCACTTCGGGGTAGCCTTTCTCGCTGGATCGCCGTTCACAAGCGATCTGATCGGCAATGGTACTCTGAGCAGGTACGGTGTGATTGGCAAGGCCAAGCCGATGGCTCCGGTCCTGGAGGCACGCTATCACTTCTTCGCGGCCGACGCACGGTTCAGGCCATATGTTGCGCTGGGGGTCAATTACACGTGGTATTCGGATACGCGCCTGACAAACAATGATTTCGTTGCGTCCAGCTTTGGGCCTGGCAGTTCGACACGTGCGACGCTGAGCACCTCATGGAATCCAACGGTATCCCTTGGGGCGACCTACGCGATCACGAAGCACTGGTCGGCTGGCTTTGCAGTGACTTATATCCCGCTGACAACGACTCTCACCACCTATGCGAGAACTGCTGCCGCAACGGAAATCGTTAGCAAAACGAAGATCCGGATCAATCCGCTGATTACGCTGCTTAACGTGTCCTATACATTCTAGGCGGGGCGACCCTGCGCCAATCAATTTGTCGGTTTTTCCGCGTTCAGGTGCATGCATACGATGCACCTTGACAAGCACTATTCCCCGTGTGGCGATGAACTCCGCGCAGCGCAGGACGCGCTTGCAGGCACTGCGAACGGTAATCGACGCCGCGCGGGGTGCTCGCCGTCGGGCGACAGCCCCCCGCCGGGGACGATGCCGTGCACGTGCGGATTATGCGTGAGCGCAGAGCCCCAAGTGTGCAGCACGAGTGTGGCGCCGATCTGCGCGCCGAGATGCCGGGGATCGGCGGCGATCGTGCGCAGCGATCGCTAGCAGAAATTGCGAACTACAACGCCTGTGCAGTTCGAACACCTTCGTCGGACGAGAACGTTAAGGGTTTGTCCCAGTGCCTTCCCGTCGGCAAGAATTTGTATGATGACCGTATGACATGGCAAATGTGTTGAATATGTTCGAGAAAATTCCCAACAAGGCGTTGAGCGATACGGTCGCCCAGCAACTGCTCACGCAGATCGACAAGGGCGCGTTCGCCCGCGGCGCCAAGCTGCCCACGGAGGCCGTGCTTGCGCAGGAGTTCGGCGTGAGCCGCACAGTGATCCGCGAGGCGATCTCGCGCCTGAAGAACGAAGGTGTGGTCGAGCCGCGGCAGGGCAGCGGCGTGTATGTGTCCGTTCACGGCGCGATCCGGCCGTTGCGGATCGACTATGCGGAGGCAATGGAAGGGGGCTCGGTGCTGCAGATCCTCGCGGTGCGCCGCGCGATCGAAGCGGAGGTCGCGGCGGAGGCCGCGATGCGCCGCACCGACGCCGACATGATGGCGATCGACGCTGCGCTCGGGAAGATCGACGAAGCGGTGGCCGAGGGCCGCGACGGCGTCGCGGAAGACATCGCGTTTCATCGCGCGATCGCGGCCGTGACCGGCAATCCGTATTTCATGAAGACCCTCACGTTCCTTAACCAGTACCTCGAAGCGGGCACCATCGTGACGCGCCGCAACGAGGCGCTGCGCGAGGACTTCTCGCGTCAGGTGCGCGACGAGCATGCGGCGATCGCGGCGGCGATTCGCGCAGGCGACCCGATGTCCGCGCGCAATGCAGCGCAGACGCACATGTACAACGCAGCGCGCCGGCTTGCACAAGCGGGTATCTGTTGAGCCGAAGATGCGCTGGCTCGCGGCAAGCGCGGGCCGTCGTCTGAAGCATGGTTCGTAGAGGAAAAGTATGTCCAGAAATGTCGGAGTGATCGGTCTTGGTGCGATGGGAATGGGCGTCGCGCGTTCGCTGCTGCGTGGCGGGTTCAATGTCCATGCATGCGATGTCCGCCGCGAAACGCTCGACCAGTTCGTCGCGCACGGCGGCAAGGCCTGCGCGAGCCCCGCCGACCTCGGTGCGCAATGCGATATCGTCGTCACGCTCGTCGTCAATGCCGCGCAGACGGAAACGGTGCTGTTCGGCGAGCAGGGCGCGGTCAAGGCCATGAAGCCGGGCGGCGTAGTCATCGCATGTGCGACCGTTGCGCCCGAGTTCGCGATCGAGCTGGGCCGCCGCGTGGAAGCGGCGGGCCTGCAGATGCTCGACGCACCTGTGTCGGGCGGCGCGGCGCGCGCGGCATCGGGCGAGATGACGATGATGACGTCCGGCCCCGCTGCCGCTTACACCGCATGCGAAGACGTGCTCGCTGCGATGGCGGGCAAGGTGTATCGCCTGGGCGCACAGCATGGCGTGGGCTCGAAGGTGAAGATCATCAACCAGCTGCTCGCGGGCGTGCATATCGCCGCCGCCGCCGAAGCGATGGCGCTCGGTTTGCGCGAAGGCGTCGACCCTGACGCGCTCTACGACGTCATCACGCACAGCGCGGGCAACTCGTGGATGTTCGAGAACCGCGTGCCGCACATCCTCAACGGCGACTACACGCCGCTGTCGGCCGTCGATATCTTCGTCAAGGATCTCGGCCTCGTGCTCGATACCGCACGCCGCTCGAAGTTTCCGCTGCCGTTGTCGGCGGCGGCGCATCAGATGTTCATGATGGCATCGACGGCGGGCCATGGCGGCGAAGACGATTCCGCCGTGATCAAGATTTTCCCCGGCATTGATGTTCCCGCGAAGCGATGAGCGAGAGGAGCCAACCAACCATGACGACCTCCTCGACCTCTGCCGGCAAGCCCTTGCTCGGCTGCATCGCCGACGATTTCACGGGTGCGACCGATCTCGCGAACATGCTCGTGCGCGGTGGTATGCGCACGGTTCAGACGATCGGCGTGCCCGCCGCAGACACGCGCATCGAAGCCGACGCGCTGGTGGTCGCGTTGAAATCGCGCACGGTAGAGGCCGCCGATGCCGTCGCGCAGTCGCTGGCCGCGCTCGAATGGCTGCGCGCACAGGGTTGCCGCCAGTTTTTCTTCAAGTACTGCTCAACGTTCGATTCGACCGACGCGGGCAACATTGGCCCCGTCTCGGACGTGCTGCTAGACGCGCTGTACGCATCCGGCTGCACGCCATTTACGATCGCGTGTCCCGCGTTTCCGGAGAATGGCCGCACGATTTATCGTGGGCACTTGTTCGTCGGCGATGTGCCGCTGAACGAGTCGGGAATGGAGAACCATCCTCTGACACCGATGACGGACGCGAACCTCGTGCGCGTGCTGCAGCGGCAGACGCGATCGAAGGTGGGCCTCGTGCGCTACGACGCTGTTGCGCAAGGCGCAGACGCGGTGCGCGCGTCGTTCGATGCCTTGAAGCGCGACGGCGTGCGCATGGCGATCGCCGATGCCATATCGGATGCCGATCTCTACGTGCTCGGCGAAGCATGCGCCGACCTGCCGCTGATCACCGGCGGCTCGGGTGTTGCGCTCGGCTTGCCCGCGAATTTCCTGCGTGCCGGTTTGCTCGACCACGCCAGGGATGCGGGCGAACTGCCGCGTATCGAAGGCACGTGCGCGGTGCTGGCTGGCAGTGCATCGAAGGCGACGAACGCGCAGGTCGCCGCGTGGCGTGACACGCGACCCGCGTTCCGGATCGATCCGATGGCTGTCGCTCGCGGTGAGCCCGTCGTCGAGCAGGCGCTGTCGTTTGCGCGCGAGCACGCGGATGCGGCCCAGCCGCAAGCCGTGCTGATCTATGCAACCGCTTCGCCGGAGGAAGTGAAGGCCACGCAACGCGAACTCGGCGTGACGCAAGCTGGGCATCTCGTTGAACGCACGCTCGCTTCCATTGCGCGCGGCCTGTACGAGCACGGCGCGCGCAAGTTCGTCGTCGCGGGCGGCGAGACGTCGGGTGCGGTCGTACAGGCGCTCGGTGTTCAGATGCTGCGCATCGGCAAGCAAATCGATCCGGGCGTACCGGCAACCGCGGCCATCGGCGATGCGCCGCTCGCACTCGCGCTCAAATCGGGCAACTTCGGCGCTGTCGACTTCTTCGCAAAGGCGCTGCGTCATCTGAGCGGGGGCGCGTAATGAACACGGCCGCGTCAGCCGCGATCCGCACCAGCCGCGAATCGGAGATCCGCGAAGAAATCTGCGTGACGGGGGCGAGCCTCTACGAACGCGGCTATACCGTCGGCAGCGCTGGCAACATCAGCGCACGTCTTGACGACGGGTGGCTGATCACGCCGACAGACGCCTGTCTCGGCCGGCTCGATCCCGCGCAGATCGCCAAGGTCGATCTTGCGGGCAATGCGGTGTCGGGTGGCAAGCCGTCGAAGACGCTCGCGCTGCATCGCGGCGTCTACGAGCGCAATCGCGAAGCGCGCGGCATTGTGCACACGCATTCGACGCATCTCGTCGCACTGACGCTCGCCGGTGTATGGAGCGAAGCCGATGTGCTGCCGCCCATCACGCCGTATTACGTGATGAAGGTCGGTCACATTCCGTTGATTGGCTACCGGCGCCCAGGAGACCCGCAAGTCGCGCAGGAGGTGGCGGCCATCGCGGACCGCGTGCGCGGCGTGCTGCTCGAACGACTCGGACCGGTGGTGTGGGAGCGCTCGGTATCACACGCGTCGTATGTGCTCGAGGAACTCGAAGAGACGGCGCGCCTGTGGCTGATGACGACGCCGCGCCCTTCACCGCTTGACGTCGCGGCGCTTGAAGAATTGCGCACGGCGTTCGGCGCGCGCTGGTAGCGCATATCGCACGCGCCATCGAGATTCAAAGCGTCCACCCAGATTGGTCTATCCGTATCACCCAACCAGGCAAAAAAAGCCGGAGGACCACCCGACATGATGCGGGCGGCCAGCAACCGGCCTCATTCACAAGGAGACAGCGCATGACAGCTTATCAGGCGGCATCTGTTCGCCCTGCAACATCGGCCGACGCGGCGAGCCAACCCGGCGCCGCGGAAATCGAACGCACCTACAGCAAAGTGTTTTGGCGCATCGTGCCGTTTCTGATGCTGTGCTACGTGGTTGCGTATCTGGACCGTGTCAATGTCGGCTTTGCAAAACTCCAGATGTCGCAGGATCTCGCCTTCAGCGAGACCGTGTTCGGGTTCGGTGCCGGGGTGTTTTTTATTGGCTATTTTTTATTCGAACTGCCAAGCAATATTCTCATGCATCGTCTTGGCGCGCGCATCTGGATTGCACGCATCATGATCACGTGGGGCATTCTTTCCGGGCTCTTCGTGTTTGTGCGGACGCCGGGCCAGTTTTATGCACTGCGTTTTCTGCTCGGCCTCGCCGAAGCCGGGTTTTATCCCGGTGTGATCCTGTACCTGACTTACTGGTTTCCGTCGCATCGGCGCGCGAAGATCATCGCGGTGTTCATGTCGGCCATTCCAGTGTCGGGCATCGTCGGCAATCCGCTGTCGGGCTGGATCATGCAGATGTTCGATTCGCATCATGGCTTCGCCGGCTGGCAGTGGATGTTCGTGATCGAAGCGGTGCCCGCGATTGCAATCGGGATCGCGACAATCCTCTATCTCGACAACGGCATTGCAAGCGCGAAATGGCTCACATCGCGTGAGAAGCAACTGCTCTCCGATGAAATTGCCGCGCAGCCGCAGGAAAAAGCAAAGTCACATTCGCTTAGCGCGGTGTTTCGCGATTCGCGCACGTGGTGGATGTCGCTGATCTACTTCGCGTTCGTCACAGGCCAATACGGACTCACGTTCTGGATGCCCACGCTCATCAAGTCGACGGGTGTGACGGGCGCATTCGAAATTGGCCTTTTGAGTGCGATTCCCTTTTTCGTCGCTATCGTCGTGATGAACGTGATGGGCCGCAGCGCCGACCAGCACCGCGAACGCCGCTGGCATTTGATCGGCCCCGCGCTCGCGGGTGCACTTGGCTTTACGATCGCCGCATCGTTTGCCCACAACACGGTCGTGTCGATCGCATTCCTGTCGATTGCGGCAGCGGGCGTGCTGACCTGTGCGCCGCTTTTCTGGTCGCTGCCGACGGCGTTCATGTCGGGCGCGACTGCGGCGGCGGGCATTGCGATCATCAATTCGGTCGGCAATCTCGCGGGGTTCGCGAGCCCATACATGATTGGCTATCTCAAGGACGTCACGCACAGCACGCAGTCCGGCATGTACGTGCTCGCCGCAATGCTCGTGGTTGGCGCGCTCGCTGTCTGGCTGACGCCCGCGCGGCTCGTGAACCGCTAGATCCGCTAGATCCGCAATCGAAGGCCGGATGCCTTGCGCGTGCGGCCAACGCTCGATAGCGGCCGTTTTACATGGGACCGGAGCGGGGCGCCCCAGCGCCTTGCTCCGGTCGACAGGAGTGACTTCAATGCCTCGCTTCGCTGCGAATCTGACGATGATGTACAACGAACACGCCTTCCTCGACCGTTTCGCCGCCTGCGCGCGCGACGGCTTCGAGGCCGTCGAGTTTCTGTTTCCTTATGAGTTCTCCGCCGCTGACCTGAAAGCGCGTCTCGACGAGCATGGCCTCGCGCAGGCGCTTTTCAACGCGCCGCCCGGTGACTGGGCGGCGGGCGAACGCGGTATCGCATCGTTGCCGGGCCGCGAAGACGAATTTCGCCGCAGCGTCGATACCGCGCTCGACTACGCGCGCGTGCTCCGCAACGACAAACTACACGTGATGGCCGGCCTGATCGGGCCGAACCAGTCGCGCGCGGCGCATCGCGACGTGTATCTGAAGAATCTTGCGTACGCCGCGAAGACCGCCCAGGCAGACGGCATCACCGTAGTCATCGAGCCGATCAACACGCGCGACATCCCCGGCTTCTTTCTGAACCGCCAGGACGACGCACAGGCGATCTGCGCGGAAGTCGGCGCGGCGAACCTGAAGGTGCAGTTCGACCTCTACCACTGCCAGATCGTTGAAGGCGATCTCGCGATGAAGCTCAAACGCGACATGCCGCGCGTCGGCCATATCCAGATTGCGGGCGTGCCCGAGCGGCACGAGCCGGACATCGGTGAAGTGAACTATCCGTATCTGTTCTCGCTGATCGACGAACTTGGCTATGACGGATGGATCGGCTGCGAGTACCGGCCGCGCGCAGGCACATCGGCAGGCCTCGGATGGATCAGGCCGTATATGAAGGCACGTGGCGAAAGCGCGTTGGACAGACCCACACACTGAGGAACGGCAGCACATGAAAGTTTTGATCACAGGCGGCGCGGGTTTTCTGGGCCAGCGTCTCGCGCGCGAACTGCTGGCACGCGGTGAACTAAGGAATGCCGACGGTCAGCTCCGGCCGATCACCGAGTTGGTGTTGCTCGACGTCGTGGCGGCGCCAGGGCCGGACGACGCGCGCGTGCGGATCGAAGTTGGCGATATCGCCGAGCGCAGCGTGCTCGAGCGGCTGATTGACGACAGGACGGCGGCGAGCTTCCACCTTGCCGCCATCGTCAGCGGACAGGCCGAAAGCGATTTCGATCTGGGCATGCGCATCAATCTCGATGCGTCGCGACAGCTCCTCGACGTGTGCCGGATGCGCGGGCATCGACCGCGAGTCGTCTTCACGAGTTCGGTCGCCGTCTATGGGGGCGACCTACCCGATGTCGTGCTCGACGACACCGCGCTTAATCCGCAATCGTCGTATGGCGCGCAGAAGGCGATCGCCGAGCTGCTGCTCAACGACTATTCGCGGCGCGGTTTCGTGGATGGCCGCGTGCTGCGCCTGCCGACTATCAGCGTCCGGCCGGGCAAGCCGAATGCCGCGGCATCGTCGTTCGCGAGCGGCATTATTCGCGAGCCGCTCAACGGCGAAAAAGCCGTGTGCCCGGTGAGCGGCGCAACGCGTGTGTGGCTGCTGTCGCCGCGCAAGGCGGTCGAGTGCCTGGTGGCCGCCTGCCAGATCGATGCAGCCGCGTTAGGTAACCGGCGCACCGTGAATCTGCCGGGCGTGTCGGTAAGCGTCGACCAAATGATTGCCGCGCTGCGGGAGCTGGCGGGCGATGCCGTTGCGGCGCGGATCGAGTGGCAAGCGGAAGATAGAGTCGAGAAGATCGTCGGCGGCTGGCCCGCGCGGTGGGACACGTCGCGCGCTGCTCAACTCGGACTGCACGGTGACGCATCGTTCAAGGACATCGTGCGGGCCTTCATCGACGATGAACTGGGCGGGAAGATTGCGCAGCACTGATTGCAAATGGCACGACTTACCGCATTGATTGCCGGATTACTGTTTCGGAGTGGACGTTTTGCGCCGTTCCGCCGTGGTACCTCGACTATCGTGCTGCTTCTCATGGCAGGCTGGGCGCGCAGCGCTCGCTACGCTGAAACGGCGTACGCGCCCGGCGGCATTTCAATGCCCGGCTCACCTGTCGACAGAAGTCTGTCCATTCAAACCGGGCCTGTGCTCAACTGGCACGCGATGTCATGCGGAGTGCGGCTGCCCGATGAGCACATCGATTCCGTAAGCGCGATGCATGGCAATCACACACGCAGCGAATGTAGGGCGGTACGAGACGGAATCAGCGCCTGCGCGCGGTCGGGCATGCGGCATGCTGCATTTTCTTGCGGCGTCACAGTCTTCGCGCGATGCGGATAACCCACTGAAGTAGGCTGAAGAAAATCTTCGGGCACGATGGAATAAACGTCGATCAGTCGCGTTACCGCTTCTGTCGCAAGGGCAGCCTGACGACTTGAATTGGTTGCCCGGCTCTGCATGCGGCCTGCCGCGGGGCTGATGGTATCTGCATTTACGGCTCCCGTGGCACTGGAATGATTGTCACCAAGCCTGGAGTGATCTTGAGTCACAACGCGGTTCAACCCGGATGGGTGCGGATTACGCACTGGATCAATGCCGTCGCGGTCGTGCTGATGGTCATGAGCGGCTGGCAGATTTACGACGCGTCGCCGATCTTTCCCGCCATTCAGTTTCCACCCTCGATCACGCTCGGCGGCTGGCTCGCGGGAGCGCTGCTGTGGCATTTCGCGGTGATGTGGCTGCTGGTCGCCAATTTCATCGTCTACCTCGCGCTGAACCTGGCAACTGGGCGCTTTCGACGCAAGCTGTTGCCCGTGCGGCCGAAAGAGCTGGCCGCCGATCTCGCGGATGCGCTGCGCGGGCGCCTGAAACACGACGATCTCGCGCACTACAACGCGGTGCAGAAGCTTGCCTATCTCGTCGTGATCGCCGCCATCGTGCTGATCGTGTTGTCGGGGCTCGTCGTCTGGAAGTCGGTGCAGTTCCCCTTGCTGCGCACGCTGATGGGCGGCTATGACAGCGCACGCGTGGTGCACTTCGTGTGTATGAGCGTACTGGTCACGTTTTTCGTGATTCACATCGTGATGGTCGCGCTCGTGCCGCGCTCGCTGCTACTGATGCTACGCGGACGGTAAATCATGGCGACCCGAAAGCGAACCCCGCGACAAGACAGCTTTCTCGCGACACATGGCGAATCGATCATCCGCGACGCACAGCGCGAACTCAAATCGCCCGCGCGCCGCCTGTTCGGCCAGCGACTGCTGACGGTGGGCGGCATGGCGCTGCTGTCCGGCTCCGGCCTGACCGACGACAAGGCGGTGAACGCGGCGCTGCGCCGCATCTCGTCCTTCAACGACGACGTGCAGGCGCTGCTGTTCGATCCGAACAAGCTGGCGCCGACGTATCCGGAATCGATGATCACGCGGCCGTTTCCGTTCAATGCGTTCTATGACATCGACGACGTGCCCGAGATCGACGTCGCGACCTATCGTCTGCAGGTCACCGGCCTCGTGCGCGGCAAGCGTACATGGACGCTCGACGAACTGCGCGCGCTGCCGCAGGAAAGCCAGATCACGCGCCTTGTCTGCGTCGAAGGATGGAGCGCCATCGGTCACTGGGGCGGCGTACGCTTTTCCGAATTTCTGCGCCGCGCGGGTGCGGACACGAGCGCGAAGTACGTATCGCTTCACTGCGCCGACTACAGCTACTGGACCAGCATCGACATGCCGACGGCACTCCACGCGCAGACGCTGCTCACGCTGACCTACGACGGTGCGGTGCTGCCGCCGAAGTATGGCTTTCCGATGCGGCTGCGCGTGCCGACCAAGCTCGGCTTCAAGAATCCCAAGCATATCGTCGCCATCGAAATTACGAACCGGTATCCGGGCGGCTATTGGGAGAACCAGGGCTATAACTGGTTCAGCGGCTCGTGAGCGACGATGTTCCGCCTCTCTTCCTTCAACCATCCAGTCAGGAGCTTCCATGTCCATCCATATCAGAATAAGCGCAGCGTTGATGGCCGCTGCGCTCGCGAGCGCTGCTTTCGCGCAAGCGCCAGCCACGAAGCCCGAGCGCATCCGGGGCGAAATCGTGTCGTATGCCGGTGAGACGCTCAAGGTCCATCGACGCAGCGGCGACACGGTGTCGATCGATGTGAAGCCGGCTGTCAACGTTTCGGCCGTGAAGGCGATGCAGCTATCGGATATCAAGCCGGGTACGTTCATCGGCACCGCGACCACCACGGGCACCGATGGCAAGCTGACCGCAACGGAAGTGGTGGTGTTTCCCGAGTCCGCGCGCGGCACGGGCGAAGGACATTATCAGTGGGACCTGGGCCCGAAAAGCATGATGACCAACGCGAACGTCGATAGCGTCGTGCAGAGCACGAGCGGCCGTGATCTGAAACTGTCATACAAGGGCGGCACAAACGTCGTGACGGTGCCGCCCAACGTACCCGTCGTCACGTTCACGCCCGCTGAGCACAGCGAGCTTACGCCGGGCAAGAAGGTGTTCGTTGCCGCAACGCCCGCGTCACAGGGGACTTATGTTGCGCAACGCGTCGTGGTCGAAAAGGGCGGCGTGGTGCCGCCAATGTGAAGGCTGGCTGTTGATGCCCACGCAGAACTGACCCAATGGAGGTGAGGACGAAAACCTGGACTACCTGGGGGTAGTTCACGGCACTGTATTGCGAACAAACGCAGGAGAATCGTTGTGCATAGTAATCCTGATTTTATCGGCTTGTGCCGGCGTCCGCCCTGTTGCATATACCGACCTCGCGTCGTCTACCCAGCTAAAGCAGAACAGGAGCGATGACGCAGCGCAAATACCATTCAGGTGCGCGTCGCCGGTGGTTTGGTCGCGCTATTCGCAGGTCATCGTTGATCCCATAGTCGTGTATAGGGGTAGCGACAATCAGTTCGGCGCTCTGTCCGACGAAGACAAGACGGCGCTCGCCGATTACATGACAAGGACATCGTACGCAGACTTGATCGCATGCCGGTCCAGGAGATCGACCATAATCTGGATGCTACCCTGCAGCGTTCAAATGCGCTGTTTCAGCGACTTGATGCCGATCTTGTACCCGCGGCGCGCTCGTCGCTTGATGCCGCCCGGGAGGCGTTTCGCGCTGCGGATGAGACTCTTGATCAAGCTTCGCCGCTGCAGAGCGACGCTCGTCAGGCGCTGACTGAATTGCGAGGCATGCTGGCTAGCCTGAATGCACTCGCCGATTTTCTCGAACGTCATCCGGAGGCCTTCATCTGGGGAAAGCGAAGAGATTGATTGCCAATCCCTTATGGGGTGGGCCTGAGCGGCCACAATGAGAGTCCTGCACGGATCAGCTTCTCCGATTGTGTCCAAGGAAGTCAGTTTGCGAATGCAGCACGGTTGGGAAAACGCCGAGTGGTATAGACAACGTGGCCAGGCGATTTGATCGAATTTCCTCTCTCATATCCCAGATTGGGTATCTAGACATACCCCCTTATGGGTATATGGCACGCCTCAATCTACGCGACCATTGAAAGGCAGCCACACATTTTCAACGAAAAAATGCCTTGTTTTCAGGCATCTTTGAAAATCCATTAGCCGGCTGCCATGTGGTGAAAAGCAGGCATGCGACTTGGCGAATACCGCTAATGAGTCGCGGTTTGAAAAATCCCGCTTGCGTAAAGAATATTGTTCCGCCATCTTGTATAGACAAGAACACTCGCGAATTATCTATAGCCTTAGTGTCGTTCCCAAAACCGGAGGAGTCTGGACATGCAAGCGAAATACAGCAGGTTGGTCAGAGGATTGGTCGGCGCCGCGTTCGGCGTGGCGCTGCTCGCGAGCAGCGCTGCCGAGGCAAAGGACTGGAAGACGGTGACGATCGCCTTTGAAGGTGGCTACGCTCCGTGGAATCTTACGCTGCCTGGTGGCAAGCTCGGTGGCTTCGAGCCGGAACTCGCCGCCAACCTTTGCGCGCGGGCTCAACTAAAGTGCAACCTGGTCGCGCAGGATTGGGACGGCATGATTCCCGGCTTGCAGGCTGGGAAATTCGATGTCCTGATGGATGCTATTTCGATCACACCTGAGCGTGAAAAGATTCTCGCGTTTTCGAAGCCGTATGCCGCCACGCCCGCGACTTTCGCCGTCACCGATACGAAGATTCTCCCGAAGGCCACCGCCGCCGCGCTGCCGTTGAAGCTCGACACCGACGCCAGGTCGAATGTGCCCGCGCTACAGGCGCTGCGGACGGCTCTCAAGGGCAAAACGATCGGCCTTCAATCGGGCACCGTCTATACGCGGTTTATCAATGAAAACTTCAAGGACGTCGCGTCTATCCGCGTGTACAAGACCTCGCCGGAACGCGATCTGGATCTGGCCAATGGCCGCATCGACGCGTCTTTTGACGACGTGACTTACTACGCTGCAAACGCCGACAAGAAAGAGGCTGTGCCTACGGTCCCGGCTGGCCCGAAGATCGGCGGCCCGATCTGGGGGGCGGGTGAAGGACTCGCGTTGCGCAAGCAGGACGCCGACCTCAAGGCGAAGTTCGACGCGGCGGTCACGGCGGCCATCGCCGACGGCACCGTGAAGAAGCTTTCGGAGAAGTGGTTCAAGACCGATGTGACGCCCTGAGTGTCGCTTACAGCGTGACTGCGCGCGCCGGCTCAAAGGGCCGACGCCGCGCGGTTTGTTTCACAGGCTAGCTTGAGGTGACGTAATGGGTCCTTTTGTCGAAATGCTCGGTGTCGGGGCGGATGGCTGGGGTGGCGTGCTGCTGCTCGGCGCGCTTATGACGGTTTTACTGACGCTCGCCGCGCTCGCGATTGGTGCGGTGTTTGGTGCGCTCATCGCGGCCGCGAAGCTCTCGCGCTTTCGCACGGCGCGTGTCGTGGGCGACTTCTATACGACGGTTTTCCGTGGCGTGCCCGAACTACTCGTCATCTATCTGTTTTACTTCGGCGGCTCGACGCTCGTATCGTCGATCGGCCAGTGGTTCGGGGCGGATGGCTTCATCGGTGTTCCGCCGTTTGTGATCGGCGCGTTCGCCGTGGGCATGATTTCAGGCGCGTACCAGGCCGAGGTGTATCGGGCTGCCGTGCTCGCTGTATCGCGCGGGGAGCTCGAGGCCGCGCGCGCGATCGGCATGCCGACGCTTACCATGGCGCGCCGTATCCTGATTCCCCAGGTGTTGCGCTTCGCCTTGCCCGGGATCGGCAACGTTTGGCAACTGAGCCTCAAGGACTCGGCGCTCATCTCGGTTACGGGTCTCGCCGAGTTGCTTCGCGCCAGCCAGGTGGCGGCGGGTTCGACTCATCAATACTTTCTCTTCTTCGTCGCGGGCGGCGTGCTGTATCTCGCGATGACCGGCGTGTCGAACCGGGTATTCGGCCGTGCGGAGGCGATCGTCGGCCGCTCGTTCAAGCGCAACTTCGCGCGCAACTGACGCAAGGGCTGCTCCATCATGCATATCGATTTCGACTTTCTTCTCGACACGATGCGCCAGCTGATTGCGGCGGTGCCGACCACGCTGGGCCTTTTCTTCGCATCGCTGGTGCTCGGTGGTCTGCTTTCGCTCGTGATTGTCACGATGCGTGTGTCGTCGCACTGGTTGCCGAATCGCCTCGGGCGCGCCTACATTCTCGTGTTCCGTGGCTCACCGCTGCTGATCCAGATGTTCCTCGTCTATTACGGGCTTGGGCAATTCGGCGTAATCCGCGAAAGTTTCCTCTGGCCGGTGCTGCGCGAGCCTTACGTGTGTGCCGTGCTGTCGCTCGCACTGTGTACGGCGGGCTATACCGCCGAGATCATTCGAGGCGGTTTGATTGCCGTGCCGGTTGGCCAGATCGAGGCGGGCTACGCGATCGGTCTCTCGGGATTCGCTCTGCTGCGCCGCGTGATAGGCCCCATCGCGCTGCGCCAGTGTTTGCCCGCGTATTCGACCGAAGCCGTGCTTCTCGTCAAGTCGACAGCGCTGGCGAGCCTTGTCACGGTTTGGGAAGTCACGGGTGTCGCACAGCAGATCATCCAGCAGACCTATCGCACGACAGAAGTCTTTACTTGTGCGGCGCTGATCTATCTGTGCCTCAATTTCATCGTGGTCCGAATTCTCGGGCTCATCGAGCGCCGGCTCTCCCGGCATCTGCGCGCCATGCCCGCAGTCGTGCGCCGTCCCGCCACCCAACTCGAAACTCGCCGCGCCGTCTGAAGACTGACGTAGCCACCCGGAGAAACCTATGAATGCAAGCACACCGGTCGCCCTGTCCGTGAAGAATATCCACAAGTCCTTCGGGGACCATCACGTCCTGAAAGGCATCTCGCTCGATGCCCACGAAGGCGACGTGATTTCGATTCTCGGGGCGAGCGGCTCGGGAAAGAGCACTTTCCTGCGCTGCCTGAACCTGCTGGAGATGCCCGATGACGGCTCGGTAGCCCTTGCGGGCGAGGAGCTGAAGATGAAGCGCCTGCGCGATGGAAAGCTCAAGCCAGAGGACCGCCGCCAGGTGGATCGTGTGCGCTCGCAACTCGGCATGGTGTTTCAGAATTTCAATCTGTGGTCGCATATGACGGTGCTCGAAAACCTGATCGAAGGGCCAATGCGCGTGCAGAAGCGCGACCGCGCGGAAGCGGTGGAGGAAGCCGAAGTGCTGCTGGCAAAGGTGGGGCTCGCCGAGAAGCGTAGCCATTATCCTGCGCATCTCTCGGGCGGCCAGCAGCAGCGCGTGGCCATTGCGCGAGCGCTCGCGATGCATCCGAAGGTGATGTTGTTCGACGAGCCCACCTCCGCGCTCGATCCCGAACTCGTGGGTGAAGTGCTGCGCGTGATGCGCGCGTTGGCCGACGAGGGGCGCACGATGCTTGTTGTTACGCACGAGATGGGTTTTGCGAAGCACGTCTCGAATCGTGTGATGTTCCTGCATCAAGGCCAGGTGGATTCGGACGGTACGCCTGAGGAGGTCTTCGGAGAGCACAAGTCCGAGCGCTTCCGCCAGTTTGTCTCGAGTCATCAGGACCGCAGCACGCATTAATCAATTTAATCAATTGCCAGAGCTAACCATGTCAGTCATTCGTTCCGGGCGGCCTATGGATTGGCGTCAGGTTTGCGCTGTCGCCAACGGTGAGAATCTAGAGCTTTCAGCCGACGCACGCGCACGTATTGGCGCCGCCCGTAAGCTTATCGAGCAGATCGTCGCTCGCGGTATCCGCGCATATGGCGTCAATACCGGGGTCGGCGCATTGTGCGACGTCGTTGTGTCGCGGGAGAAGCAGCACGATCTCTCGCACAACATCCTGATGAGCCACGCTGTGGGCGTGGGCGCTCCACTCGGCGCGGTAGAAACGCGCGCGATCATGGCCGCAGCCATCAACAATTTCGCCCATGGCCGCTCCGGTGTACGTGTCGAACTGGTCGAGCGCCTCGTCGCGCTGCTCGAGGCCGGCTGCGTGCCCGATGTGCCGGCGTTCGGCTCAGTCGGGTATTTGAGCCACATGGCGCATATCGCGCTGGTTTGCGTGGGTGCGGGTCAGGTTACCTGGCGCGGTGAACATATGAGCGGCGCCCAGGCACTGCGCCGACTCGGACTCGAACCGCTGGCGCTCGAAGCGAAGGAGGGCCTGAGCCTCGTGAACGGCACGCCGTGCGTCACCGGACTCGCGGCACTCGCACTGCAGCGTGCAGAGCGATTGTTCGACTGGGCCGATGTCGTAGCCGCCATGAGTTTCGAGAATCTCGGCGGGCAGGTGGCAGCCTTCGACGCGGAGTCGCTCGCGTTCCGCATATCGCCAGGTTTGGTGCACGTGGGCGAGCGGATGCGCGGTGCTCTGACGGGTAGCGGGCTGCTCGCGTCGGCGCTCGGACGTCGCACGCAGGATGCTCTGAGCATGCGGACGATTCCGCACGTCCATGGTGCAGCCCGAGACGTACTTGCCACGGCGGCCGAAGTCGTCAATCGGGAGCTGGCCTCGACCACGGACAATCCGATTGTTGCCGGCACGCCCGAAGTGCCGCAGGTGTTCTCGCAGGCGCACGCCGTTGGCGCTTCGATCGCGCTCGCGATGGACAGCCTCGCCGCAGCAGTCGCGCAGGTCGCGGCAATGGCCGAGCGACGTCTGGACCGGCTCGTGAACCCGCTCGTGAGCCGATTACCCGCATTCCTTGCGCAGGCTGGTGGCACGCGCTCGGGCTTCATGATCGCGCAGTACACGGCAGCATCGCTTGTCGCGCAGAACCGGCGCGAAGCGGCACCCGCGAGCCTCGATGGTGGCGTGACTTCGGGCTTGCAGGAGGATCATCTCTGTCACGCGACGCCGGCAGCACTCAAGGCGCTCGCCGTGATTGAGAACAGTAACCGCATTTTTGGCATCGAACTTCTGGCGGCCGTGCAGGCGTATGACTTACAGCCGAACGACGGCGAGCGTGCGCCGTACACGCAGGCGTTGTATCAGCAGGTTCGCGGTGTGCTGCCGACATACCGTGATGACCGCCCGCTCGCGGACGACATGACACGGGCATTTCACATGATTTCCGACGACGGCCCTCCGCCGCTGCCTGGCCCGTTGCGCACGCAAGTGCCGTCTGGCACTTACGTGGCCGATTCCGTCGTACCGGTCGGGGCCGGCACCCCGGCTTCCGCCAACGACATGCTGCCCACCGCAGTGGGCACCTGAACGAGACGCCGAATTCGATCGTGTTGGGACAACAATCATGAATGCTTTCGTGCCGGCAGGGGACATGGCAGGGCAGGCGTGCACACAGCGGGGGCTATCGCCTCCGCCCTATGAGAAAATCAAGCGCTATGTAGTCGAACGCATTGCAGACGGCACGTGGAAACCGGGTGACACCATTCCCTCGGAGACGGTGTTTGCAAAGACATTCGGTGTTGCGCGCATGACCGTCAACCGTGCGTTGCGCGAGCTTTCGGCCGAGCGCATACTCACGCGTGTCCAGGGGGCGGGAACATTTGTCACGCCCCGCGACCACGAGTCCCCAGTTTTGGAGATCCGCAATATCGCGGACGAGGTAGCGCTACGCGGGCATTGCTACAGTGCTCGCGTGCTCGTACTGGATGCGAGTTCAAACTCGCGGGCAATGGCTACGCTCGGTGTCAACAATGACCCGGTGTTCCACTCGTGCATCGTGCATTACGAGGACGAGAGTGCAATCCAATACGAGGATCGCTATGTGAACCCGAAAGTATTTCCGCAGTATTTGGATCAGGATTTTACCGCAGAGACGCCGAACCACTATATGGTGCGGCTCGCGCCGATCCAGCGGGCGGAATTTCGGATTTATGCGCGCAAGCCGAGCGCGCAGATCCGTCGGTATTTATCAATCGATATCGGTGAACCCTGCTTGCTGATCTGGAGACGGACCTGGGTTGGCGACGTGATCGCGACCACTGTACATCTCTGGCATTCAGCATCACGCGTCCATCTCTCGGGGAAAGTTTGAATCAATCTGCGCGACGAACCGTGCACATGTGTGGATGCGTTGGCTATTTAAGGATGCTTATGTTAACAGCTCAGCTGCACGTCGATTTCATTGGTTGATCTGAAAACGCTTCCCGCCGACGATATAGCCGCCTGCCTCGGACCGGGAAGCGTAGGCGGCACGCGAAGGTCAAGCCTCGAGATACATCAGGTTGAACTCGTGACTGCGTCTTTCAGGAGGTGTTGCAACTTGTCACTGGCGTCTCGCCAACGTTCCGCTTCGGGGAGCGGGGCCTGCCTTGTCGTGATTACCGGCCACTGTTTCGCGAGTTCGATGTTCAGCGCCACGAACAGCTGTTGATTTTCCGCTACCTCCTCCACCGGCACGATCGCATCAACCGGGCATTCCGGCGCGCATACGCCGCAATCGATGCACTCGTCGGGATCGATCACAAGGAAGTTCGGTCCCTGTCGGAAGCAGTCGGTTGGACAGACCTCTACGCAGTCCGTGTATCGGCATTGGATGCAGTTTTCCGTTACGACATATGACATTATCGCTCCACGTTACCTATAGGCGCGCCGATGAGGCCATGCCCGGGAAAGGCAGGCCTCTCGATCGAGATGGTTAAGCTTCGGTTGCAATGCCGTGGATCGCTTCGTTCGACGACTGCGGAACGTATCGTCCCGAGTTACGCGTCGCCAGTTGCACGACCTTGTGTGGACGCTCGGCATCATCTTCGAAGAAGAACTTCTTCTCGCCGAACGCAGGCACCAGGTCGTGAAGCCACGTTGCCGCGGGATCAAACCTCGCGTAGAAAGGGCGACGTACCCAATCAGGATTGCGCGCCTGCAGGAGTTGAAGCGCAAACACTTTTTCGCCGTGGATGGTGACGATACCGTCCACGACCACCTTACCGGGGAATGCGCTCATCGAGGGGCCGCGAACGGTGCGCGCCAGCCCCGAAACGGACTGATAGGCCGCCTGGAATATTTCATAGGCCCGAGCAAGAGGCAACTGGAAGTAGTGACTGGGGCCGGTGTCGCGCTCGACAAACATGTAATAAGGAATTGCGCCTAGCCGGACGCCCGTCGTCCAGAGTTCCGCCCAACCCTTGGGATCTTCGTTGATGTGGCGGATCAGCGGTGCTTGCATACGCAGGGTGGCACCGGAAGATACGATCCGCTTGACGGCACGTTGAGCGATCGACGTTCGTAACTCCGCCGGGTGATTGTAGTGGCCCATGATCGCGAGATTCTTGCCCGACGCGACAACCTTCTCGAACAGGCGCATTAGATCATCCGAGTCCTTGTCTGTCACGAAGCGCTGGGGCCAGTAGGCGACGGACTTGGTGCCGATACGGATGTTCTGGATGTGCGAGAGTTCGGGCGACAGCAGTGGTTCGATATAGCCGGCGAGCGAACGCGTGTTCATGATAAGGGGATCGCCGCCAGTGATCAGGACGTCGGTGACCTCTTTGTGCAGCTTGAGGTAAGCAACCAACTCGTTCGATTCTTTAGCATCGAACTTGAGGTCGTCCATCCCGACGAATTGCGGCCAGCGAAAACAGAACGTGCAATACGCATGGCAAGTCTGTCCGGCGCTCGGGAAGAAGAGCACCGTTTCCTTATATTTGTGCTGCAGGCCGCTTACGGGTTGCCCGTCCATGAAAGGCACGTTGTGCGTCATTTGACCCGCCGGGTGCGGGTTCATCGACAACCGGATACGACGGACCGCCTCATCGATGGCGGCCTCGTCCTTCTTTACGAGTACAAGGTCCCTGAGCTTCGAATAGTCCGCGGGAGACAGCATGTCCTCATGCGGAAAAGTCAGACGGTAAATCGGGTCGTCCGGAACGGCGCTCCAGTCGATCAGCTCCTCCATCACGTACTGGTTCGTGCGGAACGGTAAGACACGGGATACCACCTGTACTGCCTCCCGAAGTTCTTCAGGAAGAAGCTGCCATTGCGGCGCCTGGCTGATCGTCTGGCGAGTGTAAGGCTTGAACTTTACAGGAAGAGAATCGGAGGTCATTGGCGGTTCCTTTATGGCGAAGTCAGGATGGTGTTTCGATCGGTTGTCTGGATTTAATATGTATGACTAAGTTATATGAATTGTGATAAACATGCGAATGCTCTACCCACGGACACTCCTGACCGGACCGCATCTTTGGTCGCGCGCATGCCCGGTCGTGACCACGGTCGGGGCATCAAGGCGCTGCGAAACGGTCGATGGCCGCGGGCTACAGGAGGACCATTGTTGCGACCTCGCCTGCGTTCGGCAAACGATATAAACTCGCAACGTTGTGCGTTTGAGGAAGGATTGTGAGACGAAAGATACCGAGCATCGAAGCGCTCATTGCGTTTGAGACAGCAGCCCGACATCTGAGCTTTACTCGCAGTGCGGACGAACTGGCGCTGACGCAGAGCGCGGTGGGGCGCCAGGTGGCAAGTCTGGAGGAGTTCCTGGGGGTGTCCCTGTTCAGTCGGGTGAAGAAGCGGCTCGTCTTGACGGAGATTGGGCAAATTTATGCTCGTCAGGTCCGTGATACGCTCGACACGATGGAGCGAGACACCCTCGCGGCGATGGCGCACCGCGATGCTGGAGGCATCCTCGAGCTCGCGGTTATCCCGACGTTCGCGACTCGATGGCTGATCCCGCGCCTTCCCAATTTCTATGCGCAGCATAAGGACGTGACGGTCAATCTGACTACCCGCGCAGTGCCGTTCCTGTTCACCGGTACGCCTTTTGACGCGGCGATTCACTTTGGGGATCCGGTCTGGCCTGGCTCCATTGCCAGATATCTGTTCGGGGAGGAAGTTACACCGGTGTGTAGTCCGCAACTGCTATCGAAGGGGGCTCGCCTCGAGCCGCGAGACGTTGCGCGCTTCACACTCCTGCATCAATCGGCACGGCCAGACGCATGGCGGCACTGGTTCGCGCAGGCAGGCATCCACGATGTCGACGCTATGCTGGGCCAGCGCTACGAGTTGTTTTCAATGCTTGTGGAGGCCGCACGGGCCGGCCTCGGAATTGCACTCGTACCTCGATTTTTTGTTTCGCACGAATTGACCACTGGGGAGCTTGTCATTCCATGCGATCTTTCCCTGCGTAGTGAAAAGGGATACTACCTGGTCTTTCCAGAGCACAAGGAAAGCTCCCCTCAACTACAGGGGTTCGAGAAGTGGTTGATTGCAGAGGCCAGCAAGTATGCCCAGCTGGGGGCGTAGCGCGTTGTGCAGATACATCGGTGATATACGACTGCGCATGAGCGCACAGGCCGCGCGACGGCGATCGACTCATCGCAAATAGCGCTTGCCACGTGAGTGCTGCTCGAAGCGCTGGCTTTCCTGCTCCTTGGCACGAACGCTCCGTCGATCGTGATGCGATCGACCGGCAGCGGGGCGCAATTGGAAATCGTTGTCCTTTACGTCACGTTTCCGATCCGAATAAAAACAATCTCACTGAATCTCGGTATCAAGGATCCTGATGTTTGGGGGAAGCGGCGCATGCTTCGGCAGTATGCAAGCAGCCCCCCACTTCATTGAGAAATCCGTCCCTCCATGAATACCGAGACACATCCCTCAGTCCCCGAAATCGCTAGTGGAAAATATCCCACGTACCATCAGTGCTCAGGTTGGAACGCCATGCTCCCTGAGCGCAAGAGGGCCGGCTCGACTTCTGTCCGGCGATTCGGCTCGGTCATCATTGGTGGCGGATATACCGGTCTGGCCGCGGCGCGCCGTATTGCGGAATTGCGGCCCGACGAGCCGGTATTGGTGGTGGAAGCGTCGACTATCGGGGAGGGTTCTTCGGGGCGTAACTCTGGCTTCGTCATCAACGTTCCGCACAACACGAAGATGGGCGGTCACACGAGCCCGCTGGAAGTCGCCCGCAAGCAGATTCGCATTTACGAAGCAGGCTTGCATTGGCTAGAGGGGCTGGTGCGCGAACACCGGATCGACTGCAACTGGAACCCAGCGGGAAAATTCCATGCGGCAGCGAGCGAGGCTGGAGTACAGAACCTCATGGCGTCGTTGGCGCAATATCGCGAATGGGGCGTTAATTTTGAGGTATTCGACCGAGAGGCGCTGCAGGAAAAGCTCGGGACAAGCTATTACAAGTTCGGCTACCACTCGCCCAACAATGTATTCGTTCAGCCCGCAGCGCTGATTCGTGGCCTCGCAGATTCTCTCCCTTCCAATGTGCTTCTGGTTGAAGGAGAGCCGGTCGTTTCACTGAGCAAGTCGTCACCATTCTGCGTCACCACCAGCAAGACCCAATACACTGCGGATCGGGTCGTGCTGGCGAACAATGGATTCGCTAAAGAGCTGGGTATCTTGCGCGACAGACTCATCACGATCTTTACCTATGCGGCCCTCACGCCGAGGCTTTCGGAATCCGAACTAAAGAAACTCGGCAATACGTCCGAATGGGGCTTGATTCCGGCTAACCGCCTTGGGACGACACTGCGGCGCGTTCAGGGTGACCGTTTCATGGTGCGTAGCGCGTACTCCTACGAACGGGAGCAGTCGCCAGCCGAAACGCTGGCGCAGTTGACGAGCAGCTATCAGCGTCGTTATCCGAACATGCAGTCGCACCGGTTCGAGTATGTGTGGGGTGGAACGACGGCATTGACACGCAATGGCGCGACTTTTTTTGGCGAGTTGCGGCCCGGACTATTCGCGTCTTTGGGCTGCAATGGTGCAGGGGTGCTCAAGGGCAGCACCTACGGCAAACTGCTGGGCGAAATGGCAATGGGAGCACAATCGTCCTGCCTGTCTGACGCGCTCAGCCTCGAGGGGCCGAGTTGGCTGCCACCAGAACCCTTTCGGCGCATTGGCGTCGTCTCGACGATCAAGTATCAAGCCGCACTCGCGGGTCCCGAGCGTTGAACCTTTTTATCGTTAGACAGGAAACGAAGTCATGGCTGAAATCAAGCGTAGTCACATAGGGAAGCGCCTCTCCGAGGTCGCTGTGCATCAAGGCACAATTTATTTGGCTGGGCAAGTGCCGAGCGATATCACCGAGGACATGGCAGGGCAGACCCGCCAGGTGCTGGCCTCAATCGATGCACTTCTTGCAGAACATGGCTCGGACAAATCGCGCATCCTCTCTTGTCAGATTTTCCTGGCGGACATGTCTCAGGTCTCCGCAATGAATGAGGTATGGGATGCGTGGGTCGCGCCCGGACATACACCGCCTCGTGCCACCGTGGGCGCGGTGTTGGCACAGCCCGAAAAGCTCATCGAAGTGGTAATCGTGGCGGCGTCCTGATTGGACGTTTTACGGGCTCCGCTGCCAGGCGAGTGCGCATGGCAGCGGTGCATTTCACGGAAGTCCTGCGCGCGGGTATGCGTCTGCTAACTTGTGCTTTCGATTAAACAAGGAGACACCACATCGCGACTAATGGGGTGGTTCCCGATCGCATGGCGTGCACGCTATTAGGAGCGTTGTGCAGGCCGCCACCCATGCCTGGATCGAACCAGTCTCCCTCGCACTGCCTGAATTCACCCGCGCTCAGCAGCACGTAGGCCTCTTCCGGGGGATGTTGATGATCCGGATATCGGGTGTGAGGCGCGAGCAAGGAAAAACCCAACTGGACGTCATAGCGGCTTTCCATGCCGCCGGGGCCGCAAATTATTCCATGGACGTGTTTTTCGACGTAGTCATCGCTTCCATTCAAGCCGGAAGTACGCCGTTGCCAGCCGATCGAAGGTTCGAGCGTTTTGATCGCGCGGGCGGCCACGCCAAGATTGGACTGGTCGACAAGCAGAGCTGCCAAGGCAGAGTCGAGAAGTTCACAGGCAGGAAATCGTTCCCTGTTTCGCCTGCCATCGTCGGACGGTTGTTCCAGACGCTCGAATACCTTCGCCGATAACCGGCGTGCAGTATCCGGAAGCGTTTTTGCCTGAAACAGTGTTTGGGCAACGCCGAGGAAATGTTCCAGATTTTTAGGTCGCTGATACATAGCTGCTCCGGCAGTTCACGATTTCGGCCCTATTCAATCAGGACTTACCGCTGTCTGAATGGGTGTTGCTTCCGGTCGAGTGGTGCGTTGTCGACCGACTTCGAGCATGGCGATGCTGCAAAGGATCAACAGTGTCGCCACGACCTCCAGCGGGCCCACATGCTCGCCAGCAGCCCAGCCAATCATCAGCGCAATGACAGGTGTGACATAGACCGCGCCAGAGGCAGCAACTGCGCCCAGTTCCCGGAGGAGGAAATAGTAGAGGAGAAACGATGCGCCAGTACCGAGCAATCCCAGACCGATCACCATGCCTGCCAAGGCACGCGCGTCGTGAAGAATCTGGCCGGTGCCATCGAGATCGGTGACGAAAAAGAGCATGGCCAATGCCAGGCCCATCTGCCAGGTCACGATGGCTAGTGGTGGGAGATTGGTCGGGGAGAGAAAGCGCCGGCCGTAGATATACGACATTCCGAAGACGATCGAGCCAGCCATCATCCACGCGACGCCTTCGAGGCTGATAGGGGCGCTGTCGCTCAAAGCGGCCCACGGTCGGGCGATGAGCGTAATCCCCACTATGCCCAACGCAATGCCGGAAACCATCAACCGGTTCATCTTCTCGTTGCGCAAAAAAAGACTCGATGCCATTGAGGTGAAAATGGCCGGCGACCCGCCGAGCACGCCGGCAATACCGGACGGAAGCAGCGCGGTGCCCTTCGCCATGGCGAAGTAGCAAAAGGCAGTGGGGAGCGCGGCCATCACCGCCAGATGATGCAGATAACGAACCTGCCCAGACTTCAGTACGCCGCTACGCCACGCGAGCGCCGCCAACGGCACGAAGCCAAACAGGATGCGCAAAAACGAAATCTGACCTGCGCTGATCAATGCGCCCGCCCATTTCATGTAGATGAAATTTGATCCCCAGAACAGGCCGAGGAGAATGAAGGCGGTATAGGTCCGTATCAAGGTACGATCCAAACAGGGTTATCTGCCATTACCGGGCGCGCTTGCGGCGGCTGCCAGGATGGTAGGGGCCAAGGTGTCCGTGATCCCTTCGGTGCTGCTCACGACGGGCAAACGGGTGTATTCAGCATAGCGAGCGGTATCGGACCAAGGTTGTTCTTCAGCCTGGTTTATAGATAGCACAAGCGGTGCTTGAGAAATGGCGATTCGTTGTTCGGGATGCCAGGCCCTGGTCAAGCAAAAAAGCCGGCCAACGGCCGGCGAAAACTTCTTCGCGAATCGGGTTCGCCTGAGCAAGACGGGTGTGACGCTCAGGCGGCTGCTTTAAGGCTACCGTGCGGATCGATCACGAACTTCTTGGGGACACCGGAATCGAATTCCGCATAGCCGCTCGGTGCCTGATCGAGTTCGATGACCGTCACATTGACGACTTCGGCAATATTGAGCTTGTCCCAAAGAATCGCTTGCATCAGGTTACGGTTGTACTTCATGACAGGCGTCTGGCCGGTGAAGAACGAGTGCGATTTGGCCCAGCCGAGGCCGAGACGTACCGAAAGACTGCCCTTTTGGGCGGCCGGATCCACCGCGCCGGGATCGTCGGTGACATACAGCCCCGGAATGCCGATCTTGCCGGCCACGCGCGTTACTTCCATCAGCGAATTGAGCACCGTCGCTGGCGCTTCGACCTGCGAGCCGGTATGCCCGTGGCCGCGTGCTTCGAAGCCCACGCAATCGATGGCGCAGTCGACTTCCGGTTCGCCGAGCAACTCCGACATCTGTTCGGCCAGCGACGCATCTTTCGAAAGATCGACCGTTTCGAATCCAACGCGGCGAGCGTGTTCGAGACGCTTCGGGTTCACGTCGCCGATGATCGTGACGGCGGCGCCCAGGAGTCGCGCGGATGCAGCGGCCGCGAGCCCGACCGGGCCCGCACCTGCGACATAGACGCTGGCTCCGGGCGCAACGCCGGCGGTCACGGCGCCGTGATAGCCCGTGGGCAGAATATCGGACAGGCAGGTGAGATCGCGGATCTTCGCCATTGCGCGATCGCGATCGGGAAATTTAAGCAGGTTGAAGTCGGCGAATGGAACCATGACATATTCCGCCTGGCCGCCAATCCAGCCGCCCATATCGACATAGCCGTAGGCCCCGCCCGGACGCGCCGGATTGACGTTCAGGCAGACCCCGGTGTTTTGCGCCTTGCACATGGGGCAGCGCCCGCAAGCAACGTTGAACGGGACCGACACCAGGTCGCCTTTCTTCAGCGTCATCACGTCGGAGCCGACCTCGATCACTTCGCCCGTGATTTCGTGGCCCAGCACGAGTCCGACCGGCGCAGTCGTGCGGCCGCGTACCATGTGTTGATCGGATCCGCAAATGTTCGTGGCAACGACCCGCAGAATGACACCATGGTTGGCCTTGCGGCCGGCGGGATCGGAGAGTTCGGGAAACGCAATATTCTGCACTTCCACTTTTCCAGGGCCGGTGAAAACGACGCCGCGATTTCCTGACATGCTGTCTCCTGATTGAGTGACTTAGGGTGGCGCGAATCGTTGTGAACGGCCGGCCAGAATAGAGCACTCACCGCGACCATCAAAGCGGTCTTAGGTCCGGTGCATGCGCTGATTCGCTTTCTCGATGAGCGGTGAGTATTGGATCGAGCACCCGCGGCGTCAATGCGCATTATTTTCACGCTGGCATGACTTCAAGTTATTCGAGCGGGACGCGTATTCGACAGGCGGCCGGTATTGGGAGATTTTCGGGGGCGGTTCGTCGTGCCGCCGCACGAAGCGAGGGTCTATCGCGCCTTGATTCAGTCGCGGCGATGAAAAATATAAGCGACCCTTATGATGGCGGCGTAGAAAGCGTAATCGATATACGTTCACACGAGGACTTCGGCTAGGCGGCGGTCGCCACGATTTGACGGGGGAATGCATGCAGAGCGAAAACTTCGGGCTCATTGCCCGCGGTAACGGGCCGGTTTTGGTAGTCGCGCCCCACATCGGCACCGGCGTACCGGCCGAATTGCTGACCAATCCAGCCTGGGCGCCAATTGATGGGCGCCTGTCCGACCCGGCAGGCGTCGCATGGATCGCCACCGCGCGCAAAAACGGCATGTCGACGGTTTCGGCGTGCATTCACCCTTGTGTGATCGACCCGAACGTGGCGACCAACAATCGGTCGCTATCCCCGCGTTTGAATCGGGTGGGACTGTGCAGGACGCACACGTCGCGCGGGGAGCCGCTCTATCCGCACGACTGCGAGCCAGACGAGGCGGCGGTTGCTGCGAGGATCGCCGCCTGGTGGCTTCCGTTCCATCAGATGGTGACTGCTGAGATCGTCCGCCTCAGGGAAATGCACGAGAACATTGCGGTTCTTTTCTCGCACGCGAGCTCGTGGCTTTCGCCGTACCGCGAGCAGGCTGGAGGGACCGATTTCAACCTGGGAACGCATCACGGCGCAGCGTGCGACCGTCGAGTGGTTGCCGCGCTCACCGATGCTGCTCAAGAGCACGGACGGTCGTGGGTAGTCAACGGCAAGCTCGGCGGCGTCTTCGCGGCGCAGCACTATGGCGTGCCCGAGAGCGGCGTTCATGTCGTCGAAGTGGAGATAGCCGGTAAATGGCGTAGCGAACTCGAGGCAAGCAGCGAAGCGGGGTTGGCTTGCGATTCACCCCAAGACGACATGGCGGCACTTCTGGATCGCGCAGGCGCTGCGGTCCTGAAACTCCCGGCTGCTTCCGATGATGTGCTCGGCGCGCTCGACGCCGCGAGGTGCACCGATTAACCACGGAGATCGACCGGTTTGGCGCGGACGGCGCGTCCGGGACGTGCTAAATTTTGGGATGGATGCCTCCACAATGATGAAAGACAGCGCGCCAGAAAAATATCCTGATTGGGACCTCCTTGCCAGCTGGGTGGCGGTGGTGGAGGCCGGCTCGATTTCGGATGCGGCAAGTCGCCTGGCGATTTCGCAGGCAGGTGTTTCGCAGCGTATCAAGGCGCTCGAAACGCTACTGGACACGACGTTGCTCGACCGGGCAACGCGCCCGGCTCGACCAACGGCTGCAGGTCAGCGCCTGTTCGAGCACGCCACGGTCCTCCTGCAAGGCGCCGACCAGATGGTTGAGAGCGTGCGCAATGTCACTCGCGCAAAGCGGGTCGTGGTACGCCTCGGGTGTGTCGATTCTTTTGCAGCGACCATCGGCCCGATCGCCATTAAAGCGTTGTCCGGCACATCGCACCATATACGGCTCTGGTCTGGCATCACGCCTGCGCTCGATGGCCAGCTTGAGGCCCGGCAGCTCGACATGGCCGTGACGACCAGCAGTACGTCGCATGCTTCCGGCATCCGCAAAAGGAAGCTGTTCTCCGAGCCTTACGTCGTGGTTCTCCCCGGCAGCTTCGAAGTCGACCGCTACACGACGCTGACCGAGTTGAGCAACCATCTGCAGTTCATTCGATATAGCGCGCGCTCGGTCATCGGCCAGCACGTCGATACCTATCTCTCGTCGCACGGCGAAAACATCGAACGCACCTGCGAGTTCGACGCCACGGATCCCATGCTGAGCCTGGTCGCGGCGGGCCTGGGGTTCGCCATCACGACGCCATTGTGCTTGTGGCAATCCCGTCACTACGTGCCCGACGTTCGCGTGGTTCCGTTGACAGCGTTTTCGCGGCACGGGCGGCCGTATGGACGGCTCACTCGTTCGTTTTATCTTTCGTATCGGGAAAACGAGCTCGGCCATCTTCCGACCGATCTCTACGATCTGATTCGGCGCGCATTTGAACGGCAGGTCGCACGCGACATTGCGAAAGCGCTTTCGCTGAAGCCCGAAGAGGTGGGCGACACAGAAGACGAATAGTGCCGCCAGGCTTAGTGCCCGAAGTTGGCGAGGCCGCGAAAGCTCGTCTTCCACCCCTGGTTTGTCGCGTTGTCGATCACGCCGTGGAAGATCGCCAGCACTTCCTCGATAGAAACCGTGCCGGCCACCCGGTGCTCGATCCACAGACCATGGGTGAGCGCCAACGCTTGTATTGCATAGATGTTTGCCATCGTTGCGTCGCAGCCCGCCTGTCGAAAATCGTGAATGAAGTTCGAGCGCAGGCGTCGCGAAAACGCCGCGCATAGACGTTGCACGTCCACCTCATGCGCCGAAGAACTCCACATGTGCGGCCATACGTTCGCGGCGCCGGGGCTCATGACTTCGTCGCTAAAACACATGTCGACCGTGAATTTCAGGCGTTCCACGGGGTCGCTTATTTTGCGCCGGCCAGCAATCAGCTGGTTGCGAACGCTCCTGATCATGTAGACGAACGTCTTGTAGACGAGATTGCTCTTGTTCTCGAAGTGGTGATGCACCAGGCCCACTGAAACTCCCGCGTGCTCACTCACTTTCCGGATTGTCAGGTTTTCCAGACCGACTTGACCCACCACTTCCAGCGTGGCGTCGACGAGTTTAAGGCGCATGCCGTCGTACTCCGCGGGCTCTTCCTTCCGGCTTTCAACCTTGACGGCGTGTTCCTCGTCGCGACGCATGGTGCTGTCCTCAGTCAGAGAAAGGGCGGTATTGCGCCCCGAAAACTGAACATTCGTTCATGGAGATAGAAGTATAGCGGCTTTGCTCTTGCTGAAATGCTGAACGTTTGTTCATTTAAGTTAGGGCTATGGTCCATGGCGTTTACCCTAGAATCGCGCGATGTTGGGCTGTTTCTGCGTGAAAACCCCTATCCAATCGACTTTGACATCTCGGAGAACGGATATATAGTCCCGTCATTGTCATTGATACTGAACAAGTGTTCAGCTCTAAGCGAGATTTCAAGGGCGTCCATGTTCAGTGCGTGTCGTTTGCGCGCCGATCGATCCGATGGACCCCGCCCTCAACCGTCGGTCATAACGGGCAACGATTTACAACATAAAGCGAAGTTAACTAAGCGGTTGTTCTTTTTGCACCCACTAGTCTGGGCACTGAGCGTTGACGGTGCCTCGAATGGCCCGCAAACCTGCACCTGCTAAGGGTTGTCCCGGGTTGAACCGGTGACTGCTCAACTGCTCATCCAACTTTTTTGGTAAGGAGTAAGCGTGATTTCTGGTCCACAATTTCCGTTGCCGGCGAATGAAGCCGAAGTTCAATTTGGCGAAGGCACCGAGTCTGGCGCCGCGCTGCGCAGCGCGCTCGAACAGCGTGAAGTCGTCGAGATTCCGACAGTGATCGGCGGCAAGCGGTATTTTTCCAATGAAGTCACGGAGGTTCGGGCTCCTCACGATACGCAACGCCTGCTTGCACGCATTCATCGCCCCTCAGAAGCCCAGATCAAGGAAGCGATTTCCAGCTCCAAGGGTGTGGCCCGTGAATGGGCGAGCCTGACGCACGCGAGCCGCGCCACGATTCTTCATCGCGCAGCGGATATCGTTGCGACACGTCTGCGCGCCAAGATCAACGCCGCCACGATGCTCGGTCAAAGCAAAACGCTCGATCAGGCAGAGCCGGACAGCGCATGCGAATTGATCGATTTCCTGCGCTTCAATGCGTACAACGCACAGCGCGTCTACGCGGAACAGCCGATGTCCGTCGCGACCGCGGTGAACCGCGCGGACTGGCGCCCGCTGGAAGGTTTCGTTTATGCGGTGTCGCCGTTCAACTTCACCGCCATCGGCGCGAACCTGACCACGGCGCCGGCCATCATGGGCAATACGGTGCTGTGGAAGCCGTCCGAAAAGTCGGCGCTGGCGAACTACATCTTTTTCGAAGCACTCGAAGAAGCCGGCTTGCCGCCGGGCGTGATCAACTTCGTCCCCGGCGATGCCGAGCTGACGACGCGTGTCGCGCTTTCGTCGCCGGATCTCGCTGGCATTCACTTCACCGGCTCGTCGGCGGTGTTCCAGTCGCTCTGGAAGGGTGTGGCGTCGAAGGTGGACGCGTTCCGCACGATTCCGCGCCTTGTTGGCGAGACGGGCGGCAAGGACTTCGTGCTGGCCCATCCGTCGGCCAATGCATCCGAGGTCGCTATCGCGCTCGTGCGCGGCGCTTTCGAATATCAAGGCCAGAAGTGCAGCGCGGCATCTCGCGCGTACATTCCGCGCAGCCTGTGGCCCGCAGTCAGCCAGCAACTGCGTGAGCGCCTCGCCGAACTCAAGGTCGGCGATGTTGCCGATTCCAGCACCTTCATGGGCGCGGTGATCTCGCAGGCTTCGCATCAGAAGCTCAGCCGCGTGATTGCTGCCGCGAAGGATGACTCCGCAGTGAAGCTTGTCTCCGGCGGCAAGACCTGGACCGAACCGGGCTGGTTCGTCGAGCCTACCGTATTCGAAGTGAGCGATCCGCAGCACGCGTTGCTGAAGGAAGAACTCTTTGGACCGGTGCTCTCGGTGTTCGTCTATGAAGACGCCCAGTGGGACCAGACGCTCGAACTGATCGATGCGACGAGCCCGTATGCGCTGACTGGCTCCATCTTCTGCACGGACCGTTTCGCGCTGCACCAGGCCGAAGGCGTGCTCGTCAATGCAGCAGGCAACCTCTACCTGAACGACAAGCCCACAGGCGCAATGATCGGTCAGCAACCATTCGGCGGCGGCCGCGCGAGCGGTACCAATGACAAGGCGGGTTCGTATTTGAACCTGCTGCGCTGGGCCTCTCCGCGTGTGGTGAAGGAAACGTATCTGCCGGCTCGTGACTGGAAGTTCGGCGCCTGATCACCGAGTGTGGCTTTCCCTGAGGAGTTGTGATGTCGACCATTGTCTCGTTCAAGAACGTTCAGAAGACCTACGACGGTGAATCGCTCGTGGTGAAAAACCTCAACCTCGATATTCGCGAGGGCGAGTTTCTCACAATGCTAGGACCGTCCGGGTCGGGCAAGACCACCTGCCTCATGATGCTGGCCGGCTTTGAGACCGCGACGCATGGCGAGATACTGCTTCAGGGGAAGCCGATTAACCGTATTCCGCCTGAGCGGCGCAATATCGGCATGGTGTTCCAGAGCTACGCGCTGTTCCCCCATAAATCCGTGGCGGAGAACCTTGCGTTTCCACTCAAGGTTCGCAAGATCGCCAAGGATGAGATTGCCCGGAAGGTCAGCCGCGCACTGGCGATGGTGAACATGGAGAAGTTCGCGAACCGTATGCCTGGGCAACTCTCCGGCGGCCAGCAGCAACGTATCGCCGTGGCTCGTGCGCTCGTGTTCGAGCCCGCGCTCGTCTTGATGGACGAGCCGCTTGGTGCGCTGGACAAGCAACTGCGTGAGCAGATGCAATACGAAATCAAGCAGATTCACGAACAAAGCGGGCTTACGGTCGTGTACGTGACGCACGACCAGAGCGAGGCCATGACGATGTCGGACCGCATCGCGGTATTCAACAACGGCATCATTCAACAACTCGCGCCGCCGGCCGATCTCTACGAGAAGCCCGAAAACGCATTCGTCGCCCGCTTTATCGGCGAGAGCAACGAGTTGAAGGGCACGGTGGCGTCGGTCGAAAGCAAGGCGTGCACGGTCAAGCTCGACGGCGGAGCCACTATTCGCGCGAGCGCCGGGGCTGCCATTCGCGCCGCCGGTTCGACCTCGGTGTCGCTGCGCCCCGAGCGGATAGCCGTGGGCGAGCACGCGCGTGCGTGTGACAACGTATTCAGCGGCGGTGTGAAGGATCTCATCTACTACGGCGACCATCTGCGCGTGGTCATGCAAGTATGCGGGCGCAACGACTTCATCGTGAAGCTGCCGAATGACGGTGTTGCACGGCAGCTGCGTATCGGCGACTCCGTGGATGTCGGCTGGATGGCCGACGCCTGCCGAGCCTTGCAGTAACTGTCACGACGTAGAGAGTTTTTCGAAGCGTCCGGATTCAGGGCAAAACCAGGTCGATACCAGGTCGATACCAGGTCAATACCAGGTCAATACCGAGGCGGAGCGAATCAGTTCGACTATTCGGATTACTGATTGACGTTGCCTGAAGAAGACCGCGTTCCTGCTGTCCCACGCACAAACGTATCTGCAGTTGCATTGATGAGGAGGGCGCGGTCGCGACCGCTGAACCACGATGATTCTACCGACTGATATGGCTATCCCGACAACCGACGCAACTCAGGTCGTCGTTTCTGACTCGAAGAGCCTCAAGGCGAGGCTCCGCAGTGCGGAGCGCACTGAGCGCACGAAGGCGATGTTGCTGGTCTTTCCGCTGTTCGCATTCCTCCTCGTCACGTTCCTCATTCCGATTGCCAGTCTCCTGACGAAAAGTTTCCGCGACCCGACGGTTTCGCAGGAACTGCCGCATGCCGCAGTGTTGTTGCGTGCGTGGGACCCTGCCGGCGGGAAATTGCCCGGCGAGCAGATCTATGCCGCGTTCGGGCAGGATCTGACCGCCGCCAGGGGGACGGACGGCGTGAGTCGCGTCGCCTCCCGCCTGAACTACGACGAAGGCGGCATGCGCAGCCTTATCATGAAGACCGCGCGTCATATCGACGAAAGCAGTGAGGGCACGTGGCATCAGCGTCTGTCGAATATCGACTCGCGCTGGGACGACCTGAAGGCATGGTCGACGCTGAAGTACGCGTCGTCGCCGTGGACCTTCGGGTATTACCTCAGGGCATTCGACTTCGAACGCAACGAGCACGGCGCCATCGTGCGCCAACCCGACGGCGAACGGCTTTACGTCAGCGTGTTTTTGCGCACGGCATGGGTCAGTCTCGCGGTCAGCCTGCTCTGCCTTCTTTTCGGCTATCCCGTTGCCTACTTTCTCGCGAACCTTCCGGCGAAGTACAGCAACCTTTTCATGATCATGGTGCTGTTGCCGTTCTGGACATCGATTCTGGTCCGTACCACGGCATGGGTTGTCGTCCTCCAGACTCACGGCGTCCTGAATGATCTGCTGATTCATCTGGGACTCTCGAAGCATGGTGTCTCGCTGATCTACAACCGCTTCGGCGTACTGGTGGCGATGACGCACATTCTCCTTCCCTACGCGATTCTTTCGCTTTACAGCGTGATGAAGGGTGTGCCGCATATCTATATGAAGGCGGCGCGCTCGCTTGGCGCCGGTCCCGTGCGCTCGTTCTTCCAGGCCTATTTCCCGCAGACGCTCCCGGGCGTGGGTGCGGCCGGAATGCTGACGTTCATTCTCGCGGTGGGCTACTACATCACGCCGGCCATTGTCGGCGGTCCCGACGACCAACTCGCGAGCTACTACATCGCCAATCACGTCAATACGACCTTGAACTGGGGCCTCGCGAGCGCGCTTGCATCCATCCTGCTCGTTGGCGTGCTCATCATTTACGGCCTCTTCGTGAAGCTCACGGGCGGCGGCATCAAACTGGGGTAACGACATGTTCAATTTTCCCGCCTACGTGACGGTCTGGGGCCGTCTGGGACGATTCACTCACCTGGGTGTTTCGCTTGCCGTGCTGCTGTTTCTCGTGCTGCCCGTGCTCGTGGTGATGCCGCTTTCGTTCAGTTCCCAGCCGTACTTCACGTACCCGCTGCCGGGCCTGAGCCTGCGGTGGTACCAGGACTTCCTCGGCAGTCCGGACTGGATGCTCGCATTGAAGAACACGTTGATCACGGCATTCGCGTCCACGACGATTGCGACGGTGCTGGGCGTGACGGCTTCGCTCGGGTTGACGAGCCCGCGCCTGAAGGGCAAAGCCGTGATCACCGGCCTGCTCGTCTCGCCGATGATCGTGCCGCTCATCATCACAGCCGTTGGCGTGTATTTCGCGTTTAGTCCCCTGGGCCTGACGAGTAGTCTGACCGGGCTGATTCTCGCGCATGCGTCACTCGGTGTGCCGTTCGTGATCGTCACGGTGACCGCAACGCTGGCCGGGTTCAACGAAACGCTCTCGCGCGCAGGCCGAAGCCTCGGCGCGTCACCGCTGCGCGTGTTTCTGCAGGTGAAGCTGCCCATTATCGCGCCGGGCGTGATATCGGGTGCGCTCTTCGCTTTCGCGACCTCGTTCGACGAGATTGTCGTCGCGCTATTTCTGACCGGCCCTGACCAGAAGACGATTCCGCGCCAGATGTGGTCCGGCATCCGCGAACAGCTCAGCCCGACGATTCTCGCGGTGGCGACCATTCTTGTGGTGATTTCGACGCTGCTTCTCGTGACGCTCGAGCTTCTGCGCCGAAGAACCGAGCGCCTTAGAGGCACGGCGGCGTGATTTAACGGCGACGACACTCGCAGCCTGAAACGCACAGTTTGATACTCGCAATCCGTAGCACCCAACCCGGTCATGAAATCATGTTGTCAGAAATGAAAGTCACGCAAACGGACACGACGAATCTTTCCGTCCTGCGCCAACGCATCGCTGAGGCATCTGCGCTTCCCGAAGAGGCGGTGGTCCAGACGCTCATGCGGCGCGCGCAAATGGATGCACCCACGCTCGCGAAAGCCCAGGAACTGGCCGCGCGCCTGGCGCAGGGAGTACGCGACGCACGCATCGATGCGGGTGGTGTCGACCTGCTCACGCAGGAGTTTTCGCTGGACAGCCGCGAAGGCATCGCACTCATGTGTCTTGCCGAGGCGATGCTGCGCATCCCCGACACCGAGACTCGCAACCAGCTGATTCGCGACAAGATCGTCGATGCCGACTGGCGTGCCCACGTTGGCAAGTCGCCTTCGATGTTCGTCAACGCGACGGCGTGGGGCCTGCTCGTGACGGGCAAGCTACTGAAGCAGCCGGACGAAAACGCGCTCGCCGAAGCGCTCACGCGCGTCGTGCGCAAGGGCGGGGAGGCTGTCGTCCGCGCTGGCGTTGCGTACGCGATGCGCATGCTCGGCAAGCAGTTCGTGACTGGCCAGACCATCGAAGAAGCCATTGGCGCCGCGAAGGGGCGCGAGAGCGGCGGCTATCGCTACTCTTACGACATGCTGGGCGAGGCGGCGCTCACCGACGAGGATGCGCAGGCCTATTTCGAGTCGTACCGCCATGCCATCGAGGCCATCGGGAAGGACGCACAAGGTCGAGGGCCCATCGAGGGTCCGGGCGTTTCGGTGAAGATTTCAGGTCTGCATCCGCGTTATGAGCTCGCACAGCGTGAACGCGTGCTCGTCGAACTCTACCCACGGCTGCTCGAACTGGCACAACTGGCGAAGAAGTACGGCATTGGTTTCCATCTGGATCAGGAAGAGTCCGCGCGCTTCGAGTTGACGCTCGAAATGCTTGAGCGGCTTTGCAACGATCCGTCGCTGCGCGGCTGGAACGGCATCGGCATCTCGCTTCAGGCCTACCAGAAGCGCGGCCACGCGGTCGCGGACTGGGTCGTGGCGCTCGCACGATCGACGGGACGCCGCATCAACATTCGTCTCGTGAAGGGCGCGTACTGGGACACGGAGATCAAGCTCGCACAGGATGCGGGACTCCAGGGCTATCCGGTATTCACCCGAAAAGTGCACTCCGATGTGAGCTACATCGCGTGCGCGAAGGTACTGCTGGATGCACCGGACGCGATCTTTCCGCAATTCGCGTCACATAACGCGTTCACCATCGCAGCGGTTCATACGCTCGCCGGAAACAAGCAATACGAGTTTCAGTGTCTGCACGGGATGGGCGAGACGGTCTATGACCAGGTCGTCGGCCCATCGAAGCTCGGCCGCCCGTGCCGGATCTATGCGCCTGTTGGCCCGCACGCCACGCTGCTCGCGTATCTGGTGCGCCGCTTGCTGGAGAATGGTGCGAACTCGTCGTTCGTGAACCAGATTGTCGATCCGGCCGTGAGCATTGCCGATATCGTCGAGGATCCTGTTGCCAAAGCCGCGCGCACCGGCGGCAAGCCGCACGCGGGCATTGCGACGCCGGTGGACGTGCTCCCCGGCCGCGTGAATGCGGCGGCCATTTCGTACAGCAATTGCGCGGATTTCGAAGCGGTGGTGGGTGCCATCCGAGCAAGCCGCATCGCTGCGCAATCGCTGGTGGCCGACAATGGCGACATCGAATCCGATTCGACGCATCTCGTCTACAGCGCAGGCGACACCACCGAAGTCGTGGGCAGCGTTTCGTTCTGCCGATCGGGTGCGGTTGCACAGGCTATTGCAGCGGCGAAGGACGTCGCCGCGAGTTGGACACGCTCGGACCTGAATCAGCGCGCGGATTTGCTCGAGCGTATGTCCGGGGAACTCGAAGCGGCAAGCGGACATCTTGGCGCGCTCCTCGTGCTGGAGAACGGCGCCACGCTTGCCGAGGCTGCCGAAGAAGTCCGCACTGCGGTCAATCTCTGCCGTCTCTATGCCATGCAGGTCAAGGCAGACGTCCGCCTGCGCACGCGCAGCGGTCTTGGCATCGTCGCTAGCATCACGCCGGTATCGTCGCCGCTGGCGACGTTTGTCGGGCACATCGCGGCTGCGCTTGCCGCGGGTAACGTCGTAGTCGCCAAACCGTCGTCGAAGGCTTCGCTCGTCGCCTATGAAGCGGTGCGCGCGTTCTATCGCAGCGGAGTGCCCAAGGACGTGCTTCAGTTGCTGGTCGGTTCGGGCGCAGTGGTCGGGCGCGCGCTGCTGGCCTCCGAAGAGATCGGAGGGGTCCTGCTTGCAGGCTCGGCAGAAACGGCCCGTTTGGTTGGCGTGCAGTTGGCGAAGCGCGCGCGTCAGCCGAAGCTCCTTGCGCAAGTGGGCAGCGCGAATGCCATGATCGTCGATAGCTCGGCGTTGCCGGAGCAGGTGATCTCGGACGCCATGGTGTCCGCATTCAGTTGTGCGGGTCAAAGCGCGTCGTCGCTGGGTCTTCTCTGTCTGCAAGACTCGACGGCAGAAAAGGTGCTGAAGATGCTCAAGGGCATGCTGAGTGAGCGCATTACCGGCAACCCGCTGTTTGTCGGCACGGATATTGGACCGCTCGCGACCCGCGAGGCGAAGGACCGTGCCGAAGCCTACATCGAGCAGATGCGCCGCCTCGGGTACCCGGTGGCGCGCGGGAAGCTGTCCGCCGATCAGTCGAAAGGCAACTTCGTCGCCCCCGCCATCGTCGACATTCGCGATCTCGGTGCGCTCTCGACGATCAACGCGTCGATCTCCGGTCCGGTGCTCCATGTCGTCCGATACAAGACCGGCGAGATGGATGCATTGTTGGCAGCCCTGAACGCAATCGGATGCGGCGTGCAGGGACTGCATACGCGTATCAACGAGGCAGCCGGCAAGCTGCTCTCGGCATCGAATGCCAATAGCGTCTGTGTGAATCGCTCGATGCACAGCACCGTGCCTGGCATGCAGCCGTTCGGCGGCGTGGGCGCTTGCGGGACAGGTCCGATGCTCGGCGGTCCGCTGGCGCTGTATGCGCTCACCGCGACACCGGCGCCCGCTTTCAATGCAGACGCGGGGCCATTCGCCCGGACGGCGCGTGCCGTGAGCGAAAAGTTCTTCGAATTCCCGATCGAATCGGCGGGTGGGAAACTCAAGAGCCGCCGCGAGGAAATGATCCGGGAAAAGAAGTCGCGGCTCCACAACGTGAGCGCCCTGTTCGCACTGGCTACGGCGCGCAGCACGGATTCCGCCCAGCGCACGGCACTCGCAAAGTGCAAGCAAGGCCTCGACGAACGGGTCAATCATACGACGACGATCAGCCTGCCGGCGCTCACCGGCGAAGAGAACACGGTAGAGATCCTGCCGCGCGGGCAGGTTCTCTGTACCGGCGAATCTCCGGCCGTTGTGTTCGAACAGGTGATGATGGCCAGTGCGTTCGGCAATACCGCGCTTCTATTCAAGTCGGCGGTATCGGACGATATCGCTCGCGTATTGGGCGCGGCGTGCCGGGTCGTGAACGCCTCGGACATCGCGGCGGTGATCAAAGGCGAAGGCGTGGGCGTGAAGCCTGACGCAGTGATGGTCGAGGCAAACCACTTCGCGCTTGCCGGTCTGCGCGTCGCGGCGGCCGAGCACATGAAGGCGCTGGTGCAGCGCGGCACGGACGGGCAATACGACTGGACGCAACTCGTGCGCGAACGTGTCACGACGGTGAACGCGAGTGCCGCGGGTGGCAACACGCAGTTGATGGTGTTGAGCGAAGACGCCGCATGAATCATGCCCTGGGCCGCAGAAGTCGCGGCTTGCGGGCAAGCGATCGCGTGGGCGGCACATAAAATACAAGTAGATTGCCGCTTACGCATGCACACGGCACGGGCCCGGTATTGCAACGGGCCCGGCACGTTTCTTAGAGACGGAAAATATTAAACGCGTAAATTGAGGGAACTGACCGTGCGTCTTGAAACACAGGAAGCCCACGATATCGCTCGTCGAGCCGCGGTAAAAGCCGGCGCCAGCCATGAAGTCGCCAATGCGCTCGCAAAAGCGGTCGTGTCCGCTGAATGGGCCGGCAGTCGCGCGGTGGGGTTCGCTCACCTGTTCGATTATCTGGATGGTTTCGTCAAGGGGCGCATCGCGAAGGACGCGAAGCCCGAGGTGACGTTTCCCGCGCCTGCGGCGATCGCCGTCGATGCGAAATGCGGCATCGCCCAGCTCGGATTCGACCTGGCATTCGCTGAACTCGTGCAGCGCGCGAAGACTTACGGCGTGACGGTGTTGCTGCAGTCAAACAGCTTCACGGTGGGCGAGCTAGGGTATTACACGCGCCGTCTGGCCGAGGCCGGTCTGGTTGCCATCGCCACCACGAACGCTACGGCGCAGATGACCACGCTGGAGAGCCGAAAGGCGGTGTACGGCACCAATCCTTTGTCGTTCGGCGCACCGCGTGCGGGCGCAAAGCCGTTCGTGATCGATCAGGCCTCGAGCGCAACGGCGTTCGTGAACGTACGCCAGGCAGCGGAGCGCGGCGACCCCATTCCCGAGGGGTGGGCCGTCGATGCGCAAGGCAACCCCACGACCGACGCGCGGGAAGCCGTGAAGGGGCTGCTGCTCGCGTTTGGCGGGGCGCGCGGCGCCAACATCGCGATGATGCTGGAGTTCCTGGTGGCGGGGATGGCCGGCAGCAACTGGTCGATGGACGCACCGAGTTTCGCCGAAGGCAGCGAGTCGCCCGGCGTGGGTCTGTTCGTTCTGGCGATCAAACCGGATCTCGTGGTCGAGGACTTTACCGCTCGCCTGTCTTCGCAGATCGAGCGTCTGGCCGCGCAAGGCGTGCGTATTCCCGGCAGTCACCTCAACGTTACGGAAATCGACGTGCCAGAGGAACTGCTCAAAAAGCTCGAAGGCTAAAAACCCGTCGCCTGCCGCACCGGATCTTCGGGAGGCAGGCTTTCATGGCTTCGGTAATGGCGTCGGTTAGAGCGTCAGTTCCGGCCGAGCCAGACGGCGAATCGCTGGTTCAGATCGTCGGCGTGATCGGCCCAAAAGGCGACATCGGTGTCGACTGCGCCCTTCTGGTTAGCCGGCGCAGTCCCGATTTTTTGCGGCAGGAGATAAAAATTGAACACCGAGGTATACGAATTCCATGAGGGCAGGCTTCCACTGCTCGTATCGATTCCCCACCTGGGAACCGAGATACCCGACGATGTGCGCGGGCAACTGACCGACGTTGCCGGTGCGGTGGCAGACACCGACTGGCATTTGGACAGGCTTTACGACTTTGCACGAAGCGCGGGCGCGTCGGTGCTCGGGGCGAAGATTTCCCGGTACGTGATCGACCTGAATCGCCCGTCTACAGGGGAGAGTCTTTATCCGGGGCAGACGACGACGGGGCTGTGCCCGACCGAGACCTTTCGCGGAGAGTCGCTATACCGGAACGGCGCGGGCCCATCGGAGGCGGATAAAGCGCAGCGGCTCGAGCGGTATTGGCAGCCGTACCACGCAAAGCTGCGGGCGGAGCTGGCGCGTTTAACGCGTATCCACGGTCGCGTGCTGCTATGGGAGGCGCACTCCATCGCGAGCATCCTTCCGCGCCTCTTTGAAGGCAAGTTGCCCGATCTGAATCTGGGCACCCATTCAGGGCTTAGCTGCGATCCGCGCATCATTGACGCGGTGACGGCCAGCCTGGCGGGCCAGCCCTTTACCTGGGTGCATAACGGGCGCTTCAAGGGCGGTTTCATCACTCGGGAATACGGCCGCCCCGAGCGCGGCGTGCATGCGATTCAGCTGGAAATGTGTCAGTCGACCTACATGAGCGAAACCGCACCGTTCGAGTACCGGCCTGAACTGGCGGCGAAGGTGAAACCGGTCGTGCAGGGGATGCTTGACGCGGCGTTGGGTGCGCTTCGGCGTTTGCAGCAATAGCGCCAGATTCGGCGAGCAGAAATGAAAAAAAGCCGCCAGGGCGCAACTTCTTGCGCGAGGCGGCCAAGGTACTGCTGAGAAGCCGATGGCCTGTTTGAGGCCGTTGTTGGGTTCAGACTGCCTTCACCATTTCCGGCACAGCGTCGAAAAGATCGGCCACGAGGCCGTAATCGGCAACGCCGAAGATAGGAGCTTCCGCATCCTTGTTAATGGCAACGATAACCTTCGAATCCTTCATGCCTGCGAGGTGCTGGATCGCACCGGAAATGCCCACGGCCACATAGAGCTCCGGCGCCACGATCTTGCCCGTCTGACCGACTTGCAGATCATTGGCCGCGAAGCCGGAATCCACGGCGGCGCGCGATGCGCCAATGGCCGCGCCCAGCTTTTCCGCCAGCGGATCGAGGATCGCGAAGTTCTCGGCGCTGCCGAGGCCGCGGCCGCCGGAGACCACCACGCGTGCGGCGGTGAGGTCAGGGCGATTGCTGGTCGCGATTTCGCGGCGGATGAATCTCGAACGGCCCGTATCGGCAACAGCCGGCGCTTCCACGATTTCGGCATTACCGCCGGTTGCCACAGCGGCGTCGAATGCCGTCGTGCGTATCGTCGCAACTTTTACCGCATCCGGCGATTGCACGGTGGCGATGGCGTTGCCGGCGTAAATGGGGCGCTGGAACGTGTCGGCGGAGTCGATCGCAATGACGTCGGAAATCTGCGCGGAATCGAGCTTGGCCGCCACGCGCGGAGCCGCGTTTTTGCCGGCTGCCGTTGCCGGGAAGAGCACGTGCGAGTAGTCCATGGCCAACGCCGTGACCTGAGCCGCGACGTTCTCAGCCAGGGCGTCGGCCAGGTGCGGTGCATCGACGAAGATGACCTTGTCCACACCGGCGACCTTGCTGGCTGCTTGCGCTACAGCGCGAGCCCCGCTGCCCGCAACGAGCACATGCACGCCATTGGCGAGCTTCTGGGCGGCACCGAGGGTATGAAGAGTGGCAGCCTTGAGCTGCGCGTTGTCGTGTTCGGCAATAACAAGCGTCGTCATTTAGATCACCTTCGCTTCGTTTTTCAGTTTCTCGACCAGCGTCGCGACGTCCGGAACGGTCACACCCGCCTTGCGCGCTGCCGGCTCGACCACCTTGAGCGTCTTTAGCCGCGGGGACGGGTCGACACCGAGCGATGCCGGCGTGACGGTTTCGAGCGGCTTCTTCTTGGCCTTCATGATGTTCGGCAGCGTCACGTAGCGCGGTTCGTTCAGGCGCAGGTCGGTCGTGATGATGGCGGGCAGTTGCAGGGCGATCACTTCGAGACCACCATCGACTTCCCGCGTGACGGTGGCCGTCGAGCCGTCGATTTCAATGTTGCTGGCGAAGGTCGCTTGCGGCCAGTCGAGCAGCGCCGCGAGCAACTGGCCCGTCTGGCCCGCGTCGTCGTCAATCGCTTGTTTGCCGAGGATAACGAGTTGCGGCTGCTCCTTCTCGATGACCGCCTTGAGCAGCTTCGCGACGGCCAGCGGCTGGAGTTCGGCGTCGGTCTCGACCAGAACGCCGCGGTCTGCGCCGATTGCAAGCGCGGTGCGCAGGGTCTCCTGGCTTTGGGCAACGCCGCACGAAACGGCCACCACTTCGGTCGCCTTGCCGGCTTCCTTCAGGCGCGTCGCGGCTTCGGTGGCGATTTCGTCGAACGGATTCATCGACATCTTGACGTTGCCGATGTCGACGCCGCTATGGTCCGACTTCACGCGCACTTTCACGTTGTAGTCGACGACGCGCTTCACTGCTGTTATGACTTTCATTTCGTCTTCCTAAAATTCAATCATTCGTGCGCGCTGGCTGACTCGATGGTCACCAGCACGGGAGGCTGTGGGCTTACGGCTTCGTTGACGGCGGGAGCAGTCGGCAAGAACCGAATGGCGTAATCGAGGGAATCCGCGATCAGAAACTGTCCCGCTTCGATGGCGCCCAATGGTTCACCCGCAGCGTCGCTCCAGGCGCAACCGCCGTGAAGCGCAACGACCGCCACGAGGCAACCAGAAGGCACGGTGAGCGGACCCACGATGTTCCTGACGCTTGCGCGATAGCGCCCTTTGGAGGTCATCACGTTGAGTGCGGTCACCGGACCATCGATGAGCGTTGCATGCCATTGCGCGTTGCCGTCGTACTCGACTGCCTCGAACGTCTTGAGCGTTACGGCCGAATGCTCGTCGCGCAGCGTCACGCCCGCGCCGCGCAGCACGAAAGATATCCGGTCAATGCCCTCGAATCGCGAGTAAGGCCCATTGCGTTCCACTTCGGCCAGGCTGATGCGCCACTGGGACTCGCCAGACGCACCCGACGCACCGGACGCACCGGACGCGATGGTCCGTGTGACGCCGCCGCCGTTGCGCCAGCGCTCCACGGGGAGCGCGGCGATTGAGCGAACTTCGATTGCCGCCATGCCCGGCGCCTCAAGACACCGCGCCGAGGCCGTACTTGCCCGTCAGAAGCTCGCCTGTTTCGAAGCGCTCGATCGAATACGGCTTGAGCGACACGTCGGTCGTCAATCCGAGCGCTTCCTGCGCAAGCACGCGGCCCACCGTTGGCGACAGCTTGAAGCCATGACCGGAGAAGCCGTAGCCCACGACCAGGCCTTCGATACCGGGCAGTTTGCCGAGCACCGGATTCCAGTCCGGCGTCACGTCATACACGCCGGTCCACGAGGAGGCAATGCCTGCCGTCTCGTACTCGGGGAATCGTTCGGCAACCTGCGCGCCAACTTCGACGACGTAGTCCATCGGGATGTCGCCCTGTTCGGTTTCCGTCGTGCTCAGCTTTTCGCCCACCACGCCTTCGCTCACGAGCATCTGGTTGCCGCCGTAGCTGCGGTAGTACAGCATGCCGGTAGAAGCGAGGTCCTTGAAGACCGGCATGGTGAATGTGTACTTGGCCGCTTCGCATTCGAGCGCCAGCACGGCGTGGCGTTCCGGCATGATCGGCAGTTTGCAGCCGGTCCAGCCAGCGAGCTCCGGCGTCCAGATATTCTGCGTGCTGATGACCATCGACGTCGCGAAGTCGCCAATGCTCGTCGAGACGCCCACGACCTTGTTGCCTTCGAAGAGAATTTTGTTGACGGTCGCGTTCTCGCGGATGGTCACACCACCGCGGCGCGCGGCGCGTGCGAAGCTCGTCGCCACCAGATACGCGTCGGCGAAGCCGGCCTCCGGCTCGTAGCCGATCAGCGCGGCGTCGTCGAACCGGGCGATAGGCAGAAGCTCTTTGGCCTGCTGTGCGCTGAGCAGTTCGAGCGGAATGCCTTGCTCCTTTTGTTGATTGAGCGACGCGCGCAGCGGCTCGAGCTTGTCGCCTTCGCTCGCGACAATCATATAGCCGCATTTCACCAGGCCGCACGAGGCCTCTTCATCGCCGAGATAGCTGGCGAAGTTGTTGAAGACATCCCATGATTTGCGCGCCAGTTCGACGTTCTCCTTGACGGAGTAATGCGTGCGCAGGATCCCCGACGACTGCGAGGTCGTCCCGGCCCCAATCGTCCCCCGGTCAAGCACCAGAACGTTTTTCGCGCCGAGCTTCGAAAGCTGGAACGCTACCGAACTGCCGATTACCCCAGCGCCAATCACAACCACATCGTATGAGTTCACGATTCAGCTTCCTTCGTTGGTCAAGTCGTGGGTGCAGTTTGACCGCAAGAAAACAGGGAGGCGCAAATATAAGCAAGGGCGATTTTTAGCAAAAGACAGTATCAGTATCGGGCCACGAGCGCGCACCGGAGCGGGAGGGGATTCATCCGTCGAATGCAACTTCCGCTTGTGTGGAGCATAAGCAGGCGTTATTTCACCCGGACCCGAAACATTCGGTTTTACGATGCGCTGCACGTGACGCACCGCGCGTCGCTCGATCTCAGGGTGGCCTCGTGAAGGTCGCGAGGTTGCCCGCCAGGTTGCCCGTATAAGGTTATTGACATGAATACACAGTCCCTCGTTGAACAATACGGTCCGCGCGAATCCATGGAATACGACGTCGTCATCGTAGGCGGCGGTCCAGCGGGGTTGTCGTCGGCCATTCGTTTGAAGCAATTGGCGCGCGAGCAAGGCAAGGACGTGAGCGTTTGCGTATTGGAGAAGGGCTCCGAGGTGGGCGCGCATATTCTTTCAGGCGCGGTCATGGACCCCAGGGCCCTGAGCGAACTCATTCCCGACTGGAAAGAGCAGGGCGCGCCGTTGAATGTCGAGGTAACGGAAGACCGCTTTCTGTTTCTTTCGAAAGATGGAGCGCGAAGCGTCCCGAACTGGCTGCTGCCGGACAATTTCAGGAATCACGGCAACTACGTCGTGAGTCTGGGCAATGTCACACGGTGGCTGGGACAGAAAGCCGAGGAACTGGGCGTGGAAATCTTTGCGGGCTTTGCGGCGGCCGAAGTGCTCTATGGCGAGCGCGGTGAGGTGCGGGGCGTGGCCACCGGAAACATGGGCATCGGCAAAGACGGCAATCCGGGCGACACCTTTCAGCTCGGGATGGAACTTCATGCGAAATACACGCTCTTCGCCGAGGGCGCGCGCGGCCATCTGGGCCGGCAGCTCATGGACCGGTATGAGTTGCGCAAGGATGCGGACCCCCAGGTTTATGGCCTTGGCATCAAGGAACTCTGGGAAATCGACCCCAAGCTCCATCAGCCAGGGTTGGTGATCCATACCGCAGGTTGGCCGCTCGAGCGTGACACCTATGGCGGCTCGTTCCTTTACCACCTCGACAACAATCAGGTCGTGGCGGGATTCGTGGTTGGACTGGGCTACACGAATCCCTACCTCTCGCCGTTCGAGGAATTCCAGCGCTACAAGACCCATCCTGAGATTCGCAGGTTTCTCGAAGGCGGAAAGCGCCTTTCCTATGGCGCGCGTGCGATTACCGCAGGCGGGTTGATGTCGTTGCCAAAACTGGTTTTTCCGGGCGGCGCGCTCATCGGCTGCGAGGCGGGTTTTCTGAACGCATCGCGCATCAAGGGAAGTCACGCGGCCATTGCAAGCGGCAAGATGGCGGCGGAAGCGGCTTTCGGTGCTTTGTGCGGCGCTCGCCAAAACGACGTGTTGACCGAATATCCCGAAGCCTTCGAGCGCTCGTGGCTCAAGGAAGAGCTATACCGGGCGCGCAACTTCAAGCAATGGATGAGCAAGGGCTTGTATACCGGCACGGCGATGGTCGGCCTGGAGCAAAAGGTGCTGGGCGGCCGCGTGCCATGGACACTGCATCACAAGCATGCCGACCACCAGACCTTGCGCCCCGCCAGGCAGTGTAAGGAGATCGTCTATCCGAAGCCAGACGGGAAGCTGACGTTCGACCGGCTTTCTTCGGTGTTCCTCTCCAATACGAATCACGCGGAAAACCAGCCAGCCCATCTCACGCTGAAGGATGCGTCCGTACCGGTGCGGGTCAACCTCGACGTCTATGGCGGGCCGGAGTCGCGCTTCTGCCCAGCAGGGGTGTACGAGTTCGCAGATAACGCCGCCGGCGAGAACCAGTTGGTTATCAACGCGCAAAACTGCGTCCATTGCAAAACCTGCGATATCAAGGATCCGACGCAAAACATTGTCTGGGTGACGCCGGAAGGCGGTGGCGGACCCAATTATCCGAACATGTGAGCCCCATCGGGGCCGCTCCGGCGGCGGCGCGCTTGCAATGGGCATGGTTCATAAGCGACGGTGATGCTCAATATAAATCACTTGAACATGTGTTCAATGAATTTGATGGCTCGGCATTGTGATTTTCCCTGGGTTACAGCCAAAAACCGCCAAATTGGTAAAATTTGCCCTTCCCATACGTTTTTGACGGGCTATCATGCCGTTCAGATGCTTCCGGATCATGATGTTAATTGAACCAATGTTCAGCCAATGTGACGGAACCAGGGACAAGATTTCTGTCCCTTACCGCTGTGAGAAGCGATCAGTCGGGGGCGAAGCATCCGGGGCTCCAGCGGTCTCACCCATCAAGCGAGCAATTGAACAGATTGGTTAGGGTTGCAAAATAGTTTCCGCAGAAGTTGTTTTTTTAACCTGAAAGCGAGTGATGCGAAGGGCGTCATTTGGCTTCGTCAAGGAGTGGATGGAATGGAACTGCACAAGAAGTTGACCCCGAAGATTGTGGCTCTTGCTGCAGTCGCCACGATGAGTACTGCCGCCTCTGCAAGTAGCCTCATGTTTGCTTCCTGGGGAGGTTCTTATCAGGACACGCAGGTGACGACTGCAACCAAGCCGTTTTCCGCAAAGACCGGAACGAATGTTCAGGTCGACACCTACAACGGCGGCATTGCCCAGATCCGCAGCCAGGTGCAAACGAACAACGTGACGTGGGACGTGGTGGACATGCAGTTGGCCGATGCTGCAAGAGCCTGCGACGAGGGCTTGCTGGAAAAAATCAATCCGGCAACGCTGCCGGCGGGAAAATCGGGCGTGCCGGCGAAGTCCGACTTTCTGCCTGGAGGCTTGTCGGACTGCATGGTAGGCAACGTCGCATGGTCGACCATGATCACGTATAACAAGAGCGCATTCAAAGGCGCGGAGCCAGCCGCGATCTCCGACTTCTTCGACCTCAAGCGCTTTCCGGGTAAGCGCGGCCTCAAGAAGTCGCCTGAAGGTGCATTGGAATGGGCGCTGCTCGCGGATGGCGTGAAGCCCGCAGACGTTTACAAGGTGCTCTCGACCCCCGCAGGCGTGAACCGTGCATTCAAGAAACTCGACACCATCAAGTCTTCCATCGTGTGGTGGGAAGCCGGTGCCCAACCTCCCCAGCTTCTCGCCGATCGCGAAGTGACGATGACCAGCGCGTACCCGAACCGCATCTGGGTGGCCGTCGAGCAGGACAAAAAACCTTTCGGCTTTCTTTGGGATGGCGAAGTGAAGAACATCGAAGGCTACGCGATCGTCAAAGGCACAAAGAACCTGAAGGCGGCCGAAGACTTCGTCAAGTTTGCTACGTCGACGGAACAGCTTGCGAAGCTGTCCACCGATACGGCACTTGGACCGATGCGCAAATCGGCGATTCCGATGGTCAATCCGGCTGTTACGCCATTCCTGCCGACGAATCCGGCGAACGAGAAGAATGCCGTCGAAGTCGACGTCAACTTCTGGGCCGACCACGGCGACGATCTGAACCAGAAGTTCGCAGTTTGGCTCGCAGGCAAGTAATTCGCCGGGTGTCTACATTCAATTGCCACTCTAGTGCCGCCGTGCTGGGCTATAACTGATCAAGCAGACCGACGTGACAACGCTGATGCTTCAGAGAAAATCATGACCTTTAAACGCACGTTTCATGCAGTTGAGACGCATGCGGGTGAACCCATGCGGGTGATTACCGGCGGGGTGCCTCACATACCGGGCAATAGCGTCTACGAGCAGATGAAGTGGCTCGAGAAGAACGACGATCAAATCCGCAAGCTCATGCTGCGCGAGCCGCGCGGCTATCCTCCGCTGTGCTGCAATCTGGTCGTGCCAGCGAAACATCCGGACGCGGCGGCGGGATACATCATCATGGAACAGGTCGAGTATCCCGTGATGAGCGGCGGAAACACGATCTCCGTTGCGACGGTGTTGCTTGAAACCGGCATGCTGCCGATGCAGGAGCCCGTTACCGAATTCCAGCTGGAAGCGCCGGCGGGCTTGATCGGCATTCGGGCCGAATGCGCCAACGGCAAGGTGACTCAGGTCACTTTCAAAAACGTACCGGCTTTCGCTCCCTATATCGATACCGTGATCGACGTGCCGCATCTTGGCAAGGTCACCGTGGACGTGGGTTGGGGCGGCATGTTCTATGTCATCGCCGACGTAAGGCAATTCAAGGGGCTGGAGCTCATTCCGGAGCATGGTCGGGAGATCACGCGGATTTCGGCGCTCATTCTCAAAGCCGCGCAGGAGCAATTGCCGGTTCAGCATCCGCACTATCCAGGCTACGGCATTACGATCGTGCAACTTTCGGGGCCGACCTCGAACGCAAACGCGGACTGGAAGAACGTGGTCACGGTTGCCAGCGGCGAGATCGATTTCGATAATCCGGCGACCTGGACCGGCGCAATCGATCGGTGCCCATGCGGAACCGGAACGTCCGCGAAGATGGCCACGCTTTTCGCCAAGGGGCAGCTCGATCTGAATCAGCCGTTCCGTCACGAGGGCATACTCGGGACCGTATTCACCGGGCGCCTGGTGGAGCAGGTCGCGCTCGAGGGAATTCAGGCTGTGGTGCCGACCATATCGGGACGTTCGTGGATTTACGGCTACAACACCTACGTGCTCGATCCCGACGATCCCTTCGTCAACGGCTTCACCGTCGGCGATATCTGGGCCTGACCGAAGAGCCTGATCGTCTGCACACTTAGCCCTGCGCGAGCGGATATTGAGCTTGGCGCGGGGCTTTTTTGTTTCGCGAACTAAGGGTGAGACAGCCGGCTCGCGCCCACTCCGTTGGGAGAGGGCGCGGGCCGGCGTAAAGCTGCTTATAGCCAGTCCGTTTCGAAGCGGAAGGTCGACAACGGCGTACAACCTGAATCGGTCAAGAGGACCTGCTGCTCGAGTTTCACGCCTTCCCGGCCGCCTTCTTCGCCAATGTAGCTCTCGATGCAGAGCGTCATGCCGCTTTCGAACATGCCGTCATAGCCACCATCGGTCCAATCCTTGAAATAGGCAATGGACGGATACTCATCCACCAGACCAATGCCGTGCGCGAGACAGCTATACCGGTTGCGGAAGAACTTGCTGGGCATGTCCCAACTGCGCTCGGAAAACTCCCGGAAGGTCATACCGGGCCGGATGAGCGACATATTCGTTTGTAGCTGTTCATACGCAGCGGCGTAGAGTTGCCGCTGCGGGTCAGTGGGGCGAACATGGCCGACCGTCCACGTGCGGGAGATATCGGCGCAGTAGCCATAAGGACCGACGAGGTCAGTGTCGAACGCAATGAGCTCGCCCTGCTTCATGACGCGAGGGCTGCATTCTTGCATCCACGGATTAGTGCGGGCGCCCGATGCCAGCAGTCGCGTCTCGATCCATTCGCCGCCCAGCCGGATGTTTTCGTAGTGCAGATGAGCCCACAGTTCCTGCTCGGTCATGCCCGGCCGCAGCGCGGCATGCATGCGTTCGATGCCCTTTTCGCAGACCCCAATTGCGGCCTTCATGACGATGAGTTCATCGTCCGATTTGATCTTGCGCGCCTGCTCCATGAGCGCCTGGCCGTCGATTAGCTCGATACCTTCCTCGTGCAAGGCGTAGGTGCCTTCGGGATCGAGTCTGTCCACGGCGATGCGCTTTTCGGACGGCGCATGCTCGCGAAGCAAATCGGCGATTTCACGCGCCCACTGCCGTGCTTTGGAGGCAGCCTCAGGGCCCGCATTGAAGTAGTTCCAACAGGTCGATCCGCGGATTTCCGCTTTGACCGTGACGTCGTTCCAGACGTGCTCGCAGTTGTGAAACTCGAACGCAACGACGGGGCCATCGGCGAACACAACGACATATCGAGTAGGGTTACGCCCCGTCCACACCTGCATGTTCGACGTATCCGTTGCGTACCGGATGTTCACGGGGTCATACATGATGATGGCAGGGACGTGCTGCAAGCGAAGTTGCTGCTGCACCCGTCGCAAACGGTACTCCCGGACGCGGTCCAGCACGCCAGCGGGAAGAAGGTCGACGCCTTCCGTCGCTTCGGACGCGACCGCGTGAATGGTGGAAACCACCGACATGGTTCATCTCCTGAGGTTGCTCACGACGTATGACGCCTCGCACGTGTACGAGGCGCTTTCATCAAGGCGAGCGGAATGATTCAAAGCATGGAAATCGCGAGGTGAGCGCGGCGCGATGGCCGCGACTTGCCGTCCTCGTGTGGCAGTATCGAAACGCAGAAATGCGTCGTCAACTGCCTATCTTTTCCAGTTCACATGACTTTAAGTCATTCGATGAGTCCAGGCCGGATGGCTGGCAGATGATGGCAGGCGCCTCTTGCTCGACGTTAGCGCGGCGCGGGATCCCCGCGTAACCATTCGATCAGTTGCGTAATGACTGGCGTGATGGTCCGGCCATGGGGAACCACCACGAAATAGGCTTCGCTTGGCCGGAACGTCGCGAGATCGATCCGGACCAACTCTCCCGACTGGAGCAGATCATCGACCAGACGGTTCCACCCCAGAGCGACGCCTTGTCCATATCTCACCGCTTGTATCGCGTCAGTGTAGAGGCTGCACCGCAACACTTTGTTCAGCCGCGAAGGGCGGTATCCGATGGCCCGGAACCATTCATTCCAACCCATCCAGCCTTCGGAGGTGGCGTCCGATTCGACGAGCGCCATCCGGGCCAGGTCGTCGAGCGAGCCTGGTGTGCCGTATTCCCGCAGGAACGCCGGTGAGCACACGGGAAAGACTTCGACATCGAAGAGCAAGGTCGAGGTGCCATCCGGCCATGTGCCATCGCCGTAGCGCACGGCGACGTCGACCTCGACGTGCCGAAGGTCGGCGGTGAACATGTCGGTGGTTAGCCGTAGCTGCAAAGGCGGATCGAGCTTCTTGAGCTTGGCGAGCCGTGGCAAGAGCCGGAATTGCGAAAACGCGGCGGTTGCCGCGAGCACCAGTTCACGTTGTTCGGTACCTGTCACCAGGCGATCGAACACGCCAGCGATCTTTTGCATGGACTCCGCGACGACCATATACAGCGCCTGCCCCTCACTGGTCAGATCGATCGAGCGATGCAGTCTGTGAAAGAGCCGAACGCCAAGGGTTTCTTCGAGGAACCTGACTTGTCGGCTTACGGCGGACTGGGTGACGCCCAATTCGCTTGCGGCGTAGGTGAAACTCCCGAGGCGAGCCACGGCCTCGAATTCGACAAGGGCAGTAAGCGAGGGAACGATCCGGCGATAGCCTTTCGTTGCTTTAGTGGTTTTCATTCGCCATCACATCAGTCTACGGACAACTAAAGGGGTGAGCCCGCACGGTCTGTCACCGTTCGTTCGCCAGGGAAAACCCGCGCCTGCGCATGGGCCGCGAGGCGTGCTTTTGGGGCTAAGCCCCGAGCGCATTTTCGCATGATTTAAACGAATGTGAGTGAGCTTATAAAGCGCGTTGACGACACGTTTTGGTCGTCCAATACTCCAGCCATATCAGTGCCGCAAGCGCTATGAAACATTCCCTTTAAGAGGCCCACAATGTCCGAAGTTCAGATTCAAACGCACCGCGAACTCATCGATAGCCGAAAGAAAGGACATGGCATGCCCGGTCAATTGTTCGGGCGTCAGGACGTCTTCGAGAACGACGTCGACGTGTTCTTTCACAAGCTCTGGATTCTGGTCGGCGTGACGGCCGATATTCCTGAGCCGGGCGACGTTCACACGGTGGACATCGGCAAGGCGTCGGTCATCATCGTGCGTGACGACGACGAGAACGTACGTGCGTATCGCAACGTTTGCCGTCATCGTGGCTCGCGCATCATGAAGAAGGCGGGCAAAGCGAGCGTGGGCATGCTCGTATGTCCGTACCATCAGTGGACATACGACCTGGACGGCAGCCTCAAGCATTCGACGCATATGGGCAATGACTTCGACGCGAGCGGTCACAGTCTCATTCCTGTGCACGTCAAGACCGTGGGCGCGCATATCTTCGTTTGCCTTGCGGACGAACCGCCGGCCGACTTCGAGAAGCTCGAGACGACCATGGCCCCGCGTTTCGCGCCGTACGACCTGACGCGAACGAAAATCGCCCACGAGATGGAGATCATCGAAAACGGCAACTGGAAACTCGTGATGGAAAATAACCGCGAGTGCTATCACTGCGCGGGCACCCATCCGGAGTTGACCAATTCATTTCTCGCGGAAGACTTCGGCTTTTGCCCGGACGGGCAGAGCGAGGACGCGCTTCAGGGCTATGAGGACTACCTGAAGCGCAACGCACAATCCCGCGAGAACTGGGAAAAGGACGGCCTCGTGTGCGCCGCGTTCGAATCGCTCGACGAAAGCGTGGACACCAACTTTCGCACTCAGCGTCTCGTCATCGCCGGCGCAAATGAATCCCAGACCATGGACACGAAGGTGGCCTGCACGAAACTGCTGGGCGGTGTCGAGCGGCGCGATCTCGGGGACGTCCACATGTGGGGCCATCATTCATGGACCCACGTAATGAGCGACCACGCGGTCATTGCCTACGCCTTGCCCCTTGCACCGGACAAGACGGTCGTGCGCACTGTCTGGCTGGTCCATGAGGACGCTGTCGAAGGCGTGGACTACGACCTGAAGAAGTTGACCGAAGTCTGGATCGCTACGACGAATCAGGATGCGGAGCTTGTCGCGAACACGCATGCGGGAACCCAGGATCCTGCCTATATTCCCGGACCCTACTCGAACTATACCGAGGCGCCTTTAGACCAGTTTGCACGCTGGTACGACGCCAAGCTCAAGGCACAAGGCGTTTGAGGTTGTCATGAACATAGCCGCAGATTCATGTTTCATTGGGCAGGGGCCGGACATGCTGGATCGCTTCAATAGTGCAAGTGCGTGGGAGCGCGCCGACGCGCAGTGGCCGAATCACGAGCAGCGCACGCTCATCTGCGCTCGCGTCTCCAACGAGACTCACGACGTTCGGACCTTCGTATTCCACACGCAGGATGGTCAGCTCTTCAGCTTCGAGCCGGGTCAGTTCATCACTGTGTCGGCCGAAATCGACGGCAAGGAGGTCAGCCGCTGCTACACGATTTCGTCGCCGCCCACGCGACCCTATACGCTGTCCATTACGGTCAAGCGCACCCCGGGCGGCGTGATGTCGAACTGGCTGCACGAGAACATGAAGGCGGGCCTCGCACTCAAGGCTTTCGGTCCGTCGGGCGTGTTCACGCCCTCGTCGGGCCCGGCAGCCAAGAGCCTTTATCTTTCGGCGGGATCGGGCGTGACGCCGTTGATGTCGATGACGCGCGCGGCCCTCGATCTCGGTCCGAATCGCGATATCGTCTTCATCCATAGCGCGAGAACGCCGGAAGATATTATCTTCCGCAAGGAGCTTTCGACCCTGTGCGGTCTCTCGGACCCGCTGCGCGTGATTCACATCTGCGAAGCGCTCGGGAATGAGCCGGATTGGTCGGGTCCGGTAGGGCGTCTCAACCTGGACCTGTTGAAGGAACTCGTGCCCGATTTCCGCGACCGCGAAGTGTTCATTTGTGGTCCGGGCGGCTATATGGACGCTTCCAGAAAGATGCTTCTCGAGGGCGGGCATGACCCTGCCCGATATCATCAGGAGAGCTTCAATTTCGCGGAGACCGTCGAGTGCGCCGAAGAACCGGCGTCCACGACGGCCGACCAAACCGAACGTACCGAACGTAGCGAACACACCGGATATACCGTGCGTCTCGCGCGCTCGGGCCGCGAATTCACGATGGACGGCACGCAGACGGTGCTCGTGGCCGCCCGAAAGGCCGGTGTACCGTTGCCCTCGTCGTGCAGTCAGGGCATCTGCGGAACCTGCAAGACCAAGGTGCTCGAAGGCAGCGTGGACATGAAGCACAACGGAGGAATTCGCCCGCGTGAAATCGAGAAGGGCATGCGGCTGATGTGCTGCAGCCGTCCCACTTCAGATCTCGTTCTTGATTTGTAATATGGCCTTGCCCGCTATTTAATGCGTTGACGATGTCGAGGCAGTGGTTGCTTTTAGTTGAGCGTCAACGATGTTTGACGGTACGTGACAAGCAGGCAGTGAGTCGGTGCAATTTTTAACTTGCGTGATCCTTCGCTTTACCGCCACGACGGCGTCGTCGCAAAAGATGGAGTTTGCTGCCGGCTCATTCCGGCAGCATCAATCGTCTTGCCGTCACCTCTTCCCGCCGGCTGCTGCTCGCATCGCTGCCCCGCGCCCGGCCATTTCCTTTCGGCTATTCAACTTGATCGTGCTTCTCGCCTCACGAGAGCAACGATAGGCCGCTAGCAAATTTACATCGCAGCACTCCCGATCAGGATCGGCCATGACCCATCCAGCAGACAGTGCATGCGAGATCGATTGTTTGAATCGAACCACCAAGGAGACGTCCCCCGTGTCAAAAACCATCGCAAACGGCGCTTCGCTACCGACCCACGGGTCGAGGAGCCTCTCCACGAAGCACCGCAGATTCCTTGCCAAGCTGACCCTGCTGATATCCGGGGGCATGTTTATCGATGGCTTCATCCTGGGTAGCATCGGGATCGTCATGCCCGCCATCACGCATGATCTGGCTTTGTCCACAACCTGGCAGGGATTGATTGGGGCGTCGGCGCTGATTGGCATTTTTATCGGCGGACCTTTGGGCGGGTGGCTGGCCGACAAGGTGGGGCGCCGCCCGATGTTTACCGTCGATCTGGCAATCTTTCTGGTCGGCTCCGTTGCGCAGTTTTTCGTGGTAGAGGCCTGGCAACTCTTTTTGGTGCGTGTGCTGATGGGTATTGCCATCGGCGCCGACTACTCGATTGGGTGGCCGTTGCTTGCGGAATTTTCGCCAGCGCGCCTGCGCGGAAAGCTGCTCGCGGTGCTAGAGCTTGCGTGGTACGTCGGATATTTGGTCTCCTATGCGTTGGGATGGGCCTTGACCGTCTCGTCGGCGACGGGATGGCACGTCATCCTCGGCCTGAGCACGCTGCCGACGGTCATCGTCTTCCTGATGCGGCTCGGCACGCCGGAATCGCCGCGCTGGCTGATTAGCCGAGGCCGGCATGCGGAAGCGAAGCGTGTGGCAGCCGAGCATATGACCCACGAAGAGCAGCGAGATCTGCATGCGCCCAGCAGCGTGGGGCGGCAAGGATTCGGGCGGCTCTTTTCCCGCGATTACCTGAAAGCGACCGTATTTGTTTCGACCTTTTGGGTCTGCAACGTGACGCCGTATTTCGCCATCGGCGCGTTTGCGCCCATCGTCTTGCGCCAATTGGGCCTCAAGGAAGGGCTCACCGGCGGCCTGGTGCTGAACGGCTTCGCGGTTCTTGGCACTGCGCTCTCGGTCATCTTGATCGAGCGTGTGGGGCGGCGCAAACTCGCGATTCCCCCGTTCTTCATCTCGACTGTCGCGTTGATTTGCGTGGCGCTGCTCTCACACGTTTCCACGACCGTGGTGATGGTTTGCTTCTTCACGTTCTCGCTCGTCAACGCGGTTTCTACCACGTTGTGCGGCGTCTACCCGGGCGAGGTGTTCCCGACGGAGATTCGCGGTATTGGCGTTGGCTTCGCTACTGCCGTTTCGCGAGTCGGCGCAGCGCTGGGGACGTTTCTCCTGCCCGTGGCAATGAGCTCGCTGGGCATCGCTTATACCATGCTCATTGCTGCTGCCATCTGCCTCGTGGGCGGTATCGTGTCCCAGGTTCTGGCGCCGGAGACGCGAGGGAAATTGCTGAGCGAGGCGTCGTCTCCAAGCGGGAATTAGAGCAGGGTAGGGGCTGAAATAGGACGCTGCAAGGGCGTTTTTGTCGGGCTACTGCTTGGGTCTTGCCCACGAAACGACGCGCACGGATCAGTCCTTTGCGTCCATGATCGAAGGTGTCATGACGCCAGGCGGCCTCAATGAGCAATTGCACGCCGAGCTAACGCGTCGTGGAAGCTATGCGCACTACGAGGAAGCCCTCGACCGGGTTTTGATGCGGGTTGAAGGTCGCTGACAGGTCGGTCGGCTCGTTTTCGAAGGGCATTCGCAAGGCAGTTTTGCGATACACGGCAACCGCAATGTGCTCAGCCGCGGGCACTGATGATCGCTTCGAACGCGCCGTCCCTATGTCGGCGAGCCGTAGCGCTCACCAGTGGCTCGCGGCATGAGTCTTTGCTATTCGACCGATCTACTTATCTCGTTCCGCACGAACCAGGTTCGCTTCGCGCCGGCGAGCAGGCCGGTATAAGCGATCCACGATATGGCAAAGGAGGCCGGCGCGGAAAGCGACGCGAGAAAACCCGATGCGTTATTCAACGCGAGCCCGACGAATGCGCCGGCGAACCAGGCCATCAAGCCGCCTGGATTGAACTGTGGTACGTGAGTATCGCGGCATTCGATATCGGTGCCGATAAGCTCGACGTAGCGTGCCGACATGATATGGGCCAGCGCGACGCCCACCCACGCGACAACGAAGATACCCTGCCAGGCGAGCGCCTGGAGGATCTTCGAGAAAATGTCGGCCATCATCAGCACATAGACCACAGTGCCGACGACCAGGGCCCAGACAAACTTCGGCGCTTTCAGTCCCGCGACCTTCTGGAAGAAGGCCTGCATGTTGATGGTCGCGAGATAGTAGTTCGCCGTGTTGATTCGTGACTGCGTGACCCAGACGAACAGCAATCCCCAGATGCCCATCAATTTGAGCAATGCAAGCACGACGGAAACTTCGGATAACGGACCAAGTTCAGGAATGGTGCTGACAAGATAAATACCTGCCGCGCCGTTAACAAGGAAGGTGACCAGATAGAACGGCATGCCGAAATTGTACCGGCCGTGATATCGCGAATCTTCCTTGCGCCCGAAGCGGGCGTAGTCGAATGTGAACATCATCAGCACCCACACGCCCATGTAATAGACGAAGCAGTGCCACCAGCCGTCGGCAGGTATTGCGCCCTTGGGGCCGAAATCCAGCCAGGATGCGTTGTAGCCGTATTCCCAGGTCGCAAGTCCCACGGCGGCCAGGAGTCCCAGCAGATAGAAGGGCAGCAGCACGCCGTTGAACTTGTCCAGCCAGTGTTGCACGCTGCCGAATACGAGCGGCACGCTATAGCAGACCACGATCAGCGCGGCCCACTTGTATGGCAGTGCGGGAAACAGATGATTGGCCGCAACCGCGATGACCGAGCCCTCGAATACCGCGTAATAAATGGCCGTCGCGAAGAAGATCAACGTAGCGAGAGCGGCTCCTGCGCTTCCAAACAACACACGCGAGAAAAGCGCGACCGATAAACCCGTGCGAATGGCGTATCGGCTGATGACCATATTGATGGCGCCATAAGACACAACCGAGAGCGCCATGCCGATCAAAGCGTTGCGTGCACCATAGTTCAGCGCGAGCGTTGCGCCGACCACGATGTAGAACACGGCGCTACATACTGCCCACCACGCCATTGTCAGCGCAAAGGGCGGCATTTTTGCGCTATCAGGAATGGCAACCGTCGAAAGATCGACGTCGCCCTCCGTGCTTTCCTGAGCCAGGTTGGCCATGATCTGCTCCTTGAGTCTGCATGTAGCGAAGGGCGTCCGTACCGCGGTGCGGTTCAACCCGCGGGGCTGCCGTGACGCCGGTCGGGCAGCCGATGCTGAAAAGAAGGTGCGAGCGCTCCCGCCGTGTGGCTCGAGGCCGCACGGAACGCGCGTCGCGAAAGGGAAAAGCGCGGGGGCGGCGCGGCTGCCGACCGCCCCTTGGCCTCAAACGGGTTGGCGCGCTAGCGCTTCGCGTAGCAAGGCAAGGCGATGCTGATACTCGCGGCGTGCAGCGAGTGCCTCACTCATGGTGACGCTCGTGAAGCGTGCGCGGTGGTTGGGCTGCATCTGGCCGATCAGGTCCATATCTGCACTGATCACCGTGCCGATCGTGGCGTATCCGCCGCCCGACACCGCATCGCGATGCAGAATGATCGGCTCCAGCCCAGCCGGTACCTGGATTGAACCAATGGGATAACAGGCATCGACGATATTCGACGGATCCGCTCCCGCACCGAAAGGTTGTTCGCGATCCTTGAAGTGCAGCGGGCGTCCGTTTTTGTATCGATAGCCGATGCGGTCCGCTTCGGGTGCGACGGTCCATTCGTCCTCGAAGAACGTTTGTGCCGACTCGCTGGTGAGGCGGTAGTGATAAAGCCCCGTTAGCACGCGCAGTTCGACCGTTGTGTCGAGTTTCGCACGCAAGGCCGCCGGCAGTTCGAGACCCTCGCTCAGCTTGGCGCGGGCCGTGCCCGTCGTGATGCGGTCTCCCTTTTGCAGCCGGCGACCGTCGAGACCACCGATTGCGCCGAGCGTGTAGGTCGACCGGCTGCCCAGCACCGCTGGCACGTCGATCCCGCCGGCGATCGCCAGATACGCGCGTGCGCCACGTTTCACATAGTCGAACGTCAGCTTGCTCCCGGCGCGAATACGCAGCGCCGTATTGCCTGTGTACCCGACGCCGTCGATTTTCGGCGTCATTTCCGCGCCTGTTAGTGCGACAAGCGCGTCCGAGTGGAACAACAGTTCGGGTCCCAGCAGCGTGAATTCGAGCACGGCCGCGTCTTGCGCATTACCTACGAGCAGGTTCGCTGCACGGGACGAATATTGGTCGAGCGATCCAGAAGGCGGAATACCGACGTGATAGTAGCCCTGCCGTCCCGTGTCCTGCACCGAAGTGGCCAGTCCTGGCTTCAGGACCTCGATTACATTGAGCGTATCAGTTGGCATACAGCACCTCGACGAGAGAACGGTTGTATTCGTTCGGGTCCCGAAGGAAAGCATCGAGCGAGAATTTCACGGGCCGCACGCGTAGCGAGAAGGTGCCTGCCTCGACGGCAGCAACGGCCTCGTCATAGGCTGCGCGGTCGATCGGTTTGAACTTCACGATATCGCCGGGCTGGAAGAACACCATGAAGTCGCGCAAATAATCGAGACGCTGCGCGGGGTCGAAAATCGGCGCTGGCGTCACGCCGAACATCTGGTATCCCCCTGCGCCACGTACCGAATAGATGCAACCGAAGCATCCGCCATGGCCGACCGTCAATTTCGGCGTATCGGTGCGCGGTCGCAGGTATTTGGGCACCTGAAGCTGATGGTCGCGCTCGACCATCTGGTACATGAAAGGGAGTCCCGCAACAAAGCCCACCATCGAAACGAACCACGGCGAGCCGGCATGTGCTGCAATGAATTCGTCGACGTCACGTTTGCCGTTGATGCGCGCCGCGTATTCCAGGTCCGTCGAAGACGGATCCTGGTGTCGCTCGCGAAAACGCATGAGCGTCTCGTGCGTCCAGGGATCGCCGTAGAGCACCGGCACTTCGACAATGCGCGTGTCGATGTCGAGCGTGGCTTCGCCGACTTCGGTCTCGATGCTGCGCAGCAGCGCGACGAGTGCATCGGGGGCGATGACGTCCGGGTCATAACGCACCTGGTATGAGGCATTCGCCGGGCAAATCTCGGTTACGCCAGCCACGTTGCGGCGTTGAAGTTCGCGCGTGATCGCCGTGCCCTTGAAGAACGCGTCGAGCGACATCTCCTCGCTGATCTCGGCGAATACGAATTCGTCGCCGCCAAATGTATAGCGTAGGGTCATGACGCCTCCCGTGCGCTAGTCGAGCCGGCCACCGCATTCGTCGCTTGCGCCGCGATTGATGCTGCCTCGCGGCTTTCGCGCCACGCCGCCATCCAGGTCTCGAGATAATTGGTGTGATAACGGGCCGCGCGCACGTCGTCGTCGGCGACGAGCGCGCGGTGCAGCGGCGCGGTGGTTTTCAGGCCGCCAATGTGCAGTTCCCGCAGCGCGCGTGCAAGGCGCTCGATGGCCGCCGCGCGGTTTTCGTCGTGCACGATCAGCTTGGCGAGCAGCGAGTCGTAGAACGGCGGCACCACGTAGCCGGGATAGAGCAGCGAATCGACTCGCACGCCAGGGCCCGTCGGCCAGACCAGTTCTTCCACGCGCCCCGGATTCGGGCGGAAATCCTGTAGCGGATCTTCCGCGTTGATGCGGCATTCGAGCGCCGCGCCGCGCAGCACGATGTCGCTCTGGCTGAAGCGCAAGGGCTCGCCATCGGCAATGCGCAGCATTTCGCGCACGAGATCGACGCCCGTGATCGCCTCCGTCACCGGGTGCTCGACCTGAATGCGCGTGTTCATTTCGATGAAATAAAATTCGCCGCGTGTTTCGTCGAAGAGATATTCCAGCGTGCCAGCGCTGCGATAGCCAACCTGCTTCGCGAGGCGCGCCGCCGACGCGCAAAGCTCTGCGCGCAGTTGCGGCGTGAGCGACGGCGAGGGCGCTTCCTCCAGAATCTTTTGACGCCGCCGCTGCAAGGAACATTCGCGTTCAAACAGGTGGATAACATCGTTGCCGTCGCCCAGTACCTGTACCTCGATGTGCCTGGCGCGCGCGATGAAGCGCTCGAGATAGACGCCGCCATCACCGAATGCGGCCTGGGCTTCGCGCTGGGCAAGCGGCAGTTCGGCGTCGAGCTGGGCGGCGTCGTGCGCCACGCGAATGCCGCGCCCGCCACCGCCCGCTGCCGCCTTGATCATGATCGGGTAGCCGATGCGCGCGGCAACCTCGCGGGCCTCGTCGAGCGAACTGACGATACCGGCGCTGCCGGGCACCGTGGGCACGTCGGCGCGCTGCGCGGTCTCGCGGGCGCGGGCCTTGTCGCCCATCGTTGCGATCACCTGCGACGTGGGCCCGACGAAGATCAAGCCAGCCGCCTCCACCTGTGCCGCGAAGTCCGCGTTTTCTGAAAGGAAACCATAGCCGGGATGAACCGCATCGGCGCCGCATTGCCGTGCGGCAGCGAGAACCGCCGCGGGATTCAAATAGCTCTTCACGGCATGCGATGAACCGATATGCACGGCTTCGTCCGCCATGCGGGCGGCGAGACTCTCGCGGTCTGCGTCGCTCACCACGACCACAGCGCGCATGCCAAGCTCCTGCGCCGCGCGAATCACGCGCACCGCAATCTCGCCACGATTCGCGACCAGAACGGTTCGAATGCGCGTGGGGCGGTAGAACGCCGTCGTTGAATTTTCCATATTCATGGTTTCACTCCTCGATGCGCATCAGCACCTGTCCCGCATCCACGGGCTCCCCATCCTCGACGAGAAGCTCCATCACGCGGCCCGACACACTCGCTTCGATTTCGGTGAACTGCTTCATCACTTCGACGAGGCCAATGATTGCGCCGGCGTGTACAGCGCAATCGATGGCGACGTAAAACTCCGCCTCGGGCGAGGGACGCCGGTAGAACGTGCCCGGCAGGGGGCTGACGATATCGTGCAGTGCCATCATGTCTCTCCTTGAATTGATTCAGTTCTTTGTCGTCGCGGCCTGCGGCGCGGCAATACGAATCCCTTCGCGAACGAGGTGTTCGCGAGTCTTTTGCACGAGCTCCAGTGCGCCGGGCGTGTCGCTGTGGATACAGACGGAGTCGAAGTCGATATCGATGTGGTCTCCGTCAACCGTGCGCACTTTTCCCTCGACGCACGCTCGCAGGACCTTTTCGGCGACCTGCTCGGGGTCGAGCCGGCCGATGCGGCGGATGAATACGATCGAGCCGCTGCGGTCGTAGTCGCGATCGGCGTAGAACTCACGCACGACCGGTTGCCCGATCTCGCGCGCGATGCGGTACGTCGCCGACGCCTCCATGCAGAAGAGCAGCAGACTGGGATCGACCTGTTGCAGCGTTTCTATGAGCAGCCGCGAGAATGCCTCGTCGCGCGCGGCGTGCATGTAAAGCGCGCCGTGCGGCTTGACGTGCTGGAGCCTGAGGCCGTGCAGTCGCGCGAACTCACGCAGCGCCCCGAGTTGATAGAGGATGTCGTTGACCAGCGCCTGCGGCGCTTCTGCGATGTTGCGGCGGCCGAAGCCGACGAGATCGCGAAAACCCGGATGCGCACCGATCCCGACGCCGGCCTCCCTCGCCAGTTGAACCGTCCGCGCCATGATGTTTGGATCGCCGGCATGAAAACCCGTGGCGATATTCGCCGAACTGATGAGCGGCATGATGTCTTCGTCGACGCCATCGCCAATTCGCCAGGGGCCGAACGCTTCCCCCATATCGGAATTCAGATCGACACACTGCTTTTTCATACTGTTCCTCCAGGTTCGCCCGCTTGCGTTTGTGTCCGTCTGTGAAGGCCACGCAAGCCTTGTTGAAATGGAGGTTATACGGAGGGGGGTGACCAAAAAAGTTCTATTTTTGTATGGCCTGGTATCGATTTTTTAGATATTGCGCGGTACGCTCGGCTTGCTCACATTCGCTCTTCACTCGAAATGGCATTGACTCTCAGACAGCTCAAGTACTTCGTGGCGACCGCCGAACTTGGGCAACTCTCGCAAGCCGCTATTCATCTGACCATTTCGCAGTCGGCGGTGACAAGCGCCATCCGGGAACTGGAGGACAGTCTGGGCACGCAGCTTTTCTTGCGCACGGCTTCAGGCGTCACGCTGACCGACACGGGGCGTCGGTTCCTCAATCACGCGTACACCATTCTCGCGTCGGTGGACGAGGCCATGCGGATCCCCAACCTCGAAAGCACGCTCACCGGCACGCTCGCCATTGCGGCGAGCTACACGGTACTGGGCTATTTTCTGCCGCATCACATACAGCGGCTCAATGCGCTGTATCCGAGCCTCACCATTCAACTGCACGAGTTGAACCGCGACGCGATCGAAGAGGGGTTGATCACCGGGCAGTACGACATGGCTGTTCTGCTCACATCGAACGTCTCGAACCCCGAACTCGCGCTGGAGCCCGTGATTCACTCGGTCCGCCGGCTTTGGGTCGGCGCGCATCACCCGTTGTTGAAACGCGAGAGCGTGACGTTCGCGGAAGTCGCGCATGAGCCGTTCGTCATGTTGACCGTCGATGAAGCTGCGCAAACGGCAATGCGGTACTGGAACGAGACACCCTGGCGGCCGAATGTGATCCTGCGGACGTCGTCGGTCGAAGCGGTGCGCAGCATGGTCGCGAATGGCTCCGGGGTCGCCATTCTGTCCGACATGGTCTACCGGCCGTGGTCGCTTGAAGGCCGGCGCATCGAAACGATCATGCTCCTCGACCCCGTTCCCGCGATGAGCGTTGGCCTGGCGTGGCGCAAGAACAAGGAGCTGAGCCCTGCAATGCACGCGGTGCGCGAGTACTTCCGGCATACCTTCATGGAGCCGCGGGCTAACGGGTGAGGCGCGTGCGCGTTGAAACAGGCGGCTGCCGCTCATGCCGTGCAGAATAGTTCAGGAATGCATAGATAGCGCCCATGCCGCGCGTCGACGCCGCGATAGAGGGGCGGTGTGCTCCGTTCTTTCGTAACGGCATGTCCGATGGTTGCGGCGAGACACTGACGATCAATCTGGATCCTCTCGCAGATAACGCATGGCGTTACTACAAGAGGCGAAACCAGATTTCGATGGTGGTAGATGCTCATGAAGAAGAGGAGCGAGCGAGTTCTTCGCCACTCAGGTGACGCGCCCCGCGTACGTCGGCCTGGCCCCATTGCGTGTATGATAGTGTCATACACTATTGAATTGAGGTGCGATCATGGCGAGCGAACGCCTGACAATCACGTTGACGCCGGAGCTGCTTGAATTCGTCCGCGAGCGAACCGCAGAAGGCGACTACAACAGCGATAGCGAGGTGATCAGGGACGGACTCCGGCTGCTGAAGGAGCGTGATAACGCGGTTCGTCAATGGCTGACCGAGAAGGTGGTCCCGGGCTATCTTCAGTACAAGGCCAATCCGGAAAGTGCGATGACCCGGGAGCAGGTCGAGCAGCAGCTTGATCGGGACAGGCGCCAGCGTCGAGCGAAAAAGGGAGCGGCTGGATGATGCTGTACAAGGTTCAATACCTGCCGTCGTTTTATGAGATGCTGCGCAATATCGAGGAATACATGGTGGACCATGGTCGATCCGATGCGTCGATCGATCGCTACCGGTCCACCGTGTTTGATACGTGCGAAAAATTCGCGATCTTTCCGAATCGTGGGGGCCGGCACGACGACGTCATGTCGGGGCTGCGAACCTGGAACATCGAGGGCGAAACCATCCTCGCCTATGTAGTAGATGATGCCGTTTTGGCGGTCGCGTTCGTGGGTATCACGTACGGTGGCCAAAACTGGATGGAAATCTTTTCCATGCACCCGCTGGGCCTGTTGCAGTGACGAACAGCCGGTCCTACCGGGCTTCTTGCTGCGATAAACCGACATGGACTGGCGTCAAGTCCAAACTCACTGACTTCGACCGCGCCGGTCTGCTTGGACTGATTCAGGACTTGTCCTACCAAGGGAGGATTTCCCCATGGCGGTTGACAAAGCGTAATCCCGGGACGCCCGCACTTTGCTCAACGACATCGACAACAAGCGGGATACTTTCGCCCGTCTCCAATGCGGCGTCTTCCCCACCCATTTCAGTCCGCACCCATCCCGGCGCGATCAGCAGCAGTGAGCGCGATGCATCGGCATGGCGGGCCGAGAACGCTTTCATGAGCATATTCAATGCGGCCTTGCTGGAACTGTATAGCTCCCAGAAGCCGGTGCAATGGGCGATGCTGCCAAGTTCGGACGACATGACGGCAATCACGCCCCGTTCGGGGACCCGATCGTAAAGGGCTTCCACGATACGCATGGGCCCAAGCGCATTGGTCGACATCATGTCGAGGAAATCCTTGTCATCGACCTCGAGCGGCGTAAGCGTGTTTGCCTTGCAGATGCCGGCGTTGACGAATAATGCGTCGAGGCTGACCGTCTCGAGGCGCCGGGCCAGCGCACGTATCGATGCACCATCGGCAATATCGACCGTTTCGATTTCGAGCGACGTCGGATAGCGCTCACGCAATTGATCGAGACCGGCTGATCGACCCCGGGATGTCGCGATGACATGCCAGTTGCGTGCGCAATATTCCTCGGCGAGCGCCAGACCCAGTCCGCGAGAAGCGCCTACCACGACGACTGTCCTGCTTTTTCTCACGATGAATCTCCTGTTTGCCTGGATCCCGAATTTCGCGCCGCGCGACAGGCGGCGCGTGACAAGAGTGCTGATTCAGTTACCCGGCTTGGTATAGATCGAATGCGGGGGGCGCGAGAAAATCTCGCGAACCATCGGCTCAAAAAACGACAGCGGCAACACGTCTGCATCCTTCACAAAAGCAGGGCCGTCGTATTTGGCACAGAATTCTTCGGTGCGATGGAAGAGTTCCGGTTGATCGCGATAGCGTTCGCGCATGTTGCGGTCGAGGCCCAGATACTGGAAATAGAAATAGCCCTGGAAGATACCGTGATGCTTGATCATCCAGTGATTTTCGTGCGACACGAACGGATGGAGGATGGCCGCCGCGATATCGGAATGGTTATAGCTTCCCAGCGTGTCGCCGATATCGTGCAACAGCGCGCACACGACATATTCGGTATCCCGCCCGTCGCGGTAAGCCAGCGTGGCGGACTGCAGACTGTGATTTAGACGGTCGACCGGAAATCCCCCGAATTCTCCGTCAAGAAGTTTCAGATGCTCAAGAACGCGCTCGCCAACAGCCGAATCGTAGGGGTGAGCTTCGCGGCTGATGATTTCCCAGTCTTCCTGGGTGCCTTGGGCAATGTCGGAGAACGATGCGCGTGCGCCGGTCGGTGCAATGATTTTCATGTTGGTGGGGTTCAAGTTCAGGTTGTGAAACTGCTGGAGTTGCCGTTGAGCGAAAGTCGGTCAGGATGTAACGAGCATCGCGTGATCGCCGTGGTAACCAAAGTAGGCGTTTTCGAGGGCAAGGCCGTCGCCGATTTCGTCCCGGCTTTGGTTCAAGACGATTTTTCCGTTGCGTAGAACGGCAATCCGATCTGCAAGGTCGAGCACGCGGGCGGTCGATTGCTCGACCACAAGCAAGGTGAGGCCGGTTTTCTTCAATTCGTACAGGGCTTCGTAGACCTGATCGACGACCAGAGGGGCGAGGCCGAGCGAAGGCTCGTCGATCATCATCAGCCTGGGTTTGAGCAGGATGGCTCGGGCGATCGCCAATTGCTGCTGCTCTCCGCCTGACAAATAGCCCGCCGCGCCCTTAAAGCGCTTGTGCAGTATCGGGAATAGCTGCGTGGCTTTTTCAATGTCTTCGCGAACCGATTCGCGATCCTTCCGATGCATGGCCGCGAGCAGAAGGTTCTCTTCGACGCTCAGCGTGCCGAATATGTGGCGGCCTTCGGGAACCAGCGCGAGGCCATTGCGGCACAACCGCTCGGGCTGGCTGCCGATGATGTTCTCGCCGGCAAACGTGATGCTGCCCGCGCGCGGTTTGAGCACGCCGGCGATGCACTTGAGCAGGGTGGATTTGCCCGCGCCGTTCGGTCCGACCACGAACACGAGCTCGCCGGAACCGACCGAAAGGGAGACGCCTTTGAGCGCCTGGAGCTTGCCGTAAGAGGCGGACAGGTCCGCGATTTCGATCATTTCACATACCTCCTTGGATAAGCGAAGCCTCATCCCGCTGCGTGACGAGGCGGATGACCAGGGTTGACCCGGGGGCGGGCATGAAACGCTTGACAGGAAATATTGTGCTCGGAAATATGTGAACTGTCCACAGTCTTCAAACCACAGTGGGCAAATACGAGGAGGCAGGTAGTCAAATGGAGACGAGCATGCGAAAGAGTTTCGTAAGAATCATGGGCGGCGCGCTGGCGCTCGCCACGTTGCTGCTGGGCCAGCCGGCCCGGGCGGCAGACACGTCGCCCATCACGATCGGGTTCGCGATTGCGCAGTCCGGCTGGCTGGCGAACTACGATTCGGCGCCGTTCAAGGCGGCGGTGCTGAAGATCGACGAGATCAACAAGGCGGGTGGTTTGCTCGGGCACCACGTCGACTACAAGGTGATCGACACGAAAACAGACCGCGAGCGTGCGGCGAGCGCGGGCGCCGAGTTGATCCGGTCGGGCGTGAAGCTGCTGGTCGTGTCGTGCGACTACGACTTCGGTGCGCCGGCTGCGCTGGCCGCGCAGAAGGCGAAGGTCGTGTCGATGAGCCTGTGCGCGGCCGATCCGAAGATGGGCGCGCAGGGTGTCGGCAACTACGCGTTTACCGCGAACAGCGCCGCGCAATCGGAGGGGATCGCGATTGCCGAGTACGCCCGCAGCAAGCTCGGCCTGAAGACCGCGTATGTGCTCGAAGACACATCGATCGAATACACGAAGTCGGCGTGCGCGGGCTTTCGCGCCGCATGGACGCGCGACGGCGGCAAGGACGCGTTGCTCGGCTCCGACGTGTTCAAGAACGACGATCCGTCGATCGCCGCGCAGATCACCCGCCTGAACAGCCTGCCGAAGAAGCCCGACGCGATCTTCCTTTGCAGCTACACGCCGGGCGGCGCGGCCGCAGTCCGGCAACTGCGCGCGGCGGGCATCAGTCAGCCGATCCTCGGCGATACCGCGATGATCGACAACTACTGGCTCAATGCCGTGCCGAACCTGAAGAACTTCTACGTGCCGGCGTTCATGTCGCTGTACGGCGACGATCCCCGCCCGCAGATGCAGACGTTCGTCAAGGACTTCACCGCGCGCTGGGGGCAAGCGCCCGTGTCGTCCTATTCGGTGCTCGGCTACAGCCTCGTCGAGCAATGGGCGTATGCGGTGACGAAGGCGAACACGACCGATTCGGCGAAGGTGCTCGACGTGATGAACAGCTATCAGAACCAGCCGTTCCTCGTCGGTCCGACTTCCTATACGAAGACGCTGCATATCCAGCTCAATCGTCCGTGGCTCGTGATGAAGGTCGAGAACGGTTCATTCCACGCGGTCGAGCTCTTTCGCAACGAGTTCGTTCCTGATAACCGCCTGCTGTTTCGTGTCGGCGGCTGAACGCTAACCGGCGCGTGCGGGCCGCGCGGTCCGCACACGCCATCGTGGAAGAGGTGCGCAATGAACGAGCGGGAGTTTGCGGCGATCAAGGTCGCGAACGTGTCAGTGGCGTTTGGCGGGATCGCCGCGCTGACGGACGTGAACATGGAGCTTCGGCAGCGCGAGGTGTTCGGGCTGATCGGTCCGAACGGCGCCGGCAAGACGACGATGGTCAACGTATTGAGCGGCTTTCAGCGGCCGACGCAGGGCAGCGTGACGCTCGACGGCGTCGAGGTCGGCGCGCGCGGGCCGCATTACGCGGCGCGGCTCGGCGTCGGCCGGACCTTCCAGGCCGGGCGGCTGTTTCGCGATCTGAGCGTTGGTGAAAATCTGACGATTGCCGCGATGGGCGCCGGGCTGGGAATGGGCCACGCGCGGCGGCGCGCCGGCGCTATTCTGGAATGGATGGGTTGCCACGAGATGGCCGGGCAGCGCTGTGACAGCCTGTCGTATGGCAACGAGCGCCGCATTGGCATCGGCCGCGCGCTGGCACTGGCGCCGAAGTTCGTACTGCTCGACGAGCCCGCGTCCGGCATGAACGACGCCGAAAGCGACGCGCTGATGCGCATGATCGCGTCGATTCCCGGCGAGTTCGGCTGCGGCGTATTGCTCATCGAGCACAACATGGAAGTGATCACGGGCGCGTGCGCGCGCATCCATGTGCTGGACGGCGGCAAGAGCATCGCCGAAGGCAGTCCTGCGGAAATCATGCATAACCCCGACGTGCGCCGCGCCTATCTGGGCGACAAGGGCAAGGCCGGGGCCACTCCAGTCAAGGCGGCTTAAATGTATTTCGTTCAGACGGTTCTCGATGCGATTGCACTCGGCAGTCTCTACGCGCTCTCGGCCCTTGCGATCGGTTTCGTGTTCGGCATCATGCGCCTCATTAACTTCGCGCAGGGCAACTACATCACGATCGGCGCGTACCTGCTGATCGTGCCGGGTGCGAGTGCAGCGCCGGCGCTGATGTTCGGTGCGCTGCCGGTGCCGCTGATGCTGGTCGCGACAATCGCGGCGGTCGCCGGCATCGCGCTGCTCACCGAGCGGGCCGCGTTTCGCCCGCTGCGGCAGACGAGCCCGGCGACGCTGCTGGTGTCGTCGTTCGCGGTCAGCTACTTCCTTCAGCATCTGGTGATGCTCGCGTACACGAGCCGGCCGAAATCGATCGATATCAGCCACGGGCTCAACGACGCGATCAACATCGGCGCGCTTCGCGTGCAGGGCACGCAGATGTTCAGCATCGGCGTGTGCGCTGCGCTGCTTGTCGCGCTGCTGATCTTTCTGCGCCGCACGCCGATGGGCATCCAGATGCGCGCGGCAGCGGAGAACTTCCAGATGGCCAGGCTCGTTGGCGTGCCGGCCAACCGCGTGATCGCGGTCGCATTCGCGATCAGCGGGATTCTTTCCGGCGCGGTGTCGCTGCTGTTCGTGATGCAGACCGGCACGCTCGATATCCGCATGGGCACGCTGCCCGTGATCTACGCCTTCTTCGCGACCGTGATCGGCGGAATGGGATCGCTCGCGGGGGCGGTGCTGGGCGGCTTCATCGTCGGCTGCTTCAGTGTCTTTCTGCAAGCCTGGCTGCCGGCGGACCTGCGGCCGTTTCGCGACGCCGGCGTGTTTGGTCTGGTGATTCTCATGCTGCTCGCGAAGCCGAACGGGCTGATCGCCAACAGCACCAATCGGGAGCGTGTGTAAATGTCTGCCTTTCAAGTCAACAGCCAGGATAACTGCCAGGAAAACAGTCAGCGCAGCGGCCTTTATGTCGAGGCGCGCGATTCGCGCTCCTTCGTGGCATCGATCCTCGCCGGGTGGTCGCCGGTGCTGCTGCTCGCGATCCCGCTGATCGTGCTCGCGGCGGTGGTCGAGTATGCGGGCAACGCCACGCTCCAAAGCATCGTGACGCTCGCGCTGATCCGCATCGTGACGGTGGTGGGGATCTACATCTTCGTCGGCAATTCGGGAATCGTGTCGTTCGGCCAGATCGCGTTCATGGCAATCGCCGCGTATGCGAGCGCCTGGCAGACCTGCTGCGAGGCGCTCAAGCCGATGACGATGCCAGGGCTCCCCGAGTTTCTGCTGGCGGGCAGCATGCCGCTGTGGGTCTCGGGCCTGACGTCGGTCGCGCTCGCTGCGTTGGCCGCGTTCGTCGTCGGGCTGATCCTGATGCGCCTGTCGGGCCTCGCCGCGTCGATCTCGACGCTGGCCGTGCTGTTCATCTTCAACACTGTCTATTCGAACTGGGACAGCGTGACGATGGGCTCGGCGTCGATCGTCGGCCTGCCCGAGTACGTGAGCGCGCCGGTCGCAGCGGCCGGCGTCGTGCTCGCACTCGTGATCGCCTTCGTGCACCAGCGTTCGCGCTGGGGATTGATGTTGCGCGCGAGCCGCGAGGACGAAGTCGCGGCGCGTGCGGCGGGCGTGTCGCTCTACGTGTCGCGGCTCGTCGCATTCACGGTGTCGGGCGCCGTGATGGGGATGGCCGGCGTGCTGCAAGCGCATTTTCTCGGCAGCATCTCGACCGATTCGTTCTTTCTCGATCTGACCTTCATCACGCTCGCGATGCTGATCGTGGGCGGCACGCGCAGCCTGGCCGGCGCCGTGGTCGGCACGGTCGTCGTGCAGGCGATTACCGAAGCGTTTCGCCAACTGGAAGCGGGCGTGAATATCGGGCACACGCAGATCGCGCTGCCCAGCGGCGTGCAGGAACTCGTGCTCGCCGCCGCGATGCTGCTGATTCTGATCTACCGCCGCAACGGTCTGGTCGGCGGGCGCGAATTCTCGCTGAGGCTGCGCGCGCGCTCGACGCGCGCGCCCCGGTCGTGACCACGCGCGCACTATCGGGCAACCCGAACACAAGGCGGGACAGCGCGGCTGGTTCGCCACGAAATCAAGCCGCAATGTGCGGCAAGTACCAGGAGGAGTGTCATGCAAGGCATTGATATTATCGGGATCGACATTGGCGGGACGTTTACCGACTTCGTCGCCTACGATTCCACGAGCGGGACCATCAAGAACTGGAAGAACCTGACCACGCCGAAGGACCCCATCCAGGGCGTGCTGCAAGGGCTCACCCAACATCCCGATCCCGCAGGCGTCGCCAAGATCCGTCTGGGCACGACCATCGCCACCAATGCGTTGCTCGAGCGCCGTGGCGCGAAGATCGCTTACGTGACGACGCAAGGCTTTCGCGACGTCCCGTTCATCCAGCGCGGCGACCGCCGCAGCCACTACGACATTTCGTGGATCAAGACCCGGCCGCTGGTGCGGCGTCGCGAGTGCTTCGAGATTCCCGAGCGGCTTTCGGCGAAGGGCGAGGTCGTGACCGAACTCGACGAGGCCGCCGTGCGCGAAGTCGCGCTCAAGATCAAGGCCGATCCGTCGATCGAGGCGGTCGCGATCTGCACGCTGTTCTCGTATGTCGATCCGACCCATGAGCGCCGGATTGCGCAGATCTTCGCGGAACTGCTGCCGGATCTGCCGGTGTCGATCTCGTATGACGTGTTGCCGAAGTGGAAGGAATACGAGCGCGCGTCGACCACGATCGCGGACGCGTATCTGAAGCCCATCGTCTCGCGCAGCTTCCACCGCATGCAGAAGTATCTGGACGAGCTTGGCGTGGGCGACAAAGTGGGCGTGATCAAGTCGAACGGCGGCGAGTCGACGCTGCGCCGCGCGGCCGAGGCGCCGGTCCAGATGTCGCTCTCGGGGCCGACCGGCGCGGCTGTCGCGACGCGCGTGATTGCGCAGCTCTGCCAGTTCGCGAACCTCGTGACGTTCGACATGGGCGGAACCTCGACCGACTGCACGACGGTCGTCGACGGCAAGGAGCACCTGACGACCGACTTCGAGATCGAATGGGGCCTGCCGATCCAGGTGCCGATGATCGACATCCACACGATCGGCGCGGGCGGCGGCTCGATCGCGTGGATCGACAAGGGCGGCATGCTGCGCATGGGGCCGCAGTCGGCAGGCGCGGATCCAGGGCCCGCCGCATACGGGCGCGGCGGCGAGCACGCGACGGTGACCGATGCGAACGTCGTGCTCGGCCGCATCAATCCCGATTATTTTCTCGGCGGCAAGATGAAGCTCGACGCGGCCGCTGCCCATCGCGCGGTCAAGTCGGTCGCCGACCGGCTCGGGATGGAAGTCGACGAAGCCGCCTACGCGATGATCCAGATCGCGAACAACAACATGCTCGGCGCGCTGCGCACGGTGCTGCTGCAGCGCGGCCTCGATCCGCGCGACTTCACGCTGGTCAGTTCCGGCGGCGCGGGCCCGGTTCACATCTGCGACCTGATGGAGATCAGCGGGATTCCGCGCGGCCTCGTGCCGAACTATCCGGGCCAGTTCTCCGCGTTCGGCTTCATCATGACCGACGCGCGCGTGGACCAGCACCGCACGGTGCAGCAGGTGTCGACGCGCTTCGAGGCGGAGCGCGTGGCGCGCGTCGCGCGGGAACTCGTCGAACGTGCTTACGGCGAACTGCACGAGCAAGGCTACCGCGACAACATCGAGGTCTACCGGTCGGTCGAGGCGCGCTACCTTGGCCAGAATCACGAACTCGAGATCGTGCTGAACAGCGACGACTTCGACGCAGCGTCGGTCGCCGATCTGTGGGCGCGTTTTCACGCGCAGCACGAGGCGCGCTTCGGCTTCGCGATTCCGGGCGAAACAATCGAACTGGTGAATCTCAAGGTGACGGCTGTGGCGCTCGGCGAAAAGCCGAAGCTGCGCGAACTGCCGGAAGGCAGCGGCACGCCGGTCTCGACCGGTAGCCGCCGCGTGCGTTTCGAATCGGGCTGGATCGACACGCCGACCTACGACCGCGAAACCTTCTTGCAGGGCCAGACGATCGACGGCCCGGCTGTGATTGAAGAAAGTGCCTCGGTGACGATTCTGCGTCCCGACCAGTCGATGCGGGTCGACCCGTTCGGCAACCTGATCATCTCGGTCTGAGGAGAGCCACGATGGATCTGATTACCATGAACATTCTCGAGTCGACGATGGTGTCGATCTGCCGGGAAATGGGCATCACGCTGATGAAAACGTCCTATTCGACGATCTTCAACGAGGCGCTCGACTTCACATGCGGGCTCGCGAACGCCGAAGGCGAAATGATCGCGGTCGCCGACTACTGCCCGTCGCAGATCGGCGGGATGCCGCTGCTCGTGCAGTCGTGCCTGAAGGAGATCGACATGGACGAGCTAGCGGAAGGCGACATTATTCTGCACAACGATCCTTATCGCGGCGGACTGCATACACCGGAACACACGTTCTTCAAGCCGATCTTCGTCGATGGCGTGCTGGCGGGCTGGGCGGTCGCGATCGGTCACATCGCCGAAGTCGGCGGGATGGCGCCGGGGGGCTTCTGCGGCGAGGCCACCGACATCTTCCAGGAAGGTATCCGCATTCCGCCCGTCAAGGTGAAGACGAAGGGCAAGGACAATCGCGACATCTGGAAGCTGCTGCTCGCGAACGTGCGCACGCCGCGCACCAACTATGGCGACCTGCGCGCGCTGATCGCCGCCGTCGATCTCGGCGAGCAGCAGATGAAGGGCGTGTTCGAGAAGTACGGCAAGGAGCGCGTGCGGCAGAACGTCAGCGATCTGCTGCTGTATTCGGAGCGCCGGATGCGCGCGGAACTCGAAGCGATTCCGGACGGCATCTACACGTTCGTCGATCACATCGAGAGTGACGGCATCGATGCCGATCGCACCTACGACGTACACGTCGCGGTCCACAAGATGGGGCAGGAGATCGTCGTCGACTACACGGGCTCCTCGCCGCAGGCGTCGGGGCCGATCAACGCGACGCTCGGCGTTTCGACCTCGGCCGCGTACAACGCCATCCTGCATATGACCGATCCCTCGATCCCGCGCAACAGCGGCTGCTTCCGGCCGATCCGGATCGTCGCGCCCGGCGGCACGATCGTCAACGTCGATTTCCCGGCGCCGGAAGTGGGCGGCAACACTGAAACCCACCCGCGCATCGTCGGCGCGATTCTCGGCGCGATGGCCGACGCGGTGCCGAACCGCGTGATGGCGGCGGAGGGGGCGACGCACTGCAACTTCGTGTTCGGCGGCGTGGACGCGGACAGCGGCGAATATTTCGCGTGCTACGACCTCGAGGCCGTGGGTTGGGGCGGCCGCGCGTTCGCGGACGGCAACGACGCGGTCGATTCGATCAACGGGAACTGCCGGATCACGCCGGTCGAAGTGTACGAAACGCGCTTTCCGTGGCGGATCGAGAAGCTCGCATTCAACCCGGACTCGGGTGGCGCGGGCGAATACCGGGGCGGCGTGGGCTATTCGAAGCAGATGCTCTGCCTGAACGAAACGATCACCGTGTCGCAGATGACGGACCGCCATCACTTCGCGCCATGGGGATTGAAGGGCGGCGGCGAGGGCGGCCTTGGCGCGACGCTCGTGCAAAAAGCGGGCACCTCGGGCTGGAAGACGATGTGCGATGCATACGGCAAGGCGTCGTCGAGCCGCTATTCGAACGTGCAGATCCGGCGCGGCGACCGCGTCACGCTGACGACACCCGGCGGCGGCGGTTATGGCGAACCCGCGAAACGCGCGCCGCAAGCGCTGCAAGACGATGTGCTGGACGGTTATGTATCCGCCCAGGCAGCCCGCGAGTTGTATGGCTACAAAGAGGAGGCTTGATCATGAAATTCTCGCAAAACGGGCTCTACATTGAGCGCTATATCAAGTGTGCAAACTGCGGCACGCTGATCTACGCAGACGACCAGCGCCAGCAGGCGGAAAGCGTCCAGCGGGACGGGCAGATTTTCTGTTCCCAATGGTGTGTCGACTGGCGTGAGGCGCGCGAGAAGCGCGAGGCAGCGGCAGCGGCAGCGGCGCGCTGAGGACGCACGAGGGCGCACGAGGGCGCACGAGGGCGCCGCGGGAACGCTTCGATGTTCCCGCGGCGTAGCTGCCTGGCGGCTCGCTGGTGCACGACGGGTCCTGTGGCTCGGTGCCGCTCCGGCGGGAAAGTGTCCACAGTCTATAATGTGCATACTTTAGTCGGTGTGCCGACTGCAACCTGGAGACGCGTCAGTGAACACGCGAGAGAACGCCGTGACGGCAGGCAAAGACGGGCACCGTCAGGACGAGGGCGAGCTGCTTTACACGGATAGCCTGGTGGATCAGGTGACGGATATGCTGCGCAGCCAGATCGTCGAGGGCGTCATCGCGCCCGGCGAAAAGATCGTCGAGGCGGCGCTCGCGGAGCGGCTGGGAATCAGCCGCAATCCGATCCGCGAGGCGGTGCGGCGCCTGGAGGGAAGCGGGCTGCTCGTCAACCATCCGCGACGCGGGCGTTTTGTCCGGCAGATCAGCCGCGACGAAGCAGAAGACATCATTTATTTCCGCACCTGCATCGAGCGCGCGGGCATCATGCGCGTGGCCGAGACGCGCATGGATGCCGACGTGCGCCGTCTGCGCGGCATTCTGGCCGAGATGCGCGAGGCGGCGGACAACGGCGACGTCGTGCGGACGCTCGAAATCGACGCGCAATTTCATCGCGCTATCTGCGAGATGACGGGCAGCAGCCGCGGCCTGAAGGCATTCGACGACATTCACACGGAACTGCGCATTCTGTTCCGGATGATCGGCAATACGTATGCGACGCTCGATGAAGCGGTTCGCGGTCACGAGCCCCTGATGGCGGCGATCGAGGCCGGCGATGCCGAGACGGCGGGGCGAGTGATGACCGAACATATCGCCGCGACGCGGATCGAAGTGGAGAAGTATTTTCAGTCCAAGGGGCAATAGCGCCGAGCTGCACTTTGGCTAAATGCACCGGCCGCCTCAGCCCCAGGGGAGTACTTTCCATTCCTTATCGATTGTCCGGTTGTTAGCGTTGGTGACGTCCCTGCGCGAATAAAAAATTAATAGCAGCAGACGCAATATGAAATCGCGATGAAGTCACCGACCTTTAAATATGCGAAGCGAATCGGAAATGGATTTCGCTAGTTCCCGATGCGCGCTATGCACTATCCTTGGCGTTGGTTCGATAACGCGCCAGGGGGAAAGCCATGGGTTGGATCAACCTCGTTCCGGACGGCTCCACGCAAGTCTTTCTCGACGACTTCATGGTCGGCGTACCGGCCGCACAGCGACAGCGCCCGACATGGGCCCGCTCCCGAATCAAGCTCGTACCCAACACGGGGCGCTTTCGCAGCGGGACAACACCGATCGCATTGCAAGGTAATGTGATCGGACAGGACGCGAGGCCATTCAATACCGAGTACGGCCATCTGGTCGGGCTCAGTATCGGCGGCCTCGATGTCCGCGAAAACCTGGTGCCGATGTATGGCAACATCAACCGCGGCAGCTATCGAGACATCGAGCGCGAACTCGAGCTGGCTGCAGCCGGGAACCCAAACGCGGTGATGCTCGTCGGCCTTCAGTATCCGGCGACGGGCACCGGCGTCGACGACGACGCGCGCGTGCCGGTCGGATTCAGCTTCTGGCTGTTTCCCAACTTTACCGGACCGCTTTCCGGCGCACTGCCGATGGGTCCGGCGTGGCGACAGATCGCGAACGTGCGGGCCGGCGGGGTCCGCTTTCCGATCGAGGGCGGCGACATCGAGCGCCGCCGTTTCCATCTCGAACTGCGCGCCAGAACGATCCGTGAGGGATGGGGCATCGAACAGCTCGGCGGCGACGCGGTTGCGTGGTCCCGTAAGGGCTGGTTGCCGCCGGTCGCGGCGCGACCCTACGGCTATCTCGACCGGATCGCTTACAGCCCGGAATTCGCCAGCTATGCGCAGTTGATGCTGCCGCGCTGGGATGCGTGCGACATTGCGCCGGGCAAGGAATTCGTCGAGGCGCAGCGCGTCAATATCGTTTATGCAAACTGCTATACGCAATCCGACGAAAGAAAGGGTGAATGCTGGAGCGACGATCCAAACGACCCGATCAAATCTGTTCTCACCCATCTAGGTTCGGACAACGGGTTTCAGATCGACCATATTCATCCTATGGCCAGCATGGGGCCGAATATCTATTCGAACGCACAGGTGCTGAGTTCGGCGCATAACCGGACGAAAGGGCGAAGTTGAACGGCGCAGAGCGCGCCGCGCGAACGCTTGTCGCAAGTTTGTCACGAACTGCGCCGCGCGTATTTAGCACGATGATTTTCTCGCCAGCAAGCAGCGCGTCAATTCAGGCGGATTTTTTTCGTCGCCAATAGCACCGCTTTATGTCGATCCGGGTATTCCCGGGGATTCCATTCGCACTGACGCAGTTGCGAGTCGCCAATGTCTAGACTATTATCCGCATCGCCTGTATCGGATTTTCAGTTCGATTCACGCGGCATATATTGACTGGCCGTGTTCTTGTGCGCAGGGAAATGAAAGCTTCGATGACCGCAAGCGCCGATTTCGTTTTCGACGCCGTGCAATGCAGCGTCGGCCATACCGGCGGAGATCTGCGCCTTCGACAAGCGCATCAGAACGATCGTGCTTTCCTGTACGCGGTTTTCGAAAGCACGCGCGCGTCCGAGTTCTCACAGGCAGGGTGGAGCGCCGAGCGCGTTGCCTCGTTGCTGGCAGAGCAATTCTCGATGCAGGACACATATTATCGCCGCGTGTATCCGCGTGGCCGCTTCGACGTGGTCATGCGCGGCGAAATGGCGATTGGCCGCCTTTATCACGATTGGCATGGCAGCGAGGCGTGTTTGATCGATATTGCGCTGTTGCCCGTTTATCGCCGTGCGGGTATCGGAACGCGAATCGTGCGGGCGTTCGTGGCGCAAGCTGCGCAGAGGTCGATGCCCGTGCAACTGTACGTCGAAGCGAACAACCCGGTGCAAGGGCTTTATCGCCGGCTTGGTTTCGAGGCGACTGGCGAGAACGGGGTGTATCTGCAAATGCGGCGGCCCGCCGTGCCGTTCGAGCAGGGGAGTGTGATGAATATCGAGGGGCTCGTGATTGAGCGCGCGATGTAACGCGGACCGCGGGCCCGGCAGGAATGATTGCGGCGTTGTGTTTTTACGGGCCGCCAGAATAATGCAGTAAAAGAATAGACCACGGTCGGCAATACCGACCGAACATAAACAGAACGACAGAATGACCCGGGGGCTTGCGTGTTGTCTATTCCTACCCATGCGGAATTGCTCGATGCAATCGGGCAACGCTTCACGTTCGGTACGGCCGACGGGCAAACCGTCGACGCAGTGCTTGCGCACGCACCGGCCGGCACTCCCATGAATGATCGTTTTGTTTGCTACTCGGCGACTTTCGAGTTGCCGGCGGGCGCTTATCTTCCGCAGGCCGTCTATCGCATCGGCTCGTCCGCGGGCCGAGCCTGGGATTTGCTCGCCACGCCCACCCGACCGACCGACGACGGACGCGCGACGCTCACGGTCGTCGTGCACAGCCATGCCGGCGAACTGGCGAACACCGCCGGCTCGCCGGACATCACGTAGCGCGTGCTTTTCGATTTTCCGACAGGAGGTGTTCGATGAGTGATCCGTTTCTTGGTGAGATCCGCATGGTGGGCTTCAATTACGCTCCCAACGGATGGGCGTTCTGCCAGGGGCAAGTGTTGCCGATTGCGCAGAATACGGCGTTGTTCGCGCTGCTTGGCACCACCTATGGCGGTAATGGCACGACGACGTTCCAGCTACCGGATTTGCGCGGCCGCATGCCGGTGGGCATGGGCCAGGGCCTGGGGCTTTCGAGCATCGCCCTCGGTGAGCAAGGCGGGACGGAGAACGCGACGCTGACCACGCAAAACATGCCCATGCATACGCACACCGCAACGGTGTCCGGCGGCGGTGCCGTCACGGGGCAAATTGCGGTTCCGGCAGCGACCTCCACGACGGGCGAAGGCGCGATGCCGGGGACGAGCACGGTGTTGGGGCCGATCAGTGCTGGCGGCCGTCCGGGCGCGTTGTACAGCACCGGCACCGCCGACACCACGCTCGCGCCTTTCAACGTCACGCTTCAGGGCGCTGCGCCGACGATTCAAAACAGCCTGGCGGGCGGCAGCCTGCCGTTCGCGCTGCGCAATCCGTATCTGGGCATCAACTTCGTCATTGCGCTGCAAGGAATCTTTCCCTCGCGCGGGTAACGAATGCGTGCCGCGCGAGCGGCACGCCATTTTGGACAACATGCGATGAAATTCGCCGCCAGCCTCTCGAAGTTTTTTGCCGGCATGCGCACGAGCGCAACGGCGGCGCGCAGCACTCATGCTGCAAAGCCCGCGCCGCTCATCATCGCGTTGGAGCCGCGCATCGTCTACGACGGATCGGCGGCCGCCATCGGCGCTGCTGCCACCGCGCAGCATCATGCGGACGCGGACACCCATGGCGCGAGCGGCTCGGCCACGCCCGCGGCTGCGCAGGGCGAAGTGGCATCGGGCAGGGCATCGGCTGCTCCGGCTCACGCGGTGCAAGGGGATGCGGCCACGGCGGCGGCAACGGGCAAGAGCACAAGCGAGCGCGTCTCGGGAGCGACCACATCGGCCACCTCGACCACCTCGGCCACCGTGCATGGCTTGGCCGAAGCGGCGGTATCGGGGCCCGACAATCAGGTCGTTTTCATCGACTCGAACGTCAGCGGTTATCAGACGCTGATTGCCGGTCTGCCGTCCGGCACCCAGTACGTCATGCTGGATTCGACGAAGGACGGCCTCGCGCAGATCGCCCAGTATCTCGAGCAGCACCCTGGCGTGAGCGCGATTCACCTCGTTTCGCACGGAACGGATGGCGAAATTCAGGTGGGCAGCACATGGCTCAACGAAGGCGATTTGTCGGCCTACAGCGCGGAACTTGCGCAGATTGGCGCGGCCATGAAGCCGGGTGGCGACTTTCTGATTTACGGCTGCGATGTCGCCGGGAACGCGGACGGCCAGGCGCTCGTGCAGCAAATCGCTTCGATATCCGGATTAAACGTGGCGGCGTCGACCGATGCCACAGGCGCAGCGGCGCTGGGCGGCGACTGGACGCTGGAGTACGACGCAGGGGTCGTGCATACGCCGGTGATTTTTTCGCTGGCCGCCGAGCAGCAATACGACGGCTTGCTGGGCGTGACGAATGAAACGTTCGACAGCCAGATCGGCTATGTGACGACCGGGGGCGCGAGCGGCGTCACGTCGTTTACGCTGGATGGCATCACTTACACGATGGATCAGGCTGCGGAGTTCGCCGTCGACAGTACGACCGTCAATCAGTTCGGCGCGCCGCCATTGAGCACCGGTTCGACCGATGGGGTGTTGTTCGGCAACGTGCAAGGCACCTCGTTGACGTCGATGACGCTGACGCTGCAAAACGGCGACAAGATGGCCGTGCAGAGTTTCGACATCGATATCAATGCGCCTTCGGTGGTCGCGGTCGAGGCGCTGGATGCCTCCGGAAATGTGATAGGCACAATCACGCTCGACACCTCGAAGAATGGCGGCAGTTCGGTGTTTCATGAGGATCTCTCGAACAACGCTGCGTTTTCGGGCATCAAGAGCCTGAGGTTCGTCGAGACGGACGGGGCTTTTCTGACGCCGACGCTCAACAACTTCGCCTACGTCGACCTCTCTTCGCCGCCGGCCTTGACGGCTTCAGGCGGCAGCACGTCTTTCGTCGAAGCCGACAACGTTACGTCCACGCCCGTCGCGATCGATAACGGCCTGACGCTGACCGATGGCGATGCAACCACGGCGAAGCAGGGCACGGTCAGCATCACGGGCAACTTCTCGGCGGGCCAGGACGTGCTGGGATTCAACAATACCAGCGCGGCCCTATACGGCGACATTACACGCAGCTACAACGCCACCACGGGCGTGTTGACGCTCACCTCGCCGAGCGGCTCGGCCAACATCGCGCAGTGGCAGAACGCGTTTCGCGCCGTGACCTACACGGACACGGCCGTGACGCCGAGCACCGCGACGCGTACGGTGAGCTTCGCATTGACGAGCGATGCCTACCTGTCGTCCAGCAATACGGTCACGAAAAACGTGACCGTCACCGCGACCGACCAGACGCCGATCGTATCGACCACGGGCGGCACGACGGCCTACCGCTCCGGCAGCTCCGCCACGACGATCGACAGCGGGGTTTCGGTGACCGACCTCGACAACACCAGCCAGGCGTCGGGCACGGTCTCGATCGGCACCGGCTTTCAGAGCGGCGATACGCTGAGCTTCTCGAATACGAGTTCGACCACGTTTGGCAATATCCTCGGCTCGTACAACGCGGCAACCGGCGTGCTGACGCTGACGTCCGCGAGCGCATCGGCCACCGACGTTCAATGGGAACATGCGTTGTCGGCGGTTACGTTCTCGAGCACCAGCACGTCGTATGGCAACCGCACGATCTCGTTCGCGACGAATGACGGAAGCAAAACGAGCACTGCGGCGACCGATATTGTCAACGTCACCAATGCGGTGCTCGTGACCACGGATGCCGGATCGGCAGCGTTCGTGGCGGGCGATAACACGACGTCGACACCCGTTGCGGTGGATTCCGGTTTGACGGTGAGCGACACGCTGGCAACCACGCTGGGTTCCGCGACGGTCGCCATTACGGGCAATTTCCGCGCGGGCGAGGACGTGCTGGCGTTCACGAACGACGGTTCGACGATGGGCAACATCGTCGGCGCGTACAACGCGGTGACGGGCGTGCTCACGCTGACTTCGTCCAGTGCGAGCGCGACGCTCGCGCAATGGCAGAGCGCGCTGCGGTCGGTGACCTACACCGACACGGCCGTCACGCCGAACAATACGACGCGCACGATCAGCTTCACCGCGGTCGATGGCGCGAGCAACACGAGCGCCACCGCCACGCGTACCGTGACGGTGACGGACACCGATCAAACGCCGATCGTCACGACGACGGGCGGCACGACGAGCTACGTGGGCGGCACCTCGGCCGTGACGATCGACGGCGGCATCAGGGTCAGCGATCTCGACAACAGTACGCAAGCGTCGGGCACGGTGGCGATCACGGGCGGCTTCCATAGCGGCGATACGCTCTCGTTCACGAACGACGGCACGACGATGGGCAATATCGTCGGCTCGTATAACGCGGCGACCGGCGTGCTGACGCTGACCTCGTCAGGCGCCGTGGCCACCGTCCCGCAGTGGGCCAGCGCGCTGGATGCGGTGACGTTCGCCAGCACGAGCACGACTTACGGCAACCGCACGATTTCGTTCGCGACGAGCGACGGCACGAAGACGAGCACGGCGGCGACCGACACGATCGCCATGACGGCGCCGCCGACGATCACGACCGATTCGGGCTCGGCTTCTTTCGTCGCGGGCGATAACGCCACGTCGACGCCGGTGGCCATCGATTCAGGCCTCACGGTTACCGACGGCAGCGCCGCCACGCTCGGCACGACGACGGTCGCGATCACGGGGGGCTTCCACAGCGCCGAAGACCAGCTCGGGTTCACGAACGATGGTTCGACGATGGGCAACATCGTCGGCACGTACAACGCGGCGACGGGCGTGCTCACGCTGACTTCGTCCAGTGCGAGCGCGACGCTCGCGCAATGGCAGAGCGCGCTCCAGTCGGTGACCTACACCGACACGGCCGTCACGCCGAACAACGCGACGCGCACGATCAGCTTCACTGCGGTCGACGGCGCGGGCAACACGAGCGCCACCGCCACACGCACCGTGACGGTGACGGACACCGATCAAACGCCGATCGTCACGACGACGGGCGGCACGACGAACTACGTGGGCGGCACCTCGGCCGTGACGATCGATGGCGGCATCACGGTCAGCGATCTCGACAACACCACGCAGGCAAGCGCGACCGTTTCCATCAGCTCGGGCTTGCACAGCGGCGACACGCTCACGTTCATCAATACCAACTCGACCACGTTCGGCAACATCATCGGCTCGTATAACGCGGGAACGGGCGTGCTGACGATGACTTCGTCCGGCGATACGGCCCTCGACGCGCAGTGGGCCAACGCATTGAGGGCGGTCACGTTCTCGGCGAGTTCGAGCGCTACGCCGGGCAATCGTACGGTTTCGTTCACGATCAACGATGGCATCAAGAACAGCGTCGCGGCAACGGATACCGTGACGGTGCTGGGTCCGCCCACGATCACGACCGATTCGGGCTCGGCTTCTTTCGTCGCGGGAGACAACGCCCCGTCGACGCCGGTGGCAATCGATTCAGGCCTCACGCTGACCGACGGCACGTCGCCGACGCTGGCGTCGACCACCGTGGCAATCACGGGCGGCTTCCGAAGCGGCGAGGATGTGCTCGGATTCACGAACACGAGTTCGACGACATACGGCAACATTGCCGCGTTGTACAACACGAGCACCGGCGTGCTGACACTGACCTCGTCGAGCAACACGGCAACGCTTGCGCAATGGCAGGCCGCGCTTGCTTCGGTGACGTACACCGACACGGCCATTACGCCCGATAACACCACGCGCACGATCAGCTTCACGGCGGTGGACACCGGCGCCTTCACGAGCAACACGGCGACACGCACGGTGACGGTGACCGACACCGACCAGACGCCGATTGTCTCCACGACCGGCGGCACCACGGACTATGTGGGCGGCACCAGCGCGGTGACCATCGACGGCGCCGTCACGGTGACCGACCGCGACAACGCTACGCAATCGGTCGGCACGGTATCGATTACCAGCGGCTTGCACAGCGGCGATACGCTCACGTTCATCAATACCGGCTCGGTCACGTTCGGCAACATCGTCGGCTCGTATAACGCGGCAACGGGCGTGCTGACGATGACTTCGTCCGGCGATACAGCCACCGACGCCCAGTGGTCCAATGCGTTGAGTGCGGTGACGTTTTCGGCGAGTTCGGCGGCGACGCCGGGCAGCCGCACGATCGCATTCACGGTGAACGACGGCACCAGGACGAGCGCCGCGACGACCGACACCGTCGACGTACTCGGCCCGCCGACGATCACGGTCGACTCGGGTTCCGCCTCGTTCGTGGCCGGCGACAACGTTGTTTCGACGCCGGTCGCCATCGACAGCGGCCTGAGCGTGACGGATGGCGCGAGCACGACGCTGGCCTCGGCCACCGTTGCCATCACGGGTAATTTCCACGCGGGTGAGGACCTGCTGTCGTTCACGAACGACAGCGCGACGATGGGCAATATCGTCGCCTCGTACAACGCGTCCACCGGCGTGATGACGCTGGTCTCGTCGGGTGCCTCGGCCACCGTGGCGCAGTGGCAGTCGGCGCTCGATTCGGTGACGTACACCGATATCGCAGTGACGCCCAACAATGCGACGCGCACGGTGAGCTTCACGGTTGTCGATGGCGCAGGCGTCACGAGCAACACGGCGACGCGCACGGTGACGGTGACCGACACCGACCAGACGCCGGTCGTGACGACCACGGGCGGAACGATCCGGTATGCGGGCGGCACGTCGGCGACGACGATCGACGGCGCCATAACGGTCACCGATCGCGACAACACCACGCAAGCGTCGGCGACGGCGTCGATCAGCGCGGGTTTCCATAGCGGCGATACGCTGAGCTTCGGGAATACGGGTTTTAGCCAGTTCGGCAATATCGCCGCGACGTTCGACCCCGCCACGGGCGTACTGACGATGACGTCCGCGGGCGCGACGGCCACCGATGTTCAGTGGTCCAATGCATTGAGCGCGGTGACGTTCTCGGCGAGTGCCTTCGCGATGCCGGGCAACCGCACGATCTCGTTCGCGGTGAACGACGGGACCAAAACGAGCGCCGTGGCGACGGACACGGTCGAACTCACCGCGCCGCCGACGCTCGCCACCGATGCCGGTTCGGCTTCGTTCGTCGCGGGCGACAACACGGCATCGACGCCGGTGACGATCGACCCGGGGCTGAGCCTCGCGGACGGCAGCGCGACGACGCTGGCTTCGGCGAGCGTCGCGCTCACCGGCAATTTCCGCAGCGGCGAGGACGTGCTGGGGTTCACGAACGACGGCGCGACGATGGGCAATATCGCCGGTTCATACAATGCAGCGACGGGCGTGCTCACGCTGAACTCGGCCGGCGCGAGCGCGACGCTCGCGCAGTGGCAGGCGGCGCTGCGCTCGGTGACGTACACCGATACGGCGGTGACGCCCAACAATGCGACGCGCACGGTGAGCTTCACGGCGACCGATGGCGCAGGCATCGCGAGCAACACCGCGACGCGCACGGTCAGCGTGACCGACACCGACCAGACGCCGATCGTGACAACCACGGGCGGCGCGACGAACTACGTGGCCGGCTCGTCGGCAACGGTCGTCAACCCGCACGTGAGCGTGAGCGACCTCGACAACGCGGCTCAATCGTCGGCGACGGTCTCGATTGCGGGCAACTTCCACAGCGGTGAAGACACGCTCGCCTTCGCGAACACGAGCGCGACGTCATACGGCAATATTTCGGCATCCTACAATGCGGCAACGGGCGTGCTGACGCTGAATTCGGCTGGCGGCACGGCCACCGATGCGCAGTGGGCCAACGCGCTGAGCGCCGTGACCTTCGCGAGCAGCGGCACGCATTTCGATAACCGGACGATCGCGTTCGCGACCAACGACGGCACGAAAACGAGCGCAGCGGCCAACGCCACCGTCACCGTGCTCGACCGGCCGCACGTGGTCACGGACGCGGGCCCGGCCTCGTTCGTTGCCGCCGACAATGCGCCTTCGACGCCGGTGGTCGTCTCGCCGGGCTTGACGCTAAACGATGCGAGCAGCACGACGCTCGCTGCGGCAACGGTTGCGATCACGGGCGGCTTCCATGGCGGCGAAGACGTGCTCGCGTTCGCGAACGACGGCGCGACCATGGGCGACATCGCAGCCAGCTACGATGCAGGCACGGGCGTGCTGACCCTGCGCTCGGCCAGCGGCGGCGCGACACTCGCGCAGTGGCGCGCGGCACTGGCCTCGGTCACCTATGCCGATACGGCGATCCGGCCCGACGCCACGACGCGCGTAATCAGCTTCACCGTGACGGACGGCAACGGCACCCCGAGCGATGTGCAGACCCGCAGCGTGACGGTGGCCGACACCGACCAGACACCGCTTCTGAGCGTGAGCGGCAGCGTGACGTTCGTTTCGAGCGAGGTTGGCGCGACGCCGGTGGCCGTGGCCCCCGAGGTGACGCTGAGCGATCGCGACCCGGGTGCCACGCTGATCTCGGCGCAGGTGACGATCACCACCGGCTTCGACGCTGCACACGATACGCTCGGCTTCACCGGCAGCGCGGCGACGGGCAACATCGCGGCGAGCTATAACGCCGGCACGGGTGTGCTGACGTTGACGGTGAGCAGCGGGACGGCGTCGCTGGCCCAATGGCAGGCGGCGCTGCAGTCGGTCACGTATGCCGACTCGGCGCATGGCGCGAGCGGCAGCCGCACGGTGACGTTCTCGGTCAGCGACGGCGTGAAGCACAGCGCGCTCGCGTCCAACACGGTCAGCATCGTCGCGGGGCCATCGGGCGGCTCGCCGACATCCTCGTTGCCGACGCAGACCGGGGAGGGGCACTTCGGCGCCGCCTCGTCCTCGACGCACGGGAGCGGCTCGGACCACACGGCCCCGGCCTACGTGCTCGACGAGTTCGATCGGCCGGTCCAGCTCGGCTCGCTGCCCGTGGTGCCCACGATCACGTTCTCGGACCCGAACGCGACGCACATTCCGCACTCGCTCGACAGGACGACGGTGCCGCGCTTCGACGCAACGGCGCTCGACGCGGCGCTCGCGCTCACGCCCCCACCCGTGGACGTGCCGGCGCCGCTGCCGGAGCTTGCGCTTGCGGTGCGCCCCGACGATCCGTTCTCGATCGATGTCGCGACGCTGTTGCCGCCCTCGGCGGCGCTGCACGGCACGGACGTCACGGTCCGGCTCGCCGATGGCCGCTCGCTGCCGGGCTGGGTCCATTACGACGCCGCGAACGGCGTGCTGCGCGGAAAGTTGCCGCCGGGCGCGCAGGACGTGCACATCGTCATGCGCACACGCGATGCGGCGGGCCATGAGACGCGCCGCGAAATCGTGCTGGCGCCGCCTGGTCATCGCGGGGCGCATGGTGCACCTCATGGCGACCCCCCCGGCGATCGCACCGGCGATCCCTCCGGCCTCGATCATCCGACGGCACCCGGCCACGCCGCCCGCACGGGCGCCGAGCCAGTGCTCGCGCGCGCCGGGCACCCCGAGGGCAAGCCCTCGCTCGATCAGCAATTCCAGCGCGCGCGCGTGGCGTTGCACGTGACGCGGCCCAACGCTGGCGTTGCAGGTGGCACCACTCGCACATGAATTTCCGACATTGCCGAACACCCATGAACTTACAACCGTCCGTTGCCGAAGTGATGCCTTCAACCGCTCCCGCTGCGCGCACAGCGCGCGAGACCCGTTCGCCGCGCAGGCTGCGCCCGTCGCTGATCGCCGCCTCGCTCGCGGCATTGTGGCTGGCGGGCTGCGCCGTTCGCCCGACGCCGTTTACCGACGCTGAGCGCGTGCAGAGCGCGCAAGCCGACCGCACGGCGATGTTCGCGGACCAGCCGCCGCTGGCCGCGCCCGTGACGCTCGAAGAGGCGATGGCGCGCGCGATCCGCTACAACCTCGACCATCGCCTGAAAATGATGGAAGAGGCGCTCGCGCAAAAGCAGCTCGACGTCGCCAACTTCGACATGCTGCCGCGCCTGACCGCGCAGGCCGGCTATACGAACCGCAATCATCCGCTTGCGTCGTCGTCCGAGGGGCTCTACACGAATACGGAGGTCGTGCCGCCGTCGTTCTCGACCGACCAGAACGATCGCACGGCCGATCTCATGTTCTCGTGGAATCTGCTCGATTTCGGCGTGAGCTATTTCGAGGCGAAGGAGCAGGCCGACCGCGTGCTCGTGGTCGAGCAGCGCCGGCGCAAGGTCATGCAGTTGATGATGCAGCAGGTGCGCGAGGCGTATTGGGAAGCCGTGGGCGCGCAGCGACTCTCGAGCCGCGTCGGGCCGCTGCTCGCGCAGGCGAAGCAGGCGCTCGACGACTCGCGCCAGTCGCAGCAGGAGGGTTTGCGCTCGCCGCTCGACACGCTCGCCTATCAGCACTCGCTGCTCGACATCATGCGGCAGCTCGAAATCGTGCGCGACCAGCTCGACGAAGCCAGGCCGCGCCTGGCCTCGCTGATGAACGTCGCGCCCGGCACCGACTTTACGCTCGCGCCGCCCGAGGGCTTTGCGCGGCCCACCTTCGACATGCCGATGGAGCGCATGGAAGAGACCGCGCTCGAGCGCCGGCCGGAACTGGTCGAGGCGAGCTACAACGAGCGCATCAGCATCAACGAGACGCACAAGGCGATCGCGAAGCTGCTGCCCGGCATCGAGGTGCAACTGGGCGGGCACTACGACAGCAACAGCTTTCTCGTCTATCACGCATGGCGCGCGGCCGGCATCAACGTGAGCTGGAATTTGCTGAACGTGCTCAACGCGAAGAACATCCGCGGTCTCGCCGACGCACAGCACGAAGTCGCGCACGCACAGCGGCTCGCGCTCTCGATGGCGGTGCTCACGCAGGTGCACGTGGCGCGCGCCGAGCTGAGCGCCAAGGAACGCCAGTTCGATCTCAACCGGCAGATCAACGACGTCGACAGCCAGATTCTGCAGCACACGCACAACGCGACGATCGCCAATGCGCAGGGCAAGCTCGAAGAGATTCGCGCGGCGACCTCGGCGATGATGTCGGAGCTGCGCCTGTATCAGAGCTACGGCGAGCTTGAAAGCGCCTATGGGCAGATGCTGGCCACGATCGGGCTGGACGCGGTGCCGGCCAACGTCGGCAGCGCCGATTTGAAATCGATCGAGCAGTCGATCGACAAGGAGCAACTGCGGTGGGCCGCATTCGGCCACGCGGACGGAGTGAAGACGCAATGAACGGAAGGTGCAGGGCAGGGCAGCGCAGCGCGGCCCGCTTGATGATGTCGATGAAGTCGCTGAAGGCGCTGAAGACGATGGTGGCGCTCATGGTGGTGGTGGGCGCTCAAAGCTGTCTGGCGGCGGCGCCGGTTGCTGTGCCGGCGGCTGTGGCGGTTATGCCGGTTGCGGTGGCGGCGCCGCATGCCGACGACGAAGGACGCATTCGCGTACAGCTTGTCGCGCGCGACGAGGTCGAACTGTCGAGCGAAATCAGCGCGAAGATTGCCGCGATGCCGTATCGCGAAGGCGACGCGTTCCGCGCGGGCCAGACGCTCGTCTCGCTCGATTGCTCGCTGTACGCCGCGCAATTGCACAAGGCGCAGGCCGAGTCCGATGCAGCCGTGCAGCTCAAGCATGTCGACGACCGGCTCTCGGAACTGCATTCGATTGGCGAGATCGACGTGCAGCAAGCCGCGGCGCGTGCGAAGGCGAGTGCTGCCGAGGTTGCCTATATGCAGGCGACCGTGCGCAAGTGCAGCATTGGCGCGCCGTTCGATGGGCGTGTTGTGAAGCGCAGCGCGGCGGCGCAGCAGTTCGCTCAGCCAGGCAAGACGCTATTGACGGTCGTCGACACGGGCCATCTCGAACTGAAGATGATCGTGCCGTCGAAATGGCTTGCCTGGCTCAAGCCCGGCCATTCGTTGGTGGTCAGGGTGGATGAGGTCGGCAAGACCTATCCGGCCGCGGTCGCGCGCATCGGTGCGCGCGTGGACCCCGTGACGCAGACCGTTGATGTGACAGCCGCGCTGTCCGGTCATCCCCCGGAACTTCTGCCTGGCATGAGTGGCTGGGCGAGTTTTGCTGGGACCGCCCGCTAGGGGCTGTTTACAATCGATCGTTTTCGTTCAGTGGCTCGGTTTTTTTTCGCGTTTCATTGTTTTCGCGTTTCCTTGTTTTCGTGTCGGTCTATTAGTGTTGCCCCTGTGCGGGGCGGCACCTACTTTTCTTTGCAGCCGCAAAGAAAAGTAGGCAAAAGAAAGCGGCTCAAACCGCTAGTGTGACGCCGTACACCTCTTGCCGTTAATCGAAGTGGTTCCGGGGCATCCGTCACCTCGCACCTTGAAACTGAGTGACAAAGGAGTCATGCATCCCGCTGCTCGCTACGCGCGCAGCGGTCGGGTCTGCGAGGGAAACCATGAGTACTGCCTGGGTAAGCGGATGCCCATGCGCTCCACTGGTTTTGGGTTATGCCCCACGGCGCGCGTAGCGCCGCCGGAGGAATGAGTCCTTTGTCACTCCGTTGTATGGCGCGTGGTGACAGACGCTCCGGAACCGCTCCGATAATGGGCAAGTGGTCCACTGCGTCACACTAGCGGTTTGAGCGGCTTTCTTTTGCCTACTTTTCTTTGCCGCTGCAAAGAAAAGTAGGTGCCGCCCCGCACAGGGGCAACGCTAATAGACCGACACGAATACAAGGAAACGCGAAGGGAAACGCGACAACCCAGTCCCCACGAAATACAAAAAAAACACAGACCCTATTAGCCCCCTGGTAACTGGTCATGAATGCTCCGCTGCGCATCGACGCAAGCGCACTCGCCATCCTATGGCAACTCTCGGCACGCGCCCGCGAAGCGCTGTCCGAGGAGACGCTCGGCTTCGTCATCGTCAACGAATCGCTCGCGCTTGCGCCGTACCGCCAGGCGGCCTGGTGGCGAGCGCCGGCTGCGGTGCCTGGCGCTGTCGCGGCTGTTTCGGGGTTGCCGCAAAGCGACCCGGGCGCGCCCTACGTGCAGTGGCTTGGCGAGGTGTGCCGCGTGCTCGACCGCCGCTCGGCCCATCCTCACGCGCGGGCTGCTGCGCAGCGGGGGCCTGGGCAAAGTGACCAAGGCAGCCAGGGCAGCCAGGTCAGCCAGGGCAACGCGCCCAGCGCCACACCGAGCCCCCCTGAGCAGCCCGCCGCCGACGCGGCGCGCAAGTCGCCCTACGCGTTCACCGCCTATGCGCTGCCGGAGCCGCTCGCGGCCGACTGGAGCGCCTGGTGGCCGGCGCATGCACTGTGGGTGCCGCTCATCGACCGCGCGGGCCGCTCGTTGGGCGGCGTGGTGTTCGCGCGCGACGAGCCGTGGACGCAGGTCGACGAGGTGCTGTTCGCCGAGCTGGCCTGCGTCTGGTCGCATGCGCTGGCGGCCTTCGCGCCGCGGGCCTCGTGGATCGAGCGCGCGCGGCTCGCGCTGCGCGCAGGCAAGCAGCGCCGCCGTGCGCTTGTGGCGCTTGCCTGTGCCCTCGTGGTGCCGGTGCCGCTCACCGTGCTCGCGCCGGCCGAGGTGACGCCCAAGGATCCGTTCGTGGTGCGCTCGCCGCTCGACGGCGTCATCGACCGTCTCATCGCGCAGCCCAATCAGCGCGTGGCGGCGGGCGCGCCCCTCTTCGCGCTCGATTCCACGGCGCTTGCCTCGCGCTATGCGCTCGCGAACAAGAACTACGCCACGGCGCAGGAGGAGTACCGGCAGACCGCGCAGCTTGCCGTCACCGACGACAAGGACCGGCTCGACATGGCATTGCGCAAGGGCAAGCTCGATGCAAGCGCGGTCGAACTCGACTACACGGCGCGGGAGCTGGCGCGCGTGCGTGTGAGCGCGCCGCGCGCGGGCGTGGCGGTTTTTTCCGATCCGAACGACTGGAACGGCAAGGCCGTGTCGATCGGCGAGAAGGTGATGCTGCTCGCCGATCCCGCCCACGTCGAACTGACGGCCTGGGTTCCGGCCGCCGACAACGTCGACGTCGTGCCGGGCGCGACGCTCACGCTGTATCCGAAGAGCTCGCCGCTCGCGGCCTACGACGCGCGCATCGACACCGTCGCCTATCACGCGGAGCCCACGCCGGACGGCATCGTGGCCTACCGCGTGAGGGCGACGTTCGTCGGCGCGGCCCAGCCGCCGCTCGGCGCGATGGGCACGGCGCGCATTCATGGCCGCTGGGTGCCGCTCGCCTACTGGCTGTTGCGGCGCCCGCTCGCGTCGGCGCGGCAGTGGCTCGGCTGGTAAGCCGTGCGTGGTGTGTACGCGTATGTACACGTATATATGCCGTGTGTTCTCTCACTTGACGTAGCGCTTCGATGCCTCTTCCGACTCTTCGCCAGGAACTGAGCCTGTCGCCCGCCGCCGCGACGCCCGAGGGCGCGCCCACGTGGATGCTCCACGACCCGGCGGGCAATCGCTTCTTCCAGATTGGCTGGCCCGCGTTCGAGATGCTCTCGCGCTGGTCGATGGGCGATGCCGCCGCGATCGTCGCGTCCGTGAATGCCGAGACCACGCTGAATCTGACGCTGGACGACTTCGAGGCACTCGTGCAGACGCTGCGCCAGCAGCATCTGCTGGTGGCGGCGAACGCGCTCGACACCGGGCGGCTCGCGGGCGCCGCCGCGGCCAGCCAGCTTTCGCACGCAATGTGGCTCCTCAAGCACTACCTGATGATCCGCGTGCCGCTCTGGCGGCCGATGCCGTTCCTGCGGCGCTTCGCGCGCTACGCCGAACTTGCTTACCGGCCCGCGTTCTGGGCGGTCGTCGCAGGCGCGGCGCTGGCGGGGCTCGTGCTGGTGTCGCGCCGCTGGGACGAGTTCGTCCATACGTTCCACAGTTACGCGGATCTGCACGGACTCCTCACGATTGGCATCGCCCTGGGCGTGGCGAAGGTGCTGCACGAGTTCGGGCATGCGTTCACCGCGCATCGTTACGGCTGCCGCGTGCCGACGATGGGCGTGGCGCTGCTCGTGATGGTGCCGGTGCTCTATACGGATACGACCGAAGCCTGGAAGGTGCCGGGGCGGGCCGAGCGCTTGCGTATCGGCGCGGCGGGCATGCTGACCGAGCTCGCGCTCGCGGCGTTCGCCACGCTCGCGTGGAGCGTGCTGCCCGACGGGCCGCTGCGCGCGGGCGCTTTCCTGCTCGCGACAACGACCTGGATCGGCACGCTGACGATCAACGCCAGCCCGTTCATGCGCTTCGACGGCTATTTCCTGCTATCCGACTGGCTCGACATGCCGAACCTGCACGACCGCGCGTTCGCGTTCGGGCGCTGGTGGATGCGCGAACGCCTGTTCGGCTTCGGCGACCCGCAACCCGAGCCGTGCGCGCCGCAACGCCGGCGCTTTCTGATCGCCTTTTCGTTCGCGACCTGGCTTTATCGGCTCGTCGTGTTTTTTTCGATCGCGCTGCTGGTTTATCACGCGTTTTTCAAGGCGCTGGGTCTCGTGCTCTTTTGCGTGGAGTTCGGATGGTTCATCGCGCGGCCGGTCGTTCGCGAAGTGCTCGCCTGCTGGCGTCGTCGCGCGGACCTGCACTGGAGGCGCGAAACGCGGCGCAGCGCCATCGTGGGCGGGCTGCTGTTCGCGTTCTTCGTGCTGCCCTGGCATGGCGGTGTCAATGCGCCGGCCGTGTTCGGCCCGTTGCACGCACAAGGTCTCTACGCACCCGAAGCCGCTTACGTGACGCAGACGGCGCCGGTAGCCCGGGACGGGCAGCGCGTGCGCGCAGGCGACGTGCTGGCCGTGCTGGCTTCGCCCGATCTCGCGCATCGGCTGCAAGCGGCCCAGACCGAGGAAGCGTTGTTGCGCTGGCAACTCGAGCAGCAACCGTTTGACGCGCGGCTGCTCGAGCAGGGCGTGGCGCTGCGGCGGCGCTGGGAAGCGGCGCGCGAAACGGTGCAGGGGCTGACGGCGCAGGTCGCGCAACTCACGCTGCGCGCGCCGTTCGATGGTGCGGTGCAAACCGACGACGAACTCGCGCCCGGCACCTGGCTGCCGCGCGGCGAGCGCTTGTTCGCCGTCGTCGGGCCGGCAGGCGTGAAGGGCGAAGCGTTCGTCGGCGAAGACGATGCGGCGCGCGTTGCACCCGGCGACAGTGTCAGCTTCGTTGCGGCGGTGCCCGAGCTGGAGGCGCTGCATTGCCGCGTCACGGCCGTCGATCGCGTCAACCTCGCCACGCTCGATGCACCATCGCTCGCGAGCGTCTATGGCGGCCCGCTGCCGGTGCAGGCGCAACCTGGCACGCACCAGCTCGTGCCGCTCGCGGCCACCTACCGCGTGCGTGTCGGCGCATGCCCGGCGAATGCGGCATGGCCGCGCGAGATCGTCGGCACGGCGACGATAGGCGGCGCGCGCGAGAGTTTCCTCTGGCGCGCGCTCAAGCGTCTCGTATCGGTCTTCGAGCGCGAGGGCGGCGCCTGAAGACCCATGTGGCGGTGCGGCAAGCCGCGCTTCAGGCGCGGCCGGTCGCCGGTAGTGTCGGTAGTGTCGGCAAAACGGTACAGGGCGACGCATCCTGAACGCCGCTCAATGCCAGTTGTTACGAATTGACGTACTTGTTACCGCACGTTTCAAGATGTCCTGTCATACCTTCCCAAGCTTGGCCTATGCTTCGCTCACCAAGAAAAAAACCCGGTGGGGGCTGAAAATGAAAAATGCATGGAAAACGCTCGCCTGTGCGGCGCTGACGTCGGCCTGGCTTGTGGCATGTGGTGGCGGAGGCGGCAGCGATACCAGTACGCCAACCGGTACGCTCAAAGTCTCGATGACCGATGCGCCTGCTTGCGGTTACAACAATGTCTACGTGACGGTGACGAAAATCCGCGTCAATGCCAGCGCGAACGCGGGCGACAACGACGCGGGCTGGGTTGACATCAACGTTGCCAATCCGCAGAAGCTCGATCTGCTCTCGCTTTCCAACGGCGTGCTCGCGGATCTCGGGCAGACGGCCCTGCCGGCCGGACAGTACCAGCAAGTCCGTCTGGTGCTTGCGCAGAATACCGGCAACACGCTGTCCAACTCGATTATCCCGACGGGCGGCAGCGAGCAGCCGCTCGATACGCCAAGCGCCACGCAAAGCGGCTACAAGATCATCCGGCCGTTCACGGTACAGGCGAATACCCTGGTCGATCTCGTGCTCGACTTCAATGCGTGCAAATCGATCGTTCAGCGCGGCAACGGTTCCTATGCGCTCAAGCCGGTGGTGAGCGCTACGCCGACCGTGGTGAGCGGTGCGATTGCTGGCTACGTCGCGCCGAACGATGTGGGCGCAACTGTTTATGCCGAGCAGAACGGACAGATCGTGAAGGGCACCGTCACGGACAACACGGGGCAGTTCGTGCTCTCGCCGCTCGTGCAAAGCTCGACCCAGGGCAATTACGACGTCGTGATCGTCAAGAGCGGGGAGACAACGGGCATCGTGCGTTCGGTGCCGGTGGTCGTCAACACGACGACGGCGCTCTCGACTTCGCAGACGCCGATTGCGCTGGCTGCTTCGGCCTCGAATTCGGTGAGTGGCACGGTCACCCCCAGCGCGGCTGCTGCGGTACGGGCGCTTCAGAGCATCGACTCCGCGTCGTATGAAATCGCGTCGACCAATGCGAATCTCGACACCGGCAACTACTCGCTGACGTTGCCGACCGCCGCGCCCATGATCGGCACGTATTCGGGTTCGCTTCCGGTTGCGCTGACTGCAGCGCCGGCCGCGGCGGGGCAGTATGGCATCGAAGCCGATGCGGCGAGCGGCGCGACCCAGTCGTCGACGGTCAACCTCAGCGCAGGCAGCCAGTCAAACGTCAACTTCTCCTTCTAAACGTTACGATGCCGGCCGGAAGGGCACGTCGCCCCTTCCGGACCGGGAGAAAAAGATGCGAAAAATATTGCTGATAGCCTCTGTGGTCGCCGGTGTGTTGAGCGGATGCGCGGTATACCTGCCGGACGCGGGTCCGCACGGCGGTCCGGGCAATGGGTTCTGTCCGCCCGGACAGGCGAAGAAAGGAAACTGCTGAAGCAGAAGTCGATTAAACGTGCGTCGCGTATCCGCCTCGATACCCCACGAACACGCCAACTAGCACGCACCGACACCGGCGTTCCTCCCACGCGCCCCTCTGCCATCAACGGATCGAGCGAGCGGTTCCCGCACGCCTCGGCCCGTACCACGCGAAAACCCCGCTCGCGACACCAGTCGAAGTCTTCGGCGGCGTAGCCCGTGCCGCGCAAACCAATCTGCACCACACGCTGGCAGTCGAGCGCCCCCTCTTCGACCGTGCAGCGAAACGGCGTGCCGTGTGCAATCTTTTCGCCCATCATCGTGTCGTTGACATCCGCGTGCGCGTCAACCGGAAAGCATGACGATGATGTGCGTGACACGAAATGGGTTTCGCAAAGATGACTTTTTACCAGGCGTAGACGCGGGAATATTATTGTGATAACAATGTTGTCTTGACATTAAAAATTTACGAGCTTTCATCGGAGGAATCAGTGAGCGAGTCCAGATTCGTCGCGGCGGTGGTGCAGGCCGCGCCGCAGTACCTCGATATCGAGGCGTCGACCGGGAAGGCTGTCGAGCTCATTCGCAGCGCTGCCGAGTCCGGTGCGCAGATGATCGCCTTTCCCGAACTCTGGCTGCCGGGCTATCCGTGGTGGGCCTGGCTCGGGCCGCAGGCGTGGGCCGATTCGCGCGGGTTCGCCAGCCGCTATCGGCGCGAGGCCTTCGACTATTCGGGTCCGAACGCGCAGCGGCTGAGCGAAGCCGCGCGCCGCTACGACATGGTCGTGGCGATGGGCGTGGCCGAGCGCGCGGGCGACACGCTTTACATCGGCCAGTGGCTCATCGATCAGGATGGGCAAACCCTCTGGCGGCGCCGCAAGCTCAAGCCTGGGCTGGTCGAGCGCGGTCTCTTTGCAGACGGGGACGGCGATAACCTCAATGTGGCCGATACGCCGCTTGGCCGCGTAGGCGGGCTGTGTTGCGGCGAGCATCGCCAGCCGCTCTTCAAATATGCGCTCCACCGGCAGCACGAGGACATTCATGTTGCCGCGTGGCCGAGCTTTTCGCTGGATCAGCCGCAGGCTGTGGGTATAGGGCCGCAGGTCAATAATGCGCTTAGCCAGGTCTATGCCGTCGAGGGCGGCTGCTATGTGCTCGCACCCTGTGCGCTCGTGACGGACGCAATGATCGAGCTCGTATGCGACACGCCCGAGCGACGTGCACGTCTGCAAAAAGGCGGTGGTTTCGCGCGCGCGTTCGGGCCACACGGCAACGCGCTGGGGGTGCCGCTCGGCGAGTGCGAGGAAGGCCTGCTGCTCGTGACGATCGAGCGCGACGAGATACCCGCTGCGAAGATGGGCTATGACGTATGCGGCCATTCTGCGCGTCTCGACGTTGTCGATCTCGATGCGCGTTCGCATACGGTCAAGCCATGACTGGCACGCTACGCTTGAGCGAAGAGCAGGAAGCGATGCGCGCCGGTGCGTTCGGCGCGGCCGCGCGCTGGGCGATCGGGCAGCAGATTGGCGTGAGCGCATTCTTTGGCGCGACGCGGCTCGTGCCGGTTGCTTCCGTGCATGCGGGCGCCGAGATCGGCATCATGGGCGAAGGCGGGCTGGCGCTGATCGAGCAGATGGCCGAGGCGGGTGCGCGCGTGCGGGTGCCGGCCACCACCGCGGCCTGCAGCGTCGACTTCTGCCGTTGGCGCGACTTCTGCTTGCCGTCCGCACACGTCGATATGGAACGTGCGCTGCACGATGGCTTGCGCACGATGGGGTTCGTCGACAGCTCCACCTGCATCAACTATCAGACCGTGAGCCCGCCGCGCTTTCGCGAGCATCTCGCATGGGGGGATACGGGCGCTGTCGCATTCGCGAACGGTGTGGCAGGCGCACGCAGCAATTTCGAGGGCGGCCCCGCTTCGATCGCGGCGGCCTTGTCCGGTTGCACGCCCGAGTACGGGTTTCACATCGAGGCCCGACGTCGGGCGACGCACGTGTTCGAAATCGAAGGGACGTTGCGGGGCATCAGCGATTGGGGCGCGCTGGGGGCGCTGATCGGCAGCGAACTGGCCGACTACTGGAAGGTGCCCGCAATCGTCACACCCGACAGTTCGCCATGCATCGACGAACTCAAGCACCTTGCGGCGTCGCTCGCGAGTTTCGGCTCGACGGCCATGTTCCATGTGATCGGCGCGACGCCCGAAGCTGCCACGCTCGACGCGGCGTGCCAGGGCGACGTGGCGCGTACCGTGCGGCGCACGTTGACCATGCAGGACATCCGCGCGGTGTACGAGCGCTATCCCGAGCCGGGGGAGCGTGTCGATCTCGTGGTGTTCAGCGCGCCGCAGCTTTCCTTGTTCGAAGTGAAGGAGATCGTCGATGCCCTCGGTGCGCGGCACGTCGCGCGCGGCACGCGGCTCATCATCACGGTCAATCATCAGGTGAGGAGCGAGCTCGAACGGCTCGGCATGGCGCAGGCGTTGCACGACGCCGGGGCCGAACTGCTCGCGGGAACCTGCTTTTACGTGATGTCGCCCGCCCAGGTGCGCGAGCGCTTTGGCTTTCGCACGCTGGTCACGCCCTCGGCGAAGCTGGCCAATATCGCCGGCGGCTTTGGCTACCGGCCAACGCTGCTCGATGTCGCGTCGTGCGTCGAGTCGGCCGTTGCCGGAGAGCTTCGCCATGCGTGAACCTGTGAATGCGTCGCCGGCCGCTTCGCACCGGACGCGGGTGCTGCGCTTCGCGCAGGGTTACGGCGAGGCGATAGAAGGCGAACTGATCGTCTCCGCGCACGGCTTTAACGCCCGCTACGACATGGACCGGCAAAAAGGGGTTTTTGCGCGTCCCGGCCACGATTTGTATGGCGAATCGATCGCTGGAAAGATCTTCGTTTTCGCGACGCCCAAGGGCGGCATTGCCACCTCCTGGGCGCTTGCGGATCTGCGCCGGCGCGGCCTCGCGCCGCTCGCGATTCTCTGTCGCCGGGCCAACCCCGTCGTCGTGCAGGGTGCCGTGCTCGCCGGCATTCCCATTGCAGATGGCTTCGAAGTCGATCCTGTCGAGTATCTCAAGACTGGCCAACGGGTGCGTCTCGATCCGGCGCGCGGCGAACTGACCATCTTGTAGGCGAATCGTCGAAGTGAGAAACGAAGAGCGGGCCCGGCATGCCGGGCCCGCTCTTTTTCCATGGCGTTGCCGCGTGCTCAGAACTTGTGCCGCAAGCCAATCGTCGTCAGGAACTGCTTGCCGGTGCTGGAAGGCGTGATGCCGGCGATCTGCGCAATGGGTTTGCCATTCGCGCCCAGACCGTCGCCGCCTGCTTTCTGCGCAATCAAGGCGAGGTAGATGTCCGTGCGCTTCGAGAGCACATAATCGGCGCCGACATTGACCTGCTGCCAGTCCGGATGACGTCCCGACGGCGTGACGTCGCCCTTCGAGTAGATATAAGCGCTGCCCACGGAAACGCTCGGCGTGATCCAGTAGAGCAGCCCGGCCTGGTAATTGTCGAGCGTAAAGTCGCCTCCGGGCGCGAAGGTGTTGGACTTGTCGAGACCGGAAAGCGTGACATGCGACCAGGCGAAGTTCATGGTTGCCTGGCCGAGTTTGAGCAATGCGCCAACCACGAGATTGCGCTCCGTCTGCGCGTTCTGGAGATTCGCGTAGAGTCCGCGGGCGAAACCCTCATAGGTTCCCGTCGTGTCGTAGATCGACTGCCAGGGATGATTGGCATGCGAAAAGGCGACGCCCACGGAAAAGCTGGCCGCATTGTAGTTGGCGCCGACGCTCCAGTTCGCGTTCTGGCCGAATGCGCCTGGCGTATTGCCGAAGGAGTAGAGGCCCACCGCCTGAAGGCCCCAGAGCTTCGGGCTCGTGTATTTGATGGAATTGTTGCTGTGGGCCGTATTGGAGAGATTGTCCAGATCGAGGAAGGTCGAGCCGAAGCGCGTGGACCAGAGCGCAGCCGTGTAGATCTGCACGGAATCGACGACCGCGTCGTATTGCCGGCCGAGCGTGAGCGTACCGAACTGCGGATGCGTGACGCCGACATAGGCGAGACGGCCAAACATTTCCGTGCCGGGTCCCAATGCGCCATTCATCACGTTGAAGCCGTTTTCCAGCCTGAAAACGATGCGCGATCCACCGCCGATGTCCTCGCTGCCGGTGAGCCCCCAACGGCTTCCGGCCGCCGCGCCGTTGACCGCCTGCACCGCGGAATGGCCGCCCTGATTGTTCGACCAGGCAACGCCCGCGTCGATGAGGCCATACAGCGCGACGCTGCTTTGCGCGGCTGCCAGAGCCGGCGCTGCCAGTATGGCCGCACCGATCGCGAATTGCTTGATCATGTCGTTTCCCGTCCACGTTGGTTAAAAAGGAATGCGAATTAATTTGAAAGGAATGGTGTAAGGGACGCGAGCAATTGCTCGACAGGACTTGTGCGCGGGTGCGTTCGCGTCCCGTTCGCTACGACTGAAGATCCTCCGCGATGCCCCCCCTCCGGACACACTCGCGTTCGGCCATTACTGCGCGAATCTTGCGTGCGGACGCTTCGGGCGTCGCGCAGAACAGCCCGAGCGCACCGCCGGTGAGGAGCAGCGCGCCTGCCAGCGCGAAGCCGGTCTCATAGGCATGGGCGAGGCCGCTACTACGCGAGAGTTGCTGGATCATGCCGCCCATCATCAGCGGGGCCAGTGCGCCCGCGACGGAGGCGATGGCCGTGTCGATCGCAATGAGGCCGGCGCGCTGCGCGGGCGGACACACATCGGAGAGCATTGCCGGCCCGAGCGATACCACCGTCGTTACCGCGCCGAACGCCACCGCGAGCGCGACGATTTTTGCGAGCGCGGTAACGCTGGTGAGCCACGGCACGAACATCAGGGCGCCGCCGACGACAAAGGCGATAGCCGTAAACAGCCCGCGCGAAGCACGCGAGGAAAAGCCGCGGCGCGAGAGATCCTGCGCAAGCCAGCACAGCACGAGATTGACGGGCACGTTGACGATCACGAAGCCGGAGAACAACCGCCCTGCCGTAATGGGCGCAAAGCCGAGCCCCTTGTTGAGATACGACGGCAGCCAGGTCAGCACCAGCGCGAAGCTCCAGTAGAACGCGAAGTGCATGGCGATCGTCGAGAGCACCGTGCGGTTGAGCAGCAGATAGCGATACGGGATGCGTTCGAGGCTTTCCTTGCGGGCGGCGGGAGCGCTGTGCGCAACGCCTGGGCCGTCGTTGCCGAGACACAGCCAGAGTGCGGCCCACGCGAGCCCGACGAGGCCGAGCAGCAGGAAATTGGTGCGCCAGCCATGCATCACGGTGATGGGCGGGATGAGCGCGCCAGCCAGCAGGAGGCCCGCCATGGCGCCTTGCGCAAGCACGCCCACAGGCAGCGCGCGCCGCTCGTTGGGAAACCAGTTGTAGATCGTATGGACGGCAATGGCCCAAGCCGGGCCTTCGCCGGCGCCGAGCAGCACCCGACAGATCACGAGCACGCCGAGCGAAGATGAAAAGTAGATCGGCAACTGCAGGACCGACCACGCGAGCGCCATCCACAGCAGCAGCTTTTTCGCGGATACCCGGTTTGCGGTCAGCCCGAGCACGACGCCCGAGACCGCGAATAACCAGAAGAAACTGCCGCCTAAAAAGCCGAATTGAGTCGGCGTGAGCCCAAGCTCGCTCATCAGCGGCGACGCCACCATGCCGAGCACGACTTTGTCCAGAAAATTGATGAGCATGAGCGCCACCAGCAACACGACGATGAGCCACGCTCGCACGAATGTATTCATGATTGCCTCTCCTGCGTTCGTCGATACGATTCAGGCGCCACAGCGGGCGGGCGACTGGGCGCGAGTCCGCGGTGCGGCGGTGTTGCGTTGCAGAAAGTCCCGCACGATTGCATTGAAGGTGCCGGGCCGCTCCAGATGCGCGGCGTGCGCGCAATCGGGCAGGATGCAAAGGTTGCCGCGCGGCAGCGTGTCGGCGAGCGCGCGTGCAAGCGCAGGCGGGAAGGTACGCTCGCGTTCTCCGCCAATGACGAGCGTGGGCGTTTGCACGGTGCGCAGCGCTTCGCTGAGATCGTGCGGCTGCGCTGCCGTGATGGCCGCCGCGCCGGCTTCCTCGGTCATGCCCGCACCGGCTGCCACACACTCGGCGTAGCCGCCATGGCGCTCGCCGTCCACGAACCAGGTTTTCGCCACGCGTTCGATGGTGCGCCCGGCGCCTTCGGCCTTCAGCCGCTCGACGGTCTGCGCCGCGCTCTCGAAGCGCGCCGTGTTGTCCATGCGCAGACCGGAACCATAGAGCACGGCGGCCTCCACGCGATTCGGAACGCTGACCATTAATTGCTGGGCGACGAACGAGCCAACCGAGTGCCCCAGCACCGCGAAGCGCTCGACTTCAAGCTCGTCGGCTAGCGCAATAAGGGTTCCGGCGAATTGCGCGATGCTGCGGCAGGGCTGCAAGCCGGCGCTGCGCCCGAAGCCCGGCCAGTCCGGCGCGATCACGTCGAACCGTTCAGCAAGCGTTTCAATAAGGGCGCCCCAACCCGCCGAACTGCCGCAGAAGCCGTGCAGAAGGAATACCGGTGTGCCGGTGCCTTGCCTGAGCCTGTACATGATGTGCAATCTCCAGAAAAAAGGATAGAAGCTTTGTTCATTGTCATAACAAGATTGTGTTCACAATATTGCGTTGTCAATGGGGATGTGAACTGATATGTTGCCGGGTGACTGAACAGGGCGCGAACACACACGCCGGCTCCGCGGGCAAGCGGGGCGCGGCTCGCGCTATCCAAACGGAGGCAATAAAGGCATGGACAAACCCGCAAGCCGGCGAGGCAAACCCGTCGACGTCACGCAAAACCTGTCGTACCGGCTCCTGCTGCTTTCCAATACGCTCGCGCGTTCCGCGGCGCGCGACCTGGCCGAGGTTACGGACGTCAGCGTGCCGGAATGGCGCATCGTTTCGGTGGTGGGCATCCGCGGGCCGATCTCCCTCAACGATCTGGCGCAGACGATCGCGGTCGACAAGGCCTGGGTCAGCCGGACCGTGGTGGCGCTCGAAAAGAAGGGGCTGATTCAACGCGCGCCGCTGCCAACGGACGGCCGGCTTTTCTCGCTCAAGCTCACCGAGGCCGGCAAGGCCTTGCACCTCGAGGCATCCGAATGGTCCCAGCGCCGGCAAAAGCGGCTCAAGGCGGTGTTCACGGCGCAGGAGTACGCGCAGTTCGAGGGCTTCGTCGAACGCCTTCAGGCCGTCGCCGAGACGATGCTCGACCCGTCACCCAAAGGTGACTCCAAAGGCAACTGAGGAGGGCCGGGGGCGGGGCGATTACATTGTGAAAACAATGTTGTCATGACAATTTAAGCGGCCTATACTTCGGACATTGCTACCCGAACGAGTCTGCCATGTCCGAATCCGCACAAAAGCCCCGGAATTTCCTGGTCCTGCTCTCCGACGAGCACGATCCCCGCTATACCGGCTGCTACGGCAACCCGTGGATTCGCACGCCCAACCTCGACAAGCTGGCGGCGAGAGGCACCCGCTTCGAACGCGCGTACACGCCAAGCCCGATATGCGTGCCCGCGCGCAGCAGCCTGGCCACGGGCCGCTATGTCCACGAAATCGGCTACTGGGACAATGCGATTGCCTATGAAGGGCGCAGTACGAGCTGGCATCAGCGTCTGACGAACGCGGGCATTCGCACGGAGTCCATCGGCAAGCTGCATTTTCGCCGCGAGGGCGACCCGAGCGGATTTTGCGCGCAGCACGAGGCCATGAATATTCAGGATGGCGTAGGGTTGGTATGGGGCTCGGTGCGCGATCCGCTGCCGCGCTATCGGGGGCCGTCGCCGATCTTCGACGAACTGGGGCCTGGCGAATCCGCCTATAACCGCTATGACATGCGCATTGCCGGGCGAACCGTCGAGTGGCTCGAAGCGCACCGCGACGACCCGCAGCCGTGGGCGCTGTTCGTCGGATTCGTCGCGCCACATATGCCGCTCGTCGTGCCCGAGCGATACTTTTCTTTGTACGCGCAGGAAGCGGCCACCTTGCCCAAGCTTTTGCCGCGCGATGGGCACGCGCGGCATCCGTGGGTCGAGCGCATGGCGCAGTTCTGGGACCACGACGCGGCGCTCGGCACCGACGAGCGCCGGTGTATCGCGCGGCAGGCTTACTTTGGCCTGGTCTCTTTTCTCGATGCGCAGATCGGACGCGTGCTCGACACGCTGGATCGCTCGGGGCTGGCTGAGAACACCGTCGTGGTCTATTCGTCGGATCACGGCGACAACCTGGGCGCGCGTGGACTCTGGAACAAGTCGACGCTATATCGCGAGTCAACCGGCATTCCGATGATTGTCGCCGGGCCCGGCGTACCAGCGGGCACAACGCGGCGAACCAACGTGGGGCTCGTGGACGTTTATCCCACTGCACTGGACGCCGTCGGGCTCGCGCCGATAGCGGAGGAGCGAGGGCTGCCGGGCAGGTCGCTGATCCAGATCGCCAGCGCAGCGGACGATCTCGATCGGCCCGGGTTCAGCGAATATCACGCGGTGGGTGCGGATGGCGCCGCCTATATGCTGGCCAGCGGGCGCTACAAGTATCACCACTACGTGAATTACCCCGCCGAGCTGTTCGACATCGTCGACGATCCGGAAGAGACGATAAATCTCGCACCATGCGGCGATTACCGGTTGGTGGTTGAGGAGTTCGAGGCGCGATTGAAAGCGCTTCTTGATCCTGAGCGGGTTGATGCGCGCGCGAAGCGCGACCAGCGGGATCTGGTCGCGAGATATGGTGGCGCAGAGAAGGCGTGGCAGGTCGGGAACAAGGGCCCCACACCGGCGCCGGACAAGTATCGGATGGTCTAGGCGCGGTGGGCCATCCCGCCGTTCACCAGATCGTTCAGGTGTGCGATGCCCCTCACGCCGCCGCGCGTCGTTTCCGCGCGCTGGCGGTCTTGTTGCTGTCCTTATTGCTGTCCTTATTGACGGCCTGATTGCTGTCCTTATTGCCATCCTCGCTCGACGCATCGCGCGCCGTATCGGCTCCCTCTCCGCGATCGAGCACCAGCCGGGTCGTGGCGGCGAAATGCTCGCGCAGCAACTCGCAGGCGCGATCCGCATCGTGGGCCAGCACGGCCTTCACGATTGCCTCGTGCTCCTTGCCGACGTCGCGCTCGCTGGCATGCTGGCTGCGCAACGACATGTGCCGATAGCGCGCCGTCTGCGTGCGCAAAGTCGCGGCGAAATGCTTCAGCCACTTCGAGCGGCAGCCCGCGAGCAGCGTCGTGTGGAAATTGTCGTGCGCGCGCTCCCATGCGGGATTCATGCGGGGCGGATCGCCCGTCACCGTCGGCTGGCTGTTCACCATATGGAATGCCGAGAGCACGGCGCCTTCCCATTCGAGATTGCCGCTTTCGATCGCGTCGCGCAGCGCCTCGGACTCGATGCACTGCCGCACCGACGTGATGTCCTCCAGGTCCTCCTTGGAGACCTGCGTCACCCGGAAACCCCGCTGATCCTCCGTTTCGACGAAACCGCTCATCGCGAGCCGCGACACCGCTTCGCGCAATGGAATCGCGCTCGTCTGATAGCGCTCGGCCAGCTCTCGGATCTTGAGCTTTGAGCCGGGCGGCAGCGCGCCCGTGACGATGTCCTGAAGTATGGCGTCTGCCAGCACCGATGCCAGGGTGCGCGGCGAGCTGCTGTCGGCGTTGTCGAGCGTGATGTCCACGAAATCCTCCTGCGTCCAGCCTTAATTATATTTAAAACGAAAGTGTATCCACATCTAAGGGTTAACGCTCTTGGACAAAAATATATATATTTTGTACTTTTATATCCGAAGGCGACGCCTGATGTGTTCGCCCCCTTATCCGATCTGGAGACGTCATGCGCTATGTAAATTTCTCGGCCGATGGTAAGACACGCCAGTTGGGCGTGCTGCAGGGCTCCACCGTGGTGTCGCTGGACGACACCACGCTCGAACAATTGCTCGCCGAAGGCACCGATCTGGTCGCCTGGGCGCAGGCCCGCCGGGCATCCGGCACCGAATACAAGGTCGACGAGGTCAGCTTGCTTCCCCCGCTCACGAAGCCTGGCAAGATCATCTGCGTGGGCCTGAACTACGCCGACCACACCAACGAAAGCCCGTACGATCAGCCGTCCTATCCGACACTGTTTCCGCGCTTCAATACCAGCCTGATGGGCCACGGCGCGCCGATGATCCGCCCGCTCGTGTCCGATTCGCTGGATTTCGAGGGCGAGATGGCGGTGGTGCTCGGACGCGGCGGCCGTCACGTGCCGCTCGCACAAGCGCTCGATTGCGTGGCTGGATACTCGATCTTCAACGATGGTTCCGTGCGCGAATATCAGTTCAAGGCGCCGCAATGGACGGTCGGCAAGAACTTCGACGCCACGGGCGCATTCGGCCCCACGCTCGTCACGGCCGACGAAGTCCCGGCGGGCGGCAAGGGGCTCAAGCTGGAGACGCGCCTGAACGGCAAGGTCGTCCAGTCCGCGAACACGGACGACATGCTGTTCGACGTGGCCTCGCTCATTGCCATCATCAGCGAGGCAATTACGCTCGAAGCGGGCGACGTGATCGTGAGCGGCACGCCGGCCGGCATCGGCTGGGCGCGCGAGCCGAAGCTGATCATGCGCGCGGGCGACGTGTGCGAGGTGGAGATCGAAGGGCTCGGCGTGCTGCGCAACGTGGTCCAGGACGAGGCGCCGCAGCGCTGAGCGTGCCGGGCCAGGAGAGAGACAGAGGAAGAGACTCAGGAAGAGACTCAGAGGAAACAGGAGCAGACATGAGACAGATTCGCGTCCCCGTTTTTGTAGTGGGAGCCGGCCCCGCCGGCCTGACGACCGCCGCGCTGCTGGCGAAATACGGCGTCGAGGTGCTGGCGATCACGCGTTACCCCGGCACCGCGCACTCGCCGCGCGCGCACATCACGAACCAGCGCACCGTCGAGGTGTTCCGCGATCTCGGCATCGAGGACCGCGTGCGCGCGCTGGCCACCTCGAACGAGTTGATGGGCAATAACGTCTGGGCGACGAGCTTCGCCGGCAAGGAAATCGCGCGCCTGGAAACCTGGGGCACGGGCGTCAAGCGCAAGGCGGATTACGAGGCGGCGAGTCCTTCGCAGATGTGCAATGCGCCGCAGCATCTGCTCGAGCCCGTGATCCTGACGGCTGCCCGCGAGTACGGCGCCAGGTTCCTGTTCAATACCGAGCTGGTGTCGATGACGCAGACGGACGACGCCGTGCACTCGAAGGTCGTCGACCGCCTGACCGGCGAGGAGTTCGAAATCGTTTCGGACTACGCAGTGGGCGCGGACGGCGCGCAAAGCGTGGTCGCGAAACAGCTCGGCTTCGAATACGAAGGCGAAATGGGCTTGGGCTGTGCGGTCAACTGCTGGCTCGAAGTGGATCTCGAGAAATATACGGCGCACCGTCCCGGCGTGCTCTACTGGATGTGCCAGCCGGGCAGCGACTACTGGGTGGGAAGCGGCACGTGGATCAACGTGCGGCCCTGGAACGAGTGGGTGCTGCTGTTCATGTACAACCCGAAGGATGGCGAGCCCGACCTGAGCGAAGAAGCGGTGATCGCGCGCGCCCGCGCGACGATCGGCGACCCGGACATTCCCATTCGCGTGAAGGCCGTGTCCAGGTGGACCATCAACCGCATGTTCGCGCAGACCATGGTGAAGGGGCGCGTCGCGATTGCCGGCGACGCAGCGCACCGCCATCCGCCCGCCAACGGTCTCGGTTCGAACACCTCGGTGCAGGACGGCTTCAATCTCGCGTGGAAGCTCGCGATGATCGTCAAGGGGCAGGCGTCCCCGGCGCTGTTGCAGACTTACTCGGACGAGCGCCAGCCCGTTGCGCAAGGGGTCGTGAATCGCGCGATCAAGTCGGTCGCGGGGATGCTGCCGATCGCGCAGGCGCTCGGCTTCCAGGAAGGCCAAAGCGCGGCCGATGGCTGGGCGTCGCTCGACGAGCTGTTCGCGGGGAGCGAGGCGGGCAAGCGGCGCAGAAAGACGCTGGCCGAGGCGATCGATTTGCAGAACTATCAGTTCAACTGCCACGGGGTGGAACTGGGACAGCGCTACGCGTCGTCCGCCGTCGTGGCCGATGGTGCGGTTTTTCCGGAGCCGACTCGCGACCCCGAGCTTTACTATCATCCCACCACGACCCCGGGTGCCTGTCTGCCGCACGCCTGGATCCAGCGCGACGACCAGCTCGTGTCAACGCTCGACCTCGTCGGGCAGGGCGCATTCACCGTGTTGACGGGGCCTGGCGGCGAAGCGTGGAGCGAGGCTGCGCAGCGCGTCGGCGATGAGTTCGGCGTTACCGTGAATGCCGTGTCGATTGCGCACGGCACCGGGACCTTCGACGCTTACGGCCAATGGGCCGCGCAGCGCGAGATGGAAGACGACGGCTGCGTGCTGGTCCGCCCGGACCGCTTCGTCGCGTATCGCTCGACGTCGCTTGCCGCCGATCCGCTGGCCGAGTTGCGGCGCGCGCTGAGCGCGATTCTGGGCCGGTCGCCGCGCACGGACGATCGTGCGAAACTGGACGCTGCCGGCGTCTCCGCCTGACCTCAGGGAGTGGATTCATGATCGTAACGAAGACCCACCCGGCGCGCTTTGGCGTTCACTCGATCGACCATTTCGCGCTCGAGGTGCCGAGCCTTGCCGATGCGACGCATTTTTTGTCGGCATTCGGCCTGGAACTGGAGGCGCAGCCGCGGGAACTGCTGGTCCGCGCGCCGGGCAGTACGCACGTGTGGGCCAGGGCCCGGGCGGGCGAGCGCAAGCGGCTGGCATGGCTGGCGTTCAACTGCTTCGCCGACGACTTCGCGGCGCTGCGCAGCCAGATTCTCGACGCCGGCGGCCGCGAGGCGGCGGCGCCGCCCGGTGCGCCGGAGGACGGGTTCTGGTTCGACGACCCGGACGGCAACCTGCTGCAGGTGCGGCCCGGGGTGAAGACCTCGCCGGGCTGCAAGCCGCAGGCGTCGCACGCGCCTGGGGCGCGTTCCTTGCGCGGTGCGCACTTTCGCGCTGAAGCGCCCGGCGCGTGCCCGACGCGGCTTTCGCACGTGCTGATGTTCACACCCGACGTGAGCCGCATCGTCGACTTCTACGAGCGCGCGCTGGGCTTGCGGCTATCCGATGGATCGGAGGGCGTCGTTGCGTTCCTGCACGCCCGGCATGGCAGCGATCATCATCTGGTGGCATTTGCCCAGGGAAGCGCCAAGGGCTGGCACCACAGTGCCTGGGATGTGCCCACCGTGGACGAAGTCGGCCTTGGCAAGATGCAGATGGAGCGCGCGGGCTACACGCAGGGGTGGGGCGTGGGGCGCCATGTGCTGGGCTCGAACTATTTCCAGTACGTGCGCGATCCGTGGGGCTCGTATTGGGAGTATTCGGCCGACATCGACTATGTCGACGCGGGCACCGAATGGCCGTGCGGCAATCATCCGCCGGAGGATTCGCTGTACCTCTGGGGGCCGGACGTTCCCGGTTACTTCTTCGAGAACACCGAGGCTTGAAGGGGGGAAGGCGCGCAGTCGGACCCGCAGTCGGACCCGCAGTCAGGCGCGCCGGAACGGGTCGAGAAAGACGAACGGGCCAGGATCACGAGGGAAGCACGAATCGGCCTGGCCCGGACGCGATGAGAATAACGAACCCGCCAATGATGCTGATGTGTTCGAGAAAACCCGTGAAGAACAGGGTTCGCTGCGCGCCCTGCTGTTTCCAGAAGTCGTAAAAGACCACGGCTGTCGCGAGCGTGAAAATCGCGAGCAGGACCGACGCTATCGCGGTCTGCCAGCCAGCCATGATTGCCACTCCGCAAACGAGTTGAACGACGATCGTGCCGCTGAGCGCGAGGCGGGGAAAGGGCAGATTTTTGGCCTGTACCTCTTCGAGGCCGTGGCTGAAAAACAGCAGCTTGTTGAAGCCGCTAAGCACGTACATCAATGCGATGAATAAACGCCCGGCGAGGAGGTAGTAGTCGACCATGGTGCATCCGGAAATGATTGTTCGAGCGTCGCGGGACGGCTACGGTGTCGTCGAAACAAATGGAAAAAAGCCGGGCGCGCGCAGGGAGCGCGCGCCCGGCCAGTCGGTTGCGCGTCAGTTGCGCATCAGGTCCGATCGTAGGCGAACTGGATGCCAGCCGTGCCGCCGGTCTCGATGAACAGGTTCATGAAGGCGGGAACGGTTTCACTGCGCGCCCAGTCGCGCTGCAGTTCGCAGAAGAGCTGCGCGACGCTGATCATCTTGCCGCCCGCCTGCTCGATGCGGCGAAGCGCGGCTTCATGAGCGGCCACCGAGGTTCCGCCCACGGCATCGACCACGACGTAGACCTCGTAGCCTTCCTTGAGCGCGTCGAGCGCGGGGAAGGTCAGGCACGCTTCGGTCCAGAGCGCCGTCATGATCAGCTTCTTGCGGCCGGTTGCCTTGACCGCCGCACGGAATTCGACGTCTTCCCATGAGTTGATCGAGGTGCGGTCGTAAGTCGGGTAATCGCCGAGCACCGCGCGCAACTGGGGAATCGGCGGCTTGTTCAGGCCGGTTTTGACGTTGACCGTCGAATGGACGATCGGCAGCTTGTAGGCCACCGCCGCCCTGGACGTGCCGACGATATTGTTGACCAGCAACTGCCGGTCCATCGACGCAATCGAATTCACCTGTACCGGCTGGTAATCGATGATCACGAATGCGGCGTTCTGCGGGGTCAGCAGATGGTCGTTGGCGGGATCGCGAATCGGTTCGCTGGCCATAAGTTTCTCCTGTCCAATAAAGGGTGGGATTCGGCTTTCATGCAGTGCCGGTCGGGCTTTTCAAGCATATGCGAACGGCCGCCGACCGGGTGAGCCTCATTTTTCGAACACACTGTTCGGTGCCGTCGAACGGCGCGCTTTCATCGATGGTTCGCGCCTGGCGCGCCTGGTGCGCCTGTGGTCGTGGCGGCGGCTTTCGTGCGCGTTTGCTGCGCAGCAACGACCGTGACGGTGCAGGTGGTGCCTGCGGCAAGGGGCACGTCCTCGGGTACGTCGTCGAGATGGATGCGCACGGGAATGCGCTGCGCGAGCCGGACCCATGTGAACACGGGGTTGACGTCGGCGAGCAGCGTGGGGCTCGATGGATTGTCGCGATCGCTGACGCCGCGCGCGATGCTCTCCACATGCCCCTCGATGATCGGGCCGCCGGACAGCAGGCGTATTTCCGCCTTGTCGCCGACATGCACATGAGGCAGTTTGGTCTCCTCAAAGTATCCGTACACCCAGTACGAGTCGCGGTCGATGACGGCAAGCCGCGCCGCGCCCGCGCTCGCGTAATCGCCGGGATACAGGTTGAGGTTCGTGACGTAGCCGTCCACGGGCGAGCGGACCGCGCTGCGTTCGAGATTGAGCCGGGCCACGTCGCGCGCGGCCAGCGCGGCCTGCCAGCCCGCGAAGGCCTGGCGCGCCTGGGCGCCGGAGTCTTCGCGCACCTCGGTGGAGATCACGGAGCCGTCGAGTTGCGCGCGCCGCGCGGCTTGCTGCTTGCGCATGTCGAGTTCGGACTTGCGCAGCGCGAGTTCTGCTTCGGACTGGGCGAGCGCGAGGCGAAAACGTTCGCGGTCGATATCGAACAGGACGTCGCCGCGGTGCACGAGCTGGTTGTCGGCGACGCGCACGTCGGTGACGATGCCCGAGACGTCCGGCGCGATGCTGATGACCTTGGCCCTCACGCGGCCGTCTCGCGTCCACGGCGCGTACATGTAGTGGTTCCAGAGGGTATAGCCCAGGACGATTGCAACGCCCAGCAGGGCCAGCGTGACGATGGCGCGAATCAGCGATTGAAGATTCATGGTGAGAGCGGGGTGTGAATCCAGGTTCCGAGCAGCAGGCTCACGCCGCTGAACAGACACACGAAAAGCGCGGCCCGGAACAGCGCCGGATGCCAGACATGACGGAACAGGCCGAGGCGGGCCAGCATCCGGTCGATCAGCCAGTAGCCGGCCGCGCAGCCGAGAAAGACGGGCAGCAGGGTCGGGACGAGGAGCGAAACGAAGGCGATCTCACGGGGCATGGCCGGTTCCTTCTTGCGCTGGGCTCGTGGCGGCGGTTTCCATGGCGCCGCCCAGCGCCGTCATGAGCTGCGCCCAGGCGTCGAGCCGCGCGGCGCGGGTGAGGGCGAGGCTCTGCCGGGCGCGCAGCAGCTCGGTTTGCGTGGCAAGCACGTTCAGATAGTCGGTCATGCCGATCCGATAGCCTTTTTCGGCGTAGCCGAATGCCTCCTTTGCGGACTGCAACGAGCGTTCCACGTCGCGCTGCTGAGTGTCGAGCGAGCGCAGCGAAACCACTTGGTCGGCGACGCCCTGGAAGGCGGCGAGCACGGTCTGGTTATAGGTTTCGACAGCCTGGTCGTAGCCCGCGATGGCAACGCCGTAGCGGCCCTTGCGCAGGCCGCCGTCGAAGATCGGCAGCGAAATCGCGACGCCAACGCTGTGGTCGACGGCGCGGCTGTTGACGAAGGTGAAGAAGCCGCCGAACGCCGCCGACGCGAGACCCGCCGCGGCGATGAGGTCGATGTTCGGGTAGAAGTCCGCGTGCGCCACCTTGATCGACTTCGCCGCGGCTTCGACGCGCCAGCGCTGCGCGACCACGTCGGGACGGTGGCCGACGAGTTCGGCGGGCAAGGTGGCCGGCAACGCGACCGGCACGTCGAGGCGCAGGTTGGGGCGCGCGAAACGCTCGCCGGCGCCCGGCCCCTGCGCGGTGAGCACTGCCAATTGATTGCGCTCCAACGCGATCTGCCGCTCGTACTGGTCGATCCGCGCGCGGGTGGCCGCGATGGGCGTGTGCGCCTCGCTGATCTCGAGGCGGCTCGCGAGGCCTGCCTTGCTGCGCCGCTCCAGAATGTCGACGATGCGCTGTTGCTGTTCCAGCGTCTGGACTTCGACATCGCGCAGGTCGTACTGCAACGCGAGCGTCACATAGGTGCGCACCACCGAGGCTTCGAGCAGCAGTTGAGCCTCGCGGGCGTCGGCGGTGGCCGCCTGAACCGTATCGAGTGCGCCTTCGAGCGTCGCGTGGTTCTTGCCCCAGAGGTCGAGCTCATAGCGCAGGCTGGCGTCGACGGCATTGCTCCATACGGTGTCGCCGCCAGGCGGGCTGGGGTTCGCGTAGGCGGAAAAGCGCCGGCGCGAGAACGCGCCGCCTGCGGAAATGGCCGGCTCGCGCGCTGCACCGGCGATGCGCGCGAGCGCTTCGGCCTGGTCGATCCGCGCTTGGGCGAGGCCCATTTGCGGATTGCCGGCCAAGGCGAGCGAGATCAACTGGTCGAGCTGGGGATCGGACCAGCGGGTCCACCAGCGCTCTTGCGGCCAGTCCGCGTCGGCCAGCGCCGCCTGGATCGCGTCGCCGGCGGCAAGCGTCTTCGGGTCGAGCACGGCCGAGCGCGACGCGACGCCGTCGGTGTTCGCACAGGCCGATAGCAGGAGCGTGCAGGCGAGCGCTAGCGACAGGCAGAGAGACTTCGGCATCGGAGCGTTGCGTTCGATAGAGGGATGTGGCGCGGAGGGACATGGCGCGGAGGAACGTGGCGCGCGACAGGGCGAGGTCATCGGATATCCCCGGCCCTGCCGCCCAGCGGGACCAGGTTGTCCTGGAGCGAGAGCCGAATGGCGTTCAGCGTCGAGCGCAGCCTGATGAGGGCGAGGTCGGCCGGCGCGTTCACAGGGACCGCGCGGGCCTCGTCCGCTCCGCCTGCCACATTTGCCTCGCTTGCCTTGGTTGCCTCATGTGCGGATAGCGGCAGCGCCGACAGAGCCGCTTCGACGCTGCGCAGCGCATTCAGGCAGGTGTCGCGGGCGGGCGACGCGAACGCTTGCGCAACGGCCTTGCGAAGATCCGTTTCGAAGGTGCGCCACGATGCGGGGAGCGGGGCGCTTGTGACCATTTCGCGCAGATCGATGACGCCCCGGCCGATTTCGATGGAGGCGAACGACCACGCATGCAGAACGGCCTGGCTGTAGCGCCCCGTGGCCGGGCGCGCGCCGATTTGCTGGACGAAGTCGCGCACGCCGCTGTCGAAGCGCAGCCGCAGGCCATCGAGCGGGCCGTCGCATGCTGTACGGGCGACCAGCTTGCGAAGCTCGCGCAGGTAGAGGCCGGTGACCCAGTTGCCGGCGTAGGGCGCGACGATCGAATAGGCGAGCGAGGCCGCGGCGATGCCGAGCATGGCGGCGAAGCCGGCGTCCAGCGCGCTGGTGGGCGAATAGATACTGGGGTTGAGCGGATTGCTGAGAAAGCAGAAGTAGATATTGAAGCCGAGGCCGATGGTGGCCGTCTTCGGCCAGCTATTCAGGTAGCTACCGATCATGATGACCGGCGCGATGGCCGCCGCGAGCAGCACGAAGCCATCGAGGCGGGGCAGCACGACGAAGTTGAAGAACAGGCTCGCCAGCCAGGCGGCGCCGCACCCCAACGCCATCTGGCGCGTCGCGGCGGCCGGCGCGGGCATGATCGAATAGAGCGCGCTGGCAATGGCGGCGGAAATAACTGCGCCCGAGGCACCCGTCCACCCCGTGGCGATCCAGAACAGCGAAACGGCGCCGATCGCGCAGGTGGCGCGAAATCCCGCCGCCATGGAGACCATCCGGTTGGCCGTGGTCACGATCCGCACTGGACGTTGGGCGCGGGCCGGATCCTGCGAAAAATTCGCGGACCGCAGCAAGATGAAGTCGCGCAGATACGCTTGCAGGGACGTGGCCGCGTTTTCCAGATGGGGGACCGCGCTCTCGGCGAGCTGTCGTGTGGCCGCATCTTCGTGCATGAGGGCCCGGCGTTGATCGGCTTGGAGGCTCGGCAGCCGCTCCAGCAGCGTGGTGAGCGCCGCGTCGAATTCGCGAAGGCGCTCCAGGTCGGGATGCGCGGGATCGATGCGCTCGGGCAGCAGCGCGGCGAGCCGCGCGAACAGTGCATCCGCCATGTCGGCCGCATTGGCCGCATCGGCCAGATCGCTGCGCAGATTGGTGCGCAGCCGTTGGCGGAACTGATAAAGCAGATGAAGCCGGGTATTGGCGTCGAGAAACTCGCTGGCCAGACGGGTCATGATGGCATTGCGAATCCGCAGATCGGGGTTTTCGAATACCGCCGCGCTGCGCAGATTCTCCAGTTGTGCGCGCTCCGCGATCAGGGCCAACTGGGTGCGTCCGAGTTCGAGTGGCTCGAGTTTGCCGGTCAGGGCGGTGCGCGCGAAGCCGAGAAAGCCCGAAAAGTGACTGGCGCCGAGTCGAAGCAATATGTCGCGCACGTGCAGCGGAAGAATCAGCGCACTGACGAGGCTCGCGCAGAGGATGCCGATGGACACTTCGCTGAGACCGGTGACGACGTTATCGAGGATGCCGTAGGGGTGATCGATGGCGGGCAGCGCGGCGATACAGGTGGCATAGCCGGCGAGCACGAAGCCATAGGACTGGTAATTGCGGTACGACGCGGCGCCCCAGACGCAGAGCCCGATCCAGACGGAGAGCGCAGTGAGGAACAGCACGCGCTCCTGGGGGAACAGCGCGAACAGCACGAGTGCGGCGAGATTGCCCACGACCATGCCGAGGCCACGGTAGAAGCCGCGCGCCATGACCATGCCGGTGTGCTGATGCATCATCAGGATGACGACGCTCACCATCGCCGTGCGCGGCGCCGACAGTTCGAGGCGCATGGAGATCCCGGTGGCGAGGAGCACGGCGAGCACGGTCTTCAGGACATGGAGCAGCCGTGCTCCGTCGTCCTGAACATATTGGCGAAACGCCGAAACGATGGCGGTGTACCCGTGCGGGCGGGTAGCCGAGGGTGTGCTCATGGTTCTCTCTTCCCGCGTGCACGACCGGTACGGCGACCCGTCGCGAGCGGCGCGGCAGTCATGCGACGGGGGCCTGAATGGTCAACTGTACGAAACCCGTGCGCAATCCGGTAGCGCCGAAAATGGAAACGCTTCGTTCGGCTTTCCCGAACGGGTGCCTGTCTTCAGCATTGCTTTCAGCACAACGCGCGGGCGCATTCAGCCGGCCCTTGAATGGACTCGGGAGTCGATTCGGCGCTGGCGGCGAGCCCGTCCCACGGACTGGCGAGCAGGGCAAGCCGCATGTGCTCGATGAATGCGCGCAGCTTGCGGGAGGTGAACGGGGTGCGCGGGTAGACCGCGTAGATGAAATCGTCCTCGGGTTGCAACTCGGGAAGGACCTGCACCAGACGCCCTTCCAGCAGATCTTTGGCGACGATGAAGGTCGGCAGGATCGCGAGACCCACGCCGCGCACGGCGGCGTCGCGCAGGGCCTCGCCATTGTTCGACGCGAACGCGCTGCGAGGCGAGAGCGTGCGCGGCTTGCCCCCCGGCGTGGCTGAGCGAAAGGACCAGGTATGGGAGACCGGTGCGTTGGTGTAGCACAGACACCTGTGCTGCGCCACCTCGTCGAGCGACGCCGGCGCGCCGTTTTTCGAAACGTAATCTGGACTGCCTACGAGAACGCGGCTGCTGACGCCAATGCGCCGCGCGATCAGTGCGCTGTCCGGCAGGCGTGCGACGCGTATCGCGAGATCGAATCGTTCGGCCTCGATATTCAGGATCCGGTCGTCGAGCTCCAGTGCGAGATGGAGGTTCGGGTGCGCCGCGGCGAAATCCGCGACGACATCGCCCAGCCACAACTGGGTCAGGCTGAGCGGCGCCGTAATGCGCAACTCGCCGCACAGGCCGTTGGTGTGCTCGGAGAGGGTCTCGGCGGCGGTATTGAGCCGATGCATGGCTTCGCGTGCAGCTTCGTAGAACATCAGCCCTGCGTCGGTTGGCAGGACGACACGGGTCGAGCGCATCAGCAACTGGGCGCCGAGGCCGCGCTCCAGGTCGCTCACGCGCTTGCTGACGACCGACTTCGACAGATTCATGCGGCGCGCCGCACCGGTGATGCTCTGCTGCTCGACGACCAGCAGGAACGCCTGAATGTCTTCATTGCTGAGGGGTTTCACGGATTTTGTCCTCCCGGATCTGGCGCCCGGCCTTGGCGTGTGCTCCGGCGATCGGGGTGCCGACGGCAGGGGCAACGCGTTTTGGATCTGAAACGTATCAGCGAAGGATAGGAGAGGCGCGCGGGTCGCGGTAGACGGCGTGGTTTATCCTCAGTGTCTCGTTTATGGAACGATGGAGAATGGCCGATGCAGGACCTCAACGACCTGTATTACTTTGCGCAGGTGGTCGATCATCAGGGCTTTGCCCCGGCCGGGCGGGCGCTCGGCATACCGAAGTCGACGCTCAGCAGGCGCATTGCCGTGCTGGAGGAGCAGCTTGGCGTGCGCCTGATTCAACGCTCCACGCGGCGTTTTTCGGTGACGGAGATTGGTCAGAGCTATTACGGCCACTGCAAGGCGATGCTGATCGAAGCGGAGGCCGCCCAGCAGGCGATCGACCTGAACCGCTCGGAGCCGCAGGGGATCGTGCGCATCACGTGCCCGGTGGGCATTTTGCACGCGCGCATCGGCGCGATGCTTGGCGACTTTCTCGCCGCGACGCCGCGCGTGAGCGTTCATCTCGAGGCGACCAATCGGGTCGTCGATGTGATTGGCGAAGGGGTGGACATAGCCATCCGCGTGCGTCCGCCGCCCCTCAAGGACAGCGATCTCGTGATGAAGGTGCTGGGCGAGCGCTGCTGGTGTCTCGTCGCGAGCCCGGGGCTGTTGCAGCAGTATGGCGTGCCAAGGGTGCCGGCGGATCTGGCGTCGATGCCGAGCCTCGATTTCGGGCCGGCGTCCGGCGAGCACGTCTGGCAGCTCGACGGACCGGACGGCCAGCAGGCGATGATCCGCCATACGCCGCGCTTCGTGACCGACGACATGATCGCGCTGAAGCAGGCCGCCGCCGTGGGCGCGGGCATCTTGCAACTGCCGGTCATGATGATGTCCGAGGAGCTGAAGCTGGGCAAGCTCGTGCGCATCGTTCCTTCATGGAAGCCGCGCAGCGGGATTATTCATGCTGTGTTTCCGTCGCGGCGCGGCTTGCTTCCTTCAGTGCGTTCGCTGATTGATTTTCTTGCTTTGCGGTTTGGGGAGATTGATGAGGATTAGGGGCTTTGAGGTGGGCTTTATTTGGGTTTTGCTGGGTCTGGTTTTTTTCGCGTTTTGACCTTCCCTCTGTTTTTCGCCTTCCAGAGGCCCCGGGTTATGCAGCCGCATCCTTTGCTTGCTGAGCAATCAGCCAGTCTTGCAGGAACTGGGTCGGTGATACGAAGCCGAGGGACGAATGACGACGACTGCGGTTATAAAACACTTCGATGTATTCGAACAGGTCTGCTTGCGCCTCGCGGTGCGTCCGGTAGCGCGTAGCATGTACCCGTTCGTTCTTCAGGCTGTTGAAGAAGCTCTCTGTCGGCGCATTGTCCCAGCAATTTCCCTTGCGACTCATCGAGCAGCGCATGCCGTAATCGGCCAGCTTGCGCTGAAACTCGTGGCTCGCGTACTGGCTGCCACGGTCCGAGTGATGCAGCGCGCCCGGCTCGGGCTTGCGGCGGAACCACGCCATCATCAGCGCGTCAGTCACAAGGTCCGCCGTCATGCGCGGCTTGATGGACCAGCCCACGACTTCCCGATTGAACAGGTCCAGTACGACCGCCAGATACAGCCATCCTTCGTCGGTCCAGATGTACGTGATGTCCGAGCTGAACACCTGATTTGGAGCGTCCGGCGTGAAGTCGCGATTCAGCAAGTTCGGTGCGACCGGCAGCTTGTGCCTGGAATCGGTTGTGACGCGGTAACGCCGCTTGTGGCGCGCCCGAATGCCGTTCTGGCTCATCAGACGCTCCACGCGCGCCTTGCTCGCCGGAAACCCGCGTGCGCGAATCTCCTCGGTCATGCGCGGCGAACCATAGGCGCCCTTGACCTCGGCGTGAATCATTCGAATCAACGTGAGCAACTGCGCGTCTGTGAGCCGCTTGCGCTCGGCGGTGCCGCCGCGCTTCCAGGCGCGATAGCCGTTTATGCTCACGCAAAGGACCTCGCACAGGGCCGACAACGGATAATGCCGGCACTGCTCGTCAATCCAGGCGTACTTCACAGGAGGTCCTTCGCGAAGAACGCCGCCGCCTTTTTTGCAATTTCGAGCTCCATTTGCAGCCGCTTGTTCTCGGCACGCAAGCGTGAGAGTTCCATTTGCTCCGGCGTGACTACCTTCGCGCCCGCACCGTTGAGCTTGCCGGCCTGCTCGGCCTTCATCCAGTTGCGCACCGTCTGCGCAGACACGCCCAACTCGTGGGCCACCGCGCCCACGCCTTGCCCATCCTTGACTCGCTGCACGGCCGCTGTCCTGAACTCTGCCGTGTACACCTGTTTGGGTACCTTGAACATTTCCTGTTTCCTTCCTTTGGGTCGAGTTTACACACGACCTGCTGGAAGGCGAAATTTCGGGGGAAGCTCATTTCCTTGTATTCGCGGTGGTCTATTAGCGTTGCCCCTGTGCGGGGCGGCACCTACTTTTCTTTGCAGCGGCAAAGAAAAGTAGGCAAAAGAAAGCCGCTCAAACCGCTAGTGTGACGCCGTCCACCACTTGCCTGTGATCGGAGCGGTTCCGGAGCGTCTGTCACCACGCGCCGTATAACAGAGTGACTAAGGACTCATCCCTCCGGCGGCGCTACGCGCGCCGTGGGGCATAATCCAAAACCAGAGGAATGCATACGAATCGATGCAGTGCATGCGCATTCGAGTACCCAGGCAGCACGCCTGGTTTCCCCTGCATACCCGACCGCTGCGCGCGTAGCGAGCAGCGGGATGAATGACTCCTTTGTCACTGAGTTGGAAGGTGCGAGATGACGGATGCCCCGGAACCACTTCGATTAACGGCAAGAGGTGTACGGCGTCACACTAGCGGTTTGAGCCGCTTTCTTTTGCCTACTTTTCTTTGCGGCTGCAAAGAAAAGTAGGTGCCGCCCCGCACAGGGGCAACGCTAATAGACCGACACGAACACAAGGAAACGCGAAACACAAAAAACAAAACCAACCGCCTTCCACTCACCCCGCACTCTGAGCGAGCTGAAACGACATGGAATAGCTGAAGCGGCTCGCCGGATGCACGCCGGTCGTCGCTTCGATCACCTTGTCGCGCACGAAATAGGTCCGCACGATGCGCAGGCCGGCCGACCCGCTCTCCACCTGCAACGTCCCAGCGACAGCCCCTTCAAGCAGCAGCCCCTGGATCTCCTGCTCGACGCGCGTGACCTTGATGCCGTACTGCTCCTCGATCATGGTGTAGACCGGCTTATCGAGCGTCTTCGTGAGACCCGTCAGCTTGCTGTATTCCGCGTTCACGTAAATATCGACCAGAGCGATCGGCTCATCGGCGCCCTCGCCGCCGTATCGCACGCCTTCCAGTTGCAGCCACTTCGCGCCTGTTGCGCAGCGCAGCAGCGCGCTCTGCGATGCATCGGCCTGCAATGTGCGGCGCGCATTCACCCGCAGCCGCGTGCCTTTGGCGTAAAGCGCGAGATCGGAAAGCGTATCCATCGACTGCACATAGCGCGTCTGCGGGCGGTCCGCGAGCACGGTCGTGCCCACACCCGCTTGCCGCGTGATGAGACCGAGATTGCAGAGCTTCTGGATGGCCTGGCGCACGGCGTAGCGGCTCAGGCCCCACTGCGCACAAAGCTCCGCCTCCGTGGGCAACATCTCGCCGACCGCGAAGCGGCCCTCGCGGATGTCCTGCATGAGCGTGCGGGCCAGGTCGACATGGCGCGGCTGCGGCACGTCGAACATGGGGGCATCGGGCGCGTCGGTGATGGGCGGCATGGCGTTTGGGACCGGAGAAGACGAAAGCGGGACGGAAGGCTGCACGAGGCGGCACGAGGTGGCATGAGGCGGCCGCGATGGCGCCAGTATAGCAGCGGCGCCAGGGTAAGCACGAATGTTCGAACATTTGAATAAATCTAGAATGCAACTCAAGGAGCCGGTGGTCACGGGCTCCACGAATACCGGAGAACCCCGCATGTACCCGATCGATTTCCTGTGGCGCGCCGCACACCGCCATCCCCGCCGGACCGCCATCGTGAGCCCTGACAGCAACCTCACTTTCGAGGCGCTGGCCGCCGAGGTGCTCCAGCGCGCGGCCACGCTCGCGCGCCTCGATCCGCTGCCGCGCAGTCGCGTCTGCATCGGTGCGGCCAACTCGGTCGATCATCTGCTCTCGCTGCTCGCCGTGCTGGCGGCGGGCAAGGTGTGGGTGCCGCTGAATCCGCGCAACGGCGACCCCGAGCTGCGCCGGATCGTGGAGTTCGTCGCGCCTTCGCTCGTGCTCGCCGACGCTGCCATGCTCGAACGCCTCGCGGGCGTTCCCGCGCCGCTGCGCCCGCTCGGCGATCTCGCGCGCGACGATGGCGACACGACCGCCGTGGCGTTCGGCCCCTATGCGCGCGGCGGCGTCAGTGTCGAAGAGGCGCAGGCGATCAAGTTCACGGGCGGATCCACCGGCATTCCCAAGGGCGTGATCCAGCCGCTGCGCGCCTGGAATACGAACATCGCAACGCAGATTCACGAACTGGGTCTCACGCCCGACGATCGCTATCTCGTGGCCGCTCCCATCACGCACGGCACCTCGACCTATATGCTGCCGCTGCTCGGCGCGGGCGGCGCGCTGGTGTTCCCGGAGTACGCGAAGCCCGCCGGGTTGCTCGATGCCGCGAGCGAGCATGGCGCGACGATTTTCTTCGCGCCGCCCACGCTGATCCTCGCGCTGAGCGAAGAACAGCGCCGCGCCCCGCGTGCGCTGCCGGCGCTGCGCTACCTCGTCTACGGCGGTGCGCCGATGCGCCCGGAGCAGATTCGCGATGCGCAATCTGTGTTCGGCCCGGTGCTCTGCACCTCGTTCGGGCAGACCGAGGCGCCGCAGATCATCACCTTCCTGCCGCCCGCCGAGATGACGGGCGAACGCCTCGCCTCGGTCGGCCGGCCGACGCTGCTCACGCGCGTTGCGATTCTCGACAAGTCGGGCCAGCCGCTCGGGCCGGGCGAGGAGGGCGAGATCGCCGTGCGCGGCAGCCTCGTGATGAGCGGCTATCTGAACGCCGAAGAGGACACGAGCAAGACTCTCGTGGACGGCTGGCTGCACACGGGCGACGCGGGCGTATTCGATGAGGATGGCTATCTATTCCTGCGCGACCGCATCCGCGATGTGATCATCACGGGCGGCTTCAACGTGTATCCGGGCGATGTCGAGGTGGTGCTGGCGAGTCATCCGGCAGTGGCCGATTGCTCGGTGGTGGGCGTGCCCGACGCGAAATGGGGCGAGGCCGTGCACGCGGCCGTGCAATTGCGCCCCGGCATGACGGTGAAAGCCGAAGAACTGGTTGCGCTCGTGAAGCGCGAACTCGGTTCGGTGAAGACGCCCAAGTCCGTGCATCTGTTCGATACGCTGCCGCGCAGCGCGGTCGGCAAGGTGCTCAAGCCCGCGGTGCGCGAGGCGATCCTGAACCTGCGGAGCGAAGCATGAACGCAATGAACGACGCCCGGGCGCCGCGCACGGCGCTCTGCCACTACACGACCGATGCGGTCTACTACGGCGATGCCGATCTCGTGCGCGACCTGCTCGGCCAGGCGAGCTTTATCGACGTGTTCATGAAGCAGACCTTCGGCCGCGTGCCGAGTGCCGGCGAGCGACGGATCGTCGATGCGGTGCTGGTCACGCTGATGGAGCATGGCATGACGCCGAGCGCCATTGCCACGCGCATGATCTATGCAAGCTCGCCGGAAAATCTGCAGGCGGGCGTGGCGGCGGGGCTGCTCGCAGTGGCGAGCCGCTTTGTCGGCACGATGGAGCCGGCGGCGCAATTGCTGGGCCGTATCGCGGCGAGCGAGGACGCCGCTGCGCAAGCGGCGCGCGTCGCCCAGGACTATCGGGCGCGGCGCGAGGCTGTGCCTGGTTTTGGCCATCATCTTCACAAGCCCGACGATCCTCGCGCCATCGCGCTGCTTGCGCTGGCGCGCGAGGTGGGGACGTATGGACCGTATTGCGAGGCGCTCGGGCACCTTGCTGCCGCCGTCGACGTTGCGGCGGGGCGGCACATCACGATCAACGCGACCGGTGCGATTGCGGCGCTGCTCGGCGATATCGGCATCCCGACCGCGCTGATGCGCGGGTTCGCGGTGCTGAGCCGCGCGGCCGGTCTCATTTCGCACATCGCCGAGGAACAGCGCGACCCGTCGGGCCGCTTTATCTGGAGCCTGGTCGACGAGGCCATGACGGATATTCCGTCCGTCGGCTGAGCCATCAATCACGATTCGCGCGAACTCGCACAAACTCGCGCCATTGCATCAAACATGAAGGAGACGACCATGACCGAAGCACAAGAAGCCATCCTGCGCCACCATCACATCACGCTGTGCGTGGGATCGGCGCAGCACGACTACGATTTCCACACGAAGGTGCTCTCGCTCAAGAGCGTGAAGAAGACGCTGATCTACGACGGCGCCTCGCCTTTCTATCATCTTTACTACGGCAACGATCTCGGCGAGGAAAGCACGCTCATCACCTGCTTCCCGGTTGCGCACTTCGGCCGCAAGGGCCATCGCGGCGCGGGGCAGATCGGCGGCCTTTCGCTCTCGGTGCCGGTCTCGGCCATCCCGTTCTGGGAAAAGCGGCTGCGCGATCATGGCTTCGAGGTAAAACGCTCCGAGCGCTTTGGCGAACCGGTGCTGTCTTTTGCGCATCCTTGCGGCATTCCCTACGAGATGATTGGCATTGCTGACGATGCGCGCAAGCCGTGGTCGAACGGCGAAGTGCCCGCGGACCTCGCGATTCGCGGCCTGCACACGATCAGCGTGAACGTGCGCGAACTGGAGCCGTCGCAGGAATTCATGCAGCAGGGCTGGAGCGCGCACGAAGTGGCCCGCGACGAAAAGCATACGCGGTTCGCGTTCGGCGAAGGCGCGGGACATCCGGGCCAGTTCGTCGACTACGTGCTCACGCCGGATCTGCCGCAGGCGAGCTGGACCTACGGCGAGGGCATCGTGCACCACTGCGCGTTCCAGGTGAAGGATCGTGCGGTGCAGGACAAGGTCAAGGCGAATCTCGAAGGGCTCGGCTTCACCGATACCTCCGAGCGCAAGGATCGCGGCTACTTCGAATCGATCTACGTGCGCACGCCGGCTGGCGCGATGTTCGAGGCAACTGTTTCGAAGCCCGAAGCATTCCTGATCGACGAAACGTATGAGGCGTTGGGTTCGAAGGTGCAGATTGCGCCGCAGTTCGAGAGCCAGCGCGAGACGATCATCGCATCGCTCGAAAAGCTCGAATTCTGAGCCGGAGACCCGCACCATGTCGAACGCGAATCCGCATCTGGCCCGGCCGCCGCAGGTGTACGGCTGCGCACCGGGGGACGCCGCGCTGGCGGTCATTCTCGTGCACGGACGCGGGCAGTCGCCCGAGTGGATGCGAGACGCGGTCGTGCACCGCTTCGGGCGCGACGACCTCGTCTGGCATGCGCCGGCAGCGGCCGGGCAGTCGTGGTATCCGCAGCGCTTCATCGCGCCGCTCGAAGATAACGAACCGCATCTGACGCACGCGCTGGCGGGACTCGATGCGCTCTCCGGCGCGCTGTGCGAGCAGGGTTTTCCGTATGAATCGCAGGTGCTGGTGGGGTTTTCGCAGGGCGCATGCTTGTGCAGCGAGTTCGTGTGGCGCGCCAGGCGGCGCTATCGCGCACTCGTCGCGTTCACGGGCGGGTTGATCGGGCCGCCCGGCATGCACCGCGAGATCGCCCCCGGTGTATTCGACGGCATGCCCGTGTTGTTCTCCACATGGGATGACGATCCCCATGTGCCCGCGCAGAGCGTGCGCGAGTCGGCGCAGCGCTTTGCGCAAGCGGGGGCGGATGTGACCTTGAAGATCGAGGCCGGCGACGAGCACGGCATTCGCGACGCCGAAATCGGCTATGCGTGCACGCTGCTTTCCGGTCGTAAGCCGTAAGTTCAGGACATAGAGAAACAGGTAGCCACCATGCAAACTTTTGTGCACGAAACGCGTGCGGCCCGGGTCGTGTTCGGTCCAGGCAGCCGCCACCAGTTGATCCAGGAACTCGAAAACCTGGGCATGCGGCGCGCGCTCGTGCTGACCACGCCAGAGCAGACCGGCATTGGCGAACAGGTTGCGGGGATTCTGGGCGCGCGCAGCGCCGGCGTTCACGGCAAGGCGGTGATGCACGTGCCGCTCGACGTGGCGCGCGAGGCCATCGAGACGGCGCGCCGTCTTGGCGCGGACGGTTGCGTGGCAATCGGCGGCGGCTCGACGATTGGTCTCGCGAAAGCGATCGCACTCGAATCGAGCCTGCCGATCATCGCCTTACCCACTACTTATTCGGGGTCCGAAATGACACCGCTCTATGGCATCACCGATGGCGGCCTGAAAAAGACCGGGCGCGACTGGCGCGTGATGCCGCGCAGCGTGATCTACGACCCCGAACTGACCTTGACGCTGCCGGTGCCGCTCAGCATGACGAGCGGGATGAACGCAATCGCACACGCAGCCGAAGGTCTGTATGGCCGCGACGGCAACCCCGTCTACAGCCTGATGGCCGAAGAGGGCATTCGGGCGCTCGCGAGTGCGCTGCCCCGCTTGCGCGAAACGCCCTCGGGGCTCGATGCGCGCAGCGACGCGCAATACGGCGCCTGGTTATGCGGGACGGTGCTGGGCAATGTGCAGATGGGACTGCACCACAAGCTGTGCCATACGCTGGGCGGGTCCTTCAATCTGCCGCATGCGGAGGTCCACACGGTGATCCTGCCGTATGCGCTTGCCTATAACGCAGCGGCCGCGCCGCAGGCGATGGCGCGCATCGCGCGTGCGCTGGGCAGCGAGACGGCCGCCGCTGGCTTGCGGGCGTTGGGCGCGGCGCTGGGTGTACCGAATTCGCTGCGGGAGTTGGGCATGCCCGAGCAGGGGCTCGATCGCGCAGCGGACCTCGTGGTCGAGACGCCCTATCCGAACCCGCGACCCTTCGAGCGTGGCGCAATCCGCGAACTGCTGCAACGGGCCTACGAAGGCGCCGAGCCCGTTTGATCGGTTCGATCGGGTTAATCGTTTTGATCGGGCTGATCCGTTCGATTCGTTTAACCCCGCATCCACGGCCACGGTAAGAATCATGGGGAGTCAGGCATGTTGATCGAGCACCGCGTATACACCCTCGCGCCGGGCACGGAGGCATCGTTCTGGGACGCTCAGCGCGAGCGCGGCGCGCATGGGCTGCGTCCCATTCTCGAACGGTTGGTCGGCACGTATGCCGCGCGCAGCGGCGCGATGGATCAAATCGTGAGCCTGTACCGCTACGACAGCTTCGAAGACTGGCACACGCGCCTGTTCGGCCTGTACCGGCAGGCAGAGCTTCAACCGTATTTTCGCGCGGTCAGGCCGCTCATCAGGCACCAGGAGAGCCGGCTTCTCGCACCCGCGCCGTTGCCCGAGCTGACGCCTCTGTGGGGTAACGGTCGCGACTGGCTGCCCGCGCATGGGCCGGCCTTCGCTTCTCCGCGAGCCCAAAGCGTGATGGAGGAATTGACGCTGACCTTTGCCGCAGGCGGCGTTCCGGCGTGCTGGGAAGCGATGGCGCGGCACGCCTTGACGGACGACACCGTCGTCATGACGAGGTTGTGCGCGGGATTCAGCACCATTGCCGGCACGCTCAACCAGGTCTTGCTGTACTGGCAGCATCCGGATTTCGAAGCCGCATTGCTTCATCGCCAGCGCCTGCGGGAGTCGGCGCGCTGGAACGATTTTCTGCGCGATCTCGCGCCGGTCGACGTTCACGCGGAAAGCCGGCTGCTTGCGCCGTCCAGAGTGGCGGACATGTCGCCGTTATACGCACAAGACTGAATACGGGCGACGCCTTCGGGCGTTCGCCTGAGATTCGCCTGAATAATTAGTAATACAAATAAAAGCAGGCACAGCAAGAATCTTTTTTGATGTAACCAACACTCCGGCTGGCAAGGCGTGGGCTTGCACGCATGCCATCGGTGTTTCCAAAACCCTCCTGAACAGGTGCCAACGATGGAAATCAGAACGATGACGGACGAGCAGCGCAAGGCTATCGCGCTCGAGTATTTCAAGCGGATGGATCGAGGCGGAAACCTCTTCGAACTCTTCGACGACCACGCCGAAGTCTATTTCCCGAAGTGGGGCATCGCACGCGGCAAGCCGGAAATCGAGCGGCTCTTTGCCGACCTGATGGGCATTCTTTCCGAAGTGTCGCATGACGCGTCGAGCATCAACTTCATTCAGCAGGGCGATCTCGTCGTGGCGGAAGGAACGTCGAGTGGCCGGACCCGCGACGGGGCCGCCTGGCGCGCCGGCGTCACTCATGCGGGACGCTGGTGCGACGTCTTCGAGATTCGCGATTTCAGGATTCAACGCTGCTACGTCTACCTCGATCCGGACTATGGTGGCGCCGATACGGCGCGCTATCCGTGGCTCGGCGCCGATCGCCCGATTCGTTTCTAACGCTCCCGCTTCATATTCCAAAAAATAACAAGCCGCACTCGATGCGGCTGGTCATGGAGACAGTAGATGTCACGAAAAAAATTCGTAGTACGGAGTTTATCGCTCTGGGCGATGGGAGTCGCATTGAGCGGCGCCGCGCATGCGCAAGGCAGTGTCACGCTGTTCGGCGTACTGGATGGCGGTCTGCTCTATACCAACAAGACGCTGAATCCGGCAACGGGAGCCAATGCGGGCAAGCAGTTTTCCGTGATCGATGGCGGCTCGTACTATTCGCAGTTTGGCATCGTGGGAACAGAGGATCTCGGCGGCGGATACCAGGCAAAGTTTCGTCTTGTCAGCGGACTCAATATTGCAAACGGTGGCCTGCTTCACTGCAACGGCAATCTGTTTGGCTGCGAGGCCTGGGTGGGTGTCGATGGCCCGCCTGGCGAGATCAAGCTGGGCCTGCAGTTCTCGCCGTTCTTTCTCGCTGTGTACGATTCCGACCCGCGCAGTCTTTCGCTGTTTGGCAGCGGGGCGATACCGCTCGTGGACAACGTTCTTGGCACGGGTATTTTCAACGCCAATGCGATTTCTTATACCAGTCCTGTACTGGGCGGCTTTCAGGCCAGCGCGCTGTATGCGTTTGGTGGACAGGCGGGCAATTTCCAGGCGGGGCGACAGTATGCTCTGCGACTCAAGTATGGAGTGGGTGGGCTGACGGTCAATGCGGCGATCTACGATGGTAATAGCGGCGGCACGGCGCAGACGCCTGTCCCCACGACCGTGCAATACGAAGGGCGGATGATCGGCGTGGGGTATCAGTTTGGATCGCTGACCGTCAAAGGTTCGTTTGTTAACTATAAGGTTGCGGGGTCGTTTAACGCCAACGTTTATGGCGTCGGAGCTAGCTGGTATATAACCCCGGCGTTCGATATCAATGGCGGCGTCTGGGTGACGAGCGATCGAAACCGTACGACCAATCACTCAGTGCTGGGCGCGCTGGGAGCCGATTATTTGGTGTCGAAGCGGACTACGCTCTATGCTCAAGTCGGCATGGTAAATAATCATGGCGCCATGAATACGGGATTGTCGATGATCGGTGCGCTTTACGAAGTAACGGGGACTTCGGTCGGTACTGTTGTTGGAATTCGGCATACGTTTTAGCAGGATGTTTTTCGTGGATTTCGGGGGGTATTGCGATTCGGTTTTGGTTTTTTGCGATTTGCGTTTCTCTTCGCGGTTCCTTTCGCTATTCCCTTCGCGATTCCCTTCGCGTTTCCTTGTTTTCATGTCGGTCTGCTAGCGTTGCCCCTGTGCGGGGCGGCACCTACTTTTCTTTGCAGCGGCAAAGAAAAGTAGGCAAAAGAAAGCCGCTCAAACCGCTAGTGTGACGCAGTGGACCACTTGCCCATTATCGGAGCGGTTCCGGAGCGTCTGTCGCCACGCGCCGTACAACGGAGTGACTAAGGGCTCATTCCTCCGGCGGCGCTGCGCGCGCCGTGGGGCATAACCCAACACCAGTGGGATGCATGCGAATCGATAGGATGCCTGCGTATTCGAAAGCTTGTGCAGTACCCGGTGGTTTCCCTTGCATACCCGACCGCTGCGCGCGTAGCGAGCAGCGGGATGAATGACTCCTTTGTCACTGAGTTTGAAGGTGCGAGGTGACGGATGCCCCGGAACCACTTCGATTAACGGCAAGAGGTGGACGGCGTCACACTGGCGGTTTGAGCCGCTTTCTTTTGCCTACTTTTCTTTGCGGCTGCAAAGAAAAGTAGGTGCCGCCCCGCACAGGGGCAACGCTAATAGACCGACACGAAAACAAGGAAACGCGAAAAACAATGAACCACGAAAGCAAAAAACCACCAACCAAGGAGAACCAAACCATGCAAATTATCAAACCGATCCGGCGCGCGGCCGGCATATTCATCATGGCGGTCACGGCCATCAGCCATGCGCAGGGAATCGACACAGACGAAGCGAGATCCACCATACCTGCAAGCACCAGTAACGCAAACAAGAAAGCGGTAAGAGCAGAAAACCGCAAGCTTCAAAAAGAGGTACTACGCAACCTCACGAAAACGAAGGGCCTTAACGCAAGCAATATCGTTGTCGTGGCGCGCAGCGGTGTCGTGACGCTGGGCGGCTCCGTTCCGGAAGCGAACGAGGCCGAATTAGCCACCGCAATCGCTCGTGGCGTTGCGGGTGTCACCGAGGTGAAGAGCAATCTCGCGGTGAGGCCGGAAGGTTTGTAACTGGCGCCGCATATCGACCACACGGGCGCGCACTGCATCGTTAACATGAAGTGCGCGCCAGCAGCCGTATGGATAGGGAGGGTGCCGACCCGCATCGAGGAACGAAATATGCTCACCCCTTTCGCAGGATTGCGGAAGTAAAGAGGGGAGCATGACAAACCAATATATGAAGCCGCGGCGCGGGCTGGCCCTGCCGCTCGCGACGGTCTGCATGGCTGCGGCGATGGCGTTTGCGGCACCGGGTGTTCGCGCGCAGACCCGGGCCTACACGAGCGAACCCGTCGAATTGTTCGCTGGACCATCCGACGAATATCCGGTGGTCAGCGAACTCGGACCCAACGTGCCGGTCACGGTGATGGGCTGTGTAAGCGACTACACCTGGTGCGATGTCGCGCTGCCGGACTTGCGTGGCTGGGTCTATGGCGGCTATCTGAGCTACCCGTACCAGGGCGCCTACGTACCGCTGACCGGCTATGGCGCGGCCATCGGCCTGCCGATCGTCTCGTTCTCCATTGGTGCGTACTGGGGCAGTTTCTATCGCGACCGGCCGTGGTACGGCGACCGCGATCGATGGGCGCATGCCCCGCCGCCGAGCCGCGGACGTCCGCCGGAGCCGCGATATCACGGCGGGCCGCCGGGCGGTGCGGGACGGCCTCTGCCGCCGCCCGGCGCAGGCCGTCCGCCCGAGCCGGGGCGTGGTCCCGGCAACGAAGCGCCGCCTGTTCATGGCCGGCCGCCCGTGAACGGCGGGCCGCCCGTTGCGGCGCCACGTCCGCCTGCCGAAGGCGCACGTCCGCCTGCCGAGATGCAGCGTCCGCCGGGCGAGGGCGCACGTCCGCCTGTCGAGATGCAACGTCCTCCGGGCGAGCGCGCACGTCAGCCTGCCGAGATGCAGCGTCCTCCGGGCGAGGGTGCGCGCCAGCCTGCCGAGATGCAGCGTCCGCCGGGCGAGGGTGCGCGCCAGCCCGCCGAGATGCAGCGCCAGCCCGCCGAGATGCAGCGGCCGCCGGGCGAGGGCGCGCGTCAGCCTGCCGAAGTGCAGCGCCCGCCCATGCAGCAACCCAATATGGGCCGCCCGCCCGCGCCGGCGCAGGCACCCGCACCCGCGTTCAATCGCGCGCCCGGCCCGCCGCCTGGCACCGCCCGCCCGCCGGAGCCGCCTGCCGCGCGCGGCCGTCCCGAGGCGCCGCCACAAGGCGGCCCAGTCCAGGGCCGTGGCGAACAGCGGCAGCAGAACTGAGGCGCGTCGCTTCCGTGTGTGATAACAAGGACGCCTGAAACGGGCGTCCTTTGCGCTGCGCTGCCTGATTCACTTGCATATTGATGCAGACAATCGCCGGTTCCGCGCATGCCGTCGAAAAGTAATCAGGATTCCGTATCGCTGATCCGTCATTGGCCGCCGATTTCCACTCGTAGCCCACGTTCGCTCGCGGGTCGAATCGTCGATATCGCCCAGCGCCATACCCGCCCCAATCGCACCCCAATCGCACGCAAATCGCACGCAAATCGCACCCAAATCCCACGGCGTGCGCCGCATCCGGCCGATTTAACAATCCCTGACAGTAGCTTTGCGAGCTTGCCGCCACAATAGCTTGTCGCGGCGTGTCGCTGTATGGACCGCGTTAAATGGGCGTGCGACTCACGCGCGCCAGGCAAGGAAATTCGGCTACGGGGGCCGGCGCAGTCGGGACACGGCGACGCGCCGGTGGGGAGGAAGTCAGAGCGGGCTCGAGTCCGCCGGATAACGCTGGCAAACAGCGCCTGGAAGTACAGGAGTGGCGATGGCAGCGGGAAACGCCATGGTGTGATCGGCTGCGGTCTGCGGGTGGGTGTCGGGCGGTGATGCCCGCCCGCGCGTGACGCGCCGGTCCGGCGGCGCCCGCGCCGGCGGTCCGAGTCCGGGGGGAAGGACGCCGGAGACCACGCGGTGCGCGGCCCGAGGCTGTCGCCACTCGTTTTTCATATACAAGTCACGTTCATGCATGTGCCGTCCGCGCCGCGCGCGAAGGCCGTGCTGCCGGGCGCGCACGGAGCAACTCCGGCGGGTCTGGAGCTTGTCTGCTACACGAGGGGTTTCATGTTTTTTCGTTCCGGCAGCATGCGGTTTCCGCCTGGCTCGCGGGTGAGTGGTTCGGGCCGCAGCCGCGATCTCGATCGCATCGAGCTCGATCTTGCCCGCGACCGGCACGCACGCGCGGCCATGGAAGCCTATGCGGATTCGTGCGAAGCCGAACTGCCCTGGCTGAGCGAGGTGTTGCGCCAGTCGCGCTTCGGCCGTTCGGAGAGGTTGACTCAGTGCCCATCGACGGTATTGCGCACCTTCGTGCTCGCTCAGGCGCGCGCCGCGGCGCAGCCTGATTATGCGCATGCCGCGTGGGAGCACGTGCGCCGGCAACTGGCCGCGCTGCTTTCCGAAGCGCCAATGGCCGAGCCGGCAGCGTCCGAAGTGCGACATGCGGCTGGCCAGATGAGCCGGACAGCGTCCCGCGAGGCCGCCTCGGCGGACGACCCGTATGCATTGGGCGCGGCGACCGGCACGGCGGGCGACCCGCCGGCACGCCGCCGAGGGTGAGGTCCGCAAATGCGTCGGGCGGGGCATGTAAGGTCGCGCCGCGTTCAATCGGGGGCGTTTTCGACTACCATGAGCGAAAACTGGTTCCCGATCTCTTCATGCAAATTGTTGGGTAGCGCACTCCCATTCGTTTCGAGATGCGGCGAGAGTGGCGCCCGGGCTGTGCGGTGGGGCCGCACGGCAAGGGATGGGGGATGCAGGCCGGCTATCGGGTATTTACCGGTATTTATCGGGTATCGCAGGGCCGGCCCGTCCCGGGAAGATGAATAACGACACTGGGTGCAGGACATTATGAGAATTGCAGTACTCGACGACGATCCGGCACAGACCGATTTCGTCTGCCAGACGCTGACGGCGGCTGGCCACGTCTGCCACGCGTTCGCCAAGGGCGGCGAGCTCGTCAAGCAGCTTCGGCGGCAGACATTCGACTTGCTCGTGCTCGACTGGAACGTTCCCGATATGGCTGGCGACGAAGTCCTGCACTGGGTCCGCCAAAGCCTGTCCACGCGCTTGCCCGTCCTGTTCATGACGAGCCGCAGCCGTGAAGTCGATATTGCTCAGATGCTCAACAGCGGCGCCGACGACTACGTGGTCAAGCCGGTCTCCGGGCCGGTCCTGCTCGCGCGCGTGGGCTCGCTGCTGCGCCGCGCGTATCAACTGCACGCGCCTACGCAGAAAGAAGTCTTCGGCGAATACGAATTCGATCTGAAGTCGCGCCAGGCAGCGGTTGGCGGCAAGCAGGTGGCGCTCACGCAAAAGGAGTTCGAGCTCGCGCTCCTGCTGTTCCAGCATCTGAGCCGGCCGCTCTCGCGCGCGCACATTCTCGACGTGATCTGGAAGCAGTCCGACGATATCCCGTCGCGCACCATGGACACGCACGTCTCCATGCTGCGCTCGAAGCTCGGCTTGCGCCCGGAAAACGGCTATCGCCTCACACCGATTTACGGCTACGGCTACCGCCTCGAGCGCATCGAGGGGGACGCGGCGTGAGCGGCCACGGGTCGGCGCACTCGACTGCGCATCTGGCTGCATACCCGGCCGCGCCTGGGCGCGTGAAGATGGCCGTTGCGCTGTCCTGGCCCAGCCCGGCTGGCCCGGCACCGCTCCCGCGCGCGGCGCGCGCACACTCGCCGCTTACCGGCGCGCTCGCCTGTGCGCTGGCGTTGGGGCTGCTGCCCGCTGCGGGCCGCGCCGAAGCCCGCAAGCCGCAGGGCCAGACGCCGGAAATGGCCGTCTACGTCACGCGGCCCGGCGATTCGCTCTACAACGTCGCGACGCGCTATCTGCGCAATCCTGCCGACTGGACCCGGCTCGCACGCATCAACCGCGTGAGCACGCCGCGCCACTTGCAGCCGGGCACGTCGCTGCGCGTGCCGGTTGCGCTGCTGCGTCAGGACCACCTGAGCGCGCGCGTGATCGCGACCTCGGGGCCGGCGCGCCATGCGTTCGGCGGCGGGCGGTTGCTGCCGCTCGTCGTCGGCGGGACGCTCGTCGAGGGCGACCGCGTGCAGACCGGCGAGAACGGCTTCGCCACACTCGAACTCGCCGACGGTTCGCATATCGTCGTCCCGCCGGGCGCATCGCTCGACCTTGCCACGCTGCGTCAGACCGTGCTCACCGGCTCGACCGACCGCGTGATCGACCTCCATCGCGGCCAGGTGAATACCGAGGTCACCAAGGCCACCCGCAAGGACGATCGTTTCCAGATCCGCTCGCCTTCGGTGGTGGCGGGCGTGCGCGGCACGAGCTTTCGCGTGAATTACGACGGCGACAAAGGCTCGACCGCCGTCGAAGTGATCGAGGGCGCGGTAGGCGTGGACGCGGCGTCGCGCGGCCAGGCCGCGTCGGTCGCACCCGCGCCGGGCACGCCGCTCGCGGCTTCGTCGCAACTCGTCGCGGCGCGCCACGGCAGCATCACGCTGGCGGGCGGCGCGGTGGGCGTGCCCGTCGCGCTGCTCGACGCGCCCGATCTGCTCCATCCTTCGAAGGTCCAGGACGATGAAGCGGTCGCGTTCGATCTCGCGCCCGTCAAGGGCGCGCATCGCTACCATCTGCAGATCGGCCGCGACGCGGGCCTGCTGGACCTGATCCGCGACACGCACTCGGACGAGCCGCACGTGACCGTGGGCGCGCTCGAGGACGGCACGTATTTCGTGCGCGTTTCCGCCATCGACGAAAACGGCCTCGAAGGCATGCCGTCCACCTACGCGTTTCAGCGCCGGCATCTCGCGATGGGCGCCTCGGCGGGGCAGGTCGAAGGCACGCGCGACTACGCGTTCCGCTGGTTCGTCGACCAGCGCCGCGCCGGCAATACGCGTTTTCGCTTCGTGCTCGCCACGTCGGCGGACCTGCGCGCGCCGCTCGTGGACCGCACCGACATCGCCAACGGCGAGGCCGTCGTCAGCGATCTGCCGAAGGGCGTCTACTACTGGACGGTGATTGCCGAGCAGTTCGAAGGGGGCCGCTACTTCCAGAAGGCCAGCCCGGTCCAGTCGTTCCGTCTCGACTGATGAGGCGCTCGCGCATGAGTGCGAGCGCGCGTCCCCGCTCCCGCCTGGGCCGTCCAGTCGGGCGGCGCTTTTTGTTCGAGTGGGTGGGCGTCGCATGCGCGGGCATTGCCGTCGTGCTGTTGAGCGTGGTGTGGCACTGGACGCTCAGCGCCGACCATCTGGTCTACGACCGCTTTCTGGCCGCCCGCGAGCGGCCGGTCTCGCCCGACATCGTGATCGTCGAGATCGACAACGCGAGCGTGGCCGCGCTGGGGCGCTGGCCCTGGCCGCGCAGCCTGCACGCGCAGCTCGTCGACCGGCTCGCGAAGGCGGGTGTGGCCGCCGTGGTCTACGACGTGCTCTTCACCGAACCTTCTCCTGACGACACACGCCTTGGCGAGGCCCTGCGCGAGCGCCCCGCGTATCTGCCCGTGCTGCTTTCGCCCGCCGACGAAGCCGACCACGGCCGCCGCGAGGTCGTGAAGCCGGTCGCGCCGCTCGCCCAGGCCGCAGCGGGTCTTGGCCACATCAACCTCGAAGTCGACAACGACGGCATCGTGCGCAGCGTCGCGATGTTCGAAGGCGATGCGCAGCAGCGCTGGCCCCAGTTGATGGTGCCGCTCTGGCGCGCCGTGCGCGGCGGCACGATTGCGCTTGCCGACCTCGCCGGCGCGAGCAGCGCCGCGGCCACTGCGGCCACTGCGGCCCCTGCGGCCGACACCAGGCTCATGAGCGCGGGCGGTCCGGATAGCGAGGCGCGCTTTCTGCTGCCGTTCAGCGCCAACACGCTCAGCTACCGCAAGGTGTCGTTCGAGCAAGTGCTCGAAGGCCGCGTGCCGCCCGATCTGCTGCGCGGACGCGTGGCGCTGGTGGGCGTGACGGCTTCGGGCTTGTACGACCGCTTCGCCACGCCGCTTTCGGGCACGCTCGGGCCGCTGCCTGGCGTCTATATCCATGCGCTCGCCCTCGATACGCTGCTGTCGGGCACGGCCATCGAACCGGTCTCGCCGACAGCCGTCGTGCTCGCCTCGCTGTTGCCGCTCGCGCTGGTGCTGGCCGGTTTTCTCGTGCTTTCGCCGCTGCGCACGCTGCTCCTGCTGCCGTTGCTGGCGCTGCTCTCGCTGGCCGGCAGCGCCGCGCTGCTCTATTACGCGCGCATCTGGCTCACGCCGGTGCCGGCGATCGTTGCGCTCGCACTCGTTTATCCGCTCTGGAGCTGGCGGCGCCTCGAAATGACGATGGCGTATCTGCGCAAGGAACTGCGCCAGCTCGCCGACGAACCCTACCTGCTGCCCGAGGCGCCCACGCCGCCGCGCGAGTTCGGCGGCGACGTGCTGGCCCAGCAGATGGCGCTGATGGCGCAGGCCGCGCAGCGCCTCCAGGACATGCGGCGCTTCGTGTGGGACAGCCTCGATTCCGTGCCGGAGCCGCTCGTCGTGGCCGATCTGCGCGGCGTGGTGCTGATCGCCAATCACGCGGCGCGCGCCTGTTTCGCTCGCCTGAACGTGAGCGCCGCGGAAGGGCGCGCAATGCCCGAGGTATTCGGCGATCTCGCGCTCATGAAGCCCATCGACCCGAACCCCGAGACGCTGGCTTTCGCCCATGCGCACTGGCCCGCGCCGCTCGATCCCGCGCGCGGCGAGTTCGCGCAGCTCATGGAGCGGGGCGTGGAAGTGCGCGCGCGCGACGGCAGCGATTACCTGCTGCGCTACGCGAGCTGCACGAACGCGCAGGGGCAGGCGGTGGGCTGGATCGCGGGCCTCGTCGACGTGACCGCGCTGCACGATGCCGAGCGCCAGCGCGAGCACGCGCTGCGTCTGCTGTCGCACGACATGCGCTCGCCGCAGGCGTCGATCGTGGCGCTCGTGGAGACCGAACGCGAGCGCGGTACGATCGCCGCCGCGCCGGTGCGCGAGGTGATGGAGCGCATCGAGCGCTATGCGCGCCGCTCGCTCACGCTCGCCGACGACTTCGTGCAGCTCGCCCGCGCCGAGTCGCAGGAATATGCGCTGGAGCCGACCAGTCTGACCGAGCTTGCCATCGACGCCAGCGACGAAGTCTGGCCGCAGGCGAGCGCCAAGCAGATTCAGATCGAGACCGCATTCGACGGCGAGGAGATGGGCTGGATCAACGCCGACCGCTCGCTCATGACCCGAGCGCTGGTCAATATTCTGAACAACGCGGTGAAATACAGCCCACCCGAAACGAGAATTGTCTGTAGTATCGCAGTCGCGGATGGTCGGACCCCGCGCGTGATCTGCTCGATTCGCGACGAGGGCTATGGCATCCCGCTCGAAGATCAGACCAAGCTGTTCCAGCCGTTCCGCCGTTTTCATGCGGGCCAGCGGCCCGAGGTGAGTGGCGCGGGGCTTGGCATGGCGTTCGTGAAGACGGTCGTGACGCGTCACGGCGGCGAAGTCCACGTAGAGAGCGCGCCGGACCAGGGCACGACGGTGACGATGTCGCTGCCGGCGCTCGATGGCGCGGCTTGATGACACTGCTGATGATCGATTACGCCGCCTGATCCGGCCAAATGGCGCAAGAAGTGCGCTGGCAACGATTCCGATGGAGTTCCCCGTGAAAGTCCTGATGACGATCTGCACCTTGTCGACGCTGGCCGCGCTCGCCGGCTGTGCAGGCGCGAGCGCCGACGTGCGGGCAAGCGGCGACCTGAGCGCGACGGACGCGGCGGCCGCGACCTACCGGCTCGCGCGCACGCCCGCGCAAGACGACGCCGGCGAGCCGCTGCCTTACGAGCCGCTGCTGCGGGCCGGTCTCGCGCAGCGCGGCTTCAAGGAGGGCTCGCCCGAGGCGGCGCACTACCTCGTTTCCGCGGCATGGGCCTCGCGGCCCGCCGACGTCGCGGTCTCAACCGCTAGTTGCACCGGCGGTTGCGTGCCGTCCGAAGGACCGTCGTTTCCGTGGTTCGGCACGCGCTACGTGCATACGCTCACGTTGCGTTTCTTCGCGCTGCCGGATGGTCACGAAGCCTACAAGGTGAGCGCGGAGAAACGCGACCGCGACGCCGACGCGCAGAAAGCGCTTCCCTATCTGGTGGCCGGCGCGCTCGCGCGGCTGCCCTACGCGGGCGCGCCGCAATGGCGCGTGAAGCTGAAGGAGGCGGCGCCTGCTGCGAACCAGACCGGCACACAGGCCGGCGCGCCCGCCATGCCCGATGTGATCTCCGTTACGCCGCTTGCGCAATGAAGCTGATTCTCATGTCCTGAGTCACGTCCTGAGTCCCTGAGGCAACGCCTGCCCGCAGGGAGCGGGCTTTGCATGGAGTCGGGAATCAGGCATGCCGGGGTTATACGGAACCCGTACCGGTTACGCGGACCCCGTACCGGTTACGCGGAACCCGTACCCACGCTTTCGCCTGGCGGCGCGTCTTCGGTCTGCGCGTCAGGCCAGCGGTTTTCATACACGCATTCGCCGAGCGCGCGGCGCTGCGCCCAATGCTCGATCTCGAGCATCGGCTTCGGATAGAACTCGGCAACGTGGCCCACGCAAAGAATGGCCACCGGCTTCGCGCCGGCCGGCATGCGCAGCAGCGCGCGCACTTCGTCCACGTCGAAGATCGACACCCAGCCCATGCCGAGCCCTTCGGCGCGCGCCGCGAGCCACATGTTCTGGATCGCGCAGGCCACCGAGGCCAGGTCCATCTCCGGCAACGTGCGGCGGCCAAAGATGTGCGCGTCGCGGCGGTCCATCAGCGCGACGACGAGCAACTCGCCGCATTCGCGCATGCCTTCCACCTTGAGCTTCATGAATTCGTCGCGACGCTTGCCGAGCGCGTCGGCGGTGGCGAGGCGTTCGCGCTCGACGGTCTCGTGCAACTGCTCGCGCAATGCCGCATCGGTGATGCGCACGATGCGCCACGGCTGCATGTAGCCCACGCTCGGCGCATGGTGGGCGGCGTCGAGCAGACGCGCGAGCACCGCTTCGTCGATGGGGCCGGGCGTGAAGTGCCGCATGTCGCGCCGTTCGTAGATCGCACGGTAGACCGCCGCGCGCTCGGCTTCGTCAAAGGGCTGTGCCATGAAAGAGTGCGGCCGTGAAAGCCGGGTTGGAAGGCCAATAGGCGTGCATATAGGTCGCGACGATGGCGCCGTGCCGATAGAGCGGCTCGCCGTCCGCGCCGGTTTGCGCGTGGCGCGCGCGCAGCGCGGGCGCGAGTGGCGTGCTCACGCGCGAGTAATGGAACGTGTGACCGGTGAGCATGCCGTGCGTGCCGTCGAGCCGCTGCATGCCGAGTGCGGCGAAGCGCTTTTGCATCGTGGCTTCGCCGGGCAGAAGGCCGAGCATCGGCGTGCGCGTGCCGTCGACGCCGGTGAGCGCGTCGAGCAGATACAGCATGCCGCCGCATTCCGCTATGAGCGGTCGCCCGGAAACTGTGTGCGCGCGCAACGAATCCGCGCTGCGCATATTGCGCGCGAGTGTCGCCGCGTGCAGCTCGGGATAGCCGCCGGGAAGGTAAATCGCGTCTGCGCTCGCGGGTGCGGATTCGTCGGCGAGCGGCGAGAAAAAGCTCACGCGTGCGCCCAGCGCTTCGAGCAGCGCGAGATTCGCCGGATAGATGAACGAGAACGCGGCATCGCGCGCCACGGCGATACGCATGCCGTCGAGCAGGCGAGGCACGGACGCGAGGGTATCCACATCATCCACATCATCCGCATCGTTCGAATGAAACTCGACGGCTGGCGGCAATTGCGCGAGTTCGGTTTGCGCGAGGGCGTCGGCGGCCCGTTCGATGCGCGCATCGAGATCGTCGATCTCGCTCGCCTGATGCAGGCCGAGATGCCGGTCGGGCAGCGCAAACGCCGCGTCGCTCGCGACGTGGCCGAGCCAGCGAATATCGGCGGGCAGTCCTTCCTGGAGCATCTGCGCATGACGCGGCGAGCCCACGCGGTTGGCGAGTACGCCATGAAACGGCACGTCGGCGCGATAGCGCGCGAGCCCGAACGCGATCGCGCCGAAGGTCTGCGCCATCGAATTCGCGCTGACGATGGCGGCCACCGGCACGCCGAATTTCGCGGCCAGATCGGCGCTGCTGGGCGTGCCGTCGAACAGGCCCATCACGCCTTCGATCAGGATGAGATCCGACTGTGCAGCCGCTTGCGCGAGCAACGCGCGGCAGTCCGCTTCGCCCACCATCCACAAGTCGAGCGACATCACAGGTGCGCCGCTCGCGCGCTCGAGAATCATCGGGTCGAGAAAGTCGGGGCCGGTCTTGAACACGCGCACGCGCCGTCCCATGCGCCGGTGCAGGCGCGCGAGACCCGCCGTGAGCGTGGTCTTGCCCTGGCCCGACGCGCTTGCGCTGATAAAGAGCGCGGGGCACGCAATCGCTGTTGCGACGGCTGCCATCGCGTCAGAACTCCACGCCCTTTTGCGCTTTTACGCCTTGCTCGCGATACGGATGCTTCACGAGCCGCATTTCGGTGACGAGGTCGGCGGCTTCGATCAGCGCATCGGGCGCGTGACGGCCCGTGACCACGACGTGCTGCGCGGGCCCGCGCGCGGTGAGCACGCCGAGCACTTCGTCGAGCGGCAAATACTCGTACTTGAGCACCGTGTTGAGTTCGTCGAGGATCACCATGCCGTACTCGCCGCTCTCGATCATGTGCTTCGCGGCGTCCCAGCCCTTGCGCGCCGTGGCGATATCGGCGTCGCGGTTCTGCGTGTTCCAGGTGTAGCCGTCGCCCATCGTGACGAAGTCGCAGTGCGCGACGCTGCCGAGAAAATCGCGCTCGGACGTATGCAGCGCGCCCTTGATGAACTGCACGACGCCAAGCTTCATGCCGTGGCCCAGCACGCGCACCGCCATGCCGAATGCGGCCGTGCTCTTGCCCTTGCCGTTGCCGGTGTTGACGATGAGGAGGCCCTTCTCGTGCGTCGCCGAAGCCTGCTTCTTTTCGTGGCCTTCGCGGCGGCGCTGGGTCATGCGTTGGTGGGATTCGGGATCGGTTTTCATCGTCGCGGGTCAGTCCTGTTTGGCAGCTTGCGTTGTGGTTTTCATTGCGGCGGGTGTGTCTGCTGCGGTGTCCGGCAGTGCGGCTTGGGCGCAAGCCGCGAGCGCGACGGTCACCCCGTCCAGCGCGAGCTTGCCGCGCACGAGCGGGCCGCCTTCCGCTGCGAGCCGCGCGCACGGCTCGCAGACGCCTTCCACGCCGAAGCGCGCATGCGCTGCGCTGCTTGGCGCGGACTGCACGCCCGTGGCCCTCAAACGTTCGCGCGCGAAGGCTTGCAGTGGCAACGCGTGCGCGGCGCAGAACGCGAGCAGTGCGGGCTCGGCGGCTTTCGCGTCGAGCGTGGCCACGGTCTTCACGCGTGCGAGCGGCCAATCGCCTAGCGCCGCGTGCACGGCCGCCTCTACCTGCGCGAGCGTCACGCCGCTGCGGCAGCCGAGGCCCAGCGCGAGCGGCGCCGCATTGTGCGCTGATGTGGGGGCTGCTGGCAAGGTGTCGATGGGCTGGGAGCGGTTCACGTGAAAGCGCGCGTTCGAGGGCGCGGCATGCGCCGCGCGCAGGACGCATTGCGCGGCTTTGGCTGATGGAGTGCGATGCAGTGCGTGCGATGCGGCCCGGACGCGCGAATACGATAGCACACGCATTCGGGCCTTCGCGCATGCGCCGCGCCGCGCCAGGGGTAAAGCCGGAGTGCGCGCGGCCGGCCTGCGCGCGGGCCGCCGTGCGGCTCATGCCGCGCACGCATTGCCTATTCCGCTGCTTACTCCGTTGCTTACTCGTTGTGCACGCGTTGTTGACGCGCGCGCGGCCCGCGCCTACACTCGCACGCACTCTGGTGCTCGCGTGCGCTTACGTTCTGCACGCAGTTAAACGGGAATCAGGGAGCCATCCCACCAAGGGGCTTGGCCAACCTGAACTGCACCCGCAACGGTACAACGAGCGCATCGGCTGCAAGGTCGATGCAAGCCGCTTCGAAGCATGCATGGCATGCGTGATGCCACTGCGCGAGCGGGCCGCAAGGTCCGCTGCGCGGGAAGGCGAGGCGGCGCTTCGTCAGTCCGGATACCGGCCAGATACGAGGGACGCGCGCTGCGGGTTTGCGGCGCCGGGTCCATGATTTTCATGCGTCAGCGGGGCTTTGCCCGTGGCGCGTCTTTGCGTTTCACCGTTGTGCAAGCCTTGCTGCGTTTGACGGCGCAGCGCAAAGACGTGCGCGCGAGCCCCGCGCGGCGCATCCCACCTGCGGCCCACGAGCCGAAGGAAAAACTTCATGCAAACGCAGCACATGCGCAAGATTCCCGTCACCATCGTCACGGGCTTTCTCGGCAGCGGCAAGACCACGCTGCTGCGCCACATCCTCCAGCACGCGGGCGGCTTGCGCGTGGCCGTGATCGTCAACGAGTTCGGCGAACTGGGTATCGACGGCGAGATCCTGCGCGGTTGCGGCATTGGCTGCGACGAGAGCGGCAACGAGAAAGCGGGCGCGCTCTACGAATTGGCCAACGGCTGCTTGTGCTGCACCGTGCAGGAAGAGTTTTTCCCGGTGATGGAGCAATTGCTCGAGCGGCGCGGCGAGATCGATCACGTGCTCATCGAGACCTCGGGCCTCGCGCTGCCCAAGCCGCTCGTGCAGGCTTTCAACTGGCCGTCGATTCGCAACGCGTTCACCGTCGATGCGGTCGTGACCGTGGTCGATGGCCCCGCCGCCGCGAGCGGCCAGTTCGCGGAAAACCCGCAGGCCGTGGACGCTCAGCGCAAGGCCGATCCGAATCTCGATCACGAATCGCCGCTGCACGAGTTGTTCGAAGATCAGCTTTCGGCAGCCGATCTCGTCATCCTCAACAAGACCGACCTCATCGACGCCGCCGCGCAGGACGCGCTCATCGAGAACCTGCGCGGGGAACTGCCGCCGCAAGTGAAGATCGTGTGCGCGCAGCACGGCCAGCTCGATCTGCACACGCTGCTCGGGCTCGAAGCGGCTGCGGAGGAGAGCATTCATCTGCGGCACGATCATCACGGTTCCGCCGACGATCCCGATCACCATCACGACGACTTCGATTCGGTCGTGGTGCAGGGGCACGCAAGCTCGCGCGAAGCCGCGATCGAGGCGCTGCAAAAACTCGTGGACGCGCACACGATTTATCGCGTGAAGGGCTTCGCCGCGTTGCCGGGCGCACCGATGCGTCTCGTGATTCAAGGCGTGGGCCGCCGCTTCGACAGCTATTTCGACCGTCGCTGGAACGCGCAGGAAAGCGCGGCGCAACAGGACGGCACGATGGCGAGCCGCTTCGTGCTGATTGGCGAGGACCTCGATGCAGCGGTGCTGCAACGTGCGTTCGAAGCCGCGCTCGCTGCGCTGCAAACCGCGCCGGCGCAATGAGCGTGCATCTGCCGCATTCCTGTAGGCCCATTGATTCACTGATTCACTGAAGCACGCGAGAACGCCATGCATTTGCTGCGCACCACGCCGGGCGGCTTCGTCGACGACACGCAGGGCGTCGTCCGCATCGACCAGCAGCCCGCCGAGATCGTCGTGCTCAGTTCCGCCGACACGACGCTCGCCTTGCTCGCGAGCGTCGTGTCGCGCCTGCCCGAAGGTTTCCCGAGCGTGCGGCTCGCGAACGTCACGTATCTGCGCCAGCCCGCCTCGGTGGACTTCTATGTCGACGATGTCTTGCAGCACGCGCGCGCGGTCGTGGTCGATCATCTGGGCGGCGAGACGTACTGGCCTTACGGCATCGAGCAAGTCGTCGCGCTCGCGGAAAAGCGCGGGCAACTGCTCGCGATGTTCTCGGGCGACTTGCAGGAAGACCCGAACCTGATCGCGAAGAGCCGCGCGCAGCCCGAGTTCTGCCGTCTGCTGTGGCGCTATCTGCGCGAAGGCGGCGCGGCCAATGCCGAGGGTTTTTTGCGCGCGCTCGCGTGGCATGCGTTCAAGTGGGGCAGCGAGCCCGCGCCGCCCGTGGCGCTGCCCGCCGCCGCGCTGTATCACCCGCAGCGCGATATCGCGACCATCGACGACTGGCGCGCGCGCTGGCAGCCGGGCGCGCCCGTGGTGGCGATCCTCTTCTACAAGGCGCATTTGCAGGCCGCCAATACGGCAGCATTCGATGCGCTCATCGACGCGCTGGCCGAACGCGGCATGAATCCGCTGCCGCTCGCCATCACGTCGCTCAAGGACACGCTGAGCCGCGACGTGCTGGAGCGCCTCGCGGCGGAGCACGATGTCTCGCTCGTGCTCAACACCACGGCGTTTGCGGCCTCGTCGCTCGACGACCCCGAACCGCTCGCACTAGCCGGCGACGCGCCCGTGCTCCAGGTGATCCTGAGCGGCAGCAATCGCGCCGCCTGGATCGCGGACAATCACGGCCTCAATTCGCGCGACATCGCGATGCATATCGCGCTGCCCGAAGTCGATGGCCGCGTGATCACGCGCGCGATCAGCTTCAAGGGGCTCGCGTATCACTGCAAGACGACGCAAGTCGATGTGGTGCGCTATCAGCCCGATGCGGAGCGCGTGGCGTTCGTCGCGGAACTCGCGCGGCGCTGGTGCAGGCTGCGCCAGGTGCCGAACGCGCAAAAGAAACTCGCCCTCGTGCTCGCGAACTACCCGATGAGCGAAGGGCGCATCGGCAACGGTGTGGGGCTCGATACGCCGGCATCGGTCGTGGGCATCTTGCGCATGCTGCGCGACGAAGGCTATGGCGTCGCCGATTTGCCCGAGGACGGCGAGGCGCTCATGCGCACGCTCACGCAGGGCGTGACCAACGACTCCGGCACGCGCGCGCTGCGTCCCGCGTGGCAGAGTCTCGCGCTCGATGCTTACCGCAAGCGCTTTTCGCAATTGCCGGTGGAAGCGCAGAACGCGCTCATCGCGCGCTGGGGCGCGCCCGAGCAGGACCCCACGGTGCGCCGGGGCCGTTTCATGATCGCGGGCTGGCGCTGCGGCCAGGTGTTCGTCGGCATCCAGCCTTCGCGCTCGCGCGGCGACGACAGCTACGCCAATTATCACGACGCCGATCTGGTGCCGCCGCACGCGTATCTCGCGTTCTATTTCTGGCTGCGCGATACCTTCGGCATCGATGCGATCGCGCACGTCGGCAAGCACGGCAATCTCGAATGGCTGCCGGGCAAGAGCGTAGCGCTGGCCGATACCTGCTGGCCCGACATGGTGCTCGGGCCGCTGCCGCATCTGTATCCGTTCATCGTCAACGATCCAGGCGAGGGCAGTCAGGCCAAGCGGCGCGCGCAGGCTGTGATCGTCGATCACCTGATGCCGCCGCTCACGCGCGCGGAAAACTACGGGCCGCTACAAGACCTCGAACGCCAGGTCGATGAGTATTACGAAGCATTGATGGTCGATCCGCGCCGCGCGAAGTTGCTGCGCAAGACCATTCTCGCGACGATCATCGAGCATCGCTTGCATGAGGAACTGAGCGTTGCGGCGCCGCAGGATCAGCAGGGCGAGGACGAGTTGCTGACGCGCGCCGATGCGTATCTGTGCGAGTTGAAAGAAGCGCAGATTCGCGATGGCCTGCACACCTTCGGTGTTTCGCCGCAAGGTGCGCAGCGGCGCGATACGCTGCTCGCGCTGGGCCGCTATCCGTGCGGCGACGGGCAGGGCGCAAACGCGGGGCTGATCGATGCGCTCGCGCGAGATTTCGGCATCGATCATCTGCTCGATCCCGCGAACGTCGACTGGGCTGCGCCGTGGACCGGACCGCGTCCCGAGCGACTCGCGGCGGTAAGCGACGCGCCGTGGCGCCATGCCGGCGACACGCGCGAGCGGCTCGAAGCGCTGGCATTGGCGCTGCTTGCGCATGTTTGCGCAAGCGAGTGCGCCGAACTCGACGAAGCCACGCCAGCGCTGCCGCACGCGGCGCGCGTCATCGCGCGCCTGCGCGACGACGTGCTGCCGCGCCTCGACGCCTGCGGCCCCGAGGAATTGCGCCAGCTGCGCCGTGGTCTCGAAGGCCGCTTCGTGCCGCCCGGCCCGAGCGGTGCGCCTTCGCGCGGCCGTCCCGACGTGCTGCCCACGGGGCGCAACTTCTATTCGGTGGACACGCGCGCCGTGCCCACGCAGGCGGCGTGGTCGCTCGGCATGAAGTCGGCGCAGCAACTCATCGAGCGGCATCTCCAGGAGCACGGCGACTATCCGCGCGCGGTGGGGCTATCGGTGTGGGGCACGGCGACCATGCGCACCGGCGGGGACGACATTGCCCAGGCGCTCGCGCTGATCGGCGCGCGCCCGAAATGGGCGGCGGGCAGCCAGCGCGTGATCGACTTCGAGATCATGCCGGTGGAAGCGCTCGACCGTCCGCGCATCGATGTCACCTTGCGTGTTTCGGGCTTCTTTCGCGACGCGTTTCCCAACGTGATGCATCTGTTCGATGCCGCCGTGCAGGCCGTGGCCGAACTCGACGAGCCCGAGCATCTGAATCCGCTGCGCGCGCGTATCTTGCGCGAACGTGACACGCTCGTCGCTCAAGGCATGGACGCGGACGAAGCGCGCCGCCGCGCGGGCTGGCGCGTCTTCAGCGCGCGCCCGGGCGCGTATGGCGCGGGCCTGCAATCGATGATCGATCATCGGCAATGGCAGACCGATGAAGATCTCGCGCACGCGTACCAGGCTTGGGGCGGCTATGCCTATACACAGAAGAGTGCCGGCGACGAGGCCCGCGATGTCTTCCGCACGCGCCTTGCCACGCTCGATGTCGTGCTCCAGAACCAGGACAACCGCGAGCACGATCTGCTCGACTCGAACGATTACTACCAGTTCCAGGGCGGCATGGCGGCAGCGGCACGGCACTTCTCGCAGGCCCAGCCGAGCCTCTATCACGCCGATCACAGCAATCCCGCCGCGCCGCGCATCCGGCCGCTGCATGAGGAGATCGCGCGCGTGGTCCGCTCGCGCGTGGTGAATCCGAAGTGGATCGAAGGCGTGAAGCGCCACGGCTACAAGGGCGCGGCGGAGATGGCGGCCACTGTCGATTATTTGTTCGGCTATGACGCGACGGCGCGCGTAGTAGGAGATCACCAGTACGCGCTGGTCGCGACCGCCTACGTGCACGACGACGACACGCGCGCCTTCTTGCAGCGCCACAACCCGCACGCCTTGCATGCGATCTGCGAACGGCTGGTCGAAGCGATGCAGCGCGGCCTGTGGCAACAGCCCGGCGAGCATCGCGCGCAACTCGAACACCATCTGCTCGAAGCCGAGCGGCACATGGAGGAATCCTGAACATGAGCGAAGCGCGCATGCGTGCCGCATTTCCCTTTACGGCGCTGGTCGGCCAGGCGCCGTTGCAGCGCGCGCTTTTGCTCGCGGCCATCGATCCGGCGCTCGGCGGCGTGCTCGTGAGCGGCCCGCGCGGCACGGCGAAATCGACGGCGGCGCGCGCACTCGCCGCGCTGCTGCCCCACGGCGCATTCGTCACGCTGCCGCTTGGCGCGAGCGAGGAGAAACTGATCGGCTCGCTCGACCTTGAAGCGGCATTGCGCGAAAGTGCCGTGCGCTTCTCGCCGGGCCTGCTTGCGCGCGCGCACGGTGGCGTGCTCTACGTGGACGAAGTGAATCTGCTGTCCGATGCGCTCGTCGATGTACTGCTCGACGCGGCGGCGAGCGGCGTCAATACGGTCGAGCGCGATGGCGTTTCGCATACGCACGCGGCGCGCTTCGTGCTGGTGGGGACGATGAATCCCGAAGAGGGCGAGCTGCGCCCGCAGTTGCTGGACCGCTTCGGCTTGATGGTCGAGTTGAGCAATAGCTTCGACCTGGATGAACGCCAGCGCATCGTGAAGGCGCGGCTCGCGTTCGATGCGGACCCGCTGGCGTTTTGCGCGGCCCACGAGGCGGCACAGCGCGAGCTGGCGCAGCGCATTGCCGCCGCACGAGGCGCGCTCGACGGGCTGGAGTGGAGCGACGCGGTGCACGAACGCGCGGCCCAATGGTGCGTGGAGGCTGCCGTCGACGGCATGCGCGCCGATCTGGTGATGCTGCGCGCAGCGCGCGCGCTGGCCGCGTTCGAAGGCGCGACGCAGGTGGCGCCCGATCACGTCGACCAGGTCGCCGAGGCGGTGCTGGCGCATCGGCGGCGCGTGATGCCGGATCAACCGCCCATGAGTGGTGGACGTAGCGAGCGCGGCGCGCCGCCCGAACCGCCCGAACCGGGGCCCGCATCGAACCGGGCATCGGCGGAACAATTGCAGTCCGAAGCAAATCCGGATTGGGGCGAACTGCCCGCCGAGCCGGTTGCCGCGCGGCACGTGAAAGGCGTGATTCCGCTGCCCGCAAAAAAACGCTGACCCGCCGGGCAAGGACCGCCGCTCAGGCACAGGGCGGCGCCCGGCGGCGTGAAGGTCCAGGGCGCGCATTCGTGCGCGTCATTCGCGATGCGGCGCCGGGCGCGCGCATCGCCTGGCTGCCTACGCTCGCCGCGAAGCGCGGCGCAGCACTGCGCGCGGAGCATTTGCGCTACAGGAAGCATGAAACCGGCACCGGAGCGCTGCATTGCTTCGTGCTCGATTGCTCGGCCTCGATGCTCGCGCATGGGCAGCTTGCGTTGGCGAAGGGGCTGTTGATCGCGCTGTTCGACCGGGCGCGCAGCGAGCGCGTGGAAGTGGCGCTAGTCTGCTTCGGTGGCGCGCGCGCCGAATTGCGATTTGGGCCTGCGGTGCCGCGCTGGTGGAATGAGCGCTGGCTCGAGCCGATCGGCGGCGGGGGCGGCACGCCGCTCGAAGCCGGCATGAGCCGTGCAGCGCAACTGCTCGAAAGCGCGGCGCGCCGCGACCCGGCGCGCGAGCGTCATCTCTGGCTCTTCAGCGATGGCCGCACGACGCAATGGCCGGCGCGCCCATGCCATGCGGACCGCGTGACCGTGATCGACTGCGAAACCGCAGCCGTGCGCGTGGGGCGCTGCCGCGCGCTCGCGCAGGCGTGGCAGGGCGAATGTGTCGAGGCCGAGGCGTTGCTCGTTTGAGCGCCTGAGCGTCTGTGGCACGCCCGTGCCGCGCCCGTCGCGATGCCAGCCTCAGCGGGCGCTGTTGCTCCAGTAGATCACGTCGTCGTGGCGGTCGAACACGTAGACTTTCATCGCCATCTGCTCGGCGCTCGTGAGGCGGTCCAGTTCGAGGCCGAGCGTGCATTGCGTCTGCGTGACGTCTTCGTGCTGCACATTGCGAATGACCGCGCTCGTTTCGATGGGCGTGTCGAGATTGCCTGAGCGCAGGCTGAAGGCGATGCGCAGCCGCTCGCCCACTTTGCCGAGCGCCCATGGCGCCATGAGCGAGAGCCCCAGCGCGCTGATCCCGCGCGCGAGCGCGACGCCCTGATAGCCTCCAGCGCCGATGCCGAAGCGCACCGGAAACGTTGCGCGCACGCGGATCGAATTGCGCTCGCGCAGCATGCGGATATTGGCGGGCTTCGAGAGCACGAGATAGCCGGACGGCGTCTGATGCATCGCGTGAAGCGTGCAGACGAAGCGATAGACGGCCTGGCTCGCGATCGCCACGACCTCCACGTTTTCGCCGGGCGTGATTTCGATTGGGCGGCCATCCACATAGGGCAGCGTCGCGAAGATCGATTCGTTCGGCGCGATGCCGATCAGCTTGCACGGATGCATTGGCGCGCCGCTCGCGCCTTGTTGCGGACGCAGACCCATCAGCGCGCCGATGGAGAGGTGCAGGTCGCGCACGCCTGGCGCGGCTTCTTGCTCCTGCGGTTTTTCGTGCGCGGCTGAATCCTCGGGCGTTGCGCGGTCGCCGCGCTGCGGTGCGAAGTGCCGGAACAGGAAGTCGCGCTCCACCTCGCCCACGAGCGTTGCGCCGCGTTCGAGCAGCAGCGTGCCGTCATGGTCCACGAGGGGCCATGCGAGCGGCTGGCCGAGCGGAATATCCGCGGGCGTGAGCAACGCGGCGCCGGGTAGGGAGTCGGAGGCGGCGTGGGAGGCCGCAGCGAGAATGTCGTTCATCGGCGCGCTCGACAGGGGTGACGGGACAAGATCACTGCGTTAACGGCGCGCACCGGAGAAAGTTGAATGAGGATGAAGCGCCAACCTCGGGCTCAACCTCGGGCTCAACCTCGGGCTCAACCTCGGGCTCAACCTCGGGCTCAACCTCGGGCTCAACCTCGGGCTCAACCTCGCGCGTCACCGCCATCCGCATACCAGCGCGGCGTGTAGATCCACTCGCCGTCTTCGCTGCCGCCGCGCGAGAAGCCACGCGTGGCCGACGACCCGACGATGACCATCGTGCGCATGTCCACCTCCGACGACTTCAGCGCGCCGAGCGTGGTCGCTCTGAGCGTTTCCCCCGGGCGTCCCACGTCGCGTCCGAGCACGACGCGGGTGCCGGGCGCGCGCACTTCGCGCACGACTTCCAGTGCACGGTCGAGTTGCCAGGGCCGCGCGCGCGAAATCGGGTTGTAGAACGCCATCACCAGATCGGCGAGCGCGGCGTGGCGCAGGCGTTTTTCGATCACGCTCCACGGCTTGAGGTTGTCCGAGAGCGAGAGCATGCAGAAGTCGTGGCCGAGCGGGGCGCCAGCCCGCGCCGCCGTGGCGAGCGCCGCCGAGACGCCGGGCACGATCGCGAGTTCCACGCGGTGCCAGTGCGGCTCATGCGATGCTTCGAGCGCTTCGAGCACGGCGGCGGCCATCGCGAACACGCCGGGGTCGCCCGACGACACCACGGCCACGCGCCGCCCCGCGCTCGCGAGTTCGAATGCATGGCGGGCGCGCTGAAGCTCTTCGCGGTTGTCGGTGGCGTGGCGCACCTGCCCCGGGCGCAGCGGTCCCGCCATCTCCACATAGGTTGAATAGCCGACGATATCGGTGGCCTCGTCGAGCGCGGCGCGCGCCATGGGCGTGAGCAGGTCGGCGCGGCCCGGTCCGAGGCCCAGCACCGTGAGCTTGCCGCGCGCCGCGCCGAGCGTGTGTACGTCGATGGGCTCATGTGCCACGGAGAGCGCGATGCCGTGCCCGGCGGCGAGGCGCTGTGCCGATGCAGGTAGTGAAAGCGCATCGAGCAGGGTGTGGGTGGCTTCGGCGGCCTCAGTGGCCTCGGTGCGGCACGCAGCATCGATTGCCTCTGCAAAACGCAACGGCACATCCAATGCAGATGCCGCCTGCTCGAAAGCGGCATCGCCCATGCGCGCGGCGGGCGCGACGAGCGCCGCGAGCGCTTCGTGCGCGATCCCGTTCGCGCTCAGTGCCTCGCGCACGTGCTCGGCGAGCAGCGCATGCGCGACGCTTGCCGCCGCCACCACGCTGCGCGGATGAATCACCAGATGCTCGGGATTGCCGTCCCATGCATGCGGGCTCACGCGGATCGCATGGCGCGCCGCCGGGTCGCGCGGCAGGTTCACGGTATCGAGCCAGGGCGCCGCGCCGTCGATGCGCGTGGCCTCGCCCGCGAGCAGATCGGAGACGAAGCGCTTGCCCTGCGCGAGGCTCGAAAGCGCGTAGCCATCGGGCGGATTGAGCAGGCAGGTGCCGAAGCGCAACTCGCCGCTCGTGGTGATCGCGGGCGCGGTCTCCAGCGCCGCGCCGATCTCGCGCGCCATCACATTCACGCCAGTCAGGCCGCCGAGCAGCGGCACGACGGCGCTGCCGTCTTCCGCGAGCGCGAGCACGGGCGGCTCCACGCCTTTGCTCGCAAGCAGCGGCGCGAGGCAGCGGATCACGATGCCCGCCGCGCACAGCGCGACGATGGGCGTGCCGCGCCGATAAAGCTCGCGCAAATGATCGCTGAGTCCGCTGAACGCGACATCGCCTTGCGCGCGTTCCTGCAAAGCGTGGATCTGCGCACCCGCGTAGCGCGCCTTCACGCGCTGCGCGGTTGCGAGCGCGCCGGGGCCGAGCACGACGATGGCGGGCGGCATCAGGCTTGCCATTTTTCCCCCGGCACCACGAGCAGCGAGAAATACGGCGAGGCCATCGGGTCGACGTCGTCGAGCGGGACGATGCGCTGGTTCGACATGGTTGCGCGCTCAACATAAAGCGCGCGCTCAGCGAGGCCAAGCTCCGCGAGCACGCGGCGCACCTTCTCGAAGTTGCGGCCCAGTTTCATGATGACGGCGGCATCCGCGTCGACGAGACGGCGGCGCAACTCGTCCTCGGGCAGCACGCCCGAGAGCACCGCGAGGCTCTGGTTGCGATAGACGAGCGGCACGCCCAGCACCGCCGCGCCGCCGAGCATCGAGCACACGCCCGGCACCACTTGCGCTTCGTAGCGCGCGGCCAGTCGGTCGTGCAGGTACATGTACGAGCCGTAGAAGAACGGGTCGCCCTCGCAGATCACGGCCACGTCGCGGCCCGCGTCGAGATGGCCGGCGACGGCTTGCGCGGCGCCGTCGTAGAAGTCGGCGATGATCGCCTCATACGAGAGCGGCGGCTCGAGCGCTTCGGTTGTTACCGGATAGACGAGCGGCAGGCGCTCCTGTTGCGCTTCGAGGTGATCTTCCACGATGCCGAACGCGTTGCCTTTCTTGCCCTTGGCGACGAAGTACGCAACCACGGGCGCGGCCTTCAGCAGCCGCAGCGCCTTGAGCGTGAGCAGCTCGGGGTCGCCGGGACCCACGCCGATGCCGTGCAGACGGCCTTTGATGGACATTTATTCGATCTCCGAAGCAAGTGCGTTGACGGCGGCGGCGGCCATGGCGCTGCCGCCGCGCCGCCCGTGCACGGCCACGAACGGTATGCCGTGCGCGGCGGTGGCGAGCAGGGCTTTCGACTCGGCGGCGCCGACGAACCCCACGGGCATGCCGAGGATCAGCGCGGGGCGCGGCGCGCCGGCAGCGATCATGTCGAGCAGGTGAAAGAGCGCGGTGGGCGCGTTGCCGATGGCGACCACGCTGCCGTCGAGATGTTCGCGCCACAGTTCGAGCGCGGCGGCCGAGCGCGTGTTGCCGAACTCGCGCGCGAGGCCGGGCACGGCGGGATCGTCGAGCGTGCAGATCACCGCGTTGTTCGCAGGCAGGCGCGCGCGCGTGATGCCGAAAGCGACCATTTTCGCGTCGCAGAGAATGGGCGCGCCGTTTGCGAGCGCCGTGCGGCCTGCGCGGCCTGCGCCGGGCGAGAACGCCAGATCGGCGGCCACGTCGACCATGCCGCAGGCGTGGATCACGCGCACAGCGAGCTTTTCGAGGTCGGCGGGAATGTGCGAGAGATCGGCTTCGGCGCGGATCGTCGCGAACGACTCGCGATAGATCGCCTGGCCGTCGCGCTGGTAGTCAGACATCGGTGGTGCTCCGGGGGCGTTGCGCGAGGGCGCGCGCAGCGGCTTCGATCGTCAGGTCGTGCGCGATCAGGTGGCCGAAGGGCGTTGTTCCCATGTCGCGCTCGTAAAGATCATAGTGGCCAGGTTCCGTAGCAAGCAGCGTGAACGGGGCTTGATGCGCGGCCGCGCACGAACGCTCGCAGCCGCTCAAGTGCACCTGCACATCGGGCGGCAATTGCGCGGCAATGCGCAGCGCGTCGGCCTTGGTATCGGCGCGGCTCTTCGCGCAGCCCGCCGAGCCCGTGCAGGCGATCGTGCGCGCGAGCGGATCGGCGCTGTCGCAAACGAGGCCGAGCGCGCGCAGACGTTCGAGCACCTCAGGCATGGCGCGATGGGCCACATTCGGCAAGATTGCGCCTTGCCAGGGCGTAATGCGCAGCGTCGCATCGCCGTGTTGTTCGGCGAGGGCGGCGAGGGCGTGCAGCGTGGCGGAATCCAGCCGCGCGAGCGGCGGCTGGCAGCCCACGTAGCCCGCGTCGTCCAGGTGGCTTGCATGAATGTTGTCGCGCGCGTTCAGGGCATATGCACCGAGGCGCAGCGAGAGATCGACGCTCGCGCGCCGCCATGCGTGCAAGGCGGCTTTATCGTCTGCGTGGCTCGTGTCGGTAAACACATCCGCGTGATGGCGGGCGCGCTGGAGCACGGCATCGGCATCGTGCGCCGCGAGCACTTCGCGCATGCGCGTCTGCCCGGGTTGCGCGAGATCGAGGAACGCATGCAGCATCGCGCGAATGAGCGCCGGCGCCTGCGTGGACGCGACCGCGCCGAGCGCACCGTCGCCGGGGCAGCCCGCCAGGCCGAATACGAAGCGCGCATCGCCGCCGCTGTTTCCTCCGTGCGCCGCCGCGAGCCAGATGTCGTGCGGATGATCGAGCGCCGCGAGACGCTCGCCGCCGTCGAGCAGCAGCGCGAACTTGGGCGAGAGCGCCGCGAAACGCGGCTCGCTTTGCAGCATCGCGACGATGGGTGCAGCGAACGGAATGGTGTCGATGAGCGCATCGGGATCGAGGCCTGCGAGCGGACTCATCATCAGATTGCGCAATTCGTCGGCGGCGTGGAGACCGCTGTGTTCATGCCCGCACGCCGCTGGCTCCGGACCCAGGCCCGCCGCCACCAGCGCCTCGGTGAGCGCCGCTTCGCTGCCCGCGCGCACGCCGCGCACCTGCACGTTTGCGCGATTGGTCAATTCGAGCGTGCCGCTCGCATGCGCGAGCGCGGCTTGAGCGATTGCGTGCGCCTGCGCGGCCGTGAGCACGCCGCCCACGAGGCGGATGCGGCACAGCCCGCCGTCGCGCGCCGCGACCACGCGCACGAGTCCCGGGCACGCCGAACGGCGCGCCGACGCCAGCGCGGCAGGAGATAAAGCGGGCTTCGAGTCGTGATTCAAGGGACAACACCGTGTATGCCTCGCGCGCTTCGCATGGCGGGCCGCCGCGAGCACGCTGCGAAGGTGCAAGGGTGCGATTGCGGGGGCGCGATGCGAAAGCGCGAAAGTACCAAAGCTACGAAAGCTACAACGAAAGTGTCCGCGCGCTGCGGTCGAAGCCGATACACCCCGCCCGGCTTTGGGCGCACGCGAACCAACATTCGGCCGGCAGGTCTCCTGGCTTGCAGGTCGCCAACCGCATCGGCCTTCCCGGTAAAACCAGTGGCTCGGGTGGATGCGGTCTCGCTGCTCACAGTCGCGGGGGCGGCCACAGCTTTGCTGTGTTCCCTTTTATGCCTTCGGGTTTTCACGCTTCAGGCGCCGGCGGAAGCGGTATTATGCCCGTTTTTCAGCGCGTTTCCGCGAATCAGTGCGGCCCGCGCTTCACACACACGGACACGACGCAAAGCGCGAAACGGAGCACGGATGCAGGGCAGGCGGGCATGGTTGACAGTGATCGGCATCGGCGACGATGGATATGCGGGGCTCGGGCGCGAGGCGCGGCGCGCGCTTTTTGCGGCTGCGGCGGTGACGGGCGGCGCGCGCCATCTGGCGATGCTGCCCGCGCGCGTGCAAGCGCGCCGCGAGCCCTGGCCGCAGCCGTTCAGCGTGGAGCCGCTGCTCGCATTGCGCGAAACGCACGAGCGCGTGTGCGTGCTCGCGAGCGGCGACCCCATGTTTTACGGCGTGGGCGCGACGCTCGCGCGTCATGTGGCGCCGGGCGAGATGGACGTGCTGCCTGCGCCGTCATCGCTTTCGCTCGCGGCGGCGCGCCTCGGCTGGGCGCTTCAGGACGCGGCTGCGGTCTCGCTCGTGGGCAGGCCGCTCGATGGGCTCAGGCGTCATCTCTACGCAGGCTCGCGCGTGCTGGCGTTAAGCGCCGATGGGCGCACGCCCGCGTCGCTCGCCGCATTGCTCGCGGCGCAAGGCTATGGCGCGACGCGGCTCACGGTGTTCGAGCACCTGGGTGGCCCGCTCGAAAGGCACGTGAAAGGTCGCGCCGATGCGTGGCATGCCGATGAAGTCGCGGCGCTCAACCTCGTCGCGTTCGAATGCGAAGCCGGTGACGACATATCGCCGCGCGCATGGACGCTCACGCCAGGCTTGCCCGACGACGCTTATCTGCACGACGGCCAACTCACCAAACGCGACGTGCGCGCGCTCACGCTCGCGCGACTCGCGCCCACGCCCGGCGCGCTGCTCTGGGACGTGGGCGCGGGCAGCGGCTCGATCGGCATCGAATGGATGCGATCGCACGCGGCATGTCGTGCGATTGCCATCGAATCGAATGGCGAGCGTCAGCGCTTCATCGAACATAATCGCAACGCGCTGGGCGTGCCCGCGCTGCAACTCGTGGCGGGCCGCGCGCCCGACGCGCTTGCCGGTCTTACCGCGCCGGACGCCGTGTTCATCGGCGGCGGCGTGACCGTGCCGGGCGTGCTCGAAACCTGCTGGGCGCGTTTGAAGTCCGGCGGCCGGCTGGTGGCGAACGCCGTGACCGTGCAGAGCGAGGCCGCGCTCGTGGCATGGCGCGCGCAGCATGGCGGCACGCTCACACGCATCGGCATCGGCGAGGCCGAGCCGCTCGGGCGCTTCGATACGTGGCGCCAGGCGCTGCCCGTCACACTCTACGAAGCCGTGAAGCCATGAGCGCGCGCATCCTGCTGCTGGGCGGCACCGGCGACGCCTTGCGTATGGCCCGCGCACTCGGCCCCGAGCATGTCTACAGCCTCGCGGGCCTCGGCCGCGTGCCTGGCGATCTGGCGTGTTCCGTGCGCGTGGGCGGTTTCGGCGGCGCCGAAGGCCTCGCGCGCTATCTCGCCGATGAGCGCATCGGGCTGGTGTTCGACGCCACGCATCCCTACGCGGCGCGGATCAGCGCGAACGCGGCGCGCGCGTGCGCCGTGCCGCAAGTGCCGCAAGTGCCGCAAGTGCCGCAAGTGCAGTATTGGGCGCTGCGCCGTGCGCCGTGGCAGCCGCAGCCCGGCGACGACTGGCGCATGGTGGACGGCTGGGCGGGCGTGATCGAAGCCATCGCGCCGTTTTCGCGCGTGCTTTTCACGCTCGGCCGCGAGCCGCTTGCCCATCTCGACGCAGTTCCCGCACATCAGCACTGGACCGTGCGTTGCCTCGATGCACACGCGGGCCACGCGCGCGCCCGGGTGGTCGACGCGCGTGGGCCGTTCACGCTCGAAGGGGAGCGCGCGTTGTTCGAGGCGGGTTGCTTCGACGTCATCGTGAGCAAGAACAGCGGCGGCGGTGCTACCGAAGCGAAGCTCGCCGTCGCGCGCGAAATGGGCCTGCCTGTAGCGATGATGCGGCGGCCCGCGCTGCCGCCCGCACAACGCGAGTTCGTTTCGGTGCAAGACGCAATCGCTGCGCTCGCAACGTTTTCAGCGCACACCTGACCAATTCAGCGGAGTTTGAACGCATGACCGTTTTCTTCATCGGCGCGGGGCCGGGCGACCCCGAATTGATCACCGTGAAAGGGCAGCGCCTTGTGCGCACCTGTCCTGTGATTCTCTATGCGGGCTCGCTCGTGCCGCCCGCCGTGCTCGAAGGCCATCGCGCGGTTAAGGTCGTGGATACCGCGCCGCTCACGCTCGACGAAATCGTCGCGCTGCTTGAAGACGCGCACGCTCAAGGCCACGATGTCGCGCGCGTGCATTCGGGCGATCCGTCGCTCTATGGGGCGATTGGCGAGCAGATTCGCCGCTTGCGTGAGCTTGGGATTCCTTATGAAGTCGTGCCCGGCGTGACTGCGACGGCCGCCTGCGCCGCGGCGCTTGGCAGCGAGCTTACGCTGCCCGGCATTTCGCAGACGCTGATTCTCACGCGCTACGCGACGAAAACGTCGATGCCCGAAGGCGAAGCGCTAGGCGACCTCGCGCGCCATCGCGCGACCATGGCGATTCACCTGGGCGTGCGCCACATCGCGCGCATCGCGGAGGAGTTGCGTCCGCATTACGGCGACGATTGCCCGGTGGCGGTGATCTATCGTGCGAGCTGGCCCGACGAGGAGCGCGTGACGGGCACGCTCGCGGATATCGTGGAGAAAGTTCAGGCTACCGATATCGAGCGCACGGCGCTGATACTCGTGGGGCGCGTGCTCAGTGCCGAGGGGTTTGCTGAGTCGACGCTTTATGGTGTGTCGAAACGGTAGGTGGTTGGTTGGTTTTAAGTTGTGGTTTTGGTGTGGGTTCTTGTTTTTCGCGTTTTCTTGTTTTCGTGTCGGTCTATTAGCGTTGCCCCTGTGCGGGGCGGCACCTACTTTTCTTTGCAGCCGCAAAGAAAAGTAGGCAAAAGAAAGCGGCTCAAACCGCCAGTGTGACGCAGTACACCTCTTGCCTGTGATGGAAGTGGTTCCGGGGCATCCGTCACCCCGCACCTTGAAACTGAGTGACAAAGGAGTCATGCATCCCGCTGCTCGCTACGCGCGCAGCGGTCGGGTTTGCATAGGAAACCACACGTACTGCAAAGTACTTGAATACGCATGCGCCGCATCGATTCGTATGCATTCCTCTGGTTTTGGATTATGCCCCACGGGGCGCGTAGCGCCGCCGGAGGAATGAGCCCTTAGTCACTCTGTTGTATGGCGCGTGGTGGCAGACGCTCCGGAACCGCTCCGATTACTGGCGAGTGGTGTACTGCGTAACACTAGCGGTTTGAGCGGCTTTCTTTTGCCTACTTTTCTTTGCCGCTGCAAAGAAAAGTAGGTGCCGCCCCGCACAGGGGCAACGCTAATAGACCGACACGAACACAAGAAAACGCGAAAAACCGCATAAAAACCGCATAAAAACCGCAAAAAAAAAGCGGCGCAAAGAACGCGCCGCCCACCATCAATACAAGCCAGCCATCGATCTCAGTGCGCGCGAGCGTGCTTTTGATCCGCATGCGTATGCGGCTGCGTGACGATGCTCACAGCCGCGAGCACGATAATATTCACCCCAAGCGCAAGAAACCCGATATTGATGTCCTTAAACGAATCGGACGCGAAGGGAATCAACTGCGCGACGCTCACATGCAGCAGCGTGGTGAGCACGACCACCAGCACACCTGCGAGAATCCCACAAAACGCGCCTTGTTTCGTCACGCGATTGCGCGTCGCGAGGCTGCACACCAGCGCGGGGAATAGCTGCGTCACGAAGTTGTAGCCCATCAGCAGCAGCGCCACGATGGTCTCGCCGCCCTTGAGCGTGAAGCCCACTGCAACCAGCGCAACGATCGGCACGCACAGGCGCGCAATCCGCGCGACGCGCGCGTCGTCGGCGTTTTTCATCAGCGCGCCGCGATAAATATCGTTAGCCAGCAGCGTCGAGGCAGTGGTGAGAATCATCGAGCCAGGCACAAGCGCGGTGAGCACGCCGGCTGCGCCGATCACGCCCACGAACCACGGATCGAAGGTCTGCAGCGAGAGGCGGAACAGCGAGAGATCGATGTCGGTGCCCTTGAGGCCCGGCACCTTGAGCACCGCCGCGAAGCCGCAGAAGAAGACGAACAGCAGGATCAGTTGATAGAGCGGCAGGATCGCGGCGTTGCGGCGGAAGATGCGTTCGTCCTTCGCGGTGTAGACCGAGCCGAAGGTGTGCGGCCACATGAAGAAGCCGAGCGCGGCGAGCAGCGTCGTGGACTGGAACCACGTCACGCCCTGGCCTTTCGCGGCGAAATTGAGGAAGCCGGGCTTCGCCGCGTCGATGGCGCGGAACATCTCGGCGTGGCTGCCGTAGTAATGGACCGGCAGATAGATGCCGAGGAACACGGCGATGGCGAGAATCATCGTGTCCTTGACGACCGAATTCCACGCGCAGCCGCGCACGCCCGAGACGGTCACATAGGTGGTGACCACCACCGCACCGATCCAGATCGCCACCGTCGACGGAATCGCGCCATACGATGCCGTCGACACGATGATGCCGAGACCCTTCAATTGCAGCACGAGATAGGGCACGAGCGCGGCCACGCCCACACATGCGACCAGCACGCCGAGCGCGGGGCTCTGGTATTTGCGTGCGAAAAAGTGCGGCTGTGAAAGCAGCCGGTGCTCTTTCGCGTAGCGCCACACGGGCGGCAGCATCCAGTACGAGAGAATGTACGCAAGCGTCGCGTAAGCCAGGATGTAATAGACGGGCGCGCCCTTGCCGTAGGCAAAGCCGCTGCCGCCGAGAAACGTGAAGGTGGTGTAGATCTCGCCCGCCATCAGCAGGAACACGAACGCGGTGCCGAAGCTGCGTCCGCCCACCGACCACTGCTCGAGACTCATGTCGTGCCCATGGCGCGCACGCATGCCCAGATAGAGCGCGATCACAGTGATCGCCGCAATGATGATGAGCGCGCTCATGATCGCACCTCGCCTTGTGGGTCTTGCACGGTGCGGTTGGCCGGATCGAGCTTGTAGACGATGCCCATGATGGCCGCGGTGAGCACGACCCACAAGACGATCCACGCCAGCACGAGCGGCATGCCGAGCACGAGTGGCTCGGTGCGGTTGACGAATGGCACGCCTATCAGAATGCCGATGAAAGGTAGTGCAGCGAGCAACCTCAATGACATGGCAACTCCTTTGGGTAAAAGGCAAATGTTGCTTCGGGGTCCGGTCGAATCACTCTATGCCGGGGAATGCGCCCCGTAAAGCTGGAAAAAATCCCGATGCACCAATTCCGGGCAATCCTTGGCAGTCTGTGCGGGACGTATGCAGTTCCCGTGCCTTGCCGTGGTGGAAGATGCAGCATGGTGCGCTGCGTCATGAAGCGGGGATTTTGCGCATGGGCGCCGGCATGCAGCATGCACGGTGCGCACGGCTCCGGTTACACTTCACGCTGCCCGGCGGCGGCGCCATGGGAGCCCGCCGCGTCCACACGGATCGCGTACATGATCGAGAGCCTGATTTCAGACATTCTGTTCGGTTTCACCGGACTGATCAGCATCATTAACCCTTTCGGAATTGCATTTGTTTTTCTCGATCGCACGGCGTCGCTCAGCGACGAAGAGCGGCGCCTGCTCGCCAAGCGCGTTGCCACCAATGCCGGCTTCGTGCTGCTCGTGGCGTTTTTCGTGGGCACGCCCATCCTGCATTTCTTCGGTATTTCGATGGAGGCGCTGCGTATCGGCGGCGGCCTCGCGGTGGCCGTGAGCGGCTGGCAGATGCTCAATGCGCCGGAACCCGACCCGTCGGTCGCGGATCATCCGGTGAAACCACTCAGCGCTGCGTCGGCGTCCGGCAAGGCTTTCTTTCCGCTGACGGTTCCGCTCACCACAGGTCCTGGCTCCATCGCCACGGCCATTGCGCTCAATGCGAATCGCACGCACAAGCTTTCGGCGTTTCTGCTCTCGGGCATTGCCTCGGTGGCGATCTCCGTGCTCGTGGTCGTCGTGATCTATTACGTCTATAGCCGCGCCGCGCGTCTCGCATCGTACCTGGGCGTGGAAGGCACACGTGTGGCTATGCGCGTGTCGTCGTTCCTGCTGCTGTGCATTGGCGTGCAGATCATACTCACCGGCTTGAGCGGCTTTATCTCACCGCTCCTCGGCGCGCACGCGGGCAATTGAATCGCGGCGCACGGGGTTCACTGTCCGCCACGTTCGGACGTTCTCAGGGACGTTCGCGGGGACGTTCGCGGTGACGTTGATTGGGTCGTTGAAAGTAGAGGGTAATCATGTGCCGCTGGCTCGCTTATACCGGTAACGCCGTGCCGCTCGAAACCGTGCTGTTTCGCGCGCGCCATTCGCTGATCGACCAGAGCCTGCATTCGAAGCTCGGCGCGACCACCACCAATGGCGATGGCTTTGGAGTCGGCTGGTATCAGCATCCGCACGATATTCCGTATCGCTATCGCAGCGTGCAGCCGGCCTGGAATGACCGCAATCTGCGTGAGCTTTCGCGTGCAGTGCGCGCGCCGATGTTTATCGCGCATGTGCGCGCCGCTACGCATACCCCGGTGCAGGAGACCAACTGTCACCCGTTCCGGCATCGGCGCTGGATGTTCGCGCACAACGGGCTCATCGAGAGCTTTCCGCTCGTGCGCCGCGATCTGCTGGTGGCGATCGAGCCCGGACGGTTCAGCGCGCTCGAAGGCTCGACCGATTCAGAAGCGATGTTCTATCTCGCGATGACTTTCGGACTCGAAGCCGATCCTGTGCCTGCGCTCGAGCGCATGGTGGGATTCGTCGAGGCTACTGCGAAAAGGCATGGCATCGAGCCGGCGCTCAACATGACGGTCTGCGCAAGCGACGGCGAGCAGCTCGTGGCCGTGCGTTATTCCAGCGAACGCAAGTCGCGCACGCTCTTTCATAGCACTTCGTTCAAGCATCTGCATGAGCTTTATCCCGATGACCCGCGTATCGAGGCTGTGGGAGAGGATGCTTATCTGATTGTTTCCGAGCCGGTTGTGGATCTGCCCGATGCGTGGGCCGAGGTGCCTGAGTCCACCGCGATTGTCGTGCGCGGTGCGCGGATTGAGTATCGGGATTTTGTGCCGGTTGTGGTTTAGTTGTGGTTTAGTTTTTTGTCGTGTGTCTTCGCGCTTTGCGCGTTTCGTTTACTTGTTTTCGTGTCGGTCTATTAGTGTTGCCCCTGTGCGGGGCGGCACCTACTTTTCTTTGCAGCCGCAAAGAAACGTAGGCAAAAGAAAGCCGCTCAAACCGCCAGTGTGACGCCGTCCACCACTTGCCTGTAATCGGAGCGGTTCCGGAGCGTCTGCCATCACGCGGCGTTTTTCGGAGTGACAAAGGGCTCATCCATCCGGCGGCGCTGCGCCCGCCGTGGGGCATTACCCAAACCGATGGGGTGCGTGCGTATTCGCCCGGTCAGGCTGTTTGTTTTTTTGCCGGGGCGCGCTGCGCTGGCGTGCTCTATGTGGCGGCGTTATTTACCATGCGCGTTGGCCGGATTGGTCGTATTTCTCCGCCATGGCGGGTATGCCGGCGCGCACGTGGCGCTCGGCACGTCGCACCTGGCGCGTGAGTTGCACGACGTGCGCGGGCGCGACGCGGCGGCGGCGCAGTGTCCAGATCGCGCCGCGTAGCAGCGCGAAGCTGGCCGGGCCGAGCGAGCGCTGGCGCGCGAATACCGCGAGTGCGTGGCCCGTCGCGGCAAGCGCGTCGCGCAGCGGTAGACGCATCCATGCGACCCAGGCCGAATTGCGCGCGTGCGTGCAGTGCTGCGCGCGCGTGAACCAGCGGCATAGCGGTTCGCGATGCGCGAGCGCCGCCTCGCAATAGACGATCGCATGGCCCGCGCTCAACACGTCAAACGCGGCCAGTTCTTCCGCGCCGCCATGCGAGAGTCGCTCTTCATAGCCGCCGAGCGCGCGGAACACGCTCGTGCGGATGATGCACGCTCCCGCCATGTAGCCTGCGAGCGATGGGCCGGGCAAGCCTTCGCCGCCCGGTGAGGTGGCGTTGAGCATAAGGCACGCCGGGTGGATTTCGCGCTCGTCGTTGCCGACCACTCGCGCATTGAGCACAGCCACGTTCGGATGATCGTCGAGCAGTCGCGCCGCCTGCGCGAGGGCGCCGGGCGCGAACCAGGTGCTGTCGTCGCAGCACGCTACATAGTCGGTGGTCGCGAGCGCGAAGGCGCGGTTGAAACCCGCCATCCCGTGGTCGCCGAGACTCTGAACGATGCGCACTTGCGGAAACAGCGAGGCGAGCAGGCTCACGGTGGAATCGCTGGAGCCATTGTCAGCCACGATCACATGCGGATGCTCGGGCAAGGCGGTGAGCCGCGCCACGGTATCGACGACCTGGCGCACGTGGTTATGCGTGAGCACGACCACGGTCACGCGCGGGCCGGGCCGGGCGCCGGATCCGGCGCCGGTGTCGGCTCCGGAGGCGGGTCTGGGACCGGGTTCGGAGCCAGGGGTGGGAGGAGAGGCGTTCATCGCATTTCGGGCGGCGGCGAGCCGGCGGCCAGAGTGCAGATTGCTCTGCGGACATGTGTTTCAGCATACGCCGATGCCGCCAGGCGTGCACACGCACAGCAAACCGCAAGCGCCGCTACGCTGCGCCGCGGCATGCCTGCATCGCGAATCAGCGCGCGGGCGTCGCCGCTTTCCCGGCGTTCGTCGCATTCGTCGCGTATGCCGCGGGCGTCGCGGGCGTCGCGGGCGTCGCGCAGGATGACGCGTGGAAACGGGTTTCCGATCGGCACCGAATGCATCGAATTTTTCGCATCGGCACATCCGGCCGCAGGCGATTTCTCGCCGCTGCTGCACACCAACGGGCGTCCCGTTTCTCTATTCGCAATCGAGATAATTCATATTCTCGATATCGCGTTGCGCGATATCACTTGCAGCCGCCAAACTTGCGCAAAATCAACACTTCAGGAGACATCATGCGTACCCAGGTTGGCATCATCGGCGCGGGGCCTGCGGGCCTGCTGCTTTCCCATCTGCTGCATCTGCGCGGCATCGATTCCGTCGTGCTCGAAAGGCGCGGCCGCGATCAGATCGAATCCACGATACGTGCGGGCGTGCTTGAGCAAGGCACCATGGATACGCTCGCCAAGGCCGGCGTCGGCGCGCGCATGAAAGCCGAAGGCGCGCTGCATCACGGCTTCGAGCTTGCGTTCGAAGGCAAGCGCCGCCGCATCGACCTCACCGCGCTCACCGGCAAATCGATCACGGTTTACGCGCAGCACGAAGTGCTCAAGGATCTGGTCGAGGCGCGCGTGGCCGCCGACGGCAAGCTGTTCTTCAACGTCTCGAACACCTCGATTCACGGCATCGAGACGGCATCGCCCTCCATCCGCTTCGAGCACGAGGGCGAGCAGCACGAGCTTCATTGCGATTACGTGATCGGCTGCGACGGCTCGCAGGGCGTCTCGCGCGCGGCCATTCCTGCAGCCTTGCGCCAGGATTACGAGCGCGTGTTCCCGTTCGGCTGGTTCGGCATTCTCGTGGAGGCGCCGCCTTCGTCCGACGAGCTGATCTACGCGCGCCACGAACGCGGCTTTGCGCTCGTCAGCACGCGCTCACCGAACGTGCAGCGCATGTACTTCCAGTGCGATCCGAACGACGCCGTCGAGAACTGGTCCGACGATCGCATCTGGGCCGAGCTGCACGCACGCGTCGATTCGGACGAAGGCCATCATGTGGTCGAGGGCAAGATTTTCCAGAAGAACATCGTCGGCATGCGCAGTTTCGTATCGACGACGATGCAGCACGGGCGCCTCTTTCTCGCGGGCGACGCGGCGCATATCGTGCCGCCCACGGGGGCGAAGGGCCTGAACCTGGCCGTTGCCGACGTGCGCGTGCTGAGCGCCGCACTCGTGGCGTTCTACAAGGAAAGCCGCACCGATCTGCTTGATGCGTACAGCGAAACCGCGCTGCGCCGCATCTGGCGCGCCGAGCACTTTTCGTACTGGATGACGCGCATGATGCACCGTCTCGACGATGCCTCGCCGTTCGAGCAGCGTTTGCAGGTCGCGGAGCTGGAGCACGTCACCACCTCGCGCGCGGCGGCAACCGCGATGGCCGAGAACTACGTGGGCGCGGTGGCGGTTTAGTGCCGTGCAGCGCGTATCGGGAATTCAACGCGCTGTGACTGGCGCAACCGGCGCAATCTCAAACTCCGCAGCCAGATCCGCAAACGGCTTGCGCACCGAATCGGGCAAGTCGATGGCGGTGGTATGGCGCGCGCGGTTATTTGCTTCGTATTCGCCCGGATACTGATCGGCGAACGGCAAGCTCGAGCGTCAAGCGATGGGAGCGAGAGAACCGGTGGCGGAAGAGAGGGGAGCGGCAGACGATGGCAGGAGACCGGCTACGCGCCGGTCCCATGCATGGGCGAAACAAGGTTAGGCAGAAAGCGGTTTACTGGCTCGCGCCCGCTGCGGCGGCTTTCTTCTGCGCGTTCTGGAGATTCGTCGGATAGTTCGGGTCGTTATTTGCCGGCTTGTAGCCCGCGTCCTCCAGCTTCTTCAGTTCGGCGTTGTTTTTCGCGCGTGCGGCCTTGCGTTCGGCTTTGTGCTGCGCGCGTGCCTGTTTGCGTTTCTCGGTCTTGGTAAGCGGCTGCGAGGCCGGCGCGGCGCTTTGCGCGGTGGCTGCGGGTGCGCTGGCGTCCTGGGCGAAGGCAGGCGCGGTAACGCTCAGCAGGAATGCGGCGGCGGCCGCGGCGAGAGTCAGCTTGCTGGTGGTGGACTGCATGGACACCCTCTTGGTTGATTTTTACCGCTGGTTTCAGGGTTTGTAATGCAAGAATCGCGAGAAGCGGCGCGACGGATGCCGCGCCGTCACCAGGTGCGCCGGTTTTATCCGTCGCCCTGGATTGAATGTATACGATCCGCGCAAACGAGGGTAGCAAGTGTGGACCCTGGCTCGTGCCGCGCAGCAGATCCGGGTGCCACTGCGCGGTGCGGCGATGGACGCGATGATGGCGCTGTGCAGCGCTTATGAGCGATCACGTGTGTTTACGTGAGGCTACGCTCGATCACGCGTTCGTATCCCAGCGCCTTGCCGCCACGCGTTCGACGATGCGCGTGCGCTGCTCGAGCGTTGCCGCGCTTTGCGCGCGCACGCGTTCGACCACGGCTTGCGGCGCGCTTTCGGGGCTGCCCGCATTGAACGGCGGCGCCGGTGCATATTCGATTCCGAGCTGGAGCGCCTGCGCGGCTTCCACGCCGATCAGCTCTGCCGCGAGTGTGAGCGCGAAGTCGATGCCTGCCGTGATGCCGCCGCCGGTGATGAGGTTGCCGTCGCGCACCACGCGCTCTTTCACCGCGATCGCGCCGAACGGTTCGAGCAACGTGTGAAAGGCCCAATGCGTAGTGGCGCGGCGTCCGCGCAGGAGACCCGCAGCGCCGAGCACGAGCGAGCCGGTGCAGACCGAGGTGACATAGCGCGCATCGCGTGCCTGGCGGCGCAGGAATGCGAGCGTGGTGTCGTCTTCGAGCAGCGGGGCCACGCCGGCGCCGCCCGGCACGCAGATCACGTCGAGCGGCGGACAGTCGTCGAAGACGGTGTCGGGCGTGAGCAGCATGCCGGTTGCCGACATGACGGGCTCGCGCGTTTTCCAGACGAGCCGCAACTGCGTGTCCGGCATCGATGCGAGCACGTCGTAGGGCCCGCAGAGGTCGAGCGGCTGCACCTTGGGGAAAAGCAGAAATCCGATCTTGAATGCCATGGAGAAAGCCTCGAAATGAAGGTGGAGAAAGACGCGAGCCGTGCCGGCGGCGGCGGCGCGTTCATCGTCATTCATCGTCACTCTATGCGCGCGCACGTGCGCAGGAGCGCCAAAAAGCGCGTAAAAGCTGCCAGCCGCGCTGCTCGAACGCGTGCGACGGCGCTGCTCGCTGTTGCACGTCGCGGCGGCTTGAAGCACGCGCATGCACAGCATGCCGAGCGATATGCAGGCTCGCGCGCCGCAACGTGCGTGACGATTTGCACTGCGTGCGCGCTGAACGCTGCATGCGAAGCACGTGCCTGGCGTGTTGCCTGGACGCGCGCCGAAGCCGCCGAAGGCACCGTTGTTGCGAAAAACCGCCATACGTGTGGCGTTTTCGCCGCATCGCGCACGCGTCGCGCGGGCGCGGGCGGCGTGCATGCGGGTCGCGCCGGAGCACGTTTACCCCTGTAAACAGGTATCGAAATGCATTCGGCAGTCAGCGCCGCGCAACAAATTTGCATCTGCGATGCAAAAGAGTCACGCAAAACGCTTGCACGCTTGTAGAATCCGCCGTTGAAGCATCTGCATTCCGCTGTGCTTCGTCGATTCACTGACCAACACTGGTAGGAGAAACATGCCGACTTCCGCAAAGAAAGTGGCCAAAAAGGCAGCTGCCCCGGCCAAGAAGGTTGCCGCAAAGAAAGCGCCCGCCAAGACGGCCGCAGCTAAGAAGGTCGCCGTGAAGGCGTCCGGCGCACCGTCGCCGATCAAGGACACCTTCACGAAGGCCTCGCTGGCTGCTCACGTTGCTGAGCGTGCTGGCGTCGAGCCGAAGGCCACGAAGGCCGTGCTCGCCGCGCTGGAAGACACGATCCTGGGTTCGGTCCACAAGAAGGGCGCCGGCGAATTCACGCTGTCCGGTCTTCTGAAGATCGTCGTTCAGGCCGTCCCGGCGAAGAAGAAGCGCTTCGGCAAAGACCCGTTCACGGGTGAAGAGCGCTGGTTCCCGGCCAAGCCGGCAACCGTGCGCATCAAGGCGCGCGCGCTGAAGAAGCTGAAGGACGCCGCAGCGGCCTAAGTGCTTCGCGCCGTGGCCTTGCTGCTGCGGCACGCGTGAGTACCCCAAAGAATCCCCGTTGGCTTTGTGCCCGCGGGGATTTTTATTTGCCTATGGAAATCGCATCGTCTCGCTTTTTTCATGCCGAGCATGTGCAAATGTTATGCGCGGGCGTCAGGTAAGATGCTGCTAAATGTTAGTGGTTTCTAACGATCTCGATCTTGACTGACGATGCGCCGAAGGCCGTAGGGCAAAAGTGTATGCGTCCATGTTATGCCAGCTTCCGAACTCAGTATTCGCCAGGTTGAAGCGTTTCGCGCCCTGATGCAATGGCGCACGGTCACGCGCGCTGCGCGTGCGCTTGGCGTTTCGCAACCCGCAGTGAGCCGTCTCGTTGCCGACTTCGAGGCGAGCGTGGGCTTTACATTGTTCGAGCGCGCGCGTGGACGGCTTCTGCCGACCGGCGAGGCGCATGCGCTTCATACGGAAGTCGAGCGTGCGTTCAGCGGGCTCGAACGGGTCGTGCAGGCCGCCGCGCAAATCCGCGAGCAGCGTCGCGGCGCGTTGTGTGTGGCTGGAGTACCCGAACTCGGTCCCGACTTTCTGCCGCGTGTGAGCGCCGCATTCGCGCAGGAGCATGAGGGCGTGGATGTGACGCTGCTCACGCTCGAACCTGCGCTCGCGCTCGAACGCGTGGCGGCACAGCGCTGCGATCTGGCGTTCGTTGGCGAGGAAGCGGCGCCGCGCGCCGTGCGGCTCGAGTGTCTCGGTCAATGGCCGATGCGCTGCATCGTGCCGCGCGGTCATCGCCTCGCGCGTAAGCGTGTCGTTGATGCGGCCGACTGCGAAGGCGAGCCCTTCGTTTCATATTCGGCGGGAACGCATGCGCGGCTGCGCATCGACCGCATGTTCTCCGAGTGCGGTGTCACGCGTCTCCCAAGCGTGGAAGCAGATCTCGCGCAGGCGCTCGTGACGCTGGTGGAGGCGGGGATGGGGATCGCGCTCGTTGATCCGCTCACGGCCGCGGGGGCGAGTGCGCGCGTCGTGGTGAAGCGCTTTGTGCCGGAGCTGGAGGTGCCGCTTAATGTGGCGCGGTACGCGCAGCGGGATGGTGTGCCGCTGGCGGAGGCCTTTCTGCGTTATGCCGTGGCCGCGCTTGGGAGGTTGCGGTGAGGCGCTATGCCGATTTGTAGGGCGCTTTGCGCGTTTTCTTGTTTTCGTGTCGGTCTATTAGCGTTGCCCCTGTGCGGGGCGGCAAGAAAAGTAGGCGAAAGAAAGCCGCTCACACCGCTAGTGTGACGCAGTGCATCACTTGCCTTTAATCGGAGCGGTTCCGGAGCGTCTGTCGCCACGCGCCGTACAACGGAGTGACTAAGAACTCATCCCTCCGGCGGCGCTGCGCGCGCCGTGGGGCATAACACAAACCAGTGGGTGGGCCAGCGTATTCGCTGTTCAGGCGTCCGAGGTGCTCCCGCTCTGCACGCCACCAATGAAAAAGCCAACCCGAAGGGCTGGCTTGCGTAGCGTGCAGCTTTTAGCTGCGTGGTCTCGTCGCGTGGCCGGGCGCGAGCCCGGCTCATGTCGATCAGAACTTGTGGCGGATGCCCAGGCTGACGATTTCCTGCGAGCTCGAAGCCGAGTTGTAGCCGTACGAGCCGATCGATGCGGCAGCCGACTGGGTCGTCGCGCTGTCGACGCGCTGCGTACCGTTGGCGTGCTGGTAAGCCGCGATTGCGTACAGGTCGGTGCGCTTCGACAGGTTGTAGTCCGCGCCGAGCGAAACCTGGTGGTACGAGGCCGACGTGTCGCCTGCGCCGTGCGTATAGATGTAGCCCAGGCCGAGCAACAGGGCCGGGTTCACCTGGTAGCCGAGGAAGCCGCCACCAACGTTGAAGCGCTCGGTCGAACGGAACGCCGAGTAGCCGTCCGGCTTGTACTGGACGTTGGCGTAACGCACGCCGAACGTGAACGGACCTGCGACGTATTGGGCAGCGACCGAAGCGTTGCCAATCGACTTCGCCGAAGCGTAGGCGCCATTGACCTGACCGTCGAACATCGCACCCGACGTCGAGTTCGCCGCCCAGCCGCCGCTTGCCAGGCGGGTTGCCGGCGACGACGAGTTGTCCATGCGGAAGTAGCCAGCGGCGACATTGAACGAGCCGATGCCGTAGGTAGCAGCTGCACCCCAGCTTTGGCCCGAGCCCGTCGCGCCTGCGATGCCGCCCAGTGCGTACATGCCTTCGAACTGGAAGCCGCTCAGAACCGGCGACACGTACTTGACGCCGCTGTTCGTGCGCGAGCTGTTGTCGTTGTTGTCGACGTCACCCGGCGTCGTGAACGTGCTGCCGAAGTAGTTGTCACCGGTCAGCGGCTGAACCATGTCGACCAGCGGGTCGTACTGGCGGCCCAGCGTCACCGTACCGAATTGCTCGTGCGTCAGGCCAACATAAGCTTGACGACCGAACATCAGGCCGCCCTGGCCCAGCTTGCCGGTGTTGACGTCAAAGCCGTTTTCCAATTGGAAAATCGCCTTCAGACCGCCACCCAGGTCTTCCGTGCCCTTCAGGCCGAAGCGGTCGCCCGAGATGTTGCCGGCGTACAGGCCGACCAGGTTCTTGTTGTGGCCTGCTGCGTCCTTGGTGTTGTGCACCCACTGGATCGATTCATCGATCACGCCATACAGGGTCACGCTGCTCTGTGCGTGTGCTGCGCCCGAAACGGCCAGAATAGCCAGCGACAGGGTCGAGAGTGCGATTCGTTTCATCCAGTTTTCTCCACGCAGATAATTTAGTTGTTGCTTGAATTAGTTGATGCTGTTGCGGAATGGAGAATAACGCAGGGGTGCAATTCACCAGAACTGAAAAAAAATGACTGTCGCAAAAAGCTGACACATGCGCAGAAAGCCTTGAAATACAGGGGCTCTAACGATTCGTCAGAATTTTGCAAGGAACGACAGCAGGCGACGCATTATTGTCGTTTTCGATACAAGTTGCGAAACATGCAACCTCAAATCAGGTTACATAAGGGTAAACGCGGAACAACCTCGGGTGCCTCCTGGTTGCGCCGTGTTTCTAGTTTGGCGGTGCCCGGCGCGAATCGTCGGTTGCCACGGCAGCGGGTGTCCGGCGCTTGTCGCGCGCACCGGCGCAACGGCCCGCAGCGGTCGTCACCGCGAGCGCGGCGCTCGCGACAAGCGCTACCGAGCGCCATGGGTGGCGCTTGACGTAGCGGTCGGCGGCGGCCACCGTGCGGCCCGCCCTCACGAGGGTGACGGCGGCGGCATAGGTGGCGCTTTTCTCCGTGTTCACGATCGAGCGGCAAATCTGTCGGCTAGCGGCGCCGAGTCGGGCGAAGGCGCCACCCTTGGCGCGCACCTGGTCGATGGCGGGCAACGGCGCATCGCCGGCTTTCGTTTGAGGGACGGGGTTCGGGGCGGCGCCGGCCGCTGCGTACGAGGGCGGCGCGCCGTTGCCGGCGGCGCGTGGCCCGGTGGCGCCGCTGGCGCCCGGGTTTCCGATGGGAACCGTATGTGCCGGCAGCGCCCCCGCCGCGGTTTCGCGCATGGGCGCGATCGTGGATGCGGCGAGCACCGAGGCGAGCTTGGCGCGGCTGCCGGGCGGCGTTTCCTTCAGGAAACCCCATGCGCCGCGCGGATCGTGCAGACGCGCGCGCGCCGCCGAGAATTCCGCGCCGAGCAGCAGCACCGCTGCCGAGAAATACAGCCACATCAGCAGCACGGCGAGCGAGCCTGCTGCGCCGAATGCCGTGGCCATGCCCGCATGCGCGAGATAGAGCGCGAAAAGTTTCTTGCCCACGGAAAACAGCACCGCCGACACGATGCCGCCCACCATGGCGTCGCGCCAGTGCACCAAGGCGTCGGGCAGGAAGCGCAACAGCGCGGCGAAGGCGATGGCGAGCACGACCAGCCCGAGCGCCAGTTGCACGATGTTTCCGATCATCAAATAAGGAGAATCGCCCCAGAGCCACCGTCCGACGAACGTGATGGCGGCGTCCAGCACGAGCGAGACGATCAGCAGGAAGGCGACGCCGAGCACGAGGCCGAACGAAATCAGCCGCACGCGCACGAGCGCGAGCACCGAAGAGCTGCGTTGGCCCTCCGGCGGCCAGACGATATCGAGTGCGGAATTGAGTGACGAAAACGTTGCGGAGGCGCCGATCGCCAGCATGGCGAGCGAAATCACGGCGGCGATGCTGCCAGTGCCGCCCGCGCGGTGCGCATTCTCCACGATGGTCGTGATGCCCGCGGCGGCGTCGTTGCCGAGCACGTTGTGCACCTGGCGATAGAGCTCGCCGCGCGCTGCGTCGGCGCCCAGAAACCAGCCGGCCACGGCGATCACCATGACGAGCGTGGGCGCGAGCGAGAACGCGGAATAGAACGCGATGCTCGCGGCCAGCGACGGGCAGCGGTGGGCGATGAACTGCTGGCATGCGCCCACGACCCACGAAGCTTCCTTGCGCGCGGCGGATTCGAGCCGTACCGATGAGCGGGTAGCCATGTTGTGCGTCCGGCGTTCCGGCGTGGCCTGTTTCATATTGCCGGTATCCTGCCTGGCACGCGTGGAATGACTGCGTTGGGCCTCATTCGAATTCATCCGACCTCGTTCGACTCATTTAAATATAGAGCAAGCCCGGTACCCAGGCGCCCCTTTGGACACCTCGTGCGATCCGTCTCCCAAAACGTCTTATACTGAAAAAACCCACAACCCCCAAAGCCGAGGACGCACACTATGCTGCAAATGTCCCGGCGCCAGTTCCTCAAGGTCACGGCAACGTCGCTGGCGGGTTCCAGCCTTGCGTTGATGGGTTTCGCGCCCGACAACGCGCTTGCCGAAGTCCGACAATACAAACTGGCGCGCACCACTGAAACCCGCAACACTTGCCCGTATTGCTCGGTGGGCTGCGGGATCCTCATGTACGGTCTCGGCGACGGCGCGAAGAACGCCACCACGAGCGTCATCCATATCGAGGGCGATCCCGATCATCCGGTCAATCGCGGCACGCTGTGCCCGAAGGGCGCGAGCCTCATCGACTTCATTCACAGTCCGCACCGGCTCCAGTATCCCGAGTATCGGGCGGCGGGCTCGAATGAATGGAAGCGCATCTCGTGGGACGAGGCGCTCGATCGCGTCGCGAAGCTGCTCAAGGAAGACCGCGACGCGAACTTCGTCGAGAAAACCGCGGACGGCAAGACCGTCAACCGCTGGCTGACCACCGGCATGCTGGCCGCTTCGGCGGGCAGCAACGAAGTCGGTTACCTCACACATAAAGTGGCCCGCTCGATGGGCCTGCTCGCATTCGACAACCAGGCGCGTGTCTGACACGGCCCGACGGTGGCAGGTCTTGCCCCGACGTTTGGCCGTGGTGCGATGACGAACCATTGGGTCGACATTCGCAATGCGGACGTGATTCTGGTGATGGGCGGCAATGCGGCCGAGGCGCACCCGTGCGGCTTCAAGTGGGTCACGGAGGCCAAGGCGCACCGCAAGGCGCGGCTCATCGTGGTGGACCCGCGCTTTACGCGCACGGCATCGGTGGCGGACTACTACGCGCCGATTCGCACCGGCACGGATATCGCTTTCCTTGGCGGCGTGATCAACTGGCTGCTCACGAACGACAAGATCCAGCACGAGTACGTGAAGAATTACACGGACTTCGCTTTCCTCGTGCGCGAGGACTTTGCGTTCAACGACGGCATTTATTCGGGCTACGACGCGCAAAAGCACGCGTATCCCGACAAGTCGTCGTGGAACTACGAGATCGGTGAAGACGGCTTCGTGAAGATCGACAGCACGCTGCAAAATCCGCGCTGTGTCTATCAACTGCTCAAGCGGCATTACTCGCGCTATACGCCCGAGATGGTGGAGAAGATCTGCGGCACGCCGAAGGAGAAATTCCTCAAGGTATGCGAAATGCTGGCGAGCACGGCCGTTGCGGGCCGCGCGGCCACGGTCATGTACGCGCTGGGCTGGACCCATCACTCGATCGGCTCGCAAATGATCCGCACGGGCGCGATGGTGCAACTGCTGCTCGGCAACATCGGCATCGCGGGCGGCGGCATGAACGCGCTGCGCGGCCACTCGAACATCCAGGGGCTCACCGACCTCGGGCTGATGTCGAATCTGCTCACCGGCTACATGACGCTGCCCAACGAGGCCGAGCAAAGCTACGACGATTACATCAAGACGCGCGCGCTGCAGCCGCTGCGGCCGAACCAGCTCAGCTACTGGCAACGCTACAACGCGTTCTTCGTGAGTTTCATGAGATCGTGGTGGGGCGAGGCGGCCACGAAGGAGAACAACTGGGGCTACGACTGGCTGCCGAAACTCGATAAGCCTTATGACCTGCTACAGACTATTGAGCTGATGAATCAGGGCAAGGTCAACGGCTATATCTGCCAGGGCTTTAATGTGTTGGCGTCCGCGCCGGACAAGGCGAAAACGCTTTCCGCGCTCGGCAAGCTCAAGTGGCTCGTGATCATGGACCCGCTCGCCACCGAAACTTCCGAGTTCTGGAAGAAGTATGGCGAGTACAACGATGTCGATAGCGGCTCGATCCAGACCGAGGTGTTCCGTCTGCCCACCACATGCTTCGCGGAGGAAAACGGCTCGCTCGTGAGTTCTAGCCGCGTGCTGCAATGGCACTGGAAGGGTACCGAACCGCCGGGCGAGGCGAAGAGCGATCTCGAGATCATGTCGGGGCTGTTCTTGCGTATTCGCGCCGCGTATCAGAAAGACGGCGGCAAGCTGCCCGATCCGATCGTGAAGCTCGACTGGCCGTATTCGGATCCGGCGAGCCCCACGCCCGAAGAGCTCGCTAAGGAATACAACGGCAAAGCGCTCGCCGACCAGTCGGACCCGAAGGACGCCGCCAAAGTGCTCGTGAAGAAGGGCGAGCAGCTTGCGAGCTTCGCGCAGCTCAAGGACGATGGCAGCACCGCGAGCGGCTGCTGGATCTTTTGCGGCGCGTGGACCCAGGCGGGCAACCAGATGGGCCGGCGCGACAACTCGGACCCCACCGGCATCGGCCAGACGCTCAACTGGGCCTGGGCCTGGCCGGCGAATCGGCGCGTGCTCTACAACCGGGCTTCGTGCGATCCCTCGGGCAAGCCGTTCGATCCCACGCGCAAGCTGATCGGCTGGAACGGCAGCGCGTGGAGTGGCGCGGACGTGCCCGACTACAAGATCGACGAATCGCCCGATCTCGGCATGGGGCCGTTCATCATGAACCCCGAGGGCGTCGCGCGTTTCTTCGCGCGCGACGGCATGAACGAAGGGCCATTTCCAGAGCACTACGAACCATTCGAGAACCCGCTCGGCTATAACCCGTTCCATCCCAACAATCCGCAAGCCACGAGCAATCCAGCGGCGCGCGTATTCCCTGACGACCGCAAGACGTTTTCGACGGCGCAATCGTTCCCGCATGTCGCCACCACGTACCGGCTCACCGAGCATTTCCACTTCTGGACCAAGCATGCGCGCCTGAACGCGATCATTCAGCCGCAGCAGTTCGTCGAGATCAGTGAAGAACTCGCGAAGGAGGTGGGCGTGGTCGATGGCGGACGCGTGAAGGTGTCGAGCAATCGCGGTTACCTGGTCGCGGTGGCGGTGGTCACCAAGCGCCTCAAGCCGCTCACCATCGACGGCAAGAAGGTGCACCAGGTGGGCGTGCCGCTGCACTGGGGCTTCACGGGACTGACCAAACCCGGCTATCTGACGAATACGCTTACGCCGCCCGTCGGCGACGGCAATTCGCAGACGCCCGAGTTCAAGTCGTTCCTCGTGAAAGTGGAAAAGGCCTAAGGGGGACGACATGGCATTGCAATCGCTCGATATCAAGCGCCAGTCGGCCACCACCACGCCGCCGCCCGGCGTGCGCGCGCCCGCCACGGGCACGGTCGCGAAGCTCATCGACGTGACCAAGTGCATTGGCTGCAAGGCGTGCCAGACCGCGTGCATGGAGTGGAACGATCTGCGCGACGAAGTGGGGATCAACACGGGCGTCTACGACAACCCGCGCGATCTCACCGAGGACTCGTGGACCGTGATGCGCTTTACGGAATACGAGAATCCGAACGGCAACCTCGAATGGCTGATCCGCAAGGACGGCTGCATGCATTGCGAGGACCCGGGCTGCCTCAAGGCGTGTCCGTCGCCGGGCGCGATCGTGCAGTACACGAATGGCATCGTGGATTTCCACGAGGAAAACTGCATCGGCTGCGGTTACTGCATCACGGGTTGCCCGTTCAATATTCCGCGCCTCTCGAAGAAGGATCACCGCGTCTACAAGTGCACGCTGTGCTCCGACCGCGTGGCCGTGGGGCAGGAGCCCGCGTGCGTGAAGACCTGCCCGACCGGCGCGATCGTGTTCGGCACCAAGGAGGACATGAAGCAGCACGCGGCGGAGCGCATCGAGGACCTCAAGGAGCGCGGCTTCGATAAAGCCGGACTCTACGATCCGCCTGGCGTGAGCGGTACACACGTGATGTACGTGCTGCATCATGCGGACCAGCCCTCGCTCTATCACGGCTTGCCCGACAACCCGCGCATCAGTCCACTCGTGGGGCTCTGGAAGGGCATGGCCAAGCCGCTCGCGCTCGCGGGCATCGCGCTCGCGGCGGTGGCCGGCTTCTTCCACTACACGCGGGTGGGGCCGAACGAAGTGAGTGCAGAGGACGAGCAAGCCGCGCGCGACGAGGCGCGGCGCATCCGTGGCGAGCCCGAGGAGCGCGACGATGAAAAACGATGAACCCCAACTGATCCAGCGCTATACGGCCAACGAGCGCAGTAACCACTGGATTACCGCAATCACTTTTATATTGCTCGCGCTGTCCGGCCTCGCGATGTTTCATCCGGCCATGTTCTGGCTTTCCGCATTATTCGGCGGCGGGCAATGGACGCGCATTCTGCATCCGTTCATCGGCGTGGTGATGTTCGTCTCGTTCATGATTCTCGCGCTGCGTTTCTGGCATCACAACTATCTGGATTCGGCCGACCGGCAATGGCTCAAACAGATGGGCGACGTGCTGAACAATCGCGAGGACAAGCTGCCCGAGATCGGCCGCTACAATGCGGGCCAGAAGCTGCTATTCTTCGTGATGGTGGTTTGCCTCGTGCTGCTGCTCCTGAGCGGCATCGTGATCTGGCGGCGCTATTTCTCGTTCTATTTTCCGGTCACGCTAATTCGCGGCGCCGCCGTCGTGCATGCGGCCACTGCATTCGTGCTGATCGTGGGCATCGTCGTGCATATCTATGCGGCGTTGTGGGTGAAGGGCTCGATTCGCGCGATGACGCGCGGCTACGTGACCTGGGGCTGGGCGAGAAAGCATCATCCGCGCTGGTTCCGCGAGAGCATCAAATAGCAGGCGCGCCGTAGAGCGATTCGTTCGCCCGGCGCCGCCGGCAAGCCGCCCGCCCGTAAGGGCGCGGCGGCTTTTTGTTATGGGAGACGACCGGCCTTGACGAAACCTGTGCAACGCATTCTCGACCCCGAGCAGATTCAGGTGCAGGATCCCTCCGCGATTCCACGCATCCGTCTGCCCGAGCGCGCGACGCATTTCCGCGAGCGCGCCGCGCGCTTGCGCAAGCTGGCGGACCACAATCCCATCGGCGGTTACGTGCGCCTCATGGCGGCGCTCGTGGACGCGCAGCAGCAGGCGCTGGAACATCTCGAAGCGCAGATGCCGTCGCAAGAAGCCATCGCCAACGCGCAGCGCCATTCGATGCCGATCCTGCCCGCGCTCGGCGGCGAACGCGACCCGCAATGGCGCGCGGTGCTGCGCCGGCTCGCGGACCGCGTGGAAGCCGCGGGCGCGGTCACGCCCGCGCTCGCGAAAGTGCTGGACACGCTGCGCGCGATGACCGACGCCGAACTCGACGCGCAAGCCGACGCGCTGCTCGCGCAGCGCCACACGGAAATCGCACCGGCCACCGCGCCCTTCATCATGACGGCGTTGCAGGTGGTGTGGACCGACCTCGCGAGCCGCCTGAAGGTGCAGGACGTGCCTTATATGGATGCGCCGGGCGTATGCCCCGTGTGCGGGGTGCAGCCCGTTGCGAGCATCGTGCGCGTGGGCGGCGCATTCCAGGGCTATCGCTACGTGCAATGCAGCCTGTGCGGCACCGAGAATCACGTGGTGCGCGTGAAATGCACGAATTGCGATTCGACCAAGGGCATCGCCTATCACGGCATCGAAGGCGGCAATCCGGCCTTGAAGGCGGAATCGTGCGACGAATGCCATACCTATCGCAAGATCGGCTATCAGGAGAAAGACTTCGAATTCGAGCCGCTCGCCGACGACCTCGCGAGCCTCACGCTCGATTTGCTGATGGGCGAAGCGGGCTACCGCCGCGCGAGCGCGAATCCACTGCTCTATCCCGAAGCACCGGCCGAGCCATGACACGCACGAGCGAGATGGGCGAAGCCGCGCAGCAGGGCGCGGTGACGGCGGAGCGCGAGATGGCCGATAAACGCACGTTGAACGCGCTGCTTGCACAAATGCCTGCCGTGGAGCGCGTGATTGCCTCGCCAGAGGCACAGCCGCTGATCGCGCAGCACGGCCGCACGCAGGTCCTCGCGGCGATACGCGCGACACTCGATGGCTGGCGGCGCGATGCGCAGGCGGGCACGCTGGCAACCGACGCAACCGACGCAACCGACGCAACCGCGCAGACGCCGTTTGCCATCGAGCGTGCGATTGTGGATGCGGACCGCGCACTCGCCGCGCGCGCACAAAGCCGTCTGCGCGCCGTATTCAATCTGACCGGCACGGTGCTGCACACGAATCTGGGTCGTGCGCTGCTGCCCGATGTTGCCGTTCGTGCCGTGGTGCAGGCACTCACGCAACCGGCCAACCTGGAGTTCGATCTTGCGACCGGCAAGCGCGGCGACCGCGACGACCTGATCGATGCGCTCATCTGCGAGCTGACTGGGGCCGAAGCGGCGACCGTCGTGAACAACAACGCCGCGGCTGTGCTGCTCACGCTTTCCGCGCTGGCCGCACGCAAGGAAGTGATCGTTTCGCGCGGCGAACTGGTGGAAATTGGCGGGGCGTTTCGCATTCCCGACATCATGAGCCGCGCGGGTGCGAGGCTATGCGAGGTCGGCACGACCAACCGCACACATCTCAAGGATTACGAAGCAGCTATCGGCGCACGCACCGCGCTGCTGATGAAGGTCCATTGCAGCAACTATGCGATCAGCGGCTTTACGAAGAGCGTCGAGCTGGACGAGCTGGCGCCGCTCGCGCGAAAGTACGGCTTGCCGGTCGCGGTGGACCTCGGCAGCGGCACGCTCGCCGATCTCACGCAGTGGGGCTTGCCGGCCGAGCCCACCGTGCGCGCGACCGTCGAGGCGGGCGCCGATCTCGTGACCTTCAGCGGCGACAAGCTGCTGGGCGGCCCGCAGGCCGGGTTGATCGTCGGCCGTAAAGAACTGATCGCAAAGATCAAGAAGCATCCGCTCAAACGTGCGCTGCGTGTCGGCAAGCTCACGCTCGCCGCGCTCGAGCCCGTGCTCAAGCTCTACCAGGCGCCCGAGTTTTTGCGCGAGCGATTGACAACGCTGCGGCTGCTCACACGTCCCGCGAGTGAAATGCACGAAGCGGCCACGCGCGCCCAGCCCACCTTGCAGCGCATGATTGGCGACGGCTATGAGGTGAGCATCGAGCCGATGTTCAGCCAGATCGGCAGCGGTGCGTTGCCGGTCGACGTGCTGCCGAGCAGCGGACTGGTCGTGCGCCATCGCGGCAAAGGCGGCAGCGGCCGTGCATTGCTCCGGCTGGAGCGCGCATTGCGCGCGCTGCCGCGTCCCGTTATCGGCCGTATTGCCGACGACGCCTTGCGACTCGATCTGCGCTGCCTCGAACACGCGGACGAAGCCGCATTCGTTGCGCAATTCGCGGAGCTGCGCCTGTGATCGTCGGCACGGCGGGGCATATCGATCACGGCAAGACCACGCTCGTGCGTGCGCTCACCGGCGTGGATACCGACCGGCTCAAGGAAGAAAAGGCGCGCGGCATCTCGATCGAGCTCGGCTATGCCTATACGCCGCTCGTGAACGGCGACGTGCTTGGCTTTATCGACGTGCCAGGGCACGAGAAGCTCGTGCATACGATGGCGGCTGGCGCGTGCGGGATCGACTTCGCGCTGCTCGTGATCGCCGCCGACGACGGCGTGATGCCGCAAACGCGCGAGCATCTCGCCATCCTGCAGTTGCTCGGCGTAACGCATGGCGCGATTGCGCTCACCAAGGTGGACCGCGTGGACCCGGCGCGCCTTGCCGAGGTGCGCGCGGAAATTGCCGCGTGGCTCGCGCCGACGACACTGGCCGACGCACCGTGCTTCGAAACGAATGCGACACAGGCCGGCGACCCGGGTGTCGCGAAACTCGATGCGTGGCTGCGCGAGTGCGCCGTGCACTGGCAAGCCCGCCGCGACGATGGCCTGTTCCGTCTGGCCGTGGATCGCGTTTTCACCTTGACGGGGCAGGGCACGGTCGTGACCGGCACCGTGTTCGCGGGGCGCGTGCGCACCGGCGATAACTTGCTGCTCGCACCCGCGGGCGTGCCGGTGCGGGTGCGCAGCATCCACGCACAAAATCGCGCCTCGGACGCGGGGTATGCGGGGCAACGTTGCGCGCTCAACCTTTCAGGAATCGATAGGGACCAGATCGCGCGGGGAGACTGGATTGTCGATGCGAGGCTCGCGCAGCCCGCGATGCGTCTGGACGTCGAACTGCACCTGCTCGACGACGCAGGCATCACGCTCCAGCATTGGTCGCCCCTTCATGTGCATCTGGGCACGACGCATCGCGTGGCGAATATCGCGCTGCTCGAAGGCGATACCCTCGCGGCGGGAGAACGTGCTCGCGTGCAACTCGTCTTCGATGTCCCGCTGCACGCGATGCCCGGCGATCGCTTCATCGTGCGCAACGCGCAGGCGAGCCGCACGGTGGGCGGCGGTCGCGTGCTCGATCCGTTTGGGCCCACGCGACGCCGGCGCACACCGGAGCGCCGCGCGTGGCTCGATGCACTGGATACATGGCTGAACGAAGGCCGGATCGGCGCGCTGATCGAAGAAGCGCCGCGCGGTCTCGCGCGTTCCACGCTCGTGCAATTGACGGGCTTCGACGCGGCTACGCTTGCGCTGCCCGACGACGCGGTCGTGATCGCGCCGCAAGGAAGGGCTGCGGAATCCGTTGTGCTCGCACACGATCACTGGACGCGCCTGGCGGCGCGTATCGTCGACGTGCTGGGTGAATTTCATGCGCGCACGCCGGACGAGCAGGGACCGGACGCCGCGCGGCTGCGGCGCATGGCGGCGCCGCTCGTGAGCGACGAAGTCTGGCGCGCGGCGGTGGAGGCGCTTATCGAAGCAGGGCGTATCGCGCGCAGCGGGCCATGGCTGCATCTGCCTTCGCACGCGGTCTCGCTCGACGCCGGCGAAGAAGCGCTCGCCGCACGCCTCATGCCGTTGATCGCGCAGGGACGCTACGACCCGCCCTGGGTGCGTGATCTCGCGCGCGAAGCGCGGGAGCCGGAAGAAAAAGTGCGCGCGCTGCTGCGCAAGCTCGCGCGCCTTGGCAGGCTGTATCAGATCGTGCGCGACCTGTTCTACGATCGCGACGTGGTTCACGAGCTTGCACGTCTCGTGGCGGAATTGGCCGAGGCGTCGCAGCCGCAAGGTGCAGGCCTGGGCGCGGCGGCGTTTCGCGATGCCGCGGGACTCGGGCGTAAGCGCGCGATCCAGATTCTGGAGTTCTTCGATCGCGTTGGATATACTCGGTTTCGGCGCGATTTGCGTATGCTGAGACCCGATAGCCGCATGCGCGATTGGCTTTAGTGAGTGGTGCGGGTTGGGTGCGGGTTGGGTGTTGTTGCAACGGAAGGCAATCGTATCGGGTGGTGCGGCCAGACTTCAAACCTGGTTGGGGACGTCAGCCGTTCCCGGGATGGTTCGACTCCATCTGCCTTCCGCCAATTGGGGCAAGTGAATCGCGTCTGCCCCGACGCTTTTTCCGAATCCTGACGGCACCCCAATTTTCGATTGAAGCGGCGCATCCAATAGATCGAAACCGCGCAATCACAATTAGAACCTACAGGTAAGCAATTGCGGAGCCGCCGTCTACGCGAACGCATTCACCGTTTACGAACGAGCCTTCGTCACTGGCCAGGAAGCAGGTCGCATTTGCGATGTCTTCAGGCCGGCCCAGACGCGGCATTGGGGTCTTTGACTGACGCATCTTGCGCGTTTCTTCGCTGACGTTTTTTGCCACGCCTTCAGTTTCCGTGTAGCCCGGAGCAACCGAGTTCACACGAATGCCACGCGGGCCCAGTTCCGCAGCAGCAGCGCGCATCAGCCCGAGAACACCTGCTTTCACGCCGCAGTAGATGAGAGCCTTGGGCAGGCCAATTAAACCCGACGATGAAGCGATGTTGACGACTGAGCCGCCTTCCGTCATGTACTGGGCCGCAGCTTGAATCCCCCATACAACCGAATTGAAACCTGTACCCGTCATCATCGAAACGTCTTTCTCGGTGATCTCGAGAACGGGCGCATAGCGAACCCACATTGCATTACTCACGATGACGTCGAGGCGGCCCGCAGCGGCGACGAGACCGCCAGCCGCATTGAAAATCGTTTCGCGTTCGGCAACGTTGCCGCCGAAAGCGTAGGCGACGCCACCCTGAGCCTTGATTTCGTCGGCTGTGGACTGAGCCTTATCGAGGTCGCGATCCAGGATACCAACGATAGCCCCCTCGCGAACGAATTTATTGACGATAGCGCGACCAATGCCTTGAGCGCCGCCAGTCACAAGCGCGATTTTTCCTTCCAGTTGCTTAGTCATTTCTATTCCTGAACATCGTTTAATTGGGTCAATGGTCTTTAAACCGGCATTCCGGCAGACCGCGCACGCCACTACCGGTGACCGCGACGACTGCACCCGCATTCGGGTTGTCGCTCTTGAGAGCGTTTCCGCTGTTGCTGATGCTGGTCACGAAGATCGTATCGAGTTCTGTCCCCCCGATCGACGGGCAGGTCGGATATACCGTCGGCAGGTCGATCAGAAGATCGAGTTGGCCGTCAGGAGCGAATCGAGCCAGTTGGCCCGAGATAACCATTGCCGTCCAGAGATTGCCCTGTGCGTCAATCGTGGCACCGTCAGGACCCGACTTCAGCGATGTCGTATCCACGAACAACGTCCGTTCGCTAATTGCTCCGGATGCCGAGTCATAGCGATAGCGGCGCAGTTGGTGGCTCAGGCTGTCTGAGAAGTAAAGATGCTCGCCATCGGGACTAAAGCAGGTGGAATTGGTGACGCAAATCCCCGTTTCCAAAACCTTCAGATTGCCTTGGCCGTCGAGTTGATACAGTTCGCCCACCGGCTCCCGGCGTCCGAGCGCCATCGAGCCAACAACAAAGCGGCCTTCACGATCAACACGACCGTCGTTGAGCCGCATATTCGGAGCGGGGTGCACTACATCCACAAAGTGCGTGATGTCGCCGGTTTCGGTATCAAGAAAGTAAAAGCTATGCGCGAGTGCGACGAGAAGACGGCCACTTTCGCACAAGGCTATGGAGCCGATCTGTGAAGGCAGTGTCCATACGCGCACGGATTCGGCTTTGAGATCGCGCGCTTTCACCTGGCATGCGTGGGAATCAATCCAATACAGGATCTGCTTGCGATCATCCCACAGCGGGCACTCGCCCAGTGCATCGCGGGATGTTCCGATAACGTCGATAGAATGATTTTTCATTATGCTTGCTTGCGGGTGCCTTTCACTTCAGCAGCATTCAGCGCCAGGATATCGGCGCGAGCTTCATAGAGCGTATCCGTCGGGTAGCGGGACCCCAACGGACGACGAGCAGTCCCAAACATTTCACTTTCGGTAGTGGATTCGATCGGCGTCGTGCGGCTCCAGTCGTAGACGACGGTGCGTGCCGCTACTTTCCATTCACCGCCGCGCTTCTCGAAACGGTCGATATAGCGCCCATAGAGAATAACTTCCGTGGGCTTATCCGTGTTTTTCCGGTCTTCCTGGACGGCGTGGAAATAGCTTTCGGCCAACGCGCGGTCGCCGTGCAATTCGATGATGATGTTGCCGATCATATGGACCATACGGCCGGCAGTTTTGAGTGTTTCCATTGCCCAATCGCAGAACCCCGAGGCAGTGCCCTGATAGGGGCCATGACGGTCCGTTGCGTCGTTCCAATAGGTTGCACGCAGCGCAATCTCGTCGCCTCGATCCACGCCACGACAATAGCGATAGAGGCATTCGCGAATCGCTTCGCGGTCAAGCAGGTCTTGCATGGCTTGATGCGGGATTTCAGATTGGCTCATGTGATTCCTGGCGTTGGGTGGGATGGTGGCCGGGGCATCCGGCCACGTTCGCGGCTTAAAGAGCCGCTTCAGGATGCTTGATGATTACAGCGTCGAGCACTGCGGCACTGGCTTCACGCACGACAAGCGGATTGACGTCCACGCTCATGACTTCCGGATGATTCATCGCGAAATCCGAGAGTTTGACCATTGCCGTAACCAGTGCGTCCATGTCCTTGGGCGCAGAGCCACGCCAGCCTTTCAGGAGTGCCGTGGCCTTCACCTTGTCGATCGCCTGACGTGCGCGTGCTTGCGTGAGTGGGGCGGAGACCACGGACACGTCTTTGTACAATTCGGTATTGACACCACCGGCGCCCACGAGAATCATCGGGCCAAAGGTTGCATCGTTGTTCACCCCGAGGATCATTTCGGTGCCACCCACGATCATCGGGCACACGAGGACGCCGTCGATCTGTGCGTCCGGTACGTGGACGTGCACGCTGTCCAGGATCTGTTGGTGGGCTGCGCGCACCGCGTCAGCGTTCTTGACGTTCAGAACGACGCCGCCGACCTCGGTCTTATGCATGATTTGCGGACTCACGATCTTGAGCACCACGGGGTAGCCCATTGCATCGGCAGCGGCAACCGCCGCATCAGCGTTGATCGCGAGGACGTCCTGCGGCACCGGCAGGCCAGCTTCGGCCAATGCTTCCTTGGCCAGGGCTTCCGTGCTCACGTCACCCAACTTATAAGCCTCGTGCTTCGCTTCAGCCGGTTCGTAGAGGTTCGACCAACGTGCGCGGATCGTTGCTGCCGCGCCCAGTGCGAGCGTGGCGCGCGTTGCGTCGTTGAAGACCGGAATGCCGATTTTTTCGAGTTCGCGGTCAACTTCGGGCACGGAGAGCGTGACCACGACGACGTCGCGTTCCGGGTGCCGGGCCTTGAGCTCGGCAAACGGCTGCTCGTAACTGGTCTTGAACGTTGCAGGAGCCAGGCCAGCCGACGCCAGATACGCCAGCGTCGTGCCGTAGCTGCTGTTCGAGAGCATGACGTCCAGAGCGCGGACTGTGCCGTTCTTGACCGACGTGATTTGAGCCGTCACATCCAGCGGGTTGGCTGCGACGGCAAACGGCAGCAGTTCAAGCATTGCCTTCCTGGCGGTTTCAGGCAGGGCAGGCATCGTGAGGCCGGAATCACCGCATGCGTCTGCGACCATTACGCCGATACCGCCCGACGACGTGAGAACGCCCAGTTCGTTGTTGACCGGCAGATGACCCGTGGTCGAGACCAGGTACGCGATGTCCAGCATCGCTTCTTGTGACTGGGCGCGATACGCACCGCACTCAGCGAAAACGGCGTCGTAGGCTGCGTCGTTGCCGGCCAGCGAACCCGTGTGGGTCGCAGCAGCGGCGGCGCCGAGTTCGGAGCGACCGACCTTCATGATAATGACCGGCTTTTGAGCCTTGGCCGCTTTCAGCAGGGCACGACGAAGTTTTTGACCGTCCTTTGCCGATTCGAGCGCGGCCATGATGACCTTGGTGGCCGGATCTTCAGCCAGATAGTCGATGGCTTGCGCCACATCGACGTCTGCTTCGTTGCCCGTCGCCACGATCTTGCTGAAGCCCATGCCGCGCAGCGTCGCGGCGCCGTACAAAGCGGAACCGAAGGCGCCCGACTGCGTTGCCAGCGCGATGTTGCCGGCCTTCGGGCTGACGCCATAGAGCACGACCGAGAACGTCGAGAACAGGCGCGATTCAACGTTTAGCAGACCAAGCGAGTTCGGCCCAACCATACGAACGCCAGCGGCCTTGCACATAGCCGCCATACGGTCTTGAACGGCGCGGCCATCTGCGTTGATTTCGGCAAAACCCGCGGTCAAGACGACTACGGACTTGACACCCTTCTGGATTGCATCGCGCAATGCTGATTCCACGGCACTGGTCGGAACCACGATGATCGCTTGATCCGGAGCTTCGGGTACGTCGAGGATCGACGGGTACGCCGGAAGGCCCTGAATTTCCGAGCCGCTGCGGTTAATCGGGAACAACTTGCCCTGATAGCCGGATTCGCGAAGGAATCGCAGTACGCGACCGCCGATGCGGTCTGGATCGGACGAGGCGCCGATAACGGCAACCGATTTTGCGTCGAACAATGCGCTGAGAGTAGAAGATGTCATGGTGTGCGAGTAAGGTCGAGTGCTCCCCGGTCACGCCGGGGAGCCTGAATCAAGTCGGGTTCAGACTTGTGCGACGAGCCAATCGAGACATTGGCTACGGTTGCCGAACCGTTCCGCTGCGGTGCGCGACTGCATGCAAAGCTGCGTGGCAGGCATTTCCACCGTCATGCCCATGCCGCCGTGCATCTGGATAACAGCGTGGCCGACGTCCTTGGCAACACCCGCGCAGAACATCTTGGTCAGCACGACCAGACGGTCGATAGCGCAGTCATCGCTACCGTTGAAGCCTTCGATCAGGCGAGCGACTTGACCCTTGATACCTTCGTACGCCACATAGCAATCCACGACGCTGTGCTGGAGCACCTGGTGGACAGCCAGCGGCTGGCCGAACTGCACGCGGTCGTTGAGATACTGGATCGTCTGTTCGACCTTGGCGCCGACGGCACCGACGATCTGGACGCATGACAGCAGTGCGCCGATCTGCAAAGCCTGATTGACCGCGACGTTAGCGGCAGCGCCGACCAGAACGATTTCGTCTTCGCTGACTTCGAGGCCGTCGACCGCGTAGTCCACGGTAACCGTGCCGTCGATACCACCGAAGAACTGGGCGCGATCAGCCAGACGCGAGCGCGCGATCAGCACCAAAGCCTGGCCGTCTGCGATAGACGCGTTGAAGATGACGTGCGTTGCGGGTTCGCTTTCATTCGAGCCACGGATTGCACCGCGCAGGACGTTGCCTTCCAGGCTGACCGTAGCCGCCTGGAGAGGCGTGCCCGACTTCGATTGCAGAACCGGCGACACCGAAGCGTCGCCGCTGAGCAGTTGCTCGAGCACCGGCCCCACAATCGGTGCCGCAGCCGCTGCTTCGAGAAGAACCGGGGCCACGGCACAACGCTCGACCAGCGGGGTCACGTTCGTGTAACGCGAGGCCGCTTCAACGATGCCTGCGAGGTCCGTGAGCGTCGCGCCGACGCCGCCGTTGTCTTCCGAAACCAGAACCGACTGCCAGCCCAGTTCGAGGGCTTGTTGCCACTTGCCGGAGGCTTTGCCTTCGACGGCATTGCCCTTCTGCGTTTCAGCAGCAGCGGCCAGGCGCGCCGACGAGTCGAACATGTCGCCCTGGAACATGTTGCTCACCGCATAGCCCGCGCCCATGATCGACCTGGCGATGATGTTCTTCTGGACTTCCGTCGAGCCGCCGGCGAGCGTACGTGAACGGTAGAACAGGTACGTATGGACAAAGTTGCGCTCGAGGTTCAACTCGTCTTCGGTCGTTGCCAGCGGCAGCAGCGGGAGGAGGCGGGCGGCGTACTCGGGCCCGAGCACGTCCATGGCAATCGACGTCACTTCCTGGCTCTGCTTCGAGCATGCCATTTTCAGCGCCGACGACTTGGACGACTGAAGCGTGCCGGCCATGTCTTCCTTGATTGCCGACAGCAGGATTTCACGCGTACCGTATGCACCGGCTTCGACTTCGAGCAAGCGATCGAGTGCCTTCAGCAGCGACGGCGTTGCGCCCTTTTCCTTGATCTTGTCCTGAACCAGTTCGGTCACTTGCTGAACGTGACGGAGCAGACGCGGCATCAGTGCCGGACTCAGACGTTCGCGGTCGAGCAGGAACTTACCGTACGACCAGCCCTGGCCTTCAGCGCCGATGCGATTGAACACCGGTACTTTGACGTCCTTCAGGAACACTTCGTTGACGTGGTGCCACTGGTCAATCGTGTGGATCGGCCGTACTTCGATTCCCGGCGTGTTCATCGGGATCAGGAGCAGGGTGATGCCTTCCTGACGTTTGCCTTCGTTGCTCGTTCGCACGAGCGTGTACATGATGTCCGCTTCCTGAGCGTGCGACGTCCAGATCTTCTGGCCGTTGACGATGTAATTCTCGCCGGCTTCGTCCAGAACAGCAGCGGTCTTGAGGGAGGCTAGATCGGAGCCGGCGCCCGGCTCCGAATAGCCTTGGCACCACCACTCTGAACCGTCGATGATCGGGGGCAGGAAGCGTGCTTTCTGCTCGTCCGTGCCGAATGCCTGGATCACGGGGCCAATGTGGCCAATGCCGTGGTGATACAGCTGCGGGCAGTCCATTGCCGCCGTCACTTCTTCGAAGATCAGGCGCTGCATCACGTCCCAACCCGGGCCGCCGAACGCTTTGGTCCAGCCCGGCGCCGAATAGCCGAGACCACCCTTGGCCATCGCAGCGGTGTATTGACTCAGGAGCTCGCGGCCCAACTTCTTGTTTGCGCGCGTTGCAGCACGTACCTCTGCGGGAACATGGGCTTCGATATATTCGGCGATTTCTTCGCGAAACGCCGCATAAAATGCTTCGTCCCGCATTTTATCCATTTCACTCATAGATAATTAGCCTTGCTAAATCCAATAGGGCGGTTAAGCCGCTCGGGGGGCGTAGCCACAGATCTTTTAACTGCCCGGTCGATTAGCGGCCCACGTAAACCGGCTCGCGCTTTTCGAGGAAGGCGCGCTGCGCTTCCTTCGAGTCTTCGGTTTTTGACAGGAATTCGGTGTTGCCCTGCTCGTAGCGGTAGGCTTCACGCAGTGGCATGTTCTCGGTCATACGCGCAGCTTCCTTCGCGAGACGCAACGCAACAGGCGATTTCGACGCGATTTCCTTGGCGATTTCCATCGCGAAGGGCAGCAGTTCTTCTTTCGTCGTGCACGCTTCCACGAGGCCGAGTCGATACAGTTCATGACCCGAGACTTTCATGCCCGTGTAGAACATCCGGCGGGCCCGCGACTGGCCAAAAATGCGGTTCAGGAACGAGACGCCGCCAGCCAGGCCGACGTTGATTTCCGGCATCGAGACGTAAGCGTCTTCCGAAGCCACCCAGATGTCCGAGTTCATCACGATGCCGAAGCCGGCGCCCATGGCCGCGCCATTGATAGCGGCGATGATGGGCTTCGGGCATTCGCGGATCGCATACGCCGATTCCCGAACGATACGGTGATGCTTCGGGAACGCGCCAGGTTGCGAGAGGTCTTTGCGGTCGCTGATGTCGGCGCCTGCCGAGAACGCGGAACCCGCACCCGTAACAACGATGACCATAACATCGTCACGCGCGCCGAGCACGTCGAAACACTCGATGATGTCATTGCGCATTTCGGCGTTCTGGGCGTTGCGCTTTTCCGGGCGGTTGAGCGTAACGAGTGCGATCTTGTCTTTGATGTCAACGAGAAGGGTATTGAATTCCATTTTCCAGATTCCTTTATAAAGTTCGAGTGCTGCGCATACGATAAATCAGACGCGCGGAATATTTGCCATCACAACCTGGCTCAAACCGCCATCGATCAATAGTTCTTCGCCGTTGACGTAACTGGACCGATCGCTGGCCAAAAATAGAATTGCCTCCGCGATGTCATTTGACGTTGCAATTCGGCCACTGGGTACAGCCTCATTGCGTGCACGTAAACGACCTTCGTCCTGGTAATAAGCCTCACTCATAGGAGTTCGTACCAGGCCAGGACTCACGCAATTACTGCGAATTCCGTATTGTGCGAGCTCCAGGCAAAGCTGTTTGGAGAGCATCAAAACGCCGGCTTTGCTCACGCTATACGCAATCCCCTTGGGAATTGCGATGTCTGCGCCGATAGACGCCACATGCACCATTGTTCCGCCTTTGCCCGCATCGATCATTTGAGCGCCGAACGCCTGTGCGCAGAGGAATGCGCCCGTCAAATTGATCGACAGCAGACGCTGCCATTCGTCGAGCGTTGCATCGAGCAGCGCGACACGCCCACCACCGCCGATACCTGCGTTGTTGATCAGAACTTCAGCGGGGCCGAGTTCACGTAACACCGTTTCGGCAGCAAGAGCAACAGACGCGGCGTCAGACACGTCACAGCCGACGGCGATCGCGGTGCCTCCAGCCAGCAGAATATCGTTTAGGACGTCATGGCAGATTTCCCTGGTTCGATCCAGGATCGCGACTTTCGCGCCCGCGGCCGCCATATGCTTCGCCGTTTCCGAACCGATGCCACCCGCACCGCCCGTGACGACGCAAATGCGTCCAGACAGACCCAGCCAGGACAGGGAATTTTCACTGTTGCTCATTAACTTGCCCTTTGACCGATTCGATGATTTCGTTAAGAGAGATTGAACGAAGTCCGTCACAACCTGCGCGTACTCCGCATCGAACTGCGCGAGGCCTGCAATCAATGAGGCAGCGACCGGATGAGCGGCCTTGAATTTTTCACCGATCGGCATGCCGGCGGATGGGTTGTCCTCCGGCATTTGCGCGCCAAGTTCCTGGCCAAGAATCGCCGTGCTGGCATAAACGGCTTCCAACCCCTGCATAGACACCAGATGGAGCACATCGAGCACATCAAAAGGTGTTGCACCCGCACTCAAGGCACCTTTGAGATGGGTCGAAAGACCGGGCCCGTACATGTGAGCCGACGAAGCGTCGAGAGCGACATAAACCAGTTCCACCATCCGTGGGCTGAGCGGGCCCTTTCCTGCCGGCTGACCCGCATAATCCGCATACCGCTCAAGGAAGTCGGGATGGAGTTTCAGAATGGTATCGGTCCACGGGCGCCAGTAACCGCGTGCGGCGATGAACTTTTGCTTGATCCGCTTTTGTTCCACTGACTGTTCCATCCGCGTCTCCGTTTGTTATTTGATACCTGCAATTCAAGGAGCCATAGTCCACGACTGGCCGGTCACGAATTGTGCCGCCGCGCTCGCCATGTAGCGGGCGATGGGCTGCACCTGGGAGACCGGGGTATGTGCGTGGACTTCGAGCGAATTGATGCGCAGACCCTTTGAGCCCCATTCGCAAGCCTGTGTCGCGACGAACATACGCGCCGCCGCTTCGTCACCGCAGGTAGCCCAGTCTTCGGTCTGCGTGGGGAGCAGGAGAGTCAGGCTTGCGTTTTGTGTATGCGACCGGGCAAATCGCTTTGCCGCCTCATGCGCCGCATTCAGGCGCTGGCCATCCGGTGCGTTCAGCACGGAGGCGTCAATAACCGACATGTACGTGGCGTCCTTATTGTCGGTTTGTAACGACATCCAGTTTTGTCCGGAGGCCGCAGCGACACCTACGACGTCGATGGTGGTTTCGGCATCCATGGGCAGAACTTCGTACTCGGCCGGGGCGCACTGGATGGACCCGCCGTAGACCGACGCCGCGCCGTCCACCGACACAGCGGAACCGGAGAGGGGGAGAGCGCCTTCGCTACCCAGGAAGAACAGCGCTTCAGCAAGTTCGACCGGTTCCGCAATACGACCGAGGGGAGTCTTGCCAGCTGCGCGAACCGGATCGAGGCGCCCCGATTCAATCAAGCGGCGCACGATTTCCGTACGCACAAAACCCGGGCACAGGGCGGTCACGCCGAGTTCCGGACGTGCAGCGGCCAGAGCTTGCGTGAAGGCGATAACGCCGGTCTTGGTCGGAGAGTACGCGCCTCGAAATGGGATCGCATGCAGCCCGGCACCCGACGATACATTGACGACGCGGCCATATGTTTTGAGCTTCTTTTCCAGCGCCTGGAAAATCAGGCGAGGCGCATCCAGATTCAGACGGACGAGCGGCGCAAACTGCTCCTGCGTCATCGCCGTGAGCGGCAATTGCGTGCTGTCCGACATGCCCGCATTATTGACGATAGCGTCGAGATACGGCATATCCACGGCCAGTGCCGCGATTGCTGTGGGCTCCATCAAATTGACGACGCGAATCAGGTGCGGCTCGTCAACCTTCGGCATTTTCTCGATCAAGCCCTGCAATGCTTCGGCCTGGTAATCCACCAGCACACAGCGCCAGCCATCTTTGGCGAAGCGCATGGCGCTCGCATAGCCGATACCGGAAGCGGATCCAGTGATAAGAACAGTCTTCTGGGAATACATATGCATATCCTCAAGCATTTTCGACATCGGTCGAGAATCTGAAGCTCTCGAATTGCTTGCGCAGCGGAACCTTGTACAGCTTGCCAGTCGCGGTGTGGGGGAGGGAATCCACGAAGACCACGTCATCGGGAAGCCACCACTTGGCAACGTTATTGCGCATGTGATCCAGCATTTCGTCAGCCGTAACATCCATTCCCTTGCGCTTCACCACGATGAGCAGCGGGCGCTCTTGCCAGTGCGAGTGGCGCAGACCAATAACAGCGGCCTCTTCAATCGCAGGATGGCTGAGCGCCACGCTTTCCAGGTCCAGAGACGAAATCCATTCACCACCCGACTTGATCACGTCTTTCGCGCGATCCGTGATCTTGAGATAGCCGTCGGCGTTCAACGTCGCCATGTCGCCGGTTGCGAACCAGTCATTCGCGTCCCATGCGTCGTCCTCGTGGTTGTAGTAGGCGCGGGCAATCCAGGGGCCGCGCACTTTCAATTGACCGGTGGTGTGGCCATCGTGGGGAAGGCGGTTGCCTTCGTCGTCGAAGATCGCGATTTCGGTACCCGGTAGCGAACGACCGGCAAGCATTTGAAGGTCGAAGCGCTCATCGAGCGTCAGATCGTTGTGCGTGGGCAGCGGAATGTTCACGGTCACGACAGGACTCGTTTCAGTCATACCCCATGCCTGACACAAATAGGCACCGAAATATTCCTCGAACTTTTCGATAATGCGACGCGGAGCAGCAGATCCACCCGAGAGGACGCGAGTCACGACGATGTCGCGACGACGCTGTTCTGAATCCACGCTTTCCGCGTATTCGAGCAACGACATCCAGACGGTAGGGACACCGCAAGATACCGTGCACTTCTCGTCGCGGAGCATCGAGTACACGTTTTCGCCAGACAGTTGCGAGCCCGGAAGAACGAGTTTGGCGCCGGCCATTGCCGACGAATAGGGGACGCCCCAGCCGTTTACATGAAACATGGGGACGATCAGGAGAAAGCTGTCGCGGGCACTAATAGCGAAGCTGTCGGCCATGCAGGTGGACATGGCGTGCAGTACCGTTGAACGATGGCTATACAGAACGCCCTTGGGTTTGCCCGTCGTGCCCGAGGTATAGCACATGGACGATGCGCTATTTTCGTCAAGTTGTGGCCACGTATAGACGTCACTGCACCCGGCCATTAGCGACTCATAGCAGGCGAGGCCGGGAACCACCATGTCGGGCATCTGATCAGCTTCGCACAGGGCGATGAAGCCTTGTATATGCGGGCATTGTGGCGCGATCTCCGCCACCAGCCTGGCCAGGTTCACGTCGAAGAATACATGTGTGCTCCCGGAGTGATTCAGGATGTAGACGATCTGTTCTGCGAACAGCCGCGGGTTCACGGTGGTCAGGACCGCGCCAGTGCCAGCAACCCCGTAATAGAGTTCGAGGTGGCGGTGGGTATTCCACGCCAGCGTAGCGACACGCTGGCCTGCGCTCACACCCAGTGACTGGATGAGGTTTGCAACCTGCTTTGAGCGGCGACGAGCGGCAGACCAGGTATATCGATGGAAATTGCCATCGCCCAGGTTGGATACGATCTCTTGATCGCTATGGTTGCTTGCCGCGTGCTCAATCAAATCGGAGATCAGGAGCTGCCGTTGTTGCATCAGTCCGTTCATTGTCGTCCTGTTTTATCTGTCTAAATAAAGTCTCACTCCATGGGCCCGTTTGCCGAATCAGGCAAAAAGAGCCACAACGCGCGCGTCTTACACAGGAAACGTACTGCTGAAACATTGGGGTTAATGCCGGGTTAGTGCCGGGTTAATGTCGAATCTGGACCGGAAATATCCCTTCTTGGGCGAGGTCACTTTACTACACAGAAGAGCCGCAATCGGGTGAGTATTGATGTCAAATCCGCAATACAGAACGAGAAATTTTTCGATTGTGTGATGGTCGATGAACTGCTTAGAATCCGCTCCAGACTGAGCTCCAGGCAGTAATTCACTTACCATTACAACGGAGATGCCATCATGGAATTTGGGGTATTTCTTCTCGCGCAGCAGCGCAGCTACGCACAGACATCGCAGAGCGTCATTCACAACACCATCGAGCAAACAGTCGTGGCCGAGCAAGCGGGCTTCGATGCCGCCTGGTACGCCGAGCACCATTTCAACAACTACTCGCTGTCCCCGTCGCCGCTGATGACGATTGCTCACGCAGCGGCCAGGACGACCAGGATCCGTCTTGGCTCGGCAGTTTGCATTCTTCCGCTTTACCATCCTGCACGCCTTCTGGCTGAAATCGGTCTTGTAGACACGCTATCCGACGGCCGTCTGGAACTGGGCATCGGCTCGGGCTACCAGCAGTTCGAATTCGAGCGCTTCGGCTCGGACCTCCCGACGTCGGGCGAAATCTTCCACGAAATCTGGGACATCATTAACCACGGGCTGAACGAGAAGGTCTTTGAGTACAAGGGGAAGCATTTCGAAATGCTGCCGACGTCGGTTGCGATCCGCACCATTCAGGAAAGGGTGCCGCTCTGGATCACGTCGATGAATCCGGGGACGCTGGGTCGCGCATTTAACGAAAACGCGAACCTGTTCACGACGGTCCTGCACGGAGGAAACGACGCTCTGCGCGGCCTGCGCGGTCGGCTGGAAGATCTGGCCTCGGGGCTGGGCAAGGATCTCAGCAAGACCAAGATTGGCTTCCTGCGTTGCGGCTTCGCATCGGACAGCAAGGCTGAAGTCGATGCGTATCTGGATTCCGCACGCTGGGCGCGTCGTATTTCCGAATCGCTGAAGGATCGCCGTATGGACGTCGACGACGGCTATCTCATCAAGGAGACGCCGTGCGCCGTCGACATGACCCTCGACCAATTGCGTCAGAATTTGCCGGTTGGTTCGGTCAACGAAGTCGTGGACAAACTGCTTCAGGAAATCGAAATCCTGAAGCCGAATCACATCGCACTCCAGACGCAACTCGGTGATTGTGACCAGAAGACGATGCTCAAGCAGATCGAACTCTGGGGCGACAAGATCATCCCGGCAGTGCGCAAGGAACTGGCGCGAAACGAAACTGCAACTGCCTGATCCAGCAGCAAGCAATAAATCCGGGAGGCATGGCATGCGTCTGCATTTGACGAATAGTGGCGCGATTACGCTGATTGCGCCGTCGCACTTCAAGCAATTCGAGATCCTGGTAGACGAGCAGCCTGCCTCCTTGCTGGATCAGTCGATTGCACGAATCGGTGAATGTGCTGACGAAGAGCACATATGGGTTAATCCGCAGGTTATTCGCTTTCTGTCGGGCAAGGCCGGAGACGCTGACTGGGAAGCCGACTTCGAAGCAATGGTTGGCTTCGCCAGGAAATTCAACTGGGTTAGCGAAGCAGGTTTGATCCGAGCCCACATTGTGCGCAATGAAAGCTCGGCAGGCAGTTCCGTCGATGACTTCAAGGCAGCAATGCGCATGTTGCCCGCCGGCGTGTCAGCGATCACGACGGGCGATATCGACAATCCAAACGGTATGGTGGTATCGAGCCTGACGTCGATTTCGGCGGAGCCGCCGCTGATTGGATTCTTCGTGCACCGGCATTCGTCCATGCTGAATCCGTTGAGAAGCAATGGCAAATTTGTGGCCAACATCCTGGGGCAGGCACACCATGACGTGGTGACGAACTTCCTGAAAGAGCAGCAGGGCAGCGCCCGCTTCGCCAGCGGTCGGTGGGGTTCTGGCCTGGACAATATCCCGATCCTGGTGGACGCATTGGCTAATGTCGAGTGCGACATCATCCATACGACGACCCTCGGAACGCACGAGATGGTCGTGGGCAGGATCCGCAAGACGACAACCGACGACGCTGGATCACCGATGGTGAACTTCAACGCCGCGATCCGCGCTCTCGCGTCGTAGTCGGAGGTCCAGATGGGTTACGGGTGCGAACTCTGCAGCTATCGCACGCGATCCTCCTTTTCGTAATGAACCCCGTTAAACAGGGGCGGCGTCGATTTGAGGCCGCGAGGCCGACGACAACTATCTCCGCGTATCGCCGAACGTGTTGTTTGCAGGGCGCACCTACTTGCCGTTTGCAAGACGGTATACCGGCCGGTTGGTGCTGTAAGCGTGTATCAAGATAAGCAAATAAATAAATAAATGAATGAGCGCGCGAAAGCGCGTCTTCTGATCTTGGAGACTAAATGAAGACGAAAATACTTGCGGCAGCGGTTGCCGCGACATCCTTGGCATCCGCTGCACACGCGCAGTCCTCGGTCACGATGTATGGCTACATCAGCGACGGCGTTCGTTACGTCAACAACACCGCAGGCGGCGCAACATTCCAGATGGCCAATGCGATCTCTCCGGAACGTTGGGGCTTGTTCGGCTCGGAAGACCTCGGTGGCGGCAACAAAGCGGTCTTCCAGTTGGAAAACTATTTCAACATCAACACCGGTGCCATGACTTCGCCGAACACGCTGTGGTACGGGAAGGCATACATGGGCATCGACAGCCAGCAGTTCGGTCGTCTGACGTTCGGTCGCCAGTACGCAACGACGGCACTGCGCGCGATCATGATGGACCCGATTTACATTGGTGGCGGTATCGCCGCAATATGCCCGCTCGGCCAAATCCTGACCGACGTGTGGACTCACGATTCGCGTACCAACAACAACATTGTTTACACGAAGCACATCGGCGACTTCGCACTCAGCGCGAGCTACAATCCCTCGGGCGTGGCCGGCGCATCGCGTGCGGGCGTAAATTACTCGGGCGACATTTACTACGCAGCGCACGGCCTGGAGGCCGCTGTTTCGTTTCAGCGTCAGTACAGCCCGGATGAAACGGGTACGCAGGACAACTGGTGGATCGGCGGTACCTACACGTACGGCGGTCTGAAGGCATACCTGAACCTGGTGACGCTGCGCCTGACGACGATCGATGGCGCGGCGGGTCCGGCTCGCCGCGACTACGTGACGACGATCGGTGGACGTTACCAACCGACCCCATACTTCACCCTGATCGGTGCCTACTATATCGACGTGGCCAGGAACCTGTCGAACGTCGATGGCGCAAACGGCAATAAAAATACGGCATACATCGAAGCACTGTACTCGCTGTCGAAATCGACGTCGCTGTACGTAGAGGCTGACCGTAACTGGTTCACGGGTGCCTACAAGCACGACAAGTACAGTACCCAGACCCTGCTCAATATGGCACCGGGCTCCTCGGCCCAGTTCGGGGTCTCCGTCGGTCTGGTTCACAACTTCTGATTGACGTTTTAAAAGTTACCCAGTGTTGTAAAAACCTATAGGCTATCAAACTGGAAAATGAAAACTATTAACGTCCAGTCGTTCATCGACGAACGACCACTTAAACCATTCCATGCAATTCTATTCTTGCTCATGTTTCTGACCATTCTTCTGGATGGTCTCGATGCAAGTGCAATGGGTTTGATTGCTCCTGCGCTGCTTAAGCAAATGCAGGCAACCAAGGCTGAGCTGGCACCGGTCCTTTCGGCATCGTTGATCGGCATCGGCATCGGTGCAGCACTGGGCGCTCCGTTCGCTGACCGCATTGGCCGCCGTCTGGTTCTCATCCTGAGCGTTGCGCTCTTCGGTATCACCACCATCTGGTCGGCACAGTCCACGACGCTGCACGAACTTATGTGGTCGCGCTTCTATACCGGTATCGGTCTTGGCGCTGCAATTCCGCTTTGCGCCACGATGATGAACGAATTCCTGCCCTCGCGCATGCGCAGCCGTGCAGTCAATGGGATGCTCTTCGGCTACGCGGTGGGTGGCGGAATCTGTGGTCCGCTCGCGCGCTCCGTGATTCCGCAACATGGCTGGCAAGGATACCTCCTGGTTTGTGGCATCGCTCCCTTGATCGTGGCAGTTCTGCTACTGTTCTTTTTGCCGGAATCGGTTCGATACCTCGCGACGGCTCAAAAGGACAGCGCCAGGATCCCCAAGGTCCTTTCGCGCATCGACTCGACAGTCGATTTTTCTGGTGTTCAGTTTATTGCTGACGCGACTGCCGCTGCTAAAAAGCACAAGTTCTCGTTTGTTGAACTGTTCTCGAAGGAGCTGGCGGTCCCGACGCTGCTCCTGTGGGTTGCGTATATCTGCTCGACGGTCGTGCTCTACGTGCTGCTGATGTGGACGCCGACGATCATGAGCGCTGAAGGTCGTTCACTGGCCGAAACCGCCAACGTCATGATGGCGTTCAACTGGTTCTCTGGCATCGCCATTCTCCTGGGCGGTATCCTGATGGACAAGTTCGGCTCCTTGCGCGTCATCTCGATCTACTTCGCGATCTCGGCAATTCTGGCTGTTGTTGTCGGCATCACGGGCGTTCACGGCAACGCACTGCTGTGGATGCTGGTGTTGACGGCAATGGGCAACAACGGAGCCTGCTCCTCGATGTCCACGCTCGCAACCCAGATGTATCCAACGTCCTCGCGCGCGACGGGCGCTGCCTGGGTGCTGGCTGTCGGTCGCTTCGGCGGTGTGGCCGGGACGTTCCTGGGCGCCACGCTGATTGGACTCGGCTGGCCCCTGACGACCATCGTCGCAGCGGTCGCACTCCCGACCGTCGTCGCTTCGATCGCGATCATCTGTATTGGCTTCGGTATCCCGTCCCTACGCAATCGATACGATGGTGTCGAGGCGAAGGCGGCCTTCCACGGATAGGCAAGCGAGAGCCTATGTTCGGTTCCACAAAGCTGCTGCCAGCGTGTAGTGGCTTTGTATTTTTTCTGGTCAAGCTATTCCCGGAATACGCAATGATTCCGCATATTGAAAACAAAATAGGGAGACTTCGTGGACAGGCTTCGTGCGATGGAGTTATTTCTTTCTATTTCCAGAAATAAGAATTTTTCAGAAACTGCTCGCCAGTTCGGTACTGCCGCGGCCTCCGTTTCGAGAATGATTCTGGATCTCGAGCATGACCTGAAGGTTAAGCTGTTCACTCGAACCACGCGCAGTGTCACGCTGACCGAAGCGGGGATCGAATACGCAAAGCATGTCGAAGGTATCCTGCGGAGCATAGATGATGCGCAACGGAGCGTCACCTCTATCACCTCTACACCCTCGGGAACGCTACGCGTTCATTCTCGGGTTATGTTCGGCCTTGGTGTATTGCCGACGCTGATTGCCGAATTTTCGAAACTTTACCCGGAAATTCAAATCGAATTGACGCTGAGCGAAGCCCGCGCTGATTTTACCAGGGATCAAATCGATATTGATTTCCGGATTGCGCCGCCGATTGAATCAGGCATCAAACGCCGAATTCTCTTCAGAAGTGACCGCTACCTGGTAGCTTCTCCCGGTTACTTCATTGGTCGAAGCTCAGTCGCTTCGCCGGAACAACTGAAAGCACATCAATGCGTCGCTTATTTCATGCCGGGAACCAGCTATTCATGGCGATTCCGGAAAGACGACGTTGAAAATGAAGTCCAGTTTCATCCCCGTCACGTAAGCAATAACGGTATCGCCTTACTCGAATTCGCACGCATGGGTGAAGGTATCGTTCTTCTGGATGACTACACCGTTCATAAGGATCTTATAAGCGGAAGATTGATTCGCCTGCTTCCTGAGTATCAGGTGACCAATTCGAGTTTCGAAGATGGTATGTACGCGACAATTGTTGATTCGCCTGCCATTCCTGCCAAGATTCGCCTGTTCCTGGACTTCGTAGCCTCCCGCATCTCGGGCTCGGAACTTAGATTCTCTGCTTATGAGTCTAGTGAAGTGAAGATGTCTCGTTAGCAGAGGGCATGACAGGGGTCTGCTAATACTACTGCTTAAATATTCGTGAAGGTGATGCCGCCATCGACAGCCAACCACTGCGCGGTTACGAACCCAGCATCATCGGAGACCAGATACACGATTGCCTTGGCGATGTCATCGACGTTGCCCAAACGGCCCAGCGGAGTCGTCGCCACGCGCCTGGCATCGCGTTCTTCGTTACGATTTCGGGCCGTGCCTTCGGTTGGAACTGCAGAAGGGCAAACTGCATTGACACGGATATTTCGGGCCCCCAGTTCTGCCGCCGCCGCACGCGTGATCCCCAGGATACCGGACTTGATGCCCGAGTACACAATGGAGTTCGCGGCAGAGCGCAGAGCTGCCGTTGAGGCCACGTTGACGATGGCGCCGCCGCGCTCGGGATCCATGACTGCCGCCGCGGCTTGAATCCCCCAGATTACGGCTTTGAAACCGACATCAAGCATACGATCTACCGTCTCGGGGGCGATCTCCAACACCGATTGATAGCGAACCCAGGCCGCGTTACTGATCAGGATATCGAAGCGACCGCCTTTTTCATAAACGATATTAACGGCCTCGGTGATGCCTTCGCGCGTCGAGACGTTCTTCACGACTGGAAATGCGTGGCCGCCAGCAGCAATCACGGCTTCAACGGTATCGCTGACTAGTTCATCCTTCAGGTCGTTGACGCCAACGATAGCGCCACGTGCGGCCAGTCTGAGAGCGGTCGATTTACCAATACCAGCGCCGGCTCCAGTCACGAGGGCATAACGCCCAACCAAATCTTGTTGCATATTAGCTTTCCGTTCCCGGTTAATGGATTATCGACCCTTAAATACAGGTGCGCGTTTTTCCAGGAATGCCATGCGGGCTTCCTTGGCGTCCTCGGTCCTGGCCAGCATCATCGTGATGTCCTGCTCGTGACGGTAGGCCTCACGCTGGGGCATTTGGTCGGTGAAGTTGGCAGCTTTCTTTGCCTGGACTAGCGCGATCGGGGATTTGCTGGCAATGCGGCGAGCCAGTTCCATGACGTGGGGCAGCAACTGATCGGGGTGGAGCACGTCCTCCAGCACATTACGACGCAGCAGATCTTGAGCCGTCAACTTATCGCCGGTAAAGAACATGCGGCGGACAGTCGAGCGACCGAACAACGTGCACAGCATCGATGCACCGCCAGCCAGGCCGACGTTGATCTCCGGCATCGCGAACACAGCATTTTCTGACGCGTACATGATGTCACATGAGGCCATCAAGCCCAGACCGGCGCCCAGGGCCGGGCCATTTACAGCGGCGATCACGGGCTTTGCGCACTCTTTGATCGAATTGCCGGTTTCGCGAGTCCATCGGTTGTGATCGAGGAAGTCGCCCGGGACGTCGGGGTCCGGGCGGTCGCGGAGGTCCGCCCCAGCACAAAAGGCGGTACCGGCGCCGGTCAGGACAGCGCAGCGAATATCGTCGCGAAGGCTGATTTCGTCAAATACGGCAATGAGACGACGACGCATGGCCCGCGATAGCGCGTTCTTGACCTCGGGACGATTGAGCGTGACCAGGGCCACGCCATCCTGGACTTCCAGGGTCACCGTAGTTTCGGCGATCTCTTGTACGTCTGCGCTCATGCGTCTACTCCGGTAGTTATCTCTTGATTTATGGTGCCAAGGTGTACAAGAGATTCTACCGTCTCCAGATTGGATGATTTTCAATCAAAAACCAAGGCTGATTCATCCAAATCACGGGTAGTCCAGGGTGCCTGGCAGGTCTTATGATGATCAGTTCGTTGGCTTTTTTGCTTCATGGGACGCGTAAGCGGAGAATCTGAGTTCTGAGCCGGAGACGCGGGAAGCGACGAAGTCCAGGAACAGGCGGGTCTTGGTCGGGATGGACGGAGAATCGATAATCGTCGCGTACATACCGTCTTCGAATGAGGAATTGGTGACCTGATATTCGGGAAGCAGCCGCACCAATCTTCCGCTCATGAGATCTTTATGCACAGTGTAGTCATCCAGAAGAACGATGCCTTCACCCATGCGTGCGAATTCGAGTAGAGCAAGACCGTTATTGCTCACATGACAGGGCTGAAACGGGACTTCCGATTCGACATCGTCTTTCCGGAATCGCCATGAATAGCCGTTGCCCGGCATGAAATAAGCGACGCATCGGTGAAGTTTCAGTTCTTCCGGCGATGTGGGCTTGCTCCGGCCAATGAAGTAACCAGGAGACACTACCAGGTAGCGCTCACTCCTGAAAAGAATTCGGCGCTTGATCCCGGATTCAACTGGAGGTGCAATTCGAAAATCAATATCGATCTGATCCTTGCTTAGATCAGCCGGGCTTTCGCTCAGCACCAATTCGACTTGAATATCCGGGTAAAGCCTGGAGAATTCGCTGATTAGAGTCGGTAACACGCCCACGCCGAACATGACGCGCGAATGAACGCGTAGCGTTCCCGAGGGGGCGGTGGTAATGGAAGTGATGCTCCGATGGGCATCTTCAATGCGCCGCAGAACGTCTTCGACATGCTTTGCATATTCGAGCCCTGCTTCGGTCAAGGCGACATTGCGGGTAGTGCGGGTGAACAACTTAACCTTCAGGTCATGCTCGAGATCCAGAACCATTCTCGAAACCGAGGCCGGGGCGATGCCGAATTGGCGGGCAGTTTCTGAAAAGCTTTTATTTCTGGAAATAGAAAGGAAGAATTCCATCGCACGAAGTCGGTCCACGACGACTCACCCTTTTGCTTTCAATAAAAATCAATTATTGCACATTTCGGAATAAAGTAACCAGAAAAGACACAAGTCCACCGTCGAGGAACATCGGGTTTGTTGGTAGAGGTATTCGAAAGAAACAGAGCCGCGACTTTGCCCCACGCAGGAAACGCACTGCTGAACCATTGGGGTTAATACTCAATCTGAGCCGGAGATATCCCTCCAAGGGTGAGACTACTTTACTACACACAAGAGCTGTAATCGGGTGAGTATTGATGTCAAATGCGCAATACAGAACGAGAAATTCTTCGATTGTGTGATGTGCTACAGCGCCGAACGTATCGACGATCTGGCGCACCGAGGCGTGGTGTGATCGGGTCCGACTTGGTGCGCGCCAGGGCGACGCGCCGTTAATTCCCCGAGGTCCGAACGCCGCGCATCACGTTTCCCGACGGCCGCGTCGAACTTTCGTTGGCCAAGACCGATCTCCCCGGCATGTTTACCCGTCGCGGCATTCTCGATTTGGATCAGACACAACAACTTCGATTTCTTTGGGTCCAAGATCGTCTCTTGTCCATCGTGACACGTTCGTAGAACGATCTGAATTTATGCGGTCCTGCTTCTGGGCAAGCGTAATTTACTACGAACTAGCAGTTCAATTAGAAGAGTATTGATGTCAAATTCTTAATACAGAAGGAGAGGTTTTTGGATTGTGCCGGATTCGTCGAACTGCTTAAATCGGTTCCAGTGGAGATGCAGCCAGCTAACCATAACAACGGAGACATCATCATGGAATTCGGTGTATTTATTTTGGGTCAACAACGCTCGTACGCACAGACTTCGCAGAGTGTTATTCACAACACGATCGAGCAGACGGTTGTCGCTGAACAGGCTGGCTTCAACGCCGCGTGGTACGCAGAGCACCATTTCAACAACTACTCGCTTTCGCCGTCGCCCTTGATGACGATCGCACACGCGGCAGCCAGGACGAGGACGATCCGTCTGGGTTCGGCGGTTTGTATCCTGCCCTTGTATCATCCAGCACGTCTGCTCGCTGAAATCGGTCTTGCAGACACGCTGTCGGAAGGGCGTCTCGAACTGGGCATCGGCTCTGGCTACCAGCAATTCGAATTCGAGCGCTTCGGCTGCAAGCTCGCAAACAGCGGCGAGATCTTCCACGAAATGTGGGACGTGATTAACCACGGGCTGGGCCAGAAGGTCTTTGAGCACAAGAGCAAGCACTTCGAAATACCGCCGACGTCGATTGCGATCCGTATGGTGCAGGAAAAGGTGCCGCTGTGGATCACGTCGATGAACCCGGACACGCTGGGTCGCGCATTCAACGAAAACGTGAACCTGTTCACCACGGTTCTGCACGGTGGCGCCGACGCACTGCGCGGTTTGCGCGCTCGCCTTGAGGGGCTGGCCACGGAACTTGGCAAGGACCTCTCCACGACCAGGATTGGCTTCCTGCGCTGCGGATTTGCTTCGGATAACGAATCGGAAATCAGGTCGTATCTCGATTCGGCACGCTGGGCTCGTCGTATCTCGGAATCGCTGAAGGATCGTCGCATGGACATGGACGATGGGTACCTCGTGAAGGAAACGCCGTGCGCCGCCGACATGACCCTCGGCCAACTGCGCGCCAATCTGCCGGTCGGCTCGATTAACGAGGTTGTCGACAAGCTGCTTCAGGAAATCGAGATCTTGAAGCCGAACCATATCGCACTTCAAACGCAGCTTGGTGACTGCGACCAGAAGATGATGCTCAAGCAGATCGAACTCTGGGGCGACAAGATCATCCCGACAGTGTGCAAGGAACTGGCACGGAACGAAGCAGCGGTGTTGGCTTGATCAACCAGTAAGCAAGAAATACGGAGACCTCTAATGCGTCTACATTTGACGAATAGCGGTGCGATTACTCTTATTGCGCCGTCGCACTTCAAACAATTCGATATCTTGGTAGACGAACAACGTGGCGCGTTGCTGGATGCGGCAATTGCGCGAGTCGGTCATCGTTCGGATGAAGAGCACGTCTGGGTCAATCCCCAGATCATTCGATTTCTGTCCGGAAAGGCCGGCGATGTTGAATGGGAGACCGGCTTCGAAGCAATGGTGGGTTTCGCCAGGAAATTCAACTGGGTCAACGAAGAAGGCCTGATTCGCGCTCATATTGTGCGTAATGAAAACTCGGCGGGTAGTTCTGTCGACGATTTCAAGGCGGCAATGCGCATGCTTCCGGCGGGCGTGTCCGCGATCACCACGGGAGATATCACAAATCCGAGCGGTATGGTGGTGTCCAGCTTGACTGCGATTTCGGCGGAACCTCCGTTAGTCGGCTTCTTCGTGCACCGCGATTCATCCATGCTTGGGCCGCTGAAAACCAATGGCAAGTTCGTGGCCAACATCTTGGGCCAAACACACCATGACGTGGTGGCGAAGTTCCTGAAGGAGCCGCAGGGTTGCCCCCGTTTTGCTACCGGGCAATGGAGTTCGGGTCTGGACGGCCTGCCGATCCTGGTTGATGCGTTGGCCAATGTTGAATGTGACATCATCCACATGACGACCTTGGGCACACACGCGATGTTTGTTGGCAAGATCCGCAAGACGACCACCGACGACGCAGGATCGCCGATGGTGAACTTCAACGCCGGGATTCGCGGTCTGACGCAGTAAACGGAGATCGAGATGCTGACCCAAGACAGGAATATCGATGCTGCCCAGCAAGGGGCAAACGCGATCTCCGAAGATCGCCGGACCGCGGTCGTATCTGCATTCGTGAACTCCAGAGACTACGGGCTCGATCTGTCCATCTATTTCAGTGACGGCGCTGTGGAGTTGGTGAACTGCCGGGTGCAAGGAAAGACCTGATTCCTGAACCGGGATTCATTCTAAAGCCCTCTTGGATACATAATCAGGAGGGCTTTTACGTCAAGAGCCATCTGACTAGTAACGATAAGAAGGGGCGCCGGATCATGGCTTGCGCCACGAAATCGTGTCTTTCTTTTGCTGGCGCCCCCGACCCGAGTTTTGCTGAGATTTTCCGCAATAACTGCTTCAAGAACGGTCTCTTGCCGATCGTGTCGCCAGAGGATCAAGTCGCCGCGCTTTTCGAGAAAGTGGATAAGCTCGAAGGGTGTCGCCTCACGCTCGGCAGAACAATTACCGGGTCATTCGCAGGATTCAGTTGCGTCTGTGCCGGGTCCACACCGGCGCACGCGCTCGAAAATGGCGCCGCGCGGCTCCGGGCAATTGCCAAGCGGCGCCCACGCCATCGTGCGCGCCTCATCCGCGCCAACACCGAAAGCCTGCAACAACGCAAACATCGACTGCTCGGTATAGTCCTCGGGCGCTTCGCCAGACAGCAGCGTTTCGATGCCGTACATGATCGAGCCGAGGGTGATATCGCGGGCCACCGTCACGTGGCCGACATGCAACCGCCCTGAGTCGATCGCCATCTGCAAGTCACGCGTGAGGTATTCGTCGAGCAGGCGGCCGCGCGAGCCGCGCCGTGTGCCCACGCGCGTGATGAATGCGCCCCACAGCGGATAGCGCGCCGCCATCAGCATATAAAGCCGCGAGCCCGTCACCACGCGCTGCGCGGGATCGCTCACTTCAAGCACGAGCGGGTCAATCACGCTGAGCACTTCATCGCTGGTCTCGCCGGCAACGGCCGCGAGCAATTCGCCAGTTGTCCTGAAGTAGTTGTAGAACGTGCCTCGCGCCACCCCGGCGGCGGCGATGAAGTCATCGATCATCGGAGCATCGGGGCCCTTTTCGGCGAAAACGGCTAGTGCGCTCTCGATCAGCTTGTTGCGCGTCTTTTCCCGGCGTAACGCGCCTACGCGGCTCTGGTAGTTCTCAATCGGAGCCTTCATTTTTTCTCCAGTTCATTCGGCGCTTCGCGACGCGCCCCATCCGGGTTTTTCCTTGTCCCGATTCTAGTTGACGATTTTATCAAATCAACTAGAATTCTGAATTGACAAATATGTCAATTCATCGCCGGATGCCCAGCAACATCACGGCGAGCAACAGGAGATGGAAATGCGATTGGTCAGTTTTGAACGAGACGGCAAGGCGACGCTGGGCGTGCGCGAGGGCGACGCGGTGCGCGTGCTGGGAGAGGAAACGTTGGAATCGCTGCTGGCCCGCGGCGCGAATCTCGTCGATTACGCAAGCAGTGGGGCAAACCAGCAGCGTATCGCGGCGAGCGAACTGAAACTGCTGCCGCCGCTCCAGCGTCCTCCGAAGATCATTTGCGTCGGACTGAATTTCGCCGATCACACGTCCGAGAGCCAGTACAAGCAACCCGATTACCCGACGCTGTTTTTCCGCGTTGCGACCAGCCTGATCGCGCACGAGCAGCCTATGATCCGCCCGGCCGTGAGCGATTCCGAAGGGCTCGACTTCGAGGGCGAGATCGCCGTGGTGCTGGGCAAGGGCGGCCGCCATATCCGCAAGGAAGACGCGCTGTCACACGTGGCCGGTTATTCCGTCTTCAACGACGGTTCCGTGCGCGAGTATCAGTTCAAAACGCCGCAATGGACAGTGGGCAAGAACTTTGACGGCACCGGCGCGTTCGGGCCCGATCTCGTCACCGCCGACGAGTTGCCGCCCGGCGTGAAGGGCCTTCGCCTCGAAACGCGTTTGAACGGCGAAGTGGTGCAGTCGGCGAGCACCGACGACATGGTTTTCGACGTCGCGAGCCTCATCAGCGTCATCAGCGAAGCGATCACGCTGGAAGCCGGCGATGTGATCGTCTCGGGCACGCCTGCGGGCATCGGCTGGGCGCGCAACCCGAAGCTGCTGATGAAGGCTGGCGACGTGTGCGAGGTGAGCGTCGAGAAGATCGGCACACTGAGAAACATGATTGCCGACGAAGCCGCGCATTAAGCCGCGCAACTTTCACGAGCCGGCCACAGAGCCGGCGCATCGCCAGATTCAAGGAGACGGTCATGTCCGACCCGGTAGTCGTTTCCGCGCGCGCCAGCGTGCATTCGATCGATCACTTCGCGCTCACGGTTCCCTCGGTTGACGATGCGGCGAGGTTTTATCGCGCGTTCGGTCTCGACGTGGCAACGGCCGGCCCGCAAGCGAGCGAACTGGAGTTGCGGGCTGCGGACGGCCACCGTTGGGCGCGCATTTTGCCCGGATCGTCCAGAAGTCTCGCGTGGCTCACCTTCAACTGCTTCGAAGTCGACCTTGACGCCTTGCGCGCCCAGGTGGAGGCGGCAGGCGCCGTTGCGATGGATGCACCGATAGCCGACCCTGAAGGTTTCTGGTTTCTCGATCCCGACGGCAATCTCATCCAGGTGAAGGCCGGACCGAAAACCAGCCCATACTCCAAGAGCCCGTGCGTGCTCGCCAGCAGCGCGGCCGACGAGCGTGGTTCGCACATCCGATCCGAATCGAAAACGGTACAGCCACGGCGTCTCTCGCACGTGCTGCTCTTTACGCCAGACGTGCCGCGTGCGCTCGAGTTTTACGGCAACGCGCTGGGCCTGCGCCTGTCCGACCGCTCGCGCGACATCATCGCCTTTACGCATGCCCCGCACGGCAGCGATCACCATCTGGTCGCGTTCGCGAAAAGCAGCGCGCGCGGCTGGCACCACGCGGCGTGGGACGTGGATAACGTCAACCTCGTCGGCGAGGGCGCGTCGCAAATGGCTGCAGCCGGCTACACGAAAGGTTGGGGCACGGGCCGGCACGTGCTCGGTTCGAACTACTTTCACTACGTTGAAGACCCCTGGGGCTCGTTCTGCGAATACTCGGCCGACATCGACTTCGTGTCGGCCGGCCACGCATGGCCCGCAGGCGACTTTGCACCGGAGGATTCGCTGTACCTCTGGGGACCGGAAGTACCCAGCAACTTCATTCACAACACCGAGGCTCCCGCATAGGACCACCGGCGTGAAGCCGCAAGGCTGAACGGACTCTCTCTCTCTCTCGGATGTGCACTGGATGGCTGCCAGACGACCTGGCGCCAGGGCACGACTCGCTTTTTTTGCAGGGGAATTCAAATGGCAGATCAGAATCTTCTCGACGTCGTCATCGTCGGTTACGGCCCGGTCGGGCAGTCGCTGTCCATTCTGCTCGGCGCGCGTGGCTACGATGTCGCGGTCTTCGACCGCTGGCCGTCGCTTTATCCGTTGCCGCGCGCGGTGTTTCACGATCATGAAATCCGCCGCGTCTTTCATGCTATGGGTATTGGTAAGGATATCGAATCGATATCCCAGCCGTCCGCGACCTATCAGTGGTTCAACGCCGACTGGAAAACGCTCGTGGAAATCGACTGGTCCGCGGAATCGATCAGCGACGGCCCTGTGGGGTATCTGTTCAATCAGCCATCGCTCGAAGCACTGCTCGACCGCAAGGCCAAGTCGATGCCGAACGTCTCCGTCAATCAGGGCTGGGAGGCTGTCGAACTGCGCCAGTTGCCAGATTGCTGCGAGGTGGTCCTCAAGCAGGGGCGCATGACGAACGGGACGTGGCTCACGACCGGCGAGACGCGCACGGTCCGCGCCCGCTATGTCGTCGGGGCAGACGGCGCGAACAGCTTCGTGCGCCGCTCGCTGGGCGTGACCTTCGAGGACCTCGGCTTCCAGGAAGACTGGCTCGTCATCGACCTGAAGCCGAACGAGGGCGTGAAGCTCGACGTACCCGACATCGGCCAGTGGTGCAATCCGGCGCGCCCGACCACGATGGTGCCCGGCGGGCCCGGCTACCGGCGCTGGGAGTTCATGCGCCTGCCGCACGAAACGCTCGAAGACCTGCAGAAACCGGAAAAGGTCTGGGAACTGCTCTCGCCGTGGGTCGGACCGGATCGCGCCACGCTGGTGCGCTACGCGGTCTACACGTTCCGCTCGTTGATCGCCGAAACGTGGCGCAAGTCCCGTGTGCTGCTCGCGGGCGACGCGGCTCACCAGATGCCCCCATTCATGGGGCAGGGCATGTGTTCGGGCCTGCGCGATACATGGAATCTGGCGTGGCGCCTCGACCTCGTGCTCAAGGGCATCGCCGGCGCCGATCTGCTCGATGGCTACACGCCCGAGCGCCGCCCCCAGGTTCGTGCCGTCATCGATGCGTCGATCGCCATGGGCAAGGTCGTGTGCATTTCGGATCCGCAGGAAGCCGCGCAGCGCGACGCGGCGTATCTGTCGGGCCAGGTGCCGGCGCTGCCACCTTTCCCGGGGCTCACCGACGGACTCATTCGTGGCGATCAGAATTCGGCCACGGGAGGCATTGCCGGTCAACTCTGCGTGCATGGCCAGGTGCGAAACGACGGCGAAGTCATGCGTTACGACGACGCCATGCCGAACGGCTTTCACGTGATCGCGCTCGATGCGGACCCCGACCTCTATCTGGACGAGCCGGCGCGCAAGATGCTGGGGCGGATCGGCGCGCAGACGATCGGCGTCACGCACGACGAAAGCCGGGTCGTCGCGGGCCGGGTGTTGTTCGATGTAAGCGGGAAGTACGAGGCATTCTTCAATGAGTACGGTGCAAAGGCGCTGATTGTGCGCCCTGACTACTACGTGTTTGGCGCGGTGGGTTCGTTGACCGAGCTGTCCGGGCTCGTTGACATGCTCGGCGCGGGGCTGGCGCTCAAGACCGGGCACGGCATCGGGCAGGAATACCTCGTAAGCGCACAGTCGTGACGTAGGAGGAGGGGGAGGGCCGGACTTCTTCCCCCCACGCAATCGCGACCTGAGTGTGCTGAAGCAGGTGCGTCATTGAAATGAAGGATGACGAAATAATAAGGGTGGCTTTGCCGTAATTCGCAGGGCCGGTACGTTTAACTTTGCATCCGGGCCATCGACCGCGAAGTGAGCGCGGCAAAAAATCAGGAGACAACCCATGTCGGGCAGTGCAATCGCAGTGGAAGATCTCATCAACGCAAGACAAACATCAGGAATGCAAATCATTGTCTTGATTCTGTGTTTCCTGGTCGTCGCCATGGACGGTTTCGACGTCGCGTCGGCTGGCTACGTCGCGCCGCTGCTCAAGCGCGAGTGGCTCCTGGGGCCGCAGCAACTCGGGGCGATTTTTGGCGCGGGGCTTCTCGGGCTGACGGTGGGCAGTTTCGTGTTCGGTCCTCTGGCGGACCGCATCGGGCGCAAGCGGACCATCGTCATTTCCGTGATCCTCTTTGGCATCGGCAGCCTGCTCACGTCGGCGGCGCCTGCAGCCGGCTGGTTCATTGCGCTGCGGTTTCTCACCGGCGTGGGACTCGGCGGCGGCATGCCGACGGCGATCACGCTGAGCTCGGAGTACAGCCCGGAGCGTCACCGTCCGATGCTCGTCACGCTGATGTTCTGCGGCTTCACGATAGGTCTCGCGTTCGGCGGCCAGCTTGCTGCGTCGATCATGCCCGCGTATGGCTGGCGCAGCGTTTTTGTGGCGGGCGGCATCGCGCCGCTCGCGCTTGCGCCGGTGCTGTGGTTGCTGCTGCCGGAATCGCTGCGCTTCATGCTGGGAAAGCGCAGGTACGCGGACGAGGCCCAACGCCTCCTCGGCCACCTGAGCGGCGACGCCGCCGTTGCTCTGGGCAACCTCGAACAGGCAACGGTGGCGCAGCCTGAAGCAGAAGGTTCGAAGCGCCCTGCGGCGACGCTCTTCAATGCGCACTACCGGGCCGGCACGCTGCTGCTGTGGATCGCGTTCTTTTGCACCTTATGGGTGTACTACCAGATCAGCAGCTGGCTGCCTTCGGTACTCGCCGATTCGGGCATGAGCGCCGCGCGCGCCGCCCAGGCGAGTTCGCTGCTGCCGGTGAGCGGCACGGTCGGCGCGCTGATCAATGCGGTGCTGATGCGGCGGATCAATCCATTCGTTGTGCTTAGTGCGTCCTACGTGGTGGCGGCGGCTGGGATCGCGTGCATTGGCCCGGCGATGGGCAGCCCCTGGCTTCTCGTGCTTGCCGTGTGGTTTTCGGGACTCGGGCTCTCGGGCGCGCAGACCGGCGCGAACGTCCTCGTGGCGGGCTTCTATGAAACGCGGGCCCGCGCGACCGGCGTGAGCTGGGCGTTAGGCGTCGGGCGGGTGGGATCGATCATCGGCTCGATGACAGGCGGCGTGCTGCTCGCGTTGCTGCACTCGCCGCGCATCGCCTTTCCTGTTTTCGCGCTGCCCGCACTGGTCGCCGCCGTGGCGATGTCGGCAACAGGGCGCCTGTATCGCGGCAAAGCCGTGAACTGAAGCCGGAACGGGCGCAATTGGGCCCGTATCCGGCAAAACGATAAAAAATAAACTGGAGACGTCAATGAAGAAGGTGGCAACGGCAGTATCTCTCGCGTGCGTGACGCTAGGCGCCCACGCACAAGGCAGTGCAACCATTTATGGGTTGCTCGATGAAGGCTTTACGTACGTGACCAACGAACAGGGGAGCCACAACTACAGGCTCGACAATTCGATCCTGTATCCCAGCCTCTTCGGAATCAAGGGATCGGAAGAACTGGGTGGCGGCACGAAGGCGATTTTCAATCTGGTCTCGCAGTTCAACCTCGGCACGGGTGCATCGATGCCGGCCGGCTCGATCTTCGGGCGCAACGCATACCTCGGGTTGACCAATGATCGATACGGCACCGTCACGTTTGGCAACCAGTACGACTTCATGACCGATACGCTGTTCTACGGCGGCTACGACGCGAGCTATGCGTACGGCGGCCTCTATAACCTGCGTCAGGGCCCGTTCGCGAAGCTCGGCGTGCCTGAGAATCCAACGGGCGCATTCGAACTCGATAACGTTGGGGGCGCACACCGCGTGCAGAACTCGGTCAAGTACGTGACGCCCAATCTCGCCGGATTTTCGGCGGGCGCCATGTACGGCTTTGGTGGCGTTGCCGGCTCGTTTCAGGCCGATCGCACCGTGGGCTTTTCGGCAAGCTATACGGCAGGCGCGATTTCCGTGGGCGGCGCGTATGTCGACGCCCACTATCCCGAACTGGCCAACGGCCAGGAGGGGATTCGCAACTACGGCTTCGGTGTGCGGTACGACGGACTCGGTAACCGTTACAACGTGCTTTTCACCGATACGAAGAACACGCTCACGGGCGGCGAGGTGTGGGTCGTGCAGGCCGGGGTCCTGCGCTGGCTGAATGACGCCTGGCTCATCGGCACGAACTACCAGTACATGAAAGGCAACGCCAGGCTCTCGCACAACAAGGCGAGCCAGGTGACCGCTGCTGTGCAGTACCTGCTTTCGAAGCGCACGACGGTCTATCTGGAGGGCGTATTCCAGCAGGCAGGGGGAGACGGTCAGGCCAATGCGTGGATCAACGGTCTCTCGCCTTCAGGATCGAACCGGCAGACGGCGCTGCGCGTCGGTCTCGCGACGCGGTTCTGAGGCGCTAGCCGCATTTGCAATAACTTGCTACGGCAGGGTGATGAGAATGGAAGAGAAACAATACAGCGGTCCCGGGCAAATGGTCATCGACGAACGCGGTCGCGGGCCGCGCGTCGTCTTCATTCATGGCGGCGGGTTGGGCGGCGCAATGGCGTGGCAGGAGCAATGGCCGCTTGGCGACACCTGGCGTCTCGTCATGCCGGCACGCCCCGGCTACGGTGCGAGCCCGTGGCCCGGAAGCGAGGATTTCGCGCACGACTCAAATTACGTAGCAGATCTAATCGAGCCGGGCGATCACGTGGTCGCGCATTCGTATGGCGCCGCCGTTGCCATGCTGGCCGTGGCGAAAGACGTGAGCCGCGTGGCGTCCCTCACGTTGATCGAGTCGGGCACGAGCGACATTGCGAAGGAGGATCCCCGCGTTACGGCGTTCCATTACGCGACGCTCGGTCTTGCGGCGCACCCGCCCGCGGATGACGAAGTGTATCTGCGTACGCTCTTCAAGATTCTGGAGCCCTCGCGGCCGCTGCCCGACCCGTTGCCTGCGCCGCTGCGTGCCTTCGCAGGGCACTTGCCGCACTTCCGTTCGCCATCGGAAGCCATCGTGCCGGTGCGCGAACTGGCGGCGGCTTCGTTTCCGACACTCCACATTTCCGGCGGCCATAGCGCCGCCTATGAAGGCATTACCGATGCGCTGGCTTCGCAGCTTGGCGGCGAGCGCGTCGTCATCGAGGGCGGAGGACACGCGCCTCAACGCACCGGCGAGCCCTTCAATGCCGTGCTGCGCCGGTTCCTCAGCGGCGAGCCGCCGTCGAGCGGGGAGTCGGCGGCATAACTTCAATAGACGGGGGGCATCGCACGGCTGCTCCCCAAACTCATGGAATTCGAAAATGACGATGTACACAGACGATCGTTGGCAGATCACCGACCTCATGACGGGATGGATTCACCGCGATCTGGGCGAATGGGACAAGTTGCGCGACCTGTTCCATCCGGACGGAGAGATCGAAGTGACGTGGTTTGAAGGCAAGGCTTCCGATTTCATCGAGGGGTCGAGGCGCATGGGGAAATCCCCGCTGAAAACGAAGCACCTCGTCGGCACGCCGGTCGTGACATTTCACGGCGATCGCGCGCTCGTCGAAACGAACGCCGTTATCGTCGCCGACAACGCTGCGCTGAATTTGGGCTGCGCGGTTCACAATCGATTCTTCGACAAAGTCGAGCGGCGCGATGGCGTCTGGAAACTGGTCAAGCGTCAAAGCATATACGACATGGGGTCATTTACGTTTCCCGGCGGCATCGTCGCGATCGAGCAGGAGGTGGTTGCGAAGTACCCCAGAGAATACGCGGCACTTGCATATCTGCTTGAGAAGAGCGGCTTTCCAGTCGGCCGCGTTTTCGCAACTCGCGGAAGCGAAATCGAAAAGAGCATGAAAGCCGAGGCGCGGCAGTGGCTCGCTAACGCGCCGGCGCGGTGAAGTTCGGTTCCGCTGGCACAATCAAAAGCTCGGGCTCGGGCTCGGGAGAGCGATCCGCTGTTCGCCGACAAGGTTCGCGACATCGTTGGCCTGTACCTCGATCCGCCACTCAAGGTGATGGTGCTGTGTGTTGGCATGGCGTAGGGCAAATGCCCAGATTGTTTTGCGGCGCGTATGAATGCGTCGGATAAGATGGCGGCATGTCCGACGACCGCTAATCGCCCCTTCCATGCACGCTCCAGCCAGCCGCGACGTCCAGCTCCGCATGTTTGTTGCCGTCGCGAGAGCGAATTCGCTCCGCGAAGCGGCCGACATCCTCGGCGTGACGCAACCCGCGCTCAGCAAGCAGATTCGCGCACTCGAAGCCTCACTCAGCAGGACGCTGTTCCTGCGGCACGGACGGGGGATGGAGCTGACGCCCGACGGCCGAGCGATGTTTCTCGAAGTCGAACCGCTGCTCAACGCGCTCGATACGGCATTTTCGCGTTCGTCGCTGCAATCGCGACACGGCGGCACGCTCCGGATCGCGATGGTACAAACGCTGGTGGCCTCGTTCATGTCGATGTTGAGCCGGGAGCTGCTCGACGTCTATCCGGACCTGCAACTCACGATCCATTGCGACAGTTCCACGAATGTCGTGGAGAGCATCGAACGGGGCCGGGCCGACATCGGTTTCGTCTACGAGACCGCGGTGGACGGGCCGGATCTCGTCAGCCAGCCGCTGTTCGAGGAGACACTGGCGCTGTACACCCGCGCCGATGCCGACACTGACACTGACGCGGTTCCTGGCCTCGCGGCCATGAAGCTGATCGTTCCGCCGCGCGCGTATGCGCTACGCCGGATCGTGGAGCGGGCGCTCGGGGCTGCGGTTCAACCCTACATCGAATGCGATTCGCTCGAGCTCAGCCTGCGGCTCGTGTCGATGACCGATGGCGTCACGGTATTGCCGTCGACTTTGCCGCGCGACATGATCGAGGACCGAGGGCTGCGGCGCCGGCTTCTGCCCTCGATGCCGGCGCGCCGGCTGGTCGCGCTGTCGCGCAGCGGGCATCGCGCATCGCCGGCGTTCGATGCAGCCCTCGAGATTGCTCGGCGCATCGGCACGCGCGCGATAACGCCCGGTTAATCCAGAGTTATTTCTGGACGCATGGCTCGCGCCGTGCGTGGGACGAATACTGACGGCAGTTCGGCGGTTCCACGCCGACCCAATACGTCAGGAGACATCCCGTGAATGAACCGCTTCCCACGCTCGGCGGCCTCGCCGGCGCGGTGCCCCGATCCACGCCTGGCGCGCGCGGCAAGGCGATCCTTTCGGCCACTGCCGGCTCGATCATAGAAGGCTTCGACTTCATCGCGTATGGCACCGCGGCGGCGCTCGTGTTCAACCGGCAATTCTTCCCGAACCTTGATCCGACGAGCGCGACGCTCGCGTCGTTCGGTGCGTTCGCGACCGGGCTCTTCGCGCGGCCGCTCGGCGCGATTCTGTTCGGCCATTTCGGCGACCGCCTCGGGCGCCGCTCGATGCTGATGGTCTCGCTGTTCCTGATGGGCGGCTCGACCGTCGCGATCGGCCTGATTCCCGGCTATGCCGCAATCGGCATGTTCTCCGCTGTGCTGCTCGTCGCATTGCGGATCCTGCAGGGCATCGCGCTCGGCGGCGAAATGGGCAGCGCGGTGCTGATGGCCGTCGAGCATGCGCCCACGAGTCGCGTGGGACTGTTCGGCAGCCTGCCGCAGATCGGGCCGCCGGTCGGTTTGCTGCTGTCGACCGGCGCGTTCAATCTGCTGACCCGCCTTCCCGAAGCCGCATTCCAGAGCTGGGGGTGGCGCATACCGTTCGTCGCCAGCGCCGTGCTCGTCGGGCTCGGTGCGTTCGTGCGGCGCAGCGTCGGCGAATCGCCGGCGTTCGAGCGCGCCGCCGCCGTGCGCGGGCCGCGCGATGTGCCGGTCCTGGAACTGCTCGCGCGTCACAAGAAGGCGTTGCTGCTCGCGATCGGCGCGAAGCTGCCCGAAGTGACGCTCTATTACGTGCTCACGGTGTTCATGATTGCCTATGCGTCGACGCACCTCGGCTTCAGCCGCGCCGACGTGCTAGGTGCCGTGATGATGGGTGCCGCGCTGCAGATCGTTGCGCTGCCGCTCTTCGGTTGGCTCGCGGACCGCGTGGGTGTGCGGCGCTTCTATCTGGGCGGCGCGCTGGCGATGGCGGTCTGCGTGGTGCCGCTGCTGCGCTGGATCGACGGCGGCAGCCTCGTCGCGCTGAAGTGTGCGATGGCGATCGCGCTCGGCATCAACTATTCGCTTCTGTTCGGTCCGCAATCGGCGCTGTTCGCTTCGCAGTTTCCGGTCAACGTGCGCTGCTCAGGCATCTCGATCGGCATTCAATTCGCGGCGGCGATCGGCGGCGGCCTCGCGCCAATCGTCGCAACGTCGCTTACCGCGCGCTATCACGGGCTGCTGGCGATTGCGCTGTACGTCGCCGCGCTCGCGCTAGTCGCGGCGCTCTGCACGCGGCTCATGAGCGGCGCCGTGCAAACCCATGCAACGCAGGCGCCGACGCGCGCTCAAGGAGAATGAACAGATGAAGCCGCATGCAACCATAAACGACCTTGGCCGCGCGCGAACGCGCGCGCCGCTCGACACGCTGGCCGACGCGTGCCGCATTCTCTACGCGAAAGGTCACATGGCGAGCCTGGCCGGGCAGATCACGTGGCGCGACGCACAGCGCCGCGGTTACTGGACGCCCGCGCTTGGCCAGAGCTTCGCACGCGCGAGTGCCGCGTCGATGGTCCTCGTGGACGACGAACTGAACGTGCTCGAAGGCGCAGGCGTGCCGAATCCGGCTGTGCGGTTTCATGCGTGGGTCTATCGCCATCGGCCCGACGTGCACGCGATCGTCCATACTCATCCGCGCAACATTGCCGCGTTGTCGATGCTGGGCATACCGCTGCCCGTCGCGCACATGGACGCGTGCATGTTCCACGACGACTGCGGGTTTCTCGCCGAATGGCCGGGTGTGCCGATCGACGACGAGGAAGGGCGCATCATCACGGCGGCGCTCGGCCACTACCGTTCGGCGCTGCTCGTCAATCACGGCTACATCTGCGCCTGCGCGTCGATCGAGGAGAGCATCTATCTCGCGGTGTCGATGGAGCAGGCGGCGGAACAGGTGCTGCTCGCAATGGCGGCCGGGACGATCCAGCCGGTGCGCGCGGATCTCGCCGCAGCCGCGCATGACTTTCTGCTGCAACCATCGATCGTTCGGGCAACCTTCGCGTATTGGGCCGAGAAGATTGCGGATTGAGGCCGACATGATCCCCAATGGACACGCATCGGCCATGACGAATATGCGGGCCGTCTACGATCCGGGGCGTCGACTTCGCGTATTCGCTGCCTGACCTATACTGTTGAAAGTGCTTCATAAAACCGGTCAATAGATATTTTCCATTACTCTTCGTATCGAGCGATCATGTCGCCGCAGCCGCCAGTTATCACGTTCTCGTGCAATTCTGCGCATGTCGGCTGCATGAATTCGTGTCGATATTTCAGCACGTCATGGAGATACGAATCATGGATAAGGCAATCAGCACATTAATCGCGGCCGCCGCACTCGCGCTGTCGGGCAGCGCTTATGCACAAAGCAATAACACGCTGGCAACCCCGTCCACAAAGTCGCCGGCCGCAGTGTCGCCGACCAATGCAACGAGCGGCTACGGCATGCCCGGCGCCACCGGTTCGGATAGCGGCATGAGTTCCGGATCGCCAGACGCGGGCATGCAGAACACCATGAGCAATGGATCGATGTCCGGCAACCCCGCATTCGGGACCAATAACACGCTTGCGACCCCATCCACCAGGTCGCCGGCCGCCGGCCAATAGTGTCCGGCAGAGCGAAACATCGTCAGGCCAGGATCGAGTCGTAACGGACCATTTCTTTTCGCCCACTCGTCTTAACAAATAACAGGCCGCTGCCCTCGTCGGGCAGCGGCCTGCTGTTGGCCTGTCGTTTGCAAACTGTTGTTTCTCGCTAGTTTTTCGCTAACCACCTGACTGCACGCGCTCATCGCACGAACGCGCAGACTGTCCGCAATGGCAAAATACGGTCCTCGGTCGCGGCACGCCGCCCGGAAAATCAGGAAGCAGTCGGATTGCCTCCTGTTGCGCTGATCAGGAACAAAAATTGCTCCCCGTGCGCTCCTTTGGCTATTTTATGCCTCAGGCAGGGAGGCACTTCCTAACAACACGATGATTCCCATTCATAGCCTTGGCCTGTTCCTCAGTGGTGTGTTCCTCGTTCTGGTAATGCCGGGCCCCACCAACACGTTGCTTGCTGCTTCGGGTCTCGCGCGGGGCTTTCGCCGCTCGTCGCGACTGACCATTGCCGAAGCCGGCGGCTATTTGATTGCTATTTCCTTTTGGGGTATGTGCCTCAACACACTCGCGCAGATCGCGTCGTGGCTTCCGGCGGTTGTGCGAGCGGTAAGCGCGATATACATCGCTTATCTCGCGGTGCGCTTGTGGAATGCGACGCTCGAACTCACCGATGGGGCGCGTAAGGTGATCGGCATGCGGGACCTGTTTTTTGCAACCTCGCTGAATCCGAAAGCGATTTTGTTCGGCGGAACGATTTTTCCAAAAGCAGCCTTCGCAGGCGGCATGGCGTGGCTCGAAGCGATGGGTTTATTTCTCGCCTTGCTGTTTCCGATCGGCCTGCTTTGGGTTGGTCTCGGCGCGCAACTCGGCGCCGGTCGTCTTGGAGCGTCGACGCCAAAGTATCTGCTTCGCAGTGCTTCTCTCGTGCTCGGTGCTTTTTCGGTGACGGTCGCTTTGTCGGCCTTGCGTTGAATGGCCGATCCAGGTCGGTCATAGCCGTTTTGTTTTAGTCCATGAATACGCCCTTTTTTGGAAGTGCAATGAATTCATCGAAAAGCGATTCGAGCCGGCCCGATGTGCTGATTATCGGCGGCGGGCCTGCTGGTGCCACGGCGGCGGCCTTCCTGGCAATGAAAGGACGCGACGTCGTGCTCGTGGAGAAGGAAGCGCATCCGCGCTTTCATATCGGCGAAAGCCTGCTGCCACGTAACCTCGACGTTTTCGAGCGGCTCGGCGTTCTGGATCAGGTGCGAGAGATCGGTGTCCATAAGCCGGGTGCGGAGTTCGTCTCGGACCGTACCGGCCGCAGTTGCGCGTTTCCGTTCGAGAACGCGCTGAATCGGGACCGTACGCACGCCTGGCAAGTGCGGCGTGCGGACCTCGACGCCTTGTTGTTCAAGCACGCCGTCGCGCGCGGGGCCGAGTGTTTCGAGCGTACCCGTGTCACGGAAGTCAAACTGGACGATGCCGGCGGGCGTCACGTCGTGTCCGCGCAGGACGAGTCGGGCGGCACCCGCGAATGGCATCCGCGCTACGTGCTCGATGCTTCGGGCCGCGATACGTTTCTCGCGTCGCGGATGAAGGTCAAGACCTCGAACAAGTACAACAACACGGCTGCCGTTTATGCGCATTTCACCGGCGTCACGCGTCGGGAAGGCGAACTCGCGGGCTACATCAGCATTCATCTTGCGGAGGATGGCTGGTTCTGGCTGATTCCGCTACCCGACGACACGATGAGCATTGGCTTCGTCGGCAATCAATCGGCGTGGAAAGAGCGCAAAGGAACGCCGACCGATTTGCTGACCGAGCGCATCGCTTCGAGCCCGACCGTAGCGGCTCGCGCGCAAGGCGCCCAGCGTGTATCGGACGTCTATAGCACGGCCAATTACAGCTATCGCGCGCGCGAGGGCAATGGCAACGGTTTTCTGATGATTGGGGATGCTTACGGATTTGTCGATCCGATGTTCTCGACGGGCGTTTTGATGGCGATGACTGGCGGAGAGCTCGGCGCCGAGGCCGCCCACGCCTGGCTCGATAATCCGGCGCGAGGAAAGAAGCTTGCGCAAGCGGCCAACAAGGAACTCTCGGACGCAATGGACCGGATCAGCTGGCTGATCTATCGAGTGAACGATCCTGTCATGCGTACGCTTTTCATGGCGCCGTCCAATCGTTTGTGGATGCGAGACGGCATCGTCAATCTGCTGGCCGGAAATCTCCGGGGGAGCTGGCGCGCGGCACTTCCGGTGATGTGCTTCAAGGCCGTGTATCACGTGCTCTCGGCACTGCACCGCCGTGGGGTCGAGATCTCGCTGCCGGAGATGCCGGCGTCGGGAGCCTGATTTATCGTCGGTCGCGGTACTCGTGGCGTATATAGCGTATAGACCGGAACGATGTTCATGAGCGATCCGGTCCGGGGCGGCGCGTGACCAGACGCGCGCATGCCGGAACGAGACAGAGCAGCGCGGCCAATACCCAGAAGGCCGTCGGCAATCCTGCTGCTCTCGCGATGAAGCCCACGCCTGCCGGTCCAGCGAGATGCCCGGCGTAACCGGTCGTCGTGATCGCCGCAACCGCGAGCGTCGGTGGCATTGCGCGCTGGGTGCCGGCGCGCCGGAACAGCACCGGCACGACATTCGATGCGCCGAGGCCGATCAGCACGAATCCGCCCATCGCGAGCGCGGCGTTCGGTGCGCTCAGCAGCACCACGAAACCGCCGGCTGCTAGCAGTCCGCCCCACAACATCATCGCGCGGTCGCCGATGCGTGCGGTGAGCGCGTCGCCGCCGAACCGGCCCGCGGTCATTGCGATCGAGAAAAATATATAGCCGAGTCCTCCTTGCGCGGCGGAGACCAATCCCGCGCCGGTGATGAGCAAGGCACTCCAGTCGAGCAATGCGCCTTCGACCAGAAAGGTGATCGCGGCCAGCCCGGCAAGCACCAGCACGATGCCGCGCGGCAAGGCAAACAGCGGGCCGTCGCTCGCATGGGTCGACACGATCAGACGAGAGCGTGCCGCTGCGATAGCGGCGAGCATCAGAGCCGCGCATGGCAATGTGCTTGCGAGCGTTCCGATGTGCAGCGAAAGCAGGAAGGTCATCGCCGTCGAGCCGACGAATCCGCCAACGCTGAAAAGCGCATGAAATCCCGACATCAACGGCCGGCCTTCCACGCGCTCCACATCGACCGCGTGAATGTTCATCGCGACATCGAGCGAGCCGAGGAACGCGCCAAATGCGAGCAACGCCATACCCAGCATGAGCGGCGTATTGACGAGGGTGAGCAGGGGCAGAACGACGGCCAGTCCCGAGCCACCGGCGACGATGAACGGCTTGCTGCCGTATCGCGCACTGACCGCTCCGGTGACCCCCATCGCAATGACCGAACCCAGGCCGATGCACAACAGCAGGAGCCCGAGCACGCCGTCGTCGACGCCGAGCCGCTGCTTGGCGAAGGGAACGAGCGGCGCCCAGCATGCGATGCCGAATCCCGCCACGAGGAAGGCAAGACGGGTGGCCAGTCGGGCTGCGGGCAGGTCTGGAGCGATGGTTTCCGGTTCGCGGAGCGTGGGTCGGGTGTTCATGAACTCGCTGGCTCCTGGGCCGCCACGACGGACGTGCCGGCTTTCGACAAGGCCGCACGCTTTGCGCGCGGCAGATCAGATTCGACGACCACAGATTCGATCTCGCTGACGGTCGCCACTTTATAAGAGGCGCGCGCGTCGAACTTCTCGGTGAGTGCCAGCACCACGCTGTGCTCGCTCGATGCGAGGACGGCGCGTTTGAAAGTGGCGTCGGCGAGGTTGAATGCGCTGATGCCGCTGTTCGGCGAAATCGCGCAGGACCCGATGAAGCACCGATCGATATTCATTTGCGTAACGCTTTGCACGGCGCTCGCGTCGACGCATCCGCCGACCGCAGGATCGACCGACCCGCCAATCATGATCAGATGAATATCGGATCGATGCAGCACCGCGGCGGCGATATCGACCGAGTTGGTCGCGACGGTGAGGTCGGCTTCTTCCGGCAACACGTCGACAAGCGCGAGGTTGGTGCTGCCGCTATCGAGAAACAATAGTTCTCCTTGCTGTATCAGCGGCAGCGCGGCACGAGCCAATGCCGATTTTTGCTCGATGGCCGTGTCGATTCGGCTTGCCATTGGTGCCGTGGCGGGCGTGATCGGCAGCGCACCGCCGTAGACCCGCCGGCAGCGCCCTGCGGCCGCCAGAGCGCGGAGGTCGCGGCGGATGGCGTCTTCGGAGATATTGAATTCGGCGGCGAGCGAGGCTGCCACTACCGGCTGGCCCTGCACAAGCCGATTGGCGATCTCGTCGCGCCGCGCGAGAGGAATGTCGTCGTTCATGGGCGCATGATAACGTGCATGAACGAGAATGTAAACGTGCATAAACGTGCACATCGGCGGCTGCCCGATGGCGGCCGACTCGTACAAAATGCGCTCCATAAAAGGCGCATTGAGCGATCGGCCAAGCGTTGGCGAAATGCAGGTTAGAAGTGGTGCAGCAAGCCGATGCGCGCCACGCTCTGGTTTCCGCTCGAGGAAGGGCCTGCGGAGCCTACGATTTGCGCGGCGTCGAGGTCGGTGCCCGTCTTGCCATTCGTATGTTGCCAGGCGCCCTGGGCGTAGACCGAAGTCCGCTTGCTCAACGAATAGTTCAGCATCAGCGCGACCTGATGCCAGTTCGGGCTCGAACCGCTCGCCGTTTGCTCGAGCTTGCCGTGCGTCCAGGTATAGGCGGCGACCGTGTAGAACGCCGGTGTGAAGAAGTACTGGCCGTTGACTTCGACGTTGTCGAATTTCCACGACGACCACGCCGCGCTCCCGATATTGGCAGCGTAGCTGTTGGCGCTCGGCTGATAGACGTCGACGTGCGAATAGGCGAGGCCCACGTTCGAACCGCCGCTGAAGGTCCATTTGACGCCGGCGCCAATGGTCTGCTGTCGCGCGGCGGTGAAGATGCCGTCGCCGCCTACCGCGCCCGTGCTGTTCAGATTGCCATTGGATTGGCGCCTGTAGGCGAGCGCGGCCGAGAAAGGACCGGCGCCGTAGCTGAGCGCCGCGCTGTACGCACGATTGGCGGCGAACTGGGTGGAATTGCTGAATCCATAAACGCCTTCGGCCTGGAAGCCGTGAAAGACCGGGCTCACATATTTCACGGCGTTATTGAACCGGAAGTCCTGGTCGGCGTTGTCGTTGTCGAACGGATGCGCGGCGAGGTCGCCGATAGTATTGCCGGCCGCTGTAAAGGGGTTCCACATGTCGACGGCGGCATCATACTGACGCCCGAACGTGAGCGTGCCTGTGGCAGTGGAACTGAGTCCGACGAATGCCTGGCGACCAAACAGCGTGTTGCGGCCGCTCGATGCGCCGGTGTTGGCGTTGAAGCCATTTTCCAGGGTGAAGATGGCGGAGAGACCGCCGCCCAGATCCTCAGCGCCCTTCACGCCGAAATTTGATCCAATCGTGTCGCCGCTCACCATCGCGAAGGCGTTATTGCCGCGCGCGTTCGACGTGAAGTTCAGGCCATTGTCGATCACGCCATACAACGTGACGCTGCTCTGGGCATGAGCGTAGCCGGCGCAAAGCGCCGCTGAAAAAGCTGCGAATAGAAGAGGGGTTCTCATGAGGAAGCCTGTTTGCCTTGTTGCCGATTAGCCGTTAGCCGTGGAGAAGGGAATCCATTCAGGGGGCGCAGTATCGTCGGGCCGCACGGATTGCGTGCCGAACTGCGTCAATAACCAGGCGGTTATTCAAGGCACAAGGCCGGAAATTCATCGCGAGATGACGACGCGTAGCTTTCATTTGCGTCATGGCCGTTCAGAGCGCACCAGCACATCAGCACGAATGGCGCACGCTCGGGCCAGGTTTGAGCGATCATTGGGAAATCCCCATCATTACCGGAGCGTGCCAGATGAGCGTGAATACGGAACCTGATTGCTTGCGTACGGCGTTGACCCGTTTGCTGGGCTGCCGCTATCCGATCGTATCGGCGGGCATGGGCGGGCCGGCCAGGTCGGAACTTGCCGCCGCCGTTTCCGCGGCGGGCGGGTTCGGCTTGCTCGGCATGGTGCGCGAATCGCCCGAACTGATCGAACGCGAGATTGCCGCCGTGCGCGCGGCTACACAGCGCCCGTTCGGCGTCAATCTGATTCCATCGGCAACCGAGCCTTCCTTGTTCGCGGCGGAACTCGACGTGTGCCTCGCCGCGCGCGTACCCGCGATGTGCTTCTTTTGGGGCGTCGTGCCGGAAGCCGTGAAGCGCGCGAAGGATGGCGACGCCATCGTGCTGTATCAGGTGGGTTCGCTGGAGGATGCTTTGGCCGCGGAGCAGGCAGGCGCGGACGCCGTGATCGTGCAGGGCATCGAGGCTGGCGGCCATGTGCGCGGGCGGGCCGGCATTCTCACGCTGCTGCCCGAGGTCGCGCGGCAAGTGCGCGTGCCCGTGGTTGCGTCGGGCGGCATCGCAACGGGCGGTGGCCTGATCGCGGCGCTTGCGCTGGGTGCATCAGGCGTGCATTGCGGCACGGCGTTTCTCGCGACACATGAATCGTTCGCGCACGATTATCACAAGGAACGCATTTGCGAGGCGCGCGCGGGCGAGACCGTCTACACGGATCTTTTCGCCATCAACTGGCCGCCCAATTCGCCGGTGCGCGTGCTCGCCAATAGCGTGACCGCCAAGGCCGGCGCGCAGCTTTTCGGGTATCACCCGGACAAACTGCCTCGCGAAGTGATTGGGGATGAAGACGGGCGGCCGCTCTACCTCTACAGTACCGATTCCCCCTTGCGCAGCACGACGGGGGAACTGGAGCGCATGGCGCTTTTCGCGGGAGAATCGTCGGCGCTCGTGAACGAGCGGACTTCCGCCGCCGAAGTGATCGAGCGTATGGTGGCGGAGGCGCTGGAGGCGCGGCGCCGCATTGGTGTGGGTGAGGCGGGAGATCTAACCGGTAGCTCTGTCAATCAGGATGACTGAGGAAAACCGCGCGATCTCCCGCATACGGATGACGCTTACTTCAAACGTCCCGCGAGGAACTGCTGCAACCGTTCGCTGCGCGGCGTGTTGAGCACTTCCTTCGGGTCGCCTTGCTCTTCGATCTTGCCCTTGTGCAGGAACACGACGTGATTCGACACGTTGCGCGCGAAGCCCATCTCGTGCGTGACGACGATCATCGTGCGGCCTTCTTCCGCGAGCGCCTGCATCACGCGCAGCACTTCGCCCACGAGTTCGGGGTCGAGCGCGGAGGTAGGCTCGTCGAACAGCATCACTTCGGGCTCCATGGCCAGCGCGCGGGCGATCGCCACGCGCTGCTGCTGGCCGCCCGAGAGATGCGACGGATACTTGTGTTCGACGCCATTCGCAAGACCCACCTTGGCCAGGTACTTGAGCGCGCGCTCCTCGGCTTCGGCGCGGCTCAAGCCCAGCACGCTCACGGGCGCCTCGATGATGTTCTCGAGCACGGTCATGTGCGCCCACAGATTGAAATGCTGGAACACCATGGAAAGGCGCGTGCGCATCGCACGCAACTGCTTCGGATCGCTCACGCGCAGCGAGCCGGAGCGGTCGGTGCTCGTGCGGATCTCTTCGCCGTTCACGGTGATGCGGCCCGAGCAGGGCGATTCGAGGAAGTTAATGCAACGCAGGAACGTGCTCTTGCCCGAACCGCTCGACCCGATCAGGCTGATCACGTCACCGGCTTTCGCCTTGAGCGATACGCCTTTCAAAACCTCGTTTTCGCCGAACTTCTTGTGCAGGTCGTCGACAATCAGCTTGTACATTCTCAATACTCCATCGGCGCCGTTCAGTGCCCTTGCGGTTTCAGGTAAGCCAGCATCCGGTTTTCCATGCGGCGGAAGGCCCAGATCAGGGCGAAAACGATTGTTGCGTAAAGCACGGCTGCAATGCCGTATGCCTGGAACGTCATATAGGTGGCGGAATTCGCGTCGCGCGCCACTTTCAGAATGTCCGGCACGGTTGCGGTGAACGCGAGCGTCGTAGCGTGCAGCATCAGAATCACTTCGTTGCTATACGCGGGCAGCGCGCGGCGCAATGCCGAGGGCAGGATGATGCGTGTATAGAGCTTGAACTTCGACATGCCGTAGGCCATGCCCGCTTCGATCTCGCCATGCGGGGTCTCGCGGATCGAGCCGGCGAAGATCTCGGTGGCGTACGCGCACTCGTTGAGCGTGAACGCGAGCAGCGTGCAATTCATCGCACTCCGGAAGAACTCGCCGAGCAGCGCGTGCGTATGCACATAGTTCAGGCTGTAGATGCCGGTGTAGCAAAGCAGCAACTGAACATAGAGCGGCGTGCCGCGAAACACGTAGGTGTAGAGCCAGACAGGGCGTGAAAGCCACGGGTTGCGCGAAGCGCGTGCAATGGCGAGCGGCACGGCGAGCGCGAAGCCCAGCACGATCGAGATGACCAGCAGCCAGAGCGTGATGACAAGGCCGCTATAGTTGAAGCCGTCGCTGTACAGGTAGTTCGGCCAGTATTGCTGAAGCAGTTCGATCACAGCGCGGCCCTCCGCACACCGGTCGAATAACGCTTTTCGAGGCGGTGCAATGCCAGATTGGAAACAGTGGTGATGACGAGATAGATCGCGCCGGTTGCGAGCGTGAAGAAAAAGAATTGCTGGGTGGCCTTGCCCGCGTCCTGCGCGGCTTTCACCACATCGGCGAGACCGATGATCGAGACCAGCGCCGTTGCTTTCACGAGCACTTGCCAGTTATTGCCGATGCCCGGCAGCGCGAAACGCATCATCTGCGGGAACAGGATGCGCGTGAATACGCGCGTGGAACTCATGCCATATGCGAAGCCGGCTTCGATCTGGCCGCGCGGCACGGCGAGAAAAGCGCCGCGAAATGTTTCGGTGAAGTACGCGCCGTAAATGAAGCCGAGCGTGATGACGCCGGCCACGAACGGGTCGATATCGATCTGGTCCATGCCCATCGCGTCGGTCAGGTGGTTCAGCCAGATCTGGATACTGTAGAAAAGCAGCAGCATGAGCACGAGATCGGGCACCGCGCGGATCAGCGTCGTGTACGTCGTGCCGATGCGCGCGATCATGCGGTTGGGCGAGAGCTTCGCGGCGGCGCCGACGAGGCCCAGCAGGAACGCCGCCGCGAGCGACAGCAGTGCGAGCTTGATGGTTTCCCATGTGCCCGCGAGGAGGAGAGGGCCGAAGCCTTGGAAGAGCATGGATGGACGTCCTTCAATGACGGGGCGCTTCGCACGTACCGCGCAGCAGCGCGGCATGCACCCCCGTGTGATGCATCGAGGCGACAGGCGCGGGGGTGAGCCGCGCCTGGCTGCGCTCAGTTGCGCTCAGTTCCGCGCAATTGCGCTTACCCGCCGTACACGTCGAAGTCGAAGTACTTCGACTGGATCTTCTTGTACGTGCCGTCCTTGATCATGTCGGCGATGGTCTTGTCGATCTTCGCCTTGAGGTCGGTGTCTTCCTTGCGCAGGCCGATGGCGGCGGCGCCCGTGGGGATCGCGTCGCCCGCGAACTGGAAGCCCGCGCCGCGCGAGGTCTTCAGGAAGCCGAGATCGGCTTGCACTTCATCCTGCAGCGCCGCGTCCAGACGGCCCGAGTTCAGGTCCAGATAGACCTGGTCCTGGTTCTGATAGGTAATGATGTTGACGCCCTTCGTTGCCCAGTTCTGCTTGGCGTAGGTTTCCTGAGTCGAGCCCTGCTCGACGCCCACCGACTTGCCCTTGAGCGACTCGACGCTCGGCTGCAAGGTCGAGCCCTTCTTCGCGACGAGGCGCGTGGGGGTGTCGTAGAGCTTCGCGGTGAAGGCGATCTGCTGCTCGCGCTGCGGCGTGACCGTGAGCGCCGAAAGCGCACCGTCGAACTTCTTGGCCTTCAGGCCCGGAATCATGCCGTCGAAGTCCTGCTCGACCCAGACGCACTTCGCGTTCAGGCGCTTGCAAATCTCGTTGCCGAGATCGATGTCGAAGCCGACGAGCTTGCCGTCGGTTGCCTTCGACTCGAAAGGCGCGTAGCTGGCGTCCGTGCCGAAGCGGATGGTGGACCAGTCTTTCGCATAGGCGCCGCCGGCGGCAAGAGCGAGTGCGACACACAGGGCAAGTTTCTTCATTAACGTCTCCGAACGGAATAATCTGCAGAGCAGCGAGTTGTCTATACAAATTACCGATTGAGCATGGGGGCCGGCAATCGGTGTTATTACCTGGGTTGCGTTGCCGTGCTGGAAACGTAAGGCCCCGTAACTTCGGCGTTAGCCAGGAGGGGCGAGGGTATACGCGGATCTTTTTAAACTTGTATAGACAAGTCGTTTTGTGTAATCTGGCGCCATCTTGTCCATACAACCTGGTGACTTGCGATGATTACACTGACCCCTGGCCATCTGACCCTCACGCAACTGCGCCAGATCGCGCGCGCAGCGGATAGCCGCAGCGTCCAGCTCCAGCTCGATCCCGCGAGCTTCGCGGCGATCGACGCGAGCGCGCGCACCGTTGCCGAGATCACGGCCAAGGGTGATCCCGCCTACGGCATCAACACGGGCTTCGGCCGCCTCGCCAGCACGCATATCCCGCGCGAGCAGCTCGAACTCCTGCAACGCAATCTGGTGCTCTCGCACGCCGTGGGCGTGGGCGAGCCGATGGCATTGCCGGTCGTGCGCCTGATGATGGCGCTGAAGCTCTCGAGCCTCGGCCGCGGCCACTCGGGCATCCGTCGCGAAGTGATGGAAACGCTCATCAAGCTCTTCAACGCCGACGTCCTGCCCGTGATCCCGGTGAAGGGCTCGGTGGGCGCCTCGGGCGACCTCGCGCCGCTCTCGCACATGTCGGCAGTGCTGCTGGGCGTGGGCGACGTGTTCGCGAAGGGCGAGCGCATGAGCGCGGAAGAGGGCCTGCGTCTGGCCGGCCTCAAGCCGATCGCGCTGCAAGCGAAGGAAGGCCTCGCGCTCCTGAACGGCACGCAGGCTTCCACGGCGCTGGCGATCTATAACCTGTTCGCCATCGAAGATCTGTATCGCACGGCGCTGGTGTCGGGCGCGCTGTGCGTGGACGCGGCGGCCGGCTCGGTCAAGCCGTTCGACGCGCGCATTCACGAACTGCGCGGCCATCGCGGCCAGATCGAAGCGGCTTCGGCATACCGCACGCTGCTCGACGGCTCGTCGATCAACCTCTCGCACCGCGACTGCGGCAAGGTCCAGGACCCGTACTCGCTGCGCTGCCAGCCGCAAGTGATGGGCGCGTGTCTCGACCAGATGCGCCATGCCGCGCAAGTGCTGCTGATCGAAGCCAACGCCGTTTCGGATAACCCGCTGATCTTCCCGGACACCAAGGAAGTCATTTCGGGCGGCAATTTCCACGCGGAGCCGGTGGCGTTCGCGGCCGACAACCTCGCGCTGGCCGCCGCCGAAATCGGCGCGCTTGCCGAACGTCGCATCGCCCTGCTGATCGACGCGACGCTCTCGGGCCTGCCGCCTTTCCTCGTGAAGGACGGTGGCGTGAACTCGGGCTTCATGATCGCGCACGTGACGGCGGCGGCATTGGCCTCGGAGAACAAGACGCTTGCGCATCCGGCCTCGGTGGATTCGCTGCCGACCTCGGCGAACCAGGAAGACCACGTGTCGATGGCGACGTTTGCCGCGCGCAAGCTCGCCGACATCGCCGGAAACACGGCCAACATTCTTGCGATCGAACTGCTCGCGGCAGCACAGGGCGTTGACCTGCGCGCACCGCACGCGACCAGCCCGGCACTGCAAAAGGTGATGCACTCGGTGCGCAGCGAAGTCCCGCATTACGACATTGACCGTTACTTCGCACCCGATATCGCCGCAATGACGCAGCTCGTGCAGAACGGCGCAATCGCGGTGCACAGCCCGTTCGCATTCGAGTCCGAGCAATAAATCAAATAACCCAGACAAATAATTCGAGATCCTTATGAACCATCCCAACTTCACCGATCCCCGCCTCGACCCGACCCGCACGATCCGCGCGCCGCGCGGTGCGGAGAAGGTGTGCAAGACCTGGCTGGCCGAAGCCGCGTACCGCATGATCCAGAATAATCTGGACCCGGAAGTCGCCGAGCATCCGCACGCGCTGGTCGTGTACGGCGGCATTGGCCGCGCCGCGCGCAACTGGGAGTGCTACGACCAGATCCTCGCGTCGCTGAAGGACCTGAACGAAGACGAAACGCTGCTGATCCAGTCGGGCAAGCCGGTGGGCGTGTTCCGCACCCACGCAGACGCACCGCGCGTGCTGCTCGCGAACTCGAACCTCGTGCCGCACTGGGCCACCTGGGAGCATTTCCACGAACTCGACCGCAAGGGCCTCATGATGTACGGCCAGATGACGGCGGGCAGCTGGATCTATATCGGCTCGCAGGGCATCGTGCAGGGCACCTACGAGACGTTCTTCTCGGTGGCGAACCAGCACTTCAAGGGCGACCCGAGCGGCCGCTGGATCCTCACGGGCGGCCTCGGCGGCATGGGCGGCGCACAGCCGCTGGCCGCGACGATGGCAGGCTTCTCGATGATCGCGGTCGAATGCGACGAGACGCGCATCGACTTCCGCCTGAAGACGCGCTACGTGGACCGCAAGGCGAAGACGCTCGACGAGGCGCTGGCCATCGTCGAGGAAGCGAAGAAGGCGGGCAAGCCGGTGTCGGTGGGCCTGCTGGGCAATGCTGCTGATGTGTTCGCCGAGTGCGTCGCACGCGGCATCACGCCGGACTGCGTGACGGACCAGACGAGCGCGCACGACCCGATCAACGGTTATCTGCCGCAGGGCTGGACCGTCGAGCAGTGGCGCGAAGCGCAGAAGGTGGCGCCGGAAAGCATCGTGAAGGTCGCCAAGCAGTCGATGGCGCACCAGGTGAAGGCGATGCTGACGCTGCAGGAGCGCGGCGCGGCGACGCTCGACTACGGCAACAACATCCGCCAGATGGCGCTGGAAATGGGCGTGGAAAACGCGTTCGATTTCCCGGGCTTCGTGCCGGCGTATATCCGTCCGCTGTTCTGCGAGGGCAAGGGCCCGTTCCGCTGGGTGGCGCTCTCGGGCGACCCCGAGGACATCTACAAGACGGACGCGAAGGTCAAGGAACTGATTCCCGACGATCCGCACCTGCACAACTGGCTGGACATGGCGCGCGAGCGCATCGCGTTCCAGGGTCTGCCGGCGCGTATCTGCTGGGTGGGCGTGAAGGATCGCTATCGTCTGGGCCAGGCGTTCAACGAGATGGTCAGGAACGGCGAGCTGAAGGCGCCGGTCGTGATCGGCCGCGACCACCTGGACACGGGTTCGGTGGCGAGCCCGAACCGCGAGACGGAATCGATGAAGGACGGTTCGGACGCCGTGAGCGACTGGCCGCTGCTCAACGCGCTGCTGAATACGGCAGGCGGTGCATCGTGGGTGTCGCTGCACCATGGCGGCGGTGTGGGCATGGGCTTCTCGCAGCACTCGGGCGTGGTGATCGTCGCGGACGGTACGCAGGCGGCGCACGAGCGTCTGGGACGCGTGTTGCTGAACGACCCGGCCACGGGCGTGATGCGTCACGCGGATGCCGGCTACGAACTCGCGCAGCAGACGGCGCGTGAAGCGGGTCTCAAGCTGCCGATGCTGGGCCGATGAGTCAGCCCCAAGATAAGGCCCACGAAACGGGCACCGCGCAGCTCACGCTGCTGCGCGGCGCCGATCTCGTGGCGTCGCCGTGGAAGAACGGCGGTGGCGTCACGCGAGAGATCGCGCTCGCGCATCTGCCAGGCGCGGTGCCCGGCGCTGCGCCTGGTGAATTCGCGTGGCGCGTGAGCGTAGCGGACGTCGCGCAAGCGGGTCCGTTTTCGCGTTTCGAAGGCGTGGCGCGGACGCTGGTGCTGCTCGAAGGCGCTGGCATGGTGCTCGCCGAGACGTCGGCGGAGAGCGGCGCACATGTGCATACGCACACGCTCACGCGTGCGCTCGACGTCGCGCGTTTCGACGGCGAAGCGCCAATCGATGCGCGCCTCGTCGACGGACCCACGCGCGATTTCAACCTGATGGTGCGACGCGGCGCGGCGCGTGCGACGTTCGAAGTGTGGCGCGATGGTAATGTGGCGCGCCGCATCGAAGCCGATACCGTGCTGCTTTATTGCGCGCAGGGCGTGGCGAAGGTGCGCGTGAATGGCGCCGAGCCCACGGCGCTCGCGGCCGGCGACACGCTGCGCATCGACACAGCCGGTGCTGCGGATTCGGCGCGTGCCGTTCGAATCGAGACGCAAGGCGAGGGCGCACTGCTTGCCATCGCGCTGGACGTCGTGAGCGCGCACGCGGATCGAGAACATTCGAGAACCTGATAGCGACGCGGCGCATCGCAGCGCCGCGCAATCTCCATGACCCAGACTGTCTGGCATCACCTGAAGCTGTGCCCGCAGGGCGACCCGCGGCACACCATCGAAGACGCGGCAATCGCCGTCGAGAACGGCAAGATCGCATGGCAGGGCGCGGCGTCGGCGTTGCCGGCGCAATTCGCGCAGTGGCCGTGCGAAGACCTCGGGGGCGCGTGGGTGACCCCGGGCCTCGTGGATTGCCACACGCACCTCGTGTACGGCGGCCAGCGCGCCGACGAATTCGCGCAGCGCCTCGCGGGCGTGAGCTACGAAGAGATCGCGCGTAACGGCGGCGGCATCGTTTCGACGGTGCGCGCGACGCGCGCCGCGAGCGAAGCGGAACTCTATGCGCAGTCGGCCGCGCGCCTCGAGCCGCTGCTTGCCGAAGGCGTCACCGCAGTCGAGATCAAGTCGGGCTACGGCCTCGAACTCGCCGCCGAGCGCAAGATGCTGCGCGTCGCGCGCCAGCTCGGCGAGCGTTATCCGGTCACGGTGCGCACGACTTTCCTCGGCGCGCATGCGTTGCCGCCCGAATACGCCGGTCGCGCCGACGACTATATCGACGAAGTGTGCGAGCGCATGCTGCCCGCACTGGCCGACGAAGGTCTCGTCGATGCAGTGGACGTTTTCTGCGAACGCATCGGCTTCTCGATCGCACAGAGCGAGCGTGTGTTCGAAGCCGCCGCGCGGCGCAATCTGCCGGTCAAGATGCACGCCGAGCAGTTGTCCAATAGCGGCGGCGCGGCGCTGGCCGCGCGCTACGGCGCATTGTCGTCGGACCATCTGGAGTTTCTCGACGAGGCGGGCGTGGCGGCGATGAAGGCTGCGGGCAGCGTCGCGGTGCTGTTGCCGGGTGCCTATTATTTCATTCGCGAGACGCAATTGCCGCCGCTCGAATTGCTGCGCCGCTACGAAGTGCCGATCGCGATTTCGACGGACAGCAATCCGGGCACATCGCCGACGACTTCGCTGCTGCTCATGATGAATATGGCGACCACGCTGTTCCGCATGACCGTGCCCGAGGTACTGCAGGGCGTGACGCAACACGCGGCGCGCGCGCTCGGCGATGCCGAGCGCCACGGCACGCTCGCCGAAGGCCGCCCCGCAGACTTCGCGGTATGGGACGTGCAATCGCTCGCGGAACTGGCTTACTGGATCGGCAGGCCGCTTTGCGCGCGCGTCGTGCGCGGCGGCAAGACCGTTTTCGCGCGTCGTTTGAACACGATCTGAAAAACGCATTGAACGCATGAATCAGGCATCGAACATGAATTCCAACTCACGCGCGCTGTTCGCGGCGCACGCCTGGCTGCCGCAAGGGTGGCGCCGTAACGTGCTGCTCGAATGGGATGAAACGGGCACGCTGCAACGCGTTCAGGCGGATCTTGCCGCCGCACCCGCAGGTGTTGCACAGGCGGCAGGCCCGGTCATGCCAGGCATGCCTAATCTTCATTCGCACGCATTCCAGCGTGCGATGGCCGGCCTCACCGAATACCGCGCCAATCCCACCGACAGCTTCTGGAGCTGGCGCGATCTGATGTATCGTTTCGCCGCGCGCATCACGCCCGACGATCTTGGCGCTGTCGCGCGCTGGCTCTATGTGGAGATGCTCAAGGCCGGCTATACGTCGGTCTGCGAGTTCCACTACGTGCATCACGCGCACGACGGGCAGCGTTATGCCAACCCGGCCGAACTGGCGCAGCGCGTGGTCGACGCCGCGAGCGAAACCGGCGTGGGCATGACCATGCTGCCGGTGCTCTATCAGTACAGCGGTTTCGGCTCTCGCGCGCCGCGCGACGACCAGCGCCGTTTCATCAATACCCCTGAACAACTGCTGTCGATCATCGAGACGTTGCGCGGCGAGCGGCCCGAGCATGGCGCATTGCGCTATGGCGTTGCGCCGCATTCGCTGCGCGCGGTCTCGCAGGCCTCGTTGCGCACGCTGCTCGAAGGTCTCGATGCGTCGCTGCCCGGCGCGCCGGTGCATATCCATATTGCCGAGCAAACCGCCGAAGTCGACGCCTGCGTCGAGACCGAGGGTGCCCGCCCGGTGCAATGGCTGCTCGACCGTTTCGACGTGAATGCGCGCTGGTGTCTCGTGCACGCCACGCATGTCGATGCGCAGGAGACGCTGGCGCTCGCGAAGAGCGGCGCGGTGGCCGGCCTCTGCCTCACCACGGAAGCGAATCTCGGCGACGGCATTTTCCCGGCGCACGATTACCTCGATGCGCAGGGCGTGTTCGGTGTGGGCTCGGACAGCCATATCGGCGTGGACTGGCGCGCGGAATTGCGCTTGCTCGAATACGGCCAGCGTCTCGTGAGGCGCGAGCGCAACGTGCTGGCCGCGCCGCACACGACGAGCGTGGCGGACCGGCTCTTCGCCGCCGCGCTCGCGGGCGGCGCACGCGCGGCAGGCCGCGCGGTGGGCGCGCTCGAAGCGGGCGCGCGCGCCGACTGGATCGTGCTCGATCCGCAGCATCCCGATCTCGCGGAAAAGATGCCGCAGACGTGGCTTTCCTCGGTCGTGTTCTGCGAGCATGGCGAAACGCCCGTGCTCGACGTCTACACGGCGGGCGAGAAAGTGGTCGAGGGCCGTCGCCATCGCGATGAGGAGCGCCTCTATGCGGACTATCGCAAGACGCTTGCGCGCTTGCTGGCCGACGCGTGAGCGCCGCGAGCACAACATCCGCGCCGTAATTCGCTGCAATCCATCGAACGGACCGACTCATGACTGACCTCTACACCCTCGAGCGCGGCGACGCGCCGCTGCTCATTTCGATTCCGCACCTGGGCACGTCGATTCCCGAGTCGCTGCGCGGCCAATATACGGACGTCGCGCTGAGTCTCGCCGATACCGACTGGCATCTCGACCGCCTCTACGCTTTCGCGAAGGCGCTGGGCGCGACGATTCTAGGCGCGCGCGTCTCGCGCTATGTGATCGACCTGAACCGTCCGCCCAACGACGAGAGCCTCTATCCGGGGCAAACCACCACGTCGCTGTGCCCCACTGAAACGTTTCGCGGCGAGCCGCTCTACCGTGAGGGCTGCCCGCCCGACGCAGCCGAGCGTCAGCGCCGCGTTGCGGCTTACTGGCAGCCGTATCACGACACGCTGCGTGCTGAACTGCAGCGTTTGCGCAGCCAGCACGCGAACGTGCTGCTCTGGGAAGCGCATTCGATCGCGAGCGTGCTGCCGCGTCTCTTCGAAGACAAGCTGCCGGACCTGAATATCGGCACGCAGGAGGGCCGCACCGCGCACGCATCGGTGCAGACGCGCGTCGAGCAGGCGGCAGCGGGCAGTGCTTATACGTGGGTGGCAAACGGGCGCTTCAAGGGCGGCTATATCACACGCCATTTCGGTGCGCCGGTCGATGGCGTGCATGCGATTCAACTCGAAATGTGCCAGTCCACCTATATGAACGAGCATGCTCCGTTCGATTACGCGCCTGCGCTTGCGGAGAAGGTCGAACCGACGCTGCGCGAAATGGTAGGTGGCGCGCTCGACGCCGTGAAGGCGCTGAACGCCGCTGTGGCCTGACGACGAAACCCGCGCGATCGCTTGAATCGCGCGCACGAAAAAATGGCTCTGGATGCGTAATCCAGAGCCATTTTTATTTCAGCGTGTTTGAGCTGGTGTTTGAGCTTTGGGCGCGGCGAGCGGTCAACGCAATACGGTCAACGCAACATTTCCGCGAGCGTATTGAACAGCAACGTGCGCTTGTTCGCTTTACGGTGAATCATGCCTACGGTGCGCATGAACGGTGGATTGCAAAGCGGAATCAGCCGCAGATTCGCATCGTCGTGCCAGTTGCCGTTATGGAGGACGGGCAGCACGCTCACCCCCACGTCGTTGCGCACCAGAGAGACGATCGTTTCAATGGAATTGAGCTCAAGGTATTCCTGAGGCTTGATACCGAGCGTGCGCAATGCTTCGTCGATCACGCTGCCGGTCGGTACGCGGCGATCGAAGCGCAGGAAGCTGCGTTCGCGCAGAATGCGGCGCACGTTGCCGCCCGACGTGGCACGGCTCGCCACCAGCATGAGCGGCTCTTCATAGAGGGGCGTCCACGCGAGCGATTCGTGCAGCGTGCCGTCCGCGTTGCCGACTACCACGGCGAGATCGACTTCGCCTGCTTCCACCATCTGCGCAAGCTCCGCGGAGCGCGCGGAGGTGAGCCGCACTTCGAGTTCGGGATGCTGGGTCTTCAGATGCGCCACGGCGAGCGAGAGCGCGCCGATCACGGAGACCACGGCGCCCACGATGACCAAGCCGCGGATCGTGTCCTCGGCGCGGGCCGGCAACTCGTCGATCAGCTCGAGAATACGTTCGACCTTCGCGCAGATCTCCCGGCCTTCGCGCGTCAACGCCACCTGGCGGGCGCGGCGATCGAAGATCTGCCGGCCCAGCGCCTCTTCGAGCCCACGCATTTGCAGACTCACGGCGGCTTGCGTGAGCGCGGTCTTTTCGGCTGCGAGGGCAAACGAGCCGCTACGGGCCACGGCTTGCAGAGTACGCAGCATGCGCAGGGAAAGCATGGAAGAAAAATTTAAGCATCGAAAACAAAATATTAATATTTTTTTGCCTGAGCCTTCAAGATAATTGCCATATTGACTGGTGCGTCTGTATTGCCCGGCTGTGTTTCTTCCCTATCTCTTCCATCATCCCAATCGGTATCGCCATGACACGCTTCGACTGGCAGAACCCTTATCCGACACCGCGCCTGCCGGTGTTCGCCCGCAACATCGTTTCGACTTCGCATCCGCTCGCCGCGCAGGCAGGCCTGCGCATGCTGTGGAAAGGCGGCAATGCAGTGGACGCCGCGATCGCGGCGGCGGCGGCCATCACGGTGGTCGAGCCGGTGTCGTGCGGGCTGGGTGGCGACGCGTTCGCGCTCGTCTGGGACGGTGCGCAGTTGCACGGCCTGAACGCTTCGGGCACGGCGCCCGCCGCCTGGAATCCCGATTACTTTCGGCGCAAGTACGGCGAGGAAAACGGCCTTGCGAAGCAGCCCAAACGCGGCTGGGATACCGTCACGGTGCCCGGCGTGATTGCCGGCTGGGAAGCGCTGCACGAGAAGTTCGGCTCGCTGCCGTTTGCCGATCTGATGGCGCCTGCGATCGAGGTCGCCGAGCGCGGCTATGCCCTCGCTTCGGTCGTCGCGCACAAATGGCAGGCGGCCATTCCCGAATTGCACGACCAGCCCGGTTTTGCCGAGACCTTCATGCCGCGCGGCCGCGCGCCCGAGGTGAGCGAGCGCGTGTGCCTGCCGGGCCACGCGGCAACGCTGCGACAACTCGCCGAACTCGGCCCGCGTGCCTACTACGAAGGTGAAATCGCCGAGCGCATCGCCGCGTTCGCGCGCGAGGGCGGCGGCGCGCTCACGCGCGACGATTTGCGCAACTATCGCGCGCAGTGGGTGGAGCCGATTTCGAAGAACTATCGCGGCTATCGGATGCACGAGATTCCGCCCAACGGTCAGGGCATCGCCGCGCTCATTGCGCTGGGCATTCTCGAACAATTCGACGTCGCGTCGTTGCCGCGCGATGGCATCGAATCGCAGCATTTGCAGATCGAGGCCATGAAGCTCGCATTCGCCGACGTCTATCGCTATGTCGCCGATCCGCGCTCGATGGACGTGACGCCCGAGCAGATGCTCGATGACGCGTATCTCAAGGAGCGCGCGAAACTCATCGACCTGAAGCGCGCGACGCCATTCGATTTCGGCATGCCGAGGTCGGGCGGCACGATCTATCTGTCCGCCGTCGATGAGCGCGGCATGATGGTGAGCTTCATCCAGTCGAACTACATGGGCTTCGGCTCGGGCGTGGTGGTGCCGGGCACCGGGATCGCGCTGCAGAACCGCGGCTGCGGATTCTCGATGGACCCGATCTCGCCCAACGTCGTCGAAGGCGGCAAGCGCCCGTTCCATACGATCATTCCCGGGTTCCTCACGCAGCAGGTGGACGGCCGCGAAGAGGCGGTCATGAGCTTTGGCGTGATGGGCGGCGACATGCAGCCGCAAGGCCATCTGCAGACGGTCGTGCGCATGCTCGATTACGGCCAGCAGCCGCAGGCCGCGTGCGATGCGCCGCGCTGGAAAGTGAATCGCGATTTCACGGTCGATATCGAATCGACGCTCGATCCGCAGGTCGCGCAAGCGCTGGCGGCACGAGGCCACGAGATCAAGAGCATCGACGATCCGTATATGGACTTCGGCTCCGGCCAGTTCATCTGGAAGCTCGATCGCAACGATCCCGAACGTGGCTATGTGGCGGCGAGCGATTCGCGGCGCGACGGGCTGGCTGCGGGGTTCTGATCGTCGGATTTCGATCGCCGGCTTGCACTGTCCGTGTCGCTGAACGGGCTGCGAAGCAGTGCTATATTCGCGGTCCTTATCGCAATCTAGCGATGAAATGCTTACGTTTTGACAGGTGGCGGAGAGTGTATGGCGATTGAATACCGAGGCTTTCAAATCAATATCGATACGCAAGCGGACGCAACGGACACGCAATGGCTGTGCCGCGCGGAGATCGAGGGAGCGCAAGCTGAAGTGCGCGATGTCGCATTGCCTTGCATGGAGCTTGCGTTTCCCAAACTCAAGATCGACGTGCTGATGGTGGTCAGCATGGTGGAGCACAAGGCGCGTCAATCCGTCGATGAATGGCTGGCAGCACAGCCAGCCATGGTGTGAGTGTGATGGCGCCTGGCTTGCAAGACACAGCCAGAAACGGTTAACGCGGCAGCACGACGTTGCGCGGCTGGCCGGCGTGGAACCCGGCAATGTGACCCGATTCGAGCCAGCGACCGGCACGCACGGCCTCGCTCCGGTTGCCGCGCCGTGCGTCATGCCGCGTGCCATGCGACTCGGGCTTGGGTCGCTCAGCCTTTCCATTTGATCAAGCCAGATTGAGCAACGATCGATTATCAAGGCGCGCGATCCGGCTCATCATGACGTCCAGAGTCGAAAACCTTCTGGAGACAGTCATGTCACGTCCGCTCACCGGCATCCGCGTTCTGGAGCTCGGGCAACTCATTGCGGGCCCGTTCGCGGGGAAAATGTTCGCCGAATTCGGCGCGAGCGTCATCAAGATCGAGCCGCCCGGCACCGGCGATCCGCTGCGCAAATGGCGCCTGCTGCACGAAGGCACCTCGGTATGGTGGGCCGCGCAGTCGCGCAACAAGCAGTCGCTCACGCTCGATTTGCGCTCGCCCGAGGGGCAGGATGTGATCCGCCGTCTCGTATCGGAAACGGATGTGCTGATCGAGAATTTTCGTCCCGGCACGCTCGAAGGCTGGGGGCTCGGCTGGGAGGCGCTCAGCGCGATCAATCCAGGGCTGATCATGTTGCGTGTGTCCGGCTACGGACAGACCGGGCCTTATCGCGACCGGCCCGGCTTCGGCGTGGTCGCCGAGGCGATGGGCGGCCTGCGCCATCTCAGCGGCGAGCCCGAGCGCACGCCGGTGCGTGTGGGTATTTCGATTGGCGATTCGCTTTCGGCGCTGCACGGCGTGATTGGCGTGCTGCTCGCGCTGCGCCACCGCGAGCAGCACGGCGGCAAGGGGCAGGTCGTGGACGTGGCGCTCTACGAGTCCGTCTTCAACATGATGGAGAGCCTGTTGCCCGAGTTTTCGGTGTTCGGCGCGGTGCGCCAGCCGGCCGGCAGCAGTTTGCCCGGCATTGCGCCGAGCAATGCGTATCGTTGCAGCGATGGCAAATACGCGCTGATCGCGGGCAACGGCGACAGCATCTTCCGTCGCCTGATGGAGCTGATCGAGCGTCCGGACCTCGGCAGCGATCCGGCGCTCGCGCAGAACGACGGGCGCGTCGCACAGGTCGAGCGCATCGACGTGGCCATTGGCGAATGGTGCGCGCGCCACACGCTCGACGAGGTGCTTGCCGCGCTCAACGAAGCGCGCATTCCGGCCGGACGCATCTACGACGTGGCGGATATCGCGGCCGACCCGCACTACCAGGCGCGCGAGATGATCGTCGAGGACACGCTGCCCGATGGCACGCCGGTGAGCGTGCCCGGCATCGTGCCGAAACTGAACGCCACGCCGGGCGTCATCGAGCACAGCGCGCCCACGCTCGGCCAGCATACGGATACGGTGCTCGAATCCATCGGCGTGGATGCCGCGACACGCGACGCATGGCGTGCGCGCGGTGTGATTTGAATAGAGGCGGATGTAATGACGAATCAGACGCAAAGACTGTATCTGAACGAAGTCGCCACGCGCGATGGTTTCCAGAACGAAGCAACGTTTATCGACACCGACGACAAGATCGCGCTCATCGACCAACTGAGCGCATGCGGTTACGCGAAGATCGAAGTGACCTCGTTCACGTCGCCGAAAGCGATTCCCGCGCTGCGCGACGCCGAGGCAGTGATGCACGGCATCGTGCGAGCGCCGGGCGTCGTCTATACGGTGCTGGTGCCCAATGTGCGCGGCGCGGAGCGCGCGCTCTCGTGCAACGTCGGCGAGGTGAATCTCGTGATGTCGGTGAGCGAGAGCCACAATCGCGCGAATCTGCGCATGACGCGCGAGCAATCGTTCGCTCAGCTATCCGATGTGATCGAGGCCGTGCGCGGCACCGGCGTGGCCATCAACGTGTCGCTTTCCACGGCGATGGGTTGCCCGATGGAGGGCGACGTGCCCACCGCGACGGTGCTCGAATGGATGCAGCGCTTCGCGCAGCGGGGCGTGAACGGCTTCACCCTTTGCGACACGACGGGCATGGCGCATCCGGCCCAGGTTCGCGCATTGTGCGAGCGCGCGCGCGAAGCATTTGGCGCGCGGGAACTCACGCTGCATTTCCACAATACGCGCGGCATGGCGCTCGCGAATATGCTCGCTGCGCTCGATGCGGGCATCGTGCGCTTCGACGCATCGCTGGGTGGCCTCGGCGGTTGTCCCTATGCACCGGGCGCGACCGGCAATGTCTGTACTGAGGAACTGGTGCACATGCTCGAACTGGACGGCTACGAAACGGGTGTGGATCTTGCGGCGGTACTGGAGGCCGCTGCGCGTCTGCCGGCGCTGATCGGGCACGATGTGCCGAGCCAGATTCTCAAGGCCGGCCGCCGCACCGACCTTCATCCGCTGCCCGCCGGCGCGCAGGACATGCCGGCGCAGCGCGCAGTTCTTTAAGGAGCGAAGCATGGCGCTGATCGATCATCTCGACCATCTGGTGGTGACTTGCGTGGACCCCGAGGCCACGAAGCATTTCTACACCGAGGTGCTGCAGATGCAGCTCGAGACATTCGGCGCGGGCCGGCTCGCGTTTCGCTTCGGCAACCAGAAGATCAATCTGCACGTGCGCGGCGCGGAATTCGAACCGAAGGCGCATGTGCCGGCGCCGGGCGCGCTCGATCTGTGCTTCATCGCATCGGTGCCGCTCGACGAAGTGATCGCGCATCTGGGCAAGTTCGACTGGCCCATTGTCGAAGGACCCGTCGAGCGCACGGGCGCGACGCAGAAGATACGCTCGGTCTATGTACGCGACCCGGATCTGAATCTCATCGAGATCTCCGAGCTGATTTGACGGGCCCTGGGCCTTGCGGTCCTTGCAGCTCTGGTTGCCCGCCCAAAGACGCGCCATGTGCGCGTCTTTTGTTTTCTCGTTTTCTTCAGCGGCCTGCGCTCGTTGTGCCGTCTTCCGCTTTCGGATGCGACTGCCGCTCACCGCACGGCTGGCTACTTTCGCGCGCGTCGCGGATGCCGCACAATGGCCTCTTCAAACAGCTTTTCTTCCAGCGTGTCCACCATGGTCAATCCGCTTCACTTCGATCTGCAGTCGCTGCGGGTCTTTCTGCTCGTCGCGGAGCATGGCAGTCTGACCAAGGCGGCCGAGCACGGGCAGCTCACGCTTTCGGCCGTCAGCAAACGCATCGCGGAACTCGAAAGCGTCACGGACTGCGCGCTCTTCATCCGGCGCGCGCGCGGCGTGGAACTGACGCCGGCCGGCCTCGCCTTGCTCGATCATGCGAACCGCGTCATCGACCAGGTCAACCGCATGGCGAACGAAATGGGCGACTACGCGGCCGGCGTGCGCGGACACGTTCGCATGTGGGCCAATACGTCGGCGATCGTACAGTTCCTGCCCGTCGATCTCGCGGGGTTTCTGAACGGAAATCCGGGCGTCAAGGTCAGTCTCGAAGAGCGCCTGAGCCACGAGATCGTGGCGGCGCTCGGCTCGGGCAAGGCCGATATCGGCGTGTTCGCCGACAATGTGCCGGCGCCCGGCATCGAGCGGCGCCTGTACCGGCGCGACGAACTGGTGTTGCTCGTGCCGCAGGGGCATCGTTTCGCGCAGCAGGAAATCATTCGTTTCGCGGATACGCTCGATGAAGACTACGTGGGCTTGAGCGATGGAAGCTCGCTGCTCGCGCGCATGACCGATGCGGCGTTCGCCGTGGAGCGTTCGCTCAAGCTGCGCATTCAGGCCTCGAACTTCGACGGCGTGTGCCGCATGATCGAAGCGGGGCTTGGCATCGGCGTTTTGCCGCGCGATTCGGTCAGCGACGAGCGCGGCAAGATCGGTGTTTCCAAAGTGAAACTCAGCGACGCGTGGGCGATGCGCACGCTCTGGGTCGGCGTGAAGGCGGGCGGTGCGCCGAGCTCCGATATCTTGAGCCTGTTCGATTACATGTCGGAACGTACTTGAGGCACCTCGAGTATCTGAGGTTCCTGAAGCGCCTGAAGCAATGAGGGCCGTGGCCGCGCAAAGCGCGGCACACGGCCCGTGATGCGGCAGTGCGATTCGGCGCGGGCGTCAGACGGGGTTGATCTCGTCCTGGCTGCGCCGCGTGGTAAGCGGTCCGAGCGTGCGCAGCGCAATGGCGACAATCGCGAGCGCAGCCGAAATCACGCCGAACATCGCGAGCGCGCCATGCTGGTTGAGCACGGGTAGCAGAATGAACGGCAGGGCGCCGCTAACGACGCGCGAGAGCGAGTAGGTGCTGCCGATGGCGGTGGAGCGCACGCTGGCGGGAAAGATCTCCGCCTGATAGACGTGGTAGGCGTTGCTGAATACATTCGACGCGCACGTAGTCAGGACGCCAAAGCAGATAATCAGGCCGATATGATTCGAATAGGCGAAGCCAAGGCCAAAGAGGGCGATTGCGATCAGAGAGACGATGATGAGCGTGCGCCGCTCGAACCAGTTGAGCAGCGGCACGGAGAGCAGCGAGCCGATGGGGTAGCCGAGGAACGAGAGCGCGACGAAGAGCGAGCTGCCCGTCAGGTCGAAACCGCGGCTTTTCACCACGACGCCGGCGAGCGTGCCAAAGCCGTAATAGCCGAAGCCCTGGAACAGATGGAAGATAGTCAGCATCAGATAGCGCTTGCCATACGGTGCGCGGCGTAGCAACGCGATACGCTCTCGTAGTTGCAACGGGCGCTTGCGTTCGCCGGATTCCGCAAAGGTCGCGGGCATGGCGACCCCCGCGCTTTCGGCGAACCGGCGCAGCGTGGCATGCGCTTCCTGGGCGCGCCCTTGTGCGAGCAGCCAGCGCGGGCTTTCCGGCAGACGATGCTTCACGGCCAGCACGAACACGGCACCCAGACCGCCGATCGCGAGAATCATGCGCCAGCCTGTGATCGCGCCGGCGTGCAGCGGATTGAGCCAGACCGCGAGAAAGCCCACCAGCGGCACGGCCACATACGACGTGGTATAGGCCCATGCCGCGAGGCGCCCGCGCCGATCTTTCGGCAGTATCTCCGAGAGGTAGCTGTCGGCGACGGGATAGATCGCGCCCACGCCTACTCCCGTGAGAAAGCGGCAGGCCACGAGCATGGCCGCGTTGACCGAAAATGCACCCAGCAGCGAGAACGCGCTGTACCAGACGAGCGTGAGCAGAAATGCGCGGCGCCGTCCAATGCGGTCCGCGAGGCTGCCGAGGCACAGCGACCCGAAGAACATGCCGATAAACGCGGAGGCGAGCAGCAGCTTGAAAGCGGTGCTGTGGCCGTCCAGACCATATTCGTTCTGTAGCGCCGAGCCGATCGAGCTGACGAGAAAGATCTCGTACATGTCGAAGAACAGGCCGATGCCCACGACCCACACCACGAAGCGGTGCAGCGCGCCTACCGGCATTTCGTCCATGAAGTTGCCGAGCGTCGTTGCTGCGAGGTCGGGCGCTTCGCGCCGGGCGGTGGTGAGCGGCGCGGGCGAGCTATCGCGGGCCGCGGGGCCGCCCAGATCCAAAGGTTGGCTGTTCATCGTGTCTCCAGCTATAGGTATGTCGCATCAAGCGGCAGGTCTTGTCCTCAACGCAGGGGCGATTCAAGCGCTGCGCGGGGTGAGGTGCGCCCGAGGGATCCCGCAGGGACTGGGCGCAAGGACAAGTGTGGGAGTTTTTCGCCAGTACGAAAATTGCGCATGTCTCAAGCATGCTTTCCTGGAGAGAAAGGCTGCCTTGGCGCGGGGACGATCCGTGGCTGCGGTGCGAGCCACGCGCGCCACGACGCTCCGCGGCCTCGTCCCATAAAGGAGTAATCTTCGATACGCCGCGCGCTTGTGCGGACCTTACAGGATCCGCGCGCGCGTTTTCACGCATGAAACCCTTGCGGATTGCTGACGATATGACCTGAGGAGCCGGGCCGATGGAAAGCGATTTCGGAACTATCGAGGTAGTCGTGGCGGCGGCAGTCGCCTTCGTGGGCAGCCACTTCATCCTGTCCCATCCCTTGCGCAAGCCCTTGGTGGGCGCGATCGGCGAGCGGGCGTTCCAGGGCGTTTACTCGCTGGTCTCGTTCGCGACGCTCGGCTGGATGATCGTGGCCTACCGGCGCGCTCCATTGATCGGGCCGCTGTGGGAAGTCGGCAGCGGCCTTTGGGCGCTCGTGACCGTGCTGATGCTGATCGCGTCGATCCTGCTGATGGGTTCGTTGATCCGCAACCCCGCGCTGCCCACGGGCGGGCGGCCCAGCGCGTATCCGGAGGCGGCGCTGGGTGTGTACGCGGTGACACGTCATCCGATGATGTGGGCCTTCGCCCTCTGGGGGCTGTGTCATATCGCGGTGTATCCGGTCGCGAAGAATATCGTCGTTGCGGCAGCGATAATCGTGCTCGCGCTCGTCGGCGCCGCCTTGCAGGACCGCAAGAAGGAGCGCTTGCAGCCCGAGCAATGGCCCGCGTGGGAGGCGAAAACGAGCTATCTGCCGTTCGCGGCCATTGCAGCCGGCCGCGCGCGGCTCGGCGGCTTCGGCATGCACGCGCTGGCAGGCGGCCTCATCGTCTGGCTCGTCGCCACCTGGGCGCACAGGCCGATCGCCGGCATGGCCGCCGGGATCTGGCGCTGGCTGTAGCGGGTCATACAGCACTCATAGCGGGCTTGTAGTTTCTCGCGACGGTGGCCGCGCGAGCGCGTCGCGCGGCGGGACCTCACAGCTTCGGCTGGTCGGTCGGGTCCATCGACGTTCCCGGAATGCCTTGCGTGCGCGCGCTCACCTCCAGCTCTTGCGCGAGCGCCGCGCGGCGCTCGTCGGTCGGCTTCGCGTGCTGCGCATTATCGAGCGCCGGAACGATGTAGCCGTTCACCATCTGCCGGAACATCTGCACGTTTTTCGCATCGCGCAGGCCGCCTTCGATCGGCAGCATGCTCGTCATCACGATCACCGTGTTGCGTTTGGGCAGCACCGTGATGAACTGCCCCTTGAAGCCCATCGCGTCATACTCGGGCTCGCTCTCGACGATGTTGTTGACCCACCAGTAGTAGCCAAAGTGCGGCGATACCGCCGGTGTGGTCATCTGCGCGATCCACTGCTGTGGCACGACCTGGCGTCCCTGCCAGCGGCCATGATCGAGCACGAGCATACCGATTTTCGCCATGTCGACCGCGCGCAGCCGCAAGCCCCATCCCGCCGAGACCAGTCCCTTCCGGTCTGCGCGCTCCCAGGCCGCGTGCTTCATGTCGAGCGGCTCGAACACGTGCGCCTGCGCGTACCGCTCGACGGGCTCGCGCGCCGCCGCGCTCAGCATGGCCGAAGCCAGGATCGGATTGATGTCCGTGTATTCGAACACCGTGCCGGGCGCCGCCTTCGGTTTGGTTGCGGCCGCAAGCTTCAGGCGGTCGGGCGCCGTGTAGTAGATGGGATCGTCCTTGGGCCGGAAGTCGTAGTGCAGGCCGCTCGACATCGAAAGCACGTGGCGTAGCTCGATGTCGCGCTTGTCGGCGAAGTCCGCGCGCAGGTCCGGGCGCCATGCGCTCAACTGGTCCGCCACCGAATCGTTCAGGCCGATGGAGCCCTGGCCGGCCAGGATGCCCGCGACGAGCGAGGTCACCGACTTGGTCACGGAATACAGCTCGTAGTTGGCGTCGCGCGACGCGCCCGCGCCATAGCGCTCGAAAATCAGCTTGCCGTCTTTCACCACGAGCAGGCTGTAGACGTCGAGCTTTTGCTCGCGGATCCATTGCGAGAGCCGCACGAGCTCGCGCGAATCGACGCCTGCGTCCTCGGGCGAAGCCGCCTCGATACCGGTTTCGTGCAGCGCGGCAGGCGCGGTGCCTGCCTGCTGCGCCGAAGCCGCGAATGGCACGAACGCGCTCGCGCCGAGCATGAACGGCACCATGCGCGAGAGCAGCGCGCGCATGCCCGACAATGCGCCTGACGTTTCCGGAGAGCGCGCTTTGCGCGATGCACCTTGTGCACTTGACGCGCGCCGCGCAGGGAACAGCAGGACCGGCTGGGTTGTCATCGTTGTGGTTTCCATCAGGTTTCGGGTGCGTCGTTGAATGCGGTGGCCGTGCCCGGAACCCCCTGGGTCTGGCGGCTCTTCTCGAGTTCCTCGCGCAGCGCCTGCGTTTTCGCGGCGGTCTGCGCAGGTTTGCTCGCGGGCGTGAGGGCGGGAAGAATGTACTCGTTGACCATGCGCCGATACTGCTGGAGGTAGGTCGCGTCGCGCAGCCCGCCATCGGTGGGCAGCAAGCTCGTCATTACGACCACGGCTCGATATAGTCGAAGTGCGTGCCGGGCGCCGCCGCGGTGGCGCGGCTCGTGACCGCGACGCGCAGCCGGTCGGGCGCTTCGTAGTAGAGCGGGTCGGTGCCTTCGCGCGTCTGATAGCTGAGGCCGCTCGACATCGACATCAGGTGGCGCAGTTCGATGTTTTGCTTGTCAGCGAGTTCGCCCGCCAGGTCGGGGCGCGCCTGAGCGATCATGGGCGCGACTTTCGTTGACGGCGTGAGCTTGCCTTCGCCCACCAGGACGCCGGTGAGCAGCGCGGTGATTGTCTTCGTGACCGAATAGAGCTCGTAGTTGTTGTCGCGCGTGAGTCCGTCGCTGTAGCGCTCGAATACGATCTTGCCGTCCTTCACGATCACGAGGCTGCGCACGCCCATCTTGTCGTTGCGAAGCCACTGCGACATGTGTATGAGCGGCGCTGAATCGACGCCGATCGATTCGGGCACCACCGTGGGCATGTCGTGTGGCGCTGCGCCGGCTGTGGGCGCTGCCGCTTGTGTATGTCCTGCGGATCCCGCGACGATTGCCGCCGCTGCCGCTATCGTGCGTAACGCTTTAGGCATTCTCATTGAGTGCTCCTTCCTTCGTTTTGCTTATGGGTTTTACTCTGGGTCTGGGTTTCGCGTTTCCTTGTTTTCGTGTCGGTCTGCTAGCGTTGCCCCTGTGCGGGGCGGCACCTACTTTTCTTTGCAGCGGCAAAGAAAAGTAGGCAAAAGAAAGCCGCTCAAACCGCCAGTGTTACGCAGTGGACCACTTGCCTTTAATCGGAGCGGTTCCGGAGCGTCTGTCGCCACGCGACGTACAACGGAGTGACTAAGGGCTCATTCCTCCGGTGGCGCTGTGCGCCCCGTGGGGCATAACCCCAAACCAGTGGGGCGCGTGCGCATTCGCATTCGCTTACCCAGGCAGTACTCATGGTTTCCCATGCAACGCATCCTAAACGATGCTGTTGCACTTGTATCTTGAAACCGCCCCTACTTTTCTTTGCGGCTGCAAAGAAAAGTAGGGGCCGCCCCGCACAGGGGCAATGCTGGCAGACCGACACGAACACAAGGAACCGCGACCCCCATAAAAACAAAATCACAAACGACCGTGCGGAGCCACAAGTCGGATCACGAAATCGAGATCGTTCGACATGCCCTTCCTGACCAGAAAAACCAGAAAAATCTTCCAGCGGACGCTGGACTTGTGTACCGCCGTGGCGGCCACACTGGATGCTGTTGACATGAACGGCTCCTGAACAGTCGCGCAACGTTGGGCAGAGTATAGAATTAGAGATAAATAATTACAAATACGATAAGCTATTGATTTATAAAAGAGTGATAAGAAATTCAGGGTATATCCCAGGATCATGCTAAGCTTTCGCTACGATGAACCAATCGAATGCCACACCACTGTTGTTGCGCACCCGCGGCATGGCCGCGGAGATTGCCGCGCGCCTGCGCGTCATGATTGACGAGGGCGAGATGCCCCCGGGCGCGCGCATCGACGAGAAGGAAATGTGCGCGGCGTTCGACGTGTCGAAGACGCCCTTGCGCGAGGCGCTCAAGGTGCTGGTGTCGGAAGGCCGCGTGACGCACCGGCAATACAACGGCTACCGTGTCGCGGCGATCGACCTCGACGACCTCGCCAGCACCTTCGAGATGCTGCACGGGCTCGAAACCATGGCGGGAGAGCTTGTGCAGCAGCGCGTGAGCGGCACGCAACTGGCCGCCATCGGGGCCAAGCACCGGCGCATGGCGGAGTGCCACAACGCGGGCAAGCGGCTCGAGTATTTCCGGCTCAACCAGCAGATCCACCAGATGATCGTGGATGCGGCCGCGAATCCGGTCCTGTCGACTATCTATGCGACGCTGATGTCGAAAGTGCATCGCGCGCGCGGCGCCGCCAACACCGACATGCTGCGCTGGTCCGAGTCCATGGAAGAGCACGAGGCGATTCTCGCCGCGCTCGATGACCCCACGCACGCGGATTTGCCGCAGATCCTGCGCGCGCACTCCGAGAATACGGCGCGCGAAGTGCTGGCCGTGCTCAATCGCACGCGCACCGATACGGCGCCGGCGCGGGATGCGGGCATGATGCCGGAGGTCTCCGGCGAGCCCGAGGAAGTGGCGGGCTCCAATCAGCGCTGATCAGGTTTGACGCTCGCGTAACGCGGCGCTTTCGCAGGTCTGCCGGTCAGCCAGTACCGGAATCCTCGCTTTCTTCATATCGCTTCTTCGTCTGAATTTCGTCGGCATGGCAATGCTGCTGCGTCACTGGCGCACCGGTTCGGCACGCGGCATGCGCAACATGCGTGGACACTCTGCGAGCGCCGTTACAACAAGGAGCCAATCATGAACGCCATTCCACGCTATGAGGTCAACGTTTGTGGAGGCGACTTCCAGCACGTGCGCGAACGTTTTCGCGAGTGGAAGAACGAGCCGCTTATCTATCGGAAGGATCAAAGAATGTTCGAGGGAAGGTACGAGGTCCGGCCCCTCTCGGCACGGCGCTACGGCGATACCGAAGAAGCGCGCAAGGCGCTCCAGACGGCGTGCGACCCTCAGGACGATTACGCACTGGCCGCCGAGGTGGACGACGGCGAGCGCGACATCTGGATCGTGATGGCGGCTTATCCGGCGGATTAGGGGCTGGCAGGCGTGTACGTTGCCGCAACGGCTGCGTGCAACGGCAGGCGTCTTCAGCTACGCCCGGAATGCTTCATGCGCTTGATGACGAGCAGACACATCGCCGGCACATGGACGACGCCCATGCCGCATGCGATCACGGCCCACGGCGGCGCTGCCGGGCCGGTCAGCATGGCGCTCACCACGCCGAACCCAAGACCCACGAGCAGCAGCGACGCATGCGCGACGAGCCGCTTGCGCCCTGGAAGCGTGAAGCGCGGAATGCTCGCGTGGACAAACACGACGATCAATAGCGCGAGTGTGGCAACCAGTGGGGCCATGAGTTTCCTGTGTTTTCTGTGTTTGCGATGACGAGGCGTGTACGAGCCCGCGCTTTGCTCATGCTTCGTTCGTGATTGTGCACGGATCGGCGGCGCGCCGGAATGTCCTGTGCCGCAACGCGCGTGCCTCATGTGTCGTGTATCTCTTATCGACTCGCACGCGGTTTTTTCCCTTGCACCGCATGGCCTACGGTGTGGAGCGAGACGGAATCGCGCCGCAAATCGGCGCCGCAAATCGCCTACACTACAAAACCGGCGGCAACGGGCCTTTCCCGTGCCGCCGCGTCCCCATGGCCCACATCTTCTTCGCAGCCTCGATTCAACGGCATGTCGCAACGCCCGAGCGCGAGATCGACGCGCGCACGCTGGGCGAGGCGTTCGAGGCCGTTTTCAGCGCGCAGCCGCGGTTGCGCGGCTACATCCTCGACGATCAAGGCGCGCTGCGGCGGCATCTGTCCGTGTTCGTGGACGGTCAGCCAGTGCGCGACCGGCAGCATCTTTCCGATACGTTGAGCGAGGCAAGCCGCGTCTACGTGGTTCAGGCGCTGTCGGGCGGGTAAAGGGCAAGTAAAGGGCAGGTAAAGGACGGGTAGGCGGCTAACTCTGGTCGACAGGAGACACTCCACATGAGCGATCGATTGCTTGTCGCAACGCGCAAAGGACTGTTCGTGCTGCATGACGACGGCCAGGGCGGCTGGACGCATGGCGCGCCGCATTTCGCGGGCGAGCCGGTAAGCATGGTGCTGCCCGATCCGCGAGACGGGACGCTTTACGCCGCGCTCAATCTCGGCCACTTCGGCGTGAAACTGCACCGGCAGCGCGCGGGCATGACGGATTGGGAAGAGTGCGCGGTTCCTGTCTACCCGCCGCAACCGCCCGACGAGAGGCGCGCCGCCAACGGCGCGAGCGCAAGCGCGGATAAAGTCGCGGACCTGGACGCCAGCAATCCCAACAACGCGAGCGACGCCGCACTCAGCCCGACAACACCACCATCGCCCCCAACGCCACCATCGCCCCCCTGGACGCTCCAGCAAATCTGGTCGCTCGAAGCCGGCGGCCCGGACGAGCCGGGCGTCCTCTGGGCCGGCACGATTCCCGGCGGCCTGTTCCGCTCCGGCGACGGCGGCGACACCTGGGTTCTCAACCGCGCGCTATGGGACCGACCGGAGCGCCCCGAATGGTTCGGCGGCGGCTATGACGCGCCGGGCATCCATTCCGTGATGATCGACCCGCGCGACAGCCGGCACGTGACGATCGGCATATCGTGCGGCGGCGTCTGGCAAAGCTTTGATGCCGGCGCGACCTGGCTGCTGAGCTCCGAGGGCATGGAGGCCGACTACATGCCGCCCGAACGGCGCGGCGAGGCCAATGTGCAGGACCCGCACCGCGTCGTGCAATGCGCCGCGAACCCCGACGTGCTGTGGACGCAGCATCACTGCGCGATCTTCCGCTCGACCGATGGCGCGGCGCACTGGCGGCGCATCGAGGCGCAGCCCTCGAGCTTCGGCTTCGCGGTGGCCGTGCATCCGCGCGAGCCCGACACCGCATGGTTCGTGCCGGCCGTGAAAGACGCGTGCCGGATTCCGGTGGACGGCAAGTTCGTGGTGACGCGCACGCGCGACGGCGGCCGCACGTTCGAGCGCTTCTCGAACGGCTTGCCGCCAGCGCCGGCCTATGACCTCGTGTATCGGCACGGGCTTGTCGTGGACGATTCGGGCACGCGTCTCGCGATGGGCTCGACTACCGGCGCGCTATGGACCTCCAGCGACGGCGGCGAAAACTGGCGGCTGATTTCCGCGCATTTGCCGCCGATCTATTGCGTGCGGTTTGCTTGAGGATTACTGATCAAATCAAAATCCCTGCGCGCTGCCCGTGGTGTGTGCAACGAGCAGCACGACGCACGCCAAAGAAGCGCCACAATGTTGATCTGATCGTGTTCGATTCCAGCACGCCCCAAACGAAAATGCCCCGGCACGTGCGTGCCGGGGCGAAGTGCTTGCCACGCTACAGGCAAAAAGAGCTGCAAGCTCTGCGGGTTTAGGTGATGATCCGGGCACTCGCGCAGTGATCCCCGCGCATCCCGGGAGAACGTCCCCGGATTCGATGCGCGCTGGTCGTCATGATCCGCTATGGCGATCCTGCCGTACAGAAGCAGTTGCCGCAAAATCGACCGCAGCAGAACACTTTTCAACGCCGGCGGGACAGACGAAAATTGAGCGCTCCGCGGCGCACGCAGGCAGTGCGGGCCGCGACCTCATCTGAAGAGAACGCATGACACGCTACGAACAGCTGGCGCAGAGCATGGCTGTGGAGATTCGCTCGGGGAACCTCGCACCCGGCGCGCGGATGCCCTCGCTGCGGCAGATCATCGCCCAGCACGGCGTGAGTCAGTCCACCGTCTCGCGCGCTTACTATCTGCTCGAACAATGGGGCCTCGTGCTGGCCGAGGAACGCTCGGGCTACTATGTCGCGCCGCCCGCGAACGCTCCTGAAGCGGCGGCGCGCGCGAGCGCTGGGGAGTCGGCCACGGTCGATATCAGCGAGCTCGTGTTCTCGGTGCTCGACGCCGCCAAGCAGCCCGGCATCGTGCCGCTCGGCTCGGCCTTTCCGTCGCCCTTGTTGTTTCCGCTCTCGCGCCTCGCGAAATCGCTCGGCCAGGCCGCGCGCAACGTGAGTCCGTGGAGCACGGTTGTCGATCTGCCGCCAGGCAATGAAAACCTGCGGCGGCAGATTGCGCTGCGCTACCTGCGCGTGGGCATCTCGCAGCCCGCCGACGACATCGTCGTCACCAATGGCGCGCTCGAAGCGCTCAATCTGTGCCTGATGGCGGTCACGCAGCCCGGCGATATCGTCGCCGTGGAGTCGCCGGGCTTTTATGTCGCCCTTCAGGCGATCGAGCGCCTCGGCTTGCGCGCCGTGGAGATTCCCGTCGACCCGACGGCCGGTCTCGACCTCGACGCGCTCGCGCAGGCGCTGGAGAAGCACCCGATTCGCGCGTGCTGGTTCATGACGAACTTCCAGAATCCCACGGGCGTGACGTTATCGGCGGAAAAGAAGCAGGCGCTCGTCGAGCTGCTGGCGCGGCACGAGGTTCCGCTGATCGAAGACGATGTGTATGGCGAACTGCATTACGCGCCGAACTATCCGCCGCCGGCCATGGCGTTCGACAGGCGCGGGCTCGTCATGCACTGCGGGTCGTTTTCGAAGACGCTCGCGCCCGGCTACCGGGTCGGCTGGGCGAGCGCGGGGCGCTTTGCGGAGCGCGTGCAGCGGCTCAAGCTCATGACCACGCTTTCGGCGAGCATTCCCGTGCAGGCCGGCATTGCCGATTATCTGGAGCACGGCGGCTATGAGCGCCATCTGAAGAAGATCCGGCTCGCGCTGCAAGCGCAGCGCGATGCGATGGCCGGGGCGATTCGCCGCTGGCTGCCGGAGGGCACGCAGCAGACGCAACCCGAGGGCGGCTATTTTCTCTGGCTGAGGTTCCGCGAGCCCATCGACGCGATGGCGTTGCATCGGCTGGCCATCGAGCGCGGCATCAGCGTGGCGCCAGGGCCGCTATTTTCCGTATCGCACGGGTTCGAGAACTGTATCCGGCTGAACTATGGGCACCCATGGTCGCCTCGCATCGAGGAGGCGATTCGCACGCTGGGCGCGTTGCTCGTGCGTCCCGAGGTGCGCGCGCACGATTGAGCGCGCCCCCGGGAGTGGCTTGACGTCGTTACGCCTTGATGTCGTTAAGCCTTGACGTTCCAGACCCAGCCGGCCGGATCGGCCACCTTGCCGCGCTGGATGCCGGTGAGCAGCGTGCGCAGGCGGCGCGTGACTTCGCCTTCGCCGCCGTCGCCGATCGAGAATTCGCCGCCCGCGTGGCGCACGCTGCCAATCGCCGTGACGACCGCCGCCGTGCCGCACGCGAACGTTTCCTTGACGCGGCCCGACGCGGCGTCTTCGCGCCAGGCGTCGAACGAGTAGGGCGCCTCGTTGACGGTCAGGCCTTCCTTGCGTGCGAGTTCGATGATCGACGCGCGCGTGATGCCCGGCAGGATCGTGCCGGAAAGCGGCGGCGTGACCAGCGAGCCGTCGTCGAGCACGAAGAACACGTTCATGCCGCCGAGCTCCTCGATCCAGCGGTGCTGTGCCGCGTCGAGGAAGACGACCTGGTCGCAGCCGTGCGCCGAAGCCTCGGTCTGCGCGATCAGGCTGGCCGCGTAGTTGCCGCCGCACTTGGCTGCGCCCGTGCCGCCCGGCGCCGCGCGCGTGTACTGGTCCGACACCCACACCGTGACCGCCGACTTGCCCGACTTGAAATAGGGGCCGACCGGGCAGGCGATCACGCAGAAGATGTATTCGCTGGCCGCCCGCACGCCGAGGAAGCTCTCGTTGGCGAACATGAAGGGGCGCAGGTAGAGGCTGCCGTCACCGCCCGGCACCCAGGCGCGGTCGATGTCGACGAGCGCTTCGACCGCGCGCAGGAACAGCTCTTCGGGCAAGTCGGCCATCGACATGCGCGCGGCCGAGGCGCGGAAGCGCTTGGCGTTTTCCTGCGGGCGGAACAGCGAGATCTGGCCGTTTTCGCCGCGATAGGCCTTCATGCCCTCGAAAATCTCCTGCGCGTAGTGCAGGACGGCACAGGCCGGGTCGATCTGGAACGGGCGGCGCGCTTCCACCTTGGCGTCATGCCAGCCGGTGCCTTCCGTCCAGCGGATCGTGACCATGTGATCCGTGAAAACGCGTCCAAACACCGGATTGGTCAGCCGGGCGGCGATTTCCTCGACCGGCGTGGGGTTCGGGTGCCGTTCCACGGCGATTTCAAGGGGACGGAGGGTGTTCATTTGCGTCGTCTCTCGCGGTTATTGATCGAAAAAGCCCAGGCCGATGTTCTACCAGATATCGCGAGGTTCGGCGAATATTCGTCTGGAATTGGCTCCTTGAGGTCCTTCAGGCCGTCGCTCGCTGCGAGACCGTGGACGGGACTTTCACGCGGCTGACATAAGCGAGTGCGGACAGACTGATCATGGCGGTCGCGATCAGCCAGAAGCTCGGCGCGCTCTTGTTGCCGGTCGCGCTCAGCATCCACGTGACGATGGCCGGCGTGAAGCCGCCGAACACGGTCACGCCGATGTTGTAGCCGATCGACATGCCGGTCGCGCGCGTCGCGGCCGGGAAGATCTCGGCCATCAGCGCGGGCAGGGCGCCGAAATAGATCGACTTCAGGAGCGCCAGCCATGCGATCAGAACGAAGAGCGGGAGCGCGCTCGAATGGCTCGTTGCCCAGGCAAAGCCGGGATACGCGCTGACGAGAAACAGCAGCGCCACGCAGGTCATCTGCGTGCGCCGGCCGATGCGGTCGGACAGATGCCCCGCGAACGGCGTGACGACCGTGAGAATCACGCCGCCCGCCATCGTCGCCGCGAAGCCCGTCGCCGCAGGCAGATGGAGCTGGCGGATCGCGAAGGTCGGAATGTACTGGAGCAGATAGTTGACCGCCGTCGAGACGGTCAGCAGGCCGATGGCCGTGAGCACGAGCCGCTTTTGCTGGCCCAGCACCTCGCGCACGGGCGTTTCGGTGCGCTCGGCGCGCTTGAAGTCCTCGGCGTCCTCGATGAAGCGGCGCAGATAGAGACCCACCGGACCGATCAGCAATCCGAAGAAAAACGGCAGGCGCCAGCCCCACGCCGCGAGATCGGCGGGCGCCAGCAGGCGCGCGAGGCCGTAGCCGAACGAGGCTGCGAGCAGCGTTGCCAGGCCTTGGGTCGCGAACTGCCAGCTCGCGAGAAAGCCGCGCCGATGCGGGGCATGCTCGATCAACATGGCGGTCGATGCGCCGAACTCGCCGCCCGCCGAAAAGCCCTGAATGAGCCGCGCGGCGAACACCGCGAGCGGCGCAGCCACGCCGATGGCGGCGTAATCGGGAATCAGCGCGATGATCGCCGTGCCCACCATCATGAGGCCGACCGACACCATCAGCGCCGCCTTGCGCCCGCGCCGGTCGGCATAGGCGCCCAGAATCGCGCCGCCGAGCGGGCGCACGAGATACGACGCGCCGAAGGTGCCGAACGTGAGCAGCATCGAAACGGTGTCGTTATCGGACGGAAAGAAGTGCTTGCCGATATACACCGCGAAGAACCCGTAAATGGCGATGTCGAACCATTCGAGCGCGTTGCCGGCGGAGGTGGCGATGACGAGCCTGACAAGGCTCACGGGTTGCTTGGCGGACATGGCGGCGGGCCTTTTAAAGAACGGCGTCGGAGGATTGTGTTTGCGTTTGCGCCTGGGCTTGTGCCAGGGTTTGGGCGGTGCGCGTGGCGGCGAGGCGCGCGGCGGCGTCGCCGAGGTCCCACCAGAGCCCGGCCATCACGGCGAGCGCCTCGCGCGCGACCGAGCCGAGCAGATGCTCGTTCGGCGCATGCTGCGCGCAGGCCGGATACGAGTGCGGGACCCAGAGCGTCGGCAGGCCGAGCGTGTACGCGAACACGTCGTTGGGCACCGTGCCGCCCAGGTTCGGCAGCAGCGCCGGTTTCTTGCCCGTGGACGCGCGCAGCGACGCGAGCGCCCAGTGCACCCAGGCGTCGTCGGGGTCGAGGCGCGTGGCCGCCGAAATCTGCGTGACGCGCACTTTCACCTCGTCAAAGCCGAGCCGAGCGAAATGCGCTTCGAGATGCTCGCCCACGCGCCCGGCGTCCGTGCCCACCACGAAGCGAAGCTGGCAGGTCGCCCTGGCCGTGGGCGGGATCGCGTTGACGGGCGCATCGGGGTTGCCGGCCTTGAACGCGAGCACTTCGAGCGTGTTCCAGGCGATCACGCGCTCGGTGGTCGTGAGGCCGGGCTCGCCCCAGTCCGGGTCGATCGCGGGCGCGTTCTCGTCGCCGCCGAGCACGATGTCGGCGAGCGCTTCGCGCACGCTTGCCGGGATGGGCGGCGGCCGCAGGCCGTCCACGGCGATGGCGCCGTGCCGGTCGACGAGGCTCGCGATCGCGTGCGAGAGCACGATCGCCGGATTGCGCAGCGCGCCGCCCCAGTTGCCCGAGTGATGGGCACCCTTGCGTAGATCGACGAGCAGCTCGAAGGCCACGCCGCCGCGCGAGCCGAGAAAGAGCGTGGGCCGCTCGGCCAGCACGCGTGGGCCGTCCGAGGCGATGAACACGTCGGACGCGAGCGCGTCGCCGTGTGCCGCGCAGACCTCGTCGAGACCCGGCGAGCCGATTTCCTCGCCGGTTTCGAAAATCAGCTTCACGTTGTAGCCGAGCTTGCCGCCGCGCGCGTCGAGCACCGCGGCGAGCGCGGCGAAGTTCACGGAGTGCTGGCCCTTGTTGTCCGCCGTGCCGCGCCCATACCAGCGGTCGCCTTCCACGGTGATCGTCCAGGGCGCGAGGCCCTCGCGCCATTGTTCGTCGTAGCCGCGCACGACGTCGCCGTGGCCGTAGGTCAGCACGGTCGGCAGCGCCGGGTCTTCGATGCGCTCGGCGATCAGCATCGGCGCGCGCTCGGCCGCCGGATTCTCGACGACGCGGCTCGTGAAGCCGAGCGGGGCGAGCGAGGGCGCGACTTCGTCGGTGAGATAGGCGCGCACGGCATCGGCTTGCGCGGGATTCTGGCTTTCCGTGCGAAAGCCTACGCGGCGCTGGAGATCGGCGAAAAACGCACCGGAGTCATAGGCGCGCAGCGCGCGGTCGATGGCGGTTTGGCGCGACCCGGTCTGGCGCGACCCGGTTTGTCGAGGCTCGTTCAAGGGGGCTCCTCTCTTGTCTGGCTTGGGTGCAGGAAGTAAAGCCAGTCTAGGAACGTCAAAAATTCGCAACAATTTCAAAATTTGCGGATAGCATTGCCAAAATGGCAATGCTAAGAATGCGTCGTGGACGCTTATTGACCGGATCAACCGATGCTTCATGGAATCGCCTTGCGCTACTTCGTCGAGGTCGCGCGCACCGGGTCGCTGGCTGCGGCCTCGGAGAGTTTGCATGTGGCCGTCTCGGCCATCAGCCGGCAGATCAGCAAGCTGGAGCAGGACGTGGGCACGGCGCTCTTCGAGCGCATGCCGCGCGGCATGGTGCTGACCGAATCAGGCGAGCGGCTCGCCGAGCACGCGCGGCGCGCGCTGCTCGAAGGCGACGCCGTGCTCGCCGAAATCGCCACGGCTAGGGCGCTCGGGCGCGGCATCGTGCGCATCGGCTGCACGGAGGGCTTCACGCGCTCGTTCCTGCCGCACGTTTTGGCGGAGCATCACGCCGCAGCGCCGCAGGTGCACTTCAATTTGCGCTCGGGCACGCCTGCGCAGGTCGAGCAGTGGGTGGCCACCGGCGAGGTGGATCTGGGGCTGGCGTTTTCGAGCGGCGACCCCGCGAAGGTCCAGGTGGAATACAGCACCGAGGCGCCGGTCTGCGCGCTGCTCGCCCCCGAGCACCCGCTGGCGCGCCGCGCGTCGCTCACGCTCGCGGATCTGCGCGACTACCCCGTCGCGCTGCTGGCGCGCGGCAACACCGCTCGCCAGCTATTCGACGAATGCTGCGCGCGCCACGGCATCACGCTCGAACCCATCCTCACGAGCAACAATTCGAGCGCGTTGCACGCGTTCGCGTCGCTGGCCGGCGCGATCACGCTCGGCAGCAAGCTCTCGCTTTCGGGGCTCGGGAGCGATCTTTCGCTGGTCGCGAAGCGCTTCGACGAGCCCTTGCTCAATCAGCGCAACCTCTGCGTGATGACAATGCGCGAACGGCGGCTTTCGCGCCCGATCGAGCGTGTGCTGAGGGCCTTGATCGTGGAGATCGAGCGCGCGTTGTGAAGCAATGCGTCGCGCGCAACGATGCCGTTGGTTTTTCGAGTGCCAGCAAGCGAGCGGGGCGGGGCGTCGGGTGAGTGCGCCGGTGCTAAGCTCTTTTCGGCTTGTAGCGTATTTTGTGGGCAGTCCAGAGCATGACCCAATATCCGGAGATTGACACCATGACAGTAGAAAAAGTGGCAGTGGTTACCGCGGGCGGCAGTGGCATGGGCGCCGCCGCCGCGCGACGCCTGGCCGCCGATGGCTTCAAGATTGCAATCCTTTCGTCGTCGGGCAAAGGCGAGGCGCTCGCGGCGGAACTCGGCGGCGTCGGGGTGACGGGCTCGAACCAGTCGACCGACGACCTGCGCAAGCTCGTCGATCTGACCGTGTCGCGCTGGGGCCGCATCGACGTGCTGGTGAACAGCGCCGGCCACGGCCCGCGCGGCCCGCTCCTCGATATCTCCGACGAAGACTGGCATCGCGGCATGGACACCTATCTGATGAACGTGATTCGCCCGACTCGTCTCGTCGCCCCCATCATGCAGAAGCAGCGCAGCGGCGTCGTGATCAATATCTCCACCGCGTGGGCTTTCGAGCCGAGCGAGATGTTCCCCACCTCGACCGTGTTCCGCGCGGGCCTCGCCTCGTACACCAAGCTTTTCGCGGACAGTCAGGCCAAGCACAACATTCGCATGAACAACGTGTTACCCGGCTGGATCGATAGCCTGCCCGCGCTGGAGGCGCGTCGCGAAAGCGTCCCGCTGCAACGTTATGGAACGAGCGAAGAGATCGCGGCCACCATCGCCTTCCTGGCCTCGGATGGCGCGGCCTACATTACCGGCCAGAATATTCGCGTCGACGGCGGCGTGACCAGATCGGTCTGAGTCTGCGATGCTGGAGCTGTCTCCAGACGGTCACAAGCGTGCGCGGTTTTCGCGCTGCAACGGTGCGTGGCAGGGCGGCTGGGTCGTGCCATGAACACCCTTGCGGCGGAGGCAAATATCCGTGTGCCGCGGCTTTGACTTTGCCTGGTGCGTCCACTAGATTCAAATGACGCAGCCCAGCGTGCGGCAGGGTTTCTCAGGTAAATCAAAGGGCTAGAGCGCCGCTTTCGGGAGGGGCCGGTTTCGGACGATGTCTCGACAGGAGAACGATCGTGACTTCCTGGGAAATCCAGGGCACCGAGTTGATCAGTTGCAATTGCTCATACGGTTGCCCTTGCCAGTTCAACGCGCTGCCGACCCATGGCCGGTGTGAAGCAATGGGTGCGATTTCGATCGCCGAAGGCTTCCACGGCGACGTGCGGCTCGACGGCGTCAATATCGCAGTGGTCTTTCAATGGCCGGGCGCCGTGCACGAAGGCAGGGGGAAGTGCCAGCCGATCGTCGACGAACGGACCAGCCCGGAACAACGCGAAGCTATCCTGAAGATCATGACAGGTCAGGATACCGAACCATTCGCCACGATGTTCGCGGTCTATGCGTCGACGCTCGAGCAGGCGTTCGAGCCGATCTTCACGAAGATCGATTTCGACGTCGATGTCGATGCGAGACGCGGCCGGGTTCATGTCGACGGCGTCTTCGATCTCGAAGGCGAGCCGATTCTCAACGTGGTGACCGGCGCCGAGCATCGCGTCCGAATCGATCTGCCGCAAGGCTTCGAATACGAGCTTGCCGAAATCGGTTCTGGCAAGGGCCGCTCGCAAGGCAACATCGCGCTGGATCTGAGCGGGACGTATGCGCAGTTTGCGCGGCTGCACTTGAACAACCAGGGGCCGATCCGGCATCGCGCCACCGCATGAGCGCGGTCGAAAGCGTGCTTGGCCGTGGTCGTGCAATCACGGCGCTAGGCATTGCCGGGGTCATGGCGGCGTCGTGGTACTACCTCTGGACAGGAGCGGGAACAGGCATGTCGGCGCTAGCCATGACGGCGGCGACGCTGTTCCCGCATCGGCTCGCGAGCAGCGGCAGCATGCAAATGTCGCTGCCGGCCGTGATCGTCATGTGGTGGATCATGATGATCGCGATGATGACGCCCAGCGCCGCGCCGCTGATCCTGCTGTATCGCCGCGTCATCCGGTATCGCGGTGCGCCGGAATCGAACACCGCCGCCATGTCGATGTGTCTTCTGGCCGGCTATCTCAGCGCGTGGCTCGCGTTTTCGATTGGCGTGTCCTGGCTGCAAATGATCCTGCAACCGCGCGGTCTCATTTCCGCAATGATGCTGTGGTCGAAGAGCGCCGTGCTTTCCTCGATCATCCTCGCGGCGGCGGGCATCTATCAGTTCACGCCGCTCAAGCGCGCCTGCCTCAAGCAGTGCCGCTCGCCGGTCAATTTCCTGACTGAGCATTGGCGCCCGGGCGTGGCGGGCTGCTTCCTGCTCGGCGCGCATCATGGGATCTACTGCGTCGGGTGCTGCTGGTTGCTAATGGCGCTGCTATTTGTAGGCGGCGTCATGAACGTGCTGTGGATCGCCGCGCTCTCGCTGATCGTCCTCGTCGAAAAAATCCTGCCGGGCGGCGAGCGCATCGGCCAGGCGCTGGGCGTGGCGTTGATCGTGTGGGCCGGCGCGACGCTGCTGGTGTGAGCGGCGGGCGCCCGGTTACAGCGTCGGACGCCGGCTGCGTGCTTCGGCCAGACGTTCGATGGCCTTGTGCGCCTTGTCGATCTCGTTGGTCTTGTCGAAGAAATAATGCGCGCCCGCCGCCAGGCAGGCGTCGCGAAAAGGCCGACTCGATTGATTGGTCAGCACGACCATGACGACCGGCGGCCCGCGGCGGGCGAGCGCGGATATCAACTCGAGCCCGCTCGCGCCCGGCAAGCGCAAGTCGGTGATCACGACATCGGGGCGGCTCGCGGCGATGCCCCTCAGTGCGGCGGGAATCTCCTCGGCTTCGCCGACCACGCGAACCCCGGCGATCGTGTGGAGCAGCGCCGCAATCCGGCGCCGCAACGATGCCGAGTCTTCGACGAGGAAGACGGTCAATTGTGTCGATGAGGCGTTCGCGTCCATGTGCCGAAGTATCGTGCCCGCCGTCGCGCAATGAAATCGGCCACGGTTGAACTTCGGGTAGGCGAAACGGAAGCTGTGTAGGCGGATTCCTACCCGATCTGCATATGGGGCAACGCGCCTGGGCGGGGTGCCGGTTCGCGCCAGACCGGGTCGCGCTAGACGGGTCGAGCTAGACATCGTCGTCGTCGTCGAACAGCTTGTGGCGCATGGCATAGCGCACGAGCGCGGCCTCGTGCGGCATGCGCATTTTTTCGAGGATGCGCGTCTTGTACGTGCTGACCGTCTTCGCGCTCACGCTGAGTTCCTGTGCGATCTCCGTGATGGTTTCTCCGGCCGCGAGGCGGCGGAACACGTCGAATTCGCGGTCGGAGAGGCGCTGGTGCGGCAGCGCGTCGGCGGGTTCGTTCAGGCTCTGGGCGAACTGCTCGGCCATCGCGAGGCTCACGTACACGCCGCCCGCGGCGACCTTGGTCACGGCCGCAACGAGTTCCGCTCCGGCGCTTTCCTTCGTCAGATAGCCGGATGCGCCGGCCTTGAACGCCCGCACCGCGTACTGCTGCTCGGCGTGCATGGTCAGCACGAGAATGCGCAGCTCGGGCTTTTCTTCCTTGATCTGCTTGATCAATTCGACGCCGTTGCGTCCCGGCATCGAAAGATCGAGCAGCAGCACTTGCGCGGGAGTCGAGCGGATCAGCGCGATCGTGCTCACGCCGTCGCGCGCCTCGCCTGCCACGTCGAATCCGCTGGCGTTCTGCAGGATATGACGTAGACCGTCGCGCACGAGCGCATGGTCGTCGGCGATCAAGACTTGGGTCATCAGTGTCGGTCCTCCAGCTGTGCCGCTGGTTGTGGCGCGGGTTGCAGGAAAGTCATCGCGATCGCGCGGCGCCTGGTGCTGGCCGTGGCGTGCGCAACCGATTCATCGTGCATGGACAAGCATCTGTGGGCGCCGCAGTCCGGCCGCAGCGGGCAACAGGCAGTATGCAATAGTTGCCTTCGGCGTGCATCATCTGCTCAAATGCCTTTTCCGGATTCCTTTGCAGGCACGAGCATGGGTCGCGACCGAGAAGACGGCAATCAGATGTTCCTGTCGACCTTGCCTGCCGGGCGCAGCGAGCGACGGCTCGCGCTCACGGTGATACTCGTGAGCTTCGTATTGTTCGCCATCTGCGCGCCGTTTGCCAAGCGTCCGCTGCCGGTGGTGGGGGCGTTCATCCCGATCTACGAATCGGCCCTGGTGATGAACGACCTGATTACGGCCATGCTGCTGTTCGGTCAATTCAATTCGCTGCGCTCGCGTGCGCTGCTCGCGCTCGGCAGCGGCTACCTCTTCACCGCAGGCATGACGATCGTGCATGGCCTCACGTTCCCGGGCCTGTTCGCACCCGCCGGGCTGCTAGGCGCCGGCCCGCAAAGCACCGCGTGGCTCTATATGTTCTGGCATGCCGGGTTCCCCTGTTGTGTCACGGCCTATGTGCTGCTCGGGAACGCTGCGGGCGGCCAGCGACGCGACATTCCCAGGCGTTCCACGCGCGCGTCGATCGCATTCTGCGTGGTGGCCGTGGCGGCACTCGTCTGCGGCCTGACCGCGTTTGCCACGGCGGGCAAGGCGCTGCTGCCCGATCTCCTCGTCAACGGACGCTTCACCTGGACATACCGGTTCGTGATCGGCACCGTGTGGCTGGCGAGCCCGTGCGCGTTCGCGATGCTGTGGCGGCACGGCAGGCGCACGGCGCTCGATATGTGGTTGATGGTGGTGATGACGGCATGGATGATCGACATCGCGCTCGCGGCGATGCTCAATCATGGCCGGTTCGATCTCGGGTTCTATGCGGGACGCATTTACGGTCTGCTGGCGGCGAGCTTCGTGCTGATCGTCCTGCTGGTCGAGAGCGGCACGCTCTATGCACGGCTCGTCGCGCTCACGCGCCGGGACCTGCGCGAGCGCATGCGCGTGAAGGAGTTGGAGCATCTGGGGCATCTCTCGGCCGGCATCCAGGCCGCGCGCGAAGAGGAGCAAAAGCGCATCGCGCGCGAACTGCACGACGATCTCGGGCAGCGGCTGACCGCCCTCAAGATCGACCTGACGATGCTCGAAGTCGATCTCGACGGCCGCACGATGGCGCCGGCGTTGCGCGGGCGCGCGCGCTCGATGATGACGCTGATCGACGAGACCGTGAGGTCGGTGCGCCATATCGCGGCGGGGCTGCGCCCGACCGTGCTCGACGACCTCGGGCTCGTGCCGGCGCTCGAGTGGCTGGCCGGCGATTTCGAAAGCCGCAATGGGATCGTGGTGGATCTGCTCATCGACATCGACGATCTGAACTTCGATTCGGCGGCGGCCACCGCCGTGTACCGGATCGTCCAGGAGGCGCTCACGAACGTCGCCAGACACGCGGAGGCCACCGAAGTGCACATCGAGGTCGTGCTCGATGGCGATGCGTGCCGGATCGGAGTGGCGGACAACGGGCGCGGCTCGGCGGCGAGCGCGATGCACAAGGCGCAGTCGTTCGGTTTGCTTGGCATCCGCGAGCGGGTCCGGCAATTGAATGGCGCCGTGTCGGTCGATACGGCGCCGGGCGAAGGATTTCGCTTGTCGGTCAGCTTGCCGGTGAGTGCGCTGAATCGCGAGGCATCAGCTTAGGGCGGTGCGGATTTCCGGCGCGTCGTTCGTTTGATTTGGGCCTGCTTTCCGTGCGCGTTTCAGCGGGTTCGCGCGCGCCATCCGCTTGGCAAGGCGCGCCCGTCCTTGCCTTCCCGCGCTTGCCGGCGCGCGAGGGCGGCTGGCAAATCGCGCAGACTTTACCGTTCGGCGCGTCGTATTTGTGGATCACGAACTTGCCCGCGCAGCGGCGGCATGATGTCAGTTGCAGGAGGCCACCGTTGAAAAAGCGCACGAGTGTCCAGGCGCGCGTCAAATCGAGCTGCATCTCGAGACCGTTGTGCACGCAGTGCTCCCGATACAGGCGAAATCCCTTGGTCAGCGCGTCGAGATGCGAGCAGCCCGCTTCGTCCTTGAGAAACACATACGTGTTGTAGAAGAGCGATGCGTGGATATTGGCCTGCCATGTCATGTACCAGTCGGCGGACGAGGGCAGCATGCCCTTCGGCGGCGACTCCCCCTTGATCTCGTGGTACAGCCGGATCAGCCGGTCGCGCGGCAGCGCAAGCTCGCTTTCGAGCACCTGCATCCGTGCGCCGAGTTCGATCAGCGCGCTCGCGCGCACGACTTCCCGCGCATCTTCGATGATGCTGACCCTGGACATGGCTCGCCTCGGCCCGTTCACGCGAACTGTTCGGCGGGCTGGCCCGCGAGCAGCACGGCCGCATGCGTGTGCGCGAGATCCACGTGCTTCGCCGGTGCCGCCAGCACGGAGAGCATCTGATGGTCGTTGATCCGGAAGAAGCACAGCAGTTGATTGCACGCGGCGAGCTTGACGGTCTGGGCCAGCGTCAGCCCGGCCAGCAGGTCGGCCACTTGCTCGGACAGGCCGAGCCGGAACATGCCCGTCGGGCGGTCGTCGTGCAGCAGGCGTTGCGCAAGCGCGAGATAGGACAGGTTGAGTTCCTGAATGGATTGCAGTGTTTCGGCGCTGTTCATGAGGTTCCCCCGTTCAAGGGCCACGTCGATATTTCCTGATGGAAGTATTGCTTTCGCGGGGGAGAGTTGAAATCAGCGGCCAGCGAACTTGCTGTAGTCGCAACAGTATGGGTGTCAGCGTTTTCCTACGCAGGCCGACGATTTCGTCGGACCTCGCTCCTGCTGCACAACCAAAATCTCATAATGCAAAACAAAGTCGCGTATGCCAAAAAAATCTGCGGCGACGCAACATGAAGCTGTTGCGCATCGGCGAATGCGATTGCATATCATGAAATATAATTCGTATATGCTTGAATTTTAATTATTTTTTTGTTTCGTTTTGTCAGCGAGTCCAAGGCCGCAGCCGCCACTTATCTCGATACTCTGTACCCATGGAGAACGCACACGCAGGCTCGCGGCACTCCGGCTTGCGAGACGCACACGCGTTCCGGCATTTTCTAAACCTGTGGGAGAGGCAAGATGTTGCACGTTTATATTGAACCGGTACCGAAGGGACAATGGGGGCCCATTGATGGATACCGCATCGAAACTGAGGACGGGACGAAGCTCTCAGGAGAACTGCTACGCTCCGAACGACTGGCGGTAAGCGAGGCAAGGCTGCACGGCTACGTGCCGTTGCTCGCGACGGTGCGCATACCGGACAAGGCCGTTGCCGAGCACTGGAAACCCGCTGACCAAACCCTCATGCCGGTCTGATCGTCGATGTGGGTAATATTTTTCCCCGCGCACTTCCCGTCTGCATAGGCCCGAAGTGCGCGTTTCATATCCGCTTTCCCCGGCTGACTGGCCGGCGCGCGCTTCGCATCATCCACTTCCGTGCAGTCGGGCCTTCAGCGCAGTTTCGAACGCGGTCAGCGCGTCCGGAGCAGCGTCCGTGATCGCCCACCAGGTCATCCCGTTATCGTGCCAGCGCGCCAGCGCGTAGCCCTCGCGGCCCAGCGCCTCGGCCGGGCCCGCAACAGCCTGGTCGGAGTCCGGGAATACATACACGTCGATCACATGCTTGCGGTAGTGATAAGTCAGGACCGCCACCCGCCGATGTCCGAGGTAGTCGAGCCGGCCTCCCACCAGCGGGAAGCCGCTCGCGGTCAAGTCCTCGACTGGCGGTGCATAGTCGATCCGGCCGTTGAACCACGGCTTCACCGTATGCTGATCGGACGAAATGACGTCGATGTCGCGCCCTGAGAGCTGGGCCCTGACATGGCTCGACACGAGTTCGTCGACGAATGGGGTGCTGTCCACATGACGAGGCAGCGTCAAGACCACGCCCGCCGCCACCGCGCACAGCGCGATCGCCAGTCCCGTCAGCCAGCCGGCGCTTATTCCTCGGCCGGAGGTGGTGCTGCCGGAGGCTGTCCCGAAGCCGCCCCCGTGTGGAATCTGCCAGCCGTCGAGCCACGCAAAGCGTCTCCGCTTACGCGCGGGGGTCTCCCGGTCACGCGTTTCATCCGTATCGCCCGACAGCGGGGCGGCCGGTAACGAGGCGGCTATCTGCGCGCGCAGCCCTTCGGGGGCACGGTAGTACTCGGCGCGGCGCACTGCGCGGCTGATCGCGCGCACCGCCTCGCTTTCGCGACGGCATGCGTCGCAGCCTTCGACGTGCTGCTGCAGGCGATGTTCGTCGGGTGGCGACAGTTCCCGGTCGACGCTCGCGTCCAGGAGCGGCCTTGCATCTTTACAGTCCATCTGACATCTCCTCTCCGATTCCGCCTGGATTGTTGCGTGGGGGCAAGCCGCCGCGTAACGCGCCTGGCAGGTCGCGCGCATCTTCCGATGCACTGCTTCGCCGGGCGTTGGCGGCTTCGCCGCGGGATGGCGACTTCACGCCACGCGCCTGCAATGCGCTCAGCAGCGCAGCCAGCTTGCGGCGCCCACGCGCCAGGCGCGACATCACGGTGCCCACAGGCAGGTCGGCAATCTCCGCGATCTCGCGATAGCTCAGTTCCTCCAGTTCGCGCAGTATCAGCACCTCGCGAAACTCGACCGGCAACTGCTCCAGCGCCGCATGCACGAGACGTGTGTCCTCGTCGCGGATGAGGAGCGTTTGCGGATCGGCGCATGCAGCGCTCCAGCCGTCGATCGTGGCATCGTCGAGGTTGTCGTCAAACTCGGCAACCTCGTGCGACGACTTGCGCCGCCGCCACTCCGTATACCAGGTCCGCCGCACGATCGCCAGCAGCCAGGGGCGCGCGGTTTCGCCGCGAAACGTATCGAAGAAGCGGAATGCACGCATGAACGCTTCCTGCACGATGTCGTCGGCATCGTTGGGGTTGCCGCTCAGCCAGCGCGCGAGGTTGTACGCGGCATCGAGATGCGGCAACGCCATCTGCTGAAAACGGCTGCTGCGGGCAGCGTCGTCGCGCGGTGCGCCAGCGGCGTCTCTATTGGTCTCACCCACACTGTCTCTCCACGCCGGCTTCTGCCGGGGAGGCCCGAAAAAACAGGGAAATTCCAAAGAGAAGCAATGTTCCCGACAACACCTGAAATCTGGACATCGATCGACCTCCACAAAGTGTGCGTAAGGAACATCGTTGAACAGCGGTATGGCAGTAAAAGCGCTGGGTAAGCTCGCGAATCAGGCGCGGGAGCCCACCGGATGTTTTCGCAGCCTTCGACGTTCGAAGGCGTTGCGCAACTGACCCAGGATCAACGCACTGGCAATCAGGGCTAGATACAGAGCGACGAGATTGTGACGCGTGGCATTGAGGGCGACCTGATGAATTACGAGCGTAGCATCGGCGGGCGGAAGAATGCGACTCTTTCCTTCGACTGCTCGCATCATCCGGATAAAGCCCGCAGCGGACAGCAGCGGCAACAGGACAACGAGCGCCAGCAGCGCAGGCCGCAAGCGACGCGCCCACGGAAAGTGGCGCAACCGGAACCACAGCCCGAGACATCCGTGGATCCAGCCGGGTGCAAGCAGCGCCAGTTGCAGGCCCTGCGTGCCGCTCGTAAGCAGCACGACAATGACGCGCTCGTAGTCAGGTTCGAAGCCATAGAGCGAAGACGCAAGCCGGGTCGTCACTGCATGGCGGATAAGCAGGAGCGGCAGGCTGAGCCCTGCCCAGAGGCGGATCCATTCCGCGGGCGGCAGCGCCCAGTGGCGCCGCCCGTATATCGTGTGCAACGCCAGCGCGAAATGCAGAGTTGCAGCGCCGTAGAGCGCGATCGTTCCAGGTATGCTGCGCCAGAGCCTCAGGGCGAGTACGAGACCGTGGCCGGCCAGATCGAGCGACCAGATCCCGAGCGCGTGATTGACCAGATGCAGAAAGAGATAAGTCAGCATCACGAGGCCCGATCCTAGTTGGAGCCGGCGCAGAATGGATTGCACCCTGACGCTCACTTCCGCCTCCAGTGAGCGATGCGCGACATCCTTTGAGCGGGCGTCGCCATGGCGCCCGCTATTCTCGCAAGTTTGTTGATGCGCCGGCGTAATCTGCCAGATTCGCTGCCAGATTCGCGGCCAGATGCACTGGACGCGCTGGACGCCGTTGACCCGTGCGGGGCGCTGTCCTGCTCATGCGCTGCACATTGACGCAGCGATTCGGCGAAGCGCTGTAATGCCGATATCGAACCGCATACGCTCTGGTATTCCTCGCGGCCAATCCTGCCGTCGAGGATAACGGTCAATCCCGACGCACGAGCCCTGTCGATGATGTCCATTTCGTTTCCCTCATTTCGTGTGCCACGACTGCAATACCGCGAAGCCGCGCCGGTTATTCCCGGATTCGACGAGAGACATGTGAAGGCAGGCAGATGTGCCGGGCCTGCGTCCGCGCGCATTGCCGCCGGACAGTGAAGTGACGTGTCCAGGATCGGGAATAAAGCGGCTGCGTGGGCGGTATTGCACCTGAACCCCGCCCAAGAAGGCACTCCGGATCGAATCGGCGGGCGGCTTCCTGAACCCAGTCGAGAGGACATCATGTCGTCAGATCTTCCTTCCCAACCGTCGCGCCGAAATGCCCTGAAATGTCTCGCCTTCGGTGGCGTGGGCACCGTGTTTGTCCTGGCCGGAGGCATCCTCACGCCCGTGCAGCTAGCCCTTGCTGCCAGCACTGAGGACAAGTCGGCGGCTTCCGGTATTCCGCTATTCCTGCAGATCAGCGACTCGCATATTGGCTTCAACAAGGAAGCCAATCCCGATGTCGCGGGCACGCTCAAACAAACGATTGATTACGTCAACGCCATGCCGGTCAAACCTGCCCTGGCGATTCACACGGGCGATATCACCCATCTTTCCAAACCGGCAGAGTTCGATCTCGCGTCCCAGTTGCTCTCTGGGCTGAACGTCACGGAGTTGCACACTGTGCCGGGAGAGCACGACGTGACAGACGGACCGCAAGGCGAATACTTCAAGCGCTTCGGACAGGCGTCAGACAACCGGGGCTATTACAGCTTCGACAGCCATGGCGTGCACTTTGTCGGGCTCGTCAATGTGATGCATTTCAAGCCAAACGGTCTGGGAAGCCTGGGTGAGGACCAGCTTGCCTGGCTGGAAAACGATCTGAGGGGCCGCACGTCCAGCACGCCGATCGTTGTGTTCGTGCACATGCCTATGTGGACGATCTATGAACCCTGGGGCTGGGGTACCGGCGATGCGGGTCAGGCGATGGAGTATCTGAAGCGATTCGGCTCGGTCACCGTCGTCAATGGCCATATTCATCAGATCGTTTCCAAGGTGGAGGGCAATATCACGTTCCATACCGCGCGCTCGACCGCCTATCCACAGCCGACGGCCGGCAATGGTCCCGGCCCCGGGCCGCTTACCGTGCCTGGCGATCAGCTACAAAAGATGCTTGGCGTAACCAGCATCAGTATCTCGCGCCACCCTCTCGCCGCATCGCTTTCCGACAAAACGCTCGCCTGACGACGAAATTCATTCATTGAACAAGGATCGAAGCCATGCTATCCGCTTTCTTTCGTCGCACCTTCATTCGCTCCGTCGGGAGCGGGATGCTCATCGTGGCATTGGCCGCAGCGTCGCCTGCCGCGCAGGCCCAGGACCCCGATGAGATCATCATCAAGAATTTCATGTTTTCGCCGATGTCCCTGACGGTCAAGACCGGCACGACGGTGACCTGGAAAAACATGGATGGCGAGCCGCACTCGATCGTCAACGATACCGGCGTCTTCCACTCCGCGGCGCTCGACCAGGACGATACCTTTCAGTTCAAGTTCGACAAGCCGGGGGTCTATAAGGTGTTTTGCGGTATCCACCCGTACATGAAGGCAACCATCACGGTGCAGTAGGTGGATTGGCGTCTATTCGGTGCGGCGTGTTCAGGCAGTTTCGATGCACCGAAAAGGCCAATCTCGCCTGTATTGAGTCGTGCGGCGGGCCGGTCCCTGGCCGCGCGGCTCTGACTTTCCGCCTTCATCGGCCTGGACTCGTCACATGAACCAGCTACAAGCCATGCGCGTCTTCACGCGTGTCGTCGACCTGAGCAGCTTCACCCGCGCGGGCGATCAGCTCGGCATGTCCGCCGCAGCCGTCACGCGCAGCGTTGCCATGCTGGAGGCGCATCTGAACATGCGCCTCCTGAACCGCTCCACGCGTAGCCTCTCGCTTACCGAGACGGGCCGCCTCTATCTGGACGGCTGCCGCGCCGTGATAGAAAAGCTCGATGAAGTGGAATCCGAACTCGTGCGCGCCACGTGCGACCCGAGCGGCGCACTGCGCATTGCCGCGCCTTCGGTGTTCGCAAGCGGTGCGCTCACCGCGCTGCTCGGTGCGTATCGCGGCGTGAATCCGCGCGTGGATTTCGATGTGACTGCGTACGACAGCCACATCGACATGATCGAAGGCGGTTTCGACGTGTGCTTCGCCACCGACCGCCAGCAGGTGAACGCCTCGCTCGTGAGACGCAAACTCACTTCCCTGAAGGAGGTTGTGGTGGCCGCGCCCGGCTATCTCGCGCGCAAAGGCGTGCCGTGCACGCCCGGAGAACTCGCGCAGCACGACCTGCTTGCTGTCTCCGACGCGCCGCGCAGCTGGACGTTCGCCAACGCCGAGGGCCTGCAGCGCGTGAGCGTGAACGGTCCGCTCACTGCGAGCGGCTACGCCACCGTGCGCGCCGCGGCGCTCGCCAACATGGGGATTGCACTGCTGCCGCTGCCGCTCGTTACCGACGACATCGCGCGCGGCGTGCTGCTGTCCGTGCTCAACGCGTACGACATAAGCGGCGGCATGCAGCACGTCTTCATCGTGTACCCCGGCCGCAACTACCTGACGATGAAAGCGCGCAGCTTCATCGACTTCGCGGTCGAGCAGTTCCGTGCCAATCCTGCAAACGCAGCCAGCGGCACGCACAGCCCCCCGGTCGCGCTGCGCGCCGTCGCATAAGGTGCATGAAGCACATCGAGCGCATATCCTGTGGCGCGCGTGTCGCCCGAATATGGACGTAACTGGTGCGGTCGACAAAGTCGGTTCGCTACAAAAATCTGGGAATAAAGTCGAATCAAGCTGAGTTAAACATGATGTAGCACGTGAAGTTTTTAGATATCAACTTAGGAGTTCGAAATGAACAAGCATCTTGTCTTCGGCCTTTCCATTGCCATTCTTGCATCGGCTAGCGTCGCGGCCAACGTGTCCGCTCAGGAAAAGACCAATGCCGAAGTCCGCCAGGACTCCGGGCACCAGGCGGCCCGCAATGAGCAAAACGCAAGCGGCGTCGGCGCCGGGATGTCGGGTTCGGACGCGCCGGGCGTTGCCGGACCATCGGCGGCTGGCAAGGCGGAGACGAACTGTGTCGGTCCGGTCAGCTTTTGCACGCTCTACTTCGGTAGTTGAATGCGTGCGCATGGCAGCCATGCGTCAGCCATGACTGCGCTATCAGAGATAATCGATAGATGAGATTTCTGAAGATAAAGCGATAGCCGAAATTAGCGATCAGCTATCGCTTGATTTTTCAGTTGCGTGCGCAACGAAATCCCGCATAGACATACTGATAGCGCGGTTGAAACCAGTTTCTGAACGTCGGACGCATCATGCAGCCGGCGGTGCATGCGGAACCGCCTTTCATCGAATAATGCTGTCCGTCGAAAAAGTTCGCCGAATAGCCTTCGTAGAAGGGAAATGGCTCGAAGCCAGGCAGCGGTCCGAATGTCGTCGAGGTCCATTCCCAGCCGTTGCCGTATAGCCCCTCCACGCCCCACGTGCTCGCGCTGTCCGGTGTCGCGTCCACGGCGACGGGGTTCCAGCTCCGGAAGTCGAAGTTGTCCGTGGAGCCCGGCAGTGCGCCGTGCGCCGCGCGCTGCCATTCGGCCTCGGTCGGCAGTCGCGCGCCGCGCCACCGAGCGAAGGCGCTGGCTTCCGCCTGACTCACATAGACCGGCCACGCGAGCGGAAGCGGAATGTCTTCGAACATCGTACGCAGACGCCAGCCGCCGGCGTCGGGCACCCAGAAGACAGGATGTTCGATGCCTTCGGTTTCCTTCCACGCCCAATTGGCGTCGTCCCACAAGTCCTTGCGCCGATAGCCACCATCGGCGATGAAATCGAGCCAGGCGCCGTTGGTCACCATATAGCGGTCGATCTCGAATGCCGCCACATCCACCTGCTGTTCGCCGAACTCGTTGTCCCAGCCGAAGACGCCGCGCTCGTGCGTCATGCCGAGCTCGGTGCGGCCGGCCGGCACGCTCACCATCGACGGCGTCGCGACGTAGAGGTGATCGGCGATATCGCGCGCCGCAGCGGGTGCGTGCTTCTGCGCGAACGGCAATTGATGAAGCATGTAGGTGAGCGTCTCGACGTGCATCAGACGATGCTCGATGGCCACGTTCAGCAATTGAGCCTCGGTGTCGTGCTGCGAGGCGCCGGGCGCCAGGTCGAGCGCAGCGAGCTGCGCGTCGATGCGCGTGCGGGCGTCGCGAGCATAGTCGCGCACTTCGGTGAGGCGTGGCCAATCGGCGGGCGTGTCGGTGGGCAGCGCGCCGTCGACGGGGTCGATACCGAACGCGAACAACTGGTCGAGGCGCGGATCGGCGGACGGCAGGTCGAACAGGCGCTTGTCGAGCAGGTTGCGGTCGAACGCTTCGAGATGGCCGATGTAGAACACGATGCGGTGGCGTTCGCGGATCGGCCGCTCGTAGAGGAATTCGGGCTTGACGACGGCAAACAACGCATCGCTGGCGGCACGTGCGCGGGCGAGGCGGACGGCGAGCGTGGGCGAGGACGGGAGCTGCATTGCGGCGAGTCTCCTGACTTGGGCGGTGAACGAACTTTACCGCTGCGCAGGAGCCGTGCCAACGTTCACGCCGGGGCGGCGGGCCATTATCGGAGGCGGGATCAGGAGGGGGCGATCGAGGGGGCGGCGTAAACAAGGCAAGGACGTCACGGGGACGTCAGGGACGGGGATACGGCCGCGCGCCGCCAGCAAGGGGCGGCGCGCGTTGGGGCACTGCGCTTACAGGTGCCGCAGACCTTCGATATCGATGATGCGGATGAGTTTGCCCTGTGTGTCGATCAGGCCGCGCTTTTGAAATCTTGACAGGGTGCGGCTGACCGTTTCGAGCGTCATGCCGAGATAGCTGCCCATGTCTTCGCGCGTCATGCGCAGGTTGAACTCCGCATGCGAGTAGCCGCGCTGGCCGTTGCGCTCGGAGACGTCGAGCAGGAAGGCGGCCACGCGCTCATCGGCGGAAAGCGAGCCCAACACCATCATCTGTGACGACTCGCGGATGAGCTGGTCGCTCATGAGCCGGTGCAGGCGGTCCTGCATGGCGCCGGTTTCGCGGCACAGGTGCTTGAGCGCCGAGTAGGGAATGATGCACACCGAGCTGTCTTCGAGCGCCGTCGCACTGCAGGTGTGGAAGTCGGTGCTGATGCCGTCGATGCCCAACGGGTCGCCGGCGAGACGCAGGCCCGTGACCTGTTCGCGGCCGTCGCGGTGCGCCATGACGGTTTTCAACGAGCCGGAGCGAACGGCATAGAGCGTGTCGAACGGGTCGCCGGCGCGATAGAGCGCTTCACCGCGCCGCACGCTGCGCGCGTTGCAGATAAGCGCTTCGAGCTTCGGAAGGTCGTCGAGCGCGAGCCCTTGAGGCATGCATAGATGACGCATTGCGCAACTCGAGCAGCGCGCGGAAGTGCGCGGACTCGTTGTGGTGTTGCGGCTGGCACGGCGCACGGTGGTGTGCGATACGACAGTAGGGGTTAGCATCGGCTTGCTCCTGTAATCGACTTTCGGAGCATTGTCACACCGCGTTTAAATCTTAAAATGGCGGCAAAACGCCGCGCATATGAGATGGACCCGCTTGAGCCTTGTCAGAAGCCGCTTTCGCGGTAAGTGATTGGGCTCAAGCGGGTTTAAAAAGGCAGTAATTGACTCGTTATCTTGTAATTTTGAGTTATTCGGCGCTCGTTACCCGGCGTCTGTTTCGGATGCGCCTGCGGCGGAGGGAATCAACAGGACAGGTAGGGTCGATTGCCGCACACAGCGTTCGGCCACACTGCCGAGTATCAGCCGCTGGAAACCGCGTCTCCCGTGAGTGCCCATCACGATCAGGTCGGCGCCGCTCGTCTTTGCCGCGTTGAGCACGAGCGTGGGTACGTCGTCGAGCGAGGACGCCTCTCCAGTCAGCATCTCGCCTTGCACGCCGCGCTCGCGTAGCACCTTGTTCATCTGCTCCGCGAGTTCCTTGCTCTGGACAATCATCTGGTTGCGCAGGATGGATGGATCGTAGCCCGGCGCGTCGAAATACATCGGCGTGTTTTCGATTACATAGAACGGTTGCAGTGTCGAGCCCATCGCCTTCGCCAACTCGAGCGCGGCCTCGAATGCGCGGCGCGACGTTTCGCTGCCGTCGACCGCAACCAGGATGCGTTTATACATGGAGCCTCCGCTTGAGTAGAACCAAAATGCACGTGGCTTCAGGGGTGACGTTCGCCCGTGGCCTTCTGCTGCATTTCTCGAACTTTAAAAAAGCTTAATTGATTGCTCAGAAAATTGCAGTGTCGTCGTCTGAAAAGTGGAAGAAGCCGGAAGGAATATCAATAAATCGGTGTCGGAGAGTGGCGCTTTACCCATTTCGGACTGCGCTGGCGCTGTCGGCAATCCTGACCGTCGGCTTCGGCTTGCTCGTGTGCGCTTGCGTGGGGCTCGCGTTCGCCACGCGCGCAACACCGCATCCATGCAAATGAGGGCGGCGGGCCTGGACGGCGCAGCGCTCATCGAGGCCGTGCGGCACGTGCTCGTGGATGCCATTCATCTTGGCATCGGCGTGACCGGTTTCGCCGCGCTCGTGGCGGCGCTGTCCGTGCGCCGCATCGCGCATATCCGCTTTAGCCGTGCCGCCACGGCCGCACCTGCGCCGGCACCGGCGCGCGACCCGACTCAGGTCGAGTGACGGCACCGACGCTCTGGCCCAGGACCTGCGTGTGCGGCTCGCCCGCTGCGGTGGTTTTCAGCCACCTTTGACGCGATTTGTCAGGCAAAACTGAAATTCGCCTGACTTGACGTCGCGGGCCGTGGCGCAAGATGGGATCGATAAACAGGCGACCGCGGATCTCAGGCGGCGGCGGCCATCGGCCCAAAGAGGGCGTTACGCGTCTGCGCGCCCACCGCTATTTCCAGCGCGACAGCGTTCTCCACGCCAATGCGCACAGGTGCGCCGAGCCGCGAGACTTCGATGCCGGTGCGGCGCAGCAGGCGCTCGATCGGCGTGGTGGTGACGGTCACGTAGCGCGAGATGCCCATGCGGTCGGCAAACGAGACCAGCGAGTGGATCGCGTGCATGGTGACGTCGGCGAAGCCGAACGCGTGGTCATTGCCTGACTCGATGGCAAAACGGCTGAGCTCCCAGATATGGCGGCCCGCCGGCGCAGCCTCGCCGTGCAGCAGCTGCGGGAAGGTGTCGCGCAGCATGTTCGGGCCTTCGGTCGGCATCAGGCGCCAGCAGCCGCGCACCGTGCCGCTGTCGTCCTGAATCAGCATGTAATGGGGCCCGAGCGCATCGTACCCGTCGATTTCCATCCCCGCGATGGTGGGAATATCCCAGCCCATGCGGTCGCGAAAGACTCGAGCGCGCAGTCGATACATCTCGTTAATGTCCTCGTTGTCGAACTCCTGGCGCAGTCCAATCCGAATCGCAGCTTGCATGACAACTCTCCCGTTATATACGTGTGGAGGGGCAGCGGTATGGATCGAAGCTATGCGTTATGAATATAAAAAAACACCTATCAAGATAGGTAGGTGTGCAGGGAGGTTCAGTTCAGGAGAATGGCTGGGCGGCAGTCACTCATCAGGCATATCTGACACAGCGAGAGTCAAAATGGAACTTCTGGACAATCATCAATGGCAGGCGGGCACGAATTCCTCTCACACCGGAGGGGACCTGTCGTCGGTAATCGACCGTGTCCTGATCATCGCGTATCGGAAGAAGAAGAAGGAGAGCCAGCGCCGCTTCTGGGCGCGGTTCGGCGTGACGCAGTCACGCGGCAGCCGGTTCGAGTCGGGTGCGGAGATTCCGCCGCCGGTATCGATCCTGTTGGGTTTGTACTTCAACAAGACAATCTCGGACGGCGATCTGGGCCGCGCGGAGCGTGTGCTCCGGCGCATGGACACGCCCATGATGCTTAGCCCGGGTCAATAAGGCCCATCTGGGTTGCGATCACGGCTGCCGCACGCCGTGAATTTACGCCGAACTTCCCACGAATATTCTTCATGTGGAAGTTCACGACGGCTTCGGAGCAATTCAGGATGTGCGAAATTTCCCAAGTGGACTTGCCCAGCGCAGTCCACTTGAGGCATTCCTTTTCGCGCGGCGTGAGCTTGGGAATCAGGGACTGAGCATGATCGTTCAGGTGCCGCTGGCTCGAGTCGAGCACGAGATCGCGAAGCAACACGAGGTTCGGCAGCGCACGGTCCACGTCCTGCCAGAACGAGTCCGACGGACTGGCGTCGTTGACGAAGCACAGCATGCCCGCCTCCTGGCGCGGGCCATGGATCGGCAGCGTAATGCCGGCCCGCAGCCCGTGCGAGCGGGCCTCCTCATACATCGTTTGCTGCTGCTCGGTGGCAAATAGTTCAGGCGACCAGATAAGCGGTGCCGCCCGCGTCGTGCAATGCGCGACGACCGGGTCGAAGTACGCCATGCCGTGGTCGTTATAAGCCTGCCGCCAGACGGAGGAATAGTTCGTGCGGACGAACGCGTCCTCGAGCCGCATACCTGGGCGCGGCAGGATAGCCAGCATGACCTGACCGAATCCCCATGAGGCGGCGAGCCGAGACACCGCGTCGAACCACGCCGCATCCTCGGGCGCGTCGAGCACGGATGACATCTGCTCAATGTAATGTAGAGGCACTCAACACTCTCCATCGGCGGTGGGCCAGACCGCAGGCAGCGGCCTGGCCAGGCCGCTGCCTTGCTTCTTGTGATGTAACAATTTATCACTAAATTCCTCGGGGATCGTCTTTTTCTCCCTGCTGGAATGGTTTTGTGTCGGGGATTTCCCCAGCGCTTCGCGAGAATCACGGTGCCTTCCCGACCAATAAGAGCAAAAAGGATGATTTTCCGGCATGAAGTTCCGGCGCACCGTAAGCGAAATCGGGTCCTGGTATTTATTACTTATTCTGTAAATCACTTGATGTGAATGAATAATAAAACCGGGAAATTCGTTTCGCGTGAACTTGAAAGATTGTTAATGCGGTTGAATGCATTTTTGTGCAAGCGAGTACACACCCGGTGCACGCTATTCAGCACAGTGCCTTGGCTATACCGATTCGCGCAGTCTTGCTGAACAGTCGGACCCGCCCGGCGCGTTGCTGCTCGCCTGGCGGGCACGTCCGCCAGGCGTTCGAGTGCATGCACAGCGCGGGTCAATGCTTGCGATGCAATTCGACCACGCGCGTCGGGCGCATGTGATTCATCGCGTAGTGAATGCGCCCCGGGCTGCGGCGCTGGCCGGGCTCGCGCTGGTCGTCGAACTGCCGTTCGGCGTCATCTGTCTGCGGGTCAGCCATGCCCATATCCACGGCCTCGAAGCCCGTTCCGGGCGCGAACGGCATGCGGTGCGCGTAGCCGCGGCTGTCGAAGCCCGCGAGGCCGTCGGGGGTTTCAGGCATGCTGTTGTCGAGCGATGCATTGCTGGTAGTGACTTCGTCGGGGCCGATCGGGCCGTGTCCCGCGAGGCGTGCAGCTTCGCGGTTCTTGCCGTCGGTGTCGACCGTGCTGTCGTGGGTGCGGTCGTTGTGCAGTTCGGCGCTGCGCGGACGCAGTTCCTTCCCTTGCGTTCCAGCAGTGCGGTTGCTGCGGTCGGAGTCGTTCATGATATGCCCTCCGTGGGAAGCCAATGTAGAACCGGATGCACCAAACTTCAGCAAGAGGCGTTCCAAAACATCCGGCGCGAAACCGGAATCCAACGGAATTGCAAGCTTGTGCGCCAGGAGAACGCCTCCAGCAACCCAGGATTTTTTTCGTTGGATCGGCGTATTTACTGGGAGTATGATCCTCTTTCAACGAGTTGGCGCGCATAAGAATTAACGGCATGAAGCAATGACCGGGCCTGTGGCTTTGCCGCACGATCCTGTACGCGCCCACAAAAACGGACAAGGCAGTTCAGGGGCGGACGAGACACATGCACTTCGACGCTGCATTTACGCATCGCGGTTATTTGCTCAATTGTGCACCGGCGCGCGCCGGCGACGGCACCTATCAACCTTATGTCGTGATCTCGCGTTCGAGCGATGGCGAACTCGTTGCCAATCGTTTTTTTCCAGCCGACTTGCGCTTTTCCGACGAAGCCGCCGCCATCGCCCATGCGCGCGACTGGGCGGTGCGCTGGATCGACGCGAGCAGCGTCACGCTCTGAGGTTTCGCGCAAGCACCGGCGTTCTGCTTCGCCGGGCGCTTTGCGGGCGGGGTGTCGCCCAAGGGCAGCCAGGCGAACCAAGGGGGCGTCGGCGGACTATCGCGAAAAGCGGTAATCTCTGGGGTCGATACACTCCCTGGCGGTGCCGTTCCGCTGCTTCATCATGTCAAATGCCGCTTTCCCCGACTGGGGCCTCGAACAGATCGTGACCGATCTGCGCGCGTCGCGCGAAGAGCTTCACCGTACGCGCCATCCGCTCGGCATTCGCGAGTTGCCGTCGCGCGATGGTGTGATCAACATTGTGGCCGGCCTGCGTGCCGCGCTGTTCCCCACGCACTACGGCGCTCCCGACCTGACGGACGAAAGCGTCGATTATTACGTCGGCCATACACTCGAAAGCACGCTGCGCCTGCTGGCCGAGCAGATTCGCCGCGCGCTGCGCTTCCTGCCTGAAAACGCCGATGCCAGCGACGACGTGTTGCGCAAGCGCGCGTTCGAAATCTCCCGCGAATTCGGTCACCAGCTACCCGGCATTCGTGCACTGCTCGTGAGCGACATTCAGGCCGCATTCACCGGCGACCCGGCCGCGCAGCACATCACCGAAATCCTGCTTTGCTATCCCGGCGTCTGGGCCATGACGCATCACCGGCTTGCGCATGCATTGCACCGGCTCGGCGTGCCGCTGCTCGCGCGCTTCATCAACGAAATCGCGCATTCGGCGACGGGCATCGACATTCACCCGGGCGCGCAGATCGGTTCGAGTTTCTTTATCGACCATGGCACGGGCGTCGTGATCGGCGAGACGGCGATCATCGGCGAGCGCGTGCGCGTGTACCAGGCCGTGACGCTGGGTGCGAAGAGCTTCGCGGCCGACCTCGACGGCACGCTCGTGAAGGGCAACGCGCGCCACCCGATCGTCGAGGACGACGTGGTGATCTACGCCGGCGCGACCATTCTGGGCCGCGTGACGATCGGACGGGGCTCGGTAATCGGCGGCAACGTGTGGCTCACGCATAGCGTGCCGCCGGGCAGCAGCGTGCGCCAGGGCAAGATCCGCGAAATCGGTAATAGCAACGACGCGCCTTGAAGGGCGCTGAACGGGTCCCGAGGAGGGTGTGCAGTTGCGGCCAGCCTCGGGCCGAAGCTGGGGCGCGCCTCAGGTATTGGGCATGCTCATCACGCCAGGCGTGCCGACGATGGCCAGGAATTCACGGCGTGTGGACGGGTCGCTGCGGAACGTCCCGAGCATGCGCGACGTGACCATCGTCACGCCCGCCTTGTGCACGCCGCGCGTCGACATGCATTGATGTGCAGCTTCGAGAATCACGCCCACGCCCTTGGGCTGAAGCACCTCGTTGAGCGTGTCGGCGATCTGCGCGGTCATCTTCTCCTGGATCTGCAGGCGCTTGGCGAAGGCGTCGACGAGTCGCGCGAGCTTCGAAATGCCCACTACGCGATGCTCGGGTAGATACGCCACGTGGGCGCGGCCGATGATCGGCACCATGTGGTGTTCGCAGTAGCTTTCGAAGCGGATGTCTTTCAGCACGATCATCTCGTCGTAGCCGTCCACTTCCGAGAAGGTGCGCGACAGGATCTCGCGCGGATCGTGGTCGTAGCCCGCGAAGAATTCCTCATAGGCACGCACGACGCGCGCGGGCGTATCGATCAGGCCTTCGCGCGCGGGGTCGTCGCCGGCCCAGCGCAGCAGCACGCGCACGGCATCTTCCGCCTGCTCGCGCGATGGCCGGCCTGCGCCGGTTTTCGGCTTATTCTTGCTGGTTTTTTCTGCGTTCTTTTCGTCGCTCATGCATCGGCTCCTGTCATGTGGGACACGCCGCTGCGACGCGTACCACGAATATCCATTGTTTCATGATTCGCTCGCGCCCGTGCATGGCGGCGCGCGCCGCAATGGCTAGCGCGGCGATGTTCGTCGCGCTGTTCATTTGGGCCATTCGTCCATCGCATCGTTGAACAGTTCGGCCACCACATGGCGCAGCCACTCGCCGCGCGGTGCGTTGTGATACTTGCGGTGCCAGTGCTGCTTGAGGTCGAAGCGGGGCAAGGGCAGCGGCGGCTCCACCAGCGCGATCGAGGCGTGCTCCGAGGCATAGGCGAAGCCGATTGCATGCGGCACGGTTGCGATCAGGTCGGAGCGCGTGAGAATGAACGGCAGGCTCATGAAGTGGGGCGTCTCGAGCACGGCACGCCGGTGCAGGCGCTTCTTCTCCAGAAAACGTTCGAGCACTTCCTGGCTGCGGCCTTCGGCACGCACGACGGCATGCCCGAGTGCAAGAAACTGCTCGATCGTCATGGGCTTGTCCGCGAGCGGATGGTTGCTGCGCATCAGGCAGATGAACCGATGGGTGAACAGACGCTGCTGGAAGAAGTTGTTGCCCCCAAGGTCGGGGAAGTAGCCGACGGCCAGATCGACGTCGCCCGATTCGAGGCCGCGTTCCACCTGGCTGGGCGGCAGCGAGACCGAGCGCAGATTCGCATTGGGCGCGCGTTCGGCGAACACCTGCAACAGGCGCGGCAGAAAGACGATCTCGCCCACATCCGAAAGGGCGATCGAGAACGTATGCGTGCTGGTGGCCGGGTCGAAGTCTTGAGCTTCGAGCATGCCTTTTTCGATGCGGATGAGCGCGTCGCGCGCAGCAGGGATTAAACCGAGCGCGCGCGGCGTGGGCTCCATGCCGCGCGAGGTGCGCACGAACAGCGGGTCGCCGAAATACTCGCGCAGTTTGCCGAGCGCCGTGCTCACGCGTGGCTGGCTCACGTTCAGCCGCTCGGCGGCGCGGCTCACGTTGCGCGTTTCATCCATCGCAACGAGGTAGGGGATCAGATTCAGGTCGAGGTCTTGCATGGAAGAGGGCGCGCGGGCGGCCGGAAGCACTATGTCGAAACGGGATAAACAGTAGTACATGAATTCGAGTGCGCGATATTGGGGGATTTGCTCACTGCAACCGCTGCCTCAGGAAGTCCCGCCTTGACAAGTGCATATTTCGGCTCCGATAATGCGCTGAACGTTCGCTAAACGAATCAGTGTTCGTATATAGAACTTTTTCGCGATCGGGTGACGTGGGCTTTTCCGCGATGCGCATCGCTTTCAGGAACAGGCATGATCAACAAGATTTTTGATTCGCTTCAAGCCGCCGTCGCCGACGTGCATGACGGCGCCACGGTGATGATCGGTGGCTTCGGCACGGCCGGCATGCCGTCGGAACTGATCGACGCGCTGATCGCGCAGGGTGCGCGCGACCTCACGATCGTGAACAACAACGCGGGCAATGGCGACACCGGTCTCGCCGCGCTGCTCAAGGCCAAGCGGGTGCGCAAGATCATCTGCTCGTTCCCGCGCCAGACCGACTCGTATGTGTTCGACGCGCTTTATCGCGCCGGCGAAATCGAGCTCGAACTCGTGCCGCAGGGCAATCTGGCCGAGCGTATCCGCGCGGCGGGCGCCGGCATCGGCGGCTTCTTCACGCCCACGGGCTACGGCACGAAGCTGGCCGAAGGCAAGGAAACGCGCCTGATCGACGGTCGCCATTACGTGCTGGAGTCGCCGCTGCATGCCGACTTCGCGCTCATCAAGGCGTACAAGGGCGATCGCTGGGGCAACCTGGTCTATCGCAAGACCGCGCGCAACTTCGGGCCGATCATGGCGAGCGCGGCGAAGGTCGCCATCGCGCAGGTCTCGGAAGTCGTCGAACTCGGCGCGCTCGATCCGGAAAACATCGTGACGCCGGGCATTTTCGTGCAGCGCGTCGTGGGCGTGCCGCAGGCGGCGCATCAATCGCTGCAAGCCGGCCAGGCCGCCTGAGTGAGGAGTCAAGAAATGAAACGGTTGAATCGCGACGAAATGGCTCAACGCGTGGCTCAGGATATTCCTGAGGGCGCTTATGTGAATCTCGGCATTGGCGTGCCGACGCTGGTGGCCAACCACCTCGACCCGAGCAAGGAAATCTTCCTGCACAGCGAGAACGGTCTGCTCGGCATGGGTCCGGCGCCCGCGCCCGGCCAGGAAGACGACGAACTCATCAACGCGGGCAAGCAGCACGTCACGCTGCTCACGGGCGGCGCGTACTTCCATCACGCGGATTCGTTCGCGATGATGCGCGGCGGCCATCTCGACTACTGCGTGCTCGGCGCGTTCCAGGTCTCGGTGAAGGGCGACCTCGCGAACTGGCACACCGGCGCGCCCGATGCGATTCCGGCGGTGGGCGGCGCGATGGATCTCGCACTTGGCGCGAAGCAGGTGTTCGTCATGATGGAACTGCTCACGAAGCAGGGCGAAAGCAAGCTCGTGAGCGAATGCTCGTATCCGGTGACGGGCGTGGGCTGCGTGGGCCGTATCTATACGGACCTCGCGGCGTTCGACGTGACGTCCGATGGCCTCGCGGTGCGCGAGATCTATTCGGATATCGACTTCGACGCGCTGCAAAAGCTGGCCGGCGTGCCGCTGATCGACGCGACGCAGAACCGCCGCGCGGCTTAAACTGCTGCAACGCGCTCATCGCATGAACACGCGCGTGGCGCGGCGTCCGGCTGCACAGTGGCCGGGCGTCGCGCCATCTGTGTTTGCGCGCATTTCCACCTGAATCATCCCGATCATGATTGAACGCCTGACGAGCCTGATCTGTGGCACCGAGCCGATGAACGCCGTGTGGTCTCCCGAAGCCACGTTGCAGCGCATGCTCGACGTGGAAGCGGCGTTGGCGCGGGCGTCGGCGGTGCACGGCGTGATTGCGCAGACCGCTGTCGCCGCAATTGAAGCGACGTGCAAGGCGGACCAGCTCGACGCCGATGCGCTCGTGCGCGAGGCCGCATTGGGCGGCAATCTGGCGATTCCGCTCGTCAAGCAACTGACCGCACGCGTGAAGGCCGCCGACCCCGAAGCCGCGAAATACGTGCACTGGGGCGCGACGAGTCAGGACATCATCGATACGGCCACGGTGCTGCAATTGCGCGACGCGCTCGCGCTGATCGAAAGCGGCATCGACGCCACCTGCGCGAAGCTCGCCGACCTCGCGCGCGCGCATCGCGCGACGCCGGCGATCGGACGCACCTGGCTTCAGCAAGCGTTGCCGATCACGCTCGGCCTGAAATTCGCGCAGTGGCTCGATGCAATGCTGCGTCACCGCGAGCGCCTGGCTGCGTTGCGCGAACGCGCGCTCGTGCTGCAATTCGGCGGCGCGGCGGGCACGCTCGCGAGTCTGCGCGAAGCGGCGCCGAAGGTGAGCGCGGAACTTGCGAAGGAACTGGGGCTTGCTGCGCCCGCGCTGCCCTGGCATACGCAGCGCGACCGCATTGCCGAGGCCGCTGCTTTCTTCGGCATGCTGATTGGCACGCTCGGCAAGATCGCGCGCGATATCTCGCTGCAGATGCAAACCGAGATCGGCGAACTGGGCGAGCCCGCGGCGGCGGGCAAGGGCGGTTCATCGACGATGCCGCACAAGCGCAATCCCGTGGGTTGCGCAGCAGTCCTGACCGCTGCCACGCGTGCGCCTGGTCTCGTCGCCACCGTTTTCGCGGGCATGGTTCAGGAGCACGAGCGCGCGCTCGGCGGCTGGCAGGCCGAGTGGGATGCGCTGCCGGAGCTGGCGCGCCTCGCGGGCGGCGCGCTCGCGCAGATCGAGCAAATCGCGGGCGGTCTCGAAGTCCGGCCCGAGCGTCTCGCCGCCAATCTGAACGTCACGCATGGCCTGATTCTCGGCGAGGCTGTGATGCTCGCGCTGGGCGAGCGCATCGGTCGTCTCGATGCGCATCATCTCGTTGAGCATGCATCGAAAGCGGCGGTGCAAACGGGGCGTACGCTCTATGAAGTGCTTGCCGCAGACTCCGCAGTCACACAACATCTGGACGAAGCACGCCTGAAGGCGCTGCTCGATCCCGCCAATTATGTGGGCGAGGCGCACGCGTTTGTCGACGCGGTGCTCGCGTCGTATGCGCAGTGCGCTCCCCATCTTTCATCGCAGACTCACCAGGAGTAACCGCATGCCTCATGCAGCCGTCAACGACACGCAACTGTTCTACCGCATCGACGGTGCGCAGAACGCCACGGCGCCGTGGCTCGTTCTGTCGAATTCGCTCGGCAGCGACGTGTCGATGTGGACGCCCCAGCTCGTCGAATTCTCGAAGCATTTCCGCGTGCTGCGCTACGACACGCGTGGCCACGGCCATTCGGCGGCGCCGGCCGGCCCGTACACCATCGAGCAGTTGACGGGCGACGTGATTGGCCTGCTCGATCATCTCGGCATCGAGCGCGCGCATTTCGTGGGGGTCTCGATGGGCGGACTTACGGGCGTGGGCCTTGGCGCGCGCTTTGGCAGCCGCATCGAGCGCCTCGCGCTGTGCAATACCGCCGCGAAGATCGGCACGCCCGAAGTGTGGGTGCCGCGCGCAGCGAAGGCCCGCAACGAAGGCATGCTCGCGCTCGCCGATGCGGTGCTGCCGCGTTGGTACACGGCCGGATTCATGGCGAAGAATCCGCTCGTGATCGACCAGGCGCGCGACGTGTTCGTGCATACCGACAAGGATGGCTATGCTTCGAACTGCGAAGCGATCAATGCCGCCGATCTGCGCGGCGAGGCTGCGTCGATCAAGGCGCCCACGCTCGTGATCTCGGGCACCCACGATCTGGCCGCCACGCCCGCGCAGGGCCGCGAGCTGGCGGAGTCGGTGCCGGGTGCGCGCTACGTCGAGCTGAACGCTTCGCACATCTCGAACGTCGAGTTGGCGGATGAGTTCAACAAGACCGTGCTGGGCTTCCTGCTGGAGTCGAAATGAACGAAGACGAACGCTACGAAGCGGGGCTGAAAGTGCGCCGCGCGGTGCTGGGCGACGCGCACGTCGACCGTTCCATCGCGAATCGCACTGAGCTGACCGAAGAATTCCAGAAGCTCATCTCACGCTACGCGTGGGGCGAGATCTGGACGCGCGAGGGCTTGCCGCGTCACACGCGCAGCCTGCTCACGATCGCCATGATGGTGGCGCTCAATCGCAGCGAGGAGCTGGCGCTCCATCTGCGCGCCGCGAAGAACAACGGCGTGACGCGCGACGAGATCAAGGAAGTCTTGCTGCAGACGGCCATCTATTGCGGCGTGCCCGCAGCCAATTCGGCATTCCATCTCGCCGACCGCATCTTCCGCGAGGAAGACGCGGCGCCCTCTGGCGGTGCGCCCTCCGGTGGCGCGCAGGGCTGATCCTGCCTCATCGGGGCGCGCGGCATGCATGTGCCGGCGCGCCCCGTTCACTCCTCGGCGCTGAGCGCGGCCACGTAGCGCCGCAGGACGGCGAGCACAGCGGCGTCTTCGGCGCGGTTCGCGTCGTCGCTGGCCGATCCCGCATCGTCCTCTTCCCCAAGCAACGCTGCCGGCGCCGCGAACGTGTCGACTTCGCGGCCATCGCGGAACACACGGATTTCATGCGTCGACGCGAAGTATTCCGCTACCCAGTGGACGCCTTCGATATGCGCGCCCATACGGATCGGTGTCTTCATTGCCTTTCCTCCCGCCGCCGCCTGCGCGCGGCATCGCAGTGTCGATAAGCAAACGATACGCCGATGCCGCGCGCCGTGTGCGTGTCGTGATCCCGGCGCCGGGTGGGGGGGAAAGTAAACTGAAAGATGGACGAAAAAGCGGACGAAAAAATGGCCCGCGCATGTGATGCTGCGGGCCGCAGGACTGCTTCGGAGGAGTCTTGTCGTGTCGGGTGCCACCCGCGCGGTTGCACGAGTGGGCTACATGGGCGAGTCGAGCGTGCTATTGCACTCTCGTTACCGTGCCCTCGTTACTGAACCTTCGCCAGCACATCGCGCACGGTGCCGAAGAGACGCTCGATCTCTTCCTCGCTGACGATGAGCGGCGGCGAGAACGCGAGGATGTCGCCCGTGAAGCGGATCAGCACGCCCGCCTCGAAACACTTGACGAACACCTCATAGGCGCGCGCACCCGGCGCGCTGTCGCGCGATTCGAGCTCGATGCCCGCAACGAGGCCGAGATTGCGGACGTCCTTCACATGCTTCGCGTCGCGCAGCGCGTGGGCCGCGGCTTCGAACTTCGGTGCGAGGTTGTGCGCGCGCTCGAAGAGCCCTTCGCGGCGATACAGGTCCTGCGTCGCGATCAAGGCCGCGGCGGCGAGCGGGTGCGCCGAATACGTGTAGCCATGGAACAGCTCGATTGCGCCCGCCGCGCCGCCGTTCACCACCGTATCGTGGATCGCGCGGCTCACGGCCACGCCGCCCATTGGCACGGCCGCGTTGTTGATCGCCTTCGCCATCGTGATGATGTCGGGCGTCACGCCGAAATATTCGCTCGCCGTGGCCTTGCCGAGGCGGCCGAAGCCCGTGATCACCTCGTCGAAAATCAGCACGATGCCATGCTTCGTACAGATTTCGCGCAGGCGTTGCAGATAGCCTTGCGGCGGGATCAGCACGCCGGTCGAGCCCGCCACCGGCTCCACGATGACGGCCGCGATGGTCGAGGCGTCGTGCAGGGCGACGATGCGCTCGAGGTCGTCGGCGAGGTGTGCGCCCCATGCCGGCTGGCCCTTCGAAAACGCGTTGTGCTCGAGGTTGTGCGTGTGCGGCAGATGGTCGACGGCGGGCAGTAGCTGGCCCGAGTAGGCCTTGCGGTTCGCGCCGATGCCGCCCACCGAAATGCCGCCGAAGCCCACGCCGTGATAGCCGCGCTCGCGGCCGATGAACTTGGTGCGCTGGCCTTCGCCGCGCGAGCGCTGGTAGGCGAGGGCGATCTTGAGCGCCGTGTCGACGGACTCCGAGCCGGAGTTCGTGAAGAAAATACGGTCGAGCCCAGCGGGCATGAGGTCCGCGATCCTGCGCGCCGCTTCGAAGGCGAGCGGATGGCCCATCTGGAAGGTGGGCGCGAAGTCGAGCGAGCCGGCTTGCTGCGCGATGGCGGCGACAATCTCGTCGCGCGCATGGCCGGCGTTCACGCACCACAGACCTGCGCTGCCGTCGAGCACCTCGCGGCCGTCGCTCGTGCGGTAGTACATGCCTTTCGCCGATTCGAGCAGGCGCGGCGCGGCCTTGAACTGACGGTTGGCCGTAAACGGCATCCAGAACGACGACAGGTCGTCGATGACGGGGCGCGAAGTCATGGGTTTCCTCCAGTGTCGACCGGCGTTGGCGCGCGTGCGCATGCGCCGGTTCCATGCAACAGGGTTGCGGTTGTGTTTCACAGACTGTAGCCCCGGGGCTTGAACGGCGGCATATACAGTCTCTATACTGCGCTGATAACTGTGCTGGACAATCTGTCGCAACTGTATTGGTTCGCGTGCGCCACCCACTTTCCCCATGATCGAACTTGAATTGCAACGCGGCCGCGCTGCCTCCACGACGCTCGTCGAGCAGATCGTGCACGGCTTCGCTCACGCGATCGAAGCGAATTCGCTGCGCTCGGGTGCGCTGCTGCCTTCGGTGCGGCAACTGGCGCAATCGCACGCGCTTTCGACCTACACCGTGACCGAGGCGTACAACCGGCTCGTCTCGATGGGCCTCGTGGTGGCGCGCCGCGGCTCGGGCTACCGCGTGGCGCCGCGCGAGGCCGGGCCGCGCCCGAGCGCGGCGGCCTGGCAGCCGCCCACGCTCACGGCCACCTGGCTGCTCTCGGACGTGTTCGCAGACCACTCCGTGCCGATCAAGGCAGGCTGCGGGTGGATGCCGAGCGAGTGGATCAACGAGACGGGGCTGCACCACGCCCTGCGCGCGACGAGCCGGGTGCCCGCAGTGCGGCTGGGCGACTACGGGCATCCGTACGGTTTTGCGCCGCTGCGCGAGCGCATTGCCGCGCAACTGGATCGCCAGGGCCTGCCGGTGGAGGTCGGCAACGTGCTGCTCACGCAAGGCGCGACCCAGGGGCTCGATCTGATCGTGCGCACGCTGCTGCGCGCGGGCGATGCGGTGCTGGTGGAGGACCCGGGCTACTGCAATTTATTGCAGATCCTCAAGCTCGCCGGGCTCGCGGTGCACGGGGTGCCGCGCACGCCGGCCGGGCTCGACCTCGAGGTGCTCGAGCGGCAGGTAGCCGCGCACCGGCCCAAGGCGATCTTCGTGAACACGACGCTACAGAATCCCACCGGCGCGACGTACACGATGGCGAATGCGTTCCGCTTGCTGCAGATTGCCGAGCGCGAGCGCATGTGGGTGGTGGAGGACGACGTGAGCCGCGAACTTGCGTCGCCCGGCGCGCCGCTGCTGGCCGCGATGGAAGGGCTCCAGCGCGTGGTTTACGTGGGCGGTTTTTCGAAGACGGTGACGCCTTCGCTGCGCTGCGGCTACGTGGTGGCCGAGCGCGATGTGCTACGGGAGCTGGCGCGCGCGAAGATGGCGGTGGGGCTCACCTCGTCGGAGACGATCGAGCGCATCGTCGACAAAGTGCTGCTCGAAGGGCGCTACGCGCATCACGTCGAGATCGTCAACGAACGGCTGAAGGCCGCGCATGCGACGCTCGAAGACCGTCTCGACACGCTGGGCCTCGAACCGTTCTGCCGGCCGCGCGCGGGACTTTTCGCGTGGGTGCGTCTGCCGGTGGAGGCTGCGCGCGCCGGCGAGATCGCTACGGCAGCGCTTGCCGACGGCATCTGGCTCGCGCCCGGCTCCTATTTCCGGACCGACGACGCGGCCAGCGCCTGGTTCCGCTTCAACGCGCCGTATTCGCTCAACGACGCGCTGTGGCGGTTCATTGAGCGGATCGGCAGCCAGCCGTCATGAGGCGTGGCTTTTCACGCGCCGCACAAAGCGCTAGATCGTCCCGTACAGCGCGCGCGGCCGATCGCGCAGCGTGCGCGCGAGAATCTGCAGGGCGCGCGCCAATTGCTCGCGCGAGCTTGCGCACGCGAGATTGATCCGCACACCGTGCTCGATGGTCGAGCGGTCGACGGCGAACGCCGAAGCGGGCATCGTGCTCACGCCGCGCGCCTGCGCGTTGGCGGCGAAATCGTCCGAGCGCCACGGTTCGGGCACGCGCAGCCAGACGAACATGCACGCGGGGTCGCTGTTGAGCAGGTCCGGCGGCAGCAGTTCGCGCGCGAGCGTCTGGCGCGCCTCGAGCTCCACGCGCTGCGCCTCCAGGATGATCTGCGCGGTGCCGTCCTCGATCCAGCGCGTGGTGATGAGCGTCGAGAGCGGCGCGGGCATCCACGCGGTCGTGCGCACGGCCTCGGCGGCCAGCGCGGCGCCGTGCGGCGGCGTCAGCAGATAGCCGATGCGTAGCCCTGGCGCCAGGATCTTCGAGGTGGACGCGATATGGAAGGTCAGCTCGGGGCACAGGCTCGCGATGGTCGGCAGACGCTTGCGCAGGAGCGGCCCGTAGACGTCGTCTTCGATGATGGCCACGTGATGCCGCCGCGCGATTTCCGCGAGCGCGAGCCGGCGTTCGAGGCTCATCGTCACGACACTTGGATTCTGCAGATTCGGCACGGTGAAGATGGCCTTCACGCGCATGCGCTTGCACGCGTCTTCCAGATGCTCGGGCAGCAGCCCGTCGGCGTCGCTCGGGATGCCGACGAGTTCGAACTGGAACGCCGGCGCGAGCGCCTTGAGGCCATAGTAGGTGAGCTTGTCCGAGAGGATCACGCCTTCGTGGCCCATCAGACTGCTCAGAACTGCGTAGAGCCCATGCTGCGCGCCGCTCGTGACGACGAGATTCTCGGCGGAGGGCGTGAAGCCGGGCGCGGCGATCCATTTGGCACCCGCCGCGCGTGCCCATTCGGGGCCTTGCGGCGGTTGGTACTCCTGTGTTTCCGCAAAGCGCGGGTCACGCGAAATGACGGCCATGGTGCGCGCGAGTTGTGTGAGGAACTCGCCGGTTGCGGGGCGATTGACCGTCAGGTCGATGACACCGCTCGTGCCTTCGCCCGGTGCTTGTGCGTTGCGCTGTGCGCTCGTATGCACAGCCGGCATCGCGCCGCCGGTGACGATCGAGCCGCGCCGCTTGCTCGCGACGATCAGGCCGCGTGCCTGAAGCTCCTTGTAGGCGCGCGAAACAGTCGACACGTTGATGCCCAGTTCGATTGCCAGATCGCGTTGCGGCGGTAGCCGGCTGCCGGGCGGGTAGTGTCCGCTGCGAACCTGCTCCTCGAGATTGCGCGACACCTCGAGATAGGTGGCCTGACGCCCTTTTGTATGGCTATTGCCGTCGGATTTTGTCTGGTTTTCGTCCACTTTCATTCAAGTAATAACTCCATACAAAACTCGGTCTCCCGCCACTGCAAGCTTTTGCATCCAATTCGGTGCGTCGCAGCTTTGCTGCATCTTAAACCCAATAACCTGCCATATGGCAAGAGATTTGCCGGATTCCGGTCGGGCGCACGGCGTCTCTCCAGGGAAATTCCTGGTCTCCACACAAAGAATTTTTATTTGCACACAAAAATTTATTGTGTGAGTATGAGTCCACGGTTTTGTTTGGACACAGGTGCGACGCAACCCGCACTTTAGTACATGAGGAGATGCTCGTGGCAATCCAGCAACCCCCGTCGCCGCACGGCTTCGGTGAACCCGCAACGAACCGGAAGAAGTAATGGCTCGAGTGGCTGTCATCGGCGCGGGATTCGTGGGACTCTCGTGCGCTTACTGGCTCATGCGCGACGGGCATCGCGTCACGCTGTTCGACGCGCAGGGCCCGGGCGAGGGTGCGTCGTACGGCAATGCAGGCACGTTCGCGAACTACGCGTGCATTCCCGTCAACAACCCGGACGTGTTCCGCAATCTGCCACGCTTTCTGTTCTCGGCGACCAGCCCATTGCGGATTCGCTGGCGCGATGCGCCCACACTCGCCCCCTGGCTCGCGCGTTTCTTGCTTTGCGCCACGTCGCGCCGCTATGAATGGAGCGCGAGGGCGCTCGCGCAAATGCTCTCGCGCGCATTCGAGGGCTATCGCGAGATGCTCTCGGCAAACGCGCTTGGCGCGTTCGTGCGCGAACGCGAATGCCTGTATCTGTATTCGAGCAAGGCATCGTTCGAAGCGTCGCAGCCGTCGCTGGCGCTGCGACGCTCGCTCGGTGTGGAGTTCGACACGCTGGAGCGCGACGCGATCGGCGAACTCGAACCGTCTCTCGCGCCGCTGTTCGAGCGCGGCACGCTGTTCGGCGGTAGCTGGTTCCTCAGCGATCCGCGCGGCTTTCTGCGGGTGCTGCATGCCTCGCTGCTCGATCGCGGCATGGAATACAGGCAGGTGACCGTCGAGTCGGTCGTGCCGGACGCGCGTGCGCTCAGGTTGATCGACAGCGCTGGAGCCGCGCACGAGGCCGAGCGCGCGATCGTCTGCGCGGGCTCGCGCTCGGGGCGTTTTGCGCGGCAATGTGGCGACGCCGTGCCGCTCGGCACGGAGCGCGGCTATCACGTGCGCTTTCCGGGCACGTCGGGCCTGATTTCGCGGCCCTGCGGCTGGGCCGAGCGCGGTTTCTACATGACGCCGATGGAGGGCGGCATTCGCGCGGCGGGCACTGTCGAGCTCGCCCGCCACGAAGCGGGCAAGAATGCCGACCTGCTCAGGCTGCTGACGAAGTCGGCGCAAACGGCGCTGCCGGGCTTGCCCGAGCCGGACAGCGACTGGCTTGGCTTTCGTCCGAGCCTGCCGGACGGTTTGCCGGTCGTCGGGCCGTCCAGCCGAACGCCCAACGTGATCTATGCGTTCGGCCACCAGCATCTGGGCGTGACGCTCGGCGGCGTCACGGGCAGCGTGGTCGCCGACCTCGTTGCGGGCCGCGAGAGTGCGCTCGATCTCGCGCCCTATAGTCCGCGACGTTTTTAATCAGTCTTTCTAACGATTTTCTTCAACCACGGCTACAGTCTTCACAAGAGGATGAGCATCATGAACCGTCGCACTTTGATCATCACGATGGCCCTTGGGCTGATGGGTGCGTACGTCTCGTCGTACGCAGACGATCAGGAAGTCGTCAAGATCGGCTTTGCGGGGCCGCTCACCGGGCCGGTCGCGCGCGTCGGCAAGGACCTGCAATACGGCGCGCAGCTCGCGCTGGACGAGGCGAACGCGAAACGTCCCACTATCGGCGGCAAACCGGTCAAGTTCGTGCTCGACGTGCAGGACGATCAGGCCGACCCGCGCACCGCGATCCAGGTAGCGCAAAAGCTCGTGGACGACGGCGTGGTTGGCGTGATCGGTCACTACAACTCCGGGTGCAGCATTCCGGCTTCGGCGGTCTATCACAAGGCGAATGTTGCAATGATCACGCCGGGCTCGACCAATCCGGCGCTCACGCAGCAAGGCTTCGCAAACGTGTTTCGCACCATGGGCAACGACGGCATTGGCGGCGTGATCGCGGGGCGCTTCGCGGTGGACCAGCTCAAGGCGAAGCGCATTGGCATCATCGACGACCGCACCGCGTTCGGCCAGGGGCTCGCGGACGCGTTCGAAAAGGGTGCGAAGGAAGCCAGCGGCAATATCGTCGACCGCGAGTTCACCAACGACAAGGCCGTGGATTTCCGCGCGATTCTCACGACACTCAAGCAGAAGAACGTCGACATGATCTTCTTTGGCGGGCTGGACGAGCAGGGCGCGATGCTCGCCAAGCAGATGCGCTCGCTCGGCATGCAGGCGCACCTGTTCGGCGCGGGGGCGCTCAAGAGCAATGCCTTCCTGCAGATTGCCGGCACGGCGGGCGAGGGCACGCAGGATCTCGAACCCGGCCCCGCGCTCGACAAGCTGCCGTCCGCCCAGGCCTTCGCGAAGCGCTACAAGGCGCGCTTCAATCAGGATGTCGAACTCTATGCGCCGTTCGCCTATGACGCGGCGCTCGCGATGATCAAGGCGATCGAGGACGCCAACTCGCTCGATCGCGCGAAGATCGTCGCGAGCTTCCCCAAGGTCACGGTGACGGGCGTGACCGGCAATATCGCGTTCGATCCGCGCGGCGATCTGATCAAGCCGCCCTATACGCTCTTCGAGGTCCAGCAGGGGCAGTGGAAGAGCTTGCGCACCGTGGGCGGCAACGGCGGCGTTTAGAGGCCCAAGGGCGGGCTTTAGCGCGGGGGCGGCCGAACGCGAGCCGCCTTTAGCGTTGCAGCAAATGCGCGAACAGCGGATACATCGAAGCGACGAGCGCAAGCGCCATCGCGATGTTGAACGTGCGCAGGCGGCGCGGGTCGTCGAGGAAGCGGCGCATGCCGGTGCCGAACGCGGCCCACAAGCAGATGCAGGGCAGGCCGATCACGTAGAACAGCGCGGCCATCACGACGGTGTTGACGCCGAAGTCCGCCGAGAGGCGGATCGTGGTGGCGGCGGTGAGCACCATCATCCAGGCCTTCGGGTTGATCCACTGGAACGCGATGGCTTCGTGAAAGCGCATGGGGCGGCGCTCGCCGCCTTTCTCCTTGATCATGCCCGAGGTGCCGATCTTCCACGCGAGCCACAGCAGATAGGCGACGCTCGCGGTTTCGAGCGTCGTGTAGAGCCAGGGCACGTGCCGGAAGACCTCGCCGAGGCCGAATCCCACCGAGAGCATGAGCACGACGACGCCCGCGCTGATGCCGAGAATATGCGGCACCGTGCGCTTGAAACCGAAGTTGACGCCGGAGGCGAGCAGCATCGTGTTATTGGGGCCGGGCGTGATGGTCGTGACCACCACGAAAAGCATGCCGGCGGGCAGGGCGCTGAGCATTTCGGGCAGCATGGTGCGAGGGCTCCAGGGAAAGGGCCGCGACCGTTGAGGGGCGCGTCGATTGACTGGCAGCCAGTTTAGCTGCGGGAATCTGTACAGTACCGGTACAGATTGGCGAACGAAAGCCGGTACGGAAGGGGAGGCGGTTGCGTTGAGCGCGCCGGGTTTCTCGCTGTGGCGAGGGCTCGATCCTCTCGATCTGACCGGCCCCACCACCGGCGCGTCGCAACCGCAGTCAAGGTAGGATGAGGGCCATGAGCCAGCTTGCCCAAATCCCTGTAGACACCCGACGCACGCGCCTGTGGCCAATGGTTGTGATGGCGTTGGCGTTCTGTTTTCTATGGCAGAGCGCCTTCGCCCAGACGGACGAGCGGGCCGCGAGTCTGCGGGACAAATATCAGAGCCTGACGCAACAGCTCGCGCACAACCCGTTTCAGCGGCCGTTGTACCTCGAATCGAAGGAGTTGCCGTCGGCACTCAACGGCGACATTTACGGCGTGGTTAGCTATCCTTTCGCGGCGGTCAACGGCACGCTCAACGACCCGACTCAAGGCCCTGCCAACTGGTGCGACGTCTTGATCCTGCACTTGAACACCAAGTACTGCCACGCATCGACTGGCGCCGGCGGTACGGTCCTCGCGGTGAATATCGGCAAGAAAACCGAGGAATCGCTTTCCTCGTCCTACCGGCTGCAATTCAACTATCGCGAGGTCGTGGGCACGCCGGATTATTTTCGCGTGGAACTCACCGCCGCCACGGGGCCGCTGAGCACGAAAGACTACCGGATCGTGCTCGAGGCGATACCCGTGGGCAAGAGCCGTACCTTCATCCATCTGACTTACGCCTACGGTTACGGTACGGCCGGGCGGCTCGCGATGAAAACCTATCTGGCGACGATCGGCAGTGGCAAGGTTGGCTTTTCCTCCACCACTGATTCATCGACGGGCGAGGTGCAATACATCGGCGGCGTGCGCGGTCTGGTGGAACGCAACACCGTGCGCTATTACCTCGCCATCGAGGCTTATCTGGGTGCGCTTTCCAGCCCGCCCAATGCTCGCCTCGACAAACGCCTCACTGACTGGTTCGATGCGACCGAGCAGTATCCACGGCAATTGCATGAAGTCAGCCGCGCCGACTATCTGCAAATGAAGCACGCTGAGTATCAACGCCAGCAAATCGCGCAGTAGTTCGCACAGTAGTTCGCGCAGTGGGTGGCTCCGGCATCGGCATCGTGCACGCTCGCCTTACTCCAACGCGCTGACCACGCCCGCCGCCGATCCCGCCGAGCCGCTGCAAAAGCCGGCGTCGGCTACCGCGCCCAATCCGCATCTAATTTCCGCTAACAGGATGTCAAAAAGAGGGAATTAACGTCATTCACCATTTTTAAGATTCGCTTAAGAAATCTGTCATAGGCTCGGCTCTTTCGCCCACCGGTGTCGCAATGGCGCCGGTGCCGGTTCGAAGGCGGCGTGCTGCCCGCGCGGCTTTCCGCCAGTCATCCGTACCCGATCCGTACCAGCAGATGCCCAAATTCGTATCGACGACTTCCCAGGGAGTCGCGGGTAGAGCCATGCTCATTGCCGCGCTCAGCACCGCCTGCACAGCGTGGCTCTCGCACGAGATGCCGAGACCCGGCGCCGAGATATCGCTGCACGCCTCCGACGATCTCCCCGAGCGCGCCATGCGCGATCGCGGCCTCGCGCCCACGCCGAGTGCCGGCACGCCAGACGGCGCCGCGCCGAACGGCGCTGCGCCACGTGTCGCCACGCCAGGCGTCACCGCGCCGCGCGCCGCCACGCCGGGCGTCGCTACGCCGGGCGTCGCTACGCCGGGCGCCGCTACGCCGGGCGTCGCTACGCTCGCTCCCGCGAACGCCGTCGCCCCGGTCCCCATTTATCGCGTCGAGTCCGCTCGGGTCACGCAGCGCTTTTCGGCCACGGCGAGCCAGTTGGGCGCCGATGCCGCCGCAACCGCGAAGCTCGCTCGCGCGCTCGCGGGCAAGCTCGACTTCCGGCACGATCTGCAGCCCGGCAGCCAGGTGCGCCTCGTGTTCCGCGACGGCGCGTCGAATGCCGCCGGCGCACAGGCGAGCGCGTCCGCCAAACCGGCGGGAACCGCAGGGAACGCCGCCGCTGCGCCTTCCGCCGCAGCCGACGACACGCCCGTCGCGATACGCATTTCCACGGGCAAGGAGTCGCACGACCTGTTCCTCTACCGCAAGCTCGGCGGCAAGGCGTTCTATTACAGCGCCGACGGCCAGCCGGCGGCGCCTTCGTTCCTGCGCTATCCGCTCGACTACACGCGCATCTCCTCGGCGTTCTCGCCGAACCGGCTCAACCCCGTCACGCACCGCTGGGCCGCGCACGAAGGCGTCGATTTCGCCGCGCCCGTGGGCACGCCCGTGCACGCGACCGCGCAGGGCACGGTGACGTTCGTGGGCCGGCAAACCGGCTATGGCCGCGTCATCAAGATCCAGAATTTCGGCGAATTTTCGACGACCTTCGCGCACCTCTCGCGTTTCACGAAGTCGTTGCACGTGGGCAGCCAGGTCAGCCAGGGCCAGGTGATCGGGTACGTGGGCAGGACGGGCTGGGCGACCGGGCCGCATCTGCACTATGAGGTCCATGTGGACCACGTGCCCGAGGATCCGCTCACGGTCGAGCTGCCGGTCCGCACGGCCCTGAACGGCAAGGATCTGGAGCATTTCGCGCAACAGGTCCAGCAACTCACGCCGATGCTGTGAGTGTGGCGCGCGCGGTCTTTGCGGGCCGTGCCGCCTTGAGCCGGGGGCGAGCGCTTTATCGACTAAAGTGCGAGGTTATGCACCGGGCGCATTGACCAGGCGTAAATGCGCGTTTTTATCCCCAGGAGCCTCGCCATGACCGAACACGGGCAGCATCCCCCATCCGTTCTGACGTTCCGGAGCGCGCACGATTTCGATACTACGATCTCGCGCCTCAAAGCGGTGCTCCAGCGCGCGGGCGCGGTCGTGTTCGCCGACGTGGACCAGCGCGAGGCGGCGATGCTTGCGGGCCTGACGCTGCGGCGCACCCGGCTCCTCATGTTCGGCAATCCGAAGGCGGGCACGCCGGTCATGGCGGCCAATCCGCACGCGGCGCTCGAATTGCCATTGCGGCTCGTGGTGTGGGAAGACGACGAAGGGCACGCGCAAGTGGACTATCGCGACGTGACGCAAACGCTCGGGCCGCTCTACGCCATCGCGCCCGATCTGCTGGTTCCCTTGCAGCGCGTGACGGGGCTCTTGCAGGCCGCCGTGCAGTGAGACGCGCGGTGCGCTAACCAGCGCCAGCGAGCCCGGCGCGCCGCGTGCGCACCGGCTCCACCTTCATCTCATCGCTTATTGCCCAAAAAATACATCGCATTCCGAACGAGGCCAGCAGGCCTTGCCCGTGCGATGGCCCGAGACGCTTTGCGTATCAGGCGTCCCCCCATACGACATATCGGTTTCGGCCTGAGCTGAAGCATCCGCATCATCGGTCATCGTCTGATGCGCGCGCTGCTGCGAGACCGGCTCGTCCCTCGAGTGCGCAGTTGCAGGCCCACCGGCTGCCAATGCCGCCACGCAGCCGGCGATCAACGCCAATCGGATCTTCATTTCCCTACTCCTTGCGGAGCACAACGCAAAAATGGCCCGGCGCGCGCACGGCCAATGCGTGGCAAACCCACGGCAAACGCGCGGCGCACCACAGCGCCGTGCGCACTCGGGCGGAAGGCCGGGATGCCGGCGCAAAAGGCAGGCTGCCGGACGTGTTAGCTAACTAACTTGTGAACGCGCCTCCGCCGGTTCGGGAGGCGGCGCAGCGTGGCGCGGCGCAAGAAGAAGGAGAGAGCGGGCGCGCAGAGAAAATCCGCGCTGCACTTTCGTTATAGCTCGCGCGCGCAAGAGTGCAACGGCGGCGCGCGCCGATAGTTGCACGTTTCTTTCGAAATTGAAATTTTCGCGAAAGCTTATGGAAATGAGGTGGTCGCCATGCAGTCATGTTCGGATGTTGTAATGCGCTCGCCCTGATGTCAGGCAAATCGAACTGAATTGGGCCTGCATGGCGCGGCGGCGAATCTACACGCATTGGACGCGCCGGCAGGCCGCTAAGACCAACTCGAAGAATCGATGGAGCCCAACCCTATGTATCGCATGTATCGCCGGGCATTACTCGCCGTGCCGTGCGCCGGCCTCGCCGCCACGCTGTTCGCGTGTGGCAGCAGCAACTCGAATACGCCGTCCGCAACCGCACAGGACGCGCTCTCGACCGCCACGCCCATCAAGCACCTCGTGGTGATCTACGGCGAGAACGTCTCGTTCGACCACTACTTCGCGACCTATCCGAGCGCTACGAACCCGTCGGGCGAGCCGGCTTTCACGGCCGCCACGGGCACGCCGGCCATCAACGGCCTCTCGGGCGCGCTGCTCACGGCCAACCCGAACTTCACGAACACGGCCAACGGCGCGGACGCCGCGAATCCGTTCCGCCTCGACCGCACCCAGGCCGCCACCGCCGACCAGAACCACGCCTACACGGCCGAGCAGCGCGCCGGCGACAACGGCGCGCTCGACCTGTTCCCGAAGTACACCGGCAACGCCACGAGCGGCGGCGCGGGCGCCTTCGGCACGAAGGGCCAGGTGATGGGCTACTTCGACGGCAACACGGTCACGGCACTGTGGAACTACGCGCAGAAGTTCGCGATGAGCGACAACGCGTGGACCACGACCTACGGTCCGTCCACGCCCGGCGCACTCGAAGTGGTGGCGGGCCAGACCAACGGTCTTCAGCTCGTGGTCTCGTCGAAGCAGCCGGCCACGGCTACTACTTCGTCGTACTACATTAACGACGGTGCGGGCGGCCTCACGATGATCAACGACGTCGATCCGGGCTACGACGTGTGCTCGAGCACGACCGACACCGCCATGATCAACGCGAAGAACATTGGCGACCTGCTGAACGCGCAGAAGATCACGTGGGGCGGCTTCATGGGCGGCTTCAACCTGCAGACGACCAACTCGAACGGCACGACGGGCTGCAAGCGCAGCACGATCGCGTCGGCGGTGAACGCGTCCACGGCCGACTACATCCCGCACCACAACTGGTTCCAGTACTTTCAGTCGACCGCGAACCCGCAGCATACGCGCCCGAGCTCGACGGCCGCGATCGGCTCGAGCCTGGAGACGGACGGCAAGACGGCCGAGCCCGCGAACCACCAGTACGACTCCGACGACTTCTTTGCCGCCGTGAAGGCCGGCAACTACCCGTCGGTGAGCTTCCTGAAGGCGCCGGCCGCGCAGGACGCGCACGCAGGCTACTCGGATCCGCTCGACGAGCAGCAGTTCGTCACGAAGGTCGTGAACTTCCTGATGCAGCAGCCCGACTGGAAGAACACCGCCGTGGTCGTGACCTATGACGACTCGGACGGCTGGTACGACCATCAGTACATGGCGCCGGTGCATTCGTCGATGGCCACGGCCGACCAGCTCAACGGCAACGGCGTGTGCGGTAGCGGCACGCAGCCCGTGGGCGTCGCGGGCGCGCCGGTCAACGGCCGCTGCGGTCCGGGCACGCGCATCCCGTTCGTGGTGATTTCGCCGTGGGCGAAGGCGAATTACGTGGATCACACCTTCATCGACCAGGCCTCGGTGGTGCGCTTCATCGAAGACAACTGGCTCGGCAGCGCGCGTCTCGGTGGCGGTTCGTTCGACGCGGCGGCGGGCGACATGCGCGGCATGTTCGATTTCGGCGGCAAGGGCAACTTGCCGGTCCTGTATCTCGACGGCTCGCAAGGCACGCAATTGAGCGCCGCGCCGGCGATGTGATCGACGCCCGGCGCAAGGCCAACCAGGGGCGCGCATGCTGTGAAGCGCGCCCTCGGCTGCGCACTCGCTAGAGGCCTCGCCCCGGGCTTTTGCATCGCTTGTCCATACCGATTCGGTGACGTCGGCCGAGTCCCACGCCGTGTCGCGCATCCTCGAGATCGCACACGGCTTTCGGCTTTCTGGTCCGCCAGGAACAACGCAATATGTCCGAGTTTTCCTCTTCCTCTTCCTCTTCCTCTTCCTCTTCCTCTTCCTCTTCCTCTTCCTCTTCCTCTTCTGCTTCTTCCTCGCCCCCTGCGGCAAGCGTCAAGGCGAAGCCTGGGCGCTTCACGTCACGCTTCGCGTCACGCCTCGCCGCAGTCGGCGCAGCCGCCGCGCTGGCTTTCTGTGCCTACGCCGTGGCATTTCCCGCCCACGTGCCCGAGCCCGTTGGCGCTATCGTCGAGAATCTCACCGGCGCGAATCCGCATCCGGTCGTGTTGCAGCGCCCGCCCGTGGCGCCGCTTTCAGCCATGGCCCAGCTCGGCAAGCAGCTCTTTTTCGACCCGGCGCTTTCGGCTTCGGGCAAGCAGTCGTGCGCCTCGTGCCATAGCCCCGAGCACGCCTATGGGCCGCCCAACGGACTCGACGTGCAGCAGGGCGGGCTCGCGCTGACGCAGCAGGGCTACCGTCCGCCGCCGTCGCTCATGTATCTGTATCGCCAGCCGAATTTCAGCATCGGCCCCGACGCGGGCGAAAACGACGACGCGCCCACGGTGGCACAGCAGGCCACGGCCGCCGCCGGTGTGGTGAAATCGCAGAAGACCGCGGGCGGCCCGTCGACCTCGGTGGAGAGGGTGCCGCAAGGCGGGCTCTTCTGGGACGGCCGCGCCGACACCTTGCAGCAGCAAGCCTATGGCCCGCTGCTCAATCCGGTGGAGATGGCGAACACGAGCGTCGACCAGGTGGCCGCGAAGTTGCAGCACGCGTCCTACGCGAAGCGCTTCACGGAATTGTTCGGACCGCGAATCTTCGACAATCGCAAACTGCTCGTCTCCGAAGCGATGTTCGCGATCTCGCGCTATCAGGTGGAGGATCCGTCGTTCCATCCGTACAACAGCAAGTACGACCGCTGGCTGGAAGGGCACGCGCGCCTCACGCAGGCCGAGTTGCGCGGGCTGCGCCTCTTCAACGATTCCAATAAGGCGAACTGCGCGGGCTGCCACCTCTCCAAGCCGGGCAAGGATGGCCTGCCGCCGATGTTCACCGATTACCAGTACGAGGCGCTCGGCGTGCCGCGCAACGGCAAGCTCGCGCAGAACCGCGACCCGCATTTCTTCGATCTGGGCGTGTGCGGGCCGTTTCGCGCGGACATGAAGGACCAGACGCAGTATTGCGGCATGTTCCTCACGCCCACGCTGCGCAATTCGGCTGCGCGCACGGTGTTCTTCCACAACGGCATCTATCACGACCTCGATCGGGTGATGGCGTTCTACAACGAGCGCAACACCGATCCGGGCAAGTTCTACCCGCGCGACGCCAGGGGCAAGATCGAGAAATACGACGACATCCCGCCGCAATACCGGAGCAACGTGGATGTGACGGATGCGCCGTTCGACCGCAAGTTCGGCGACAAGCCGGCGATGAACGACGACGAGATCCGCGACCTCGTCGCGTTTCTGAAGACGCTCAACGACGATCCGGTGTCGCCGCCTTGACCTGATTGCGGCCGGCCTGCGGAGAAGGGCGCCTACTTGCGCTCGTGCGCGAGATGAATCGTGACGATGACCGAGGCGTCGTCGAGCGCTTCAAGCGCGTGCGGCTCGCCCGCGCCCAGCAGCAGCATCTCGCCCGCCTGCATCGTGAGCGGCTCGCCGCTCACGAAAAAGCGGATCACGCCTTCGACGCATTGCACGGTGATCTCGCCGGGCACGCTATGTTCGGGCAACTGCTTGCCCGCCGGCAGCACGAGGCGTATCACCTCGAGTTGCGCGGAGCGGATCAGCGTGGTCGACTTCGCGTCCTTGAGCGTGCCGCCGAGCGGACGCACATCGAAGACTTCGCCCGGCGTGGCGTGAGCAATGGCCATGATCGTCTCTCCGGCTCAGGACACGAGTTTCGCGTTCAGCGTGATTTTCGCGTTGTTGGCGAACAGTTTCGACACGGGGCAGTTCTCCTTGGCACCGGTCGCGAGCTTCTCGAAGGCGGCCTGGTCGATGCCCGGAATCTTCGCGCTCATGTCGAGCTGGCAGGCCGTGATCGAAAAGCCTTCGCCCACTTTTTCGAGCGTGACCGTCGACTTCGTTTCGATGCTGTCGGCCTTGAAGCCCGCCTCGGTGAGAAAGAGCGAGAACGCCATCGTGAAGCAGCCCGCGTGCGCGGCGCCGATCAGTTCCTCGGGATTGGTGCCGGGGCCGCTCTCGAAGCGCGAGGCGAAGCCGTAGGGCGCGTCCTTGAGTACGCCGGTCTGGGTCGAGATCGAGCCCTGGCCGTCCTTGATGCCGCCATGCCATTTGGCGGTTGCCGTCTTTTGCATGATGTGTCTCCACAAGAGCGAGGGGGAAAGCGCGATGCGCGCAAGCGGCATGCCGCGCGCCGCCCCGTTATGGACGTGCGCCGCCCGCGTACCAGGCCGCCGCCGCGTCGATTTCCTCGGCGGTCATGTTGCGCGCGATGTTGCGCATCTGCTCGGAAATGTCGTTGTGGCGCGTGCCGTCCGCGAAGGCTGCAAGCTGGGCCTTGGTGTAGACCGCCGGCAGGCCGTCGAGCCAGGGGCTGCCCACCTTGTGGTCGACGCCGCCGTGGCACGAGGCGCACGCCGGGATATTGCGCATCGGCGCGCCGAGCACGACGATCGCGGGCGGCTCGCCGCGCACGCGCGCCGCGGGCGGCAGCGAGGCGTAATAGGCCGCGAGGTCGCGCATGTCCTGGTCCGAGAGATGCTGCGCCATCGGCGTCATGACCGCGTTCTTGCGCGCGCCGCTCTGGAAGTCGAGCAGTTCCTTGTACACCACGCCCGCGAACTGGCCCGCGAGATTCGGCGAATTGGCCTCGCTCATGCCCTTTGGACCGTGGCACATCGTGCAGCGCAGTGAGAGCGTGGTGCCGCGTCCGATCGAGAGCGGGGTGGCGTCGTCGAGCATGTGCGGCGTGAGCTCGACCGTGCTGACCTTGTAGCCGGGCGTAACCGGCATCAGCGGCGTGCCCGCCTGATACCACTGGCGCGGCACGCCGGCCGCGCTGCAAATGGCGTTCCAGATGCCCTGGAACTGCGCATCGCGTTGCACGGAAGGCAGCCAGACGAAGCCGATCAGCGCGGAACCCACGAGCGCGAGTATCGTCGCGCCCACGCTCGCGCGGAACCACATATTGCGTAACGTGAACAGGCGTTCTTCGCTCATCGTGGCGCTCCAATTGGAATCGCGGGCACCGACGTGTTGGGTGTCGAGAGCAGTTGGGCGATGGGGTAGCCGTAGTTGGTGATCGTGAGGGCGATCATCAGCGCGACCCACAGCGTGAAACCGTTGAGCGCGGCGGGCAGCACCGGCGATTCATGCACCGGCGCACTGAAGCGGTATTCCTCGGGCGCCTGGGCGGCGCTGCGATGGCCTTGCAGCAGCACCACGAAGAACAGGATCGCGGAGATCACGAGAATCAGCCCGCCCACGGCCGAGAGGGTCACGAGACTCGCCTGCGCGGCCAGCGCGGGGTCGGTGTAATCGAAGTAGGCCATGCGGCGCGGCATGCCGAGAATGCCCACGAGGTGCCACGGAAAGGTGGTCACGATCATGCCGATGAACCACAGCCACAACTGCCAGCGCATGAGGCGCCAGTTGGTGAGCGCGCGGCCCGTGAGTTGCGGCCACAGATCGTAGGCAATGGCGAAGTACATGATGACGATCGCGCCGCCGAAGATCAGGTGGAAGTGGCCCGTGATCCATTGCGTGTTGTGGATCGGCTGATCGAGCTGGTAGCTCATGTTGATGAGCCCGCCCGCGCCGCCGAAGCCGAGCATCACGAACGAAAACGCCACGGCGAGCATCTGCGGGTTTTGCCACGGCAGCTTCGCGATCCAGCCGAACACGCCCTTGCCGCCGCGCAGCCGCCCGGCGATTTCGACCGAGGCACAGATCGTGAAGACCGTGAGCAACGTGGGCACCGATACGAGCGCCGTGAACGCCGATTGCAGGAACTTGAAGCCCGAGCCCACCTGCGGGTCGGTGAAGAGGTGGTGCAGGCCGATGGGCATGGCCACCACGAGAAACAGGATGAACGAGATGCGCGCCATCGAATCGCTATAGAGCCGGCCGCCAATCGCGCGCGGAACGATCGTGTAGTAGCAGATATACGCCGGCATGAGCCAGAAGTAGACGATCGCGTGCAGGGTCCACGAGAAGAACACGCGTGCGAGGCCCGCGTCGATGGTGCTGCGCCAGCCGAGCGCGACGGGCAGGATCTGGAACAGCACCTCGATGGCCGCGCCCACGGCGGTCCAGCCCCACAGATACGCGCCCGCCGTGGTCGCGAACATTGCGAGGGGCACCGGCTTGCCGGGATTCGCGCGCTTCCAGGCGGTGAAGTTTACGCTCATCAGCGCGACCCACACCCACGAGCCCACCACCACGAACACGACGCCGATGTAATAGAACGCGTTGGCGATCATCGGCGGATAGAACGTGTAGAGCACCGAGGCGCGGCCGAGCGCGACCGTCACGGAGGCGGCGACGGCGCCCAGCGCGAGCAGAATGAAGCCGAGCCATGCCCAGCGTGCACCGATGAGCGCTCGCTTGAGCGAGAGCTCGGTCACGGCGTAGCCGAAACCCATGGCAATGAGCGTGGGGAACGCGTAGCCCATCACGGTGCCGTGCTCGGTGACCGAACGGTAGTAGAGCTCGGGGTCGTGCAGCCACGGATGCAGCGGGCTGCGCACGAGCATCTGCCATGCGCCGAGCAGCAGCGCAACCCCGAAGAGGATGAACGCGAGCCAGAAGTGGGCGAGCACGAGTCGCTTGTTATTTAGCACAGCTCAGTCTCCGCGAATGGTTCTCCGGAAGGGCGGCCATCTTCATGAAGGTGTCGCGCTCGACGACCTTCACGTGCGCCCACATGCCCTGGTGACCCGTGCCGCAATATTCGTGGCACGGCATGAGATGGTCGCCAGGCTTTTCGAAGGTCGTGTGGAAGGTGGAGACGTAGCCCGGCTCGACCATCGAATTGAGGTTGGTATCGGTCACGAGAAAACCGTGCACGACGTCGGCGCTGGTGGCGCGAAAGGTGATGGGCGCGCCCGCCGGCACCACGATGCATTGCGGCGTGAACGAGTATTGCTGCGCGAGCACGCGCACCGTCACGGAGCCGTCCGGCTCGAGCGCGCTGCCCAGGTTGGTTTCGACGAATTCGCCGGAGACGTGCAGTGTTTCCGGGCTGATGGTCTCGACGCGCGAAGGCGGCATCATGGCCCAGTGCAGGCCGGTGTAGACGGTCATCGCCACCAGCACGAGAACGAGCGCCACCATGAGCGTGGCCCAGCGGCGCTCCACGCGTGCGGCGACTTCGGCGCTGGCATGGGGATCGGTTGGATGCGTGGACATGAGGGCGGTTGGCGCGAGATTGAGTGAAGGGGGGGCGAGCGTGTTGCGCGGCGATGGCTCAGTAGCGCTTCAGTCGGCTCATCTATTGAATGACGCCGCGCGGCAGGAACACCAGGAAGTAGAACGCAAACCAGATCGCCGCCACGATGGCCGTGGCAATGCCGGCGAGCGCGAGCGCCCCGCACGGCCCGCGCCGGACGATCTCGTCGACCTGCTCGTGCTGCGGGCGCTCGCCAGGTTGTTGAGTAACGGGTGTTTCGATCATCGCGGCCTCAGGTTGAATATTCGCGACACACCTTGGAAAAGCGGCTCAAAAAAACGGCTCAGAAAAGCGGCGCAGAGCGCAGCGCGTTCACCTCGCGCCCGGAAACCGGCGTGCCGTGATTGCCCCATGCCGTGCGGACATAGGTGACCACGGCGGCCACTTCCTCGTCGGAAAGCAGTTGCGCGAACGGCGGCATGCCATAGGGCATCGGATTCTTCTTCGTGCCCGGCGCATAGCCGCCGTTGAGCACCATGCGGATGGGGTTCACCGCCGAGTTCATCTGGATCGACTGGTTGTTCGCGAGCGGCGGGAAATGCGGCAGCTTCCCCTGGCCTGCGGTGGCATGGCACTCGGCACACTGCGCTTCGTAGATCTTCTTGCCGAGCGGCGAGAGACGGTTGGCTTCCTCGGTCACGAACGGGCTCTTGGGCGACTTGTCGACCTCGTTCGAGTGGCCCGGCAGCGACTTCAGATAGACGGCCACGGCGCGCACGTCGTCTTCGGTGAGGTACTGGAAGCTGTCGTAGACGACCTCGGCCATCGGCCCGTACACGGCGCCGCGATTCGATACGCCCGCGTGCAGCAGGTCGACGATGTCGTTGATGCTCCAGTCGCCCAGGCCCGCCTCCTTGTTCGAGGTGAGCGAAGGTGCGTACCAGTTTTGCAGCGGGATCAGGCCGCCCTGGAATTCCTTGGAGGCGGTGTTGCCGCCTAGCGCGTTGATCTCCGTGTGGCACATCGTGCAATGCCCGAGGCCCTCCACCAGATATGCACCGCGATTCCATTCGACCGATTGCTTCGGATCGGGCTTGAATTCGCCCGCGCGGAAGAACAGCGCGCGCCAGCCGATCAGGAGCTGGCGCTGGTTATACGGAAAGCGCAGCGTATGCGCTCGATTGGCCTGATGCACCGCAGGCGTGGAAAGCAGATAGGCATAGATCGCGTCGGAGTCGGCGCGCGTGACCTTGGTGTACGACGCGAACGGCATCGCCGGATAGAGCAGCGTGCCGTCGCGCGACTTGCCCTCGTGCAGCATGCGGTAGAACTCGTCGGCGCTCCACGCGCCAATGCCGTATTGCTTGTCCGAGGAGATGTTCGGCGTATAGAGCGTGCCGAACGGCGTTTCCATCGGACGGCCGCCGCCGAAGATCTTCTGCGAAGGCACCGTATGGCAAGCGATGCAATCACCCGCGCGCGCAAGATACTCGCCGCGCACGAGCTGCTCGGCATTGCTCGCCACGGGCTTGGCGTTGGCCGTTGCGGCGGCGGCAGCAGCGCTCGCCGCATCCGCTGCATTGGCCGCAGGCGCGCCGCTCTGCGCGTTCGCGGCGCCCGCGCAGAAGAGTGCGGCGCTCAGCGTCAAGGTGCGGGCGAAGGCTTTCGTCCGCGTTGAAGTCCGTGTTGAAGTCAGCGTTGAAGTCAGCGTTGAAGTCCGCGTTGAAGTCAGCGTCGGAACCGGCATCGTCGGGATGAGGGATCGAAGTTTGCGCACGTCGAGGCCTCGGCTAGTTGTGGGCGCTGCCGCACGCGAGCGGCAAGTGCGCGGACGCGGCGGGCGTCGGGTCGGCGGGCGCGGGCTGCGAGGCGAGCCATGCGGCGATGGCCGTGATGTCGCGTTCGGCGAGATGCGAGGCGATGTCGTGCATGCAGTCCGGGCTGGCAGCGCGGCGCGTGCCGTAGCGGAACGCGCCTAGTTGGGCGCTGATGTAGTCGGCATGCAGGCCCACGAGGCCAGGAGTGGCAGGCTGCATGCCGGTGAGCGAGGCGCCGTGGCACGCCACGCACGCGGGCACCTGGCGATTGGGCGCGCCGTTCATGACGAGCGACTTGCCGAGCGCGAGCGTGGACGCATCCACCTTGGGCGTGGCGGGCGGCGGGTAAGGCGGACGCTCATGCGCGAAGAACTCGGCCATCTGCTTGAGATAGGCGTCGGGCAGATACGCGAGCAGATAGTTCATCGGCGGATAGCTGCGGCCACCGTCGCGAAACGCGATGAGCTGGTTGTAGAGATAGCCGGCGGGCTTGCCGGCGAGGCGCGGGAAGTAGTCGTTGTCGGTGCCTTCGCCGTGCGCGCCATGACATGCGGCGCAGCCCATGACGCGGGCCTGCATCGTGTCAGGCGCGGGCTCCGCGGGCGGGGCTGCGAAGGACGCGGCGCATGGCAGCGCGAGTGCCACGGCGCAGAGGACAACGCGGACGATGCGGTTTCTCAATGATTCCCTCGTTGCGGATTGTGGACGGCATGTACGGCATGTACGGCACAAGCGCGATGCGATTCGATATCAGTTGAGGCGTCATCCGGCGCGGTAATGGGTTCGCTCTTGAGCAGCGCCTCAAAGCCAATTGCCAACTGCGAGCCAATTGCGAGGCAGCTACGCGGCGACTGCGTTCCGGCGCGCATCTTCTGGAGCACATTATCGTGGAAAAACGCGATCTGTCGAGATGAACGTGTACAAATTGTCGGCGGTGGTTTTTTTAATCCGGCCTTTGAATAAAGACGTTTGCTAACACATCGATCTCGCGGACGCAAACGCGGGCGGTATCAATAGATACGGAATCCGAATTTATTTGCGAGAGCGCGCGTGGCGGGTCGAGAGGCAATTGCGAGGCAGCCAGGCGCGCTGCCGATCGTGCCGGCAAACCCGGTTGTCCGATGTCTTCGTGGGTGTCGGAATACGCTGCGAATCCGCGTTATTGTGCGCGATATGGGGGGCAGTCGTTTGGTTGTCCGACGACGTATAATGAAATGAAATTCGCATTTCAAGGAGGGGACGATGGCCGAGTCGACCGCCGCGCCCATACCCACCCGCACCAAGAGCACCACCAGCACGACCAGCACCACCACCCGCGGTCGCAATCTTGCCGAGCAGGCCGTCAACTACATCAACGAGCAGATTGCTGCGCGCACGCTGAAGCCCGGCGACAAGCTGCCGACCGAAAGCAGTCTCATGAACGCGCTGGGCGTGAGCCGCACCGTGGTGCGCGAGGCCATCTCGCGGTTGCAGGCCATGTCGGTGATCGAGACGCGTCATGGCATCGGCAGCTTCGTGCTGGAGCCGCGCCGCGAGCCGCTCGAACTCGAAGTCGTGCCCGCGAGCACGCTCAACGATCTGCTCTGCGTGCTGGAGCTGCGCATCAGCCTCGAAACGGAATGCGCGGGACTCGCCGCGCAGCGCGCGAGCGAGCGCGACCTCGCGAATATCCGCACGGCGCTCGATGCGATTTCAGCCGCCACGCGCGCAGGCGGTGACAGCGCGGGCGCCGATCTGCAATTCCACGTCGCGGTGGCGCGCGCCACCGGCAACCGCTATTTCGTCGATATCCTCACGCAGATGGGCGCCGCGCTCATTCCGCGCCATCGCATCGATTCGGCCGGTATCGCGCATAGCGATCCCAAAGCTTATGCCGAGCTGGTGAATCGCGAGCACGAGAGCATTTTCGAAGCCATCGCAAGACGCGATCCGGAAAGCGCGCGCGCCGCGATGCGCATGCATCTGTCGAGCAGCCGGGAGCGGCTGCGGCGGGCGGCGGAGGGGGCTTGATATCATGGGCTGGATCTCAATGTGAGGCTCGCATCAATGCGACGCACATCGTAGAGCAGGCCGTGCTTTTTGTTGCCGCCATGCGCGCCGGGTTCTTGCCAGATAACTCGAGCGACACCGTTTGATCTAGCTGGCGCGCGGGTACTTGCTCGCCGCGCAATAAAGAAAAGAAAGGCGAAGCCATTTCGCTCGCTGCGCCGAATGACGCGCAGATCCTGATCTCCATCAGTGCGTCGACTGATCTCTCGCACAAAATTCCCCCATCCCTGCGCTGCGCGGAGCCACTGTGGCTTGTCCGAGCCGTGCGCCGCCGCATTGCCCCATCAATATGGTGATCTGCCAGCCATCCCTTTAAGGGCGTCACCCGACATATGTCATCGTACAACATGACATGGCAACCGATAACGCCAAATTGTCCACGGAACCCCGCGGGCCGGGCCTTTCGCCCCAATAACCAGGCTTATTCAGGGCAAGAAAAGGGTAAACACCACATTGGAGTGATCGTACAACCTCGCTACAATGTCGTCAGACAACGTACCACGATGCGCCTTGTCGATGTCAGGCCTGTCGACCAGGGCGCCAAATTGGAGACAACCCCGATGTCCACTTCGTCCGACCGCAATGAAGACCTGCTGGATTCCGCCAGCGCCAAGGTCAAGCGTCATGTCTTGCCGCTGTTCCTCATCATGTACATCGCGAACTATATCGACCGCGTGAACGTCGGCTTCGCCGGCGCGCACATGAAGGCCGACATCGGTCTCTCGGCGGCGGCATACGGGCTCGGCGCGGGTCTGTTCTTTGTCGGCTACGCGATCTTCGAAGTGCCCTCCAATATCCTGATGCAGAAGTACGGCGCGCGCGCCTGGCTCACGCGCATCATGGGCACATGGGGCATCGTCGCAGCGAGCATGGCGTTCGTGCACAACGACACCTCGTTCTACATGCTGCGCTTCCTGCTCGGCATCGCGGAGGCGGGCTTCTTCCCAGGCGTCGTCTATTACTTCGCGCAATGGCTGCCGCAAAAGGAGCGCGGCAAGGCCGTGGCGATCTTCCTCGCGGGATCGGCGTTTGCCTCGGTGCTGTCCGAGCCGGTCACGGGCGCGTTGCTTTCGGTGCACGGCTTCGGCCTCTCGGGCTGGCAGTGGATGTTTCTGATCGAAGGCGCGTTCTCCGTCGTGCTGTGCGGCGCGAGCTGGCTCGTGTTGAAATCGCGCATCCGCGACGCACACTGGCTTTCCAGCGCCGAGCAGAATGCGCTCGAAACCTGCATGGCGAACGAGCAGTCCGAGCGCGAAGCCGCGACGGGCGCGCGCGTGCCGGTCATGCGCTTGTTGCGCGATCCGCAGATTCTGCTGTTCTGCTTCCTCTATTTCGCGATCCAGTTGACGATCTACGCGGCCACTTTCTGGCTGCCGACCATCATCCGCAAGATGGGCGGCCTTAGCGACTTTCAGGTGGGTTTGTACAACGCGATTCCCTGGATGATCGCCATCGTCGCGATGTACTGCTTCGCGCTGCTCTCGGCGAAATTCCGCTTCCAGCAGGCCTGGCTCGCCACTGCGCTCGTCATTGCCGCGTGCGGTCTGTTCGCCTCGACCTCGGGGAACCCGGTGTTCTCGTTCGTCGCGATCTGCTTCTCGGCCATCGGTTTCAAGGCGGCTTCGTCGCTGTTCTGGCCGATCCCGCAGGGCTATCTCGACACCCGCGTGGCGGCTGCCGTAATCGCGCTCATCAATTCGCTCGGCAATCTGGGCGGCTTCTTTGCCCCGGCCACGTTCGGTTACTTGCAGCAGCACACGGGCTCGATCACGGGCGGGCTCTACGGCCTTGGCGTGACTTCGTTGATCGCCGCCGCTGTCGCGTTCCTCGCGCGCAACAAGCCCGCGCGCCGCGCTTTTGTCGATGCGCCGGTGCAGGGCAGCGCGCAGTGAGCCATGGTTTTCCAGGCGCGGTGCGCCGCATTTTTTAGAGGTAGTGCTTTCATGTCTACACAGAACGTCCAGCCGCACGGCGAGCCAAACGTGACACAGAGCGCCACGCCCGTCGTGACCGAATTGCGCGTCGTGCCCGTCGCGGGCCGCGACAGCATGCTGATGAATCTTTCCGGCGCGCACGGCCCGTTCTTCACGCGCAACGTCGTGCTGCTGCGCGACAGCGCGGGCAATACGGGCGTGGGCGAAGTGCCGGGCGGCGAGTCGATCCGCAAGACGCTCGACGATGCGCGCGCGTTCGTGGTCGGCCAGTCGATCGGCAATCTGCAAGCGGTGCTCAATACCGTGCGCAAGCAGTTCGCCGACCGCGATTCGGGCGGCCGCGGCTTGCAGACCTTCGACCTGCGCACGACGATCCATGCCGTGACCGCGCTCGAAGCCGCGCTGCTCGACCTGCTTGGCCAGCATTTGAACGTGCCCGTTGCGGCGCTGCTCGGTGAAGGCCAGCAGCGCAGCGAAGTGGAGATGCTCGGCTATCTGTTCTTCATCGGCGATCGCAACAAGACCGATCTGGCTTATGCGAGCGGCGCCGATGGCCGCGACGACTGGGAGCGCCTGCGCACCGAGGCAGCGATGACGCCCGAGGCCGTCGTGCGTCTGGCCGAAGCCGCGCAGCAGCGCTACGGCTTCAATGACTTCAAGCTCAAGGGCGGCGTGCTGGCCGGCGATGCGGAAATGGAAGCGGTCACGGCGCTGGCCGCGCGCTTCCCGCAGGCGCGCGTGACGCTCGACCCGAACGGCGCGTGGTCGCTCGCGCAAGCGATTCGCCTGTGCCGCGACAAGCACGACGTGCTCGCCTACGCGGAAGACCCCTGTGGTGCGGAAAACGGTTATTCGGGCCGCGAAGTGATGGCCGAGTTTCGCCGCGCGACCGGCCTGCCCACGGCCACCAACATGATCGCCACCGACTGGCGCCAGATGGGCCACGCGATCCAGCTGCAATCGGTGGACATTCCGCTCGCGGACCCGCACTTCTGGACCATGCAGGGCTCCGTGCGCGTCGCGCAGATGTGCAACGACTGGGGCCTCACGTGGGGCTCGCACTCGAACAATCACTTCGACATTTCGCTCGCGATGTTCACGCACGTGGCGGCCGCGGCGCCCGGCAACGTCACCGCGATCGACACGCACTGGATCTGGCAGGACGGCCAGCGCCTCACGCGCGAGCCGCTGCAAATCGCGGGCGGCAAAGTGCAGGTGCCGCAAAAGGCGGGCCTTGGCATCGAGATCGACATGGACGAACTGGAGAAAGCGCACGCGCTTTATCGGCAGCACGGCCTGGGCGCCCGCGACGACGCAATCGCCATGCAATACCTCATTCCCAACTGGACGTTCGACCACAAGCGTCCGTGCCTCGTGCGCTGAGCGAAAACCGCTCGAATGTCCCGAGTGCGTTACTGAATTCGATTGAATATATTTTTACCGACTTCGTCACAGGATCAAGACCATGACCACGCCGCAAGAACTCAAGCAAATCGTTTCCGATGGTCTGCTTTCGTTCCCCGTCACCGACTTCGACGCGCAGGGCAATTTTCGCGCCGATACCTATGCCGAGCGCCTCGAGTGGCTCGCCCCCTACGGCGCGAGCGCGCTGTTCGCAGCGGGCGGCACGGGCGAATTCTTTTCGCTCACGAAGCGCGAATATTCGCAGGTGATCAAGACCGCCACCGAAACCTGCAAGGGCAAGGTGCCGATTCTCGCGGGCGCGGGCGGGGCGACACGCGTGGCTATCGAATACGCGCAGGAAGCGGAGCGCAACGGCGCGCAAGGCATTCTGCTGATGCCGCATTACCTCACGGAAGCCTCGCAGGAAGGCATTGCCGTGCACGTCGAGCAGGTCTGCAAGGCCGTGCCGAAGATGGGCGTGATCGTCTATAACCGCGCGAATTCGAAGCTCGATGCGGACATGCTCGAACGGCTGGCGGACCGCTGCGAAAACCTCATTGGCTTCAAGGATGGCGTGGGCGATATCGAGGCGATGGTGACGATCCGCCGGCGCCTGGGCGAGCGCTTCTCGTACCTCGGCGGGCTGCCCACGGCGGAAGTCTATGCGGCGGCCTATAAGGCGCTGGGCGTGCCCGTGTACTCGTCGGCGGTGTTCAACTTCATTCCGAAGACGGCGATGGCGTTCTACCGCGCGATTGCCGCCGACGATCACGCCACCGTGGGCAAGCTCATCGACGAATTTTTCCTGCCTTACCTGAAGATTCGCAATCGCCGCGCCGGCTACGCGGTGAGCATCGTGAAGGCGGGCGCGAAGCTCGTGGGCCGCGATGCGGGTCCGGTGCGCGCGCCGCTCACCGACCTCAACGAAGAAGAAATGGCGCAGCTCGATGTGCTCATCAAGAAGCTGGGCGCGCAGTAACTACGCGCATTCCGCTCATTCGTTGAGCCCTTGTTGAGCCGCTGTTGGGCCGCTACTTCGTGCGCCCGGGTGTCAATGCGCGGCGCAATCGCCGAACAAATCGAAATTGGCCTGGTCGGCGGCTTGCGCATTGGCGCCTTCCTGCGCCTCCTCGCGCTTGCGCCGCGGGCCTCTTTTCTGGCGCGGCTTGCCGAACAGGTCCTCCGGCGTGAAGCCGAATTCGGCGATGGCGGCACGGGCGGCCGCAAGTGCTTCTTGAGCCGCCTCGGCGCGCACCGCTTCGATGCGCGCATCCAGCGCGCGTTTTTCGGCGAGCAATTCGAGGTAGGTAGCCATCTGCGGTCTTTTCGAGGGGAGTGAGGGGAGCGGTAGATTTTACGTCAAGCGCCGCGCGTCGTGCGAGGCATGAAGCTTGCTGCACGCATCGCCTCCAGCCTCCACTCCATCCGGCTTCCCGCATGATTTCATTCCGCTTGCCTCGCCGGCAGCTCGTTGCCGCTGCATTGTGCCCGCTCTTCATGACATCGGGCTGCGCCTGGTTCGGCCCGCATCTGTTGCGCACCGACCAGGTCGATTACGAACGCGCGCTCGGCGACGCAAAAAAACGCGAGATGCTCGCGACCATCGTGGGCCTGCGCTTCGGCGATTCGCCTTCGTTCGTGGCGGTGAGCCAGATCATCGCGTCGTACACGTTCGAGGCCAATGCGGGCGCGATAACCCAGGGCGGATCGGGACCGGCCGGCGCGAGCTATGGTCAGGCGAGCGTGGGCGCCTCGTATTCGAATCACCCGACCTTCACGTTCGTGCCCACCACGGGCGAGGCGCTCGCGACCGGCTATATTCGCCCGTTGCAGCCCGAGTTGGTGCTGCCGCTCGCCGATAGCGGCGTGCCCATCGACTTGCTGCTGCGTCTTTCGGTGCAATCGATTGGCGGGCTGCAGAATGCCACGCCGCTCGGCGGCCCGGAGAGCGACGGGAACCCCGATTTTTTCGCGCTGCTGCGCGCGCTGCGCCGCCTGCAACTCGCGGGACAACTCACCGTGAGCTACAAGCAGGCCGGGCCCGACCGCGCGGCGCGCGTGACAATGGCGATCGGAGGCGACGGCGCGCCGCCCGGCACCGCCGCGGATCTCGCCGAAGTGCGCCGCCTGCTGCATCTCTCGCCTGCCGTGCGCGAATATCCGGTGATGTATGGCCCTGCGTCGGGCAACGGTCTCGCCATCAATATGGTGACGAGGTCGGTGATGGGCATCCTGACCAATCTGGGCGCGCAGATCTCGGTGCGCGAAGACGACGTCAAGCGCGGCTCTACGGTGCCGACCGTGCATCTCGTCGGCGGCGAGACGCGGCCTACCGTCGTCGTGCACGTGGGCGAGAAGCCTCCGCCCGATGCGTATGCCACGGTTGTCTATCACGGCGCCACGTACTGGATCGATAACGATGATTTCGATTCGAAGTATGCGTTGACGGTATTGCAGAACGTGATCGCGCTTTCGCAGGCCAATCAGGATCAGAAGGCGCCGATACTTACCGTGCCTGCGGGGTAGGGCTCGTCGATTTAAAAACACGCCCTCAGAGATAAACAGCAAGGAGCACCGTCACGAGCGCGGAAAAAGCCAGCAGCAGCACCGCGCGCCACAGCGAAGCGCGTTGCGGCGCGCGCACCGTTGCAGGCAGATGCTTCGTGCCCGTCACCATCGGACCGAGCAGATTGTGGCGCTTGACGAGTGCATAGCTCAGGATCGCGCATACGTGCAGCACGACGGCCACCGCCAGCACGTCCCATCCATAAGCGTGAATTGCCGCGATCGCATTCGCAATGGCAGCGGGAACGATTTCGGAGAGCGGGCCTTCATCGGCGATATCGTTGTTGTCGTAAAGACCGGAGAGCGTCTCGACGAACAGCAGCGCGAGCAGAAATAGCACCATCCAGCCGCCCGCCGCATTGTGGCCGACTTGCACGTCGGGTTCGCGGTGCGCCAGATGGCGCAATTGCCGCCACGCCGCCGCGGGCGTCGCGACGAAGTGGCTAAAGCGCGCGGTCTCGCTGCCGAAGCAACCCCAAAGCAGACGAAACAGCACGAGCGCGAAGAGCGTTTCGCCCGCGCGCACATGCAACTGCATCCAGTTCATGCGCTGCGAGACATAAGCGAGCGCCACGAGCAATACGGTAAGCCAGTGAAAGAGGCGCACGGGCAGATCCCAGATGCGCACACGGCGGGCGGGCAAGACGCTGGGCGTAGCGTGCGGTTCGTTATCCATGGCATTCCTCTGTATTGCAGTGGGCGCGCGAGGGTGAGCGGTGAATGCGCTGGCGTGGGGCTCATTGCACCGTATCTGCGCATATGCACTGTAGCGCCGCCGCGCGCATCGCGCTCGCGGCCGGCATGGCGTCCGCCGGTGCTTTCGGCGATACTTGCGCCAGCTTGAACCGACCCGCGAACAACGAAGCCGATGAACAAGAACCGACTCGAAGCGTTCAGCGATGGCGTGCTCGCCATCATCATCACCATCATGGTGCTGGAACTCAAGGTGCCGCACGGCGAGGATATCGCCGCGCTCATCCCGGCGTGGCCCACAGTGCTCAGCTATATCCTGAGCTTCATCTATGTCGGCATTTACTGGAACAACCACCATCACATGCTGCACGCATCGAGCAGCGTGAACGGCACCGTGCTATGGGCGAATCTGCATCTGTTGTTCTGGCTCTCGCTGCTGCCGTTCACCACCGGGTGGATGGGCGAGAACCATTTCGGGCGCTGGCCTACCATGCTTTACGGTCTGAACCTGCTGCTCTGTGCGCTTGCGTATGCCGTGTTGCAGGGCACGCTCGTGCGCCATCACGGCGCGCAAAGCGCGCTTGCGCGAGCCTTGGGGCGCGACCTGAAGGGCAAGGCTTCGGTCACGGGGTATGTGCTGGGGATGGTGCTGGCGGCGCTGGACTGGCCGCATATCGGTGCGCTGTTTTTCGTGGCGGTGGCGCTATTGTGGCTCGTGCCGGACCGTCGCATGGAGCGGCTCGTGACGGCCGCACACGAGCCGCCGCAAGAATAAATAAAGCAGGCGCGGTTTCCACCGCGCCTGCTTCGTCTTCATGCGTCTTCACTGCGCATCCGTACTGTGCGGGAATGCTCGGAACGCCCGCGCTGTGGATCAGTGAGTTGAGCGCGCCGTCGACTGCGCGGCGCGCTGCTCCCTCGACAAATTAGCTGGCCATATGCTTGCGCTGCGCCAGTTCCTTCGCCTTGGCGATGTCCGCCTGGATCACGGGCAGGCCTTCGGTCGCGACCTTCTTCAGACCCGCATCGCGGCCTTGGGCGATTTCCGCCTGGAACGCCGAAAGCGCCTTTTGCTGCGCGCCCAGCGCCACCTGCTCGATATAAGCCTTGTCGAAGTCGGCGCCACGCAGATTCTTGATGCTGTCGAGCACGGCCGTGTCCGGGTCGTTGCGCGGCACATCAACACCGCGCGGGCTCGCGGCGCGCATCGAGTTGGAGAGCTTCGTGTAGTCGGCGACGATTTGCTGCGCAAAAGCCTTCACGTCGCGATCGGTCGAGCGCGAGTCGGCAATGCGTGCGGCGTCGCGTTGCGTCGCGACGGTTTGCGTGCCGTCCGCGATGAAGGCCTTGTCGGATCCATGCAGCTTCTCCGTGGCACTGGCGGTAGTCGCAGGGGGGGCGCTGGCCGTGGCCGCATTCGCGGTGGCGGCGTTCGTGGTGGCAGCGGCGGCGGCGTTGGTGCCGGCAGGCGCCGTGGTCTGGGCATGAGCGCCCAGCGAAAGAACGAGGAGGCCGGCAGCGGATGCAGTGGCGAGCGAAGCAAGCGAGAGGCGAGACATACGAACTCCTTTCGTGATTTATTGATTGCACAAACGAGGCCCGGCTCAATGCGATGTGCATGCGTTGCACGAGGCTTCGTTTGCGACCGCTGTGCAAGTGTGTCGCGCAACGGTCCGATGAATTCTAGAAAGGCTTGGCGCGTACAGGTGAAACACAGGTGCAACGATGACGTCGCTTCTGTAACGGTTAGTAAGAACGCTGGGCTTCGTGCGTGTGCGGCTCGCGATTCATCGCGATGTCATAGGCGCCATGTAGACGCGCAGCGGCGAAAGCACCTCGTACCGGGTCGTGCGATGCGAGCCTTCAGGGGTATCCTGCTCGTTATTGCAGGAGGCCGTTATTGCAGGAGGCATACATGGCGCAAACATGGCAATTCCAGGTGCGCATTACCGTCGTGCCCGAACTGGCCGATGCGTTGCGGGCGCGCGGGCAGCATGAGGGGAAAGATTTGCTCGAAGCCGTCCTGAGTGAGCGCAACGCCTCGTTGAAGTGTCAATTCGATGCATTCGCCGAATATGTCGAAGAGGCGGAGAGGGCGGGGCGAGATCGTTATCCGCTGTACCCATGGACGAAGGATACGATCGGCAATCCCGAGAAAAAGGCGAAGTATCTGAGGTCGTTTACGGTGTATGTGCGTGACGAACCGGTCTACGACAGGGAAACCGCCGACTGGCTGCATGCGCGGCTCTCGGCTCTTGCTGGTAAGGTGGGTATCGAAGGCGTGAGCCGGTTCGATACGAACCCGGCCAACAATCCGCAGCCGCCCGCGCGGAAGTGAGAAAAAATATGCACCAGATTGCAGGTGGCTTTCGTTAGAATCGGCTCACATTGTTCATCCTTTACCGGAGGCGGGCATGCCAGGTTTACTTCCCGATGTCGACCGCGAGGGGCTCCTCGAATATTCGGTGGTTTACACCGATCGCTCGATTAATCATATGTCGCAGCTCTTTCAGGGCGTCATGCGCGATATTTCCGGCGCCCTGAAAAAAGTCTACAACGCGGAGTCGGTCGTTATCGTCCCGGGTAGCGGGACTTTCGGCATGGAAGCCGTTGCACGGCAGTTCGCGACGAACCAGAAGTGTCTGGTTATCCGCAATGGCTGGTTCAGTTTCCGCTGGTCGCAAATATTCGACATGGGCGGTATTCCGTCTGAGTCGATCGTATTGAAAGCGCGTCCGGTCGAACAAGGAAGGCAGGCCGCCTATGCGCCGGCGCCAATCGAAGAAGTGGTCGCCGCAATCAAGGAGCACAAGCCGGATCTGGTCTTTGCGCCGCATGTCGAAACCGCCTCGGGGATGATGCTGCCCGATGACTATTTGCGCGCGGTGTCCGACGCTGTGCATGCCGTCGGCGGCATGTTCGTACTGGATTGCATCGCCTCCGGCACGATCTGGGTCGACATGCAGGCCACCGGCGTCGATGTCCTGATCAGCGCGCCGCAAAAAGGGTGGAGCGCGTCGCCTTGCTGTGCGCTGGTCATGCTCGGCGCGCTTGCCCGCGAAAGAATCGACGCCACGACCAGCACCAGCTTCGCCTGCGATCTGCGCAAATGGCTGCAGATCATGGAGACCTACGAGAACGGCGGGTTCGCTTACCACGCCACGATGCCCACGGACAGTCTCACGACGCTGCGCGACGTGATCAAGGAAACCGAGGCATACGGCTTCGACAAGGTGCAGGCGGAGCAGCTCGAGCTCGGCAAGCGCATTCGTGCACTCCTGGTTGGCAAAGGCTTCAGGAGTGTGGCGGCCGAAGGTTTTCAGGCGCCGGGCGTCGTGGTCAGCTACACGGACGATGATGGCATACGATCCGGCAAGAAGTTCGCCGATGCCGGCTTGCAGATCGCGGCCGGCGTTCCGTTGCAATGCGACGAGCCAGAAGATTTCAAGACCTTCCGCGTCGGACTATTTGGCCTGGACAAACTGCATGACGTCGAAGGTGCGGTCGCCAGGTTCGCCAAGGCATTGGATCGTATTCTTTAGGGTGATTCGTGCAGCGCGCCAAGTGCCTGCACGGCTTCATCGTCGCTGGATGCATCGAGCGTGCGGGTTTCGCGAGGTTGGCGGAATCCGCACGGGGGGGGCGGATAACGGGAATTTGCGTTATTTAACATAATGCAAATTATCAGCGGAAAATCTGTAGATCCCAAATAGAAATATCGTGTTCTGGCAATTAAACCCGAGGCTCTTTTGTTTTCAGACTCCAGCATCCCGCGCGATACGATTCAGGCGTACCTCGAAACGCATTACCAGGTTTTCGGCGGCGCACCGGCAACGCTGCAGATCGGTCGATTCAATCCGGCGCTTTCCGCGCTGCACGATGCGCACCACGTTGCCTGTAGCGCCTTTATCACCGCCTGCAATCCGTTCAGTCAGAATCTCGATCCTCAAGCCAATGCTGCACGGCAGGAGGCGCTCGTGCGCGATCTCGAAGCGCTCGGCGTCGCGTTTATCGAGGGCATCGGGAAACATCCGTCGAACACCTGGCCCGGCGAAGCCAGCTTGCTGGTGCTGGGCGCAACGCTCGACGCGGCAAAGGCGCTAGGCGAAAAGCACGGACAGAACGCGATCGTCTGGTGCGGCGCCGATGCCGTGCCGCAACTGATTCTCTTGCGCTAATCCGCGCGTTTGAGCCGCGCTTTCGATCCAATCTCGAGCACTCACCGCGCCTTCGTCGCATGCAGATACGGACGCAGCCAGCCCAGCCCATCGGAGGTAGCCGCCTTCGGCCGGTATTCGCAGCCGATCCAGCCGTCGTAGCCGAGTGAGCCCGCCTACGTAATGTGTATCGGATATTCGTCACAAATCGTTGCGGAATTCCGGGATCCGATTTCCGACACGAATTGCGTCGATGGGCGCTCGGTGGCAACCCCGAATTCCGACATGAATTCCGTCGGCGCAGGCCGTCGGCCTGCGCGTTCCAAGACGAATTACGTGGACAAACTTGATGAACCCACCCAAACCCAGGTGGGTTTGTATAGTAAACCAGGTTTCGTTCAAGGGACCGCTCTATGGGTCGGCCGGTCATTACCTTTACGTCAGACGAATGGCGCGCGATCGCCGCGGCAGCCACGTCCGCCAATGAGGCTGCGCCTCATCACGCGAATAACGAATTCCTCGACCAGTTCATCGCGGGCGTTGCACGCACGACCGGCCAGTTTTATGGCCAGACGCTTTATGAACGGATGCTATCAGCGGTTGGGATTCGCCGGCGACCGTCGGCGCTGACGTGGTCAAAAGCCATCCGTCGCGCTCGGGAGGCGGCATTGCCGGAGCCGCGGTCGCGTAATGTGCACGAGGCTGGGGAGCCGATTGCGCCTCCCCCGGCGGCCTGCCCCAGTCCGCTGCCGGTCGATGAGCGAAGCGACGAAATGATGGATCTTCGCGTGCGCGTGGAGGTCTCGGAGATGGCATTGCGCGACGCCTACGCTCGCCTGGCGAGATATGAAGCCGAATGCACTACCGTTGGCGGGCGCGCGATGTCAGCCGAGTCGCAGGTGCGGGAACTGACGCAGCAACTCGAGCGGGAGCGCGCCGAGCATGGCCAACGGACGGCGGAACTGGTGCAACGCCTTGATGCATTGACCGACGCGATTCAGCGCATGGCGGGACTGGAAAACCATATGCGTATGCAGACGGACAACCTGAGGCAGCAGATGTCCGAGCAGTGCCGTTATTGGAAAGGTCGAGCCGAAGCGCTTGATAAGGCACTGTCCGACGAGCGCATCAAAGCCGATGCAATGCGACGAGTGCTTGGTAACCGAATCCCCCCGTCTGCATAGTCATCAAGAGCGGACGGGGCCATCCTCAACCGTTACCGCCCTTCGTAAAAGCGCGCCGATCGAGTGTCGACGACGCGCCAGTCAGCCACTCCCCAAACTGGTGCCGCCGCAATGGCGAATGCGGTACGTCGTCATTGCCCGGAAAGACAATCAGGCCGCTGAACAGCCTGCCCTCCTGTTTGCGCACGCCGGCGGCGGCCGGCCCGGATTGTTGCAACGTCTCGCTTGACAGGCTCCACCCCTGCTCGGTTGCCCGGCGGACGTCGTGGAGAAACGCTGAGCAAATTGCGCTCACAAATGCCTGAATCTCTAGTCTCAAGACTGGCTGGCATACCGCGCTCAGCAGGGGCGCATCCGGCCGCAGTGCATGGCGGTGCGGATCGGTTGCTTGATGGATGTCCCACTTGTATCCTTCGAACCAGTTTCTGGTTAACCCGACAGCTACAACGGGCGGTGAGTAAAGCGTGACGTCCGTCGCCCATCGCTGTTCGAGCGCCCTTCCGATATCCCGGAGCTGCCGCGCGTGATCGGGCTCTCTGATGGCCCATCGGAGCAGCTTGCCAAGCGCGTTGCTATAAGCCGAACTTTTCACGTGGTAGTCCGCTCGCGTGCGGCCAGGGCGATTGGACGACGCGCTCCACTGAAAGACATTCAAGCTGCCGCTTGAGTTTGCCGAGTACCCGGGCACCGGCGCAAGGGCATCGAACAAACTGGCGATCAGGTATTCCCCCGAACGTCGGCGTGCTCTTCGGTCGGGGGATTCTATCGGCTCGAGCTCCGAAATCATGCCGAGGACGCCGGCATAGTCACTCCACCATTTGTCCAGCGCGCCAAAGTGAGTGGCAAGCGCGCCCGACTGATCTCGGAGGTCGATGTGAGCGGTCAGATTCGGCGCGGCTCCCGCGAGATATTGGCCGCAGAACACGCAGCGCATCCATCGCGCATTGTGGCGAAAATAATCGGTGACGATCATGGTGCCTGCGCCGCAATAGGCGCAAGTAGGTAGCAACTGGCATGAATGAATCGGGCAGATGCGTAGTCCTTGAAACTGGTGCCAGACACTGTGGTACGCCGATTCGAGACAAATCGGACAGATTCGTAGCCGCTTCTCGAAGAGGAGGTCGCGCAGCTTAGCTGAACCTGGGCTGACTTCTGTCGCGTTCCAGCCGGTCGCGTTTGAAAATTTGCCAAGATTGCATATTCCACGCGTACTCGAGCGCGAATTCCACGGCGACCCGAGCACCGATTCCACGATGACCCGAGCGCGAATTCCACGCACACCCGAGCGCGAATTCCACGCGTAAGCGAGCAGTAA
>NZ_JAKLJA010000040.1 GCF_022213065.1 Paraburkholderia tagetis
TCTGAACCCCGTTTCGCGCTCTGCGTGATCGTGTGCATTTCCATCAAAGCGCGAGACGACTCGATTCGTTTCACCCCGAATAGCGCGGGACGTCACTTCTTAAATATCCCGGGACGTTACAGTTATCAACGATCCTGAGAATGAGTTGAGCCGATGCGTTGCACCAGACCCCATCAAGCTCGAAGATGCCGCGCCCTGTAACTGGCAACAGCCGGACTTTACTGAATTTGTCAGCATGGAGCGGGAGACGCCGACTTATCAGAAATATGGCTGGACAAGAACTGAGCGCATTGTGGATGGTAACAATCCTGTGATGTGCTCGGGAACGGATACCACGACGTGTAAATTCACTTACGACTCCAGCAGCAAGACTTTGACGGCAAAGGTCGTTACGGCGCTGGTGCCAAAACTGCTAGTTAGAAAGAACCCTTCAACCGGAGAGCCGTTGCGTGACGAGAAGAACAACTACGTGGTCGTGGAGTATGAAACTTTTAAAAACGGAGCGAATTCTCGCAAGACTTTTGCAGCGCAAGGCTTAATGCTGGTGGAGCGTGATCCAGCGGAAGTCGATGCTTCGACGTATAAAAATATGATCGAAAAAACCCTGAATCAGGGGAACTACAAGCTGATCCTTGATGAATGCCAGAAGGGGGGCGCTTGTGGTTGCCGGATTGCGGTCAAATTCTGCGTAGATGTGCATGTTGTCAGGGAGGCTGACGCGCCAGCATTGAATCCAAATATCACCATTAATTTGTTTCCGACAACTGCGCGTGCGGATGCAAAAAATTGGCCGGAATCAGAATACGAACTTGACAGCAGTGGTAACGGAAAGGTGCCAAAAATAACTCAAACCAAAGCTCACGAGACGGGGCATCTGTTTAACTTCCCTGATGAGTATTGGGAGCAAGGTGGTTTTGTACATTCGATATACGTCAAGAGTGGCAGGGATATAGACTTCACTCTCGCGGACGCCAACAAGGCGGCGAACAAGATTTGGGTTATTGAAACTGACAATAATCTTATGGGTGGGGGTTGCGCCAAGCCAATTGCAAGTATTCCACCTTATTACCTTGAATATATACGCCGATGGTTCTCGGCGCGCACTCATAAGCTGTGGCGGGTGGGATACAACGCTCCTGCTGCCGCTGCAAAGAAAACTGAAATCAGTAGCGGAAGCTCTGCTGCAAAGACGAAGGTGGCCCATGCCAAAAAGTAACGGCAATTCGAGATTTCGAAATATATGGCGGGTGGTTTTGTTGTCCTTCATGGTGCTGTGGATAGGAGGTAGGTCTGCGATGGCGAATGATTCGAATAATGGTGTCCTGCGACCAGATGCGTTTTCTCTGTCGTGGTCAGGTGGACTTGAATATGGTTCGAGGCAGTTTAGCTTCGATGGTGTTGATAAGGTTTACTTTGCCAAAGGGGACACCATCAACGAGGACACGCAAACCGGTGTGGGCGTCTTTATGCTCAGTTTGCAAAATCGCGACGTGGAGCAACTGAAAGTGGCGGCACAGACCTTGTGTCGTGAAGATATCCAGACTGGTGGCCCGGAAACCTATGACCCCTCAGCGACATTCAGTGTTGCATGTCTTGAAGATGGGAAGGTGGTGAATCGACAGGGCTCTATACGAATGATTCCTGAAAAATTCAACAGCGAAATTTTCGACGCGCCGTTCAGGTTGTCGGAGGAGGCGTGGAAGCATGGTGCGAAGTTTATTAAGCTTGATTTTTCTGCTTATAAGATCGAGCACGGTAAAAACGGTTTTACCGTATCGGTGCGTTTCACAAATTCAGGAAATAGATGGATAAAATTTAAAACACCAGATCAATGGGGTAGCACGTCCACCGATGGTCGTCTAGGTACCGGTGCGATTGCTAAATTTAATAATCTTGGTGGCCGTGAAGAAGTAAAGCAGTCGTGGGGATTTGCGTTAAGTGGGAAAAAATTGCTTAACAAGGATGAGTTTCATGAGGGAGTTGTGCTACTGCAACCAGGAGACAGCAAGATACTGCAATTTCAGACGAAACCGGATTATAGGGCTGCAAAAGGGGAGTACGAATTCTCAGGAATTGCATTTATGAGGATCGAATATGAAGGAGACGGTTGGGGCCTCTCATCACAAGTGGATTTCAGAGGTGTCAATAGTCGCATCACCATCGACCGAGACTACCCCTCAACGCCCGAAGAGCGCGAGCAGTGGGAAGCCACCCATCGCAAGGATATGTCCTGGCACCCGGTCAAGCCCGGTCAGACCTTCACCGAAGACGGCCTGTACCGCCCCGTGCGCACCAGCGGCGGCTATCGCGGCCTGCTGCTGAAGCCGTTCAAGGCCGGCGACGTGGCAACGACGGACGACGTGAAGATGCCCATGGACACGAAGTACGGCGACATCAACATCGATGGCCCGGTGCAGTGGGTGTGGGAAGCCACCGCACCCACGCCCGTCAAGCAGTGGTCGCTGGACATGATCGCGGACACCGTGCAGTTCTGTGAGCCGGGGGCCGAGTGTCCGCGAAGCGGGCGCTGGGTCAGGCGCATCCGCCCGCATGACCTGTACCGACAGGAACCGACCTGGTACGACCTCGCGAGCGTCGTGACGCTGAGCCGGGGCCAGCGCATGCCGTCGAGCCGCGACGACACGGACAGGACCGATTGGGAATGGGTGGGAGCGGCCCATGGCTGAACGTGCCTGCATTCTCCGGCTGGATCGCACTACGGTACAGGGCACCGTGCTGGATGGCATCGACGGCACGGGCGTGGATGAACGCGGCATGAGCTACCTTGGCGCGCGCGTGCAGTGCCCCGCCTGCGGCACCGAAGGGCGCATCGAGGCCGACGGGCCGCGCAACGCCGAGGACGCCATCGATGAGAAACTGCCCGCCCTGGAGAACGACCTTTGCCGCTGCGGCTGCAATCCGCCGCCCCGGCTGATTGCCTCGCAGCGCGAGTGGACCTACGAGAGCTGACGGGGAGACACACTGATGAGTTTTCGATGGGACCCGTTGATACCGGACGAACTGGCAGACGTGAAGCCATTGTCCGTGTGGGTGTACGTTGCGCTGTTCGTCGTGATCGAACTGATTGCGGTTGCGCTCACCGTAACCAGTTGGCCCAAGGGTGTGCCGGTCGCATCGAGCCAGTTCGCACGTTATGCACTGGCGACTCCACTCCTTGTGTGGTTCAGTCTTGGCGCGATGTTGTACCTGCTGTCGGACGACAAGCTGGCTTTCAACGCCGCAGTCAGAAATGCCTGCCGCTGGAATCTGGTCACGGACTGGCAGCAGAGCAGCCGCATGGGTGTTGCCGTCCTTGACAGTGTGGTTCTCTCAGCCGAACCCGATCTGGCCGTGCGCATGCTGGGACTGGAAGGAGCGGCGCCGGAGAATCCGGGGCGTGTCATGGAACTCGATGATATCGCTGCGGCGGAAGGTGTTTCGCGGGAATCGGCTCTGGCCGAAAAGCTGTTGGCCCCTTTTGCTTCCCGGCTCGCACGGGCGATACGCGAGGACGCGCTGGAGATTGTGCTGCAATGCGACCGGCACGAAATGACGGGTGAAGTTGAGGCCGCGTGGGAGCGGCTGGCGTTGCCGGAGCGACCACGCATCCGCTGGATCGACAACAGCCGGGAGATCGATTTCGCGGAAGTCTGGTTCGAGGACGATCACCGCACCCTGCCGTACACCAGCTACTTCGTTGACGAGACGCCCAAATACCGGCTGCTGCTTGCGTGGCATCTGAACGATATGGCAAAGGCCGAACCGGCCATGTCGGAGGCAGCCGTGGCGTTGCTGGTCGCCTCGCGCAAGCTGATGGCGGAGCAGAAAGACACGCTTCGTCCGCAGGCCTGGCTGCTGCGTCAGATCGTTGGGGATGCGGACCAGGTGGACAAGTCGCTTGGCCTGCTTTTGAGGGCGAATCAGGTGCCCGCGAACCGCATTCACCACTTCTGGCACGGACGTCTGAAGGGACTGGCACAGCACGCCACCATGGGAGCGGTCAGGGACAGCGGCCTGACGCTGGCCGGGCATGACCTGGAACAGGCGGTGGGGCCGCAGGCGCCGGTGGCCCGGTGGGTGATGCAGGCGCTGGCAGCGAAGATGGCGCACTACGGGCAGGGGCCGCAGCTCGTGGCGCTGCCCCGTGAGCGTGGCGTCGTGCTGAACTTTGTTGCGAAGGAGCCTTCCGCAGTGAAACTGCCGTGGAAGGAAACCTATGACGCGAACCTGTTTCCAGGTCCTGAACTCATTGCGTTTTCTTCTTTCTGGGTGCTCGTCATGCTGGTGGCTCCCAGCAAGGCGTGGGGCACGCTTGAAACAGTCGCTACATGTGTCGTTGTGTTCCTGATTGTTTTGAGTTTTGTGCTGCGTTTCTGGGAGCACCGGCTACTGGTCAACGGCTTCTGGGAAGAATACGGAGGACAGACGTGAGTAGACGTTTCTTTGCCGGGATTTCCCTTTTTCTTTGGCTGTTGTGGGGTATGCAGCTTGCTATTGGCACGCTGCTGACGGTGAGTGGCTGGTTCATGGCGGAAGACCTGGGCACAACGTTTTACGTGCAGTTCGGCCTGGTGCTCCTGGGCGCCGCGCTGGGTCAGATTGCATGCAGCCTCTATGGCATGTGGCAGTGGCGCGTGGCATGCCAGCTTCATTTCGAGGATGTCTGGGATGGCGTATGCCCCGATAGTGGCGATGACATCGAAGATGTCTGGCGCTGGTACGTGAAGCGGGGCAAGCCATGGCGGCTCGATCCGAACCGCCCCCGGCCACTGGTGCGCTTTCAGGACGGGTGGAGACGCATGGAAGCCTACTCGCGTGCAAGCAACGCCGACCAGAATCACAGGGTGTGATTGGTAACGGATGGGGACAATCACGATGATTTCCGAACTGAATCACACCCTGTGATTTCCCTGGCATCGCGCGCGCTGGGGAAGGCCGATGCCGCTCCCACGCGTGCACGCACCGCAACCTGGGGTTATCCCGCATCACGCATGCAAGCATGCCGGCCAACGCGCGCCCGCACGCTCCCGACTGTGCCGATTTCGTCTTTTTGAGTCGCGAAAGCCCCCAAGCTTTAGTTGCGCTGGATAGCGATACTTCTCCACATCGCCACACCGTGTTGGCGCATTCATTCAACGAAGGAGATTGTCACCGTGAGCCGTAACGCTATCCAATGGAGCGGGGTGTTTCCCGCCGTCAGCACCCAGTTCAAGCCGGACTTTTCGGTCGACATCGAAGCGACCCACCGGGTGGTGAGCAACCTCGTCAAGGACGGCGTGTCGGGCCTCGTGGTGTGCGGCACCGTGGGCGAGAACACATCGCTCAGCACGAACGAGAAGCTGGCCGTGATCGAAGTCGCACGCGACGCGGCGGGCGGCAACGTGCCGGTGATCGCCGGTGTGGCCGAGTTCACCACCGAGTTCGCGCGCCAGACCGTGCGCGAGGCGCAGCGCGTGGGCGTGGACGGCGTGATGGTGATGCCGGCGCTCGTGTACTCGGCCAAGCCGCACGAGACGGCCGCGCATTTTCGCGCGGTGGCGTCGAGCACCGATCTGCCGGTGATGGTCTACAACAATCCGCCGATCTACAAGAACGACGTCACGCCCGATGTGCTGATCGCCATTCAGGATTGCGAAAACATCGTCTGCTTCAAGGACTCCTCGGGCGACACGCGCCGCTTCATCGACCTGCGCAACGCCGTGGGCGACCGCTTCGTGCTGTTCGCGGGCCTCGACGACGTGGTGGTCGAGAGCATTGCCGTGGGCGCGCAGGGCTGGGTCTCGGGCATGTCGAACGTGTTCCCGAAAGAAGGCGAGACGCTGTTCCGCCTCGCGAAGCAAAAGCGCTTCGACGAAGCGCTCGCGCTCTATCACTGGTTCATGCCGCTGCTGCACCTCGATGCGCGCCCGGACCTCGTGCAGTGCATCAAGCTGTGTGAAGAGCTCGTGGGCCGTGGCAGCGCGCTCACGCGTGCGCCGCGTCTCGCGCTGGAAGGCGATGCGCTCGCGCATGTGAAGGCCGTGATGGAAAAGGCGCTCGCGACGCGCCCGCAACTGCCCGACGTGGGCCTCTAAAACCTTCCGGCGCCCTTGCCGCGAACCAGCGGCAAACAACGGCGAGCGGCGCAATCCGCATCGCCGTGCCTGCCGGTTCTTTGCAGGCGCGGCTGCTGGATTCCAATTCGTTTTGAAATCGGGCCTTGCTGGCCCGGTTTGCTTTTTTGCAGGGGCAATATGACCATCACCGGCCAGTCGCTGATCGGCGCGGCAAGCGTGCCAGGCAAGAACGGCGCATTTCACGGTATCGACGCCCGCACGGGCGATGCGCTTGAACCCGCATTTGGCGGCGCGACCCAGCAAGATCTGGAGCGCGCCTGCGCGCTTGCAGAGACCGCTTTCGATGCTTACCGCGAGACCACGCTGGAAGCGCGCGCTGCTTTCCTCGAAACCATCGGCGAGCAGATCAATGCGATCGGCGATGCGCTGATCGAACGCTGCATGGCCGAAACCGGCTTGCCGCGCGCGCGTATCGAGGGGGAGCGCGCACGCACGGTCGGGCAACTCAAGCTCTTTGCGGCGCTGCTGCGCAACGGCGATTGCGTCGATGCACGCATCGATCCGGCGCAGCCCGAACGCAAGCCGCTGCCGCGTGTGGACCTGCGGCTGCGCAACATCGCGCTCGGGCCTGTGGCGGTGTTCGGTGCATCGAACTTTCCGCTCGCGTTTTCGGTGGCGGGCGGCGATACGGCTTCGGCGCTGGCGGCTGGCTGCCCCGTGGTCGTGAAGGCGCATGGCGCGCACCCGGGCACGTCCGAACTCGTGGGGCGCGCGATTCAGCGCGCAGTGCAGGCTTGCGGCCTGCCCGAAGGCGTGTTTTCGATGCTGTTCGACAGCGGGCTCGCCATTGGTCAGGCGCTCGTGGCCGATCACCGCATCAAGGCGGTGGGCTTCACGGGCTCGCGCACAGCGGGCGTGGCGCTCATGAAGATCGCCAATGCGCGCCCCGAGCCGGTGCCGGTCTATGCGGAAATGAGCTCCATCAACCCCGTGGTGTTGCTGCCCGGCGCGCTGGCGGCGCGCGGCGCGGCGATCGCGCCGCCGTTCGCGGCCTCGCTCACGCTGGGCGCCGGACAGTTCTGCACGAACCCCGGCCTGGTGCTGGCCGTGCGGGGCGAGTCCTTGCACGCATTCGAGCAGGCCGCGAGCGCGGCGCTTGCCAGCACGGGCGCATCGACGATGCTCACGCCCGGCATTCATGCGAACTATTGCAAGGGCGTCGAGCGGCTCGCCGCGAACCCCAGCGTGGAGCGGCTCGCAAGCGGCGCGGCGGGCGGGCGTTTCGACGCCCAGGCGGCGCTCTTTGCGACCACGGCCGAGGCGTTTCTCGCGCTGCCGGCGTTGCGCGAGGAAGTATTCGGCCCGGCGTCGCTCATCGTGCGCTGCGAGGATCTGGACCAGTTGCACGCGGTGCTCAAGGCGCTGGAAGGACAATTGACGGTGGCCGTGCACCTCGACGCCGCCGATCATGAAGCTTGCCGCACGCTCCTGCCGACGCTCGAACGCAAGGCCGGCCGCATCCTCGCGAATGGCTTCGGCACCGGCGTGGAAGTGGCTCACGCGATGGTGCACGGCGGTCCATTCCCCGCGACCTCGGATGCGCGCACGACTTCGGTGGGCAGCCGCGCCATCGAGCGCTTCCTGCGCCCGGTCTCGTATCAGGACTTGCCGGACGCCTTGCTGCCCGTGGCGCTGCGCGAAGGGAATCCGCTCGGCCTCACGCGGCGCGTGGACGGCGTAATCCATCGCGAGGGAAATCTGGATGACTAATCAAAAACCAGGTGAACTACCGGGCGTCGTGCTTTCGCTCGACGAACTCTTTGCGCTGGCGCGCAAGGCGCTCATGCATCACGGTCTGTCGGCTGCGCACGCGGATGCGATCGCGCGCGTCATCACCCAGGGGCAGCGCGACGAATGCCATTCGCATGGCATCTATCGTTTGCTCGGCTGCGTGCGCTCGGTTCGCAGCGGCAAGGTCGATCCGGTCGCGGAGCCCACCTTGCGCGATGTGTCGCCGGGCGTGCTCGCCGTGGATGCGCATTACGGTTTTTCGTTGCTCGCCTTCGAGACGGGTCTGCCAGTGCTGGCGGAAAAGGCACGCACGCAAGGCCTGGCGGCGATGGCGATCAATCGCTGCTTCCATTTTTCGGCGCTCTGGCCCGAGGTGGAGGCGATTGCGGCGCAAGGCCTGGTCGGCCTCGCGATGAACCCGAGCCATAGCTGGGTCGCGCCGGCTGGCGGCACGCGCGGCGTGTTCGGCACCAATCCCATTGCCTTTGCGTGGCCGCGCGAGCACGGGCATCCGTTCGTGTTCGACTTCGCGACCAGCGCGATTGCGCGTGGCGACATCGAACTGCACGCGCGCGAGGGCAAGCCCATTCCCGACCATTGGGCGATCGACAGCGAAGGCAAGCCGACCACGGATGCGCGCGCCGCGCTGGAGGGCGCGATGCAGACGTTCGGCGGCCACAAGGGCTCGGCGCTGGCGGCCATGGTGGAACTGCTCGCGGGCGCGCTGATCGGCGATCTCACGAGCATGGAGTCGCAGGCCTTCGACGATGGCGCGGGCGCGGCCCCTTGTCATGGCGAACTGGTGATCGCGATCGACCCGCGCCGGTTCCTGGGTGCCGATTACGGTGCGGGACAGGAAAGGGCCGAACGGCTTTTTGCTGCCGTGGTCGGGCAGGGCGCGCGCTTGCCTTCGCAGCGGCGCTTCGAGGCGCGCGAGCGCAGCGAGCGCGATGGGGTGCGCATTCCTCAGGCGCTGTATGACGATGTGATGCGGTTGTTCGAGTGATGCAGGCGGAGTGATTGCGCCCTATAAAAATCTTCACGTGGAGATTTATTGGAAATTTGGCAAATTTCCGCGCAGCGCGATCGGCAAGATGCTCAAGCGCACGTTGCGCGAGAGCTTCGTGCCTACCAAAGCGCCATTAGTGGATCGGCTCCAATAGCTGATCGCCGGGCACGCTTGCGCGGGCTTGCCGCCCGCGCTTCGCTGCGGCGAGCCGCGCTCAGAACATGTGACGAATGCCGATGCTCGCGCCCACCGTCGAGCCGGACACTTCGAAGAGCGCGTTGTTGATCGACAGGCCCGTGTCCATGTGCCCGTGGTTGTTCACATAGCCGACCTGCCCGTAGAGCGTCGTGCGCTTCGAGAGGAAGAACTGCACGCCGCTCGAGGCGAGGATCGAATGATTCGCGCCTTCGTTGCCGTCGCGTGTGTAATAGACGCCGGCGTTGACGTCGAGGTAGGGCGTGACGAAGTAGCTGAGGCCGCCCGAGTAGACGCTGTTGTCGAACGAGTGGGCGACCTTGTAGAGCGCATACGAGGCCGAAATCGTGAGGCTGTTTTCGAAGCGATAGCTCGCGCCGATGGTGCGCCCTACGAACTCGACCGTGCTCGGAATGGGCGTGGTGGCCGCGCTGCCGCCCGCATTGCCGTCATAGAGCGCGGCGCTCAGCGTGAGACCGCCCAGGTGGTAGCGCAGGCTCGCGGAGTATTGGCGGCCCGCCTGGAAGTTGCCCGCGCTACCGCCGAACGAGAACATGCCCGACGCCTGCAGACCCGCGATTTCCGGCGACGTATAGGTGATCGCATTGCTGTTGAAGAGGCCCGTGACATAGACGTTGTTCACGTAGCTCACGAGCCCGCTGCCGAAATACGACATGCCGCGCGCATCGGTGTCGTAAAGCGAGAGGAAGAACGGCGAGTACTGGAGGCCGGCCTTGAGCGAACCGTAGGCGCTGTCCACGCCCACCCAGGCCTGGCGGCCGAACAGGTTGCCGTTCGAATTGGCGAACCGACCGTTCGCCACGCTGATGCCGCTTTCAAGCATGAAGACCGCGCGCATGCCGCCGCCCAGATCCTCCGCGCCGCGCAGGCCGAAACTCGAACCTGTCATGCCGCTGTCGGTGAACGAGAACTGATGCCCCGCGTTCTGGCCGGTTTGCGTGTTCAGCGTATGGCTGGTGTAGAGCAGCGAGGCGTCGACGATGCCATAGAGCGTCACGCTGCTTTGCGCGTGGGCGGTGCCCGCAGCGCCCATCATTCCCGTGGCGGCCACTCCGGCGGCAAGCAGTGTTCTGCGTAGCATCTTGCGTTTTGACATTCTGGAATCCTGATTAAATGGCATGGCCTGGAAAAAAGCGGGATTCGCCCCTTCTTTCGTGGCGCGTCAGTTCACGCGGACATGGCGCAAGGGCGCCGTCCGTGCGGGTTGCAGAACTGGCCTCGCAGGGTGAGGCCAGCTTTGACGCGTCACTTGGACGTCGTTACGGGAGTTGCAGCAGTAAATCGGGAAAGGACGCCGTACCGGTGAGGCGGGCCGGGCGCGCGCAGGAACGACGGCGCGCCGCGAGGCGGCTTCGGATTACAAGTTGATGCGGATGCTCGTTCACCGATTGCCGCTCCATGTACCAGATGGCATTGCAGGGTCGTCCGGGTGTCTGTCAGACAGTGATTATTTTTGTACGGTCGTGCGGAAAGTGTCACCCTGGGGGAAATACTCCTATGTCCTGGCGTCCACGGGCGTCCGCGCGCGCATCACGCCGCAGCGCCTGGGGCGGAACGCCGAACCCGCGCAGGAATGCTTCGCGCAGATGCCGCCGGTCACGAAATCCCGATTCCCTGGCAATGACTTCGAGTGGATGGCGGCTCTGCTCGATCATCAGCCGCGCCGCCTCCAGGCGCAGCCTTTCGATGGCCTTCGCTGGCGACTGGCCCGTCTCCAGTGCAAACACACGGCTGAACTGGCGCGGACTCAGATGCACCGTCTCGGCCAGTTCCTCCACCGTGAGCGGGCGGGTCAGATTCTGGCTCGCGTAGTTCAGCGCACGCTGGATGCGATCGGACTTTGGCGCGAGTTCCAGCATTTCCGAATGCTGCGACTGACCACCCGCCCGGCGCTGATGCATGACCAGTTTGTGCGCCACCGATCGGGCCGTTTCCGCACCGAGGTCCTTTTCCACCATCGCAAGTGCCAGGTCGAGGCCTGCCGTCATGCCCGCAGACGTCCAGACCGGGCCGTCGACGATATAGATCCGGTCGGCCTCGACGCGAATGTCCGGATAGCGCTTCTGCATCTCGCTGCTGTACGCCCAGTGTGTCGTGGCTCGGCGCTGCGCCAGCAGACCCGCCTGCGCCAGCACGAATGCCCCCGTACAGACCCCGGCGATACGCCGAGCGCGGGTAGCTGCCCGGCGCAGGAACGCAAGAACGTCCCTCGGCGCCGGCGAGGCGAGCGGGTCGTTGACGCCCGCAACGATCCACGTGTCCACGTCGATGCGCCCGCGTAGCGACCGCGTGCCGACCGCCAGGCCGAGCGACGAGCGCACCTCGCCACCGGCTGCCGAGTAGTTCTCCAGCCTGTAAAACGTTTCGCCCACAACGATGTTTGCATACTCGAATACGGACTGTGGCGCGAGCGCCATGACCTGAAAGCCGTCTCCGAGCAGGAAGCCGATCCGGTGCATGTCCATTCTCCGTCAAGCGATGTCCTGAATCATACACATCTACGTCATTCACGTCATGGCCGGTCGAATCCAGAATGGACACACGCAAACCCCTTCAATCTTCATAACGGAGTGACATCATGGTTCAGGCACATCAAGGTACGGCTCTCATCACCGGCGCTTCCTCGGGCATCGGCGCAATCTACGCCGAGCGTCTCGCACGCCGGGGATACGATCTGATTCTGGTCGCGCGCAATCGCGACCGGTTGATGGACCTGGCCCACCGCATCACGGAGGAGACGCGCCAGAATGTCGAGATCATCGATGCGGATCTCAACGACCGCGCTGCGCTGGCCGGTGTCGAGAGGAAGCTCAGGGAGGATGCGAGCATTACCCTGCTGGTCAACAATGCGGGCGTGGGCACCCACACGCCGCTGCTCGATAGCGATGTGGATGCAATGACGCGTCTGATCGATCTGAACGTCATCGCACTCACCCGCCTGACGTATGCCGCCATCCCTGGCTTCGTCGCGCGCGGGAAGGGTGCCGTCATCAATATCTCGTCCATCGTCGCGATTTCGCCGGAGACGCTTAACGGCGTCTACGGTGGCAGCAAGGCCTTCGTGCTCGCCTTCAGCCAGTCGCTGCATCACGAGCTTGCCGGCAAGGGTGTGCAGGTGCAGGCCGTGCTGCCCGGAGCAACCGCCACCGACTTCTGGCAGACCGGCGGACTACCGCTCGAGCACTTGCCCGAGGGCATCGTCATGTCGGCTTCTGACATGGTCGAGGCAGCCCTGACGGGCTTCGACCGACGCGAACTCGTGACGATCCCGTCACTGCATGCCGGCGAAGAGTGGGACGCCTACGAATCCGCGCGCCGCACGATGGCCCCGCACTTGTCGACGGATACTCCCGCGCCGCGCTATAGCAAGGCGCGCTAGGCCCCGCTAAGTCCCGGGCATCGGCAGGACCGGTCTGCCATCGGCTGGTTATATGCAGTCGCATCCGTTATCCGCATCGAAAGCATCGAAACGGGCTGCGGGTTGCCAACCCGCTTGCCAACCACGACTCCGCGCCTATACTTAACGTCGCCTGAATGGCGCACGCCCAGGCCCCACGCTGCACGCCGACAACAACCACGACGTCAATCGACAACACGGCACGCGATTCACGTTTTGCAATCGCAGTTCTTACATAACAGGTGGGGCCTCTTATGCCAGATCGTGCATTTGGCGCAGTGATTTCATCGTTGCTCGTGGCCGGTGTGGCCGTTGCACCCGCCATCGCGCATGCCGAAGACAGCTTCGCGCCGGACGACGGCGCGTCGCATGGCCGTCCGGTCAAGGTGATGATCGTTTCGATGTTCGGTCCGGAAGGCCAGGTGTGGCTCGATCATCTCGGGCCGTGGGAGGACATCTCCGTCGCGGGTCTGTCTCCTGACTACCCGGCCGTGCATTGCAATCGCCAGGACGTCTGCGTGATGACGACGGGCATGGGGCACGCGAATGCAGCCGCGTCGATCATGGCGCTGACGTTCTCGCCGCGTTTCGACTTGCGTCGCACCTACTTCATGGTGGCGGGCATTGCCGGTATCGACCCGCTTCAGGGGACCGTCGGTTCCGCTGCCTGGGCGAACTGGCTCGTCGACTTCGGCATTCAGTGGGAAATCGATGGGCGCGAAATTCCACCGGGCTGGAACACCGGCTATCTCGGCATCAACACGACGAACCCGACGCAGAAGCCGCCGCTCGACTATCGCACCGAAGTGTTCCAGCTCAATCCGGCGCTCACGGACGCGGCATTCGCGCTGTCGCGCAACGTGACGCTGAGCGACGATCCACAGGCGCAGGCGGCCCGCGCCAAATACAGCTATGCGCCCGCGAACCGTCCGCCGACCGTGATCCAGTGCGACACGCTGGCGGGCGATACCTGGTGGTCCGGCACCGACATCGGCGAGCGCGCGCGGCAATGGACCAAAATCCTGACCGATGGCAAGGGCACCTATTGCACGACGCAGCAGGAAGACAACGCCACTTTCGAGGCGCTGACACGCGCGGCGAGCGTGCATCGCGTCGACCTGAACCGTGTCGCGGTGCTGCGCGCCGGCTCGGACTTCGACCGGCCCTACGCGGGTCAATCGAGCGCGGACAATCTGCTCAACTATGCGTCACAGGGCGGCTTCACGATCGCGATCGGCAATCTGTTCCTCGCGGGCAATCCGCTCGTGCAGGAAATCGTCAAGCATTGGGGCGAGTGGCGTGACGGCGTACCGAAGCGTTAGCGGGCTACGCGGCAGGAGACTAATGCCGGTGCCGATGATGGATATCCGGGAAGTGCGCGTGCGAATGCGTGATGGGGAGGTGCACGTGCGGATGCGTGTGCGGCTCATCACCTTCGTACGGGAAGTCGTGCGCATGCTGATGATGCTCGTCGTGCCGGTGCCGATGCGTGTGCTCCAGCCTTTCATGGCTATGCTCGTGCTCGTGCCGTTCGCGCACGTGCAGCCAGATTCCCAGCGCCATCAACGCGGCGGCGATCCAGAAGGTCGCGGGCGGCATCTCCGGCCAGATCAGTAGCGATAGCGCGACGCCGAACAGCGGCGCGACCGAGAAATAGGCGCCGGTTCGCGCGGTGCCGAGATGGCGCAGCGCGATGACGAACAGCACGAGACTGATGCCGTAGCCGCCAAGGCCCGTCAGCATGGCGGCCGCCGTTGTCGTGAGGGCGGGCAGCGTGGCGCCGGTCGCGACCGCGATGGCGATATTGACCGGACCGGCGATCAAACCTTTCAGACAGGCAATGACCATCGCGTCATTCGCCGAGACCTTGCGCGTGAGATTGTTGTCGATCGCCCAGCACAGGCATGCGCCAATGATGAGCAGTGCGCCCACCGGCAACCCCGCCCCGCCGGATTGCCACGACAGCAAGACGCCACCCGCAACAATCACCACCATCCCAAGGAACACCTGCAGGTCGACGTTCTCGCGAAAGACGATCCACGCGATGACGGCCGTCAGCACGCCCTCGAGATTGAGTAGCAGTGCGCTCGTGGCAGCGGGCGTGCTCGACAGGCCGAGCATCAGCAGCGCCGGCCCGGCGACGCCGCCCGCCGCAATCGCACCAGCGAGCCAGGGAATTTCGGCCTTTTTCAGTCGATGGCCAGCGTCCGTATGCGCAGCCGGCTGCCCCAGCCGGCGAACGACGATGCCCAGACCGAGGCCGATACCGCTGCCGAGATAGAACAGCCCGGCCACCATGAATGGCGACATCGAGCCGAGCAATGCCTTGGCCAGAGGCGTGGCGGCGCCGAACAGCGCGGCAGCAGTCAGGGCGATGACGATCGCATTGATTCTCGAGTTCATGTATTCGGGAGCAGCGTTGATGACGCACTTCGCGGGGGTTGAGCCGCCAGTTTACCGAACGGCCTTGACGGTTCTCCGCGATCGTTCGCCCGCAACGATCGGAATGCGATAAAAAAGTTAACTTGTAGAGATCATAACGAGTGAGTAGGATTCACTACATGGATACTATTTCGACATGGTCGGTCTTCGTTCTGACCCTGCCCACGGAAAACGCGACGGCCCGCATGCGCTTCTGGCGCGCGCTCAAGGCAAAGGGCTGCGCGGTGTTGCGCGACGGCATCTACTTGCTGCCCTACACGGAGGCGCGCGAGGCGATGCTGCGCGAACTCGCGGGTGCGATCGCCGACAGCGGCGGCACCGCCCATCTGCTACGCGCGCCAAGCCTCGATGTGTCGCAGGAACGGGAATTCCGCGCGCTGTTCGATCGCAGCGAGGATTACGCCACCTTCACCCAGGCGCTCACGGAAGCCCGCAAGACGCTGGCCGGGCAGTCCGCCACGGAACTGGCGCGTCTGCTGCGCCGGCAACGCAAGGATTTCGACGCCATCCGCGGGATCGACTTCTTTCCGGGCGACGCCGCCACCCGCGCCGAAGTCGCCTTGCAGGATTTCATCGCGCTCGTCGACACCGTACTGTCGCCGGGTGAGCCGCACGCGGCAGAGCGCGCGATCCGCCTGCTCGCCATCGACGAGTATCAAGGGCGCACCTGGGCAACGCGTCAGCGCATGTGGGTCGATCGCGTCGCCAGTGCCTGGCTGATTCGCCGCTTCATCGACGCGCGTGCGCGCTTCATCTGGCTCGCTTCGCCCGCGGACTGTCCACGTGACGCGCTCGGCTTCGATTTCGACGGTGCCGCGTTCACCCATGTCGGCGAGCGCGTGACGTTCGAGGTCTTGCTCGCGAGTTTCGGGCTCGACACGGATCCTGCGTTGATGCGGCTTGGCGAGATCGTGCATGCGCTCGACGTGGGCGGGAGCGCCGCGCCCGAGACGGTCGGCTTCGAGGCCGTGATGTCGGGCACGCGCCAACGCGTGGATAACGACGATCAGTTGCTGGAACAGATGGGCGTGGTACTTGACTCGCTCCATGCGCACTTCGCATCGAACGGGAAGAACGATGCGGGAGGACGGTCATGACCACGACTATCGCCACGAACAAGCCGACCTACTCGCTGGGTCAACTGGTCGGATACATGCTGCGGCTCGGCGCGTTCGGCTTCGGTGGCCCGGTCGCGCTCGCCGGCTATATGCGCCGCGATCTCGTCGAGAAGCACGGCTGGATTACGGAAGCCGACTACAAGGAAGGACTCACGCTGGCGCAGCTCGCGCCGGGGCCGATGGCCGCCCAGCTCGCGATCTATCTCGGCTTCGTCCATTACCGGATTCTCGGTGCAACGCTCGTCGGCTTCGCTTTCGTGCTGCCGTCGTTCCTGATGGTCGTCGCCCTCGGCTTCGCGTATGCGCACTTTGGTGGGCTGTCGTGGATGCAGGCCGTGTTCTATGGCGTCGGTGCGGCCGTGGTCGGCATCATCGCAATGAGCGCGTACAAGCTCACGACGAAGACCGTTGGCAACGACAAGCTGCTCTGGGTGATCTTTCTGACGCTTGCGGCAGTGACCTTCATCACCGAATCGGAAATTGCGTGGCTCTTCATCGTCGCCGGTCTGATCGGCTGGTTGTGGCGCGCGCCACCCAAATGGCTGCACAAGAGCGGGTTGAACGCACTCGCCGGCGCCAACCTGCCGGCGGCAAGCGGCCTGCTGAGCGGCATCGATCTGCCGCAACTCGCACAGATTGGCGTGTTTTTCGCCAAAGCGGGCGCGTTCGTGTTTGGATCAGGACTCGCGATCGTGCCGTTCCTGTACGGCGGCGTCGTGACTGAACACCACTGGCTGAACGACAAGCAGTTCGTCGACGCGGTTGCCGTCGCGATGATCACACCAGGGCCGGTCGTGATCACGGTCGGCTTCATCGGCTATCTCGTGGCGGGTTTTCCGGGGGCGCTCGTTGCCGCGCTCGGCACGTTCCTGCCGTGCTATCTGTTCACCATCATCCCCGCGCCTTACGTGAAGAAGTACGGCCACCGGCCTGACGTCAAGGCGTTCGTCAACGGCATCACGGCGGCGGCCGTGGGTGCGATCACGGGGTCCGTGCTGGTCATTGCGAAGCGCTCGATCGTCGATATCCCGACCGCGCTTGTCGCGCTCGTGACGATTGCGCTGCTGTGGCGCTTCAAGAAGCTGCAGGAGCCAGTAATCGTCATGGCGGCAGCACTCTTCGGGTTGGTGGCTTTCCCGTTACTCCACCATTGACTCGCATTTCTGGGCGTACTGGATTTTCCGTGCATTCGGACAGGAGAATCGCCATGAAATGGATTACACACGACGGCGAACGCTTCGATGCGTTTCCCCAGTGCGATGCATATGCCTAGCGGCCGCGGGGCCGTCTCGTTCGCGATCCGTTTGTCACGCCGGCTCCTTCCGGCCGGCGTCGGGCACGCTGCGTGGATCATCCTCGTGAGCCGAGGTCTACGCGGGTTCTGCGACGGCTTTATCGCGGTGCTGCTCCCCGCGTACTTGCTGTCCCTCGGCTTCGCGCAACTCGATGTCGGACTGGTCAGCACCGCGACGTTGATGGGTTCGGCGGTCGCGACAATCGCGGTCGGCATCGTGGCAAGCCGCTTCCCGCACCGTCGCATGCTGACCCTCGCGGCGATCCTGATGGCCGCCACCGGCATCGGCTTCGCCAGCTTGTCGACCTTGTGGCCGCTGCTTGTCGTGGCTTTTGTCGGCACGCTCAACCCGAGTTCCGGCGACGTCAGTCTCTTCTTGCCGCTCGAGCAGGCGCGTCTTGCCGAAGCGGCGAGCGGCAACGCGCGGACCGCGCTGTTTGCCCGCTACAGCCTGGTCGGCGCCGTGTCGGCCGCATTGGGATCGCTCGCCGCAGGCCTGCCGCTTTGGCTTGCTGCACATGCCGGGATTTCGCTGCTGGCCGCAATGCGCGCGATGTTTCTCGTTTATGCAGCGACCGGCCTCGCGGTCTGCGTGTTGTACACCCGATTGCCGCGTACACGATCACACGCCACGGCGGCCCCACCTCCGCTCGGGCCATCGCGGCACATCGTCATGCGGCTTGCGCTGCTATTCAGCGTCGACGCGTTCGCGGGTGGCCTCGTCGTCAACTCGCTGCTGTCGCTCTGGCTGATGCAGCGCTTTGGGTTTTCCGTCAGCGCGGCTGGGCAGTTCTTTTTCTGCACCGGACTGCTGGCCGCAGGCTCTCAACTCGCGGCGGCGCCGCTCTCACGCAAGATCGGCCTGCTCAACACCATGGTCTTCACGCACATCCCCGCGAGCCTCTGCCTGATCGGTGCGGCGCTGGCCCCGTCGCTGCCGGTGACGTTGACGCTCCTGCTCATGCGCAGCGCGATGTCGCAAATGGATGTGCCGACCCGAACGGCATACGTCATGGCCGTCGTCACGCCAGTGGAGCGCCCGACAGCCGCAAGCTTCACGTCCGTGCCACGTAGCCTCGCGGCGGCGATTGCGCCGACATTGGCGGGCGGCCTGTTCAGCCTTGGATGGCTCGGCGCACCGCTTCTCGCATGCGGTGCGCTGAAGATCGCCTATGACCTTTCACTGCTGGCCGCTTTCCGCCACATCAAACCGGACGAAGGGGCCAATCCATAGGGACATCCACGACCATGCCGCGAGGAGCCAACACGAAGCGGCGCGTCATCACATGAACCAGAATGCGCGCGTTTCACTTACCTGCCATCAATGGAGCGATGACTTATGTTACGTCCAAGGAAACTCACGCAGGCGGCCGCCGCCGCGCTGGTTGCCTGCGCTATCGCTGGTCAGGCCGGCGCGCAGAAGCATCCCGCGATCGATACCGCGCAGATCGAGCAGATCACCGGCATGAAGGGCGCCTGGTCGGCGAAAGAGAACGTCTTCAAGGTCTCGAAGCCACGCAACGATGTGAAGGTACAGGTCGATGAGTGGGCGATGCCGCCATTCATGGGGCTGACGTCGTGGGTCGCGTTCACGCCGGCGCATCACGGGCAGGCGATGATGATGGGCGACACCGTGCTGTTCGAGGACGAAGTCAATCCCGTGATGAGTGCTGCGCTCGATGCCGGGCTCGAAGTGACGGCGCTGCATAACCATTTCTTCTTTGACCGGCCCAAAGTCTATTTCATGCACATCGCGGGTACGGGTGACCCGGCGAAGCTCGCTGAAGGTGTGAAACAGGTCTACGACAAGATTGCGGCGATCCGCGCCGCGCACCCGACTCCGGAAAGCGTCTTCCCCGGCCATATCGCCGAGCCGAGCACCATCACGGCCGCACCCCTCGAGGCGATCTTTGGATCGAAGGGGCAGACGAACAATGGCATGTTCAAAATCGTGATCGGCAAGCCGTCGAGCATGCACGGCGTCAAGATCGGCAACGAGATGGGTGTCAACACGTGGGCGGCATTCGCGGGTTCGGACGACGAGGCCGTGGTCGACGGCGACTTCGCGATGCGCGAAAGCGAATTGCAGCCGGTGCTAAAGGGCATGCGTGCATCGGGAATCAACATCGTTGCGATCCACCAGCACATGGCGGGCGAAGCGCCGCGCATTCTGTTCCTGCATTACTGGGGCAAGGGTAAGGCCGTCGATCTGGCGAAGGGCGTGAAGGTTGCCCTGGACGCCCAGGCGGCCGCTGGTCAGTGACCTTCGCGGCATCGCGTTGCCGCCGCTGCACAAGGCTGGCAGGTGCAGCGGTGGCGGTTGTCGCAGGATGAATTTATGAAACACATCCGAAACTGGCGTTTTCGCTTTCTCGTGGTCGTTGCAATGTCGGTGGTGCTGGTAGCGGCGGGCGTTGTTGTCCAAAGGATCGACGCCGCGGCGGACGATCTCTCGCTCGGCAGCCTGCCATTGAAGCACGTCGCGGATATTGCGCTCCCAGGGCGCACGACACGGCTCGACTATGCGAGCCTGGATACGCGCCGCAACCTGCTATTTATCGCTCACCTCGGCGACAGCGAAGTGATCGTATTCGATACGCGAGCGTCACGCGTGACCGCGCGGATTGAGAATGTGTCGTCGGTGCACGGCGTCCTCGCCGTTCCGGAGCTATCGCGCGTGTACGCATCCGCAACCGGCACGGACGAGATCGTCGCGATTGACGCTGCGACGCTGAAAATCGTCGCGCGCATGCCAGGCGGGCATTATCCCGACGGGATGGCCTACGCGCCCGACGCACACAAGCTGTATGTTTCCGATGAATACGGGAAAACGGAAACCGTCATCGATGTCCAGAGCAACCGGCGCGTCGCAACGATTCCGCTCGACGGCGAGGCCGGCAATACGCAATACGACCCGGTCTCCCGTCATATTTTCGTGAATGTCCAGACGCACCGTCAGCTTGTCGATATCGACCCGACGACGGACCGTGTCGTCGGTCGCTTCGATTTGCCCGGTGCCAAAAACAATCACGGCCTGTTGATCGATTCGCGTGGACGTCTCGCCTTTATCGCCTGCGAGGGCAACGACAAGCTGATCGTCTTTGATATGCGCACGCAGCGCGTTCTCCAATCGTTCGATATTGGCAGCGAACCCGATGTGCTTGGGTTCGATTCGGCATCGGGCACCCTCTATGTTGTGGGCGAAGCAGGCATTGGCTCGATGTTCAGCGTCAGAGGCTCTGATGTCACCAAAATCGGCGAGGGCCGCCTCGGGCGGAATGCGCATGTCGTCGCAGTCGATTCGACCACACACCGGTCGTACTTCCCGCTGAAGGATGTTGGCGGCCGGCCGGTGCTGCGTGTGATGGAACCCAGATAAGCGCGGTGGCTCGCCGTCGTGTACTTTGCATACCGCTGCGTCCGGGACCGTCGCTGCTCCTGGAATCTCGTCATACCCTATGTCGCTGACGAGGGAGCGCGGTCCTGTTCGCTGCTGGCTGGCCGGCCGGTCTTGACCGCTTCGAGCGCCGAAATTGCAGCCACCAGCCGCCTGGACGAAGCGGAATCCAGCAACTGCAGGCCGGCGCGCAGAAGCTCACTTTTCTTTACCGCGACACCCGCTTCGAGGCACTTGCGCTTGAGCTGGGCGATGCGCTCGTAGTCGGCCTTGGGCATCGTGAAGCTATCCCGAATGACCTTGTCCTTCTTCGCACGCTTGGCCTTGGCCGTTCCCGCAGCTTTGCGTTCATGCGCCGCCAATTCCGGACTTGCCGTTGCCGTTGCCGTGCTGTTCGCCCCGGATTTTGAGCGTTTGGCTTTACCCGGGTGCACGTCCGCTGCGGGCGTTTCCGCTTCGCTTTGCTCGGCGCCCGGATTCGCCGACTTCGGGAGATGAGATGCTTTCTTTGTGGGCTTGCGCGTAGCTGCTTTGACCATGTCAGGCTCCAGACAGGAAAATCATATAAACAGTATATACGGTTTATGCCACGATTTTTCCGTTCAGTGTCCGGGATCGCTCGCGGATCACGATCCGCCACCTCTGGCTGAATTCTTTGCGTTTGCTTTCAGGCTGGTTTCGATGGAGACTTGGACCGAGTTCGAGGAGAAAACGCCATGCTGCCGATTGGATCCCTGGCCGACACCACGGCCGAGCTTGCCTCCACTTTCCGTGGACAGCTCCTGCACCCCACGGACGCTGGCTACGAGGACGCGAGGAAGGTTCATAACGGCCTGGTCGACAAGCGGCCCGCCTTGATCGCCAGATGCCGCGGCGCGGCCGACGTGGTGGCGGCCCTCGATATGACCCGCGCTCTCGGTCTCGAAGCCGCCGTTCGCGGCGGCGGCCACAACGTGGCGGGAAGGGCGACGATCGATGGCGGGGTGGTCATCGACCTGTCGTTGATGAAAGGTATCCGCGTGGATCCGCAGCGCAGAACGGTCTGGGCGCAAGGCGGCGTCACCTGGGGCGAGCTCAACCGCGAGACGCAATTGCACGGCCTGGCGGTCACCGGAGGCGTGGTCTCCAGCACGGGCATTGCCGGGCTGACCCTCGGAGGCGGGATTGGCTGGCTGATGGGCAAATACGGCCTGGCGCTCGACAACCTGCTCGCGGTGGAACTCGTCACGGCCGATGGCAAGGTCCTGCAGGCGAGCAGGGAGCAGGAGCCCGAATTGTTCTGGGCACTGCGCGGCGGCGGCGGGAATTTTGGCGTCGCCACCGGCTTCGAGTACGCGCTGCACCCGGTCGGCCCCATCATCACCGGCGGCCCGATCGTCCATCCGATCGAGCGCGCCCGCGACTTGCTGGAATTCTTCCGCGATCGCACCCGCGCCCTGCCCGACGAGCACACGCTGTTCGCCTCGCTGACGCATGCGCCGGACGGCTCCGGCACGCCGGTTGCCGCCATGGTGACTTGCCACTGCGGGCCGCTGGAGGACGCCGAAAGCGCCATGCGAGCGCTCAAGCAGTTCGCCTCGCCCCTGCTCGATGCCGTGGGACCCATGCCCTACACCCAGCTCAACGGCATGCTCGACGCCAATTACCCCAAAGGCGCGCTCAACTACTGGAAGTCCAATTTCCTCACCGAACTGAGCGACGCCGCGATCGACACCATGATCGATTGCTTCGCGCGCTGCCCGACGCCCAAGGGCCAGTTGCTGCTCGAGCATTTTCACGGCGCGCTTACCCGGGTCGATGTGAGCGACACGGCCTTCCCGCATCGACGCGAAGGCTACAACTTCCTCGTGCTCGGCCAATGGATGCAGCAGGCCGACACTGGCGCATGCGTCGCCTGGGTCCGCGACACCTATGAAAAGATGCGGCCTTTCTTCGCCGTCGGCCGCTACGTCAACTACCTCGATGACGACGAGGCGGACGACCCCGTTGCAGCGGCCTACGGCCCCAACTACCGGCGGCTTCAGCAGATCAAGGCCCGCTACGACCCGGCGAACTTCTTCCGCATGAACCAGAACATCCAGCCGTTGCCCTGAAGGTCGTGCCCTGAAGTTAGTGTCCTGAAGGTAGGCGCCCCGCGCCGGTTGTACGCGAAAGTAAATTGAAAGATTTGTGACCCGTGCAGCGGCGATTGTTGTCGGCGCGGTCATAAAGTGATGCCGCGCGCGACGGTTGTTTTCGACCGCCAGGCTGTCTAACCTGTGCATATGCACACGTCGTGCGGGCCGCTTTCAATCGCACGGCGGCATTTTTTGTTTTCAAAAGTGCATATACACAGGTGATCCTCATGTCGAGTCCTTCCGTTCCTGCCCCAGCCTCGGCACGCCTGCCCTGGATGCCGCTCGCGCTTGGCGCCGTGGCGCTCGTGCTCGCGGTGGCGGGCGGCTACTGGTTTTTCGTGCTGCGCTTCATACAAACCACCGACGACGCCTATGTGGGCGGCAACGTCACAGTGATGGCGCCACGCGTGAGCGGCTTCGTCTCCGAGATCCTCGTACAGGACAACCAGCGCGTGCGTGCGAACCAGGTGCTCATGCGGCTCGATGCGCGCGATTACGACGCGAAGCTCGCGCAGGCCGACGCCGAGTTGGCGAGCGCGCGCGCCGCCGTCTCAGAGCTCGAAGCGCAGCGCACGCTGCAGGCTGCGGTGATCGGCCAGCATCAGGCCGAAGTGCGCGCTTCGGACGCCGAACTCACGCGCAGCACGCAGGATCAGACGCGCTATCGCGAACTCGTGAAGAGCGATGCAGTATCGAACCAACTCGTCGAACGCGCCGACGCCGACTACGCGAAAGCGCAGGCATCGGTGGCGAAGAGCGGCGCGTCGGTGGTGGCCGCGCAGCGCCAGCTCGACGTGATCGCCGCGCAGATCGAGGATGCCCGGGCACGCGTGGCGACGGCCGAGGCGAACCGGCGCGTCGCCGCACTCAACGTGGAATACACGACGATCCGCTCGCCGGTGGACGGCTATATCGGCAACCGCACGGCGCGCGTGGGCATCCTCGCGAACGTGGGCGCGCCGCTGCTCTCAGTGGTGCCAGCCGCCGACCTCTGGGTGGATGCGAACTTCAAGGAAGACCAGTTGAAGAAGATGCACGCCGGAGATCGCGCCGACGTCACGCTCGACGCCGCGAGCGGCACGCTGCACGGCACGGTGGAGAGCCTCGCGCCCGCCACGGGCGCGACCTTCAGCGTGCTGCCGCCCGAGAATGCGACGGGCAACTTCACGAAGATCGTGCAGCGTGTGCCGGTGCGTATTCGCGTGCAGGTGCCGCCAGGCACGGAGGGCGTGCTGCGACCGGGCCTCTCGGCCACGGTGACGGTGCATCTGCGCAATGGCGGGAAAACCGCTTCCGACGCGCATTGAAAGAGGACGCAACGAAATGAGCGACACCACTTCCGCCGTAGAAGTCCGGCCCGTAAAGACGGCGCAAGAGGTGCGGGAAACGCACCGCAGGCTTGCACCGCACGAGCAGCCCATGGCGCAGCGTGCCTTTGCCTTCGCGCTGATGTGCATCGGCTTTTTCATGGCCACACTCGACATCCAGATCGTGGCTTCTTCGCTGCGCGACATCGGCGGCGGGCTCTCCGCGAGCCAGGACGAGCTCTCATGGGTGCAGACGGCCTACCTGATCGCCGAAATCATGGTGATTCCCATGTCCGGCTGGCTCTCGAAGGTGTTCTCCACGCGCTGGCTCTTCGTGGCCTCGGCGGTGGGCTTCACCCTCACGAGCATGCTGTGCGGCCTCGCATGGGACATCAATTCGATGATCATCTTCCGCGCGCTGCAAGGCGCGTTGGGCGCGGCGATGATCCCCACGGTATTCACCACGGCCTTCGTGCTGTTTCCGGGCAAGCAGCGGCTCGTCGCCTCCACGACCATCGGCGCACTCGCCTCGCTCGCGCCCACGCTCGGCCCCGTGATAGGCGGCTGGATCACCGACCAGTGGTCGTGGCACTGGCTTTTCTACCTGAACCTCGTGCCGGGCATTGCGGTAGCCGTGCTCGTGCCGAAGTACGTGCATATCGACGAACCCGATCTCACGCTCATCAAGCGCGGCGACTATATCGGCATCGCGCTGATGTGCGGCTTTCTCGGCTGCCTCGAATACGTGCTCGAAGAAGGGCCGCGCAAGAACTGGTTCGGCGACGACGCCATCGTGGCCTGCACGTGGATCTCGGCGATCTGCGGCTTTCTCTTCATCGTGCATGCGCTCACCGCGAAGGACCCCATCGTCGACTTGCGCGCGCTTGCGGTGCGTAATTTCGGCATCGGCAGTGTGCTCTCGTTCGTCACGGGTATCGGCATCTTCGTGGCGGTGTTTCTCACGCCGCTCTTTCTCGCCGAAGTGCGCGGCTTCAGCTCGCTGCAGATCGGGCTTTCGCTGCTCTCGGTAGGCGTGTTCCAGATGCTCGCGCTCGGCGTCTATGCGTTTGCCACACGTTTCTTCAGCCTGCGAGCGTTGATGCTGTTCGGCCTCGTGTGCTTCGGCCTCGGCTGCTATCTGTATGTGCCGCTCACGCACGACTGGGGCTGGCAGCAATTCCTCCTGCCTCAGGCGCTGCGCGGCGTGGGCCAGCAGTTCGCAATTCCGCCCATCGTCACCATGTCGCTCGGTTCGCTGCCGCCCTCGCGGCTCAAGTCGGCAAGCGGCCTTTTCAATCTGATGCGCAACCTGGGCGGCGCGATCGGCATTGCGGTGAGTGCAACCATGCTCAACGACCGGCTCAATTTTCACTATCTGCGCCTGAACGAGAGCGTCGTGCATGGCGTACCGCAAGTGGAGACGTTGCTCGCCGGGAGCTCGAATCATTGGGTCTCCGTGGCAGGTAACACACTCGACGCGGCGCAAGCGGGCCTCGCGCAACTGCATGCGCTGGTGCTGCGCGAGGCGCTCGTGATGACGTTCTCCGATACGTTCTTCGTGCTTTCGCTGTGCTTCGTGGTCGCGCTTGCCTGCGTGCTGTTCTCGCATCCGATCCACGGCGCGCCGCCGCCCGATGCCCATTGAGTCATTGAGGTTTCCTATGCAATCGCAAGACCACCCTGTCCTGAAGCCGGCGCACCTCGTGTGTACGGTACGCGCGGGCCTCACAGCGCTCGCTGCGGCCGTACTTGCTGCGTGCGCCGTGCAGCCCGCGCAGCACGCCGACCTGCCTGCCGCGGTGCACGCGACGGCGCCCGCGGCCTGGCGCATCGACGCGCCGCAGGACGCCATCGACGCGCGTGCGTGGTGGGCCCAGTTCGACGATCCGATGCTCGACGCGCTGCTATCGAGCGTGCTGAGCGGCAATCTCGACTTGCAGGCGGCTGCCGAGCGCGTGAAACAGGCGCAATCGATCACGACGCAGAAGCACGCCGCGCTGCTGCCGCAACTGGACTTCACGGCGCAAGGCGTCTACGAGCGGAAGAACACGCCACCGCCACTAGGCTACGTGAAGCAGGCGGGCGCTGGCGTGACGCTGAGCTGGTCGCCCGACGTGTTCGGCGGCGAGCGTCTGGACCTGCTCGCGGCGCAGGCGAATCTCGTAGGCCAGCAACACGCGCTGGACGCGGTGCGGCTCGCACTCGCGGCGGATACCGCATCGGCCTATGTGGATCTGCGCTGGACGCAAGCAGAGATGAAGATCCTTGAGGATAACGTATCGATCAGGCAGCGCACGTTGCAGTTGACTCAAGACCGCCTGAAATACGGCCTTTCGACACAGCTCGACGTCACGCGCGCGAAAACCCAGCTCAGTGAGTTGCAGGCGCGCATTCCACGCGCGCAGGCGAGCATCGATCATCAACTCAACCTCATTGCGGTTTATACCGGCCGCACGCCCGAGTCGGTCGCGCAGCTCGCACTGACGGCGCCCGCGCCCATTCCCACGGCGCCCGCGGGCGTGCCGCAATGGCTGCCCTCGGAGGCGCTGCTGCGCCGCCCCGACGTGCAGGCCGCTTACGCAACCGTGCAGCAGCGCGCGGCGGAAGTGGGCGTCGCACGTGCAGAGCGCTATCCGAAGTTCTCGCTGAATCTCACGGACGGCGTGCTCGCCTCGTCGTACCTCGGCATGCCGACGCTCACCGACAATTTGTTCAGCGCGGCGCTCGGTGCGACCAGTCCGATTTTCAACGCGGGCCGCATCACCGCCGATATCGAGCAGAGCGAGAGCCGCATGCGCGAATCGCAACTGAACCTGCAGCAGACGATGTTGCAGGCGCTGCGAGAAGTGGAAGACAGCCGCAGCGACCTCGTGAGCACGGCAGGGCAGACGCAGCAGTTGCGCGACGCCGTGGCGTCTTCCGAACAGGCGCTCAAGCTGGCGAATCAGCTCTACAAGGGCGGCGCGGCCGACTTTCTCGATGTGTTGAGCGCGCAGCAAACCTGGCTTGCCGACGCCGATCTGCTCAACGACGCGCAGCGCGAACGCGCGCTCGCGGTGGTGGCGCTTTACCGGTCGCTGGGCGGCGGATGGAGCCAGAGCGGCGACGTGGTTGCGGCCGGCGCGGGCACGCCCGTCCCGCGCGTGGCGCAAGGGGGATGAGCAGCATGAATTCAGCACGCGAGATTTGCATCGGCGGCGGCCAGGGTATCGCGCTTGCGTTCGAGAAAGTATGATGGCCGTTCGCGTACAGGGCGAGCAGGGTGCATGACGAACTAAGCAAACCAAGGTGAGCGCAGATGGCAAAGCGAATGACACGTGAAGAATGCAACTGTTTCGCGCTGCGGCAGGCAGCGCGCTTCGTCACGCAGCTTTATGAGCGCCATCTCTCGCAGGCGGGCGTGACGGCCGCGCAATTCACGATACTTTCGCGTCTTGCGGGCCGTCCGGACGCCACGGCGGCCGAGCTCGCCGACGACCTCGTGATGGACCGCACGACGCTTGTGCGTGCGCTCAAGCCCTTGCAGCGCGACGGACTCGTGCTCGCGTTCGCGGCCGAGCACGACACGCGCACGCTCGTTTATCGTCTTTCGGCAGACGGCGCACGCCGCTACGAGAAGGCGCACACGTTGTGGCTCGACGCCCAGGCCGAATTCGAGCAGCATATGAAGCGCGACCGTGCCAGGGCGCTGCGCGCCGAACTCTTCGCGCTCACCCATGCAGCGGCGCAGTGAGCGATACACCTTCATTTCCCGTTCATATCATCCTGGGGGGAACGTTAGGGACAATCACCGGACTCAACTGCAACGGAGCGGCCCCATGGCGCTTTTCGAAATCAACGGCATGCGTCCTCGCGTCGATGCATCCGCGTATGTACACCCTTCAGCGGTCGTGACTGGAGACGTGACCATTGGCGCGCATTGCTATATCGGCCCGCATGCCAGATGAAGCGGAGATCGAAGGCAAGGCAGTGGGCACGCGGCTTTATCAGCAACTCGCAAAGGATTGCCTGCGCTCGATGAGAGAGGTCGATGAAAGATGATGAGGCGGGGGCGGCAGGTTCGGGTTGCCATGCAACGCATGGCTGCGCACACCACCACCAATCAACAGCGTCCCTCACGCAACGCCATTTCCCATTCGGGCCGCCCGTTGGCGCGCGCCAGATTCGCCGCCGCGTTCCAGTCGTACTCGATCGCATGAAATGCGACGTCCCAGCCTGACTTCGTGCGCATGACCATTGCATAGCGCGCGTGCGGCGAGCCCGTTTCGATACGATGCGGCCACGGGCGGTCGTCCTCGTAGGCCTGAAGTCCCACGCTGCCCGGATTGACGACGAAACGCCCATCGCCAAGCCTCATGCTGCGCGGCACGTGCGTATGTCCGCAAAGAATCAGGCGCTCGGCGCCATGGCCCGCACGGTCCTCGACTTCCTCCCGGGTGGCGGCGCGGCATCCTTGCTCGGTCACGGTTTCGAGAAAATAGTCGAGATCGCTTTCGGGCGTGCCGTGCACCAGGAGCACGTCGTCCGCGATGCGCAGCGTCTCCGGTAGCTGTGCGATCCAGTCGAGCTGATCGGCGCGCAATGCTTCGCGCGCGAAGCGGTCGGACTGCCGCATGGCATCGACGTCGCTGGCGAGCAGTTGCCGTTCGTGATTGCCGCGAATGGTGGGCAGATCGAGCGCCATCAGGCGATCGACCGTTTCGGACGGCGAGAGCGACCCCGACACGATGTCGCCGAGATTGACGATCAGGTCCGCGCCCTGCGAGCGAATATGGCGCAATACGGCGTCGAGCGCAGTCAAATTGCCGTGAATGTCCGAGAGCGCGGCGATTTTCATGGCAGTGCGGTGAGTGAGAAAAAGCGGTGAGAGGAAGCCTCCATTCTCGACGATGCCACCCAGGGCCTGCAAGCCGTCGCGCGCGCATGCGCGCGCGTGCCGTTCAGGCGCATTCGTACCAGTTCTTCGAGCGGTTGACGATGCGCACCACGAGCAGCATGACCGGCACCTCGATCAACACGCCGACCACGGTTGCGAGGGCGGCGCCCGAGTGAAAGCCGAACAGACCAATCGCCGTGGCCACGGCCAGTTCGAAGAAGTTGGACGCGCCGATCAGCGCGGACGGGCAGGCGATATTGTGCTTCTCGCCCACGGCGCGATTGAGCCCATAGGCCAGCGCCGCGTTGAAAAATACCTGAATGAGAATGGGGACGGCCAGCAAAACAATCACGAGCGGCTGCTCGATGATGGCCTCGCCTTGAAATGCGAACAGCAAGACGAGCGTCGCCAGGAGGGCGGTGATGGACCAGGGGCCGATCTTCGCCATGAGCGCATCGAATGTCGTTTTCCCGCGGGCAAGCAGTAGCTTTCGCAGGATTTGCGCGAGCAGCACCGGGATCACGATATAAAGCGCGACAGAGGTGAGCAGCGTCGCCCAGGGCACGGTAATGGAGGAGATGCCGAGCAGCAGGCCGACCAGCGGCGCAAACGCGAGCACCATGATGCTGTCGTTCAAGGCGACTTGCGAGAGCGTAAAAAGCGGGTCGCCGCCGGTCAGCCGGCTCCAGACGAACACCATCGCCGTACACGGCGCGGCGGCCAGCAGGATCAGGCCGGCCACGTAGCTGTCGAGTTGCGCGGCGGGCAGCAGCGGTGCGAATACATGCTTGATGAACAGCCAGCCCAGAAACGCCATGGAGAACGGCTTGACGAGCCAGTTCACGACGAGCGTGACGCCGATGCCCTTGATGTGCTGGCGGACTTCATGGAGGGATCCGAAGTCGACCTTGACGAGCATCGGAATGATCATCACCCAGATGAGCAGGCCGACCGGGAGATTGACCTGGGCGTATTCCATGCGACCGATGGACTGGAACACGCCGGGAAAGACCTGACCCAGGGCGATGCCCGTCACAATGCACAGCGCGACCCAGACGCTCAGAAAGCGCTCGAAGAAGCTGATGGCGGGTTTCTGCACTGCATTCGCGGCAGTGCCGGTGTGGGGAATATTCATCGCGTTTCAGTGCCTGTCAATTTTTCTGAATGTCGTTCAGTGCTTGCTGAAGTTCGGCATTCCTTAAGTTATCCAAAGGAAGTGCCAATAGCTGAAGCATGCGATAGCCGATCGCCTGACGCGTGAGTTCGAATGCCTGTCGCTTGCCTTCGTCGCCGCCAGGCGCGTTGGATGGGTCGGGGTAGCCCCAGTGCACCGTGACCGGGCTACCCGGCCAGTACGGGCACGGCTCCGCCGCTGCGCTGTCGCACACGGTAATGACCACGTGCATGGGCGGAGCGTCATTCGCGGCAAACTCGTCCCAACTCTTGCTGCGATAGCCTTGCGTATCGACGCCCGCGTTCGACAGCGCCTCCAATGCGAACGGATTGATGCGCCCGCTCGGAGCGCTGCCTGCGCTATGCGCGCGGACGTTCTTGCCGAGCTTGTGCGCCCAATGGTTCAACATGCCTTCGGCAAGCACGCTGCGTGCGGAGTTGTGGGTGCAAAGAATGAGTACGTTCGTGGTCATCGCGAAGACCCGCGATTGCCGCCGCAGGCGTTGGAAAGCGTGCTCGCGGCGCACGTCGCGCCGGCGCAGCAGTTCTCGGTGAGAAAGCCAAGCAGATCGTTCATCGCGTCGAAGTTCGCCGTGTAGATGACAAAGCGTCCTTCCTGGCGCGACTTCACGAGATCCGCGTGGGAGAGATCCTTGAGATGAAATGAGAGGCTCGAAGGAGCGAGCCCCAGTTGCTGCGCGATTTCGCCGGCAGCCATGCCGTTTTCCCCAGCGGCGACGAGCACGCGGAAGATCGCGAGGCGCGAATCGTGGGCAAGCGCGCCGAGCGCGCGTACAGCGAGATTGGAGTCCATGGCCGCAAGAGTACACGTTACGTTTCGATATTTCAATATTTATCGAAATGATGTGCATGGCGCCCATGGACGCACGATTTATTTCTCCACGCTAGCGCTTTTGCGCCCACGCGCCGCCGTGTGCGCTACCGTCTGCACCGCAAGGCGCGGCGACACCATCTTGCGGCCGCGATGACGAATTTCCTTGCTGAATTGAAGGCAGGTCTGCGTCATCAGATCGGGCGAGCGGTACACCATGAACACGTGATAGTCCGGCAGCTCGTCGCGGATCGGCAGGGGCTTGAGCGCATCGGGATTCAGCGTGAGCGGGCCGGTGCGTCCATAGAACACGAAATCGGACCATACGCTGATGAGGTCCGTGCACGTGGCCAGTTGCAGCCCGAGCAGGTTCGAGCTGCTCTGCACGACATTGCGCGGCATCTCCAGCCGGTGCAGGCGCATCAGGCTCGCGAGCGGGCTGCCGGGGTCGTCGAGCGGGTCGAGCGAGAGCCACTCGGCGTCGATGAGCGAACGGATGCGCGTCGTGCGTGCGAGCGGGTGGCCGGCGCGCGCGGCCACCCGCATGCCCACCGAAAAGAGCGGCTCCCACTGAAACGCCGTGGTGCCGGGGCCGCTGTTCGTGGAGATGAGCGCCAGATCGAGATGACCTTCGCGCAGGCCTTCGAGGATCTGTTGCGGGCGCATTTCATAGGCGTGAATGGCCACTGCGGGAAAGCGCGCGCGAAAGGCGGCGATGGCCTCCGGCAAGGGCCCGCTCGACGCCACGGCGGAGAAGCCAATATTGAGCTGCGCCTCGGCGTGCCCGCGCATGGACTCGATGTCTTCGAGCGCGTGACGCAATTCGTGCTCGACCACGCTCGCGCGCTTGACGAGTGCGCGTCCGTAATTCGTGAGGCTCACGCCGCGCACGGAGCGGGAGATGAGCGTCACGCCCAGTTCCCGCTCGAGTTCGGCAATCGCCTTGGAAAGTGCCGGCTGCGAGACGTGCAGGCTGCGCGACGCCTCATGCATGCTGCCGTGCTGCGCGAGCGCGAGCAGGACGCGCAACTGGTGCAGTTTCATCCGATGATTTCCTCCGGAGCATCGCCCGACAGCGAGGGCATGGCGTCGGTACTTTTCCCGATGGCCGCTGACCAATGGTTATGACGGCGATTCTATCTGGTTATCACGATAAAAATTTCTCACTTTTTTCAAAAAGGGACCTTGCCTGAATATCGACTCGCGCATGACGAGTCCGCGCCACGGCGCACGACGAATGCCACGAACGCGACGTTCCACCCTGCCTGCGGAGATCCGCCATGAATGACGCTACGCTCAGCGCCGCCGACGACACGGGCGCCATCGCGCGCGCCGCCGCCTCCAGCCACACTCCGGCGCGCCAGAGCCAGTTCCGCCTCATCGCCGCATGCTCGATCGGCAATGCGCTCGAAATGTACGACTTCACGGTCTACAGTTTCTTCGCGATTCTGATTGGCCGGCTTTTCTTTCCCTCGGACAATCCTTTTGGATCGCTGCTGCTCGCAGTGGCCACCTTCGGCATTGGCTTCGTGATGCGACCGCTCGGTGGCCTCGTGATCGGCAGCTATGCCGACCGGCGCGGGCGCAAGGCGGCAATGACGCTCACCATCGCGCTGATGGTGGCGGGCACGCTGTGCATTTCGCTGGCGCCCACCTATGCGCAGGCCGGCGTGTACGGCTCGCTCGTGCTGCTCGCGGGGCGCTTGCTGCAAGGCTTTTCTCTTGGCGGCGAGATTGGCGCGGCGACTTCCATGCTGATGGAATCGGGTTCAGTCGGACAGCGTGGCTTTCGTGTGAGCTGGCAATTGGGCAGCCAAGGCATCTCCGCGCTGGTTGGTGCGTTCACGGGCGCCATGCTTTACGCAACGCTTACGCCGCATGCGCTCGAAAGCTGGGGCTGGCGCTTGCCGTTTCTCGGCGGCCTCGCGATCGCGCCGGTGGGGCTTTATATCCGCGCGAAGCTCGACGAGACGCACGAAGCCGCGCCCGATGCACCCAGCCCGCTCGGCACGCTCATGCGTGAGCACGGCGGCAAGGTGCTCAAAGGCATTCTCTCGGTCACGGCGGGTACGGTCGGCATGTATCTCGTGGTGTTCTTCATGCCCACCTACATGATTCGCGTGCTGAAGATGCCGCCGTCGCTTTCGCTGCTTTCGGGTTGCGCCACGGGTATTACGATGCTCGTCGCCTCGCTTGTTTCGGGGCGGCTCGCCGACCGTTTCGCGCGCCGCAAGCCGCTCGTGATGGGGGCGCTCGTTTTCAACCTCATCGCCGTGGTGCCTGCGTTCTGGCTCATGACGCACTTTCCCGGCGTGCCGCTCGTGCTGGCGCTTTCGGTGTTGCTGACGGCGAGCGCGAACCTCGGTTCGACGCCCTTGCTGCTCGTGCTTATGGAGATGTTGCCGGCCGGGGTGCGGGCGAGCGGCCTTTCGGTGATTTATAGCGTGGGTGTGACGGTGTTTGGTGGCAGTTCGCAGTTTATTGTGATCTGGCTCATTGCGAAGACCGCTAACCCGCTTTCTCCGGCGCTTTATATGGTAGCTTGCGGGTTCGTTACGCTGCTTGCTGTCTGGAGCATTCATGAGCGTCGTGTCGATTGAATTCGGGGGCGATGCTGCATTTTATTTTTGGCTTTTGTTTTTTGCGCTTTCGCGTTTTCTTGTTTTCGTGTCGCCCCGCACAGGGGCAACGCTAGCAGACCGACACGAAAACAAGGAAACGCGAGAAACAGCGAGATACAGCGAGATACAAAGAAACGCGAAAACCACCAAAAACTACAACAAAAAACAACCCACCTTTCAAGCAAGCACCTGAAACCCTCCAAACACCACAAGGATCTCACGAAAATGAAACGCGAACCCGCACCCGCACTCATGCCGCTGCCCACGCTGCTGCCCGAAATCGAAATCGATGCCGAGACTTTCATTGGCATCCGCAGGCAGATCCATTCGCAGCCCGAACTAGGATTCGAGGTAGGCGCCACCGCGAAACTGGTAGCGATGCTGCTCGAAAAGTGGGGCTATGAGGTCCACACGGGCATCGGTCGCAGCGGCGTAGTGGGGCAGTTGAAAGTGGGCAAGGGAACGCGGCGTCTTGGCATACGCGCCGACATGGATGCGCTGCCCATCATCGAGAACACGGGCCTCCCGTATGCAAGCCAGAACGCGGGCAAGATGCACGCATGCGGTCACGACGGTCACACGGCAATCCTGCTGGCGGCGGCCAAAACGCTTGCGCAGCGGCGTGACTTCGACGGCACGCTCAACCTCATCTTCCAGCCTGACGAAGAGAACCTGTGCGGCGCGAAAGCGATGATCGACGACGGGCTGTTCGAGCGCTTCCCGTGCGATGCCGTCTACGCGCTGCACAACTTGCCGGGCGTGCCCGCCGGCACGTTCCGCGTGCTTGCGGGGCCGGTGAGCCTGTCGTCCGATGTGGCCGACGTCACGGTCAAGGGCGTGGGCGGCCATGGGGCCATGCCGCACCTCACGAAGGACCCCATCGTGGCGGCAGCCGCGATCGTCACGGCGTTGCAGACGATCGTCGCACGCAACGTCGCGCCTGACGACACCGCCGTGGTCTCGGTGGGTTTCATCAAGGGCGGCGCTACCCACAACGTGATACCGGAGACGGTGACGCTAGGCATCAACGTGCGCGCGGCGCGCCCCGAGACGCGCGAGCTGGTGGAGCAGCGCGTGCGCGAGATCGTGGCGGCCACGGCACAGGCGCACGGGGTTCAGGCGGATATCGATTACCGGCAGCTCACCCCGTCGATGATCAATACGCCCGATGAAACGTTGCTTGCGCAACGGGTTTGCGCGGAGCTGGTGGGGGAGCAGAACGTCGTCGTGCAGGGGTCGAAGGGCTCGAACGGCAGTGAAGATTTTGCGTGGATGCTCAAGGCGGTGCCGGGCTGTTATCTGCTGCTCGGCAATGGCGAAGGCGAATTCGGCGGTTGCATGATCCACAATCCCGGCTACGACTTCAACGACCGGGTGCTGCCGCTCGGCGCGGCGGTGTGGGTGCGGCTCGCGCAGCGCTTTCTTGCGGGATGAAAACGTTGCGCTGACGAGTAGGTGTTTTGCGGCCGGACATGATGCGGGTGGCGACCGGGCCTCCGGCCCGCCGGCCCGCTTATTCTTCGCGACCCATGCCCGCGACGATGAGCATGCGCTCGGCCAGCACCGCGTCGCGCTTCGCGAGCAGGTGGCCGCGCAGGATCTTCGCGAGCGCGGGCCCGTTGCGGGCTTCGAGCGGGGTGCAGGAGCGTCTGCCATCACTCGTGTTCCGCCGGAGTGACCAAGGACTCATACCTCCGGCGGCGCTGCGCGCGCCGTGGGGCATAACTCAATACACCCCACCGGATGCGCGCCTTATTCCTCCATCAAGCGTGCGCGGATTTTCTTGCCTTTCACCTTGCCGGCGTTGAGGCGGTTGACCGCCTTGCGCGCGATGCTGCGCTCCACAGCCACGTAGGTCGAAAAATCCGTGACGTTGATCTTGCCGATCTGCGCGCCGCTGAAGCCCGCCTCGCCAGTGAGCGCGCCCAGCACGTCGCCGGGTCGGATCTTTTCTTTGCGTCCGCCGAGAATCTGTACGGTCTCCATGGGCGGCAGCAACGGCGCGTCGCTCGCCGGCGTGAGCGCCGCAAGCGGTTGCCATTCGACTTCGCGTTTGAGCGCTTGCTCGATGCCGCCCACGCGGCCCATTTCGTTCATGCTCGCAAGGCTCAGCGCCCAGCCGTCCTGATCCGCGCGTCCCGTGCGGCCGATGCGGTGCACGTAGACCTCGGGGTCGGGCGTGACGTCGACGTTGATCACCGCTTCGAGTTGCGCGATGTCGAGACCCCGCGCGGCCACGTCGGTCGCCACCAGCACCGAGCAGCTGCGGTTCGCGAACTGGATCAGCACCTGGTCGCGCTCGCGCTGATCGAGCTCGCCATGCAGCGCGAGCGCATGAAAGCCCTGCGCGCGCAGCACGTCGAGCAAGTCGCGGCATTGCTGCTTGGTGTTGCAGAACGCCAGCGTGCTCACAGGACGATAGTGATTGAGCAGCATGCCCACCGCGTGCAGGCGCTCGTCGTCGGCGACTTCATAGAAACGCTGGCGGATCTTGCTGTCGTCGTGATGCTCTTCGAGCTTCACTTCCTTGGGATTGCGAAGGAATTGCTGGCTCAGCTTCGCGATGCCTTCCGGGTAGGTGGCGGAGAAGAGCAGCGTCTGGCGCTCCTTGGGACATTGCCGCGCCACCTTGGCGATATCGTCGAAGAAACCCATGTCGAGCATGCGGTCCGCTTCGTCGAGCACGAGCGTATTGAGCGCGTCGAGCGAAAGGATGCCGCGCTCGAGGTGATCCATGATGCGGCCCGGCGTGCCGACGATGATATGCGCGCCGTGCTCGAGGCTCGCCGTCTGCGGCTTCATTGGCGTGCCGCCGCACAGCGTGAGCACCTTGATGTTCTCTTCGGCGCGCGCGAGACGGCGGATTTCCTGCGCGACCTGATCGGCTAGCTCGCGCGTGGGGCAGAGGATCATCGCCTGCACGTCGAGGCGGCGCGCATCGAGCTTCGCAAGCAGCGCGAGCGAGAAGGCGGCGGTCTTGCCGCTGCCCGTCTTGGCCTGGGCGATGAGATCGTGGCCCGCGAGCGCGATCGGCAGGCTGGCGGCCTGGATGGGCGTCATCTCGACATAGCCGAGCCGCGTGAGGTTCTCGAGCGCGGCGGGTGCGAGCGCAAGCGCGCTGAAGGGCGTGGCGGTGGGTGTGTTCGTCATGTGGTCTTGCGCCCCGGAGGCGGATGCCGCGCGGCGGTCGCCCGGAGGGCGAGGCGCGGCTGGGATGGATCGGGCGGCGATGGGACATCGCGCGTGGCGCAATTCTAGCCGATGCGCGCTGGCGGGCGTTTCGTTTGTCCATTGTCAACGGGATGGGTCTTTCCCGCGACCTTGTGTGCCCCGAATCAGCGAACCCGCTGAATTTAAGAATTTTCGTGTTTAAAGATAAAACTCGCTCCTTCAAGATAAATCCCGGGCGACCCGGACGGCCGCTCGTGCATTGCAAGTTCTATCTTCGGAAAGGAGCGGCATATGAAGGATGCAGTGACGGGGCGTGATTTCGCCCGTCTGGGGCCGGGCGCGGACGCGCCCCGAGAAACCGCAGAGAAGCCAACGCTTCGGTTTGACCAGCTAATTGCCCAACTCGCGGCACCTGCGAGTGGCGTCGCCGACCCTTCTCACGGACAGGCTGGCCGCCGATACGGTCCAAGCATTCGGGAGGCGAGCAAAGATCGTCAATGGACGCCGGAGAATATTGCGCTACTCGGGACAATGGCCGATGCACAGGTGGCAAAGCGAATCGGCGGTATTTCTTTTATCACCGTGCAAAAGAAGCGGCAGGCATTGGGCATTCCTCCTGCGACGCCCGCGTCCCGCCCGTGGACACCCGAGCACATCGCCATGCTCGGTGCGCGATCCGATGCCGAATTGGCGCGGCTTACGGGCCGCTCGACAAAAGCCGTCAATCAGAAGCGCATCAAGCTTGGCATTCCCTCGGTGTGCGAACAGCGCAGCGCAGGTCGTCACAAGTGGACGCTGGAACACCTCTCGATGCTGGGAACGCTGCCTGACAAGGAGGTCGGCGCACGGATCGGCCTGAGCGCATACACCGTTTGTATAAAGCGCCGCAGCCTGCGGATCCGTGCCGCAAAACCGCACGATGGCTGGCACAACGACGATATCGCGCTGCTTGGCACGATGTCCGATGCGCAAGTCGCGCAGCGCCTCGGCGTGAAGCGGCATGTCGTTACTCGCAAGCGTCGCGTGTTGGGAATTCCATCGACGCGCGCTCGATCATGTGCAGCCTCTCATCGTTGATGCGTGTGGCTTCAGCCCTCGGCGAGAATCTGCTTGATGGCGTTCTCGAACGTTTCCACGGGCTGGCCGCCGCTCACCAGATACTGCTGGTTGAAGACGATGGCCGGCACCGACTGGATGCCCATTGCCTGCGCGTGCTGTTCTTCTGCGCGAACCTCGTCGGCATAAGCGCCGCTTTGCAGTACGGTGCGCGCCTGAACCGCGTCCAGTCCCACCGATTGCGCGGCCTGAACCAGCATGTCGTGGTCGCTCGTGTCCTTGCCTTCGCCGTGATAGGCGCGCAGCAGCGCGAGCTTGAGCGGCAACGGCTTGCCTTCGAGGCTCGCCCAATGCAGCAGGCGATGGGCGTCGAAGGTGTTATAGATGCGCGTGCGCGGCCCGAACGTGAAGCCCACGCTTGCACCGCGCTCGCGGATTGCTTCTTGCGTTTGCGCGATCTGCTCCGGTGTGCGGCCATATTTCTTGCCGAGATAATCGACGATGGCCTCGCCGCCCGGCCCCATGTCGGGGTTCAGTTCGAACGGGTGTACGGCGATGGTTGCGTCGACGGTGTCGCCCAGGTTCTTCAGTGCCTGCAGCAGCGAGGAAAGGCCAATCGCGCACCAGGGGCACGCGATATCGGAGACGAAATCGATTTGAAGCGCTTGTTTCATGGCTTTACCGATGGAGTGAAAGTTTTTTTGGCGCATCGGCTGTGCCAATGCGGCTCACGCGAGCGGGCATACTGGGATTCTCGCACGTCCTTGAGAGCGGGCGCGTGGCCGCGCGGGATCTGGCGAAGCTCGGGCAGCGAGATCGTTCGCGTTTCCTTGTGATCGTGTCGGTCTATTAGCGTTGCCCCTGTGCGGGGCGGCACTAATAGACCACCACGAACACAAGGAAACGCGAAAAAACCAGCCACCACAAACCAGACCGATTGCAAAACAGCCCCACGCCACCGCATCAGAAGTTATCAAAGAAGCCGCGCGCAGCGACCATACAGAACGGCGCGACGATATCGGGGTGATAAGCCTGCAGGACGGCGGAAAGCCCATTATCGGTTGCACCGGCCTGAACGGCGTGCGCTGCGACGGCAGCTTTGGCCTGCGCAAAGCCGGTCTTGAGCGCAGCAAACGGATCATTCGCACCGGGCGCGGAATCGACATCGAGAACGCTCGTCAACCCTTGCGCGACATGAGCATTTTTCCAGTAGACCTGCTCGATTTCCGCGTTGAAGAAAAACACCATCGGGTCGAGGTGGCCGCCGCACAGGAGTACCGGCGCGCGCGGCACCCAGTTGCGCAGATCGTTGCGCTTGAATGCCTGACGCAGCGGTTGAGCCGGATTGGCAGCGGGCGCCATCGCCGTGGTTGGCGCGGGGTAAGCGCCATCGGGATTGACGACCTGGTCTTCGAGCATGCTCAGGCGATAAGCATTACGCACGAGATTCGACGTGCCGAATCCCGACGCGAACAACGGCGTCAATTCCGCAGGCACGAGCGGTGGCGCACTGGGCGGCGTGAGCGAAGCGAACTGCGGTGCGGGCGGCTGGCTATTGAAGAGTTGCGTTGCAGGCAGCTTGCCTTTGGCAAATAGCGTATCCGTTGGCACGACGCTCGGCAGCAGGTTTTCTATGCCGGGGGCATACGCCGCCTCGTAAAAATCGCCGGGCTGGCGATAGAGGTTGCCATACGCGTGCTGGTAGCTCGTGGTCACCAGCACTGTGAAGATCGTGGAGCCGAGGTCGACCTCGCCCTGGACCATCGCGTCGGCCATTGCGGCCAGCGCATACGGGCCCGAGCCGGGCGCGGAGGCCGTGACCTGAATGCCGGCCGCCTGCAATGCGCGATGCGTGGCGAGCGCCACGTAGCCGCCCTGCGAATACCCGGTGACGAACAGCTTGCCGTTTTCGCGCGTCCTGCTTCCATGGCCCGGAAGCGTCATCACGAGGCGAGCCGCGTGCAATGAATCGATCACGTCGGCCGATTGCTGGTCGCCGTTCAGGTAGGGGTGGTACGGCAACGGCGAGCCCGAGTAGCCGGCATAGTTGCTCGCCACCACGATGTAACCTTGCGCGGCGTAGATCGCTGCCACGGCGATACCTTCGCCCGCGCCGTCGCCGTTGGCCGGGTCCGTCTGGGTAATGTCGGCGATGTTGTAGTTGCGGTAGGTCGTCGTTCCGTGGGCATACAACATGAGGGGATGCGGACCCGTGCAGGACGCGCCGCCGCCGGGCACCATCAAGGCCGCGCTCGACACCGTGGGTTCGCCAGCGCCACCTGTCGTGCGATAGCGGAAGTACTTGATTTCGATGTCGCAGCGCGGTGTGCCGGCAATCTGGAGCAATTGCTGACCGGTCGCGCTGGTACTCAGCAGCTTGGTGAAGTCACGCGCGCTCAGGCGCAGGCTCGTCCGCTGCTCGATCAACTGGCCTCGGGAAACACAACTCGCGCCACTACAGGTCGAACCCGCCTGCACCATCGTACAGGCACTCGATAACAGCAACGTCAGCATGGCCACGCCCACGTTTCGCATCGCTCCTTGCATCTCAAGCTCCGTATTTATTGGTGTTCGAAAAATGGGGCTGCCTGCTGAGTGAGACGAGTATAGATCAACGCATTCTTTGGCTGTCACTTATCGCCGTCGCCCGGTCTGCTTACAAAAGTATTTCTGCGATCCAGGAGGCTATATTTCAAGAATTACTTAATATTATTCGCTTCTCTGAATTTTTAATAAAACATGCGGCATGATTTAGGCTTTTTCTGCCTGCGCTCGTGGACACAGGCAACTTCATTTCGGAATCCATGAATGGTTGAAAGGTCGTGGAACAGGACCTTCCGCGCGTATGGGAATGCCCTGAAATCGCGATTCACTCTTGTTTGCAAATTTAAGAAAAATCGGTTAGCGAACATTTTGCAATTGCGCACGTCGGTTGTTTTTCGGGAATTTATTAGTCAAATTGACATTCGCAATGTGTCGCCTATATTGTCCTCACCTGTCGGATAACAGGTGTAAATGCATTCTGCGGCAGCTACGCAAAAGTCAATGCGCTTTGGGTTTCGCACCTTCCGGGGAGGGGCGATCATGCGTTTACCGTTCAGTTCACCAAGCGGGCGATCCGCGCTGGCGTGGCGGCATCGTATTTCGCAGCCGGTAATCTTGAGTGTGTTGCTTCTCTCGTCCTGCATGTTGGCATGGAGGGCGGCGCATGCCGCTGGCACGGCGGCAGAACTCGAGCATGCGATCGAACGCTATCCGGCTGCGTCGGTTGCACCCACGCTCGCGAAACACGCCCCAGCGGAAGGCGAGGTCGAGAAGGATGCGCCATTCGATGAGGCCGGGGCCACGAAAACGGTGGGTGGCGTGCGTCTGTTTCCACGTAACGAACAGTGCTTTCCCACCGAGACGCGAAACATCTTCAGCGAGGTCGACAAGGTCGTGACCGGCGACGATCATACGCCGCGCCCGATGGACTGGTTCGACGGACACACCGTTCCGAAGACCGCTCGCTCCGCCATCATGGGGCAGAACACCTGGATGCTCTGGGGCGAGGGTAATGAAGCGTTTTGGGGCTGGGTCCAGGAGAATGGTTACGGGATCGCGGATTTTCTCGTCCTGCTCAATTCGAAGAACCGGGAGCATCGTTTCAAGGATGGCGGGTTGATCAATCAGCCCGGCATGGTCGAGCGCGACACGCCTTTGACCGGGCTGGGCCTGTATATCGACGGCCCGGACGGCGACAAGATCAAGATGCATGCGCCCGAGAATGACGTCGGCGCGGACGGGAAACCTGTCGAGCGTGTGGAGAAGCCCGGCGGCGCGGAGCACGATCACCAGACTTTTTTCGAGGTCGGCGACCAGTCGCTGTATGACCAGGCCATCGCTCAGCTCGGCGACGATGGCGTCGACCCGCTCGTCTATGGTTATCCATCCGGCGTCGTGGGCCTGCGGCTATGGCCGAATCCGGATTTCTTCGGCAATTCGCCGGCCGCGAAGAAAGCACGCGAGCACTGGAACGAGCAGGTCGTCAGCGATCAGGGCAAACGTTATTACTCGACTGATCCCAGGGACGCGGCCTTTCACGCCGATCCTTTGCTGGTGCGGCCATTTCGCGTCAGCATGGCGTGCTCGTTCTGTCATATCGGCCCGCATCCGCTCGCGCCGCCGAAGGATCTCGAGCATCCGGAATGGGGGGAGATGTCGAGCATGATTGGCAACCAGTACTGGCTGCCTTCGAATGCCTTCACGAACCTGAAGAAGCCGGAGAGCTTCCTCTGGCAGTTCGTCGCGAGCCAGCAGCCCGGCACCATCGACACCTCGCTCGTGGCCACGGACCACATCAACAATCCGAATACGATCAATGCGATATTTGAAGTGAAGGCGCGCCTCGAGCGCGCCGCCGTCAACCCGCCGGAGGAGCAAAGCAAGCGCAACCTGATGCTGCGCGGCATCGAGGACGCGCCTCTTGTTACGCTCGATCCGCGTCATACGCCGCGTGTGTTGCTCGATGGCGCGGATAGCATCGGCATCGAAGGCGCGCTATTGCGGGTGTATCTCAACATCGGCGCGTACTCGGAGCAATGGCGCCGTGTGCAGAATACGATTGTCGGCTTCGTGCCGCAGCGGCCGTTCGATATCGCGACTATCAAGGCCAAGTCGGTCTACTGGAAAACGACCGAACACTTTCGCGCTGAAGAGCTGGAGAACTTCTTCACCTATGTCACGCAATCCGGCGCGACGGTGGCGCAGCCGATGAAACTCGCCTCGACCGAAGAGGGGCTTGCGCGTATCGCCGCCAACAAGGTCGATAGCGACAAAGGCCGCGACGTATTCATTCAGAACTGCGCGATCTGTCATTCGAGCAAGCAGCCGCCGAGCCTGCCGATCACCTTTTCGCGCGATTGGCGCACCGCAAAGGCGGATAGCCTGGGCGGCATCACGCTACCGATGGACTTCGCCGATTGGGACGCGTTCAAGCTGAGCAAGCCCTGGCTCGACTATGTGAATCGGCTCAAGCATTACATCGATGCACAGCCGAACAACGGGCAGGATTTTTTCGCGAAGGATAACTATCTTTCTACGGATGTGCGCGTGCCGATCACTCTCGTCGGCACCAATTCACAGCGCGCAGTCGGCACCAACGGGATGCGCGGCCAGGTCTGGGACAACTTCTCGTCGGAAACCTACAAGTCGCTGCCAGCCGTGGGACTCGTCCACTTCTTCAATCCGTTCAGGAAGACCCGCGCCGTCGACAAGTGGGGAAACAACGACGAATATGCGCCGCCCGGCGGCGGCCCGGGCTATTACCGGCCGGCCTCGCTCGTCAGCATCTGGGCAACGGCGCCATTGCTGCACAACAATGCGCTCGGCATCTATAACCGCGATCCGTCGGTCAAGGGCCGGCTCGAAGCCTACGACGACGCGATCGACAAGTTGCTCGACAATAGCAAGCGTGCCGTCACCGACACGTCCGCGCATGGCGCTGCGCGGCTCGTGAACGTTTATCCCGCACAGAAGGAAGCGTTCTGCCGCGACCACCCAGCCGATCAGAGCATGGAGTGCAGTGCGCTGCGCGGCGATTTCCGCCGGTCGTTCGCGGCGGCGGGCGTGGCCGATCAACCGGGCTTCAGGGACACCGGCTTTATCTATAGAACAACGAAGGATTCGTGGATCGATTTCGCGCCGCGATATATCAAGCCGCTCGTCACCGGCGTCCTGGGCGAACGCTGGGCCGCCTTTCTGTTCCTCTATGTGTGGCTGTTGCTGGGCGTGATCGCCATCGTGCTGATTTTCGTGGGGCAAGCGCGTCTTGCCGGCGGTCTGCTCGCCTTGCTCGCGGCGGTGCTGGCGGCCTTGTTGCGCGTGTCGGGCGTGGACACGATCTTTGCGTGGCTGTGGTTGATTCCCCTTGTCCCGCTGGTGTTTGCGGTCGGGTTCTTTCGCTTTCCCAATTGGCGGTTCGCAGCGCGCGTGTTCTTCGTATTGAGCGCCGTGGTGTTCTTCGTCATCGGCGGCACGGCGAAGGCTTTCCTCGACGGGCGCCTTATCGGCATCAACATCGGTCCTATTCCGCGCGGTACGCCGGTGAATCTCATCATGAACATCAACCCGGACGCGCCCACGGTGGATCTTCTCAACGCGGTCGCCGGCCTCACGCGCGGGGTGCTGCTGATGCAACGCGACGACGACCCGGAGGATCACAGCTTCAAGGCGCTCGACGAATTCCAGCGCGAGGTCGGTCCTGCGCTGCTCAAGGCGAGCAAGTGTCCCGACTTCGTGCTGGACCGCGGGCACTGGTTCGGGCAGGCGCTGACCGATGATGAAAAGCGGCAACTGAAGGCCTTTCTAGAAACGCTCTGAGTCGTCAACTTCGTCCGCCGGAGTCGCGATGAACCCCGATGACCCGCTGTCGAAAGCCCGGGATCCGCACACCACGCCCTTCGACTATGTGATCGTGGGATCGGGCGCGGGCGGCGGCCCGCTCGCCGCGCGGCTTGCCTCGAGCGGGCGCAGCGTGCTGCTGATCGAGGCCGGCAACGACCCCGCCGTCGCACAGCCCGATGCGCAGGCCCAGCCCATGACGCAGGGCGCGCCCGATGTCGCCCAGCAGCAGATGCGCCAGGTGTACGCAGTGCCCGCCTTTCATGCTCGCGCGACCGAGGACCCGGAAATGAGCTGGGAATTCTCAGTGCGCCACTACACGAGTACTGCGCGCCAGAAAGTCGATTCGAAATATAACGAGGCGAAGGACCCTTCCGCGACTACGCCAGGGCAGGCGCAGGGACAGCGGCAGGGCGGCATTTTCTATCCGCGTGCGGCGGCCCTTGGTGGCTGCACGTCGCATCACGCCATGATCATCGTTCGCCCGAACGATGCCGATTGGGATCGCATTGCCGAATTCACTGGCGACGATTCGTGGCGTTCGCAGAATATGCAGGGCTATTTCGCCAAAATCGAGAACTGCCTTTATTACGCGGTTTACCGGACCTTCGCGGGTAAAACGCTGGGGTGTCTATTTCAGTTTCTGGAATGGTCGGCGCGCGTGATCGATCCGCGCGGCCAGCTCGATCCCGGCGGTCATGGTTCCGCGGGCTGGCAGAAAACGAGCTTCATCGACCCGCTCGTGATCGCAGGCATCGCCCGTGGCGACCGCAGCTTTCTCGGCGTGCTCAAGGACGTGCTGTTCGCCTCGCTGGCGGATCGCAACGCGGCCACGATGTTTGGCCGCGCGCTCGCCCGGCTGCAGATCCTGCAGTTTCTCGACCCCAATGTCCGCTCGCCGGATATTCAGAGTCGTGCCCATGTTTCGCTGATCTCGATCGGCACCGACGGCAAGCGCCGCTGCGGTCTGCGCGACCATCTGCTAAAGGTGAGAGCCGAATTCCCGGACCGGCTCAAGATTCTGAACCCGGCGCATGCAACGCGAATCGTGTTCGACAAGGGCGCCAACGGCATACCGCGTGCGATTGGCGTGGAGGTCCGCATCGGCCCGTATCTGTACGCGGCCAGTCCAATGCATGGCGGCAACGGGAGCGAGCCTGTCACGCAGCAAGTGTTCGCACGGCGGGAAGTGATTGTCTGCGGCGGCGCGTTCAACACGCCGCAACTGCTGATGCTGAGCGGTATTGGCGACGCGGCGCATTTGAACGGCGTGGTCAAAGGTCCATGCGGCCGCGACGGAAACGCTGTTGCCCCGGTCGTGCATCTTCCGGGCGTCGGCTGCAATCTTCAGGACCGCTACGAAGTTAGCGTGATCAACGAGGCGCGCGAGCCGTTTTCCACGCTCGATGGCGTGAGCTTCGATCCGGGCGACGCCACGGACCCCATGCTGCGCCAGTGGCTCACCGACCAGAGCGGCCTTTATTCGACCAACGGCGGCGCGCTCGCCATGATGATGTCGTCCGCGCGCGGCGCCTGTGAGCACAGCGACCCGGACCTGTTCATCTTTGGTTTGCCGGCGGCGTTTCGCGGCTATTACTGGAATTACTCGCGGCAGTTGCTGTGCCGGAGCATGGCGTCGAGCGAAAGGACCCGCAATTTATGGAGCTGGGTGATTCTCAAGGCGTACACCAATAACAACAACGGTACGGTTCGCCTGCGTAGCGCCAATCCATTCGAAACGCCGGAGATCAATTTTCACTCGTTCGACGACACGAGCGAGGGCGTGCAGGACTGCGACAGCGACCTGGATGCGCTGTGCGACGCGATCAAGCGCACGCGCGAGATCAATCGCCGCGTTTCGGCGTTCACTTGCGAGGTTCAGCCCGGCCCGGACAAACCCGACTGCTCGCCAACGTTGCGCCAGTGGATCAAGGACGAAGCGTGGGGGCATCATGCATGCGGCACGTGCCGGATCGGCCACGATCCGTGGCGCGCCGATCCAGGCAAATTGCAGGACCAATATGCCGTCGTGGACAGCAATTTTCGCGTGCATGGTGTGGAGGGGCTGCGCGTCGTCGACACATCGGTCTTTCCGAACATCCCCGGTTATTTCATCGTGACGCCTACCTTCATGATCAGCGAAAAGGCCGCCGACGTGCTGCTGGCCGACTCGGAGAGCTATCCGCGCGCCTTGGAGGGCATCGAGGCGAGCAAGGTGCGCGAGCGCCGTGGCTCGTCCCGGCCTGAATGGGATGATCCCGCTGGCGCGGATCCCACACGACTGCCGGAGGACACGGTCGGTCTCGCCTTGTCGGGCGGCGGCGTGCGCAGCGCCACCTTCTGTCTCGGCGTGCTTCAGGCGCTCGCGAAAACGCAGCGCCTGCGCGAGATCGACTTCATGTCCTCGGTATCGGGCGGCGGCTATATCGCGTCATTTCTCGGCAAGCTGTTTACGCAGATGCCGGTGCAGGAACGCCAGGTGCCGGTGGAGCGCGTTGAAAGGACGCTCACGAATCTGGGCTCGTCGACCATCCAATGGCTGCGTTATAACGCTCAATATCTCGCGGGCGGCGGGCGTCAAGACACGTTGTTCGATATCGCGGTCATCATGCGCAATCTCGCGGCGGTGCATGTATGGATCGGCGCGCTGCTGTTTGGCGTGCTGGGCGCGTTGCACTGGTTCGTGCTCGACTGTTCCAGGTTCCGCTTCCTTTCGCTGGTGTGCGAGACGGCGCCACCGCAATGGTACGGCGTGACGTTGTCGGCCTGGTGGTGGCTGCCGCTCTGGCTCCTCGTGATCGGCGTGCTGCCGCCTGCCATCGGCTACTGGCTCACCATGCGGCAGCGCGTGAATGGCGACTGGCGCGCGTGGATGCCTTTCGTCTTGTGGCTCGTGATGCTCGGGTGCGCGATCCATGGACTGACGCTGCCCGACATTCAGCTCTGGAGCGCCGGCGCGCTCGGTGTGCTGCTGCTCGCGTGGTTCGAGCAGCAAGCGGCAGGGCTGTTCGTCGCGAACCCCACGCTGCCCGGAACGAGTGCGCCGCCGCTCAATCCCGGCACGGCGCGGCCCGAGGGCGGAACGATCGTCATACGCAACCGGCTGACGCGATTGCTCGGCGCGGCGCTGTTCGGTTTTGTCGCGAGTGCGCTGTTCGTGGCAGTCGATACGCTTGCGCAATATCTTCCCGCGCAAGGGTTTCGCGCGATGACCTGGTCCATGGCCGGCATCGCGCCTGCCCTGGTAGTGCTAAGGGGGATCGTGGCAAGCATGTTGAAGCGCCAGGCGAGAACGGACGCACCGCCCGCGCCAGAAGCGGGAAAGACCTTCGTGGGTGGCTTCATCCAGGAATTGCTGCTTGCGCTTCTCGCATTCGCATTGGCAATCGTGCTGTTCCTGTTTCTCGATCTGCTGGTTTATCTGGTCTTCAGCCTCGATTCGAGCACCGCGCGTTTTTGCGTGGTGGCCGCATTGCTCATTTCGGCCGTGAAGGGCCGGGTGCTGTTCTTTCTGAACCTGTCCTCGCTGCAGCACAGCTACGCGCAGAAACTGGTGCGGACTTATCTGGGTGCCTCCAATGATGCTCGCGTGAATCCGCCTGGCGCTAGCAAGCCCGTGCCGGTTGGCGTGAGCGACCTGGGCGACGATGTCCTGTTCGACGAATATCACCCCGAAAGCCATGGCGGACCGTTGCATCTGGTCTGCACCTGCCTGAACAACACGGTGGATCCGCTCTCCGGCAATCAACTGCGCGACGACAAGGGCATGCCAATGTGCGTCGGGCCCGCCGGCATCAGCGCGGGCAGGCGTTTTCATGCGCTCTGGGGCGCGCGCGATGCGAAGAAGACTCCCGCGCGCGCCGCGCCCATTACCGCCGTGCGCGTGGGCCCCAATCCGAACGAGTTCAACGCATTCGCGCGATCCGATGGCGCGCCGGTCAGCGTCGAGCGGCTCAGCCTGGGCCAATGGATGGCGATCTCGGGCGCCGCCGCAACAACTGGCCTCGGCCGCAACACGAAGCTCGCGGAGTCGCTGCTGCTCGGCCTGCTGAATTTCCGCATCGGTTACTGGTGGAACAGCGGCATTGCAGCGGGCGACCGGCCGGGGCGCTATCCGCCGCCACTGTGGCGCCGGATCAAGTCGCTGCCCTCGGCGGTCTTCACCCTGCAAGCCAGGCTGCTGGACGAATGGCGCGCCTATTTCGAGGGACCTTCCGCGCGGATGTGGTATCTGAGCGATGGCGGGCACTTCGACAACACCGGTATTTACGAACTGATACGCCGCAGACTCCCGCTTATCGTGGCGATCGACGCGGCCGCGGACCCCGATTACCGCTGTGAATCGCTCGCACTGCTGACGAGGCAGGTGCGCTACGACTTCTGCGCGACGATCACCTGGCTCGATCCGCGCGCCGTGCGCGAGCACCATCGGCCACACCAAGCGGAATGGGGCGCCTTTGACCGTGGCCCAAAAGCGCCGGGCGTGCCGGAGTGGATCAAGCCATTGCTCGATCCGGAAGCCATTGGTGCGTTTCCCGAACTGAAGCGCGATGGTTTGCGTGGCGCAGCGCTTGCCTGTATCACCTACTCCAACCAGCCCGAGCGCCCGAGCTGGATGCTGTACATCAAACCCAGTGTGGGCATCGGCCCGCCCACCGACGTCAGCACCTACGCGGAAAACAACGCTGATTTTCCCCAGCAGACCACGGTGAACCAGTTCTTCAACGACAGCCAGTGGGAAGCCTATCGCGAACTGGGCTACTGTGCGGGAATGAAGGTATTCAGTACACGTTCCTGAATTGACCAGAATACCGGCGAGTGGCGATGAACATATTCAGGTTTCAGTCGGCGACGGAATCGAAATTCCTTAAACGCTCTGCCGCGCCGGGCGCGATTCGAGCGTGGCTGGTCGACATGCTTTGCTGGCCAGCCAGATTCGAGGATCCGCGCGTCGAACAGGAATTCACGGAAGACTATGGCCGGCGTTTCGCCGACTTCCGCCGTGCGGCGCTCGTGCTCGGAACGCTGATCTGGGTGTGTTTCGGCTATTGGGAAATCAGTCTTGCGCGAACCAGTGCGGTGTTCCGACCGTATTTTCCAGAGGTATTCGCATTCCGTTGCGCAGGTGCGCTTGTCGCGACCGTCGGTATCGCGCTGGCCTTCAGGCTCGCATTTCATCGCGACAAGGTTGCACACTGGATCCTGCTGGCCGGGCTGGCGTTCATGTGCCTGTGCCTGCTGATGCAAACGTTCCTGGCGCCACGGCCGTTCAATTTCACGCATTTTTTTGTTGGCTTTTATTTGATTCTTTTCTATCAGTTCGGCTTTCTTCGCTTGCGGGCCAAGGCAACGCTGATGCTGACCGCGTGCGTGATCGCCCTGATCGTAATGGCGCAACTGGCCACTCAGGCGCTCGAGCCGGACAACTTTGCGGCGGGCATGTTCTATCTGCTGAACGTCGCCGTTCTGGGGCATAGCGTCAACGTGAATGCCGAGCGGCATGTGCGCGACCGCTACGTCGCGGTCCAGGCGCTTGCCCATAGCAACGATGCGCTGCAAGGCGCCAACGCCGAACTCGCGCAAAAGCACCACGACCTCGAACGCGCACGGCGCGACCAGCAGGCCAAGTCGGACGCACTGATCGCCTTGCGCGAGCAGCAGCGCGAAGCCGCCGAGCAGGCGAGCCGGGCGAAGTCGCGCTTTCTCGCGGCAGCGGCGCATGACCTGCGGCAGCCCATGCATGCGCTAAACCTCTTTCTTGCCGCCGCCGACGAAGCGCTCAATGCGCGCGACGTCGAAGCCTCGGGCCGGCTGATCGGCGAGGCGCGCAAGGCTTCGGGGTTGACGGCGCGTCTCTTCAATGCGGTGCTCGACCTGTCGAAGCTCGAATCGGGGCATGTCAAACCGAACTATACGAGCGTCGACCTGAGCCGGGTGACGGAAGAGACGATCGAGCAACTCGCGCCGTTTGCTGCGAGCCGTGGCGTCGCGCTGCGCTATGCAAAGACGCAGCAAAAGCCCGCATGGGTGCGCACCGACGCCGACTGGATTCCCCGCGTGCTGAGCAACCTCGTCTCGAATGGGATCAAGTATTCGGATCCGTCGAAAGCCGGTCGCTCGGCGGTAATCGTGAGTTTGGTACGGATGCCGAATTATGTGCGGATTGACGTAATCGATAACGGCATAGGCATCGCGCCGGAGCATTGGGATACGATCTTCCAGCCATTTGTGCAGATCGGCAACCCGGAGCGGGACCGTGAGAAAGGGCTCGGACTCGGTTTGTCGATTGTGAATGCGGTGGTGTCGTTGCTCGAGGGACATCGTCTCGAACTGAAGTCGATTGAGGGACGCGGATCGCGATTTTCGGTGCGCCTTCCGGCGGCGGATCCGTTTGCGCTTCAGGACGCTGCGATATTGCCTGACGATGCGGCGTCGTTGCCGTCAGCGTCGTCGCTGCGGGGGCTTTATGTGTTGCTGGTCGAGGACGACAGCCTGGTGCGCGCGTCGATGGAGGCGCTGCTTGCACGATGGGGTGTGCTGTTCGATTCGGTGCGCTCGGTGGTCGAGCTCGATGAGTTGTTGCGGGCGATCGAGCGCGTGCCGGACCTGGTGATGAGCGATTATCGGTTACCGGAAATGTCGACTGCGCATGATGTGGTGCGTTTGTTGGGTGAGTATTTTTCTCGGCCCGTGCCGTGCCTTGTGGTGACCGGAGAAGCTGGGGTGGGTACGCAAGGTGTGTTGCCGGAGCGCTGCGTGCTTAGCAAGCCGCTGGCGCCTGATTTGCTGATTGCGAGGATGATTGAGTTGGTTGAGGGCTCTGCTCGCGGGGGTAGTTAGGGGTTCGGTGGTGCTATTGGGTTTTCGTTTTTCGCGTTTCCTTGTGTTCGTGTCGGTCTATTAGTGTTGCCCCTGTGCGGGGCGGCACCTACTTTTCTTTGCAGCGGCAAAGAAAAGTAGGCAAAAGAAAGCCGCTCAAACCGCTAGTGTTACGCCGTCCACCACTTGCCTTTAATCGGAGCGGTTCCGGAGCGTCTGCCACCACGCGCCGTATAACAGAGTGACTAAGGGCTCATTCCTCCGGCGGCGCTACGCGCGCCGTGGGGCATCATCCAAAACCAGAGGAATGCATACGAATCGATGCAGTGCGTGCGCCTTTGAGTGCCCAGGCAGAACCCGTGGTTTCCCATGCAGACCCTACCGCTGCGCGCGTAGCGAGCAGCGGGATGCATGAGTCCTTTGTCACTAACGTTGAAGGTGCGAGGTGACGGATGCCCCGGAACCACTTCGATTAACGGCAAGTGGTGGACGGCGTCACACTAGCGGTTTGAGCCGCTTTCTTTTGCCTACTTTTCTTTGCGGCTGCAAAGAAAAGTAGGTGCCGCCCCGCACAGGGGCAACGCTAATAGACCGACACGAACACAAGGAAACGCGACCACTACCAAACGAAGGAAGCACGACTCAACCACGCTGCTTCAAGCAGCACCATTCACAACAATAGGAATCTCAACCCCACGCCGCGCCATTTCAACGATCAAAAAAGTGCGCCGCGACACATTAAAGCGGCTCAGCAAATCACTGATGTACTCCTTAGCGGTATTCTCCGAGATATTCATCTTCCGAGCGATGGCCTTGTTCGACATGCCCTGCAACAGAAACCGCAAGGTTTGCGCAAGACGCGGCGGCAGGTTTAACGAGTCGATCGGAATGCCCTTGTTCGGGGCCGTGGGCTGCGGAGTATGGCCGCCTTTGCCGAGTACGCTGTTGGGCAGATAAACACGCCCATTCAAAATCGTCTGTAGCGCTTCGCGGAAAACCGCGCCGCCTTCTTCGCTGGCCTTCGAAATAAAGCCGCCGGCGCCATTCTTGATGCAGTCCAGCACGGTCTCGCGGTCGTCCTGCGCGGACAGCATCACCACATGCGCGGCGCGCTCGTTTTCCTGTAGCCAGCGCAGCAGGTCCAGTCCGGTGTGATTGCCGCCGATCTGGTAGTCCAGAAAAACCAGGTCGTAAGCCTTGTTCTGCAACCGCTCGACAGCGGCCGTGTACGAGCCGGCCTCGTCGATGTCGAGCGTCGGCTCCGATGTCAGGATCAGGCTCTTCATCGCGATACGCGTCAAGCCTTCGTCTTCCACGAGCAGTACGTGGCGGAAATACAGGTTGTCCATCGGCGCTTCTCCAGTCGGGTTCATCGTACCCGTATTCGGTCGGGTTGCGATCCCCCCGAAGCGGGGGACTCCTTTGGGGACTCCTTTGGGCACCCATTTGGGGCCGCCTTCTGGAGGCGTTTTTCCCCTCGCATGGCCGGTATTGCGCGAGCCTCGGGCGGCGCACGATGGAGTCGTCGCAGATCGGACGATGGGGGACACCACCATGCAAACGTCACATCCGGACTTGAAAAACCCACGGCACATTTTCCGCTTCATGTCGAATGACGAAACACGTCGCGCGTCATGAGTGCAATCCCCGAAACTGAATACCGCAAACACGCAAGCCTGGCGGGGCACAAGCGGGCAGAACGCGAGGAGACCAATCGCGTAGAGCGTGATGAGACCACTCGGGCAGGACGCGGGGAGTCCAGCCGGGAGAGGGCAAAGTCAGAGAAGACAGAGATCACAACCGAACCCGGGCTGCGACCTCTCAGCCCCTACACAATCCAGAATCTCGACGCCGCCATTGCTCACCTGGAATTCGCGATGAACGCGGACAAAACGATGGCGATTTTCGGTCAGAGCTATTGGCACGGGCGCGTGCTCGAACTCCGTTCCACACCGGGCATTATGTATACCCAGGAGCGTCGGCTACTGTGTTTGATGGATCGGTTCGCGGCCACGGGTTAGTGGTGACAGGGAGCGGCGCTGCGTGTTTCCATACGACACAATAAAATGGCGAAACTCCACGCACCCTCCAACCCGACGAGGTGAATCGATGAACACGAAGAGGAACGCCGCGCGCCTGCGCCTGCTCGACAGGCTGCAACTCACGAAGCCCATCGTGCAGGCGCCGATGGCCGGCGTCACCACGCCTGCGCTCGCCGCTGCGGTGTCGAACGAAGGCGGGCTCGGCTCGCTCGGAATTGGCGCGATGAATGTCGAGACCGCGCGCAAGACGATACGCGAGACTAAAGCGCTGACCGGCAAGCCGTTCAACGTCAACGTGTTCTGCCATCGACCCGCGCACGCGGACGCCGAAGTCGAGCGGCACTGGACCGACTGGCTCGCGCCGCGTTTCGCGCAGTTCGGCGCGACGCCGCCGCAGGCGCTCAAGGAGATCTACGTGAGCTTCGTGGACGACGCGGCGATGCTCGCGATGCTGATCGAAGAGCGCCCGGCGGTGGTGAGCTTTCATTTCGGGCTGCCATCGCGCGCGGCGATCGACGCGCTGCACGCGGCCGGCATCGTGCTGTTCTCAGCGGCGACCAATGTCGACGAGGCGGCCCAGGCGGTGGCAGCGGGCGTGGACGTGCTGGTCGCGCAGGGCATCGAGGCGGGCGGCCATCGCGGTGTGTTCGATCCCGATGGCCGCGATCCGCTGCTCGGCACGTTTGCGTTGACGCGCCTGCTCGCAAGCGAATTCGATGTGCCGGTGGTGGCTGCGGGCGGCATCATGGATGGCGCCGGGATTGCGGCGGCGCTCGCGCTGGGCGCCGAGGCCGCGCAACTGGGCACGGCTTTCGTCGCGTGTCCGGAGAGCGCGATCGACGAGGGCTACCGGCGCACACTGCTAGGCGAGGCCGCGCGGCAGACCACCTTCACGACGGCGATCTCGGGGCGCGTCGCGCGCAGCATCGTGAACCGTTTCACCGAACTGGGCGAGGCGCCGGACAAGCCCACGGTGCCCGCCTATCCGGTGACCTACGACGCGGGCAAGGCGCTCCATGCGGCCGCCAAGGCGCATGGCGAATTCGGCTACGGCGCGCAATGGGCGGGACAGGCGGCGGCGCTCGCGCGCGCGATGCCCGCAGCGGAGCTTACGCGCACGCTTCAGCGCGAGACTGAAGCGGCGGTGGCCGCACTGCGCGAGCGTCTGTCGATCTGAACCCGATCAAGGCGTCCAGCGGTGCACGATCACGCTGCTGCCGTTGTAATTGTCCTTCGTGATCACGTACTGCCCGGTCGAGGTCAAATACGCGCGCAGGCCATACATCGAGTCCACGTCGCTGCCCACGTCCACCGTGCCGGGATTCGCATTGATCAGCGTGGTGACCTGCTGGCCCGTCGTGAGATCGAACACGTCGATATTCGGCACGGTATGCACGTAGCCGACAAACAGATAATGGCCCGCCGCCGCGATCGATTTCGGATTGGCGCTGGTGAGATTGATGACCGGACCCGGCGTGCGATTGCCCGCCGCCCAACCGTGATAAACCTCGATGTGGCCATTCATGGCGGTCCAGTCCCAACTTCCGGCCAGCCCTTGGGCGAGGATCATCGTGTCGCTTTCGGGTTGATAGACGATACGCGTGATCGGCCGCGCGCTCATGGGCGTCGAGATGGTGATGGCGTGCCCCCATGAGGGTTTGCCATTGCCGTCGAAACCGGTGAGCGGATAGTGATAGATGTGGTTCGTGCGGTCGAGTCCGGCCCACACGTCGCCTTTGCTGTCGATGCAGAAGCCGCCCGTCACGGAGAACGTGGTATTGAACAGCGCGCCGGGCAGCGAGCCGTCGGGAATCGCGATATAGCCGCTCGCGGGATTGAAGTGGAAGAAGTAGAAGATTGCGGGATTCTGGCCCGACGCCACGAGAATGCGGTTGCCGCCCACCGAAGCGAGCTGCCCGAAGTGCTCGTCGCGCTGCGTATCGTTCATGTTCAGGCGCGGGTCGCTCGGGTAGGTGAACGGATCCACCGTATTGGCGACGAAGGTGCCGCCCGCTGTGCCCGTGAAGATAGCGGTGCCGCTATGGAACAGTGAGGCGTCGGTGGCTGGATCGGGTGCGGCCACGCCTTCGAAATTCAGCGCCTGAAGCTTCCAGAGCAGATTGCCGTTGGGATCGTAAGCGTGAATGTCGGTGCCGCCATTGCGGCCCAGGTCCCAGGCGCCGCCCCACGGATTGTTGAGCACGTAGAGGTTGCCGGTCGTGTCCTTGCCAATGCCCGTGATGCGCGTGAAGCGTTGGGCGCCCACCTGGCCTTTGGCGCCGGTGGTGGTGTCCAGGTAACCGCCCTTCACGCCAAAGCTGCCCGTGAGCGCGGGCGTGCCCGCAAGGCTGTAGAGCTTGATATTCATGTCGGGGCCTTGGTCGCCCACCATAAGCAGTCCCGTGGACGCATCGAAGTAAAGCGCGGAGGGTTTCGAGCCCGCGGGCATCTGGATCGTCTGCAATGGCGCGCCCGCGGGGCTGAATTCCGCAATCGTTCCCGCGCTCATTTGCGCGACCCAGACGTTGCCGGTGCTATCGAGCGCGAGTGCGCCCGGGCTTGCGATGGCGATGTCGCGCTGCCATGCGCCATCGGTCGTGAAGATGCGCACGCGGTTGCCGTAGAAGTCGCTTGCGTAGAGCAGCGCGTTTTGCGTGGCGAGGCCCGTGATGGCGTCGGCTTTGCTGACCGTGTTCCATGTGCTCACGCTGATGGTGAGGTCGCGCTGGCCGCTCGCGCGGTTATAGCGCCCGACCGTGCCGCTGCCGTATGCGGTGCCGGCCTGCATGGCCGCAAATACCGAGGTGAGGTTACCGGTGATCGCGCCGCCCTGAAATTCGTTATGCAGGCCGATCGAGCCGAGACTTTTGCCGTTCTGGTAAATAGCCATGCCACCCTCGTTCTCGTCCCAGAACGACGCCGTGTAGATGACCCCGTCGGGCGAGACCCACATCGAGCGCGCGCCATTGCCTGCGTGGGCCGCAAGGGTTCCGTAGGTGTTGGCGAGCCAGTCGGTGGTGTATTGCTGCGCTTGCGCGGCAGGCGCGAGTGCGGCGCCGGAGGTGGCGAAAATCGCAGTCGACAACAGGGCGCAGAGGCGCTGTTTGTGCTGCTTGTGCTGTTTATTTTTGTTCATGAGAAAAATTCCTGGTGCAACGAGTCTGAACAGCGTCGAAGGTCGAGGTTTGCTGTGTGCGATGTCGAGTGTTGCGTGGTGCTTGCGTGGTGCGCGTTGCGCGTTGAATTCGGCGCAACGGTTCATATTTCTGGAAATCCGTGTCGTTTGTTTTAATCGTCGGCTGGGTTCTCGTTTTCAATTCAATCGATCTGCGCTGCGGGCGAGAGAGCAATTAGCGTGCCGGTGCCGTCGCGCCGCCAGGCAAACAGCTTTCGTCGAGCTTGCGGGTATTTTCCGCGCTCATTAATCGGATTTAATTCATTGCGCATGCAACGTATTTTTTTTATTGCATTGAATTGATGCGGCGCTTTGCAAGGGCGCCGGATTGCGCGCGCGTTGCCGGGACGAGCCATTTCGATGCAGAATGCTTGCATTTGCCACGTCCGGCCATAGCTATGAACGCTACGGACCTATGTCTGGAAACAGGGACAGTAAGCCAGTGAAAACGGAATTCGTCGAAGCGAGCAGCGCCCGACCGGACCTGCTTTGCTACCTTGTTGCCATTGCCGCGTCGTCTTACGCGTTGACGCAGGAATGGCGCGTCGATCACGTCGTCTCCTGCTGCCGCGAATGGCTGCAAAAGGGCGGCTTGACGATGCATTGGCTCGATCGCATCCGCCTCGGCCAGCTAGCGCTCAAGATCGCCAGCCGCGATTTGCTGGGCGCGGGCATTGCCGTGCGGCTCTCCAGCGTCTCGGTGCTTTTTACGAACGAAATGGAGCTCAACGAGGCATCGACCATGGTTCAACGCATGATGTCGTTGTGCCAGGAGGCGCTATAAAGGCGCTGTAAAGGCGCGGTTGGCCGCGGTTGGCTTTATACGGCCGTCGCGGCGAAGCGTTCGAGCCATGCCCACGGGAAAATGCCCCGGTCGTGGCCGTCGCTGAAGGCGAGTTGCACGCCGTAACCCATCGGGACAATGCCGGTCAGCGCGAGGTTTTCATGCGCGATGTCGCCGGAGCAGTCGCTCATATCCCCGCTTATGTTTCCATTCATGCGCGCGCGGCGACAGCCTGCGCAGGGGCACGCACGCCGCAGGCTCGCGAGCGGGAGACGCTGACTCAGGCCGTCCGGCCATACGAGGATGAGCGCGCCCGCCTCGGTGCGCATTTCGACGGGCACGTTCATGGCGCGCCGCCTTCGAGCCAGACGGCGAGCCGACCGTCAAGCCGACCGTCGAGTCGTTGCGCGAGTTGCTGCAAGGCGATGCGCACGGCCTTGCGCACCTCCGGATCGCGGTCGTCCAACGCCGCTCGCAATGGGGCGAGGCTCGCCGCCGACGGCAGCTCGCCCAGCGCGAGCGCCGCCTCCTTGCGCAGGTTGCTGATCGGATGCGCGAGCAGCGCGCTCACAGCGGTCGCGGCGTGCGCGTCGCCAAGGCGCCCGAGCGCGCGCGCCGCGCGTAAGCGCACCTGCCAGTAATCATCGGCAAGCGCGTGGATGAGCGCGTCGCGGGCCGTGGGCGTGCGCAGTTTACCCAGCGTGGTCGCGGCTTCCTCGCGCACCTGCCAGTCGGCGTCGGCGAGTGCGTGCAGCAGCGCTGCGCCCGCATGCGTTTCGTTCATCTCGTCCACAGTCGCGAAGCCGAGCGCGCCCGCTGCGGCACGCCGCACCGCGCCATGCGCGTCGGCGGTGGCGAGCGCCGCCAGCGGCGCCACGGCGCGCACGTCCTTGAGCCAGCCGAGCACCGCCACGGCTTCGAGGCGTACCTCGGCATCGGCGTCGGCCAGTGCGGCCAGCGCGGGTTCGAAGGCCGCCGCGTCGCGCAATTCGCGCAGGCCGCGCAACGCCGCGCGCCGCGCGAACGACTCGGGCCGCGCCGCCCAGCGCCGCAGCACGCGTGCCGAGCCTGGCTCCTTGAGTTCGGCGAGCGCTTGCTGGGCGGCTTCGCGCACGCCTGCATCGGCGTCGAGCAACGCGGCGCACAGGGCTTCCACCACGTCTTCCTGTTCCCACGACGAGAGCACTAACGCCGCTTCGCGGCGAACTTCGGGTGAAGGGTCGTCGCGCAGTGCCGCAACGAGTGGGGGAACGAGCGTGGCGTCTTCGAGATCGGCGAGATCCAGCACGGCGATGCGGCGCACGGTGGCGTCGGAGGCGGCGAGACGCATGAGCGCACTGGCCGCCTCGGGCGGTGCTGAGTTCAATTGAATGGAGTCGGTCATGGCGATGTCTCGATATGGAATCCGAATTGATTGATGTGCGACGGTGTGCCGGGTGAGGTCGTGCCGCTAACGCAGCAGATACGGAATCCCGACTTTCACCGCGCCCGTGGGGCAGTCGCGCTCGCAGGGCATGCAATACCAGCATTCATCGAATTGCATATATGCCTTGCCCGTCGTCACGTCGATCGCCAGCAGGTCCAGCGGGCAGACGTCGACGCACACCGTGCAGCCTTTGTCGGCAATGCAGCGTGCCTCGTCGATGGTGACGGGTGCGCTGCTGCGCTGAAAGATATCGTGGGGCGTGTAAGGCATGATGTTTTTCTCGCTCAGGGATGGGCTCACGGATGTGCTCACGGATAGTCTCACCGACAGGCTCAAAGCGCTTCGGCCGGTTCGGCTTCGTGCTCGCGCCGGATGCGCATGCGGTCATAGGCGCCAAGATCGGTCGCATCGACGGGCACGACATAAGGCGCGACGGCGCGTTTCTCGCAGGTCATGCGGCCGCTGGCGTCCTTGCGCAGGTCCGTGTGGCTGAACCAGTTGGCGTCGTCGCGCTGCGGGTAGTCGACGCGGTGGTGGTAGAGTCCCCAGCGGCTTTCGGTGCGAAAGAGCGACGCGCGCGCGGCCATTTCCGCGCAATCGCGAATCGCGCGCACTTCCGCCGCGCGCATGAGTTCGTGCGGGTTATGGGCCTCGATCGCGCCGATGTCCTCGGCGATTTCGTCGAAGCGCTGCAAGCCGATCTCCATCTTGCGCGTGACCTTGGGCGGCTGGAGATAATCGTTCACCATGCGCCGCAGCTTGTATTCGACCTGCGCGGGCGCGAGGCCGTGTTCGCGTTCGAGCGGGGCGTAAATGCGCGCGCGCTCGGCGTCGATCTGCGCGTGATCGAGCGGCGCATGCTCGCGGCCCGCCACATAGTCCGCGGCGTCGTGGCCCGCGAACCAGCCATAGGTGAACGCGCCGAGCATATAGTTGTGCGGCACGGCCGCCATGTCGCCCGCGGCGTAGAGGCCGCGCACCGTGGTTCGCGCGCGCGCATCGACATATACGCCCGACGCGCTGTGCCCGCTGCAAAAGCCGATTTCGGAAATGTGCATTTCAACCATCTGCGTGCGGTAGTCGGTGCCGCGTCCCGCATGGAAGCGTCCACGGCTCGGGCGTTCGTTGGTGTGCAGAATCTGCTCGATGGTCTGGATGGTTTCCTCGGCCAGGTGGTCGAGTTTCAGGAACACGGGGCCGTTGCCGCTTTGCAGTTCCTGGTAGAACTCCCACATCATCTGGCCGCTCCAGTAATCGCATTCGATGAAGCGTTCGCCCTTGCCATTCGCGGTGAAACCGCCGAGCGGGCCAGTCACGTAAGCGCAAGCCGGGCCGTTATAGTCCTTGATCAGCGGGTTGATCTGGAAGCACTCCAGATTGGTGAGCGCGGCGCCCGCGTGATACGCCATCGCGTAGCCGTCGCCCGCGTTGGTGGGATTCTCGTAGGTGCCCATCAGGTAGCCGGAGGCGGGCAGGCCGAGGCGCCCGGCTGCGCCGCAGCAAAGAATCACGGCCTTGGCGCGCACCACCACGCATTGCGCGGTGCGGCAGTCGAAGCCCATCACGCCGCACGCGGCGCCCTGCGCATCGGTCAGGACGCGCGTGGTCACGATGCGGTTGGTGATGTCGATGCGCGCGCGCTTGAGCTGGCGGTAGAGCACTTTCTTGATGTCGTGGCCTTCGGGCATGGGCAGCACGTAGGCGCCCATGTGATGGACCTTCTTCACCGCGTAGTCGCCGTTGCCGTCCTTTTCGAATTTCACGCCCCAGCGGTCGAGCTGCTCGATGGTCGTGAAGCTGTGTTGTGCGTAGGCGTAGACGGCTTCCTGATCGACGATGCCATCGTTCGCGATGGTGATTTCGCGCGTGTATTGCTCGGGCGTGGCGTGCCCGGGAATCACGGCGTTGTTCAGGCCGTCCATGCCCATCGATATCGCGCCGCTGCGCTTGACGTGGGCCTTTTCGAGCAGCAGCACCTTCAGCGCGGGATTGCGCTCCTTCGCCTTGATCGCGGCCATGGGCCCCGCGGTGCCGCCGCCCACTACGACGATGTCGTATTCGAGTATCTCGGTGTTCATTGCGTTGTCCTCACGGAATTGTCGTCGATAAATATTCGTCGATAAATCTTGGTTTATGCAGCGGCTTTCTGGCGATCGACGCGCAGGCGGTACTGGAACGCGTCGCCGCGAAAGTAGAGGTATTCGTAGTCGATTGGCGTGCCTTGCGCATCGTGCGTGGTGCGCTCGATGCGCAGCACCGGGCTGCCTTCCTGTACGCGCAGCGCGCGAGCGATCTCGTCGTTGGCGAGCATCGCGTCGATCGACACGTCGGCGTGGCCGAGCGGTACGCCGCAGTCGTTCTCGAGGATCAGGAAGATGTCGCGCGTGGCGAGATCGGCGCCGGCCAGACGCTTGCCGAGCGGCTCCGGCACCCAGGTCAGCTCGAACGAGACGGGCTCGCGATCGAGCACGCGTACGCGGTGGATTTCGGCCACGCGCGCGCCTTCGGGAAGGTCGAGCTTTTGCGCGACGTGGCCGCTGGCCTCGACGATGCGAAAGGCCCGTAGCTGGTTGACGATCTCGTGCCCCATCGACGACATGGCTTCCGCGAAACCCTGCAGCGAGGTCACGTTCTGAAATGCTTTGGGCTTCGAAACGAATGTGCCCTTGCCGTGCAGGCGAAAGACGAGCCCCTCGTTCTGCAGATCGCCGAGCGCCTGGCGCACGGTAATGCGGCTCACGTCGAACATCGCGCACAGCGCGTATTCGGAGGGCATCTGGCTGTGCGGCGCGTAGGTGCCGTCGAGAATGCGCGAGCGGAGGGTGTTCTTGATGCGCGCGTAGAGCGGCTGCGGTGCGAGCGCGACGAGATTCGTGTTGGGCATGATCCACTTGTCATGACAAGATGGATCGGAGTGTAATCAGGCCGCTCGCGGGGGCCAACGAAGCAATTCTGCTATCGATATGGGGAAGGGCTTTGCGGTTTTTCGCGTTTCTTGTTTTCTTGTTTTCTTGTCGGTCTGCTAGCGTTGCCCCTGTGCGGGGCGGCACCTACTTTTCTTTGCAGCGGCAAAGAAAAGCAACCGTATTGGAAGTCAAGCGTCGCGGGTGTTCCAGGGAGTTGAATTGTGGATCATGGCGTTAAG
>NZ_JAKLJA010000041.1 GCF_022213065.1 Paraburkholderia tagetis
GAAACAGCTCCACGCCGATGATAGTGCGGATTGCCCGTGTGAAAGTAGGTAATCGTCAGGCTCCCTATGCAGTATGTCCAGAACCCCGGTCGCTCCGAAAGAGCACCGGGGTTCTGGCGTTTTTGGGCGCCGGAAATCCTCAATGATCGCCGGTATCGCGGGACATCGATACCAGCACTGCAGCCATTCAACCTGCGCATACAAAAACAGCCGTCACACGAACGGCTGTTTTACATTCCGCATCCAAGGACCGCAGTTCAGGTTCAATCCGCAGTTTTTAGCCTTTCTGACTGGCTGCGAGGGCATCGGGCGTTGAAATCGCAGCGCTGTCCACAAGCTGTTCCTGCGTGAGCTCTTCGAGCAACGCCATATCGCGAGCGATCACCTGTGGAAGATGTGCACGCAAGAATTCCACCCAGGTCTTCGTTTTCGCATCCACGAACTTGCGCGACGGATACAGCGCGTACACGTGGTTTTTCTGCAGGATGTGCTGAGGCAGCACGCGCACAAGCGAGCCGTTGCGCAGACCCTCTATTGCCGCATACACCGGCAGCATGCCAATACCCATTCCTTCACGAATCGCCACCGCAAGCGACTCAGCGATGTTCACCTGAACCGGCCCGTCCACTTGCATCTCGATGCTGCCTTCGGGGCCTTCGAGCACCCATTCATGTGCGGGCGCAGTTGGCGTCTTGAGGATCAGGCAGTCGTGATGCGCGAGATCCGCCGGCGCGCGCGGCGCGCCGTGCGTATGCACATACGCGGGCGACGCGCACAGGATGCTGCACGACGAACCCAGTTGGTGCGAGACGAGATCGGAGTTCGGCAGCGAAGCTGCGGTCACCACCGAGACGTCACTGCTGCCCTCGAACAGATCGGGCATGCGCTGCGAGAGCGTGAGTTCGACCGTTACTTCGGGATGCAAAGCACGATAGCGCGAGATCGCGGGCAGTACGTACTGTTGCCCGATGCTCGCGAAACTGTGCATACGCAACGCCCCCGCAGGGCGCTCGTGGGCACAACTGGCTTCTTCTTCGGCGCTGTCGACGTCCGCGAGAATCTGCGAGCAGCGTTTCAGATAACGTTCGCCGGCGGGAGTGAGTGCGAGTCGGCGTGTCGAGCGATTCAACAGGCGCGTGCGCAGGTGCGCTTCCAGTTCGGAGACCGCGCGCGACATCGCGCCCGTGGTCGAATCGAGCGACTGGGCCGCGGCGGTGAAGCTGCCGGCTTCGACAACGCGGATAAACACCCGCATATTTTGTAGCGTATCCATCAGACCTTCTTTAAGAACTTCTTGTTCAGCACGAAAACAATATTGTCCGCCCGGCGGACCTCGACATTGTTGAGTGATCTGGAACGGACGTTCCCTGCCCGTCCCGTTAATTCGCTCAACTGACACTCCTACAATCGGCGGCTGTCGACCAGAGTTGGCGCTTCAGCGCTTACTCTGGTCCCATGCAGAGCAGTCGACCAGAGTTGGCGCATTAACGCGTACTCCGGATCCCATGCAACTTCGTTGCTCAGCCACTGCATTTGCAGCGGCATTCTTCGTAACAATCCAAGCGTAGTGCGTTTTAAATGAACCGCCAGCCAGCGATACATCGAGCGATCGACCCGCGTCGTCGCGGCGAAATCATATGGCGAGCCGCGCGGCGAGGCCTGAGAGACTGGCAGGGTAGCGATGGCGCGATCTGGCTGCATCTGCTGAAAACGGTTGCTGCGGGATTGCTCGCAATGGGCATTTCGATGCTGCTCGATCTGCCTCAGCCGCGCATTGCGATGACGACAGTGTTCGTGTTGATGCAGCCGCTTTCCGGCATGGTGTTCGCGAAGAGCGTTTACCGCATCGTGGGTACCGCAGTGGGTATGGTTGCGGCGGTCGTGCTGGGAGCCGTGTTCACCCAGCAGCCCGAGCTTTACATTCTCGGGATGACGGGGTGGGTGGCTGCATGTACCGCGGCCGCCATGCGAAATCGGCATTTTCGTTGGTACGCTTTCGTGCTGGCAGGCTATACCGCTGCGCTGATCGGCATTCCACTCGTGACGCAGCCAAACGGACTCTTTCTCGCCGCGCTCGGGCGCGGGGCCGAAGTCGCCGTGGGGATTCTGTGCTCCGGGGTGGTCAGCGCCGTTATCGTGCCCCGGCAGTCGGGCTCGGTGCTCGAACGCACCTTGCGCACTCGCTATCTGGATTTTACTGCGTTCGCCGCGCTCGTGTTGTCCGGCGGTCTCGAAAGAGGCGTATTCGAAGGGCGATTCGCGAAACTCGTGGATGAGATCGTTGGCTTCGAGGCCACGCGTGCTTTCTCATTTTTCGAAGATCCGACCATGCGCTCGCGCAGCCAGTTGCTCGCGCGCCTGAACGGCGAGTTCATGGACGTATGCGCGCGCCTGCACGCGCTGCGTCAGTTGAAAAAGCGTCTGCGCCGGAGCGACGAAGCCATCGCACCGCTTGCACCGTATTTCAGCGAGCTTGCAGCGCTGCTCGCGCAACGCCCTCGCCAGGGGGAAGCCGATCGTGCGTATGCACTGCGTATCGCGCAAGACCTGGAGTCGTTCAAGCACACACTGCCGCGCCATGTGCGCGAGACGCGCCGGCCAGTCGAGTCGGCCGCGCCCGATGCGCTGCAGGACTTCGACACGTCCGCGGAGCTGATCTACCGCTTCACGGCCGAGATCGCGCGCTACAGCAGTACGTGGGCGTCGCTCACGCAGGCGGGTTTGCCACCCGAGCCGCGCATTACGCGCTATGTGCCGCGCACGAGCTGGTATGTGGTGGGGTTCACTTTCATGCGCACGGCCGTGGTAGTGGCGGCGCTGGGCTGGTTCTGGGTGGAGACCGACTGGCCCAGCGGCGGTCTCGCGATGGTCGCCGCCGCGCTGACCTGCGCGCTTACCTCATCGGCGCCGCGTGCCACGCGCATGGCCTTTCAGATGGCCGCGGGCGCGGGCTGCGCGGCCGTCGTCGGCTATCTGCTCACGTGCTACGTGTATCCGGGCGTCGACGGCTTCCCATTGCTCTGCGCCGCGCTCGCGCCGGCGCTCGCGCTGGGTGCGTTCTTCGCAACGCGGCCACGCATCGCCGGCTTCGGGGTCGGATTCTCGGTGTTTCTCTGTCTGCTCGCGGGACCCGACAACGTGATCGTCTACACGCCGGATCTGCTGATCAACAACGGCGTCGCCGTGGTTGCGGCGATGATCGTGGCCGCGCTCGGGTTCGCCGTTGTCTTTCCACCGCACATGAACTGGCTCGTCGAGCGCATGCGCGTGGCGTTGCGCGCTCAGGTCGAGCTCGCTTGCCGCGGCGAACTGCAAGGCCTCGGCCAGCAGTTCCAGTCGGGTACGCACGATCTGATGCACCAGTTGAGGCTGCTGCTCAACGGCCGCGAGCAGGCTCACCGGCGCGCGCTGCGCTGGATGCTGATCACGCTCGAAGTGGGGCACGCCGTGATCGACTTGCGTCACGAGGCACAGGCCGCCACGTGGCTCGGCATTGCCGATCGCAGATGGTCGGCGAGTCTCGATCAGGTGCTGGACGATATCGCGCATCTTTTCGAGGATCCCGGCGCGGTGCAACTGGAGCGTGCGCTTTCATCGGTGCGGGCGGCCACCTGGATCGCTCAGGAAGCGCTTCCCGGCGTTCACCATGACCGTGAGCGCAGGCACGACGTGCAGCGGCTCCTGAGCCATCTGCATTTCATCCGCAGCGCGCTCATCGACCGCGATGCACCGCTTGGCGCGCTTGCGCGTCAGGCGCGCTGCCGTCGGTCGTTGCGCGCGGGAGCATCTTGAAGCAGTCGCCCCGGCGGGCCTGCGGGCGCGATCTTGTCACAGTCTGGAAATATGCGTTCCAACCAGCCTTCTTAATCATTAAGGGTCCCGGTCATATAGTCACATCACTGCTTCGCAGTACCCGTTAGCACTGGAGAGTGAGATGAAGTCCCTGAAGATCGCTGTTGTTGCATGTTCGCTGTTTGCCGCCGCCGCTGCTTATGCACAGAACGAAGCACCGGCAGCGAGCGTCCCTCAGCAGGTCGCGCAAAGCGCAGCCCAGCCGGCTGTGCAGGCCCCCGCCAATCAGATCGCAAAGCCGGCGAAGAAAGACGAATGTGTCGGTCCGGTCAGCTTTTGCAACCTGTATTTCGGTAGCTGAGATCGAGTGAACGCCCGCGATGAATGAGCGAGGCGCAAGCTTGAATTCCTTGCCGCGGCGCCTTCGTATGAGGCCTCGCGGCTTTGTGCATTGTGGCTGCAAAACTGTATTGCAAAAGCCCTGATGCAATGCCGCCGAAGCGAGACCTGAAAAGGGCATTTGGCATTTCCGAGAGTTTGTGGAGACTTTGATGTACGAAGACCGTATTCGTTGTGCCGCGTTGCGCGGAAAAATCACTTCGGCTGCCGAGGCAGCGAAACTCGTGCGCAACGGCATGCGTGTCGGCGCGAGCGGCTTCACGCGCGCGGGCGACACGAAGGCCGTGCCCATCGAACTGGCGCGCCGCGCGCGCGAAGAGCAGGGGCCGCTGCGCATCACGCTAATGACGGGCGCCTCGCTCGGCCACGACGTGGACCGCATGCTGACCGAAGCCGGCGTGCTCGAGCGCCGCTTGCCGTTCCAGGTCGACGCCACGTTGCGCAAGGCCATCAATCGTGGCGAAGTCATGTTCGTCGACCAGCACCTCTCCGAGACCGTCGAGATGCTGCGTGCGAACCTTCTCGGCAAGCTCGACCTCGCGATTATCGAGGCCGCCGCGATCACCGAAACAGGTGGCATCGTCCCCACGACCTCAGTCGGCAATTCGGCGAGCTTCGCGATTCTCGCGGAGAAGGTGATCGTCGAGCTCAATCTCGCGCAGCCGCTTGCGCTCGAAGGTCTGCACGACGTGTGGATTCCGGGCCGCCGCCCGCATCGCGACCCGCTGCCCATCGTGCGCCCGCAAGACCGCGTGGGCACGCCCATCATCGACATTCCGGCCGAGAAGATCGCTGCCATCGTCATCACGAATGAGGCGGACAGCCCTTCGACCGTGCTGCCCGCCGACGAAGAGACCGCGCGCATTGCGGGCCATCTCATCGAGTTCCTGCAGCATGAGGTCAAACACGGACGCATGAGTGCGCAGTTGCCGCCGCTGCAGGCCGGTATCGGCACGATCGCGAATGCGGTGCTCTCGGGCTTCGTGGATTCGCCATTCGAAGCACTTACAATGTACTCCGAAGTACTTCAGGATTCCACCTTCGACCTGATCGATGCGGGCAAGATGGTGTTCGCTTCGGGCGCATCCATGACGCTCTCCGCACCGCGTCAGGCGCAGGTGCTGGCCGAACTCGACCGCTATCGCGACAAGCTCGTGCTGCGTCCGCAGGAAGTGAGCAACCATCCGGAAGTGATTCGCCGCCTGGGTCTCATTGCGCTGAACACGGCGCTCGAATGCGACATCTATGGCAACGTGAATTCCACGCACGTGAGTGGCACGCACATGATGAACGGCATCGGCGGCTCGGGCGACTTTGCGCGCAATGCGTCGTGCGCGATCTTCGCGACCAAGGCCATCGCGAAGGACGGCCGCATCTCCAGCATCGTGCCGATGGTGCCGCACGTCGACCACAACGAGCACGACGTGGACGTGATCGTCACCGAGCAGGGTCTTGCGGACCTTCGCGGCCTCGCGCCGCGCGAGCGAGCCAGGCTGATCATCGAGCGCTGTGCACATCCGCTCTATCGCGACCTGCTGCGCGACTACTATAGCGATGCGCAGAAGATCGGAGGCCAGACGCCGCACAATCTTGCCAAGGCATACGAAATGCATCTGCGCTTCAACGAGACTGGATCGATGCTTCCGGGCGTGGCAGAGGCGGGTACAGGCGGCCTCGTCGCTAACGGTTGATAGACGCGAGCGCGTAGATGCCAAAAGCGGTGAAAGCGGCCAAAGCGGTGAAAGCCGCGAAAGCCGCAAGCCGATGAAAAAGCGGGAGCACCGGTAACGGCGCTCCCGTTTTTTATTGACGGCCTTGAATCGCTACCCTCTTCGGAACAGCCTGATGATGAAGAGCAGGATGACCGCACCGATGATGGCGGTGATGATCGAGCTGATCATGCCGCCGCCGATGTGGATCCCGAGCAGGCCCGCGAGCCAGCCGCCGATGAAGGCCCCGACGATCCCGACGATGATGTCGACGATCAAGCCGAAGCCGCCGCCCTTGACGAGCAGTCCGGCCAGCCAGCCCGCGATTGCGCCGATGATGAGCCACGCGATGATGCCGTGTTGCATATGGAGGACCCCTCTAGTTGATGTGAACAAGTCACAATGAACTGGAGCTTAGTCCACGGACGGGGTCGAGTCCATGAAACGTGGCCAGAATTGACAGTTCCTGGCGTCTCTCGCGGGACATTTAAAAAACTACAACAGTGCTGAAATTAAATCGTAAGGAATGCATGGCGATTATGGTTCGACCCAGTGCGTGGCGCGCGCATTCGGGAGCGACCTCGGCTTGCGCAGCGTTCCAGCTAATGCTCGAAATGCCTTTTTTCAAGCTCAGGCGGTTCCCAAGCTGACGCGGCTGTCATGTACGAGTCAGCATGGGGCCACGGCCTGTAAGCGAGACTGGCACTATCGATGGCGGAGTGCTCGGGAGTCGCTGATGGACACGCTGCGCAATATGCGGATTTTCGTGAGAGTGGTGGAATCGGGCAGTTTTACGCGCGCCGCCGTGAGCGAGATGATGACGACGGCGCAAGTCTCGCGCGCCGTCACCGATCTGGAGTCGCGGCTGCGCGCGCGTTTGCTGAACCGGACTACGCGGCGCATGTCGCTGACCGAGGCTGGCGAGCGCTATCTGCAAAGCTGCAAGCGCATTCTTGCCGATATCGAGCAGGCGGAGTCCCAAGCCGCCGCTGCACAGGCGAACCCGGCGGGCAAGTTGCGCGTCTATGGCGGCACGAGCTTCGGTCAGCATTACGTGATGCCGTTGATCGCGCGCTACCAGCAACATTTGCCCGATGTCGCCGTCGATCTGACCATCGCGCAACAGATGCCCGACATCATCGAGGAAGGCTTCGACGTGGCCGTGGTGCTGGCCGCCGAGCTCGAGGATTCCGCGCTGATCTCCCAGCATCTGGGCAGCACGGCGGCCATTCTGTGCGCGTCGCCCGCATATTTGCGCTCGCGCGGCGAGCCGCGATCGTTCGACGATCTTCGGACGCACACCTGCCTGCACTTGACCGATGCGAGCCTGCCCGTGGGGCAGTGGGTTTCGGAGGGGCCACACGGCGAAACATTCCGCCATACCGGCGTGACGCCTTTCCAGGTGAACAATCCCGAAGCGCTCGCGCTTGCGATACGCGAGGGCATGGGCATTGGCCCGTTACCGGTGCCGGTGGCGCTGCCGGGCCTCGCCGACGGCTCGCTCGCACGCGTGCTGCCCACGCATCGGCTGCAAAAGCTCAACGTCTACGCGCTCTATGCTTCGCGCCGCTATCTGGATGCGAAGATCCGCACGTTCGTGGAGTTCCTGCGCGAAAAGGTGCCGGCGATGCTTGCGGAGCAGGAAACATCGCTCGCCGCCTGCGACGTGTCGCAACGCCAGCGCGCCGCGTCGCGTGCGCGTCTGCGCGAAGCGCGCCAGTCTCATGAAGTGCGTGAGGTCGAGCACCTGCGGCTCGTGAACTGAATCGTTTGCCTGTCGCGCGCGGCGCAGCATGTACCACTTCGCGAAGCCATGAACCAACCTGCACAACACACATCTCTCGACATCGTCGTGGACGGCGAGCACGATATAGGCTTGCCCAGGCGTGCGCGGGTGGGAAAGCGCGCGAGGGTCGCGGTGATCGTCGTCGCGTTGATGCTGGGTGCCGGCGCAACGCGTACGATCGGCACGATCGTCTCGAACGTGATGGGCGCGCGCCATCTGGCCGAAGTCACGAAGCAGAACGGGCCGCAATACTGCAGCGCGGGTCCCTGCCGCGAGGCGCTGGCGGGCGCTGCGCGAAGAGGAGGGTGACAATGAAAGTCCTGGTGGTCGAAGACGAGCGCAAGGTCGTGGATTATCTGCGCAGCGGGTTGAGCGAGCAGGGCTGGGTCGTCGATGTGGCGATGGACGGCGAAGACGGCGCGTGGATGGCGACCGAGTACGACTTCGACGTGATCGTGCTCGACGTGATGCTGCCGAAGCTCGATGGTTTCGGCGTGCTGCGCGCGGTGCGCGCGAAAAAGGACACGCCGGTCATCATGCTGACCGCCCGCGACCGCGTGGACGACCGCGTGCATGGTTTGCGCGATGGCGCCGACGACTATCTGACCAAGCCGTTCTCGTTCCTCGAACTCGTCGAGCGCCTGCGCGCGCTCACGCGCCGCGCACGTGTTCAGGAGTCCACGCTTATTGCCGTGGGCGATCTCCAGGTAGATCTCATCAGCCGCCGTGCGACACGCGACGGCGTGCGGCTCGATCTCACGGCGAAGGAGTTTCAACTGCTTTCGGTGCTCGCGCGGCGGCGTGGCGAGATTCTCTCGAAGACGCTTATCACCGAGCTCGTCTGGGACGTGAACTTCGAGAGCAACGCCAATGTGGTGGAAACGGCCATCAAGCGACTGCGCGCGAAGCTCGACGGACCCCATGCGTCCAAGCTGCTGCATACGATACGGGGCATGGGTTACGTGCTCGAAATGCGTGAGGCGCGCGAGGACGGAGGCCCGGCGTCATGAAGCGCTCGATCTCGCTGCGGCTTTCGGCGATGTTCGCAGCGGTGTCGCTGATCGTGTTCACACTCACCGGCACGGGGCTTTTTTTGCTGATGCAGCATCAGCTCTTCAACGAGCTGCGCGAAACGCTCGACGCGCGAGCGCGCATCGCCGGCCTGATCGTCGCCCATGCGCCGGACATCAAGAAGTGGGCGTTCGTGCAGGAGAAGCTGCGCGATCTCTCGCCTGCGGACAGCCGCATGCACTATTACGTGGAAGGCCCTGACCCGCGCTTTCGCTTCGGCGCGCCGATCATCGGCAAGATCACCGGCGATGTCGGTCCGAATTATCAGCTCGTGCGGCCAGCGGGCAGCCATTACGACTTGCTCGTCACGGGCATGAGGCTGCCCGCGAACGGTGACCGCCCCGCAGTGACGCTCGTGGTGGCGAGCGATTGCATGCGCACGGAAACCATGCTGCGGCGCTTCGGCATTGCGCTGGGCGTGTTGATCGCGCTTTCGACGGTCGTAGTTGCGCTGTTGAGCCGTGTCGTTACGCGCTTCGGTCTCGCGCCGCTTACGCGGCTCTCGCGTGAGGCGGCGCAACTGAGTCCCTTGAACCGCCGCCAGCGCCTGCAGGCTGGCGAGCTGCCCGAGGAACTGCACGAACTCGCCACCTCGTTCAACGGCGCGCTGGAGCGGCTGGACAAGGCCTACGAGCGGCTCGAATCATTCAACGCCGACGTCGCGCACGAACTGCGCACGCCCGTGAGCATCCTGATCGGCCAGACTCAGGTGGCGCTCACGCGTGATCGCTCGGTCGCACAGTTGCAGCACACGCTGCAATCGAATCTTGAGGAATTCGAACGATTGCGCGTGATCGTCAACGACATGTTGTTCCTCTCGCGCAGCGATCGCGGCGAGCGCGCGACCGAGCTCACGGAGGTCTCGTTGCGCGCCGAAGTGGAGCGCATGCTGGAATTCCTGGAGATGCCGCTCGAAGAGGCGCAATTGAACGTGCAGGTGCAGGGCGATGCGCGTGCGTGGGTGAATACCTCGCTGATCGGCCGCGCAGTGAGCAATCTGTTCGTGAACGCGATCCAGCATTCGCCGCCCGGGACCATGCTGCAGGCGACCATCGCGCCGCAGAACGGTCATGTCGAGATTGCCGTATCGAACCCCGGTGAGCCACTCGATCCGGTGGTGCGCGAGCACATTTTCGACCGTTTCTACCGCATTCAGGAAGCACGCTCGAATAGCCATGAGAACCACGGCTTGGGGCTTTCCATCGTCAAGGCGGTGGCCGAAATGCACGGCGGCACGGTATTCGTGCGCAGTGCGACCGGTGTCAATACGTTTGGTTTTTCAGTGGCCGTGCAGGGTGGCGAAGCCGTGGACGGCGCGCCCGGCACAGCCGTCGCGTCCGACGTTGCGCGCCAAGGCCGCGCAGGGGTGCCGCTGCACGTCTCTTCCTGAGGGGGCGATGCGTGGCGTGGCGTTGCCTTCGGCGGCGCTCGCTCCTAGACCAGATCGTCGTCCACGGCCTGGCTGGCGACGTCGTCGTTGTGGTGGTGCTGGTCGCGCCGCAGCAGATCCCAGCAACTAATGAAGAGCGCGGCAATCAGCGGCCCGATCACGAAGCCGTTGATGCCCATGAGCGAGATGCCGCCTAACGTCGAAATCAGCACGACCCAGTCGGGCAGGCGTGTGTCCTTGCCCACCAGCACGGGGCGCAGCACGTTGTCCACGGTGCCGATCACGAGCGTGCCGAAGAGCGCGAGGCCGATGCCTTTAGCGAGCGCGCCCGTCGAGAAAAAGTAGAGGGCAATGGGCACCCACACGAGCGCCGCGCCCACTGCGGGCAGCAGCGAGAGCAGCATCATCACGAAGCCCCACAGCAACGCGCCCTGAATGCCCAGGACCCAGAGCGCGATGCCGCCCAGCGCGCCCTGCACGAACGCCACGGCCACATTACCCTTCACGGTCGCGCGGATCACGGTTGTGAACTTGCGGATGAGATGCTGCTTGTGCGATTCGTCGAGCGGGATCGCATCGCGGACGAGCCGGGAAATCTCGCGACCGTCACGCACGAGGAAAAAGAACATGTAGAGCATCACGCAGAAGCTCACCATGACCTGCACCGTGATCTGCCCGACGCTCAGTGCGCGCGTGGCGACGAACTGGCTGATTTGCGCGGCGCCGGCGGAAAGACGCTGCTGGAGACCAGGCAGATCCATCAGGTCGTAGCGGGCGAGCAGGTTTTGCAGCGATTGCGGCAGCACATGCACGATCTGGCTGAAGTAGGCGCCGAAGTCGAGATTGCCCGAGCGCACCTGCGAGTACGCGTAGCTCACTTGCTGGATCAGCGTGCCCGCGACAAGCGTGAGCGGGAAGATCACGATGACGAGACAGATGGTAAGCGTGATGAACGCGGCGAGATTGCGTCGCCGCCCGAGGCGCGCGACGATGCGGCGCTGCACAGGCTGGAAGATCAGCGCGAGTATCGCGCCCCAAAGCACGGTGCTGAAGAACGGCGCGAGCACGAAACACAGCGCAATGGAGACGACGAAGAGCAGCAGATAGAACGCGGACTGGTGGAGGTGCTTTTTGCCGTCCATGAGCGATGAATTCCTGTGGGTACCGGGCGAGAGGAACCCCGCGCGAGCGGGTGGCGTTGCCGTTCATGATACGGCTTCGTGCGGGCCGCTGGCGGCAGCCTGCGCGCTGCCGGTGCGGACTACCCTGCGGCGTCTTGCGCGAGGCGTGCGGCAGGGACGTCCGGGTCCATATTGGATGCGTGCACAACTATTTTTGGGTGGCTGATCAAGCCAGGCCAGCGTTGGTTCAGCGGGCGCCGACGAGCCGCACGCGCGTGATTTCCGACGGCGCGCCGAGCCGCTTCGGCGGTCCCCAGTAGCCCGTGCCGCGGCTGGTGTAGACCCACAGGCTGCCGAGCTTTTCGAGGCCGGCTGTGAACGGCTGCTGCAACCGCACGAGAAAATTCCACGGGAAGATCTGCCCGCCGTGCGTGTGGCCCGACAACTGCAACGTGTAGCCCGCGTCTGCGGCGGCATGGGCGGTGCGCGGCTGATGGGCGAGCAGGACGCGCGTGTTCACGTCGTTGGGCGCGCCGCGCAATGCGCCTTGCGGATCGCTGCGATGCGCGGGATCGAAGTGGCCGCCTGTGTAATCGGTCACACCGGCGAGCACGAGCCGCGCGCCGCCGTGCTCGATCACCACGTGCTGGTTCATCAGCACCGTGAGGCCGATGCGCCGGAATTCGGCAACCCACGCGTCGGCGCCCGAGTAGTACTCGTGATTGCCGGTGACGAGGTAGACGCCATGATGCGCGGCGAGCCGCCCGAGCGGCGCGGTGTGATTCGAGAGATGTTGCACGCTGCCATCCACGACGTCGCCGGTGATCGCCACCACGTCGGCGTCGAGCTGGTTCACGGCGCGCACGATCGCATCCACGTAATCGTGCTTGATGGTGGGCCCGACGTGGATGTCGCTCAATTGCACGATCGTGAAGCCGTCGAGCGCGGCGGGCAGCCCGCGAATCGGCACGTCGACGCTGCGCACGCGCGCGCGCCGCCGCGCGTTGAAAAAGCCGAATGCGCTCGAGCAGAAGGCGAGCACGACCACGGCGGCGGCGCTGCCCGTGCGCCAGCTCGCGAGATCGATGTCGCCTGGCCAGATCGACGCGACTGTCATGAGCGAAGCGAGCACGAGATCGCGCACGATCGTCAGCATGAGCAGCGACGAGAAAAATCCCATCGCGACCATGCCGGTCCAGGCAAGACGGTCGCCGAGCGGCTGGCGCTTGAAGCGGCGCGCGAGCATGCCGGGCGGAATCGCCAGCACGGAAAGCACGAGCCACAGCACGGCAAGCCACTTGCCCGTGGCGGGCACGGGCAAGTCGGGAATCAGCCGGAAACCGACATAGATGTGCAACAGCACACCTATGGAAATGAAGCGGAGCAGAAACGAAAGTCGAGGCATGTCGGGCCGATGATGAACTCAGATAACCGGTTGAACAACTAAGTCGGACAACTAAGGCTGCGGAGTGGGAGGCGCAGGCACGGACACTGGGCGCGCCGCAACGCGCGGCGGATTGCGCGAGGCCGGCGGCGCGTGTCGCATGGCCCGCGACGCGGTTCGTGCCGATGCACCGCGCGTGCATCCGTCGCATTCTACCGGCAGTGCGGGGTTCGTGCCGGGCATGACGGACGCCGCTTCGGCTGCATTGCAGCACCGCATGTCCGGCATCTGGCGTCGTCCCTTTTTCGACTTGCAGCGCGCGGGTAACGGGTATGCAGCGGCCGCGCCAGGCTCGTGCAGGAAAGGGCGAACGGCAGCACGACGAGCCGGGTGCGGCGCTGCGGCATAACCCTGGATTGCCAACTTCGGGCCGTCGTCGCACTATTTTCTTGCGGGTCGGTGTGTGTTATTAAACGTTCATTGAATCGACCCGGTCGATGGACTATGCTCGAATCGAGGCCCGAGCGGTTTCGGGCGCTCGGGGGGGAGACGGGTCATGAAAATTACCAGGCCGGATATGCAAGGGCTTCATGGTCGTCATGTGGGTCACGAGGGTAGCCATGTCATGCTGCCGATGGTCGTGCTTTCGGTCATGGCCGTGGCGTTGTATTTCGCGGTCAGGCACGTCGACATTCTCGAGATCGGCCGCAGCGCGCTATTCGATGTCGTGATGGTGTTCGTCGCGCTCGGCATAGCCGGGTTCTTCGGCGTGGCGGGGGCGTGGCTGCGCTCGCGCAAGACCGATGAGCCGCCCGAAGGATTTTGCTTTGTCGGCGCGCTTATCGGCGCGGTCGTGTTCTATATTGCGCTGCTGACCTGAGGCGGCGACAGTTTCCGCTCGAGCCTCGATTCAAGCGCTTCCGATGTTCGATCTCTTCGACGATACTCCACAACCCGACGTCGACTGGCATCCCGCGTGGCTCACGCCCGAGGCGGCGGCCGAATGGCTTGCGCGCATCGTCGCCGAAACGGGCTGGCGCCAGGAGCGCATCCGCACGCCGGGCGGCTGGGTCGACCAGCCGCGTCTGACCGCGTGGCAGGGCGACCCCGGCGCCGTCTATATCTATTCGGGAATCCGCAATGTGCCGCAGCCGTGGACGCCGGCGGTGGCCGAACTGCGCGACGCCATTGACGCGCTCTGCGGCGTGCGTTTTAACAGCGTGCTGCTCAACTGCTACCGCAGCGGCACGGATAGCATGGGCTGGCACGCTGACCACGAACCCGAGCTCGGCCCGGAGCCCGTGATTGCCTCGCTGAGCCTTGGTGCAACCCGGCGTTTCGACTTGCGCCACAACGCGACCGGCGTGACGCGCTCATTCCCGCTTTCGAGCGGCAGTCTGCTGGTGATGCGCGGCAAGACGCAGGCGCAGTGGCGCCACCGGGTGCCTAAGGAGCCTGCTGTGAGCGGCGAGCGGGTGAATCTGACGTTTCGTGTGGTGATGCCCGAATTGCGTAAAAAGTAGGCGCGTTGACGGGTGTTTGCCGGGAATTGAGCGTTATTTCGCCGAAATTGCGTTCTGTCGGAGGATGTGGCGCTAAAAATCCGGTTCGACTTTATGCGCATAAATATTTTATTCGCGAATTTACGCCGATAGCCGGCGAGCGCATTGTCAGTCGACGCCCAGGCGCCGCCGCAGGGTGACCGCGAGCCGGTCGAGCGGCAGCGTGGCCGCGCTCAATGCCGCGATGTCGGGGTAATGCTCGCGCGCGATGTCGGTGAGCACCTGGCCGGGCGGCGCTTCGACCAGCACGGTCGCGCCCGACTCGATCATGACCGTGAGCGCGTCGAACCAGCGCACCGTGTGGCGCATATTGGTGGCGAGGTCGGCGCGAATCGCATCGCCGTCGTAAAGAGGGCGGCCGCCGCGATTGTCGACATAGACACCTTCGGGCGAGCGAAAAGGAATGTCGCGCGACCACGCCACGAGTTGTTCCGTGGCGTCGGTCAATAGTTCGCAATGCGAAGGAACGGAAACCGCGAGCCGCTGCGTCTTGCGTGCGCCCGCCGCGCGCGCGCGCGTGGCGAAAGTTTCGAGCGCCGCGTCGGCGCCCGCCACGACAATCTGGCGCGGCGCGTTGACGTTGGCCACGTAGACGCGCTCGCCGCCGTCCTGCGCGTTTGCGAGCGTCTCGACCTGCGTCTCGCTGAGTCCCGAAACAGCCGTGAGGCCATACCCCGATGGCCACGCGGACTCCATCAATTCAGCGCGCCTTTTCACCATGCGCAGGGCGTCGGGGAAGGCGAGCGCGCCGCAGCACACGGCGGCCGGATACGCGCCTACCGAGAGGCCGGCGCTGAACTGTGGCGTCAGTCCCGCCTGTGCGAGCGCGCGAGCGTGCGCGACACCGGCCACTACGAGGCCGATCTGCACGGCAACAGTCGATTGCAGCGCTTCGGCGCTATCAAGCGCAAGCACGTCGATGCCGAGCGTCGCCGAGGCTTCATCAAGCGTAGCGCGAACGATCTCGTGCTCGGGCAGTCGATGCAGGAAGCCAGGGCTTTGCGCGCCCTGGCCGGGAAAGAGACAGGCGAGGCTCATGATGTTTGCCATGGATCGGCGACTAGGCGTGCGCCGTCGCTCGCACGCGCGAGCACGTGTGCCTTGCCTTGTGCCAACTGCGCGAGTTCGGCGAGCGCGACTCCGCCCGCCGGCGTTTCCACCTGGGCGTCCACACGCGTGCCGGCGCGCTGCGCGGCACGCGCGAGCGTAGCGGCGAGCGCGTGGACCGTCGCCGCGTCGCTGCGTTGGGGCATGCGAATCAGCACGTCGAGATCGCTGGACCCGGTGAGCGTGGGGACTTGCGTGGCTAGCTCGAACCCCGCGCTGCCCGTCGGTCCCCAGATGAAATCGTGCAGCAGGCTTGGGGTTTCGCGCAGTGACGCGAGGGCCACGAACGCCGCGAGCGACACGCGCCCGGGCGAAGGCACCGCTGCGGCCAGCGATTCGGGCGACATGGACGATTCGATATCCTGATCATTAATCCATGTGCCGAAGCGCTCGGCGCGCGCGGTGCCGCGTATGCCCGCTGCCACGAAACCCGATGCGGCCTGAGCGCGGCGCACGACTGCAAACGGCGCGCGGGCGAATGCGGCGCGCACCCAGACCGGTTCGTCTTCCACAGCCGTGAGGCGTGCGAGCCGAAGCAGGTCGTGCGGGCGCCAGCGCGCATCGTTCGCGCGCGGCGCGTCGGGTGCGAACGGCGGTGCGGCACATACCCGCATTAGCTCGCATTCCACTGTTGAGCCAGCCGCTTGCGGACCTCGATCGACGCCGTGCGCGTCTGTTGCGCCGCTTCGCCCTGAAGGCGATGCGCGAGGCCGCTTTGGTCGGCGCGCGCTTCGCGCACTCGCCGCGCAAGCACTTCGCGCACGCGTGCGATTTGCGCGTCGTCCGGCGCATCGGCATCGACGCCCGCGATCAATTCGTCGAGCAGCCCGAGCTTCGCGAACGAGGCCATCGAATACGACATCGGCACGATTTTCTCGCCGAGTTCGTCGAGTTCTTCGACGCTGCGTCGCGTGACGCGCGCCGCCGCTTCCTTGCCCATTGCGTGCACCATCGTGCCCGGCGCATCGAGTGCGACGATGCGGTTCGCCTGATAGCCGTGCGCGAGGAACGCGCCCGACATGGCGGGGCCGACGATCAGGGCTACTACGGGATGCCCAGCGAGACGCGCGCTCGCATAGGCGTCGACGGCGGCCGCGCAGGCGAGGTGAATGCCGAGCATCTCTTCGCGATAGCCGTATGCCTGGCTTTTCACGTCGACGATCGCGACGAGCGGGCGGCGCGTGCCGCTGGCGGCGTCTTCGGCCATCGCCTCGCGCACGGCCTGCGCGAGACGCCAGCCTTGTTCGAGGCCCACCACGTTGTCGCGCGCGCGAGAGAAGCGGTTATCGGAATCGGGCGCGACCGTGATGAAGCGCGCAGTTTCGCCGTCGAGCGGCGCATCGGCATATTGCACGCAGGGCGCGCATGCATCGGCCGGCGCGCCCGCGAGTGCACGCAGCCACAGCGCGCCCCGGCTCAAATTCGCATCGCTCATGCGGGCTCTCCGTGTGCATGTGACGTATCGAACATCGCGCCCATCGTTTCGGACGTGATGCTGGCGGGATCGATTTGCGCGAGCTTCGCCAGCGTGGCATCGACCTGCTCGGTGCGATGCGCTTGTGGCACGCCTTGCGCGAACGCGGCGCGCACGGCGGCACGCACGTCGTCGACGGCGTCTTCAACGAGCGTGTCGGCATAACCGGTGCGTGCGCGCTGCTCGCCGCCGATCAACTGCCACACCTGGCGGCGGTCGCTCGAATCGAGCTCTTCAATGCCCGCTTCCTGCTCGATCACTTCGGGGCCATTCATGCCGAGGCGCCCTTGCTTCGTCATCACGAGATATGAGCACAGCCCCGCCGCGAGCGACATGCCGCCGAAGCAGCCCACCATGCCCGCGATCACGCCGACCACGGGCACGTGGCGGCGCAGCGCGACGATGGCCGACTGAATTTCGGCGATCACGGCAAGCCCAAGATTGGCTTCCTGGAGGCGCACACCGCCGGTCTCGAACAGCACGACGGGCCGCACGATCTTGCCTCGCTCGCAATCGGCGAGCGCGAGTTCGAGCGCGGCGGCGATCTTGCTGCCCGACACCTCGCCGATGCTGCCGCCCTGGAATGCGGATTCGATTGCGCACACAACGGCAGGCTCGCCGTCGAGCGTGCCGCGCGCGATCACGGCGCCGTCGTCGGCCTGGCAGACGATGCCTTGCAGCGGCAGCCACGGCGACTCGATGCGGTCGAACGGGCCGAGCAGTTCACGGAATGTACCTTTGTCCAGTACCGCAGCGGCGCGCTCGCGTGCGTTCAGCTCGATGAAGCTCTCGCGCAGCAGGGTTTGCGTGTTCGTACCCGCGCTCATGCTTGTGCTCCTTGCGCGCCGTCCTGCGCCGCTTCCACGGCTTCGGCCAGACGCAGCGCCACGACGCCCGGCGTCGCGCCGAAGTCGTTGATCTCGATGAGCGCCGCGCCGTCGTAGCGCGTGAAGAAGCGGTCGAGCACGCTCTTCCAGATATGGCTGTAGCCGTCCACGCTCGTGTGCACGACCACGCGCGCCTGCATATTGCTTGCTGGCTGCAGCAGTACTTCGAGATCGCCCGAGCCCACCACGCCCACGTGGGCGCGCGTCGTCACGGCGCGCTGCGCCGGATAGTCGAATGTCAGTTGTTCCATGAACCCATCCTCCCGCCGATGCGGTGGTGAACCAGTTTGTCGATGAAGAGCGTCGCGGCGAGCAGATCGGCCGCGCCGCCAGGCGATGCGTTGAGCGCGAGCAGCGCGCGTTCGAGTGCGTCGAATGCGGCGCGGCCCACGCGCGTGGCGATGCCGCCCGCGTCGCGCACGCGCTGCGCCCCCGCTTGCGCGGCCTCGCGGCCCGCGAGGCCCGCGCGGTGCAGCACGCAGGTGTCGTCGAGCGAGGCCATGATGGCGAGCAGGGCATCCACGCGCGCGGCCGCTTCGTCTTGCCCTTGCGCGCGCGCCGCATGAAGCGCGGGCAGGCCCACGCGAATCACATGTGGAAAACCGTCTTGTGCCTCGCGTCGCGCGCCGCCCACGTTGTAGCGCTGTCGCACGCGTTCGCCGTTGCTTTGCACGGGCCGCGCGAGCAGATCGTCGAAGCGCGCGATCCGTGCAGCCGTTTCGGCAATCTCCATGGCATGCGGATGGCCGCCTGCGTCGTTCGTTGGGGCGTGCGAAATAGTTGCGCCAGCAACCAGCAGGCCGACGATCCAGATCGCGCCGCGATGCGCATTGCTGCCGCCGGTCGCGCGCATCATCGCGGCTTCGCCGGCGCGGCCAATGCGCGCGAGGTCGGTGCGTAGTGCGTTGCCCGGGATCGCGCCGCGCGAAGCGCGCGCGAGTGCCGCGAATGTGGGTTCGAGCGCGTGCGCGGAACGCAGCATCGTCGCGAGATCGAGATCGATGTGCGCGCCGCTGCCGCGTGCATCCACGAGCGCGGGCTTGGGCGTGAGACGCGCTTCCTCGATCAGCGCGTCGCGTGCGAAGCGCGCGAGTTGCGCGTCGGGGTCCAGCGCATCACACGACGCCGGCTGCGTTGGTGCCGTCGCCGCCGTTGCCGTCGTTGTATAGGAGGCCGCCGCGCCTTCGGCCAGCGTGTCCAGTGAGAACGTGCGCATCGCGCTTACCAGCTACGGAAGCGCGCGGGCGGCGTATAGAGCCCGCCCGACCACGTCACGAGATCGTCGATGCTGCGCGCCGCGAGCAGCGAGCGTTTCGCGTCGCCGCGGCGGATGTCGAGATCTTCCGGGAACTGAACGATGCCGCGGCGGCGCAGTTCTTCGGTTTTCTGCGGCTGCGCGCGCAAGCCGATGGGCGTCACGCCCGCGACCGCCGCGAGCGCGGCACGCCGTTCGTCGACGCCTTGCGCGCGATGCAGGTGCGCGATGCCTTCCTCGGTTACCACATGGCTCACGTCGTCGCCGTAGATCATCACCGGAGCGATGGGCATGCCGCTCTTTTCGCCCACGGCGATGGCATCGAGTTCGTCCACAAAGGTGGGCTCGCCGCCTTTCTTCCACGTTTCCACGAGCTGCACGACCAGCTTGTGGCCGCGCCCGATCGACGGTTGCGGGCCGCTCGCCTTGAGCAGCTTGAGCCACGCGTCGCTCGCGTGGCGGCGCCCGCGCGGGTCGTGGCCCATGTTCGGTGCGCCGCCGAAGCCCGCAAGCCGTCCGCGCGTGACGGTGGACGAGTTCGCGTCGGCGTCGATCTGCAGCGTCGAGCCGATAAAGAGGTCCACGCCGTACTGGCCCGCGAGCTGGCACAGCACACGGTTCGAGCGCAGGCTGCCGTCGCTGCCGGTGAAGAAGACGTCGGGGCGCGCGGCGACATACGCTTCCATGCCCACTTCGCTGCCGAAGCAATGCACGCTGTCGACCCAGCCCGACTCGATGGCGGGAATCAGCGTGGGATGCGGATTGAGCGTCCAGTTGCGGCAGATCTTGCCCTTGAGGCCGAGCGATGCGCCGTAAGTGGGCAGCAGCAATTCGATGGCCGCGGTATCGAAACCGATGCCGTGATTGAGCGAGGTGATGTTGTACGGCGCGTAGATGCCCTTGATGGTCATCATCGCGGTGAGCACCTGCAGGTCGCCGATATGGCGCGGATCGCGCGTGAAGAGCGGCTCGACCGCGAAGGGCCGGTCGGCCTGCACGACCACGTCCACCCACGAGCCGGGAATGTCCACGCGCGGCAGCTCATCGACAATTTCGTTGACCTGAACGATCACGATGCCCTGACTGAACGCGGCGGCTTCGGCAATCGTGGGCGTGTCCTCGGTGTTCGGGCCTGTGTAGAGATTGCCGTGTCGATCGGCTTTTTCCGCGCACAGCAGCGCGACCTGCGGAATCAGGTCGACGAACATGCGCGCGTAGAGCTCCACGTAGGTGTGGATCGCGCCCACTTCGAGTCGGCCGTCTTCGAGCAGTTGCGCGACGCGCAGGCTTTGCGGACCTGCGAACGAGAAGTCCACGCGGTGCGCGATGCCGCGCTCGAACAGCGTCAGATGTTCCGGGCGGCTGATGCTCGAAATCAGCAGATGAACGTTGTTGAGCTTCGCAGGATCGGCTTTGGCGAGCGAGCGCGAGAGAAAGTCGGCCTGCTTCTGGTTGTCGCCTTCGAGAGCGACGCGGTCGCCAGGGCGAATCAGCAACTCCAGCGCTTCGGTCGTGCGCGCAGCGGGCAGGATGCCGTCTTCGAGCCAGCCGGCAATGGCGGCGAGGCGGCGGGCCTTTTCGTCGCGGCGCGTGGTCCACGAGCGCTGCGCCGGGTTGGCGAGGTCGGGCGAAGTAGGCGTTTCAGCTTGAGGCTTCATCGGGAGTTCGGCTCCGTGAGCGGGGTGTTGCGGGAGAGGCGGGAGCGCGGCTGGCGCGCCGTTTTTTTGCGGCGGGTTGCGCCGCGGCGCGCTCGGTCAGGAAACGGTAGATCAATTCGCCCGTGCCCAGCAGGTGCGCGGCCACGAGCGTCTGCGCGGCGGGGATGTCGCGCCGCTGCACAGCGGCGAGGATCTCGGTGTGCTCGGCATCGGATTCGCCCTTGTAGGCGGGAAAGCCGAATTTCAGGCGCAGATAACGCTCGCCGCGCTGATGCAGCGTGGTGAGCATCTCCATCAGTTGCGGACGGCCGGCGGGGGCATAGAGGCTCATGTGGAAGGCCTCGTTGCGCGCCACGTACAGCGAAGGGTCGCGCTCGCGCGACGCGGCGGCGGCCAGTGCCTTTACTTCGCGCAGCGTCTGCTCCGTGTGATTCGGAATCGCGAGGCCGAGCGCGAGGCTCTCGAGCGCCGAGCGGATCTCGTAGATCTCGCGCGCTTCGTCGCGCGAAAGCGAGGCGACACACGCGCCCTTGTTGACCTCGATCCTCGCCCAGCCTTCGCTCGCGAGCTGGCGCAGCGCCTCGCGCACGGGAATCGCGCTCACCGAGAAGTGACGCGCGATCGCGTCCTGGCGCAGCGGCGCGTCGGGCGCGAGCGTGCCCTCGACGATGGCGGTGCGCAAGGCGTCCGCGATCATGCGCGACGTGCTGGTGCGCGGCGCCGCAGCGGCCGGCAGGCCCGGCAACCCTTGCGGGGCGGGCTGTGCAGCGTCCGTGACGCTGCCTTCCAGGGGAAAACCATTCGTTGCGTGGCTCATGAGATCAAATATTATATATAAAACGATGACTTTGAAAGCCTCGAAAACCCGAGATGTGGGATGAGATTCCGCTGCAAACCGCATGGCAAAAAACCGGCAGGCGGGCAGCGCAAGAAGCGGAGGTTCGCAAATACCTCATGGTATTCCGGAGGGCGCTGCAAAGGATCAGAAGGGAGTTTGAGGCAGGGGAGCTTGAAGCAGGGGAGTTTGAGACAGCCGGCGCAAGTCCGGTTCGCGTTCCGTACCCGCGTGGCGCCGCTTCGGCGCGCGAGGGATCACAGCTTTGCATGGGACCAGACCAGAGTAGGCGACCGCTCAAGCGCCAACTCTGGATCGACAGGAGAGAGGAGCATATGAATTCGATCACCGGGGCCGCGCAGCGTGCCCAGAAGACACCGCTCAACCGTTCGCAGATCGTGGGTTTCTGGGGCGCCTGGGCCGGCTGGACGCTCGACGGCATGGACTCGTTCATCTACGCGCTCGTGCTCACGCCGGCGCTCACCGAGTTGCTGCCGCGCTCGGGTTATGCGGCGACGCCCGCGAACATCGGTCTCGCAGGCTCGATCCTGTTCGCGCTCTTTCTGGTGGGATGGGGGTTGTCGTTCATCTGGGGACCGATGGCCGACCGCTTCGGCCGCACGCGCGTGCTGGCGGGCACGATTTTCATGTTCGCGATCTTCACGGGGCTCTCGGCCACCGCGCAGAGCGTGTGGGCGCTCGGCATTTACCGCTTTCTCGCGGGCGTGGGCATCGGCGGCGAATGGGCGCTGGCGGGCACCTACGTGGCCGAGTCGTGGCCCGAGGATCGCCGCAAGATGGGCGCGGGCTATTTGCAGACGGGCTATTACGCGGGCTTCTTCATCGCTGCGGCGCTCAATTACACGGTGGGCGTGCACTTCGGCTGGCGCGCGATGTTCCTCATGGGCGCCGTTCCCGTTGTCGTGGCCATTCTCGTGCTCACGCGTGTGGAAGAGCCGCAGACATGGAAGCGCTCGGAAGCCAGCCACGTCCATCGCGGCCACCCGCTGCGCGAGATCTTCGGCAGCGTTTACCGCGTTCGCACCGTGGTGGCGTGCGCGCTTCTGACCATCGCGATCATCGGCTTGTGGGCGGGCGCCGTGTACGAGCCTTCCGCCGTGATCCAGCTCGCGACGCGCGCGGGTGCGAGCAAGGCCGAGGCCATCCGCACGGCTTCCATCGCTACCGGCATTCTCTCCATCGGCACGATTCTCGGCTGTCTCGCGCTGCCGCCGATGGCCGAGCGCATTGGGCGCAAGTGGACGCTCGCGGTCTATTTCGCGGGCATGGCCGTCACGATTGCGGCGAGCTTCGGCTGGGCCTTCTACCTCGAGAACGGACTCGTGCCCTTCATCGCACTCCTGTTCGTGCTGGGCTTCTTCGGCGGCAACTTCGCGCTCTTCAGCCTGTGGCTGCCCGAGCAGTTCGAGACGCGCGTGCGGGCGACGGCGTTCGCGTTCTGCACCTCGTTCGGGCGTTTCGTGGGCGCGGGCGTGAACTTCCTGCTGGGCGCCGCCGTGTTGCATATGCATACCCTGGGCGTGCCGGTCGCGCTCACGGCGCTCGTCTTCGTGCTCGGGCTGCTGATCATTCCGTTCGCACCGGAAACCAGGGGCGAGACGCTGCCCACCTGAAGCGCGTTTCGAATCGCTTTTTCATGACCCCAGGCGGCGCGCTTCAGCGCCGCCTGAGCACGAGCCCCGGCGGCAACAGGCGCCAGCCGAGATTCACGCCGAGGCTCGCCAGCACGATCAGCACCATGCCCGCGAGTTGCGGCGTGCTCAGCGCACGACCATAGACGATGGCGTCGACGGCAATCGCCGTGAGCGGATAGACGAACAACAGCACGGCGATCACGGGCGTGGTGAGCTTGGGCAGCGCGCCGTAGATCAGCACATAGGAAAGCCCGGTGTGCAGCACGCCCATGCCGACGAGCCAGCCCCACTGCGCCGGCGCGATATGTGCGAATTCGAGCGGCGCAACGAAGGGCGCGATGAGCGGCAGGCAGATCGTCCCCACTGCGCACTGCGTGAGCGTGAGCAGGTGCGGGCGGAAGTCGCGCAGGCTCTTCGCGATCAGCGTGACGCTCGCATAGAGCACGGAGCCGCCCAGCGCTTCGGCGAGGCCGATCAGATAGCGCGGATGGTCGGCGACATGGCTTTCCGCGAGCACGCCCGAGGCGAGCACGAGGCCCGCGAAGGCGATCGCGATCCAGCCGAGCCGGTCGGCGCCCAGCCGCTCGTGAAAGAGCGCCGCGCCCATCAACACGACCCAGAACGGCTGCACATGAAACACGACCGTCGAGACCGCGATGCTCGTGCGATGAATCGAATCGAAGAAGCCCACCCATTGCGTGACCATCAGCACGCCCGAGACGAACGCGAGCGCGAACGTGCGGCGCGTGAACTGGCGCTTGATCTGGCTGGGGGCGAGCCAGCCCTTCCACGCGCAATACGCGGCGAGCGCGAGCATGCCGAAGAAGCAGCGGAAGAACACGAGCGTGAGCGCGCCGAGGCGCGCCTCTTCGACGAAGATGCCGATCGTGCCCATCAGGAGCCCGCCGCCCGCGAGCATGACGACGCCTTCACGGCGGCCGGTATGGAGTCCGGATTGCATGGATAGAGTTCGTGGATGGAAAGCCCGTTGAAAACCGGGTCAGTATTCGTCAGTTGCGGGGTATCGGCAAACGAATTAAATTGAAGAATTCCATCAACGTGACTTATGAATCATGAACCCCGAGTTCGATCTCGACCTGTTGCGCACTTTCGCGGCCGTCGCGGACGCGGGCAGCTTCACGAAGGCGGCCGTGACCGTGCATCGCTCGCAGGCGGCGGTCAGCATGCAGATCAAGCGGCTGGAGCAGATGCTCGGCACCACGCTGTTCACGCGCGACACGCGCAATCTTGCGCTCACGCGGCCCGGCAGCACGCTGCTGGAATATGCGCGGCGCGCGCTCGATTTGCAGGAGGAGGCGTGGTCGGCGCTGGTGCGGCCCGAGGTGACGGGCCGCGTGGTGCTGGGCGCGCCCGACGACTACATGGCCGCGCTGCTTTCGCCGGTGCTCAGGCGGTTTTCGATGCTCTATCCGCATGTGGAGATCGAGATCGTATGCGCGCAGAGCGTGGCGCTCGGGCCGATGCTGGCCGACAACAAGATCGACGTCGCGTTCGTCACGCGCGACAAGAAGATGCGCGGCGAATTCGTGCGCAGCGAGGACATGGTGTGGGTGGGTTCGCCTGACGATCCGGCGCCGCTCGCGATGTCACCGCTGCCGGTGGGCCTCTACGAGCACGGCAGCGTGGCGCGCGCGCATACGGTGGCCGCGCTCGATGCGGCGCGCATTCGCTATCGCGCGGCCTATAGCAGTGCAAGCCTGATGGGGCTGATGGCGACGGTGGAGGCGGGCATCGCGGTGGTGGCGCTCACGCGCTGCAGTGTGCCGCCGCGCTTCGAGATCCTCGGCGAGGCACAGGGGCTGCCGAAGATCGAGCCGCTCGATATCATCGTGGCGCGCAGCGTGAAATCGAACCGGGCGACCTGCGATTACTTCGTACAACAGATGGTTCAGGATCTTTCGGTGCGGCGTCCGCGCGGGTAGGCAGCCAGCGTGGCACGAGCAGCGGTGCGTTGCAAACGCGCGTAGTCGACGAGCCATATAATGGGCCTCTTCGATTCCTTCGCAGAGCGAGTCGCCTCCATGTCCGACCTCGATTTCCAGTTCGACCTCGATCGTTATTTCGCACGCATCGGTTACAACGGAGAGCGCAAAGCGTCGCTCGACGTGCTGCGTGCGCTGCATCGCCTGCATCCGCGTGCGATTGCTTTCGAGAATCTCGATCCGTTTGCCGCGCGGCCCGTGTCGGTCGCGCTGCCCGACGCGTTCGCCAAGCTCGTGGCATCGCGGCGCGGCGGCTACTGCTTCGAGCACAACACGGTGCTTGCGCACGCACTCATGAAACTGGGTTTTCATATCGAGCCGCTGGCTGCGCGCGTGCTCTTCGGCCGCCCGGAAGGCGCGATCACGCCGCGCACGCACATGCTGCTGCGCGTGCATGTGGACGGCGCGGACTGGCTCGCCGATGTGGGCTTCGGCAGCGCATCGCTGTGCGCGCCGCTGGCATTCGCCGAGCGCGGCGCGCAGGAGACGCTGCTCGAGCCCGCGCGGCTCACGCCGCTTGGCGATCGCGAGTGGAAGCTCGAGCAGTACGACGGCAATGCTTGGGTCGACGTCTATCGCTTCGACGACGCTCCCGCGCAATGGGTCGATTACGAAATGGCGAACTGGTACACGTCGGCATCGCCGCAATCGTTCTTCAGGGAGAGCCTGATTGTCTGCATCGCGCGCGAAGACAGCCGCGCCATTCTCTTCAACGACCGCCATTCGGAGCGCGACGCCACGGGGCAGTGCGCGACGGTGCATATGATCGGGAGTGCAGAGGAACTTGCGCGCTGCCTGAACGAGCGCTTTAACCTCGATACAACGAGTTTCGACATGGACGCGCTGTTTGCGCGCGTGCAAGGACGGGGCGCTATTCGCTGAAGCACTCGCTCCGGTCGCGCAGGAGGGCATGGTGGACCAATCTCTCGTCAAGCGCCTGTTCACGCAGACGTTCATCTGGCTGGTGTTGCAGGGCGCACTGGTGTTCGTCGGGGCGGGCACGCTGGCGTGGGGCGCGGCCTGGCTCTGGCTGCTCGAATGGGCCGTGTTGGGCGCCTGGATCGGCCTGTGGCTCGCGCGCACCGACCCGGGTTTGCTTGCCGAGCGCCTCGCGCCATTCGCGCAGCGCGGACAGGCGCATTGGGACCGCATCTTCATGATGGCGGTCTCGGTGTGCTGGTGCGCGTGGCTGGTCCTCATGGGTATCGATGCCATGCGCTTTCACTGGTCGCATGTGCCGTTCTGGCTCGGCGTGTGCGGGGCGGTGGGAATCTTCGTCAGCCTGTACGCCACGCGCGCGGTGTTCGCGGCCAACCGCTACGCGGCGCCCGTGGTGAAGATCCAGCGCGAGCGCGGCCACACGGTCACGGATAGCGGGCCATACGCCTACGTGCGCCATCCCATGTATGCGTTTGCGATTCCGCTGCTGGCGGGCACGCCGCTCATGCTCGGCTCGTGGTAGGGCCTTGCATGCGTGCCGTTGATGGTGGCGGGAATCGGCTGGCGCGCCGTGCGGGAGGAACGCGCGCTCGCCGCGGAGTTGCCGGGCTACAGCGCGTATCTGGAGCGGGTGAGGTATCGGTTCGTGCCGGGTATCTGGTGAATCGGGTGAAGGCCGCGCACGGAGGCGCCTTTATTTGACCGCGAAGAGCGTGAGGTTCATGAAGACCCTGAACGCGAAGCCGAGCGCGACAGCGGCGCCCACGCCGCCGCACCAGAGCAGCACGAACCAGAGCCAGCCGGGCAGCGTGTGGTTGCCGCGCGAGGCGCGCTCGCTGCGCGCTGCGGCGGCGCCGGTCTTAGTGGTAGTGATGGGTGTCGCCATGACGGAGCTTGCCTCGGAAGACCCAGTAGCTCATCGCTGTGTACGCGACGATGATGGGCAGGATGAACGACGCACCAACCAGCGTGAAGGTCTGGCTTTCGCGCGGTGCGGCCGCTTGCCAGAGCGTGAGTTGTTGCGGGATCGCATAGGGCCACAGGCTCACGAGCAGCCCCACGTAGCCGAGCAGCACGAGCGCGAGCGCGGCCGCGAACGGCGTCTTGTGATGGCGCGATTGCACGGCCCAGCGCATCCACACGGCGCACGCGAGCACGAGCAGCGGCACCGGCGCGAGCCGCCAGAACAGCCCCGAGCCGAACCAGCGTTGCGCGATGAGCGGGTCTTGCAGCGGCGTCCACGCGCTAACGAGCGCGATGAAGCCGAGCAGCATGACCGTGAGCGGCCACACGAGCTTGTGCAGGCGGCGCTGCAGATCGCCTTCGGTCTTGGCGACGAGCCAGCAACTGCCGAGCAGCGCATAGGTCGCCACGAGCCCGAAGCCCGAGAGCAGGCTGAACGGCGTGAGCCAGCCGAAGGCATCGCCGGCGAAGCGCCCGTCGGCCATCGGAATGCCTTGCAGGAAGGCGCCCAGCGCGATGCCCTGGAAAAACGCCGCGCCCGTCGACCCGCCGATGAACGCGAGATCCCACAGATGCTTCGTGCGGTTGGCCTTCGCGCGGATCTCGAAGGCGACGCCGCGGAAAATCAGGCACACGAGCATGAACACGAGCGGCAGATAGAGCGCCGAGAGCACCGTCGAATAGACGATGGGAAATACGGCGAAGAGCCCCGCGCCGCCCAGCACGAGCCAGGTCTCGTTGCCGTCCCAGACGGGCGCGACCGTGTTCATCATGAGGTCGCGTTCCTCTTCGTCGGGAAAGAGCGGAAACACGATGCCGATGCCCAGATCGAAGCCGTCCAGCACCACGTAGAGTAAAAGGCCGAGCGCGATGATCGCGGCCCAGATGACGGTGACGTCCATGTTTGTATTGCCTCGTTTTCGAATGCGGTTCGTGCGGTTCGCAGCGGTTTGTGCAGGCCGCAGCGGTTCGCTGTGTCAGGCGTCGATCAACTGATCGGCAGCGGACCTTGCGCGTCGTTCGGATGCGCTCGCGGATTGACTCGCGGCGAGCGCGGCAGGCGCGAGCCGCGCCCCATCGCCGGACCTGACTGGCAAACCGTGCTGCGGATTCGAAAGCCCGCGGGGTCGGGTTGCAGGCGGCTGCGTGTCGGACATGGCGCCGGGCAGTGCCGGGCCGGTGCGCATGAGCTTGAGCATGTAGTAGATGCCCGTGCCGAATACGAGGAAGTACACGACGATAAAGGCCATCAGCGAGACGCCCACCTGTTGCGCCGTGAGCGGCGAGACCGCTTGCGAGGTGCGCATCACGCCGTAGACCACCCAGGGCTGGCGGCCCGCTTCGGTCGTGATCCAGCCCGCGAGCAGCGTGATGAAACCGGTGGGGCCCATCGCCAGCGCGAAGCGCTGGAACGTGCGCGATTCATAGAGCGTGCCGCGCTTGCGAAGCCACCAGCCCGAGGCGCCCAGCACGATCATCAGGATGCCTAATCCAACCATCACGCGGAAGGTCCAGAACAGCAGCGTCGAGTTCGGGCGCTCGGCGGGCGGGAACGACTTGAGCCCCTTGATCTCGCCGTCCCAGCTATGCGTGAGGATCAGGCTGCCCAGATGCGGAATCTTCACGGCGAAGCGCGTGGTTTCCGCCTGCATGTCGGGAATGCCGAACAGATTGAGCGCGGTGCCGCCCTGCTCGGTGTCCCAGATGCCTTCGATCGCGGCGATCTTGGCGGGTTGGTATTCGCGCGTGTTCAGGCCGTGCGCGTCGCCCACGATGGCCTGCACCGGCGCGAGCACGAGCAGGAGGCCGAGCGCCATGGCGAACATCTTCTTCACTGCCGCGTCGCGCCGGCCCTTGAGCAGGTGCCACGCACCGGTTGCGGCCACCACGAGCGCGGCCACGATGAACGCGGCAATCGCCATGTGCGCGAGGCGGTACGGGAACGAGGGGTTGAAGATGATCTTGAACCAGTCGGTGGGCACGACGTGGCCGTCCACGATCTTGAAGCCTTGCGGCGTCTGCATCCAGCTATTCGAAGCGAGAATCCAGAACGTGGAGATGAGCGTGCCGATAGCCACCATCAGCGTCGCGCCGAAGTGCGCGCGCGGGCTCACGCGGTTCCAGCCGAACAGCATGATGCCGAGAAAGCCCGCTTCGAGAAAGAACGCGGTCATCACCTCGTACATGAGAAGCGGTCCAGTGATAGGGCCCGCGAACGAGGAGAAGCCCGCCCAGTTGGTGCCGAACTCATAGCTTATGACCACGCCGGAGACCACGCCCATGCCGAAGGCCACGGCGAAAATCTTCGACCAGAACAGGCACAGGTCCTTGTAGAACGGTTTGCGCGTCTTGAGCCAGCAGGCTTCGAGCACGGCGATGAAGCTCGCGAGGCCGATGGAGAGCGCCGGAAAGACGATGTGAAAGGAGACGGTGAAGGCGAATTGCAGCCGCGCCAGATCGAATGCGGAGAGTGACGACAGCGTCTGTAACGCGGGGATGGACGATTGCATGTGCGTGCCTACTGTGTGCTTGCGTAGCGGAAAGCGCTATCGCGCGAGGCCTGGCGGGAAAGCGCCCGGCGATGAACAGGCCGGAGGCGCCGCGCGCGATGCGTCGTGCGAATGGACGTAAGCGTAGGGGAACAGGGCGCGTTTTGCTGCGCTGCGACGTGCGCCAGCGTGTCGCAGCTGTCAATCGTTAAGCGACTAAATCCTGCGCTAAATCGTTGATGCAGGGCAGTTTAGATTAAGGATTCGCTGGAAGTTGATTCGGCGCTTGGGGGCGCGCGCTGCGTCAATTTGCGTCAAATCGAGTGCGATCGAGTGCGATCCGCGGTGCTGGCGTGTGCGGTGCGTCAATTCGCCCAGGTGCGAAGATGCGAGGTTTCGAATCGGCTCGGCTCGGCGGGGCGGGGCGGGTGCGAGGCTGTGCGGCGTCTGGCGGAGCATGCTGTCGAAGCAGGCGGCATTAGAGCCGTATTCAAGCCGTACTAAAACCGCCATACAGCCTCGCGATAGATCATCAGGATAACGATCTAATGGCGGGTCGGGCTCAGCGCGGATCGCTCCACAGCTTGCCGCCCGTCGCCCAATCCTGGGTCTTGACGTCGGTGAAGATGATGTCGACGGATTGGGCATCCACACCCAGTACCTTGCAGGTGGTTTCGGTGAGCGCGGCGGCCAGCTCGCGCTTTTTCTCGACGCTGCGGCCCTCGAACATCTCGATGTGGAAAGTCGGCATACGGATCTCCTTGTTTGCAGTGGATAGGTGAAACGGATTCAGTCGCAATCAATCACGATATGAAGTATCGATGCGGTCGAGCTTGCGCAGCAACGCGGGCCATTCGAGCACGCCCTCGATCGCGCCGCCGTCGCGCAGTTGCTCGGCTGTATGCGCGCAGACCTCGGGCGTCGGCAGCACGAGCGGCACGCCGCCGGCCTGGGCCTGCAACTGGATTTCGCAGGCCTTGATGAGCGTTGCCATGAGTACCCACGCCTCGGCGATCGTGCGGCCCGTGGTGAGGGTGCCGTGGTTGCGCAGCAGCATCGCGGGATGCGCGCCCAGGCTCGCGGTGAGGCGCGTGCCTTCCGCGGGCGAGAAGGCGAGGCCCTCGTAGTCGTGCCAGCCGAGCTGGCCGTAGAAACGCAGTGCATGCTGCGAGGCGGGCAACAGTCCGTCGCGCTGGATCGAGACCGCAATGCCCGCCGTATTGTGCAGATGCATCACGCACACGGCGTCGGGGCGCGCGAGATGCACGGCCGCGTGTAGCGCGAAGCCGGTCGCGTTGACCGGATGTTCGCTCTTGCCGACGATGCGCCCTTCGGTGTCGATCTTCACGAGATTCGAGGCGCACACCTCGTCGAAGGCGAGGCCGAACGGGTTGATCAGGAAGCGGCCGGGCTCGCCGGGCACGGCGGCCGAGACATGCGTGTAGATCAGGTCGTCCCAGCCGTAGAGCGCGATGAGCCGGTAGGCGGCAGCAAGGTCCACGCGCAGTTGCTGCTCCTCGGCGGAGGGCGGCGCGGCGTCGTCTGTGACGCTGGTCGGGCGATGGGCAAATGACATGGACGGCTCCTTCTGCGAACGGTAGGGCGGGCGCGCGGCTCGATTTACAGCCTGGCTTGCTGCCCGGGTTGCGGCTCTATTGGCGCACCGATTGGTCTTCCGATTGGCGCTTCGATTGGCGCACCGATTGGCGCTTCCGTTTGCGCCCCGGTTAATGATCCGATTAGCTGCGCGACGGGCAGGCCCGCTTCATCAGGCAGCACGCCGGGCGCGGCATTGGCGCCCGTTCCGTGCGCCTCGCCGGTTGCGGGTTCCGCGCGCGAGCGCTGCGAGCCCGGCGTGAACAGGCGCGAGGCGCCGTGAACGGTCCACCCGGCGAGCGCGAACGGCGCGGTCATGACGGGCAGGCCCAGACGCACGGCGGCCAGATGCAGCGCTGCGGCAAGCATGGTCGCACAGATTGCGGCGCGCGGGCCGAGCGCGCTGGCGGCAAGGGCCGCGAGCGCACCATTGAAGCCGCAGAGGCCCGCCGCGAAGCTCGCGGGCGGCGCGCCGAAGGCATATTCGATGGTGCTCGCGAGCGCCGCGCCGCCGAGCGCACAGGCTGCGGCCTGGCGCGACGACCAGGCGAGGCCCGCGAGCATCACGAGGCCCGGGAGCGCGCCCGTGGCGAACGTGGTTTGCGCGACGCCGCTCAATACACCCGCCGCAGCGTCGAGCCAGGGCCGTGCCACGTGGGCCGACGCAAGCGCGCTCGCCGCAGTGGTGCGCGCGCCGCCGGCGTCCAAGGCCATCCACGCCCAGGTCGCGATGAGGCAGGGCGTCGAATAGACGGAGAGGCCCACGCGGCGCAGCCACCGCGAGAGCGGCGCGCCTATCCACGCGGTGGCGGCCGCCGCAAGCACCGCGAGGATGGCCGCCGTGACGGTGTCGCCCGCGAAGGTGAGCGCCGCAAGCCCGGCGAGCGCGCCATTGAAGCCCACGAGGCCGTCGTGGATCGTCGCGCGCGGCTCGCGGACCAGCCGCGCACAGACATTGGCCGTCGTCGCGCCGACTACCGCCGCGCACGCGAGCCACCCGTCGCACAGCGCGAGCGCTGCAAGCAGGCAGGCGCCGGTGCCGGCATGCCGTTGCAGGACGATCTGGCCAAGGCTGCGCAGAAGCGTGCGCAACAGCCCAGCGAGGCCTGGCGGCGTCTCCGTGGAAGTCGCGTTGGCGAGCGGGCTGGCGAAAGCGGCGTCCGGATTGGCTTGGGCGGGCGCTGGGGTGGACATGATGGGCGAACGGGAGCGAAGAAGGCGCGGCCTGTGAATGCAGACGAATGCGGGCAGACGAATGGGCGGGCAAACAAATGCGGGCGGATTCGGACAAATTCGGGCGGGTGAGGAGCGCAGCGGAAAAAGCGCGAACCGGAAAGCACGGACACACAGCGCGAACCCAAAGCAGCGAGCCAGAAACCGCCCTGTCGACCCGCACCGCGAGGATAGGCGAAGCGGGGTGTCTTGCGCATGCGCGGGCGTTGATAGTCGCTATTTGCCGCTGATCGGCGAGTGTATTCGATTACCGCTGCATTTGGGGGGGGCCTCGGGGTAATTTGGGGTGCCCGCGCCACTGTCTGCGCTACGATGGCCGCTGCCGGGTTGGCTGTCGGTCAGGGTCAGACAGAGGATCAGAGGTCAGCGGTCAGTCAGCGGTCAGTCAGCGGCCCTTCACGGGACCGAAGCCTGGCGAAAGCGCCCGCCCCGGTCCATCAGGAGACGAGTCATGCGCGAGGTACGTTGGGTTTCGGAGGAAGGCGAAGGCATCGAGCATCTGGCCTTCGACGCGAGCGGCGGCCAATCGAGGTCGCCTATATCGCGGCGCCCGGGCTCGAGCCCAAACGCGTCGAGCAGGCCTACGTCTGCATCGAGCCGGATCGCGAGTACCGCTACGAAGGCATCTTCCGCGACTTCACCGCGAACCTGCGCGTCGATGAGGACGGCCTCGTGATCGACTATCCCACGCTATTCCGCCGCCTGCCGTCCCCCACGCGCTGAAGCGGCGCAGCGGTATCAGACCGTCTCGCTCGCCTGGGCTTTGCCGAACAGCAGATGCTCGACGAGATCGTTATCGATGGTCTCGTTATTGAGCGTGCGCGCGAGCAGTTCGCCCGCGAGCAGTTGCGGCGAGAACACCATGTCGGGCTGCAACAGACGCAGGCGTTGCAGGTTGCGGCTGTCGTTCACGAGCGCCACGGTGCGCACCTTCGGCGCGAGCTCCTTGATCGCGAGAATCACGAAGGCGTTTTCGGCGTCGTCCATGCGCAGCGCGAGCACGGAGAGCGCGGTCTCCGCGCCCGCGTGATGCAGCGTGGCCGTGTCGCTCGCGTCGCCCTCCACGAGATCGGCCTCGGGCGGATAGGTGTGCGGCGTGCCGGGCGAAACGATCACCGTGACGGCGTAGCCGCGCTTCCTGAGGCCCGCGTACACGCTATGCGCGAGCGGCGAGGCCCCGACGATCAAATAATGGTTCTTGCGGGTCACGTTGGAAATACCTCCCGTCACAATGCGTTTGAGCTTGCCGCCGATCACCGGTCCGAGCACCGCGCTGATCGACGTGGCGAACACCGTAATGCCGAGCACGATGATCGAGGCCGTAAAGAGCCGCGCGGTGTCCGAGCGCGGCACGATATCGCCGTAGCCCACGGTCGACATCGAGACGATCGAGAAGTAGAACGCCGTCACCATGGTGCGGATGGGCGGCGCGAAGTCGTCGCCGAGATAGAGCGCGCCGAACATCGCGTAGAGGAGCAGCGAGCCGATGCTCAGGACAGCGAACAAGGTGCTGGCGGCGAAGCTCGAGCGGTCGAAGCGCCGCCAGTAAAAGAGCAGCGCCACGGCCAGCAGGAGCGTGAAGACGAACATCGCGCTGCTGCGATAGTCGCCCCACAGGCTGATGCCGGCCGCAGCGGCGAGCAGCAGGAGCGAGATCACCCACGCCACGCGGGCGCGCAGCGCAATGCCGATCGCCATCGTCGTGAGGCCCGCGGCGATCACGGCCTGCGGCAGCGCGAGCACGCCGAAGGCGTTGATGATCGAGATCCAGTCCTCGAACCACGAGCCGCGCGAATGGCGCAGCACATTCTCGGCCACGGGGCGCAGCAGCATCAGCCCGTCGACGACGAGCAGCAGGGCGAGATACCCATGCGGCACGAGCTGGGTGGCGAGCGTGCGCAGGCGGCGTGCGAAGGCATTCATGCGGGCGTCGGCTGGCAGGGATCAGGCGCCGCGCTGGGCCGTCTGGCCCGCCGTGGCCGGCTGTGCGGTTTGCTGTGCGGCTTGGGGCCCGGTTTGCTGCGCGTTTTGCTGTGCGGACGGTGCGGCTGGGGTAGTTTGGGCGGGCTGCGTCTGCACGATATGCAGCTCGCGCGTGCGCAACGGCAGCGCGCATTGCGCGTCGTTGAGCGCCTGGCGCACCTTGCGCGAGAGACTCCAGCGCATGTCCCAGAACGTGTCGATCGTGGACCAGAGGCGAATATTCAGGACTGCAGTGCTGTCGTCGAAGCGGCTCACCATGACCTGCGGCGCCGGCGTGTCGAGCACGTGCGGCTCGGCGGCGGCCAGCGCGCGCAGCACCTCGATGGCGCGGTTCACGTCGTCGCTCATCGAAACCTCCACTTCGAGGTCGAGGCGCCGCGTGGGATTGCGGTTGTAATTGCGGATCGAATTGCTCCACAGCGCGCTGTTGGGCACGTATTCGCAGATGCCGTCGGGTTTCGTGAGGCGGGTCGTGAAGAGATTCACTTCCTCCACGGTGCCCGCGACGCTGGCACCGCTGCCGCCGTCGATGGAGTCGCCCACCTTGAAGGGCCGCAGCAGCAGCAGCATGATGCCCGCGGCGATGTTCTGCAGTGTGCCTTGCAGCGCGAGGCCGATGGCAAGACCCGCGGCGCCGAGCACGGCCACGATGCTCGCGGTCTGCACGCCCACTTGCGAGAGCGCGCCGACGATCGCGACGAGGCGCACGCCCCACAGCGACGAATCGCGCACGATGGGGCGCAGTGTGGCGTCGATGCCGTCCTGGCGCGCGAACCAGTTGCCGACGCGCCGCGCGATCCACCAGCCGATCCAGAGGATCGCCGCGGCCGCGCACAGGCGCAGCGCGAAGCTGGTGAGTGCGTCCCACAGGAAATTCCAGTTGGACGGTTGAATGTGGGTGTACAGGGATTGCATAAGCGCGAGGTCCTCGAAGTCTGCTGGTCCGGCGCGCAGCCGGTTTGCCGGGAGGACGTATTGTAAGGGCGTGCGTGCGGCATCGAGCACGCGTTGCCCCAGGCCGCGCCTGGTTGCGCGCCGTTGTATGTGAGCTCGTCCGCGCGACAACCCATTGGCGCAACCTGCGGCAGCCTCAGCCTCAGCCTCAGCCGCGCTGCGCCTGCGGCGCGCGGTTCGCTGCCGAAGCGACGCGCCCGAAGCGTCGCGCCCCGGCCACGCAGCCGATCACCACGACGGTCACGGCGATCATCGCGGGCGGCACGGCCTCGTGCAGCAGCAGCGCGGCGAGCACGAAGCCGAAGAACGGCTGCAGCAATTGCAACTGGCCCACGCCCGCAATGCCGCCGAGCGCGAGGCCGCGATACCAGAACACGAAGCCGATCAGCATGCTGAAGAGCGACACATAGGCGAGCCCCCACCACGAGGCCGCGCTCACCGCCGCGAACGAGGCGGGCAGGAACCACCAGGCGAGCGGCGCCATCGCGGGCAGCGAAATCACGAGCGCCCAGCAGATCACCTGCCAGCCGCCGAGGTGGCGCGAGAGCCGTGCGCCTTCCGCATAGCCCAGTCCGCAGGCGACGATGGCGCTCAGCATCAGCGCGTCGCCCACGGGGGACGCGTCCACGCCGTGACGCAGCGCGAACGCGACCACGGCGCCGCTGCCGATGGCGGAGAAGACCCAGAACGCGGGCTGCGGACGCTCGCCGGCGCGCAGCACGCCGAAGATTGCCGTGGCGAGCGGCAGCAGGCCGACGAAGACGATCGCGTGCGCCGAGCTCACGTGACGCAGTGCGAGCGCGGTGAGGAGCGGAAAGCCCACCACCACGCCAAGCGCCACGATCACGAGCGGCCAGACTTCGCGCCGCTCGGGCCGCGGCGCGCGCAACACAAGGAGCAGCAGCGCGCCGAGCGCGCCCGCGAGCGTGGCGCGCGCGCCGGTGAGGAAGAGCGGGTCGAGGCCGAGCACGGCGAGGCGCGTGGCGGGCAGCGAGCCGCTGAAGATGAGGACGCCTGCGAGGCCGCAGAGCCAGCCATCGGTGGTGGGGTCGAGAGATTTGCGCATAGGCCTGATATGTCGTAAGCGGGGTCGTGCCGGGGTTGTAAGGGGTCGCGAGCGATGGCGAGGGCGCGCGCGAGTGCGTGCCGATCGGGGCATCATGCGCGCGTGGCGGCAAACCGGTAAGCCAAGGATCAGTACAATATGGACAAACTGTATTGAACACGGAGCAGTACAGATGGAAGACACCCGGCAGACAGGGAACCTGGCGCTCACCCGCGTCGAGCAGGTAATGCAGGTATTGCGCGAGCGCATCGCCGCGCGAGCGCTGGCGGCGGGGGCGCGCGTGCCGTCCATCCGCATGATGAGCGAGCAGATCGGCGTCTCGAAGTCCACGGTGGTGGAGGCGTATGAGCGGCTCGTGGCCGAAGGCGCGCTCATCGCGCGGCGCGGTTCCGGCTTTTTCGTGGCGGCGCACGCGCTGCCGGGCGGTCGCGGCGAATTCGGAGCATATGGCGCATTCGCGGCGCGCGGGCCGATGGGCGCTATGGGCGCTATGGGTGCGACGGGCCCGCGCCTCGATCGCGAGATCGATCCGCTCTGGCTCACGCGCCAGTCGCTCGAGACCGATGCGCGCGCACTGCGGCCCGGCTGCGGCTGGCTGCCTGCGTCGTGGCTGCCGCAGGACGCCGTGCGCCGTGCGCTGCGCGCGATTGCCCGCGACCCGCACGCCCAGCTCACCGACTATGCCTCGCCGCTCGGGCTGCCCGCGCTGCGCCAGCAACTGGCGTGGCGGCTCGCGCAGCACGGCGTGGAGGCCGCACCGGAGCAGATCGTGCTCACCGACGGCGGCAGCCAGGCGCTCGATATCCTGTGCCGCTTCCTGCTCGAGCCGGGCGACACCGTGGTGGTCGACGACCCGTGCTACTTCAATTTCCAGGCGCTATTGCGCGTGCATCGCGTGAAGGTCGTGAGCGTGCCGTACACGCCCACCGGCCCGGACCTCGCGGCATTCGAGCGCGTGCTTGCCGAGCATCGTCCGCGCCTTTACGTGACCAACTCGGCGATCCACAACCCCACCGGCGCGACGCTCGCGCCCACGGTTGCGCACCGCCTGCTCAAGCTCGCCGAGGAGCACAACCTGTTGATCGTCGAGGACGACATCTTCGCCGACTTCGAAACCCATCCGGCGCCGCGTCTCGCGGCCTTCGACGGCCTCGCGCGCGTGGTGGCCATCGGCAGCTTTTCGAAGACGATGACGGCGGCGGCGCGCTGCGGCTATATCGCGGCGCGCACGGACTGGATCGAGCCGCTCGTCGACCTGAAGCTCTCGGTGTCGTTCGGCAATGGGGAGCTGGCCGCCGATCTCGTGCAGCGTCTGCTGGTGGACGGCACGTATCGGCGCTACCTGGACGGCTTGCGCGCGAAGCTCGCCGACGCGATGGGCGAGACGCTGCGGCGCCTGGCTTGCGCGGGTGTCACGGCGTGGACGCGCCCGCAGGCGGGCATGCTGCTATGGGCGCAATTGCCCGATGGACTCGACGCCGCGCTAGTCGCGCGCGAGGCGCTCGCGCACGGCGTGGTGCTCGCGCCGGGCAACGTGTTCAGCGTGTCGCGCGGCGCGGGCAGCTTTCTGCGCTTCAACGTTTCGCAATGCAACCGGCCGAAGGTCTACGAAACGCTGCAGCGTGCGATGGAGCGGGCCGTGGAGGCGAAGGCGCAGCCCGCTTGAAAGAGCGGGCATGGCGGCCCGCTCATCTGCACGATCATCGGCCCGATCAAGGCTCGTGGCGCAGATACCCTTCCTTGCTCGGGTCGCGCATGCGCCACGACACGATCAGCGAGATCGCGCACAGCGCCGTCACGTACCAGTAGAACGTCGACTCGCTGCCGATCGACTTGAACCACAGCGCCACGTACTCGGCCGAGCCGCCGAAGATGGCGTTGGCGACCGCATATGAGAGGCCCACGCCCATCGCGCGCACTTCGGGCGGGAACATCTCCGCCTTGATGAGGCCGCTGATCGACGTGTAGAAGCTCACGATTGCGAGCGCGACCACGATGAGCCCGAACGCGGCGAACGGGCTCGTTACGTCCCTGAGTGCATGCATGAGCGGCACCGTGCCGAGCACCGAGAGAGTGCCGAACAGGATCATCGACATGCGGCGGCCGATCTTGTCGGACAGCGAGCCGAACACGGGCTGCAACAGCATGTACACGAAGAGCGCGCCGGTCATCACGTTGCTGGCCGTTTTCGCGTGCATGCCGGCCGTGTTCACGAGGTACTTCTGCATATACGTGGTGAACGTGTAGAAGATCAGCGAGCCGCCGGCGGTGAAGCCCACCACGGTAAGGAACGCGCCCTTGTGCTGCCACACGCCGCGAATCGTGCCCGCGTCCTTCTTGTGGCGCGATTCGTTCGTGGAGGTCTCGTCGAGCGATTTACGCAGGTACAGCGAAATCAGCGCGGCGGCCGCGCCCACGACAAACGGAACGCGCCAGCCCCACGCCTTGAGCTCCTCGGTCGAGAGCGTCTGCTGCAGGATCACGAGCACGAGCAGCGCGCAAAGCTGCCCGCCGATCAACGTCACATACTGGAACGAGGCGAAGAAGCCGCGCCGGCCCTTGAGCGCGACCTCGCTCATATAGGTCGCGCTGGTGCCGTATTCGCCGCCCACCGAAAGCCCCTGGAACAGGCGCGCGACGAGCAGCAACAGCGGTGCGAACGCGCCGATCTGCGCGTAAGTCGGCAGGGCCGCGATCACGAGCGAGCCGCCGCACATCATCAGCACGGAGATCATCATTGCGGCGCGGCGGCCGTGGCGGTCGGCGATGCGGCCGAACAGCCAGCCGCCGATCGGGCGCATCAGGAAGCCCGCCGCGAACACGCCGGCGGTGTTCAGCAACTGGGTCGTGGTGTTGCCGCTCGGAAAGAAAGCAGGCGCGAAATACAGCGCGCAGAACGAGTAGATGTAGAAGTCGAACCACTCGACGAGATTGCCCGAAGAAGCGCCGACGATGGCGAGCACGCGCCGGCGGGTGTCGTGCGGGTCGACCACGACTGGCTCGGTCTTGATGTTCATGGGTGGGTCTTTTCCTCTGTAGTAGCGCTGGGTGGTGCGCCTTTTTTGGGGCACGACGGCTGAGTGAGCGTCGCGTGCGATTGCGTGGGTTGCGCGGACCGCCTTGCCGGGCGCGCAGCCACAGGATTTTAGCCAATCGTAATATTTTTTCCAGGAAACGTAAGATAGACGCCCCCGCGCGCCGGAGCATGCGGGGCGCTAACGGATGATTTTGCAATCGCTACCGGCAGGTCTTGCCCGGTCCGCATCGAAGCGCGGTGCCAGAAGGGCAAATCGGTGTGGGGCGGGGCGATTCGCGCCGTTGTCATCGGCGTGACCTCGACTGCGGCTATCGTGCGCGGCGCCGTGCTGAACGCGCGGCATCGGGATTGCTCTAATTGGGCGATCGGGCACGTTGCCCGTAGTGTGTTGCCCGCTGCGAACCGCGCGCCCCGATTGCGCCGATTGCGCCGCGCGGCAAGCCAAACAGACAGAACGGCCTTAAGCAAACACAATGAACGCAGTACACAAGCTCGACCAGACGACCATCGTGCTGGTCGAAGACGACCCGCAAAGCCGGGATTCCCTGACCTCCTTGCTGGAGGCGGAAGGAGCCCGGGTCGTTGCGGTAGAGGACGCGGAAACGGGCGTCGAAGCGGCTCTGAGCCTGCTTCCCGACGCCGTGGTCTGCGATCTGGACCTGCCCGCGATGGACGGCTTCTACCTGATCCAGCGCCTGCGCGACCATGAGATTCGTGGCGATCATGCCCCGGTTGTCGCGGTGGCGCTCACAGGCCACACCGACGAGAGCTGGCGCCTGCGCAGCATCGGCGAGGGCTTTCAGCACTTCATGACCAAGCCGGCCCGGCCCGAGGCGCTGGTTGCGTTGCTGTGCGACGCGATCGACGCGCGTCAGATGCCTTGATGGAGCCTTGAAGGAGCAGCGCCGCTGCGGCGCCAGGCGACGGCCAGGTGGCGGTGTCCTGCGCCGCCGCTGCTTCAGGGCTGTGCGGCGGCCTTCGCGGCAGTCTGCGTGCCTTCGGCACCGCCGGCCTGTCCGGCCTGCTGTCCGGCCGCGTTGTCGGCCTGGGCCGCCTGGCTTTCCTGAGTCTCCTCGCGCGCCTGGATCGCCTGGCATTGCGCGCAGACGCCCTTGAGCTCGATGCCGTCGCCGGAGAGCCGGTAGCCCGCGGCTTCGATCTGCGCGACCAGCGCCTGGCGCAGTTTGGGCTCGTGCAGTTCGGTGACGTTGCCGCATTGCTGGCAGACGACGAGGATGCCGTGCTGGCACTGCGTGAGGTCGTGGCAGACGGCAAACGCGTTGATCGATTCGATGCGGTGGACGAGCCCCGCCGAAAGCAGGAAGTCGAGTGCGCGATAGACCGTGGGCGGCGCCGATCCCGGATGGATCTGGCGCATTTCGTCGAGCAGCGAATAGGCTTTGGTCGCGCGGCCCGAGGTGAGCAGCAACTCGAGCACCTTGCGGCGGATCGGCGTGAGCTTCTCGCCGCGCTCGCGGCAATAGGCCTCGGCCATCACAAGCGCGCTTTCGAGCGACGCGCCGCTGGCGCTCATGCCGGGAGCGCCGTGCGCACCCGCAACACCATTCGCGCCGCCCTCGCCATGACGATGATCGTGCGCCTCGTGGGCGTGATCGCGATCATGCGCGTGGCCGTGCGGGGCCGGGGTGTCCGGTGACGGTTTTGCTGTCTTCATGCCGCGATTATACGGGGCGCGTCGTGCGTGCGCTGACGCGCCCGGGCTCACATGAGCGTCACGCCGGGCGGTGCAGTTCAGTTCCGCCCGGTTCGGTTCCGCTCAGGTCAGCGGCAGGTCGATGTACTTGCGAAAGCCCTGACGCTGCGCGAGGCGCTGATACCAGCGCTCGAGATTCGGCAATGCGGGCCGCTCGATGCCATCGAGCCCGAACCAGCGGCGCGCGAACGCCCCCAGCACGATATCGGCAAGCGAGAAGCGCTCGTTTTCGAGGAAGAAGCGGCCTCGCAGATGGTGGTCGAGCAGCGCCCACAGCGCAGCCACGTTTTGCACATCGGCTTCGATCTTCACCGGGTCGCGCTTTTCCGGCGGCGTGCGCACGAGTGCGAGAAAGAGCGGCCGCTCGGCGGGCGCGAGCGTGCCGATCGACCAGTCGAGCCAGCGCTCGATCGAGGCGCGCACTTTCGGGTCGGTCGGGTAGAGCAGGCTCGACGGGCCGTACTCCATGGCCAGATAACGCAGGATCGCGTTCGATTCCCACAGCACGAAATTGCCGTCCACGAGGGTCGGAATCTTGCCGTTCGGGTTCATCGCAAGATAGGACGTTTCGTCGAGGTGGCCGAACGGGCCGCCCGCATCGATCCGCTCGAACGGCAGCACGAGTTCGTCGCAACACCACAGCAGTTTCTGGACGTTCACCGAGTTGGCGCGTCCCCAGATTTTGATCATCCGGCGCTCTCTCCTTTGCAGCAAAAAAATGGCGCGCGATGCGTCGGGGGATCTGGCGCAAGCGGCGCGCGGCGCAGCCCCGGTCGATCGGGGCCAAGACCAAAACGATACACGATCCGTGCGGGACTACCCGCGTCTCAACCCCAGGCCGATGCGCCGATCAACGTGCCTGCGCGCGCCTGCGCGTTCCACCAGACCACGCGCAGGAGCGGCGCGAGCCGCGCGATATAGATGGCCTGCACCGGATCGCTCTCGATGAAATGCGTCACGCCGCAGCGCACCGCCGCAGCGGCTTTGTGCTCGGCGGCGCCCGAAGACGTGTCGTCGTGCTCGCCCCGGGCGCGCATCATCAGTTCCAGATGCCCGAAGCCGTGCCGGTCGAGCCAGGCCTGGGTGCGCTCGCGGTCGATTTCGGGGCGTCCGGTGATGATCGCGCGCGCGTGCTTCAGGTCGATGTCGGGAATGCGTTCGAGCGGCAGCAGCGCGTCGCGCTCGGCGAGCGCCGCCTCGAGATTCTCGTCGTAGCGCGAGAGCGGAATGTCGGGCAGGAGAATGCCGTCGAGGTCGATCGCGTAGACCGCGTAGTCGTGATCGTCGGCCATGCCCGTGCCTTCGCGCGCGCCCTCGCGGGCCCAGTCGGCGCGATAGCGGTCGGTGTAGGCCTGGCGCTCCCACGGGAACAGCGCGAAATAGCCGCTCGCGTCGATCGAATAGTCGGGGCGCAAGCGGCTCAGGTCGTCGTAGGCGCCCGTGAGCGTGCGCACCACGAGGCCGTGCTCGCGCAGGAACGCGATGCAGTCCACCAGCGTGTGGCCGCGTCCGGCAATGTCCTCGCACACCAGCACTTTCGAGCCCGGTTCGGGCATCGGCAGCGTGGAATCCCAGCGCACCTCGCGTGTTTCGCGCGTGTAGCGCAAGAACGCGACGTTCGCACCCGTTGCGTGCGAGACCATCAGTGCGAGCGGCGCGCCGCCGCGCAGGATACCCACCACGGCGGCGAAATCCTCCTCGATCAGCAATGGCTGCAGCGACTCGACCCAATGGTCGAGCTGTTCATAGGTGAGCGGAACGACGGGTTTGTTCATGGGACGGGGATGGCGGGGTGCGATGACGGTCTGCCGCGCCGCGCCGCCGTGTGCTACCGATGCGTGCACAGGCGAACATGACGGCGAACAAGGCATCTATTGTTGGATCAATGTTTGACGATATTATGCCTATGCTTGCCGGCCCATGCAGGCCGGCACGGTGCGTGCCGCGTAATGGACGTAGGGACGTAGACGGCGGGACGTAAACAACGCAACGCGCGTAGAAAAACACAGACAGCGCAAAGGGCCGGATCATACGGCCTGACCACACAATGAATTTTGCGCCAGGGGAGCGAGAGCAATGCAGGATCCAGTTGTCCGGCAAGATGGCCGGCAGAAAGACCGGCCCGTATATCGCGAGCGCCGGCGCTTCATGGCTGCGCTCGCGGGATGGCTGGCGGTGGCTGCCGCCCCGGTTCCCGAGACTGCACTGGCGGATTCGGACGGCGCGCTCCAGCTCGACGTGAACGGCGAAGTGCGCGTGACCAACAACGCCGCGCACACCGCCTATCACTTCAGCCCGCAGGCGCTGCTCAAGCTGCCGGCGCATTCGATCGTGACGTCCACCAACTGGACGCCGCGTTCCACCTTCACGGGCGTGCTGCTTTCGGACGTGCTCAGTACCGTGGGCGCGTATGGCACCCAGATCGAGATTCACACCATCGACGACTACACCTGCGTCGTGCCCGTGGCCGACGCCGCGCGCTATGGCGCGGTGCTGGCCTACGAGATGAACGGCAAGCGCCTGAAGGTGAGCAATTTCGGCCCGCTGTTCCTGATCTATCCGCGCGACCAGTTCCCGATGGAGCTCGACGGCGCGGAGGGCGACGCCAAGTTCGCCTGGCAGATCGTTTCGATGACCATCAAGCCGTGAGAAGGTGATGCGACGTCCGCTGCGGCGCCTGCTGCATGTGTTGATCTGGGTTGCCGCGCTGGCGCCGGCGGTAGTGGCCGTGGGCTACCTGCTCTACGCGAACCTGCTCAATCCCAACGTGGTGCAGCGCCTGACCGGCAACTACGACGGTCTCTACTGGGACGCCGCGCAGATGCAGATCGCCTACGCGCGCTTCGAAAGCCAGTTGCTGATTTATGCCGATGGCCTCGACCGCGACCTCGACAAGGTACGGCTGCGCTACGAAGTCCTGCAATCCAAGCTCAACGTGATGAAGGGCTCGACGCGCGAGCTCGCGGGCAAGACCGATCTTCTGAAGCGCCAGCACACCGATCTTGCTGCGATCGATATCGCCATTGCGCCATTCGACGCCGAGATCGAGACGCTCGCCGATAATCCCGAGCGCGCCGTGCCCATGCTGATGGCGCTCGACACGCATTGGACCCAGGTGACCGATCTCGCGCTGAGCCGGCGCTTTGCCGACGTGACCGAGCGCGAAGGCATCCGGCGCGAGTTCATCGCGAAGCGCCGCGAGCTGTTCGCAGCGGGACTCGTGCTGCTGATGCTTTCGTCCGCCGCGGCGGTGCTGCTCGTGATGAACGGCTACCGGCGCACGCGCCTGATCCGGCAGCAGCACGCGGCGCTCGAGGCCGAGGCTCAGGCGAGCCGCGCTGCGCGCGATGCGAGCATGGCCAAGGACGCGTTCCTCGGCATGATCAGCCACGAACTGCGCACGCCGCTGCATGCCATCGTGTCGTCGATCGAATTGCTCGGCTTCAACTCGCATTCGGAGGCGGACAGCAAGGTGATTCAGCGGCTCGAAACCGCCGCGCGCCAGCTCGAGGCGCAGATGAAGGACCTCACCGATTACGCGCGCCTTGGCGCGGGCAAGCTCGAGTTGCGTCAGGAAGTGTTCGATGCGCGCGAGCTTCTGCAGTCGATCGTCGACGAAAACGAGCAGGCCGCGCGCGCACGCGGACTGACGTTCGAGCATGCGAGCCACGGCGTGGAACAGGCGCTCGTGGCCGATCCGCACCGCATCCGCCAGATCGCCAACAATCTCGTGACCAACGCGATTCGCTACACCGAGCAAGGCTCGGTGTGCATCGAGTTCGCGTGGGGCGCCACGACGCCGACGACGCAGGGCGGCACGACGCCCGCGCAAACGTTGGCGATCATCGTGAGCGATACCGGGCCGGGCGTGTCGGCCGCGCAGATCCCGCTCATCTTCAAGGAGTTCACGCAACTCGACACCTCGCGCTCGCGCCGCTACGAAGGCGCGGGCATGGGGCTCGCGATCGTGCGCGGGCTCGTCGATCTGTTCGGCGGCACGATCGAAACCGATAGCCGCGTGGGCCGCGGCACGACCTTCACGGTGACGATTCCCGTCATGGCGGTCGTGGCGCCGGTGGCCGACGTGGTCGCGCCGCATCCCCATGACGAGGCGCGGCAGCCGCAAGTGCTGGTGGTGGACGACAATCCGCTCGTGCGCGAGTCGCTCTGCGAGATGGTCGCGCACATGGGCTACGCGGCGCTCGCCGCCAGCGACGCGGACAGCGCGCTAGCCCGCCTCGACGAGACGCGCTGCGACGTCGTGCTGCTCGATCTGCACATGCCGGGGCGCGACGGCTATGCGTTCGTGGCGGGGCTGAAGGCGCGCGAGGGCGCGGACAAGGAAGGGATTGGCGAGCGTCCGCGCGTGATCGCCGTGAGCGCCGACGTGGCCGCGCTCGCGGCCACTGCCGCCGATAGCGCGAATCCGTTCTTCGACTTGCTGCCCAAGCCGGTGCACTACGAGGTGCTGCGCCGGGCGCTGCTGCGCGCACTCGATGCGCCGCTTTCATTCGATGTGCTGCGTGCGGCCAGTGACACGCGCGAGAAGCTGGGGACCTGAGCGGCCGGTGTCAGCTACGTATTTCAGCCGCGTATTTCGGCTACATATTTCAGCCTGTATCAGCCGCGATTGAGCCGCTTGGAGAGATCGGCGACGAGAATCGCCATGCGCGCCGGTTTTTCGTAGCACGCCACGTTGTAGTGGCGCACCACCTGGCTGATCTCCGATTCGCTCGCCTTGCCCGTCAGCAGTTCGCCCGTGAGCACGAAGATGGGCGCGTCGGGGTTCTCGGAGGCGCGCACCTGGCGGATGGCATCGGCGGAAGTCTGGCTGCCGAACAGCCAGTCGATCACCACGCCGTCGAACACGTTCTGCTCCAGCGCCTGCTCGAACGCGGCGAGGCCGTAGAGCGCCTGCGCCGCGTAGCCGCTGTGCTCGAGGTAGTCGCGCAGGTTGTCGGCGGAGGCCTGGTCGTCGTCGACCACGGCGATGAGCGGCTTGTCGGACTCGGCGCGGCGCGGGTAGATCTCGATCTTGTGCACTTCGCGCGCGTTCTGGTAGAGCCCGCCGTCGGGGCGCACCACGCGCCATTGGCCCTGCTTCTCGTAGGCGACGAAGTCCGGGCGGCTGCCCGGCTCCACGGGCGCGCCAATCCAGGCGGTGCAGGCGAGTTCCGCGGCGCTCACGCACAAGAGCGCTTCCTGCGCGGTCGCGCCCACCATGCCGGGGTCGAGCAACTGCGCGCCGAATAGCTGCCCGGCGGGCTCGCCGAACGCTTCGGCTACTTTCTTGATTTGCGCGAGCGTCCACGGGCTGTTGCCGCGCAATTTGCGGTGCCCCTGCGAAAAGCTCAGGTCGAGGATCCGGCATAGCTCCGTCGTTTGCTGACGTTTGCCGATGCCATGACGGCTCATCAGCTCGCGTACGCGTTCTGCGACCGCGGCCGAGTCGGTTGCGTGTTCAACGTTCGGCATGCTGCAAATGGGGGGGATCGAGAGTCGGGTTGGGCTCATTATCTCGTGCCGTGGCACTGCCTCAGGAACAAATAATTCTGATAGAGCGCGGACGCGAAATATTCTAAACGCATAACTTTACAGTTATGCAAGCTTTTGGTCGACAACGTTCGATGACGACTCGATATGTGAGCGCAACGACCGTTCCTGGCCTTGCTTTCGCGTCCCGAAGCTTGCGCGAGCGCTCGCTTTTATTTGCGACAATATCGGTTTTACGCGAATTTCCCGGTGCGGGCCGTGGGTCTGTGCATCTTCCGATATCGCGAGGAACGATAGATCGAATGAACGAGTTCACGCGCGGCATCCGCCATCGTGGCGTGCCGTACTACAGCCAATGGGGGAGCCCGGACTGGGTGGCGCGCATCGTCGAAGAGGGCGCGGACCCGTGCGACGATCCGGGCTGGCGTGCGAGCGGCTTCGCGCTGCCCGGCGACTACCGCTTCTGGGCGAAGCGGCTGTGCGGGCTGACCTGCTTCGAATCGGCGCTCGACTACTGGGGCATCGCTCACGCGCCGCGTGCCGGGCTGCTCGACGATGCGTTGCGCCACGGCGTCTACCGCATGCGCGAGGACGGCGGCGTGGACGGGCTGATCTACCGGCCGTTCGCCGCGTGGGCCGAGGCGGCGTTCGGCGTGCGCGTGGAAGTGCTGACCGACGAGGACATCGAGACCAGCGCCGCGCGCCTGAATGCCGGCACGCTCGCGATCGTTTCGGTGAGCCCCGAGATCCGCTACCCCGAGCGGGCGAACGCGCATCAGGGCGGCCACCTGATCCTGCTGCACGGGCGCAGCGACGGCGGCGTGTGGTTCCACAATCCTTCGGGTGTCGCGCCGTATCAGGCCGATGCCTGGCTGCCTTACGCAACCGTCGCGCGCTTTCATGCGCGACGTGGCATGGCGCTCACGCGCGTGGCGTGAGGCCGCGCTCGCGGCTGGGGGCATGCTGCGTGCAGCAGCGCTTTGCGCTTTGTTCCGCCCTGTTCCGCCATCTCCAGTCATGGCCCCGTGCGCATCAAGCCGGCTGCAACCCGCCGAGCAACTGCCGCACGCGAGACAGATCGCGATTGATCGCGCCCGCGCCCTCGAACAGCGCGGCGAGCCAGTCGACGAATACGCGCACACGCGGCGAGACCTGACGCGATTTCACGAACGCGACCGAGACCGGCGTGGGCAGCGGCTTCCACTGCGGCAGCACCTCGACGAGCGCGCCGCTGTCGAGATAAGGCTGCGCCGCGAGCAGCGGCGGCTGGATCAGCCCATAGCCTTGCAGGCCGCAGGTGAGGTAGGCGAATTCGTCGGAGACGTGCACGAAGCCGTCCACCTTCACCTTGGTCGCGCTGCCGTCCACTTCGAAATCGAATTCGAACGGACGGCCCGTGAGCGGCGAAAGAAAATTCACCACGGGATGCCGCGCGAGATCGTCGAGCGATTGCGGCGCGCCATGGCGTGCGAGATACGCGGGGCTCGCGCAGGTCACATGCTCGAGCACGCCGAGGCGCCGCGCGGCGAGCCCTGAGTCGGGCAATTCGCCGAGCTGGATGCTGCAATCCACGCCTTCGCCAACGAGGTCGACGTTGCGCAGGCTCACGCCGATCACGAGATCGATCTGCGGATGGCGCGCGTGGAAATCGTCGAGCGCGGGCAGCACGATCGCGTTGGCGATCAACCCCGGCATCTCCACGCGCAGGCGCCCGCCGATCGCGCCGGGCGACTGGCGCACGCTCGCTTCGGCATCGTCGATGTCGGCGAGGATCTGCGCGGCGCGCTCGTAGTACGCGGCGCCTTCGGGGGTGAGCGAAAGACGGCGCGTCGTGCGCACGAGCAATTGCGTGCCGAGCAGTGCTTCGAGGCTCTGCATCAAGGTGGTCGCGCTGGCGCGCGGCATGTCGAGCGAGTGCGCGGCTTTGGTGAAGCTGTTGGTATCGACGATGCGAATGAAGGTACGCATCGCCTGAATGCGGTCGATCACGGGCGAGCTCCTGATTCAATCTGGTTAGAACGGCTTGAACGAATTCCGCGCTACGGCAGAAGCGGACAAAAACGCCAATAGCGGTTTGGAGCGCGGCGCGCGCGCCTCGCGTGAGGCGGCGCCGCTCGACTACGTGAGGCCGGGAACAGCAGGCCTCGGCACGACGGGGCTGGGTGGGCCGTCAGGAAAGGACGGCCCGGCGGGGAGCAGGGGTTACGTCAGGCGCCAGCGTTCGCTTATTGGCGCAGCGAATCGATGTCGATCACGAAGCGGTATTTCACATCGCTCTTGAGCATGCGCTCGAAGGCGTTGTTGATGTCCTGCATCTTGATCATTTCGATATCGGACGTGATGCCATGCTGCCCGCAGAAGTCCAGCATTTCCTGCGTTTCTGCAATGCCGCCGATCAGCGAGCCCGCGAGACGGCGGCGCTTGAAGATCAGGTTGAACACTTGCGGCGACGGGTGATCGTGCTCGGGCGCGCCCACCAGCGTCATCGTGCCGTCGCGCTTGAGCAGTTCGATGAACGGGTTCAGGTCGTGCTGCGCGGCCACCGTGTTGACGATCAGATCGAAGCTGTTGGCATGCGCCTTCATCTGCTCGGGGTCCTTCGAGATCACGACTTCGTCGGCGCCGAGACGCTTGCCGTCTTCGATCTTCGAGGGCGAGGTGGTGAACAGCACCACATGCGCGCCCATCGCGTGCGCGAGCTTCACACCCATGTGGCCGAGGCCGCCGAGTCCCACGATGCCGACTTTCTTGCCGGGGCCCGCGCCCCAGGTGCGCAGCGGCGAATAGGTGGTGATGCCCGCGCACAGCAGCGGCGCGGCACCCGCGGGGTCGAGGTTCTCGGGCACGCGCAGCACGAAGGCTTCGTCGACGACGAGTTGCGTGGAATAGCCGCCGTAGGTGAGATCGCCGCTCACGCGGTCGATGCCGTTATAGGTGCCCACGAAGCCGTTCTCGCAATACTGCTCGAGGCCTTCCGCGCAGCTCGCGCAGGTGCGGCACGAGTCGACGAGACAGCCGACGCCCACGAGCTCGCCCACTTTGAAGCGCGTGACGCCCTTGCCGACTTCCGTCACGCGGCCGACGATCTCGTGGCCCGGCACGACCGGAAAGAGCGTGTTGCGCCATTCGTTGCGGGCCTGATGCAGGTCGGAGTGGCACACGCCGCAGAACTGCACGTCGATGCGCACGTCGAGTTCGCGCAAATCGCGGCGCTGGAATTCGAATGGGGCGAGCGGCGAGGCGGCGTCGCGGGCGGCATATCCGTAAGTGGGGTACATGGGCGATGACTCCTGAAGCTAAAGGGGCGTGCTGAATGTGCAAAACGTGCGCGCAAACGCCCGCGCAAACGCCCGCATGCAGCGCATGAAGAAACGCTGGGTCGATGGGAGTTGCGGGTGTTGCGGCAGGGTTCCCATGCTAAGGATCGCGCTCCACCCAGGGAATACCTGAATCTATCGAAGACTTGCCTGATTCTCCTGGCGGCCAGCAAACGCGAGCGTTCGGTGATAGATTGGCAAGCCTGTTTCTCCGCTTCTATCGATGAATTCAGGAGCGCTACTGTCATGAAAAGTGCACAAACCGACGACGCCACGCAGCGCCGCATCGTCGAGCTGCTCACGCAGCTCACGCAGCGCGACGGCGTGCATCCCACCTCGATCGACTGCGTGCGCCTGCTGCGCGGCAGCGAGAGCCATCCGCGCAGGCCGGTGATGTACGAGCCGAGCATCGTGATCGTTTGCCAGGGCCGCAAGCGCGGCTTTCTCGGCGACCAGGTGTTCATCTACGACGCGCAGCAATATCTCGTGCTCTCCGTGCCGCTGCCGTTCGAGTGCGAGACCGAGGCCACGCCCGACAAGCCGATCCTCGCGATTTCGATTCGCGTCGATCTGACCATGGTCGCCGAGCTGCTGATGGCGCTCAACGACACGCGCGGCAACGCCGTGGCCGAGCCGGTGGGCATCTACGCGACGCCGCTCGACGCATTGCTCTCGAATGCCGTGCTGCGCCTCGTCGAAGCGCTCGCGCAGCCGAGCGACGCGCGCATTCTCGGCCCGTCGATCGTGCGCGAGATCTGCTATCGCGTGCTGAGCGGCGAGCAAGGCGACGCGATTCGCGCGGCGCTCACGCATCAGCATCATTTCGGCCGCATCGCGAAGGCGCTGCGCCGCATTCATGCCGACTATCGCGGCGACCTCGACGTGGAGACGCTGGCCGCCGAGGCGGGCATGAGCCTCGCGGTCTTTCACGCGCACTTCAAGGCCGTCACCTCGACCTCGCCGATGCAGTACGTAAAGACCACGCGCCTGCATCAAGCACGGCTGTTGATCACGCACGACGGCATGAACGTGAGCGCGGCGGCCACACGCGTAGGCTACGAGAGCGCTTCGCAGTTCAGCCGCGAATTCAAGCGCCTGTTCGGCTGCAGCCCCGCCGACGACATGCGCCGCGCGCGCAGCGCCGCCGAGGCCGCCGCGCCGCGCGTGGAAGCGGCGGCACGTTACGCGGGCGCTACCGTGTGAGCATCCACTTAAGTGCGTCTTAAGGCACGCCAGGCTACCTTGGCCGCGCTGATTCCAGAATCACCATTCGTGCGCCCCGTGTCACCTTGTTGACTGCCTGGTTATGTACGCTGGGCCACGTCCCGAAGAAAGTCTCCGCAGTGACGGCCCTCCACGCGTTCATGCATGCCGTATCATTTCTCGTTGAGCGACCAGGCCTCGCTCGCCGCCTTGCGCGCCGCGCTCGGATGGCCGACTTCCCCACGCCCGGGCGCTACGCATGCAAACATTGATCGAGGCATTGCAACGAACCGCCGACCTCGTGGTGAATCAGTTCTATGAGGAACTGGCGCGCTTGCCCAAGTCCCGGCGCATCCTCGAAATGCTGTCGGAGCAGGAACTCGCGCATCTCAAAGGGCGGCAGGTGCAGAACCTCCTCGCGCTCGCGCAGCCGGCCCTGAACTCGCAGGAGCATGCCGCGATGGCGATGCGCATCGGGCGCATCCATGCCATCGTCGGACTCGACAAGGAAGAGCTCGTGCGCAGCCGCGGCATTCTTCAGGAACTCGTCTACAAGCAGATCGGGCACCGCGTGAGCGGCCAGGCGCTGTCGCTCTATGCGCGACGCCTTACCTCGGACACCGCCTGGCAGCTCAAGGCGTATCAGGCGGTGGAGGATTCGCAGCAGGAAGTGCTTCAGCGCATCACGCGCATCGTCTGGGTGGCGGGCAGCTACACCCATTTCATCGACCAGGTGATCGGCGCGCTCTCGACTCACGACGAGTTGGTCGCGTGCGCGATCGGCCGCCCCGATGCAGCCGGCATCTTCCACTTCGAGGCGGGCGCGGGTGGCAGCGCTCAGGACGGCAACGTGCTGCTCGCCGCGCTGGGCGGGCAGGGACACGACATCAGCGTGCGCGCCGACCACCCATGCGGGCAGGGCGCCGTGGGGCGTGCCTGGCGCAGCGGCAAGGCCGAGCGCGTGGTGAACTATCAGACCGACCCGCTCGTCGCGCGCTGGCGCGAGATGGCCGAGCGCGAGGGCTTGCGCTCCGCCGTCGCGCTGCCGCTCGCCGCGCCCGGGCAGCCGCCGATCGCGGTGCTGATGCTCTATAGCGCCTGGCCGGGCGGCTTCGTCGGACCGGACCAGGTGGCGTTTGTCGAGCTATTGCAGACATTGCTCGGCTGCGCAGTCACGCGCCTGCAGATCCAGGAGGGCATGCACGGCGCCGCCGTGCCGGTGAGCGTGCGTCAGCATCGGGCCGCGCTCGTGCGCACGGGCGCATTGGAGATGCACTACCAGCCGCTGCTGAATCTGGCGACGGGCCGCTGCGGCAAGGTGGAGGCGCTGGCGCGTCTGCGCGACGGCGAACGGCTGCTCACGCCCGACGAATTCCTTTTCTCGCTGGCCTCCGACGATCTGCTCGAACTGTTCGCGCGCGGGCTGGATCAGGCGCTCGCCGACCGCCGCCAATGGCTCGCCGCGGGACACGATCTGGATATTTCGATCAACCTGCCGCCGGCCGCGCTCAACGACATCCGTTATTTCGAGGCGACCCGCGAGGCGCTTCAGACGCACGCGTGCCCGAGCGCGCGGCTCACGCTGGAAGTTCTGGAAACCGAAGCATTTTCGCTAATCGAAGGGCAGCGCGCGATACTCGCGAAGTTTCGCGCGCTGGGCGTGCTGCTCGCGCAGGACGATCTCGGCTCCGGGCATAGCGGGCTCGCGCGGCTGCGCGAGCTGCCGTTCGACTGGATCAAGATCGACCGCGAGATCGCCCAACTCGACGGCGACACGGCGCTCGACGCATTGCGCGTGGTGTATCAGGTCACGCGTCTCGGTCATTCGCTCGGCAAGCTCGTGCTCGCGGAGGGCGTCGATTCGGCGGATCTGCTGGCCGCGCTCGCGATCCTCGGCGTGGACGGCGTGCAGGGCTACGTGATCGCGCGGCCCATGCCGGCCGCGCAACTGCCGGGCTGGATTGCCGGCGCCGACGTGCACGATGCACACGATGCGTCCGGTGCGCAGGCGGGCGAGAGCGTGCTTGCGCGGCTCGCGCGCTTCGTGGTGTGGGAGGAGCGGGTGCAGTTGATCGCGGCGGCCCCCGGTGCGGCGCGCGATCTGCTGAAAGCCGCCGGGTTTGTCGCGCTCACGCCGCTAGCCGAGGCGCTCGTGGGTCTCGGCGACATGCTTCCGGCAGGCGCGGCGCGTGACGAGCTCCAGAGCGATCTCCTGCGTGCCTTGCTGGACGGCGGCCGCGAGAGCGATGCGTGGCGCGCCGCGCTCGATCGCCTCATGCGCGCGATCGTGGCGACGGCGCAAGCGACTCTGCCGCCCGCGCCGGTGCCGTCGCATACGCACTGAGCGGGCAGGGCGCGCGCACGGAGCGCGCGTCCTGTTCGCGGTTTCTCCGCGCTTTTCCCACGTTTTCTCCGCGCATTCTCACCGTTTACTCGGCCAACGCGATGGCGACGTCCGTGGTCGTCGCCGGCTGCCTGCGTTGCAGCACCGCGATGCACACGAGCGAGACGGCGGCGAGCGCGCTATAGAAGAGCGCCAGCGGCCACCATTGCCCGGGAAAGTCGTGCGCGAGCAGCGTGCCCACGAGCGGCGTGAGGCCACCCGCAAGCGCCGCGCAACATTGATAGGATATCGAAATAGCCGAATAGCGCACGCGCACCGGGAAGGCGTTCGTCATGAAGCCCGCCATCACCGCATACGAGCTCGACATGCACATCACCGCAATGGCGATGCCGATCACGATGGCGAGCGGCCTGCCCGTGGAAACCAGCACGAACATCGGATAGGGCGAGAGCATCGCGAGCGCGGCGGCGAGCGTGAGGAAGCGGCCCGCGCCCACGCGCTGCGCGAACCAGCCCGAGGCGAGCTGCGTGAGGAACTGGATGAACGCGACGACGAACAGGCAGTCGAGAATCAGCGCGCGGTCGAGGCCGAGGGTCTGCGTCGTGTAGTTGAGCATGAAGGTGTTGACGAACCACGCGCCCGCCACGCCGATCACATTGGCGCCCAGGCACAGCAGCACGACGCGCCAGCTATCGCGCAGCACGTCGACGACGGGCAGCGCGGCCGTGCGGCGCTGGGTCTTGAGCGCTTCGAACTCGGGTGATTCGCCCACGCCCGAGCGGATCAGCAGGCCCACCACGAGCAGCACGGCGCTCGCGATGAACGGCAGACGCCAGCCCCACGAGAAGAGCGCGGCGTGGTCCAGATGCGCGACGCTGCGGAACGCGAGCAACGCGAGGATCAAACCAGCCGGGCTGCCCAGTTGTGCGAACGAGGCGAGGAACGTGCGCCTTTCCTTGGGCGCATGCTCGCCCGCCATCAGCACCGCGCCGCCCCATTCGCCGCCGATGGCGATGCCTTGCGCGATACGCAGCGCAACCAGCAGGGCCGGCGCGAGTGCGCCCGCGCTGGCGTAGGTCGGCAGAAAGCCGATGCCCACGGTGCCGAGACCCATGATCGAAAGCGTGGCGACCAGCGCCTTCTTGCGGCCGATGCGATCGCCCAGATGCCCGAACACGAGACCGCCGAGCGGCCGCGCGAAAAAGCCCACGGCGAACGTGCCGAACGAAGCGAGCGTGCTGTAGAAGGGCTCGTTCGACGGGAAGAACAGCTTGCCGAAGATGAGCGCCGCAGCCGTGGCGTAGATGTAGAAGTCGTACCACTCGATCGTCGTGCCGACGAAGGCGGCCAGTGAAGCGCGCGCGGGTTGGCGCGAGGGAAGGCTCGTCATGTTTGTCTCCTGTGTCGGTTTCGTTCTGCTTGCTGCTGTTGCGCTATCCCTTCACCACCCCGGCATCGAAAAGCTTCTGCTGAGTGGCGGCGTCGATGCCGAGCGCGTCGAGTACCGCGCGTGTGTCGCCGCCGAGCGCGGGCGGCAGCGTGCGATAGGTGGCCGGCGTGCGCGAAAGCTTGACCGGCGCGCCCGTGCCGCGATAGCCGTCCATTTCGACCAGCATGCGGCGATGGCGCGTATGCGGATGTGCGGCCACCGCATCGACGGTCTGCACGGGGCCGCACGGCACGCCCGCGGCGATCAGATCGCGTGCGAGCGTCTCGCAGTCGTGCTGCGCGAGCCGTGCTTCGAGCGCCGCTTTCAATTCGGGCCGGTGCGCGCAGCGGCTGCGGTTGTCGGCGAAACGCGGGTCGTCGGCGAGATCGGGCATGCCCAGGTGCGAGCAGAGCTTTGCGAACTGGCGGTCGTTGCCCACGGCGAGAAAGATGGGCGCGGTGCCAGTCGCGTAGCTGTCGTAGGGCGCGATGTTCGGATGCGCGTTGCCGCTGCGCTGTGGCGTGCGGCCGTTGCCGAAGAAGTTCGGCAGATGCGGATGCAGCAGCGAGACGCCGCAATCGTAGAGCGCGATGTCGACCGACTGGCCCTGGCCGCTCTTTTCGCGCTCCGCGAGTGCGAGCAGGATGCCGGCGAGCGCGTTCAGGCCCGTCACCATGTCGACGATGGGCAGGCCGATGCGCAGCGCGGGGCCGTCGCTTTCGCCGTTCACGCTCATGAGGCCGGCCATCGCCTGGATCACGGCGTCGTAGCCGGGCAGGCCGCCGAGCGGGCCGTCCGGGCCGAAGCCCGAGATCGCGCAATGGATCAGGCGAGGAAAGCGCGGCTTGAGATCGCGCTCGTAATCCATGCCCCAGCGCGCGAGCGTGCCGGGCTTGAAATTCTCGACGAGGACGTCGGCGCCTTCGAGCAGTTGCCAGAGAATCGCGCGGCCTTCGTCGCGCGAAAGATCCACGGCAATGCCCTGCTTGTTGCGATTCACGCCCACGTAGTACCAGGCGGTCTCGCCGAGAAAGGGCGGGCCCCAGCCGCGCGTTTCGTCGCCGTCGGGCGGCTCGAGCTTGATGACCTCGGCGCCATGGTCGGCGAGCGCCTGGGTGCAGTACGGGCCGCCCAGCACGCGGCTCAGGTCGATCACGCGCAAACCGTGCAGCGCGCCATTGACCTCGTTCGAAGCCAATGCTTCGGATATCTGATGACTATTCATTGCGCGGGTCTCACTGTGCGGGCAAGAGTTGCATCGCGTCCGCGAGCGGCAGCGGTTGTTCGTCGACGAGTGCGCGCAGTTGGGCGGCGCTGGCGTCACGCTCATCGAGTGCGAGCGGATCGCGCGGCAGCAGCTTGTGACGCACGATCAGATGCGCGAGCGCGAGGCGCCGGTAATCGTGCGCGCCGCGCGAGACCTGCGCGGCCTCGCACGCCATGAAGGTGGCCGTGGTGGCGTGATAGAGCGCGCTCGCGGCCTGGCGCACCGATTCGTCGCGACCGCACTCGGCCACGCTTTCGAGCGCTGCGCTCGCGCGTTCGAAGGCGGCGCGCAAGAGCGCCGCGCTGGCTTCGGGCAGACCCGCTTCGGCGAGCTGTGCGCGCACATAGCGCGCGAGCGCATCGAGCGCGCCTTCGCGCTTGGCCGCGCGCGCGACGTCGAGCGCCACGATGTTGCTCGTGCCTTCCCAGATCGAGCCCAGATGTGCGTCGCGCACGAGGCGCGGGTCGCTCCATTCCTCGATATAGCCCACGCCGCCGCGCACTTCCATCGCATCGCCGGTTACGCGGCGCGCGTCGCGGCAGGCGCGGAACTTGACGAGCGGCGTGAGGATGCGCACACACTTCGCGGCAAGCTCGTCGCCACGATCGGCCCGCGCGAGCAGCGTGGCGATCTGCATGAACATCGAGCGCGCCTGCTCGGCGGGCAGCATCATCTTGATCAGTTGACGCTGCATCAGCGGCATCTCGATCAGCTTGCGGCCGAACGCTTCACGATGGCGCGCCACGTGCAGGGCCTCGGTGAGCGCGCGGCGCATGAGGCCCGCCGCACGCACACCGTTCGACAGACGCGACATGTTGATCATGTCCGCCATCTGATGAAAGCCGCGGCCCACTTCGCCAATCAAATACGCCTGCGCGCCCTCGAGCACGATCTCGCCGCTCGCCATCGAGCGGCTGCCGAGCTTGTCCTTGAGGCGCACGATGCGATAGCTGTTGCGCGTGCCATCGGGCAGCGTCTTCGGTAGCAGAAAGAGCGCGAGACCCTTGATGCCCGGAGGCGCGTCTTCGGCGCGCGCGAGCACCATCGCGAGATCCGCGTCGGCGTTCGAGCAGAACCACTTGTCGCCGTGCAGGCGCCAGACGTCCTCGCCATTCGCGCCGCGCGCCTTGACCGCGCGCGTGGCGATGCGCGCGACGTCCGAGCCCGCTGCCTGCTCGGTCATGAACATCGCGCCTTGATAGAGCGTGTCGAAGTCCTGCGAGGCGAGCATCGGCAGATAGCGCGCGATGAGCTCGGGCGAGCCGAAGCGGCGCAGCGTGCGCGTGAGCGAGTCGGTCATGCTCACGGGGCAGCACAGACCGAACTCGGCCTGCACGAACAGATAGGTGAGCGCGTATTTGACGAGCGGCGCGGGCGCGTTCTCGCAATGGCTCATCGCGGCGAGGCCAAGCTCAGCGTAAGCGACGCGTTCGAGCGCAACGTAGTCGGGGTGCTTTTCGATGCTCTGGATGGGCTCGCCGCGGCGTGTGCGCTGCTTCAGCGTGGGCGGATTATGGTCGGCGACCAGTGCTAGCGCGTCGAGTTCGTCGGAGGCGCGCTGGCCTAGCGCGACGAGCTGGGGCTCGATGGCGGCGTAGGCCGTATCGCCGAGATAGCTGCGCAGTAGCGGGGCCAGACCGGGGTCGCTCGTGAAGAAGTTGATGCCGCAGCTATCGGGAATGTTGGCCGAGCCTTCGGCCTGCGCGGCGACGGCGGGAAGATCGCTCATCGGGGTGTCTCCAGGGGGGCTTGTTTGGATCGGCGCGCATGGGCACCGTATTGGGAGCAAGCTTAGGCAGCGCAACGATAACGGTCCAATACAAACGATGTCCTGTACGATAAGCAGCCTCTATCGATAACGACACCAACCCGACCATGCAGCCGATCAGGTCGGACGGAGACAGTGGAATGGAACTCAAGCAATTGCGCTATTTCGTTGCCGTGGCCGAGGAGTTGCACTTCGGCCGCGCGGCGCGGCGGCTTTTCATCTCGCAGCCCGCGCTGAGCTTCGACATCCGCAAGTTCGAAGATCAACTGGGCGTGCAGTTGCTCGAACGCACCAACAAGGCCGTTGCGCTCACGAACGCGGGCTATGTGCTGCTCGAAGAGGCGCGGCGGCTACTGGAGCAGGCGGACGAAGTGCGGCGCATCGCGGCGCGCTCGGCGCATGGGCTTGCGGGGCGGTTGCGCATCGGCTTCGTGAACTCGATGCTTTATCGCGGGCTGCCCGAGGCGGTTCGGCGCTTCGAAGCCGATCATCCCGCCGTGGAGGTCGTGCTGCGAGAGATGAACACCATCGAGCAGGTGCAGGCGCTGCAGCGCTTGCAGATCGATCTGGGTTTCGCGCACTGGGGGCGGTTTCCGGCCGAGGTGCAGTCCGAGGCGCTTTTTTCTGAGCCATTTCTTTGTTGCTTGCCGGCGGGTCACCGTTTCGCGCGGCGCAGACGCATCGAGCTTGCCGCGCTCGCGCGCGAGCCGTTCATTCTGTTTCCGCGCTCGGTGTCGCCGCATTATCACGATCAGATCATTGCGACTTGCGTGGAGGCTGGCTTCAGCCCGCAGATCCGCCACGAGGCGCGGTTATGGCAGACCGTGGTGACGATGGTGGAATTCGGTATGGGGATCGCGCTGGTGCCCGCTGCTCTGGGTAATATGGCCGGCGAGCGCGCCGTGTTCAGGCAACTTGCAAGTAATCCTTATGAATCGCAGGTGCTCAAGCTCGTGCGAGCGGGCGAGACGAACGCTATCGTGCAAGGGTTTGTGGGGTATCTGGCGGTGCAGGGGCGGGGTTGAGTTGCACTTGGGGCGCTTTTTTTGCGGTTCCTGGGTTTTTCGCGTTTCCTTGTGTTCGCGGTGGTCTATTAGTGTTGCCCCTGTGCGGGGCGGCCCCTACTTTTCTTTGCAGCCGCAAAGAAAAGTAGGGGCGGTTTCAAGATGCAAGTGCAACAGCACCGTTTAAGATGCGTTGCATGGGACAGACATACGAACAATTGGGCGCCGAGGAGCGCGCCGTGATCTTCGCGATGAAGCTCGAGAACCGGAGCACACGTGAGATTGCACGAGCGCTGCGGCGCTCGCCGAGCACGATCAGCCGTGAACTCAGGCGCAATGGCTGGAAACCTGCTCACGAGCGAGGCGTGATGGGTAGGCCGGCGATTGCGGGCGGTTATGATGCGGTACGCGCGGGCAGGCGCGCAGGACGACTTCGACG
>NZ_JAKLJA010000042.1 GCF_022213065.1 Paraburkholderia tagetis
TCCTCGGGATCGGAGATAGGGGTGAAGCCCCAAAGGACGATACCGGAGGGGCTGAACCTATGGCGGCGAACCCCGAGTCTGAAAGCCCGTCGGCTAGTGACCGACTGATGGAAGAAGTCTGTGAACGGGAGAACCTGAAACAGGCGCTGAAGCGTGTGCAAGCAAACAAGGGGGCGCCTGGCGTGGACGGTATGACGGTCCAGGCATTACGGCTGCACCTGCGTGAGCATTGGCCGTCGATACGGTCGTCATTGCTGGACGGAACCTACCAACCCCAACCTGTGAGACGGGTCGAGATACCCAAGCCGGACGGTGGCGTGCGCAAGCTCGGCATCCCGACGGTGATTTCATAATGCACCTCTGCCAGTTGAGTGTTGGAATGTTACCGCTGAAGATGTCCTGAAGTGCGTATCCAACGCCGCAGTTGTTGTTCTTTGGTGCGATTGAGCGTGATCCACCAAGGACCGCGTCCATCGAGCTTGCGGGCCTGGACAACCTGGCGCTCGATCCAGTAATACACCATGTGTGTACTGATGCCCAGCCGGTCAGCGACTTGCTGTACCGTAAGCTCGTCGGGCCGTTTGAAGCTGGTTGCGGCGATCTCGTATCGGTAGCGTATCCATTTGACCATGGAGAGCGTGAACGATTTACCAGTCGCACTGCGCAAGCCTTCCTGATTGAGGTGCGCAACGATTTGCAGGTCGGACAGACGCTGCGACAGTTTGCGGACTTGGTCGACGGTCTCCGCCGGATAGCGTATTGCTTCGGGGCGCGGCCTGGGCAGATCCACGGTGATTTCAGTGCATGCGCTGCCCTGCCAGCGGATATGCAGCACGGCTTGTCGCGTGGCAGATAGTTTCTCGACCGTGATGTCCCGGATGAGTAGTCGCAACATGCGCTTGCGGTCCTTCGCTGACGTCGTCGGCGCACGCCACAGGCGCGGCAGATTGCGCGCCAGTGCGAGGACCTGGGCCTTCTGTTCGGATGTGGCGACGTGTGCCTTCTGGCTCTGGAATTCGGCGGCTTGCGTCTTGATCTCATCGAGCCGAAGCATTGCGTCGTTCCAGCGCCGCTCGAGGGTACCCGCGACCAGACGGTTGGCCGGATCGCATTCCTGGTAGCGGCGTTCGGCGAGTGCGACTTCATACTCGGCTCGCTCGATGCGCATGTGCCACTGACGCATGATGGCATGATCGCGCTGCTCGAGTTCGTTCAGGGCAGTGACCGCGAGCTCGAGTTCGGCAGGTTGTAGCGCGGTGAGTACTGCCTCGCCAATCGCGTTGTCGAGCAGATTGCTGCGCATGCTCATGCAATCGGTGGTCGCCAGACCCTCGCGGCGACGCCTGCTGCACAGGTACAGTGGATGAAGGCCACCGTGACTCTGGTACCGCACGGTCAGCGCCCGGCCACAGCGGCCGCATATCAGCATCCCTTGAAGCAGCGCCAGACCTTCGCGCGCCGCACCGCTGAGCACGGTACCTTCGCCGTTGGTCCGGTTGCGCGCCAGGCGTACCTGGTTGCGTTCGAATTCGTCAGGGGTAATATACCCTTCGTGATGGTCGGGAAGATGGACCCGCCAGTCAGCCTTGGGTACCGGCTGTACGCGCTTCTGGATCTCTCCTTGTGCGGTTATGCGTTGACGATACTGATACCGTCCAAAGACATAATCGCCCGCATAGGAAGGATTCCTGATCAGACCGAGTACGCGTTCGTGGCTCAGGCGCCCCCAGATGAGTCGGCCTGCCCAGGCACCGCCATAGGCACGCTTCGGAAAGCGCAGGCCCTCTTCGGCAAATCGCTTGACGACGGCATAGGCGCTGCCGGTTTCCTGAAAGAGACGAAACACCAGCTGCACGGCGCCGCGTACCTCGTCATCGGGATCCAGGACGATGCGACCGTCATCGTCATAGCACAAGCCGACGGGCAGTGGAAAGCGCAACTCACCTTTCTTCGCCTTGTTGAGTTTGCCGCCCTGGAGGCGCCCGCGCAAGAAATGTAGTTCCGCCTGTGCCATCGTACCTTTGAGACCCAGTATCAGGCCGTCGTTGAAGTCGCCTGCGTCGTAGCAACCATCGGCATCGATCACGAGGGTATGGGTGAGCGCACACAACTCGAGCAGGCGATGCCAGTCCAGATTCGAGCGTGCCAGGCGGGAAACTTCCAGTGCGAATACAGCACCCACGTTCCCCATCGAAACGTCCGCCACGAGGGTCTTGAAGTCCTCGCGGCCCGTCATCTGCGCCCCCGACTGACCGAGGTCGCGGTCCAGGATCCGGATCGCTGTCTCCGGCCAACCCAGTGCCAGCGCTTTGTCGCGCAACGCGTATTGACGCTCGGTGCTCTCCTGATTGTGCCGTACCTGGGCCAGCGTACTTTGGCGGATATAGATGTACGCCGGTTTGCTCTGATGTTGCGGGGTGATCTTGGTGTTCATCGAAGGCCTCCTCGGTCAGCTCCAGCGCGGGCTCGGCGGTGAGCCAGGCCTCGAGCATGTTGGCGATGAGTACGCCGGCCGATTGCGGATCGATGATGTGGGTGAGTGACAGCGGCGACTGGCTCACCGGCGCCCCTCAGAGCGCCTCGCGGCGGCGCAATAGTTCGCGGTTGATCTCGCAGATCTCCTCGATGATCTCGCGGACGCGGTGATAGTTCGCCAGGCGTTCGGTGACGTCGGCGTAGTCGGCTTGCGGCACGTAGTCCATTTGCGGCCGGCGGCCGGGAAAGCTCACAGACAGGTAGTACTTGGGACCATGACCGGGACCCTCGGCGCACTTGCAGCCAGGTTTGCCGCAGCGCTTGTAGCGCTCGATGAGCGAGCCGCGCAGAAGCGTCTCCAACGCCGGCATTTGCTTGAGCAATTGCGCGCGGCGTCTGCGTAAAGTGGACGACGGAATATCTTCCATTGGCGGACCACGTTAAAAACTGGTCTGATAATAAGTGATGGAAGCTCATTGATCAAGCTCCTTTCTTCGAAGACTTCCTGGATGGAGCAAGCTGGTCGATCAACGCGATCAGCTCTAGCAACATGCCCAGATCGAAGTAGCACACGGGCGCGATGGCGCCATCGTAGACAGACGGTGTGCCCCAGTCGGTCCATTCGCGCGCAATGCTAAAGCTGCCGCGTTCTGTATCGCGCAGAAGTAGTGTCTCGGCGCCTGCGACGCGGCGCGCCTTCAGCACGGAAAAGCGTTGGCCCCTGAGGGGATGAAATGGATGACGGATCTCAGCCCATCCCAAATGCTCGTTGAGCACTTGTGCAGTTCGCACTGACCGTCCCGTGCGCGCTAGATCGCTTCGTTCAGCAGGCGGTGTTGCAGGTGCTGCAAAAGCGGTGGGACCAGACGTTCTCGGACTCCAGCTACGGATTCCGTCCGGGGCGTTCGGCACATCAGGCCGTGGAACGTGCCCAAAGCTACATTCAGGCGGGACACCGCTGGGTTGTAGATTTGGATCTCGAGAAATTCTTCGATCGCGTAAACCACGACATTCTGATGTCTCGGGTAGCCCGGCGGATCAGCGACAAGCGCATGCTCAAACTGATCCGCTCGTTCCTGACGGCGGGCGTGCTGGAAAATGGGCTGGTTGGTGTGACGGATGAAGGTACGCCGCAGGGCGGACCGCTGTCACCGTTGCTATCCAATCTGATACTCGACGATCTTGACCGGGAGCTTGTCCGACGCAACTTGCGATTCGTGAGATACGCAGATGACTGTAACGTCTACGTGCACAGCGAACGCGCGGGGCTTCGGGTGATGGCAGGGCTGAAGGCCTTCCTCACTAGCAAGCTGAAATTGAAGGTCAACGAATCGAAGAGTGCCGTTGCGCGGCCACACACGCGGAAGTTTCTAGGATTTACCTTCTCGGACCGGGAGCAGGTCCAGCGGCTCATAGCGCCCAAGGCACTGTCCCGGTTCAAGGAGCGAATTCGGGAACTGACCCAGCGCACGCGCGGCATCAGCGTCGACCAGATGATCGGCTCGCTGAAGCGGTATCTGACGGGTTGGCGCGGATACTTCTGTTTCTGCGAAACGCCATGGGTGCTTCGGGACTTGGATAAATGGATTCGTCGCCGCATTCGCTGCTTCTTCTGGAAGCAGTGGAAACGTGGCCGGACCCGATTCGAGGAACTCACTGCCCGTGGCGTGAAACGCAATCTTGCGGCCCAAACCGCCGGAGCACCGCACAGCGCGTGGCGGCTCAGTCACAGTCCTGCAGTGAACCTCGCCCTGTCAAACGGGTACTTACGTTCTCTCGGTCTCCCCTCGGTTAGCCGGTAGTTGATCAACCGATCCGAACCGCCGTGTACGGACCCGTACGCACGGTGGTGTGGGAGGGGTCGGGCCGCGAGGCCTGCCCCTATCCCGATCGCCCGCCGGATGGGTAAGTCCGGCGAGGCGCTGCGAATTCACGCTACGGCGCCGCATTGCACGGCGCCGTTTTTCTGCTGCTGCCGTTGCCCGGCTCCCTGCGCGCCCAGTCGTGATTCCAGGCGTGATCCCGGGCGTGACCTCAGTCGTGACGATGGACGATTTCTCCATCGCCGTCGTGGTCGTGCTCGTCGTCGAATTCCCAGGAAGGGAACGGATCGGCGTATGCCTGCCAGGCGTCGGGGCCCGCAGCAAATTCGGCGTCTGTCAGAAGGCACGCATCGAGCTTGGCCTGCCACGCTTCGCGATCGAGATCCACGCCGATCATCACAAGCTCCTGGCGCCGGTCGCCGATGCTCGTATCGTTCGCGTCGCCAAACCAGTCGGCCTCGATTTCCTTTTCCAGTTCGGCGTCCTGCGGCCACTCTTCGCGCGGTTGCGCGGCCCACCAGGTGCCCGCCGGGCCATGGCGGCAGACGCCGCCCGCCTGCGAGAGCGAGCCCGCCAGGTCATTGCGCGTCGCGAGCCAGAAGAAGCCCTTCGAGCGCAGCACGCCCTTCCACTCCTGGTTGAGCAGCGCCCACAGACGCTCGGGATGGAACGGCTTGCGTGCGCGATAAACGAAGTTACCGATGCCGTACTCGTCGGCTTCGCTGTGGCTATGGTGGCCGTGCGCCGCGCCGCTGTCTTCGTGTTCATGCTCGTGCAGCGACGTGAGCCAGCCCGGCGCGCTCGCGGCGGCGTCGAAGTCGAAGCGGTTCGTATTGAGCACTTCGGCAAGCGGCACCTCGCCAAAACGGCTCACCACCTGCACCGCGCGCGGATTGATGCGCGCGAGAATGCGCTGCAGGCGCGCGAGTTCGTCGGCGCTTACGAGATCGGCTTTGTTGAGCACGAGCACGTCGCAGAATTCCACCTGCTCGATCAGCAATTCGACGATCGTGCGGTCGTCGGTGTCGCTGGCCGCCACGCCGCGCTCGGCGAGCGGGTCGGCGCTCGCGTAGTCGCGCAGGAAGTTGAAGGCGTCCACGACGGTCACCATCGTGTCGAGACGCGCGATGTCGGCAAGTGTTGTGCCGTCTTCATCCGCGAAGGTGAAGGTTTCGGCGATGGGCATGGGCTCGGCGATGCCGGTCGACTCGATCAGGATGGCGTCGAAACGCTGCCCGGCCTGCGCGGGGTCGGCAAGGCGCCGGATCTCGGCGAGCAGGTCGTCGCGCAGCGTGCAGCAGATGCAGCCGTTGGACAGCTCGACGAGCTTCTCCTCGACGTGGGAGAGCGCGGCGGCGTCGCGCACGAGCGTGGCGTCGATGTTGACGGCGGCCAGATCGTTGACGATCACGGCCACGCGCAGGCCGGCGCGGTTCGCGAGGACGTGGTTGAGCAACGTGGTCTTGCCCGCGCCCAGAAACCCGGAGAGCACGGTGACGGGCAGTGGCGGCTGATTCATTGCAGTGTGCGTGCAGTTGGTGATGAGAAAGGCGGGAAGTCGGGCCGCGCGGGCCGGCAAGCGTCCGGCGATGCCGGAAGCGGCCAGAGCGGCGCAAGCCTGCATTTTGCACCATGCGCGCGCGGCGCGCTGACGGTGCGCACCCAGGCCCGGCCGCGAGCGGCGACAGCCCGCTTATTGCGGCCACTCAGTGCAGCCATTCAGTGCGCCCGCTCAGTACATCGATCAGGGCATCAACTTCCACTTGCGCAGGATGGCCGCGATCTGCTGCGCATACCGGTCGCGCAAGGCGGGCGTTTCGGAGTGGTATGCGCCCACGGCGGCCCAGGTGTTGCCGTACTTGTTCATCTTCTGGCGCAAATGCCAGGCGGCGATGTAGACGTTCTTGCACGGCTGCATGAGCGTATTGGACGAAATACCGTATTGCGCAAGCGCTGGCAGATGAATCGAGTTGATCTGCATCACCCCGTAGTCCACCGAACCATTCGTATTCCTATGCAATGCGTCGGGCGTATTGTGCGATTCCTGCCAGGCGATGGCGCGCAGAATGAGTGGATTGACCTTCTGGTAGCGAGCCGCCTCGTCGAAACAGTCCGCGCGCGCCGGCGCGCTCGCGCAGGCGGCGGCGAGCATCAGGGCAGCGGCAGTCGTGGCAAAGGCAACCTTTTTCATTGGAAGGCCGAGGGGAGTTGCACAGGGACGTTGCGGTACGCCGGCCGGTTTTGCCCGGGATGGGGGAAACCCGTGCCTGCCTTGCCTGTTCCGGGCGTTGTGCGCAATGGACCGACCGTATGATACCGGCAGGCGAAGTCGCGTCAAGACAGCCGAACGGCACGCGGACCGAGAGCGGCCGAGGGCGGCGAATCGGCAGTAGAGAGTCGGTGTGATTGGGGCTCGGGACTGTTCCCAATCCTTTCGGAAGGCTTCTGGGTGCGCTTCTGCGTGCAGGTGGGAGTTAGAGGAAATCCCCAGACGCAATTTCTTTGTGACAAATTCGACACGAAAAGCTGCTACTGTTGCACTTTTTGCTGGTCGTCGATCGCAGGGATGAGGGACGTCGGCGGGCCGTAGCCGGTGGGCCGATTAGTCGATGGTCGTTGCGGGCCGTGTCCCGCAGGCTGCCTGGCCCGAAAAGACGCGACGATTACAGCAAGCACGTTGAGCACGATAAGTACGACTGGCCGGCGGCGTCCGTTACCGGCCTCGATATGACACCCATGAGAAGAAATCGTATGGCTTTGCGTCGCGTCGCCAAGGCGCTGCTCCTGAGCGGGCTTATGGCGGCGCAACTCGCGCACGCCCAGGTCACGCTCAACTTCGTCAACGCCGACATCGACCAGGTGGCGAAGGCAATCGGCGCGGCCACCGGCAAAACGATCATCGTCGATCCCCGCGTGAAGGGGCAGCTCAATCTCGTTTCCGAGAACCCGGTGCCCGAGGATCAGGCGCTCAAGACGCTGCAATCGGCGCTGCGCATGCAGGGCTTCGCGCTCGTGCAAGATCATGGCGTGCTCAAGGTGGTGCCCGAGGCCGATGCCAAGCTCCAGGGCGTGCCGACCTACGTGGGCAATAGTCCCGCAGCGCGCGGCGACCAGGTGGTCACCCAGGTGTTCACGCTGAAGCACGAATCGGCGAACAACCTGCTGCCCGTGCTGCGCCCGCTCATTTCGCCGAACAACACGATTGCCGCGTATCCGGGCAGCAATGCGCTCGTCGTGACCGACTATGCGGACAACGTGCGCCGCATCGCCGCGATCATCGCCGGCGTGGACACGGCCGCGGGCCAGCAGGTGCAGGTGGTGCCGCTGAGGAACGCCAATGCGCTCGACATCGCGCCGCAAATTTCGAAGATGCTCGATCCGGGCGCGATCGGCGCCTCGGACCCGTCGCTGAAGGTTTCGGTTGTCGCCGACCCGCGCACCAACTCGCTGATGCTGCGTGCATCGAATGCGCAGCGTCTCTCCTCTGCGGTGCAACTGGCAAAGCAGCTCGACGCGCCAACGAGCATGCCGGGCAACATGCACGTCGTCATGCTGCGCAACGCCGATGCGGTGCAGCTGGCCAAGACGCTGCGCGGGATGCTGGGCAAGGGCGGGAACGAATCGTCGTCGGGCAGCAGTGCGAATTCGTTCAACCAGAATCCGGGCAGCTCCAGCGGTGGTGGTGGCGGTGCCGGCTACGGCAACACCTCGACGGGTCTTTCGGGCACGCCGCCGCTGCCCAGTTCGCTCGGCGGCGGCGGTGGTTTGTCGTCGGGCAACTCGATGGCGGGCGGTGCTTCCGGCGGCAGCAACGAGTCGCAGTTTCTCGGCGGCGACAAGGACAAGGGCGACGAGAATCAGCCAGGCGGCATGATCCAGGCCGATCCGGCCACCAACTCGCTGATCATCACGGCGTCGGACCCGGTGTACCGCAATCTGCGCTCCGTGATCGACCAGCTCGATGCGCGGCGCGCGCAGGTCTACATCGAAGCGCTGATCGTCGAGCTGAACTCGAACACGAACGCCAATCTCGGCATCCAGTGGCAGATCGGCAATAGCAACGTGGTGGCCGGGACCAACCTCGCCACCGGCTCCGGCAACAGCATCATCAACCTGACGGCGGCAGCGGCGGCCAGTGCCGCCACCGGCGGCCTCGCGGGCGCGCTCGCAGGCCAGGGCATCCAGCAGGGTTTGAATGTGGGCTGGATCCATAATGTCTTCGGCGTGCAGGGGCTCGGCGCGTTGCTGCAGGCGCTCTCGCAAACGAGCGACGCCAACGTGCTGTCCACGCCTAACCTCATCACGCTCGACAACCAGGAAGCGAAGATCGTCGTCGGCACGAACGTGCCGATCCAGACCGGCACGTATTCGAACCTCACGAGCGGCTCCACGAGCTCGGCGTTCAACACCTACGATCGCGTCGACGTTGGCTTGACGCTGCATATCAAGCCGCAGATCACCGACGGCGGCATTCTGAAGCTCCAGCTCTACACGGAGGATTCGGCGATCGTGTCCGGCACGACCAACGCGACGACCAATCCGGCCGGCCCGAACTTCACCAAGCGCTCGATCCAGTCGACGGTGCTGGCCGACAACGGCGAGATCATCGTGCTCGGCGGCCTGATGCAGGACAACTACCAGGTCAGCAACAGCAAGGTACCGCTGCTCGGCGACATTCCATGGATCGGCCAGTTGTTCCGCTCGGAAAACAAGACGCGCCAGAAGACCAACCTGATGGTGTTCCTGCGTCCGGTGATCATCAACGATCGCGACACGGCGCAAGCGGTGACGTCGAACCGCTACGACTATATTCAGGGTGTGACGGGCGCCTACCGGTCCGATAACAACCTGATCAAGGACCGCGACGACCCGGTGGTGCCGCCGATGCCGGTTGGCCCGGCCGAAGGTGGATCGGCGTTGAACCTGTTCGATCTCGACAGGATGCGGCGCGAGCAGGCAGTGCGGACGCTGCCTGGGGTTCCTGCCACCGCCCCAGCGACCGCGACTGCCACCGCGCCCGCGCCTGCGACCACGGCGCCCGCAAACGCCACGCAGATGAAGCCGGCTTATCCGCAACAAGGCGCGCCCACGCAAGCGATGCCCTCGCCGCAATACGCGCCCGCGCCATCGTCGTCGGTGCAGCAGCCGCTCAGCGGCCAGCCGAGGGTGCAGCCTTGAGCATGGCCGATACGCCTCGCCCGTCTTCGGCGGCTGCGCGCGACAGTGCAGCGCCCCGCGAGGCGCCCTCGCCCGTCGCCGCGCGGCTCGTGCCATACGGCTTCGCGAGGAGCGGCCAGATCCTCGTCGCGCAACAGCACGCCGACGGGCTCGAGGTGTGGATCAGCGAGCGCACCACCGGCGCGGCGATTGCCGAAGTGGCGCGCAACTTTGGGGCGATCTCGCTCGTGCGCATTCCCGCCGACGAGCTCGCGCAGGCGATCAACCAGGCCTACGCGCGCCAGGACGGCAGCGCGGCGCAGGTGGTGGGCGAGGTGGAAGGCGAAGTCGATCTCTCGCGCCTGATGCAGGATATCCCCGAGGTGGAGGACCTGCTCGAATCCGAAGACGACGCGCCGATCATCCGCATGATCAACGCGCTGCTCACGCAGGCCGCGCGCGAGCAGGCCTCGGACATTCATATCGAGCCGTTCGAGAATGCCTCGGTGGTGCGCTTTCGCGTGGACGGCACGTTGCGCGACGTGGTGCGCCCGAAGAAGGCGCTGCACGGCGCACTGATCTCGCGCATCAAGATCATGGCGCAACTCGACATCGCCGAGAAACGCCTGCCGCAGGACGGCCGCATCACGCTGCGCGTGGGCGGCCGCCCCGTCGACGTGCGCGTGTCCACGCTGCCCACCGGCCACGGCGAGCGTGCGGTATTGCGTTTGCTGGAAAAGGACGCGCAGCGCCTGAATCTCGAAGCGCTCGGCATGGCCGCCGACACGCTCAAGCAGTTCGATCAGCTGATCGCCAAGCCGCACGGCATCGTGCTCGTGACGGGGCCGACCGGCTCGGGCAAGACCACCACGCTTTATGCGTCGATGTCGCGGCTCGAGACCACCACGACCAACATCATGACCGTCGAGGACCCGATCGAGTACGACCTCGCGGGCATCGGCCAGACCCAGGTGAACGAGCGCATCGGCATGACGTTTGCGCGTGCGCTGCGCTCGATCCTGCGTCAGGACCCGGACATCATCATGATCGGCGAAATCCGCGACCTCGAAACCGCGCAGATCGCCGTGCAGGCCTCGCTCACGGGCCACCTCGTGCTCGCGACGCTGCACACCAACGACGCCGCCTCGGCGGTCACGCGTCTGACCGACATGGGCGTGGAGCCTTATCTGCTGGCTTCGTCGCTGCTCGGCGTGCTCGCGCAGCGTCTCGTGCGGCAACTGTGCCCGCACTGCAAGGAGGAGCGCCTGGAGGACGATGGGCGCAAGCGCTGGCATCCGGTCGGTTGCGACCGCTGTGGCCATTCGGGCTACTCGGGCCGGCGCGGCGTGTACGAGCTGCTCACCATCGACGAGCCGATCCGCAACCTCATTCATCGCAACGCCGCCGACGCCGAAATCTTTACCGCAGGCCGGGCGCAGGGCATGCGCACGCTGCGCGACGATGGCGAGCGCTGGCTCGACGCGGGCACGACCTCGCTCGAGGAAGTGCTGCGCGTGACGGGCGGCGTGTAAAGCGGCCGGACTGAGCCAACGAGGGGGCGAAGAAGACGATGCCGGCATTCCGTTTCGAAGCGATCGACGCTGCGGGCAAGGCGCAAAAAGGCGTGCTCGACGCGGACAGTGCGCGCGGCGCGCGTGCGCAGTTGCGCGGCCAGGGCCTCACGCCGCTCGTGGTCGAGCCGGCGGCGACCCGCACACGCGGCGCGCGCGCCCAGCGCCTCGCGCTCGGGCGGCGCCTCTCGCAGCGCGAGCAGGCGATCCTCACGCGTCAGCTCGCGAGCCTTCTGGTTGCCGGGCTGCCGCTGGGCGAAGCGCTCGCGGTGCTCACCGAGCAAGCCGAGCGCGACTACATTCGCGAGCTGATGGCGGCGATCCGCGCCGAAGTGCTGGGCGGTCATTCGCTCGCCAACGCGCTCGCGCAGCATCCGCGCGACTTTCCCGACATCTACCGCGCACTCGTCGCGGCGGGCGAGCATACGGGCAAGCTCGGCATCGTGCTCTCGCGCCTCGCCGACTACATCGAGCAGCGCAACGCGCTCAAGCAGAAGATCGTGCTGGCCTTCACCTACCCGACGATCGTCACGCTCATCGCATTCGGCATCGTCACGTTTTTGCTGAGCTATGTAGTGCCGCAGGTGGTGAACGTGTTTGCGAGTACGAAGCAACAGTTGCCGTTTCTGACCATCCTGATGATGGCGCTTTCGGCGTTCGTGCGGCAATGGTGGTGGGCTGTGCTGATTGCGGTGGCGATCGTCGCGTGGATCGTGCGCGCGACCTTGCGCCGGCCGGGGCCGCGGCTCGCGTTCGACCGCTGGCTCCTCACGGCGCCGCTCGCGGGCAAACTCGTGCGCGGCTACAACACGGTGCGTTTCGCGAGCACGCTCGGCATTCTGAGCGCGGCGGGCGTGCCGATTCTGCGCGCGCTGCAGGCGGCCGGAGAAACGCTCTCGAACCGCGCCATGCGCATGAACGTGGACGACGCCATCGTGCGCGTGCGCGAAGGCACGTCGCTCTCTCGCGCGCTAGGCAATACGAAGACGTTTCCGCCCGTGCTGGTGCATTTGATCCGCTCGGGCGAGGCGACCGGCGACGTCACGACCATGCTCGACCGCGCCGCCGAGGGCGAGGCGCGCGAGCTGGAGCGGCGCACGATGTTTCTCACGAGCCTGCTCGAGCCGCTCCTGATTCTGGCGATGGGGGGCGTGGTGCTGGTGATCGTGCTCGCGGTGATGCTGCCGATCATCGAGTTGAACAACCTGGTGCAGTGAGTGGCTCGACCCGTCGCGCAACGGGTCGCGCGAGCGGTGCAAGCGCGGCGCGCGGTGTGGGTGGTGTGCGCAGTGTCGACGCGGTATCGACGCAGTATCGATTAGCGCAGGTAATCAGCGCACGTAGATGGTGGGGCCGGCGGCGTTAGCCGGCAGGAAGATTTCGGAGTGCACGCCGTGGCGGTCGATGACGATCGAGCGGGCGCGCACTTCGGCGAGCGTTGCGTCCTGGCCGACGGGGCCGCCCAGCGAGATGGCTCTTGCCGGGTCGCCGCCGACGCTCACGATGGCAGCCGCGCCTTGCTGGAGCGCGAGGATGCCGAAGAGATGGATGTCCTGCGCGACGTTGTGCTCGAGCTTGCCGCCGAAGAGCGTGCCGGCCTCGGCGACCGAGACGGGCGCCTGGGCAGCGGCGGCCTGTACCTGAGTGGCGCGCGAGGCGGCGATTTCGAGCGTCCACCACGCAGCCGTGGCGCAGAACGCCGCGAACGCGGCGAGTGACAGAAGGCGGATTTGCAGTGGGTTCATGCGCGCCATTGTACGGAGTATTGTGGACGTTTTGATGGCGTGCAGCGGGTCCGCAAGCGCGGGTCTCAAAGGCGTCATCGTGTGACATTACAATGACCCGTCATGTGCGCGCGAACATGGATTTCGCGCGCTGGATGGTGCACAGGGCGCACGCGGGTGTGCCACAACGATCATTTGCCAGGAGGGAAGGAACTCATGTCCATATGGACCCGTAGCCATGCCGAAATCGGGCGCCAGCGCACACGCCGCCAACGCGGCTTCACGCTGATCGAAATCATGGTCGTGATTGCGATCCTCGGTATTCTCGCGGCGCTGATCGTGCCGAAGATCATGAGCCGTCCCGATGAAGCACGCCGCGTGGCCGCGCGCCAGGACATCGGCACGATCATGCAGGCGATGAAGCTCTACCGGCTCGACAACGGCCGCTATCCCGCCCAGGATCAGGGCCTTCAGGCGCTGGTGCAAAAGCCCACCACCGACCCCGTGCCGAACAACTGGAAGGACGGCGGGTATCTCGAGCGCCTGCCCAACGATCCGTGGGGCAATGCGTATCAGTATCTGAATCCGGGCGTGCACGGCGAGATAGACGTCTTCAGCTACGGCTCCGACGGCAAGCCCGGCGGCGAAGGCAACGATGCCGACGTCGGATCCTGGCAATAGACCGAATAGGCCGAATAGACCGGGGCTAACTGCCGTTCATCTCCAGCTTCGCGTTCCTCAGCCCCATGCACTCCCGCCCCTTCCGCCCTTGCGACCGCACGCCGATGCACCCCACGCGGGCGGCGCGCGCACGTTCGGCGGGCTTCACGCTGCTGGAAATGCTGGTCGTGCTGATGATCGCCGGGTTGCTGGTGTCGCTCGCGTCGCTCTCGCTCACGCGCAATCCGCGTACCGATCTGAACGAAGAAGCGCAGCGACTTGCGCTGCTGTTCGAGTCTGCGGGCGACGAAGCGCAGGTGCGCGCGCGTCCCATCGCGTGGCAGCCGGTCGAGGGTGGATTTCGCTTCGACGTGCATACCGAGGACGGCTGGCGTCCGCTGCGCGACGATCTGCTCGGCCCGCGCAACTGGGAAGGCGGCGTGACGGGCGTATCGATCACCTACCCCGGCGGCGACGACGACCTGCATGCGAACCGCGTCGTGTTCGGCACCGAGGCCGTCGAGCAGCCCGTCGAAATCACGCTCTTCTCGGCGGCGGGCCGCGCCACCATCGTCGGCACCGGCACGGGCCGGTATGAGGTCCGCTGAGATGCGCCTGCTCACCCGTTTTTCCACCCGTTGCTCCGCTAGTCTCGCTGCCGTGCGCCGTTTGCACTGTTTGCGCCGGCCGCCGCCGCGCCGCGCCGCCCAGGCCACTCACGCCACGATGAGCGGCTTCACCATGATCGAGGTGCTGGTCGCGCTCGCCATCGTGGCGATTGCGCTCGCGGCTTCGCTACGCGCCGTGGGCAGCCTCGCAGCGAGCGAGGCCGATCTGCACGCGCGCCTGCTCGCGGGCTGGAGCGCCGACAACGCGCTCGCGCAACTGCGTCTCGCGCATGCGTGGCCCGAGGTCGGCGAGCGCAGCTTCGACTGCTCGCAAGGCAATCTGCAGCTCACCTGCACGCAGCACGTCACGGCCACACCCAATCCCGTCTTCCGCCGCGTGGAGGTCTCGGTGGCGACGCCGGGCCGCGACGGCAATCTCGCGCAACTCGTCACGGTGCTCGGCAATGAGACGAACCGGTCGCTGTGATCCGTCGATGAGCCGTGCGCGCGCCTCCTTGGAGCGGCGGCTCGAACTGCACGGGCGACATGGATTGCCCGTGGGACGCGAGCCCTCGCGTGCGCGCCGCGCCGCCGGCTTCACGCTGATCGAGTTGCTCGTTGCTATCGCGATTCTCGCCGTGGTCGCGATCTTGTCCTGGCGCGGTCTCGACCAGATCGTGCGCGGCCGCGAGATCGTCACGCATTCGATGGCCGAAGAGCGCGTGTTCGCGCAGATGTTCGACCAGATGCGTATCGACGCGCGCCAGGCCGTCAGCGACGACGAAGCGGGCGCGCCCGCGGTCTTCGTCGACGGTGGCGCGCTGCAGATCGTGCGCGCATTCGCCGTGCCGCCTGGCGCCGCGCCACGCCTGCAGGTGGTGCGCTACCGCGTGAGCAACGGGCGCGTCGTGCGCTACGCGTCGCCGCCGCTCGCCAATCTCGGGGAGCTCAGGCGTGCGCTGCGCGGCGGCGAGGGCGACGCCTGGAGCGCGTTGCCGATGATGCAGGGCGTGGGCGCTATCGACGCGCGGCTCTATCTGCCAAAGGAAGGCTGGACCTCGAACATGGACGGGGTGCGCCAACAGATCGCGGCGAACAACAGTAGCGTGAAGGTGCCGCAACTCGGCAACGCACCCGTGCCGCGCGCGGTGACGGGGCTCGAGGTGAGCGTCAGTGCCCGCTCGCTTGCGCGGCCGGTCACGCGCGTCTTCCTCGTGGGGGAATGAGCGTGCGCCGACATCGAATTTCCCGCCCCGCTGCTCGTCTGGTCACCCGCATGGCTGTTCGCACGGCAGCCCGCGCTATGGCAATTACCACTGCAAGTGCCGCTTCAGGTGCAACCAGGCGCCGCCGTCCGCAGCGCGGCGCGGCGATCATCAGCGCGCTGCTGGTGGCTGCGCTCGCCGCGATTCTCGTCTCGGGCATGCTGTGGCGTCAGCAGGTGCAGGTGCGCCGCATCGAAAATCAGCGGCTGCTCGCGCAGGGGCAATGGATCGCGCGCGCCGCGCTCGACTGGACGCGCCTCGTGCTGCGTTCGGAAGGCGATACCTCGGCGGGCGTCACCTATCTGGGCGGCGCATGGGGCATGCCGGTCGCGAAAACGCGCCTTTCGGACTTCCTCGGCCAGATTGGCGAAGCGCGCGCGCAACAGGGCGCCGACACCTGGCTCTCCGGCTCCATCGAGGACGCCCAGGCGCGCTTCAATCTGCGCAATCTCGTTTCGGCGTCCGCGCCCGGCGCGCTGCAACTCAATCTCGCGCAGATCCAGGCGTTCGCGCGCCTCTTGCAACTGCTCGGCATCGACGGCCAGCTCGCGAAGAATGCGGCCGTCTACGTGCGCTCTGGGCTCGCCCACTCGATCACGCGTTTTCAGACCGGCTCGACGGTGCCGGGCAGCACTGGGGCGGCCACGAACACCACGAACCCGCAGCAAGTGGCGGGCGGCGCGGGCGGCGGTGCGAACTTCACCGACAACCCCGGCATAACGGACGCCGATTCCAACAGCGCGGTCGCGCCCCTGCTGATGACGAGCGTCGATTCGCTGCTCGACGTGCCGGGCTTCACGCCCGACGTCGTCGCGCGCCTGCGCCCGTTCGTGACGATCCTGCCCACCACGACGCCCGTGAACATGAACACGGCGAGTGCCGAGGTGATCGCGGCGACCGTGCAGGGCATGAGCCTGTCGAGCGCGCAAGCCTTCGTGGCGCGGCGCCAGACGGTGTTTTTTCATAACCTCGCCGATGTGCAGCTTGCGCTGCAAGGCGCAGGTGCCGGGCAAACCAGCGTCGATTCGACGCAAGGCGACGTCAATACGAGCTATTTTCTGGTCCATGGGCGCGTGCAGCACGAACGCGCCGTCGTGAACCGCACCACGCTCGTATGGCGCGACCCGCTCACCCATATGACGCGCATCGTGCGCGTGCGCGACGAACCATGAAACCGTACCCGTCCAACATTGAAAAGAGGTGCGTTTGAGCACGCTGATCGTCCTGATGCCGCCGCGCGATCCGGCGGTCCACTCGCAGGAATGGCAATTGCCGGAGCTGCCGTTCGTGCTGCTCGACAAGGCGGGCCAGACGCAGCGCGCGGGCCGCGCGGCGCTTGGCCTCCTGCCGAAGGCATCGGCCACCGTGCTGCTGATCGCCGCACGCGATCTGCTTATGGTGGCCGCCGCCGTGCCGCCGCTCAAGGGGCCGCGGTTGCGCCAGGCGCTGCCGAACGTCGTCGAGGATCATCTGATCCAGGATCCGCAGACCTGCCATCTCGCGCTGGATTCCGTGCGCCTGCCCGGCGGAAAGCAGACCGTCGCGGCCGTCGACCGCGGCTGGTTCCGCTTCCTCGTCGAAGGCTTTACGGGCGCGGGGCATCGCAACCTGCGCGCGGTGCCGGTGGCGCGCTGCCTGCCCGAGGCGCCAGGCGAAGCATCAAGCGAAGCGGGCGCCGCAGTGGCACAAGCCCTGCAAGCCGGAGCGAATGCCGCTGATGCGCAAGCGGGCGAGCCCGCCATGCCGGCCGAATCTGCCTCTGGTCATGCCGAAGCCGCCGTCAGCGCGAGCGTCCCGGTGACGGCTTGCGTACTCGGCCCGGTCATGTCGACGGCGCCGGCATTGCTGCCGGACCTGGCAGTGCCGGCGGCCAGCACCGCGACAGTCGCGTCGGGCGCGCTGCTCGAGCTCACGATCGCGCGCGGTGCGATGGCGGAAGGCTTCGCGGTGCCGGCGGCGAGTCTTGCCGCGACCGTGGAGGCGCTGGCCGGCGCCGCGCCCGTCGCGCGCTATGTGCTGACGGGCGTGCCAGGCGAGCCCGCGAGCGCCGCCGAGAAGGCCGCGCTCGCCGCTGCATTGCCCGGCGCACAGTCGCTCGGCTTCGAGACGCTCGCCAGGCGTGCGCTTGCTTGCAAATTCGATCTCTGCCAGTTCGAGTTCGCGGTGCAGCCGTGGCGTCTCGATCGCGCGACGCTGCGCCGGCTGCGCGTGCCCGTCGCGCTGGTGGCGGCCTCGCTCGCGGTAGCGATCGTCGGCGCGAACGTGCAGTGGCTGATGCTTGCGCGTCAGCGTGACGCCATCAACACGCAGATGACCGAGCTGCTGCTCAACGCCTTCCCGAAGACCACGGTGGTGCTCGATCCCGCCGGACAGATGGCGCGCCAGCTTTCGCAGTTGCGCGTGGCCGCGGGCGAGCCCTCGCCCGACGATTTCCTCGCGCTCGCCGACGGCTTCGCCCGTTCGCTCGGGCCGGTGCCCGCGAATGGGATCGCGGCGCTCGACTATCACGACCGGCGTCTCGACGTGACCTTCAAGCCGGGCATCAATGTCGACCCCGACTTGAGCAAACGCCTCGCGCGCAATGGCCTTGCGGCCACGCAGGACAGCAGCACCGGCAAATGGACGATCAGGAGCGCATCGTGAAGACATCAGGTTCGAGCAGCGCGTGGGCCCAGACCCTGAGCGACCAGTGGAGCAACTTCTGGGAAGCCCGCTCGGCGCGCGAAAAAATGCTGCTGACATGGGGCGGCGCGGTGCTGGCCGTGGCGATCGGCTACTCGGTGCTGTGGCAGCCGGCAGCGGACGGGCGCGCGCGCTTGCGCGAGAACCTGCCCGCGATGAAGCGCCAGCTCGCGCAGATGACCGCGCTGGCCGACGAGGCGCGCTCGCTCGCGGGCGCGGCGGCGAGCGTCGCGCCTGGCGGCCAGGCGCTCAAGGATGCGCTCACCGCTTCGCTGTCCGATCACGGTATGCCAAACGCACAGGTGCAGTTGATCGGCACGACCGCCCAGGTGCAGATGAAAAACGCCTCGTTCCCAGCCTGGTCGGCCTGGCTCGACGACGTGCGCAAACAGTACAAGGTGCAGGTGGTCGAAGCCCACATCACAGCGCTCAAGGCCGACGGCCAGGTCGATTTGACCGCGTCGCTGCAGCCGGCGAACGCGCGCTAAAGCGGCAGGTCCGCTTGATCCGCCAAGTCCGCTTGGTCCGCCAGACAGGAGTTCCTTAGCATGTCTTACTGGATGCGGCGCGCAGGCGCCGTGTTGCCCTGGCTCTTCGTCGCCGTGTTGTCCGTGGGCGCGGTGCTGCTCGTGCGGTTGCCCGCCGCGTGGATCGCGCCGCAGTTCGCGCGCGCGACCCAAGGCCACATCAATCTCGTCGATCCGCAAGGCTCGCTGTGGCGCGGCTCGGCCACGCTCATGCTCGCCGCCGGCCACGACGTGCAGGGCGCGACGCTCCTGCCGGGCCGCATCGAATGGAACACGTCGTTCTGGGCGCTCCTCACGGGCCGTGTGCGCATGCAGATGCGCCAGACCGAAGCCATGCCCGAACCCGTCGACGTCGAAGCGACGTTGCGCGGCGCCACTGTCACGCCGGGCGCGATCGCGGTGCCGGCGTCGCTGCTCGCGGGCCTCGGCGCGCCGTTCAACACGCTCGATCTGGATGGCAATGTGCGGCTCGCCTGGAGTCCCTGGCGCGTATTCGGCGCCGATGCGTTCGGGCGGCTCACCGTCACGCTCGCGGACATGAGCTCGCGCGTCTCGCTAGTAAAGCCGCTGGGGTCGTACGAGGCGGTGCTTCAGGCTCAGGGGGCTTCGTCCACGCTCGATCTGAGCACGCAGAAGGGGCCGTTGCAGCTCGAGGGGCACGGCACGTTTTCGCGCACGTCGGCGTCGTTCAACGGCACCGCGAGCGCGACGCCCGACCAGCGCGAGAATCTGGCGGGGCTGTTGAATCTGCTGGGACGGCCCACGGGGACCGGCGCCGTGGCGCTGACCTTCATGCGCTAACGTCCATACCGGGCCTGCAATCCGCAAGCGCGAGCAGGCGCGGCGTATGGCTGCGGCCCGAGGCAACCTCGTGGCGTCGCCTGCTCGCCGCACCGCCGGACTTACTGCGGCTGAGCGCCCTGCGCCGCCGCGTCCCGCATTGCGCCGTGCGCGGACGGCACCGGGCCTTGCACGCCCGATGTGGCGGCGCCCGACGCGGCGACAGGCGCAGGCGCCATTACACCGCCTGTTTCGCGACCCATCTGCGAGACGTCCCAGCCGCCGCCGAGCGCTTTCACGAGTCCCACCGACGACACCATGCGCTGCCCCGCGATGCTCGCGAGCTTCTGCTGCGCCGTGAACGCCGTGCTCTGGGATGACAGGACATTCTGGTAATCGGTCGTCCCCGCCTTGTATTCGTTCGTGACGATCCGCAGCGCGTGCTGAGCCGACTCCACGGCCTGCTGCTGCACCACGATTTCCTGCGCAAGAATGCGCTGCGACGCCAGGTTGTCCTCGACGTTCTGGAACGCGGCCAGCACGGTCTGCCGGTAGGCCGCGACCTGCTGGTCGTAGGCCGCGCGGGCCGCTTCGGTCTGCGCGCGGCGCAAGCCCGCGTCGAACACTGTGGCCGCGAGCGACGGCCCGAGCGTCCAGAAACGCGACGGCATGGACAGCAGTTGCGAGAGCACCGAACTTTCGAAGCCACCGCTCGCGGAGAGCGTCAACGTAGGAAAGAAGGCGGAGATTGCCACGCCGATCTGCTCGTTCGCCGCCGCCGCCTTGCGCTCCGCCGAGGCGATGTCGGGGCGTCGCTCGAGCAGCGTCGAGGGCATCGTGACCGGCACCACGGGCGGCGTGGCCGTGAGCGGCGACGGGGGTATCGAGAACGCGGAAGCCGGCTGGCCGACCAGCACGGCAATCGCGTGCTCGTCCTGCGCGCGCGCCACGCCATTGTCGATGGCGGCCGCCTGCGCGGACTGCAATTGCGTTTGTGCCTGGATCACATCGGCGCGGCCCGCCACGCCCTGTGCGTACTGGTTCTGCGTAAGCTGCAGCGACTGCCGATAAGCCGCGACGGTATCGTCGAGCAGCTTCTGCTGGGCGTCGAGCGAGCGCAGCGTGAAGTAAGTCTGCGCGAGCGTGGCCTGCGCCGAGAGGCGCGCATTGGCCAGATCGGCGGCGGCGCCCTGCTCGCCGGCTTCCTGCGCGCTGACGGTGCGGCTCACCTTGCCCCAGAGATCGGGTTCCCAGGTGGCGTCGAGGCCCAGGTCGACGTTGTTCGCGATCGAGCCGCCACCCGCGAAGCTGCTGCTGTTCGAGCTCGATACCCGCGAAGGGCTGCGCGAGCGCGAGCCCGAGAACGAGGCACTCACCACCGGGAAATACGCGGCGCGCGCCTCGCCCACCAGTGCGCGCGCCTGACGGTACGCGGCGGCGTACTGCGCGACGGTCTGGTTGCTGGCGTTGAGCTGATCCATCAGCCCGTTGAGCTGCGCGTCGTCGTAAATGAGCCACCAGGGACCGCGATCGGTGGTATCGGCGGGTTGCGCGACCTTCCATCCCTCGGGGGCTTCCTTGTAGGACTCGGGCACGGCGGCGGCTGGCTTGTGATAGTCGGGACCCACGGCGCAGCCGCTCAGCTGGAACGCGAGCGCTACCGCCGCGCACAGCAGGGCAAGTCTGGGTGCGCGGCGCGCGGTGCGGGTTGCGCGGACGACGTCATGACCAACTGCGCCCTCGCGCAAGGGGTTCGACGATGGGACGTAATGGCCGGGATGGACGAAACGGCAAGACATGCAAGGAATTCCTGTCGATGCGGCTGGCGAAGCGGGCGAAAGTCGCGAATAGCCGGTGCGCGGACGCGCGCGGCGTGGCGCTCCACGGGTTACAGCAATGCTGTGAGCCCGGCTCCAGTCGAGGGGCCAGCAAGCTGCGGCAATGGTAGCGCACGCACCGCGCACAACGCGGAACCTGCAAGGTTAAGCCGGGAGGGGGTGAGGATGTGTTACTGCGCGCAGATCGTAAATTACGCGTCGTTACGGCGCCAGCGGCGCAGCGCATGGACGGCATGAAGAGCAGCGGTGCCCGCGCGGGTGTGCGCGCCACGCGCGGTGCTGGAGCGGCGGCACGCGACCTGGACACCGGATCACGCCGCTTTTGCCGCCGCCGTGGTGGCCGCTGCCGCGCTCATGGTCGTCGCGACCATAGTCGGGCCCGATGCGCAAGGCAACGGAGACGCGGCGCCGCTGGTTGCCACGGACGCCGCCACCGACCTGCCCGCCCCGCCTCGCTGAGCGCGGCGGCGCTCGGCCCACATCATCAGCACGACGGCGATCGAGCCGCCCGGCAGCACGAACATCGCTGCATAAAGCGCGAACTTGCGCCAACGCGCCACCCCGCCGGCTTGCGCGAAAGCAAGCCGGGCAGTGCAGGAGACCGAGCGGCCAATGCCGCCGAGTGCGTTTTTGAGGTACAGCATGGCGCAATGAACAGGAGAATCAGGGAATACCAGGGGATCAAGTGCTTGCCTGTCATAATATTGACTATGCAATCAAATCACAACATACTTTGCATCGCATCAAATCCGCTGTTGTTTTTACGCCGCTCTAGCGACAAATCGATGGCCGATACGTCACCCAATTTACCTGCCCAGGCAGACATATAACGGGCTAGAATTCGCCTGTCTTCGAGATGCATGAGAACGACTTCCCATGAGCGACGGTTCGTATGTGTCAGGCAAGGTCGGCGTTGTGCCTAGCCTTGGCTATTTCCTGTCGACGGCCCGCAACGTGCTGGCCGCGCGGATGGACCGCGCCGTCGCGCCGCTCGGGCTGACGTCGTCGCAGATCGGCGTGATTCTGCTGCTGTGGTTCGAGCGCGCCCGCACGCCCAACGAGATGTCGCGCGTGCTGTCGTACGATACCGGGTCGATGACGCGCATGCTCGACCGGCTGGAGAAGAAAGGTTTTCTGGCGCGCCAGCGCAGTCACGCGGATCGCCGCGTGGTTGAACTGGCGCTCACGCCGCTCGGGCGCGACGCGGCGCAGCAATTGCCGGATCTGATTGCCTCAGTGATGAACGACCAGCTACGCGGCTTTTCCGCCGACGAAGTGACGACGCTCGTCAGCCTGCTGCAACGTTTCATCGCAAACGACGCCGATACGACGAGGGTGTGCGGCCATGCCGAAACCCATACGGATGCGCCATCCGGAGCATCCGGCGAAGCTCACGACGCGACCTGAGGCCGGTTATACGGCGCTTTGGCGCAGGCCAGGCTTTGCCCCGGCCGGGTCGTATCGCGGATAGATTACTGTCTGGGCAGACAATGCCGCGACATGAAAATACGGGCAACCGCTTCTGAGCGGTACGTTGCAGCAGCAACGGTCCCCTGAACCGGAAACCCCGGCAAGCAGCCGGGCAAGGACCTTGAAAATGGACGCTTCCACCACCGCGCCCTCCCCCGCACCTGCGGGTGCGCAGCCCGCGCCGCTCTCCGGCGGCACGCTCGCGTTGCTGACCGTGGGCCTCGCGCTCGGCACCTTCATGGAGGTGCTCGACACCTCGATCGCCAACGTCGCCGTGCCCACGATTTCCGGCAATCTCGGCGTCGCCAATAGCGAAGGCACGTGGGTGATCTCCTCGTATTCGGTCGCCTCGGCTATCGCCGTGCCGCTCACCGGATGGCTCGCGCGGCGGGTGGGCGAAGTGCGGCTCTTCACGCTTTCGGTGATCCTGTTTACCTTCGCCTCGGCGGCCTGCGGCTTCGCCAGCAATTTCGAGACGCTCATCGCCTTCCGTCTCGTGCAAGGCCTCGTCTCCGGCCCGATGGTGCCGCTCTCGCAGACGATCCTCCTGCGCTCCTATCCACCCGAGAAACGCGGGCTCGCGCTGGGGCTCTGGGCAATGACGGTGATCGTCGCGCCCATCTTCGGTCCGGTCATGGGCGGCTGGATTACCGACAACTTCACCTGGCCGTGGATCTTCTATATCAACGTGCCAATCGGACTCTTCTCGGGCATCTGTGCGTTCCTGCTGCTGCGCGGACGCGAAACGAAGATCACGAAGCAGCGCATCGACGCCGTGGGCCTCGCGCTGCTCGTGATCGGCGTGTCGTGCCTGCAGATGGTGCTCGACCTCGGCAAGGACCACGACTGGTTCAACTCGAAGTTCATCGTTGCGCTCGCAATCATCGCGGTAGTGTCGCTGGCGTTCATGCTCGCGTGGGAAGCCACGGAGAAAGACCCGGTCGTCGATCTCTCGCTCTTTCGCGACCGCAACTTTGCGCTCGGCGCACTGATTGTCTCGTTCGGCTTCATGGCATTCTTCGGCTCGGTCGTGATTTTCCCGCTCTGGCTGCAGACGGTGATGGGCTACACGGCCGGCGTTGCGGGCCTCGCGACTGCGCCCGTGGGACTGCTCGCGCTCGTGCTCTCGCCGCTGATCGGACGCAATATGCACAAGCTCGATCTGCGCATGGTGGCGAGCTTCGCGTTTATCGTGTTCGCGGGCGTCTCGCTATGGAACGCTACCTTCACGCTCGACGTGCCGTTCGGCAAGGTGATCTTGCCGCGCCTCGTACAGGGCATCGGTGTGGCCTGCTTCTTCGTGCCGATGACGACGATCACGCTGTCGAGCATCTCCGACGAGCGCCTCGCCAGCGCCTCGGGTCTGTCCAATTTCCTGCGCACGCTTTCGGGCGCGATCGGAACGGCGGTGAGCACGACGTTCTGGGAAGACGCGGCGATCTATCACCACGCGGTGTTATCGGAGTCGGTGAGCGTGTATTCGCCGAATACCACGGCGTACAGCGATGCGTTGACGAGCGTCGGCTTGTCAGGGCCGAGCCTGACTGCGCAGCTAAACCAGGTCGTGACGGCACAGGGCTACATGATGGCGACCAACGACTTCTTCCGCATTTCGTGCGTAGTGTTCATCGTGCTCGCGGCGCTGGTCTGGATTACGAAGCCCCAAAAGGGAGCGGGACCGGCAATGGGCCATTGATGACCCGCTGACGACCCCGTTGTGACCGCCCGCGATAAACCGCGGGCGTGTGTTGTTGCTGCCGCGATGAAGTACGCGTGTTAGCGTGTTGTGACGCCGCTGGTCTGGATTTCGACGCGACGGTTTTGCGCGCGGCCTTCGGCCGTTGCGTTCGAGGCGATGGGCTTCGTTGCTGCGTAGCCGTGCACCTGGTACTGGCCGGCGTGCAGGCCATGCGACTGCAGGTAGTTGCGCACGGTTTGCGCGCGACGCAGGGAGAGGCGGTCGTTCAACGCCTTCGAGCCCGTGGAATCCGTATGGCCGTCGATCACGACCGTGCCGATATTCACGCCGTCGCTATCCGCGATGAACTTGTCCAGCGCCTGCTTGCCCGCCGGCAGAAGATCGTACTTGTTGATGGCGAAGTTGGCGTCGGCGTTCAGCGTGACGGTGCGCGGCTGCGTGTTGACCGTCGGAGGGGGCGGCGGGGGCGGCGGCGGGACCACGGGCGGCGGCGCCTGGCAAACGAACAGGATCTCGCGCGGATCGTTTTCGGGCTTGAACCCGGAGGCGGCGCGGTCGGTCGAGGAGACGCGCAGCGGCTCTTTGTCGCCGCAAATCTCGGTGACCTTCTTCATACAGGCCTTCGAGCTTTCCAGCAGGCCCAGACACTGCACGCGATACGCCTGCGAGCCGTTGGCGAGCGTCACGATGTCGAGATTGTAGGTCGGGCCTGACGCGGTCGTGCAACCAGCCGCGACGACGATAAGGGCAGCCAGTGCGCTGGCTGGCAGAAGTCGCATTTTCATTTTCAATTCGAATGATGGAGGAGGAAGGTACTGTCGTCCGGCGCACGCCGAAGCAGAGCCACAATACGATTCCTCGACACGTCACCCAATCAGAAAATGCCTAAATGCACAATCGAAGTGATTCGATTCGAAGGAGGCGCAATCACGATGAGCGGGCCATTCGCTCTCATTCGCCGCGCGCGCCCCGACCGGCACAGTGCGTAGTCGGGGCACCCGTTCAACATCGACGCGCGGCTTCAGGGAGAGGAAGCCGAGGGCGCCGAGCCCGGCACCGCCGATGCGGGAGCCGCAACGGTGCCGTCCTTGCCGTCCGGGTCGTCGGCCTGGAGCGGCTGTTCGATGCCGGTGCGCACGTATTGCTTGAATGCCGCGCCGGCAGCCCATGGATCGGGTTTGCAGCCGAGCGAGCTGTCGCAATGGGCTGCGAAGCCGATAGTCGTGCCGTCGCTGTTGTGGGTTCGCGTGATTTCATAGGCGAGAGCGCGCTTGCCGCCGCCGGGTCCGCTGGTCTGGATCAGCGTATCGGTCACGGTCTGTACTTCGTACTTCGAATTGCCGCGCACCCAGTCCTGGGCGCGTTGCCACCAGATGTCGCACTGCGGCTTGTCACTGCAGGTGAGCGGCGCCGTAGCGATCTGCATGACGTCGGGGTTGACCTGGCCGCGTGGCGCGCAGGCCGCTAGCGCCGCGCAGAGCAGGATCGGCAGGGTTCGTTTCATCGCGTGGGTTCCTCCCTGTATGGGCGCGCGTCGCACGCGGCCCGGTCGTCTTGTTGTTGGCATGTGGAGGTGTTCGCGTCGGTCGACGTGGACTGTCCATGAATGATTGGACCGCGTTCGCACGCCCATGTTTCAAGCAAATGGAATGCCCGAAACACGATGTGCGGGCAACGCGCGGCGCGTTATGCCGCCCGTGCCCAGGCGTGTTTTGCGCCGCGCAAGCGTCGGCACCAGGCACGCCACGGGCAGGGTCAAACGCTGAAGCGGTTGAGCGTGTAGGCGCGATACGCGGTCACGAAGGCGTCGAACGAACCGACTTCCTCGCGCTCGAGCTTCGCTTGTTCTTCTAGCGACTCGCGCGCGAGCGCCTCGAATTGTGCCATCGCCTGGGTATCGAGCGGACGCGAGAGGAAATGCGCCGCATGGCGCTCGCTTTGCGTGAGCGCAAATTGCAGGAAGGATTGCTGGTTATCGCGCATCGTCTGCAGCACGCGCGCGGAAGGCGTGAGCGACACATCGGCGAGCTTCGCGCGCTGCGCCGCGAGCGAGCGCGCATGCTCGTCGCTACCGTGCAGCGCGTCCAGCACGGCTGCACTGCGCTCGATCTTCGAGAGCAGCTCGGCGGCCCAGTCTTGCAGCGAGACCGTGTCGTTGCCGCGCTTGAGTTCGAGGCCTGGGCGGCGCCCTTCCTTCGTGACGAGGCCGAAGTTTTCGTTCGCCTGCGCGTAATCGGCCGCGGGCAGCTGCGGACTGTCTTCGAGCGCACAGGTGAGCAGATAGGCGTCGAGAAAGCGCGCAGCTTCGAGCGAAATGCCGGTGGGCTCGAACGGATCGATGTCCATGCAGCGCACCTCGACGTATTGCACGCCGCGCGCGGCGAGCGCATGCAGCGGCCGCTCGCCCGGATACGTGACGCGCTTCGGACGGATCGTCGAATAAAACTCGTTTTCGATCTGCAGCACGTTGGTGTTGATCTGCACCCATTCGCCGTTGCGATGCGTGCCGATGGCCTCATACGGCGGATACGGCTGGCTCACCGCCTGCGCGAGCGCGTCGAGGTAGCCCGTCAGCGTGTCGTAGTCGGCGTGCAAGGCGGACTGGCCCGTGGTGTTCGAGTAGCCGAGGTCGCTCATGCGCAGGCTCGTCGCGTACGGCAGATAGAGCGTGTTCGCGTCGAAGGTGTCGAGCGCATGCGCGCGGCCGCGCAAGAAGCGCGCGTCGAGCGCCGGCGAGGCGCCGAACAGATACATCAGCAGCCAGCTCGTGCGGCGGAAGTTGCGGATCAGCGCGAGGTAGCGCTCCGACTGGTAGTCGGTCTGCGTGGCCGCCGACTGCTCGTGCGTGTGCAGCACGCGCCACACTTCTTCGTTAAGCGAATAGTTGTAGTGGATCCCCGCGATGCACTGCATGGTGCGACCGTAACGCAGCGCAAGCCCCATGCGGTAGACGTACTTGAGGCGGCCGATATTCGAGCTGCCATAGCGTGCGATGGGGATGCCGTCGTCGGTATCGGGCAAGAGGCCCGGCATCGATTCGTTCCACAGCATCTCGCCGTCGCGCGCGAGCGTGGCATAGACAAAGCGATGGAGTTCGTCGAGCTTCTCGAGCGTGATGGACGCGTCGAGCTCGGCGGGCGTGATGATCTCGATCAGCGCTTCCGAATAATCGGTCGTGAGCGACGGATGCGTGAGCGCCGAGCCGAGCGCCGCCGCATGCGGCGTCATGGCGAGCCGGCCGTCGCGCGTCACCCGCAGGCTTTCCTTTTCGATGCCGCGCAGACCGCGCGTGAGCGCGTCGCGGTGCGGCCCGGCGCTCAGCACGGAAAGGCGCTGCGTGAGAACGTCGTTCGTGCGTGTAGAGGTCGTGTCTGGCATTGAAGGCAGGTCGGGCTCTGGCCGGCGACGCCGTGCTGCACGCGCCGCCGACAAGGGATTTTCAGTAGCGGGCACTTTAACATCTCGCCGAAAGACCTGCTTGAGGCCCTTTCGGACGGCATTTAGCGGCTGGCCCGGCGGTTCGCGCCGTGGCCCGAGGGTGCCTCAGAACGCCCGATGTTGCCCCCCTCTTTGCCGGGTATGCGAACCGGCGGGCGTCTGGCGCGCTCGCGCTGGCATGAGCGCGAGCGCCACGATCGATCCGGTGTTGTGGGGACGCTAGCCGCCGCGTGCCGCGCCGGCGCGATCGGCAATCTCATTCCACAGGTGCATCGCGGCATAGGCGCGCCAGGGCCGCCACGCGTCGGTGCGTGCGCGCTGCTGCGTGGCGCGCACGAGCGCGGGGTCGCGCGCGGCGATGGTCTGCATGAGCACGAGGTCGGTGGCGGGCCACGCATCGCTGTCACGCCACGCACGCATCGCCACGTACTCGACCGTCCAGGGACCGATACCAGGCAGTGCGAGCAATCCGGCGCGCATGGCGTCGAGGGTGGCGCGCTCGGCGGCGGCGTCGATGCTGCACTCGCCACGAGGACTGCGCCGTCTGGCGGCTGCGCGAGGCGCGGCGTCGTGCGCCGGGGTGGGCTCCAGAGGACGTCTCGGGGTGATTTCCGGGATACTTTCGGGGCTACGTTCGGGGTTCCGTTCGATAGCCAGCTCGCCGCTCGCCACGGCCGCAGCGAACCCCTGTAGCGCGGCCACCCGTTTGCCTGGCATGCCGATCCCGGCAAGATCCGCGGCGGCGAGCGCTGCCGGCGTTGGAAAGCGCCACGCCGTGCGCGCGTGCGGGTGGCCGTCGATGCGCTTGCCCACGCGCTCGACGAGGCGGCCCACGATGGTCGTCGCGGCTTTCACGCTCACCTGTTGGCCGACAATCGCGCGCACCACGAGTTCGAAACCCGACCACGCGCCCGGCACGCGCAATCCCGGCGCGGCGGCGACGAGCGGAGCGAGCCACGGATCGGCGGCGAGACCCTCGCCGATCGCGACCGGATCTGCGTGCACATCGAAGATGCGTGCAAGCGGCACAGCAAGCGCGGCCGCATGAGCACTCACCGCCCCGTCGATCTCGACGACGAGGCAGCGCTTTCGCGCATGGCGGCGCACGGCGAGCGTGCCGCTCGCGCCGTTGAAGTCGATCGCGCGCAGCCACGCGCCGTCCTCCACGGCTTCGACGCCCGGCGTCGCACGGCCAGCCAGAAAGCGCAGCATGCGCGGCCAGTCGTAGGGGGCGCGAAACGGCAACTCGAGGGTGGCGCCGGGCTCGGGCACGGCGGCGTTTCGCGGTTGTTTCGGTTCGTTCGGCAGGACGGCGCTCAAGCGGTGGTCTCCGGCGTGCTGGTGGTGCGACCGCGCTTTGAATCTCGCTTCGGGTTTTGCTTTGAACCGGGTTTCGAACCTTGCTTCGAGCCATGCGGCGGCGGGTTATCGGCTTGGGTTGCGGCCCGCGCCGTGGCCGCTATGCGGACTTCGCCCGCGCGTGCCTCGGCGTCGATGAGCGCAGCCTTGCGCGCGAGCCCCCAACGGTAGCCCGCGAGCGCGCCGCCCTTTTGCACGACGCGGTGGCACGGAATCGCCAGCGCCACCGGGTTCGACGCGCACGCGCTCGCCACGGCGCGTACCGCGCGCGGCGCGCCGAGCGTTTCGGCAATCTGCGTATAGCTGCGCGTCTCGCCATACGGAATGCGCTGGAGCGCGTCCCAGACGCGCTGCTGGAACGCCGTCGCGGCAATGTCGAGTGGCAGTTCGATATGTTCGCGGCGACCATGCAGATAGGCGTCGATCTGCGCGACGAACGGCGCGAGTGCCGCCGTGTCCTCGATGCAGCGCGCGTTCGCGAAGTCGGTGGCGAGGCTCGCGCTCAGCGCGCCCGGATCGTCGCCGAACGCGATCCGGCAGATGCCCTTGTCCGTCGCCGCGATCAGCACGCGCCCGAGCGGGGTGACCGCGCCCGCATAGCGGATCGTGAGCCCCGCACCCTTGCGGCGGAACGCCGACGGCGCCATGCCCAGCTCGCCCGCCACGCTCTCGTAGAGCCGCGACGACGAGTTGAAGCCGGCGTCGGCGCTCGCACGGGTGACGTCAGTGCCTTGCGCGAGCGCATCGCGCAGCACGGCGCCGCGGCGCGCCGCCTGATATTGGCGCGGCGAGACGCCCAGCACGCGCTTGAAGAGGCGCTGCAGATGGAACGGGCTCAGGTGCGCGGCCTCGCCGAGTTGCGCGAGCGTGAGGCGCGCCTGCGGATCGGCGTCGAGGGCGGCGCAGGCGCGCCGAACGATCTCGAGCTCGCGCGGCAGGCCGCCGGGGCGGCAACGCTTGCATTCGCGGTAGCCGGCCGTGCGCGCGGCGTCGGCATCGGCGAAGAACTCGACGTTCTCGCGGCGCGGCAGCCGCGATGCGCAGGACGGGCGGCAAAACACGCCGGTCGTGCGCACGCCGTAGAAAAACTGGCCGTCGGCACGCACGTCGCGCGCCTCGATGGCGGTCCAGCGCTCGTTATCGGTGGTGAATGCGGAGGCCGACCCGGAGGCCAGCACGGTGTCGAAGGCGGCGAGTTCGTCGCGCGCGACGGTCGAGATGGCATTCATTTCGTGACTCCCGGAAAGGGCGAATTCGATGGTCCCACTGTAGCGGCTTGCACGCATGCTGGCCTGCCGGATCTTGCGCTGTCGTTCGGGTCGTTTAGACAATCAGGCCCCGTTTGCGTGCCGCCTTCGCCCCTCACTGCGAGGCGCCTGCCATAGAAACGCGACCCAAGTGCGGCAATTTGGCACTATTGCGGGTTTTCCCTTAAAAACTTGTTGCATCGCGTCAGGCCGCTGTGTATAGTGGTTCCTGTCTCCTCCATGTCTCCTCCTGATATGGATTAAGCCCGCTCACAGCAGCGGGCTTTTTTTCGTCCAGTGATTTTGTCAGCTCTGCTGGCGCGGTTTACAGCGCTCGCACTTCTCCATTTTCCGCCTGATCTCCCTCTCCTACACTGGGTAGATCGTGCGCACGCACACCGCTTCGGGAGAACCATGCATATCCAGATTCGCGAAATCGATCACGTCGTCATCCGAGCGGCCGATCTCGCCGCCATGACCCGCTTCTATTGCGACGTGCTGGGCTGTCGCGTCGAGCGCGAGGAGCAAAAGTTGGGGCTGGTGCAATTGTGCGCAGGCCGCTCGCTCGTCGACCTCGCCGCGATCGGCGGAGCGCTCGACCGCGATGGCGGCGCGGCGCCGTCGGGCGCGGCCGGCAACATGGATCATCTATGTCTGCGCGTGGAGCCGTTCGACGGCGAGGCGCTCAAAACGTGGCTCACGCAGATGGGCGCGCGCCCTGGCGATGTGGTCGAACGCTACGGTGCGGAAGGTCTCGGGCCTTCGTTGTACCTGTTCGATCCCGAGGGCAACATGGTCGAGCTGAAAGGGCCGCCGGTGCGCTGATTGCCGCGCAGGCGGCAATCCGGCCCGCCCTGGCCACCTGGCCCAGGTACGCGAGCGGGCGCTGGGGCCGCAAGCCCCGCCCGCTGCGCAATCAAACGTTCTCGGGCGCTTTCAGGACGGTCCATTCGACCGCCACCGGCTCGCTCGTGGTGTTGCCGATCCACGCGGCGTGGTCCTGCACCGTGCACTGCAGGCGCATCGTCCGTTCGGCCAGAGCCCCGAGCGATGCCGCCACCTCTTCGCCCAGCGACCAGACGGTCACGTTGCGCAGCCGTTCTACCTTGCTGCGCACACCCTGCCACCAGATATCCGAGGTGCGGCCGCCGTAGGCGATCACGATCACCTCCTCGGCACGCCCGCTCGCCTTGGCGATGCGGCGCTCGTCGGGCTGCCCCACCTCGATCCAGGTCTGCACCGCGCCGGTGTAGTCCTTGCACCAGAGATCGGGTTCGTCGGTGTCCGACAGACCCTTGCAGAATTCGAGACGCTCGCTGGCGAAAAGCGCGAATGCGGCGATGCGCACCATCATCCGATCATTGGTTTCGGACGGATGGCATGCGATCGTGAGCGCATGGTCGGCGTAGTAATGCCGGTCCATGTCCGCGATCTGCAGTTCTGTCTTGTAGATTGTCGATTTGAGTGCCATACCGAGTCCCGCGCGAATTCCGCGCCGCGCAAAAGCCGCACATGATAGCGAGTTTCCAGCACATGCTGTGCCGCATTCATCGGACGGCGGCGTGCCGGATCATCGCGATGGTCAATCGCGAAAATGACGGCGCAATGACGGGACTGAGGCTAGCGGACTGATTGAATCCGGACCAAGGCCGGATTAATGGCTGGGTTGGTAGCTGGATTGAAAGCCCGAACGGGGCTCGCAAGCCACGTAGCGCGCGGGGCGCAAAGCCCGCCGCGCGGAAGGCGAACTGTTGGAGAGCGGGGAGCCGGCGCAACAGGTGCGTCACGGCCTATTCGCTTGCGACGCGTAGAAGCCAGCGGCCCGCGGCCGCGCTGGCCTCTAGTGCGCCTGCATCACTCCTTGATGAAGCGATCGGTGGTCCAGAGTCCCTGATCGTCTGCGTTCGCCGCATTGACGAACTCGACGTCATGACCCACCACGCGCACCACGCGGAACGATTGATTCTCGGGCGTCGAGAGGCAGCGGTAATCGGCGAAATACTCCTGCATCTGCTGATGCTCGCCGGCTTGGTCGTGCATGGATACCGCGTCGAGCTTGTCCTTCGAGAGGCAGCCATACGAACCGGGCTTGAGTTGCACGGTTTGCTGCGGCTTCACGACGAAATCCTGCGCCTGGGCGGAAGCGGCGCAAAAGAGACCGGCGGTGAATGCGGTCATCGCGAATAGCATTTTCATGGTTGTCTCCTGTCTTATCAGAGCTGGCACTTTACGGTTTACGCCGATCCCGTATAGCGCTGCAGCCTTATACCCAGGTTAGCTATGTATTTAACTTCTACGCACGACACACGTTTTTCAATCTAGAAGACCACAAGAAGACTGCAAGAAGAATTTGTGTGCAAGCGCAGCATTGCGGGCCAAACGCGAACCAAAGGCTTCGGAATAAGCGTCTCAGTGCGAATCCCGGGCATATGACGCGGCGCACATAAAGTCGAAGCTCGCACACTCGAACGCAAGGCCATTTAGCCAGCAGATGCAGAATAAAAACGATGCCAGCCTCGTACAGAAGCCATCTGCTTCTACCTCGCGTCCGGTGCCTAAAGCGCGTCCTCGCCTTCGCTTGCGCTGCGGCAATCTTCGTGGATAAATCGGGCTTCCCTACCGGAGAAACCCATGACCCTCGCCCACTGGCTGCCGTTCGCGATCGCGTCGGCCATCCTCGTTGCCATTCCCGGACCCACGGTCCTGCTCGTCGTCTCCTACGCGCTTGGGCATGGGCGCCGCTACGCGCTGGCGACGACCGCAGGCGTTGCGCTCGGCGACTTCACCGCGATGACGGCATCGATGCTCGGCCTCGGCGTGATCCTTGCCGCCTCCGCAGCGCTTTTTTCGATGCTCAAGTGGGTCGGCGCCGCGTATCTGATCTATCTGGGCATCAAGCTCTGGCGCGCGCCGGTCATCACGGCGGATGCGCCCGATACCTCCGAAACCCGCACGGGCCGGATCTTCGCGCACGCCTACGCCGTCACCGCGCTCAACCCGAAGAGCATCATTTTCTTCGTTGCGTTCGTGCCGCAGTTCATCGACCCGCATACGGCCGCGCTGCCGCAGATCGTCGTATTCGAGGCCACATTCCTCGCACTCGCCACGCTCAATGCGTTCGGCTACGCGGTGCTCGCGGCTGCGGCCCGCAAGGCGGTGCGCAGCCCGCGCGTGCAGCGCCTCGTCAATCGCACGGGCGGTTCGCTGCTGATCGGCGCAGGGCTTTTCGCTGCCGTCTGGAAGAAGTCGGCGGCCTGAGCGAGCACAACTGCCTGAACGCCATGGGCGCGCGCCTTTCAGCTTGACATTTCAACTTGGGATTTCCACCTGGGCATGCGCGCTGCTGCACGTGGTTCGTGCGGCGGCCAACCTTCGCTCACTAGAACGGGTAGTCACCCGTCGCGCAAGCTGTGGCTTTCCGGCTACAATGGAATCGCAACCGCTTGACAACCAGGAGGTTATCGTGATCGAGCACGTAATACTGGGCGCGTTTCTGGTTATTCCCCTCGTCATTGTCGTTTTCCTGTTTTCGGACGAAATCCTCGAGGAGCATAGGCAGCGCGTGGAAGCGGGGGCTCCTCATATCGACTGGCGTCATCCGCTGCGCAGCATCCTGCACCACTGAGTCCCGGTGGCAGGATTGCAGCCTGGGCCGAGTCCCGGGCAGATGACCCGCGGGCCACGCGGGAGGAAGCGTTTGCCGACGTAATTCGTCGTTACCACTTGCAGCACCTGTATCCGCGCTTCGCACCCACAATCGCACGCATGGTTTCGAACGGTTCTCGAGGAGAACGACATGCGAAAGATTGCAGCCGTACTGGTGACGGCAGGATGCGTGGTAGCGGCTGGCCCGGCCAGCGCGCACGACCGGGGTGGCGATGTGGTGGGCGCACTGGTCGGCGGCGCACTGATCGGTGCGGTGGTGGGCGCTGCGATGAGCAGCGGTCCGGCAGTCGTGTATGGGGCACCGCCGCCGGTCTACGCCGAACCGGCCCCGGTCGCCGCGCCGGTCTATGCCGAGCCGCCTCCCGTCTATGCCGCAGCGCCGGCGCCCAGTAGCTGCTATGACCAATACTCGGGTCGTTATGTGTCGTGCGTTCCGCAGCAACCCGTACCACTGCCGCCGCCCTTACCCTATGACGACGACTACGAGCAGCCCTCTGGCTGGTAAGTCAGATCATTCGGCATGCCAATTAATTCAAATGCCGTATTAATAACGCGCCGCCGCCTTTCGAAAGCCGGAAAGCGGCCGCCGACGCGTTTGTGTGCAGCGGCCAGCAGGCTTTCGCTTACATCAAAACTGCCTGTTCCACCGGCGTGACCCGCAGATTCAGCTTTTGCGTGAACCGGATCACCGTGAATTCCGCCACCCGCCCGATGCGCGAAGCGTCGAGCAAGCGCTGCAACGCGTCGATTCCGTCGACGGCTACGCCATCGATCGCCACGATCGTATCGTCCACCCGCAGACCACCGAGCGCCGCAGGGCTTTCCTTGACGATCTCCATCACACGCACGCCAGTAGTCGTTTGGAGTTCGAAATAACGTTGCACCTTGCGCGCGATTGGCACCGTGGTTCCGGCAATGCCGACGTGTGCGCGCCGCACGCGTCCGTGCGCGAAGAGTTGCGTGATGACCCATTTCGCGGTGTCGATGGCCGTGGCGAAGCAGATCGCCTGCGCACCGGGAATGATCGCGGTGTTCACGCCGATCACCTGGCCCGCCGAGTTCACGAGTGGTCCGCCGGAATTGCCTGGGTTGAGCGCGGCGTCGGTCTGGATCACGTCGTAGATCATGCGCCCCGAGTTCGAGCGCAACGAGCGGCCGAGCGCGGAGACCACGCCTGTGGTGACGGTCTGCGCGAGGCCGAGCGGACTGCCTACGGCAATCGCGATCTGCCCGACGCGCAGCTTCGCCGACTCGCCGAGGTCGGCGTGCGGCAACACCTCGGTCGCGCCGATACGCAGCACGGCGAGGTCGGTGCTCGGGTCGTCGCCGACGAGATCGGCATCGTAGGTCGAACCGTCGGCAAGCGTGACGCGCAGCGCGCTTGCGCCGTGCACGACGTGGCTGTTGGTGAGCAAATAGCCATCGGGTGTGAACAGGAAGCCCGAGCCGCTGCCGCCACGCGCGGCGGTGCTGCCCGGCGTTCGGCGCTCGACGGCGATATGAGCGACTGATTGCTGGATACGTTCGAGCGCGCCGATGACGGTTCGCGAGTAGGCATCGAGGAGGGCGTCATCGTCCTTGGTGCCTGGACACGCGCCGTCAGACGAAAGGTCGCGAGCGAGATCGTCGATGAAGGAGGGGCGACTTCCCACGATCAGAATTCTCCGATGAAAGTGGGCCGTACATGCAGGGAACAACGGGCAATTTCAAGAGACCCACCCACTTCGCAAGTTGTCGAAGGCGTGCGCATGGAGGGTCGGAAGAACTTGGGTCCAATTGTTAACGATTGTCAGATTGGCAGCATAGTCATTGATGGTCCGAAAGCGACCCGCGACAATGACCTGGCGGCGACGTCCCCTCGCGCCGTGTAGTTAGTAGTGGCAAGCTCTTGGCCGCGGCCCCTGCCGCGGCATTTTTTTTGTCTGCGAATTGGCTATTGATCTGCGGAAATCGCCACCGCGCGCCCAAAAAGAAAAAAGCCCGCTCATTGGCGGGCTAATCCATGCTCGGGTTACATGGTGAGGTTAATCTGGGTCTATCAGGGTCAATCGGTCGTGCCGGACTGCTGCGAAGGCTGGTGGCAGGTCTGGCGATACGAGCCGTCACTCTAGTGCGCCGGCGAAGCGTGCACAGCTATCACAATGGATAGGGCGCAGTGAATAGGGCTCAGGCAGGCCGACGCGGCTCCTGCACCGGAGCCCTTGCTGGCAGGCGCGTTCAGCCTTCCCGACGTGCCCATCATGGGCTTGAATCGGGAGATATCCTGGGGTCGCGCGGGTGCGCTCAGTGTCGCCAGCCGTGGCCATAGTAGCCGCCGACGCCAATCCCAATACCGACGGACGGCACCGCATAGTAGCCAGGCGCGTAGCCGTAGCCATAACCGTATGCGGGAGCAGGCGCGTAGGCATAAGGCGGGGCCACGACGCAGCCCGTGAGGCTCGCCAGTGTCATGGCCAGCGCGATGGCGCAGCAAAGTCGAATTGTGTTCATCGTTTTCTCCCAATGCACGTATTGTCGGTGGGAGCGTCGTTGAAAAAGGAAACGATATGTGACGGGAGTTTACAAAGCCACAAGACCCGCGCAGCAAGAGCCACAGGCGGACGGATTCGCTACAAGCCGCGTATTTACGCGTCTTGCTTACACTTGCTTTCGATTCCTTACGGTAGCGGCTTAGTGAGGAATTTAGGATGCGGAATTTCCAGGGCAGCTTCTGGGCAAATAGCGCGTCTTGATTTTAGTGTCGGACCGCATTTCATATGAATAAACCAGCGGAATGGCCGCAATAAATGAATGCTTTCGACTCAGTCATTCTGACTTTTCTTACACAAATACATCTCGCCCCGCTCGCGGATCACGCGATAAGAGTGATTGCGGGGCTTTATACCTTCAAAGGATTTTTACTGATCCCATTGCTGTGGTGGATCTGGTTTCAGCCTGGTGAGAGCCGCGAATGGCGGCGCGAGATGGTGATCGCGACAGTGGCGAGCGGCCTGCTCGCGCTTGCTGTCGGCCGTTTTATGGCGCATTTTCTGCCATTCAGGACGCGACCGATCTTCAATCAGGATCTGCACTTGCATTTCGCAATGGAATCGCTGCGCGATAGCGGATTGACCGGTTTCAGTTCCTTCCCGAGCGACCACGCCATGCTATGGGCGGCGATTGCGATGGGGATCTTTCTGGTCTGGCGCACAGTGGGCGCATTGGCGCTTTTGTACACGGCGATTTTTATTTGCCTGCCGCGCGCGTATCTTGGCTTTCACTACCCGACCGATTTGCTGGCCGGTGCCGCAATCGGCATTGTCATTACCTGGATCCTGACGCGCGACTCCGTGCGCGGGCGCACCGCCGCGCCGACTCTGCGCTGGATGATGCGCTTTCCGGGGCCCGCTTCGGTGTTCGCATTTCTCGTGTGTTTCGAGCTGGTCACGCAGTTCAACGATCTGCTGATGCTCGCGCATTCGGTCGCGAAAGTGATGCTATGAGCGGCGGGGAGGGGCGTTGACGAGCTTGCGCCGCGCTCACTCCTCGCACCGAACGTCCTGCTTGCGGACGACGATAATCACCGGATACGTGCCGTGTTCGAGCTCTACGCGCGTGACCACGGACATCGTCGTATCGCCGCTGTCGTCGTACACGCTGACTCGCTCCTTGCGCAGATTCACGACGCCGACGCAGCCGGAGGTGCGTCCCTCATCGGACACCTGGCACTGGATGGGATGGTCGGCCAGGTAGCGATATTTGTTGTCGCTCGACTGGTATTCGCGAAAGCTTTGCGCCGATCCGCCCACGCCGGTGACGTACCCGATGGCGCACGATTCCTTCGAAGTGTCGCTGACCGCGGATGTCCCGGCCACAGCGAGTGCGCTCGTGGCCGCCATGGCCACGGAAAATAGCGATACGACAATGCGTTTCATGGAGCCGTGTTTCATTGGGTCGATCTTGGATAAGGTGAGGCGGGTGGTTATTTTCCGATACAAAATCGGCTGAAAATCACCCCAAGCAAATCATCGGACGTGAACTCGCCGGTGATCGAATTGAGCGATTCCTGCGCGAGTCTCAGCTCTTCGGCAAACAGATCGAGCGCCTGCGCGTTCTGATCCGCATGCGCCGCCGCCTGCGCGAGATGTTCGCGCGCCGTGCGCAGCGCAATGAGATGGCGCTCGCGCGCTAGATACACGCTCTGAGCGTCGGCCTGCCAGCCTGCGATGCGCAGCAATTCGGCGCGCAAGAGCGCGACGCCGTCGCCTTGCTTGGCCGATAGCCGCACCTCGCACACTTCAACGCCAGCGTCCGCCTGGCGCCTGGTCACTTCGGGCGCCACGCCGGTCAGATCTGTCTTGTTGAGCACACGCACGACCGGCACGCCCGCAGGAAAGCGCAGGGCGATCGCGTCGTCTTCAACGGTCATGCCGGCACGCGCATCGAGCAAGTGCAGCACCACGTCCGCGCGGCCGATCTCGTTCCAGGTGCGCTCGATGCCAATTTTCTCGACTTCGTCCTCGGTGTCGCGCAGGCCCGCCGTGTCGATTACATGCAGCGGAATGCCTTCGATCTGAATCGTCTGCGAAATCTTGTCCCGCGTCGTGCCGGCAACGGGCGTGACGATCGCGAGTTCGGCGCCCGCAAGCGCATTGAGCAGCGACGACTTGCCCACGTTCGGCTGTCCTGCGAGCACGACCGCGAGCCCTTCGCGCAGCAGCGCGCCCTGGCGCGCCTCCGAAAGCACGTGATCGAGCTGTGCCCGAATGTTCGAGAGTTTGCCGCGCGCGTCGGCGGCTTCGAGGAAATCGATCTCTTCCTCGGGGAAGTCGAGTGTCGCTTCAACGAGCATGCGCAGCGTCACGACATCGTCCACGAGCGCGTGGATGTCGCGCGAGAACGCGCCGTCCAGTGAGCGGCCCGCCGAGCGGGCGGCGGCCTCTGTGCTGGCTTCGATCAAATCGGCGACGGCCTCGGCCTGCGCGAGATCGAGCTTGTCGTTCAGGAATGCGCGACGCGTGAATTCGCCAGGTTCGGCGAGGCGCAGGCCGAATGCGCGGCCCGCATCGATACAGCGCTGCAGCACGAGCTGCAGCACGATCGGACCGCCGTGGCCCTGCAATTCGAAAACATGTTCACCGGTATACGAATGCGGCGCCGGAAAATAGAGCGCAATGCCGCGGTCGAGCACGGTGCCTGCGCCGTCGAGGAACGGCACGTAGCTGGCATGGCGCGGGCTCAGCGTCTGGCCGGTCAGCGCTTGCATCAGCGCCTCGGCGGCGGCGGCGCCCGCGCGGCCCGCCGAGACGCGCACCACGCCAATCCCACCGCGTCCGGACGCTGTGGCAATGGCGACTATGGGATCGGTATCGGTGGCGAGCATGGCGGACTGATTCAACGTGATTCGACGAAATTAGATGCGGCCGGTGAGGTGTGGCCGGCAAAGCATGACAGGCGGGGGCGGCCGACGATTCGGGGCTGGCGAGGCATCGCGCAAGGCGGCGTACCGGCCTCGCCTGGCCGCGCCCGCGAAAGTGCGTGGATTGTAACGCGATGCATAGACGCGCCTCCCGCGAAAATTACACCAGGACTCATCCGAATTTATCTCAATTTAGATAAGATTAGTCCTGTGTTAGACTGCGATTCATCAGAATAAGAACACTGCTGGCCAAGAAAAACGCCCGTCAGGATGGACGTCTGGCGTTACCGTAGCGAGCTTGCGCTGCCTACGACTTCAGGCGACATGTAGCCTTCATGAGCCATGTATCGCCTAACCGGTTGCTAACTTCGGTGAAAGCTGGTTGCACAATTTAAAACATGCCGACCATCGAAGAAAAAGCCGCCTTCTCCGAACGTCTCAAGTTCGCAATGAAGCGCGCCCCGGAAAAGCTGCGTGGCAGCACCGACCTCGCCAACAAGTTCAACCTGCGCCATCACGGCGAGCAACCGGTGTCTCCGCAAACCGCCCACAAGTGGCTGAGCGGTCGCACCATTCCCACCAACGACAAGCTGGAAACGCTTGCGAAGTGGTTCGACGTGGACGCCCACTGGCTCCATTACGGACCGTCGCCGGGCCATGCCACAGCCGCCGTTCCCCAGCCACGCAAGCCTGATGAGAAATATCCGCTTTCCGAGGAAACACTCGAACTGGCTTCGAAGATCGAGGCGCTGAGCGTGCATCACCGCTATCTGGTCGAGGAGCTGGTTTCGCAGTTCTACGGCGTCGGCAAGAAGATCTAGCGCCAGTATGGCCTGGTCGCGCTTTGGCGCGGCAAGCAGACAAAACGCCGCACACTGGAGAAGGCCCCCGCAGGGCGCAACCAATAAAAAAGCCGCCGGGCTCGAGCCGGGCGGCTTTATTTTTTTGCTTGCCTCGCTGTGAGGCGAGGGCGGCGGTTCGGCGCCGCCCTTGTGCTTACGCAGCGTCCTTTTTCGGAGCGACGTCTTTCTTCGCCTTGTTTTTGCCCATCATGCGCGTGATGTAGTACTGCTGCGCGATCGACAGCACGTTGTTCACGACGTAATAGAGCACGAGGCCGGCCGGGAAGAAGAAGAACATGACCGAGAAAGCGATCGGCATGAACATCATCATCTTGGCCTGGACCGGGTCCGGCGGCGTTGGGTTCAGCTTGGTCTGCACGAACATCGAAACGGCCATCAGAACCGGCAGGATGAAGAACGGATCCTGCTGCGAGAGGTCGTGAATCCAGAGAATCCACGGCGCGCCGCGCATTTCCACCGACGAGAGCAGCACCCAGTACAGCGAGATGAACACCGGAATCTGGATCACCACCGGCAGACAGCCGCCGAACGGATTCACCTTCTCGGTCTTGTAGAGCTCCATGAGCGCCGCGTTCATCTTCTGCGGGTCGCCCTTGAGGCGCTCGCGCAGTGCCTGCATACGCGGCGTGATCTCCTTCATGCGCGCCATCGACTTGTAGCTCGCGGCGGAGAGCGGGAAGAACACGGCCTTGATGAGCAGCGTGAGCAGCACGATCGCCCAGCCCCAGTTGCCCACGTAGCTGTGGATCTTCTCGAGCAGCCAGAAGAGCGGCTTGGCGATGATCGTCACCCAGCCGTAGTCCTTCACGAGCTCCAGACCCGGCGCGATGCCTTCGAGCATGCGCTCTTCTTCCGGACCGGCGAAGAGGCTGGCCTGCACGTTGTCGGTCGCACCTGGTGCGATCGTGCCGAGCGGCTGCTTCACGCCTACGCGGTAGAGGTTGTTGTCGAACTTCTCGACGTAGATGTCACGCTTTGCGCCCTGCGGCGGAATCCACGCCGTTGCGAAGTAGTGCTGCACCATCGCGATCCAGCCGTTGTCGGCCTTGTTCACGTAGTCGGCCTTGTTCTTGTCGATGTCGCTAAACGAGATCTTCTGGAAGTGATGCTCATTCGAGTACACCGCCGGGCCGATGAAGGTATGCGAGAAGCGCGGCGTATCCACCGGCTCGCTGTCGCGCACGAGCTCCATGTAGAGCGTGGGCGAGACCGGCGTGCTGCCGACGTTCTGCACCTTCGTGTCCACGCCGATCACGTAGCTGCCCTTCGTGAACGTGTAGGTCTTGCTGACCTTCACGCCGCCCTTTTCGGGCGACTCGAGGCTGATGTGGAACGAGTTGGCATCGCCGGTCAGCTCGCGCGGGCCGTTGACTGCCGTGTACACGTCGTTGTGGTTCGGGAAGTCGCCACCCAGCAGACCCGTACGCGCGAGGTACGTGTGGTCCTTGGTGTGGTCGAACAGCGTCATGTACTGATCGGGGCTCTTGCCGTCGGCGCTTTCTTTCACGAGCGAGAGCTTCGCGAGCGTGCCGCCGCGCGTGTCGATCTCGCCGTCATAGACGTCGGTGCGGAAATGCACGAGCTGCGCGGCCGCCTCGGCGGGCTGAGCCGTGGTCGCGGGCGCCTGGCCCGCGCTCGTTGCCGGCAGGTCGGAAGCGGCGTTAGCCGCGTTCGCTGCACTTGCAGGCTTCGCGCCGCTGGCGGCGCCTTGCTGGGTTTGCGTCGCGCTCGGGAAGAACATCGACTGGCGTCCATGGTCGCGCTGCCAGTTGTCGTACAGCATGACCGCTGACATGAAGAAGATGACCCATAGGACGGTGCGTTTGATATCCATGCGTTGTCTCAGTGTCGATGGAGTGGCGCGTCAGCGCTTTTTCGGGGGTGCAGGGGGGACCAGGTCGACGCCGCCCGCCGAGAACGGGTGGCAGCGGCACAGCCGCCTCGCGGCGAGATAAGTCCCACGCGCGGCGCCATGATACTGGATTGCCTCGCGCGCGTAATCCGAACAGGAAGGGTAAAAGCGGCACCGGTTGCCGAGCAGAGGGCTCACGGCAAGCTTGTAGAAACGCAGTAAAGCGATCAGTACCGTTTGCATGGCGTGGCGGTCGGACTGCTCCGCATAGAAATACGAACCTCGGGCCGTGCCATCGGGCGCGGCCCGCTCAGCGCAAACGCCGGGTTCGTGGGCCGTGCTCATGAGCCGGCGGGCCGATCGAGCACTTGCGGCCCGGACTCATGGGTGCGGCGCTTTCCGGCTTCGCGAGCCGCCTTCTCGAGCAAAGTCTCGATTTCGGCGCGGCACAACGCCTTGAGCGGCGGCGACGAGGCGCCCGGCATGGCCTTGCGGTCGAATTTCGTGTGCAGACGCAGCAGCAGATCGAAGCCTTCGAACTGCGCGCGGCGCACGCGAAACGCCTCGCGGGCAACGCGGCGCACCAGGTTGCGCGTGACCGCGCGCGGCGCGTACTTCTTGCCGATCACGAGCCCAAGCCGCGCGTCCTTGCCTGTGGGCCGACCGTACACGACGAAGTGCTCGGTGCGGCGCCAGGGGCGCAAACGAAAAACGGATGAGAACTCATCCGTTTTCAATAGCCTTGCGGCTTTCGGGAAAGCGGCCTGCGTTCGCAACAAGGTAGTGCGCGCGTCGTCCGCTTCTTCCGACAGTTTCACGTCAGGCCCGCTATCTTCGATTGTGGTCGATTCTGCTGATAGCGATGCTATCGACAAAACTGGAAAGCGGCGCGCTTAGATGGCGAGGCGCTTGCGACCCTTCGCGCGGCGCGCGTTGATCACTTTGCGGCCACCGGCGGTCTTCATACGCACGCGGAAGCCATGGGTACGCTTGCGGCGGGTAACGGAAGGTTGGTAAGTACGTTTCATGTTGCTCTCACTTGTTGAGAATTGACCGCGGCGAGCATCGCGGAAAAAGCAATGGCCGGTGGTACAAAAAAATTGGTTTTCGCGGAACCCGCTATTTAATCCCGTTTTTCGTTGGCCGTCAATAGGTTAGGGCATCGCGGCGGCTGGCTCTGCTCTCACCCGGTTCTGTCGCTAAATGAAGGGACCGTGGCGCGCCGCGATGATCCGTCCCTGTGGATAACTTCCAGGTAACGGGATTTCGGCGTTAGAATCTCGGCTATCCCAAGAATCCTGCATGCCGCTCTGGCCCGCCTGCTTGCCGCAAAACCCTTGCCGCGCGGGCGCCCGGAGCATTTGTTGTCGCCTCGTCAGGGCCTCGTTGCATTTGTGCGACATGAACGGCGCGACCGCAATGCATGCAAACAAAACGACCACAGCAACTCGATGAACGAATTCTGGCAACACTGTTCCGCACTGCTGGAGCGCGAGCTGACGCCCCAGCAGTACGTGACGTGGATTAAGCCGTTGGCCCCGGTTGCCTTCGATGCTGCGGCAAATACGCTGCAGATCGCCGCCCCCAACCGCTTCAAGCTCGACTGGGTCAAGAGCCAGTTTTCGGGCCGCATCACCGATCTGGCCCGCGATTTCTGGCAGACCCCCGTCGACGTGCAGTTCATCCTCGACCCGAAGGCGGGCATGCGCGCGCCGCACGTAGCAACGGCTGCTGCCCCGCGCGCGCCGCTGGCGGCAGCGCACGCCGAAGCCACGCACGCCGCGGCTCAGTCGCAATCTCAACATCTGGGCGCCGCGGCGGGTATGTCCCACACTGGCATGTCCCAGCCGGGCCCGGCCTCCGCTGCGCTCGCGGGCTTTGTGGGCATGACGCACGCAGCGGCGCAGGGCGCGGCTGGCGCGCAAGCCGCCGAAGATGCCGCCGACCTCGACCTGCCGAGCCTCGACGCCAACGAAGCCGCCGCAGGCCGCCGTGGCTGGCGGCCCGGCCAAAGTGCGGCGGCTGCTGCCTCGAGCGGCGAACCCGACCCGACCTACGAGCGCTCGAAGCTCAACCCGGTGCTCACGTTCGACAACTTCGTGACGGGTAAGGCGAACCAGCTCGCCCGCGCGGCGGCTATTCAGGTGGCCGACAACCCCGGCATCTCGTACAACCCGCTGTTTCTGTACGGCGGCGTGGGCCTCGGCAAGACCCACCTGATCCACGCGATCGGCAATCAGCTTTTGATCGACAAGCCGGGCGCGCGCATCCGCTACATCCACGCGGAGCAATACGTGTCCGACGTGGTGAAGGCGTACCAGCGCAAGGCGTTCGACGATTTCAAGCGCTACTACCATTCGCTCGACCTGCTGCTGATCGACGATATTCAGTTCTTCTCGGGCAAGTCGCGCACCCAGGAAGAATTCTTCTACGCGTTCGAGGCGCTGGTCGCCAACAAGGCGCAGGTGATCATCACGAGCGATACGTATCCGAAGGAAATTTCGGGTATCGACGACCGTCTGATCTCGCGCTTCGACTCGGGCCTGACCGTGGCGATCGAGCCGCCAGAGCTGGAAATGCGCGTGGCGATTCTGATGCGCAAGGCGCAGTCGGAAGGCGTGAGCCTGAACGAGGACGTGGCGTTCTTCGTCGCCAAGCACCTGCGCTCGAACGTGCGCGAACTCGAAGGCGCGCTGCGCAAGATCCTCGCGTACTCGAAATTCCATGGCCGCGACATTTCCATCGAGCTCACCAGGGAAGCGCTCAAAGACCTGCTGACGGTGCAGAACCGCCAGATTTCGGTGGAAAACATCCAGAAGACGGTGGCTGACTTCTACAGCATCAAAGTCGCCGACATGTACTCGAAAAAGCGCCCCGCGAACATCGCGCGGCCGCGCCAGATCGCGATGTATCTGGCCAAGGAGCTCACGCAGAAGAGCCTGCCGGAAATCGGCGAGCTGTTCGGCGGGCGCGACCACACGACGGTGCTGCACGCCGTGCGCAAGATCGCCGACGAACGCACCAAGGACGCCCAGCTCAATCACGAGCTGCACGTGCTCGAACAGACGCTCAAGGGCTGAGGCCCCGGGTGGTGCCGTTAGCGTCCGCGCGGCCCGACCTCGTCGGCGCCATCTGTATATTTCGCGGATCGCCCCCAATTTAGGGGAGTGGTCCGTTTTCAGGCACAATATGGGTTTAACCGCCCTGCGGCCAGGCCGCCGGGCGGATTTCACGCCGCGGCCTGCGCTGCAGGGCGGCTCCAGGGTTTGTGGCGCCGGGTGAATGCCAAATGAACGCCGGGCGCCGGCCCTGGACGGGGTGCGCAGACCGTCACATCAACGAAGGAACTCTATGCAACTGGTCAAGACCGAACGCGATAACCTGCTGAGGCCGCTGCAAACGGTGAGCGGCATTGTCGAACGCCGCCACACGTTGCCGATCCTCGCCAATCTGCTGATCACCAAAACCGGTTCCGACGTCTCGTTCCTGTCGACCGACCTCGAGTTGCAGATCACCACGACCGCCGACTTCGGCGTCGGCAACGACCAGGTGGCCACCACCGTCGCCGCGCGCAAGCTGCTCGACATCCTGCGCGCGATGCCCGACGGCCAGGTCACGCTCACGCTCGCCGACAAGCGCCTCACGGTGCAGTCGGGCAAGAGCCGTTTCGCCCTGCAAACGCTCGCTGCGGACGAGTTCCCCACGGTGGCGCAGGCGAAGGATTTCGGCGCGAACCTCTCGGTGCCGCAAAAGACCTTCCGCCAACTGCTCGGCATGGTCTACTTCGCGATGGCGCAGCAGGACATCCGCTACTACCTGAACGGCATGCTGCTCGTCGTCGATGGCGACCAGCTCATGGCCGTGGCCACCGACGGCCACCGCCTCGCGTTCTCGTCGATGAAAATCGAAGGCTCATTCGCGCGCCAGGAAGTCATCATCCCGCGCAAGACCATTCTCGAACTCCAGCGCCTGCTCGAAGACATCGACGACTCGCTGAATATCGACATCGGCTCCACCCAGGTGAAGTTCACGTTCGGCCAGGTCGAGCTCGTCTCGAAGCTCGTGGAAGGCAAGTTCCCCGACTTCCAGCGCGTGATTCCGAAGGCGCACAAGAACACCTTCCAGATCGGCCGCGAAGAACTGCAACGTTCGCTGCAACGCGCGGCGATTCTCACGTCCGACAAATTCAAGGGCGTGCGCTGCATCATCGAGCCGGGCCAGCTCAAGATCATGTCGACCAACGCCGACCAGGAAGAGGCGCAGGAAGAGCTGGAAATCGCCTACCAGGGCGACACCATCGACATCGGGTTCAACGTCACGTATCTGCTCGACGTCCTCGCGAACCTGAAGGTCGACATGCTGGAAGTGAGCCTCGGCGACGCCAGCTCCAGCGCGCTCATCACGATTCCCGAGAACGAGGAATTCAAGTACGTGGTGATGCCGATGCGCATCTAAAAAGCGCGACAGAAGAAGAACACCAGGGGGCGCTGCGCCCCTTTGGCGTTTTTATGGCTTTTTGAAAAAGTCTCGAGCAGTAACACAGGCAGTACGCAGAACCGGAAAATTCCATGACTGATACGAACAACTCGCAACCCGACAACAGCTACGGCGCCTCGTCGATCCAGATCCTCGAGGGTCTGGAAGCGGTGCGCAAGCGGCCCGGGATGTACATCGGCGACACGTCGGACGGCACCGGTCTGCATCACCTCGTTTTCGAAGTGCTCGACAACTCCATCGACGAAGCGCTCGCAGGGTATTGCAACGACATCCACGTGGTGATTCACGCGGACAACTCCATCTCGATCACCGATAACGGCCGCGGCATTCCCACGGGCGTGAAGATGGACGACAAGCACGATCCGAAGCGCAGCGCCGCCGAAATCGTGATGACCGAGCTGCACGCGGGCGGCAAGTTCGACCAGAACAGCTACAAGGTCTCGGGCGGCCTGCACGGCGTGGGCGTCTCGTGCGTGAACGCGCTCTCGAGCTTTCTGCGCCTCACCGTGCGCCGCGACGGCAAGAAGCACTTCATGGAATTCCACCGTGGCGTGCCGCAAAACCGCGTGCTCGAAGAGCGCGACGGCCACGCCGTCTCGCCGATGCAAGTGCTCGGCGACACCGAAAATCGCGGCACCGAAGTGCACTTCATGGCCGATGAAACCATCTTCGGCAGCGTCGAGTACCACTACGACATTCTCGCGAAGCGCATTCGCGAACTCTCGTTCCTGAACAACGGCGTGCGCATTCGCCTGACCGACCAGCGCACCGGCAAGGAAGACGATTTCGCATTCGGGGGCGGCGTGAAGGGCTTCGTCGAGTACATCAACAAGGCCAAGACTGTCCTGCACCCGAACATCTTCTACATCCAGGGCGAGAAGGACGGTGTGGGCGTCGAAGTGGCGATGCAGTGGAACGACAGCTACAACGAAAGCGTGCTGTGCTTCACGAACAACATCCCGCAGCGCGACGGCGGCACGCACCTGACCGGTTTGCGCGCGGCGATGACGCGTGTGATCAACAAGTACATCGCCGATAACGAAATCGCGAAGAAGGCGAAGGTCGAGACCTCCGGCGACGACATGCGCGAAGGTTTGTCTTGCGTGCTTTCCGTGAAGGTGCCGGAGCCGAAGTTCAGCTCGCAGACGAAGGACAAGCTCGTTTCCTCCGAAGTGCGCGCGCCCGTGGAAGAAGTCGTGGCGAAGGCGCTAGAAGAATTCCTGCTGGAAACGCCGAACGACGCCAAGACCATCTGCGGCAAGATCGTCGACGCCGCGCGTGCGCGTGACGCCGCGCGCAAGGCGCGCGAAATGACGCGCCGCAAGGGCGTGCTCGACGGCGTGGGCCTGCCGGGCAAGCTCGCGGACTGCCAGGAGAAGGATCCGGCGAAGTCGGAAATCTACATCGTCGAGGGCGACTCGGCAGGCGGCTCGGCCAAGCAGGGCCGCGACCGCAAGTTCCAGGCAATCCTGCCGCTGCGCGGCAAAGTGCTCAACGTGGAGAAAGCGCGCTACGACAAGCTGCTTTCCTCCGAGCAGATCGTCACGCTGATCACTGCGCTTGGCTGCGGCATCGGCAAGGACGACTACAACCTCGAGAAGCTGCGCTATCACCGCATCATCATCATGACCGACGCGGACGTGGACGGCGCGCACATCCGCACGCTGCTGCTCACGTTCTTCTATCGCCAGATGCCGGAGATGGTCGAGCGCGGCTACATCTACATCGCTCAGCCGCCGCTCTACAAGCTCAAGGCGGGCAAGGACGAGCGCTATCTCAAGGATGAGGCGGACCTCAACGCGCACATGCTGCGCCTTGCGCTGCACAGCTCGGAACTCGTGCCGAGCGAAGGCGCAACACCCATTTCCGGCGACGCGCTGGGCGAGCTTGCGCGCTCGTACCAGCTCGCGCGCGGCGTGGTGGATCGCCTCTCGCGTTTGTACGACGAGCGTGCACTCGAAGCGATCATGGACGGCGTAGCGATCGATCTGTCGAGCGAAGCTTCCACGGAGGCTTCGGCACGTGCGCTCGAAGCGCAGTTGCGCGACGATCCGCTGAAGCCCGAAGTGACGGTCGTGCCGATGTACGACGCGGTGCGCGAGCTGCGTTCGCTGCGCGTGGAGCGCCGCCATCACGGCAACGTGAAGGTCTCGGTGATCGACGAGGAATTCCAGCTCACCGCCGATTATCAGCAGCTCGTGAATACGGCCAATACGTTCAAGGGCTTGATCGGCAAGAACGCGCTCATCAAGCGCGGCGAGCGCAGCATGGCCGTGACCAACTTCAAGAGCGCAATGAAGTGGCTGATTGCCGATGCCGAGCGCAATGTTTCGAAGCAGCGTTATAAGGGGCTTGGCGAGATGAACCCCGAGCAGCTTTGGGAAACGACGATGGATCCGTCCGTGCGGCGTTTGCTGCGCGTGCAGATCGAAGATGCGATCGCCGCCGATGGCATTTTCACGACGCTCATGGGTGATGACGTCGAGCCGCGCCGCGCGTTTATCGAGAGCAATGCGTTGAGGGCGGGGAATATTGATGTTTGAGGGTGGTGTAGCGGGAACCATAATATGAGATTTTGAGAAGCATCCACTGAGACAGTTATCGATGGATGCGGTCCGATAGCTCGGATGACGACACTTGACTGACGTCATAGCCGCGAGAACGACGGCCCCCTTATTGATGTGGCCGTCGATTTCGCGGTTTCGCCAAATCATGGAGCGGGGTTTTAGGCGACTTCTGCTGCTGGCGCTGGTCGACCGCCCTACGTGCATAGTGCGCGAGCGACTTTCTTCAGAGCTTCAAATCGTGCAGCCTCGTGACCATAAATTCGTCGTTCCTTGCCATCGGCAATCGTACGACGCATACCGCCTCCGAAAGACTCGGAGCGGGTTTAGCCGTTGATGCCTTTCTATCTAACGTCGACAAAGTGTGGAATGTGGCGAAGTCGGTGACGGTGGAGTGAGTGGGCGGCTGCGTTGCGGTCCGTTGTTTGATTAGATTAGAAGCGTATACGCGTAAACACATCTCGACCTCCGGAAGCCAGTTTTTGCTTCTAGGTGACTGTTTTTACAAGGAAAGCGCTTCTAATTCCGCCGCGAGAATTTCCGACTTTCGAAGGGGAAATCCGCAAAAAATGGCACAAGAATGACGCCAAACTGAGCGGCCATCCCGGGCTTCGTCCCCGGGCGCATCACTTGACGCGGTCGCCGCTTCCCGGCGCCGCCACGCCATCCGCTCAGCTACAACATTCAATCACACAGCGGCGTTCATAATTAGTTCCGCATCGACTTCGGCGCCAGAGCCTCCAATCACATGACCATTTTGGAAACGAACGAGAGGCTGGCCGAGACCTATAGCGAAGCTTGCTACTTCTTGCGTCTGGACCAAGCCGCGCGCGTGGACTCCGATTGGTTCAAGGGTTTCGTGGCCTATCCCAGCGTACGCAGCTTCTTCAAGCAATCCGTCTTCGGCAAAGGCGCTGTGCTGCAGGTGGCTGCCGTGACGCAAATCGCGCACGCGTACGTGGCCTGCTTCGAGCGCGAGCCTTCCGAGCCACTGCCCACAGCTGCTGCAGTTCGCGGGCTGATGAGGAAAGCAGGTGCCTTTGAGTCCGAGCTTGCGGCTGAAAGCTCGTCTTGGGTTCCGTCGGAATTGGAGAAGAGCTTTCGCGGCTCGTTGAAGAGCCTTCGGGACGCTGCATCGACCGTCGAACGCCGGTCGGCGGGGCGTCCGGCATTCAGCGAGAGGCGCATCTTCGTGTTGCATCTTGCTCGCGCGCTTTACGGAATGTGTGACGACTTTCCGGGCAGGTTCATTGCCACGGTCGCTGCTCGGGTATGGGAAGACACGGACGACCGCACCGTCCGGAAAATACTGACCGACGACGAGCGGGACGCCATCAAGCGGCACGCCGCGGAGAACCGCCGGCTGGTTGCAGAAAGCGAAAACACTACGCAATTGCTGCTGAACCGCGCCAGCATCCCACCGAAGGCTGCCCTCCAGGCCCGAGAGCCGCAGACGACCAGCGAGATATTCGAAATGATGCTGGCGCTCGCGAAGCGCATTCCTGACGAAACGACTTCAATCTCCGCCGTCAATCTCATGCACATGCTTCGCGATGAAGCCGGAATTGAGCCCGACTTTCCAGCAGAATGAGGCGGCCGAAATAGGCGTCAAAATCTGCCGAATTTCGGCCGGATGATTTTCTGGTCGGTTTGCGGGGTATTTCGGTAGCAGTGTCTCGAGGCAGAAGGCGAACAATACGCCTTGTCTCAACTACCACTGCTTCGAATGCACAATTTCCTGTCCTTCAGCCGCATCATCGACAACTGGCCGGATAACACCGCCGCGCATCAGCGTGCACGCCTGCTTCTGGCTATGAGGTTTCGCGGAGGGGTGACGACGCTCGAGGCAATGCGGTTTCTCGACATCGTCGACCCGCGGGCGCGTATTGCTGAGTTGCGCAAGGAGGGGTACCGCATCAACACGTCCTGGGTGCATCAGCCATCCGAATGCGGCCGGATGCACGTTGTGGGCTTGTATGCCCTCACGGGCAACGTTGAGGGCGTCGCAGTCACCACGACCTCGAAGGCGCCTCGCGACCTGGCAAGCCGACAGATGAGGCTCGCGCTCTAGCATCGGAGCCAGCGCGCCCATCGCATTCTCACGCGAAAAGGTCCCTAACGCGCTCGAAGGGAAGTCCCGACTCCGCCGCGCGTCGAACCTTCCGTTCGAGCACATGGTTCAAGGGCAGTTGTCTGTCCAGCGCGTCGAACAGGTCGAGTCCATCCATACAGATGACACGCTTGCCTCGACCGAAGGCAGCTAACCCGTCTGCCGTGAACCCGCTGTTGCTCACAAACAGGCCGCGCGCCCATGCGGCTTTCTGCTCAAGCTTCCCGTGAAACGCATGCAAATCGGCCGCTCCAGTGAGTTCGGACTGCCACTTCGCTTCGACAAGATAGGTTTCTCCCTGCAGCACGAAGCTGCCGTCTATCTGCTCCCCGCGATGGCGAAAAGGTTCTCGCGCTTCGAGGCCGAAACAGTCAAACGCGTCCTTGAGCCACGCCTCAAACGCGTAGCCTCGTGGCTGAGGTGCCAACGACGACAGTTCAAGAAGTTTGCTCTTGAGTCCCGCGATTCGTTGGACATCCAGCGCCGGCTTGGGGGGAGGATTTGTTCTACCGGCTCCTTCCGGCTTGCCCTCGAGGCGGTTAATCAACGAGAGGAACTGTCCTTCGGCGTTGACTACCCAGTCTTCCCGCCCCTGCGACTGCCGAACGGCTTCGCGATATTTCCACAGAACCTTGAGCGTCTTAACGGCGGTACCCAAGTCCACCTTGTTCAAAAAGCACCTTAATCGTTTCGCTTTGGATGGGCCGTTATCGCGGTAGGCTGGGTCATCGATGTCGACGTCGAGCTCTTCCAGAAAGAATATGCCCATGGTTCGGTCAGAGAAATTGAGCACATACCCGCCATTCATTTCAAACAAGTCATCCACGAGTTTCATGTCGAAGGTTCGAATATTCGGCGTCTTCATGCGTTGCATAAGGTCTCTGCCTGGTGGGTAATCATGCCGGCATCAGTCTTCCGCCTGCACCGCAGGCTGCCGCTCTTCTGGCTTCCAGTCTTGGGAAACGAAGAAAGTATGCCTGAACATGAGCCAAGCATTGCACCCGTGTGAAGCATCGACGAAGGCGGCCAACGACACGTAACCGTCCGCGCGCATCGTTACGAACTCAGCGTAGTATCGACAACCCTACGGACAGCCTCTTCGTATTATTCTGCGCAAGCTCTGCGTTTCATCGACGCGTCCGAACATCAAGGAATTATCTTGACTGACCACATTTGCTACGCCTGCTTCGAAGATTCCGTCCTCCGTGAAAGAGTACAACGGGTCGGGGGTGTTGACGAGTGCAGGGTCTGCGAGGAACGGCGGGAAGGTATATCCGTCGAACAACTCGCCGAATGGCTCGAGCCCGTCATGCGCGAAAACCTGGGTTGGGGCCGTGAGGTACCTTATTTCGGTGAGGGCGACAGCGACAGCGTTAGTTACCGCCGCCTTGGCGACCCGCTCGAACATTGGGTGCAGAACTTTCTCGGACAGTATTTCGACTTCCAGAACGAAATAATCGACGCCGTTATAGAAAGCGAATTCTTCTATCCCGGGGATGGCGGAGAGCCTTTCTGGGATGAGACGATGGATTACGAGGAGGTCAGGCACAGTGGAGGGGAGTTCGGGCTCGCGTGGCAGGAGACCCTTCAGGACGTGCGGCATAGGAGGCGTTTCTTCAGCGAGAAAGCCCACAAGTTTTTCGCTGAGTTGTTCGCCGATGTCGAGCATATGCACTTGCCCGGCAAGCCGCGGTCACCGGTCGTACGTACACTCCGAACCGGTACGCGACTCTTTCGAGCACGGGTGGTTACGAGCTCCTCACTGCTTACCGAGATGGTCGACGACCCTTTGGCGCACATCGGCCCACCGCCGCCGCACCTCGCGCGGGCTGGCAGGATGAACGCGGAAGGGATTTCCGTCTTCTATGCGTCGCTAGAGTCGCCAACCTGCCTAGCAGAAATGCGCCCCGCGATTGGCAATGACATCGCGCTGATTGAACTGCGAACAAACAGGCCCCTGCGCGTATTGGATTTCGAGCGGCTTGAGACTGCGCGTTCAAGCAAACCGCTTAGCTATTTTCAACCTGACTATCAAAAGCAACTGAAGCGCCGGAACTTTCTGAAGATACTTCATACTCTGATTGCCCAACCCGTCACGCCTGGTCACGAGTCTGACTATCTCATCACCCAAACGATGGCGGAATTCCTTTCCCACGTCGCCGCTCCGTCGTTCGATGGCATCTTGTTCAAATCGACCCAGCGCCAGAACGGGACGAACATCGTGCTATTTCCGAATGCGGTGCTCAACGAGTTTGGCGAGCCTCTCGCCTTGCCAGTGTCTCTCGCCGCCGAAAAGGTGAACCTGTTTCGAACCCAATCCATCTCTTATGCGCACGTGAAGCTGGACTTCTATCGGCCGGACGACGCAAATGACGTTATCGTCTTTCAAGATGACGAACCACATCCGGATGACACGTATTCGGACGATTGGCCGGATTAGGTTAAGGTATATCACCTCTGCAATGACCGCGCGGCCTCGACGAGCCAGCTTGGCCGCGCAACGGCCAGCGACGAATTCGACGGATTCAAAGGCCGGCAAAACGGCAAGCGCATGGAACGCTATGGCACTCGAGACTTACGACTGGTTGAAAATTGCGGCGTCATCTGCTGTTATCGGCTCGGTGGTGAGCTCTGTAATTAACGGCTTGTTCGCACGAGGCAAAGACAGGCGTGAACGAGACCGGGAGTCGTTCCTCGCTGCGCTGCTAGCGGTCGAAGAACTCGAAGGCTACATGCGTGCTTGCGTTCAGATGATTTACACAGACAGCGAAGCGCAGGCGGAGGCAAGTCGGTACGTTAGCTACGAACCCTTGCGTCAAGTGCGGCTTCCAGCTTTCTCGTACCCTAACGAAATCCAGTGGAAGTGGCTGCCGAAGGATACAGCAGCGCAACTGCGCGAGTTTCCCAACGCACATAGGGAGATTGCCCAGTACATTCGGAACAGTAGCGAATTCGATGACCCATTCGGCACGTGTGACGAGGTAACGCTCGGCTGTGCGCGGCTCGGAATGCAAGCTTGGGAACTGGCTGCCAAGGTGCGATATCGGTCGGGACTACCGACCGCACAGCTTCATCAGCACGGGGGAGACGCGTTGAAAACACTAAGCGACCGTGTTTTGCAGTATGAGCAGCGCGTCAAGAATCGTGAGTCGGCGCCGCCCATCTAGCCCATGCCCGAAGGGAATAGCACGCAGCAGCCGGAGTCTGGCAGTCGGACTACGTGACCCTCGAGCACTGCACCGCGTGGCTTCCAGATGCAGACTCGGATTCGACAGCCTAACCGACGGCCATGAGAAGCTAAGCTGCGCGCAGCAGTATCGCAGCGCTCCGCGCGCTGCCTCCACGCCATTGTTGCGAGACGAGGACGTCACTGAACTCGTGAGTGCCGAATTCGAGCCCATTTTCGGCTAGGTTCCCAGTCGGAACATCTCGAATGTCTCGGGGTCCTGCCTTTCTGTGATGAATTTTGCGAAGAAATGGGTTCCGGTGCTATTC
>NZ_JAKLJA010000043.1 GCF_022213065.1 Paraburkholderia tagetis
AACTGACCACCCGCGTCACTGCTTAAGTGCTCGCTTCCGTGTGGAACGAGCGCTCGCGTGTTCGTGGAAAACCTGCTCGGCTACGCGTGGAATCCGCGCTCGGGTGTCGTGGAATACGCAGCGAACCGCCCGGAACCGTGCGCGGCACGGCCATTGTCTTTCATGGCAATGCGGGCCACGCAGGACACCGTTCCTTCTATGCCGCGGCGCTCAACCTGCTGGGACTGCGCGTGATCCTCGCCGAATATCCGGGCTATGGGCCACGCGATGGGACGCCAGATGAACAAAGTCTGGTCGCCGATGCACAAGAGACCATCGAGGTTGCGCGTCGTCTCTACGGCGCCCCGGTGCTGCTCATCGGGGAGTCGCTCGGAGCCGGCGTGGTCGCCGCAGCCGGCTCGCGCAAACGCGACAAGATCGCTGGCTTAATGCTCATCACGCCATGGGACAGGCTCGAGCACGTCGCCGCTTTCCACTACCCATGGGTGCCCGTGAAGTGGCTGGTGCATGACCGATACGACAGTGTGACCCACCTGGCCGCGTTCCGCCGCCCGGTTCTCGTCGTGGTTGCCGAACGCGACAGCATCGTCCCGGCACGCTTCGGTGAGGCGCTCCATAACGCGCTGAGCGGTCCGAAGCAACTGAAGATCGTGGAAGCGGCTGAGCATAACGACTGGATTGGCCACGTCGACAATAGCTGGTGGCGGGAGGCGATCGGCTTCCTGCTCGCGGCTTCCCGATAATGAAATCCCGTTCCGTCCCGCCCCAGTGCGAACGCCTCTACGTCCTCGATGCGAAGAACAGGCCTGTCGAAGTGTTCGACCGTAGCGAGTGGTCGCGCTGGATGGCCGAGAACGAATTGATCTTTCGCCGCACGCTGCTCGAAGAGGCGGGCGTGACGGTCACGACACGCTTTCGCGGTGTGGCCGACGCGAGGACTGGGATACCCGCGCTCTTTGTGACGCGCATCGCTGGAATGAAAGTGCGAGATGAGAACGAGAGCTATGGCGCAAGCACGCTCGATGAGGCGCTCGAGCGGCACGAATGCATCGTGCAGAAAATCCTTCGGATGCTGACCGGGCAGTGATCGGCGTGCAACTTTACGGCTGAGGACCTGCGTCGCTTCGGGCGAAGCGACAAGGCGTTATGGCCGGGTCGCCCAATGAAGTACGGGCGAGGCTGGAGCGAGCAGCAACTGCGGCACTGCATGCGCGCGGCGGAAATTTTCCCTGACGAAGCCATTTTCTCCGCAGTGCGGAGAGAATTGAGCTGGACGCATCTCAAGACGCCTAAACAGCCGCCGTTGATCGCTCCTCGCGAGTGACGGCGACTAACCGCTCGGCTACATATTTTCCGATGCGCTGCGTTGGGTGTTCAGCTAGGTGGAAAAGCGCGTAGGCGGCCACCACAGAAAACGTGCCGAGTGTCACGAATTTCCCGATTCCTCCCTCCAGCCTGAAAAGCTCCGCCATCACCGGCACGCAGCCGATGAACTGATGCAACGGCTCGTGGACGATGTAGAGGCTGAAGGAAATGCGACCAAGAAACACGAACGCGCCACCCGGCCCGCGAATGAAGCCCTTCACCTTGTTGAGCAGCCCGTCAAAATCCGCGCACAGATAAACGCTGAAGAGCGCGAGGGCCGGGAGCCCCTTCCGGGTAAGGCCGTGCCCCATGGCGTAGCCTGAGAAGAAGTGCGACAGGGTGTAGGCGGCAAAAAACAGGTAGACACCGCTCCGGATTTTCTCGTTGACGGCGAGCCACCGCGCCCGGCAGTTGGCGTAAAGGTACGCTACCCCGATGCCCAGCAGGAACTCGAGGAAAAGGGGGGAGCTTAGCTGGCTGACAATCTGCGCGGGAACCAGCAGGTGCCCTGTGAATGTCGTCGCCGGGTAGGCGTCGAGGTAGAGAGGCGTGTGGCTGAGCGCCTGGAGCCCGAACACGCAGCCAAGCAGGACTGCCCCGGCTGCGAGCCCCCGGTGAGCCTTGGATACCAGCATGCCTGTCCCGAACATTACGTAAAACCAAAGCTCGTAACTGAGCGTCCAGCCCGGCGAGAGGATGTTGTAGCCGAAAAAGGGCGCATCGGTATTCGAAAGCGGGACGAACATAAGGCTGAGCACGTAGGCTTGCCAGTTGGCGCTGCCCTCACTGATAAAAATGATGGTGATGAGCAACCATGCGAGCGGCACGACCCGGAAAGCGCGCTTAATCAGGAACGGCAGCACAAGTTGGTTTTTCACGCTCTGCGTCGTCGTGTACATCACGAAGCCAGACAGAATGAAAAAAATATCGACGCCAATACGGCCGTTTTCGAACAGGGTATTCCCTATATGCGGGATGACGTAATTGAGAAACTCGCGGTAGTGGTAACACATGACCAGCAGCGCACTCAGGCCGCGCAGGCAATCGAGCGAATCGATGTGGTCTGGCCGCTCAATCTTGCGGGGTGCCTGCCGGGTAAATCCCCGTGGCAAAACAGAATTCATATTCTTCTCGTGCCTCTACGAAACGGGGACATATGGAAATGTAGAGGCTGCCGCCACGCGCAGCAGTGACGGTCGTCACGCGGTCTCGCATAAGCATGTGAGCGCCCGGCGAGGCTCCAGGCGGAATTGATTGTTCACGTCTTGGGCGAGGTATCGAACGCAAAGTGGCCGGATTATGCCTTCGCTCGGTCAGACAGATTTCAGCTCTTTCTGGATGTTTTCGCCACAAATGGCGTGGGTATGTGCTGGACCTTCTCGCTTCCGCACTTCGGACAAGGCGGATGAGCGGTTTCATGCTCAGCAAGATGCTCAGCATGTTCGAACATCTCACCGCACTTCTCACATTTGTACTGGTAAGTCGGCATGGCATTCCTCCAACGAGAATTCCGCACCTCGCGCTAGCCCGGTACTGTCTACGACGGCATAACCGATTCTAGTGCAGAAAAATGCGCCCGCGTACGCATCTCGCGCCGCGCGCAGCGTATTCGGCGCGGGCAACCCCGGGTATCGCCGACCATGGCCAAGTGATTGCACCTGCCGCCCCGCATCCGTCGGGCGCTGCCGTCGTGGTGGGCCGCACGCGACCCTTCTCTGCCGCCCACGCTTCCCTGTGCGGAGCGGCGGGTCTCCGAGGTCAATCGGTCATCATCTGAGTAGCTCGACCGAAGCGGGCAGCAGCACGGCACGGAACTTTTAGCGTCACTCGCACGCCGTGCCGTGCTCCCTATTTCCACTTCGAGCCAAGCGTCTCGAGTCCAGCTTTCTTGAGGTCATCTGCCACCATTACCACGCGAAACTCGCAGTCGGCATTGAACGTCAGAAACCACGGTTCCGCGAATTTTGGAATCTGCGACGGCTCCTCAAGGTTCACGACGAGAATTGCTCCGCGTGTTCCGTTCTGCTCGGTAAAGTAGGCGGCTTCCGGTTTCATCTCTGCGAGAATCCGCTCGATTAATTCTCCGATGGAGCCATCGCGCACAAAAGCGTTGAACGGCTCGTGAGGTATTCGTATGTTGAGAAGCATGCGCATAGCCTTCCTCCTTGATTGTGTCCGAAAGGACTCTTCAAGAATAGGAGTTCGTCGTGTGATTGGCTGTGGCGATTCAACAAGCAAAGAGCAATTGGGGCGTCCACATGCGTTGCTGAGCGTTCCACGCATCGACGTTCCCAGGAGAGGGAGGCGCTCAACCGTAGCTGGACCAAATGTCATCCGCGTATTGAATGGTCGTTTGCTGAGCGGAGCGGTCGTCTGAACGTCCGAGCCGCGCGGAGGACGAAGGACGCTTGCTGGCCGATGGCAGGCATCGAATAACCCTGAACGACACCGGAAGCTCGTCTTCATCGGTCTTAGCTCGGCATTCGCCCCAGGACACTGTTGCGTAACAGTTACTCGCGTTTACATTTTCCTCGGAAAAAGAGCCGCACCGCCCGTCGCGAAACTGTGCGTCTGTGCGATTCGCGTCGAGTTAGATGAAATGCCGTGTTTCATCGGACCCGGTCTGCGCCAAGGTCGCGATGTCCAACGTCGCGGGCGATCTGGTTGCAGGCCCTACCATCGGCCACGCAATATTAAGGGACCCTGTGCAGCATACGCCTGTAACAAATGATGGGCGATGGCGAATGGCTTGGGCGCAGAAAGTCCGCTCGCATGCGTGCCCGCGAGCATGGCCTTGACTTCGGAGCGGGCGAACCAGCGCGCGTCTTCGAGTTCCGCGGTATCGGCGACGATTTCCGTATCGCTCGCCTGGGCGAAGCAGCCGATCATCAGCGACGAAGGAAACGGCCACGGCTGCGACGCGAAGTAGACGACCTGTGTGCACTTCACTCGGGTTTCCTCGAGCACCTCGCGGCGCACTGCGTCTTCCACCGTCTCGCCGGGCTCGACAAAGCCCGCGAGCGCCGAGTACATCCCGGCGGTGAATTGCCGCTGACGTCCGAGCAGGCACCGCTCGCCGTCAATTCCCAGCATGATCACAACCGGGTCGACTCGCGGAAAGTGGCGGGCGCCACAGGCATCGCAGATTCGCTGCCAGCCGGAGGCAATGGCGCGGCTCATTGAGCCGCAGTTGGCGCAGAAGGAATGGCGGCGATGCCAGTCGAGCATCGACTTTGCCTGGCCCAGCATTCCCAGGACTGCGGGAGAGACGAGGCCTTGCAGGGCGATTGAGCGCAGATCGACCCGAAGATGGACCTCGCCTCGCGGTGGGTCCGCCTGTTCCAGGCCGAGCTTGAAACCGAGCGCGAAACGTCCGCTGCCATCGCTCTCCTGCCCGAGAAAGATGCTGTGAAGCGGTTGACCCAAAGTGGCCGCTTCACTCGCCAGGAACCACGCATCGTGCTCAATGCCGTGTTTGAGCAAGGGAATATCGGCTTCGAACACGAGAAAGCGTGCGGACGGGGCACTGCGCAGAGACTCGATGAAGGCGTGATCGTCGCGGCTTTCGGAGCGGCGATCGAGTGGGTTGTCATTGAAGCCGATGGATGCGGAAGAGGCAGTCATCATCAAGGTGGCATTGCGGGTATAGGCGGTGCGTGAGTATGGCACGGCATTCTGCGGGGCGGGGCGCCGCGGCCCCGGTCGACTGTGGGAATTCAGGACGGGACGGGAACGATCAGCGACTGGCCGACGACGAATCGGGTACGACGGAAAAAAACGATTGGCAACATCCGGAGACTGGCTCGAAAAGGTCGACCGCGTCGGGCGGTAGGCGGCCAACAAGAGACGCTTGCCGACCAGGATTTACTGTGAATTAGCTCAATTTGGCGAACCGGGAATACCTGCGAGAACGTAATTCGCCATGGAAAAATCGAAATCACCGATTCGATGGGATGACGATGGCTTCGCTCCAAAGGCGGATCAGTTTTGTGCCGGCCTTCCCATCTTCGCTCGCTCCATTCTCAATCGAACCTGGACCTCCGCCGCGTTCGAGGAAGTGGCACCGATGCTCGCGAACGTTCCAGCATCTTCACCGACCTTCGACAGGATATAAGCTAGATAATGGTACGTTCCACCTTGACCTTCAATGTCCCGATCCGCAACGACTCGCAGTTGCAAACCAGGGCGTTGCGCGCCAGTCACAATGCGTTTGAAATGCTCGATTGAGCTGGCAGCGTCGGCTCTCCTTGCCCAAACGGAGCACGAATTATCAGCTTGCCAGATGACGATGAAATTGCCTGAATGGCTCGGCGCTGACCATACCTTGCCGGTCTTTCCTCTCAGCACTTTTTCCGAGAATGATGGGTCAACGTCACGCAAATCATATTTGGCAGCCAGCGCATTCAACGCTTCGCGATTGCCAACTGATGGGATGCACAGATCCATGAACAGTTGTGTTGCCACATTCGACTGAGCAACTGCGACGGATGAGGGGGCCTCCTGCGCCGCAACACACGCCGAAAAAATCAGAGTTGTCGCAAAGATAAATGATTTCATGGCCTCTCGGCTTTTGACTAAAAGGTCCGGTAGCGTGCATCACGTGTATCGGCAAGCTACCGGTGTCCGGCCGGCAGATTACTGTTCGGTCAATCTGTAACCGTCAGCGTGGTGGAGACAGTGATCGATGCACCTGAATTGCGGTCCGTTATCGTTGCTGATACCACGTATTTCCCGACGGGATCATTGTTAGCAAGACCTAACTTCAGCTGCGCGTCTCCTAACTGCACAATGCCTGGTTTTGGCGCAGCGCGTTGCCACACGTTGTATGGACCGATGTTTTGAACAGCTCCATCGGGTCCGGAAAATCGATACGTGACACTAACGTTGCACGTGCCCGCAGGATTTGGCTTGCACCCAGAGAACAGGAGCATAGCGCTCACTGATTTTCCTCTCTGCACCTGCTTCGTGGTCTGCAGTACTGGGCTCTGCGTAGAACTGTTCCACGCTCGCGTAAATGCCGCTTCGTGTGCAGTTAGCACGAGCATCACACCAAAGCCATTAGCACTTTTGACATCCTGCCTGTCCGGGATTGCTCTTCCATCGTGATCTATCCACCCAGCGATTGACGGCACTGCGTATAGCACGAGGACTAGTATGTGCAGTCGCTTCAAATATTTGTTCCAGGCGAATTCACGGCTGGAAACGGGCATTTTCCAACTTGCACTCTCTGGATCTGCGATCATTGAATTCCCCGTTAATAGAACTCACCACAGCTTGCGGAAAAGGAAGACGCTTGTTGCGATGGATATTGCCAGGAGAACGATCGCGAATGGAAGCAACATCAGCAGTGCAAATCCTTCTCCGAGACCAGCGCCCTCGGTGTCGAAATGTCGAGGCGTGATCGCGCTGTGAAAGATGACCAGGTTCACGAGCACACCACACAGAGGCAATGCGACTACGGCTCCGATCACGCCCGCCAACACGTCCAAAGCGACTCGCTCGAATCCATGCGGCTGCTCATTTTTGTTGCCTTCCATTTGCAACCGCTGGCGGTGGCAATGTCTTGCGATTGACCTGGCCATTGTCCGTCTTATAACGGCAGTGACAGCGCCGACCGGGCTCATATCAAAGAATCGCGGCTACCCGCCGCTCTTGAACGTCTCCCGCCGCACATTGCTAACCAGATCTCGGTCATCTTTGAGCGGTTCCGACACTCGTGCGTGCTGCTCAAGCCACGTGTGACGTCTCGTCCGGTTGGTTGAACGTCCGCTTTACGGCGTGTCGAACGGCGGGGAACGGGTCGCTTCCGGCCGATCGCGGCATGACGAGGTTGAGCCTGCGTATGCATGATGCATGCGTCGGCGCCCGGCCAGGATCGGACATTCGACATCAGTACCTGGATCGTCGACATAGCAGACATTCGGCGCGTGCCCTATCGCACGAACAAGGCGCGGAGCACGTGATATGACTATGGCCCTAGTCAGGCAGGAGCGCTCTCTCCTTGCCATGCAAACAATGAACCATCGGGTAGATGTTACTGCTTGCGATGGCACCGCTTCGCGGAGACCAACAATGAAAATCTGCCGTGCGCTTCGGAAAGTTTATCCGCGGTTTCAACTGACTGCATACATTATCGGATTGTGTGTCGTCGCTTGTCCGCCTGTCGCGACCGCCGCCACGTTCGAACTGTTGCAACAACAGCGCTTTGAACTCCCGACCGTTCAAAGCGATCCTAAAGCCAGTATAGACCTGTTGAATGCCGCTCCTTCGACAAAAGGGGGATTTGTCTTATCCGGTTCGCTGGGAAAGAGCCGTGCTTGGACGATGCACATCGGACGAAATTTGGCCGTCGACTGGACAAATGTGGTGGATCAGGGCTGGCCTGCATTTGGTGCGCGCACCGTCCGGGACGCGCGAGACGGCGGTTTCTGGGTTGTCGGATATGAAGAGCAGAAAGATCCGCGGAACGAAATCCGCGAGCACAGGGAGCCCTTTGGGTGGTTAAAAGTTACGCAGGCGCATACGTCTGACTACGTCGCACGGTTTGACGCCGCGGGGAATTTGCTATGGAGCCGCTCATATTTCAGCGGGGCGGCCAGAGGTTTCTACTGCATTGTGGAGAGTGCGGACGCCATCCTTGTAACTGGCGATGAGCGGGTAAGCGTGATTCCCGATGGAAATACTCACCGGTACGAGCTAGAGCGAGTTTTGTTTGTTCCTTGGCTTGCGAAGCTTGACAAACAGGGCAATCTTCTTTGGGAGCGACGCGTCGTTATGACTGGCGGCGATAGCGTGCTTACTAGCGATATTCTTCTTCGGCCGAGGTGCACTGGTCTCAGCGTGTCAGAAAACGGCAACGTTACGATGGCCGCGGTGGTCGCAGAAGTTCAGGGCGCACGGCATGCGGACGACGGAATACATGTGCCCGCAAACGGCGAACACTTGACCGCAAGGAGCACCATCATCGCGCAATTTGATAGCACTGGGCGCGAACTGAACAAGCTGAAGCTAGACGGGGAAAATCAGGCGTTTTTGTTTGAGGACGAGGGAGGTTTTTCTGTTGTCGGGCACGTACGCCCATCGTTCGATCCTGGACAGGTGGATCTACGCAACTTCGCGACAACACTAGCAAAGAGGGCGCGCGAGATTCAAGCGCAATCCGGAGTGAGAATTACGCACTTCGATAAGGTTCTTCGGGCGACGAATGATGAAGTGATTTCGGTTCCCTCGTTATCGTTCAATCTTTCCGCGGTATTGCCCGAGCCAAATGGTCGTTATCTAATCGCAGGATGCGACGACAACAGCAACAACTCGATTGCCAGGATCGCGTCCGACGGGTCTATTGACGCAATTCAGAAGATCGAAGCTTTAGGAGGACTCCGTCAGTGTGGAACAATTGCTTTTGGTCATGGCGGCGCCGACAACGAATTTTTGCTGTTCGTTAGCAGTAGGGTGGCAGGAGACTATGTTGCAAGTGTTCGAACTCACAGATGAAATTGGTGGGCCATGCTTCATTTACCCGCTAACTGCAAACCAAAATCCCGCGTTTCGCAAGGTAGATCGCCACCGCAGCGTCCGATTCGCGCTGGACGGCGAATCAGGGGTTCTCAAAATTCCTTTTCAATAAATCGGAACGCACAAGAAAAACCCGCCTCTCACGGCGGGTTCCTCCTCAAACCTCAAACCTCAAACCTCAAACCTCAAACCTCAAACCTCAAACCTCAAACCAAAGCAGACCGCATCACATCACGCCAGCAGCTTGCGCTCCGTCTTCCCGTACTTCACCGACTTCTCATCCGGAATCATCAGCCCGGTGCGCTCATCCCGTCCCTGCAGAAGGAAACGCGCGTTGGGATTGCCGATCTGCTCGGCCGCGAGCTTGCTGTCCGCACCAATCTCGCCCTTCTTCATCCGGTTCACGATCACGCCGGCCGCCGTGTCCTTGAAGTCGCGCAGCATCCACGCGTCGCCGTCGCTGTCGCCGAACACGAGCAGCGGGCCATAGCCCTTCTTTGACGCCAGTTCTCCGCGAATGCCCAAGGTTTTGCCCGGGCCGTAGTTGAAGTACCAGCCGTTCTTGTAGTCGCTCGTGTACTTGCCGTCGCGCATCTCCAGACGCATGCCGATCACGTTCTCCGGCGGCACGCCGTAGCCGTAGTTCGGATGGCCGGCAAACACGCGCACGACGTCGTCGAGCGACGCGGTGCTGATGTACACGTCGATACCGTTCTCACGCAGCGTATGCATTGCCGCGCGAATTTCCTCGTGAATGCGGATGCCGTGGAAATGCGTGTCCGATACGACGCCAGCCTTGCCCGGCAGCGTCGCCGGGCTTTCATACGCGACTTTGCGCAGCGCATCGCCGATGCCGTGATCGTTCGACGCCGCCGCCATCGCCTGCATCTCGGCGGGCGTCATGTTCCTGTAGAAGTAGATGATCCACTTGTAGCCGACTTCGAGCGGATGCGTATCGCAGATCGCGTCGTACATGAAATACAGCTTCGCGCGGAAATCCTTGAACTGGTCGGTTTCCTGAATGGCTTCGAGACTCTTGTCGCCGGCGAGGCCCTTGTAGTTCGCATATAGCCAGCGGTAGTCGGATTCGACGTCGGCGGCGAGATCGTCCATCGTCACCGGCTTGCCGTCCACCGTCGTGTAGTCCTTCATGAACGGGCCTTTCGGCACGTCCTTCCACATCACCTGAACGAATTCATCCGGCGTCATCTTGTACTGAAGATGATTGATCTGGTACATCAGCAACGCCTCTTCGCAGTCGTTCATGATGCACGTGTTGTCCCAGTCGAACACCGCATACGGACGACGATTCGGGTTGTATTGCTTGCTTTTCACGCCGTGCTGGTCGAGCACCGACTGCAGGCGCGCCGCGTTCAGCGGCGACCAGCGGCCCGGGTCGAGCGAGTCGGCCGTCGGCTTTGCGGTTCCGGCCGCGCCTGCTTTGGCGACGAGCGAGCCGGCCGCAGTGGCGACGGCAAGGGTGTTCAGAAACTTGCGGCGTTGCATGGTCTCTCTCCGTGGATATGGCGACTCTGATCCGCTTGGGTCGCGCTCGGCCATTGCGCGCACAACGGCCGGCGTTCGTACTGACGCCCACGCCGCCGATCGAGAGGTTCGTGCCTCGGGTCGACGGCGCATGGCCTTCCGAAAATATGACGAAGATATGACAACGACTTACTGCCTTGCGACGGCAAGCTGTCCAGGAACGACGCCGCCGGGTATTTCATCCGCCGCCCGATGCATTTCATAAGTCGTTCTAAACGACGCGGTTCCTTTCTGTGTTGAGGCGATGGCAAGTCCTCAACGAACGGCAGATATCGACGCGTGATGATTCGTGTATATGCAACGAGCATCGATGTTTACACGCATCCGTGGAAGCCCGATTGGATTATTCTGCGTTTCCTTAATTCGCGTTTTGAATGAATGTGTGATACCTGGATTCTGTCGCTGAGTGAAAGTAACAAGTGCGATTTTTGCCAGAAATCACTATGCTGGGGATACAATCAAAACGAGCGTCGCGCGATCTCACACTTGTTGCTCCTGCCGCCGCTCCACACCGGGATGTCGCCCCAAAAAACGGCCGTCTGTCAATAGATATCAATATTCCCCTGAATGGCGACAAACGACTCTCACAAGCAGGAGAAAATCCTGGGACGACTAGGCTTTGCCACCCTTGTAGCGCTGCTGCGCGTCTTTTCAGTCCTGCCCTACGGGTTGGTTGCCAGGTTTGGCAGTGTGCTCGGCACGATGCTGTACGCGCTTCCAAGCTCCCGAAAACACATCGTTCTTGTCAATCTGCGTCTGTGCTTTCCGGGTAAATCCGACGCTGAGTACGAGGTTCTCGCGAGAAATCATTTTCGCCACGTCATTCGAAGCTATGTCGAACGCGGCGTCCAATGGTTTGGCAGCGAAAAGTCGATTCGGAATCTGGTCCAGATCGAAAGCCGAATCGATCTGGAAGAAAAGCATGCGGTACCGACCATTTTTCTGGGCTTTCATTTTGTAAGTGTCGAGGTCGGCTGCATACTCTACTCGACGCAGTTGCCCGCCGCCTCCCTCTATACGCGCATGTCGAACGCGCGCATGTGCGACCTCGCCAAGCGGCAACGCGGCAGATTTGGCGCCGAGATGGTCGAACGGTCGACGAGCGCGAGGAAGATCGTTGGGCTGCTTCGCTCAGGCATACCGGTCATGCTGGCAGCGGACATGGATCACGGCATCCAGAACTCTGTTTTTGTGCCGTTTTTTGGCGTTCCCGCGTGCACGCTTACTTCGGTTTCGCGCCTTGCCAGGCTAGCCGGTGCACGAGTGGTGCCATTCGTCACGGAAGTGCTGCCGGATTACCGCGGCTATAAGCTCACTATCTTCGAGCCGTTCAGCGGCTTTCCATCGGAGAGCGAAACGCTCGATGCGCGTCGGATGAACGAGTTTCTTGAAACACAGATCCGGAAGTGCCCGGAGCAGTATTACTGGGTGCACCGCCGCTTCAAGAATCGTCCGCCGGGCGTGCCAGGCGTGTATTGATCCAGTCTCTTCGATGCATGCCAGACCGGCAGTGGCCGTGCACGACAGTTAATCAGTCGGAATCCTCAATAATTAAAAAAGACGAGGACGCTCATTGCATGGGAGCGTTTCCAGCCGCACGCCCCGTCATTCATCTCCGCTGTAAAAAAATCGAAAGAAAGAGAAATATCCAGTCATACGACTGAAGCGTTGCTGAAAGCAATCCAGCGACTGCACGCATGCACGCGTCCAGAAACGGCAGAAAGAGCCCCCGATATCGCCGGTGCGGCCTGGGCCACGGGCTCTCTTCCGTATTTCGATTGATCGTTCAATCAACTTAAAACCTTGCTGCACGGCCTTCGTGGCGTCGCGTTGTCGCATCTGCGCAATTGCTCGTCGCAATTGCTACGTTGATCCGCTTTTTGCCAAACGACTATTGACCGTGGGATGCACGTCCTCGCTTCTTTCTTCCCGTAAGCCCCGGTACAGGGGCGTGGGGCTACTGGAGCGCGGGCGGGCACGCGTCTTGCGCCGGGCGACCCGCAGTCCGTCCGCGAGTTTGCCGCCATCCCTTCCATGCGGAACCGATCGACGCTATGCAGTCTCGAGGAGATAAAAGATGTCCCGATTCCAAACCCTGCAGGCCTGTGCGCTCCTGTTCGCGGCAGCCGCCTGTTCCAGCGCCTATGCGGCGGATCCCGCCGAGTGCAAGGCAGTGCGCTTCGCCGATGTAGGCTGGACCGATATCGCGGCGACCACGGGTGTCGCATCCACGATACTCGCCGGGCTCGGCTACGAGCCCACCAAGACCATCGCTTCGGTGCCGATCACATTTGCGGGCCTGAAGAGCAAGCAGATCGACGTGTTCCTCGGCTACTGGTCGCCGACGATGGACCCGATGATCGAGCCGTTCACGAAAGCGGGCTCGATCAAGGTGTTGCCGACGCCGAACCTCATCGGCGCCAAATACACGCTCGCCGTGCCCGACTATGTGTATCAGGGTGGCCTGCACTCGTTCCAGGACATCGCGAAGTTCGCGGACAAATTGCAGGGCCGGATTTACGGCATCGAACCCGGCAACGACGGCAACCAGCTGATTCAGAAGATGATCACCTCGAATCAGTATGGTCTCGGCAAGTTCAAGCTCGTGGAGTCGAGCGAGGCCGGCATGCTCGTGCAGGTGAACCGGGCCGTGCGCGAAAAGCAGTGGATCGTGTTCCTCGGCTGGGAGCCGCATCCGATGAACGTGCAGATGAAGATCGATTACCTCGCGGGTGGCGACGACGTGTTCGGTCCTGATTACGGCGCGGCGAAGGTTCTCACCGCCGAACCGCCCGATTACGGCACGCGCTGCCCGAACGTCGCGAAGTTCGTCTCCAACCTGCAGTTCACGACCGCCATCGAGAACCATTTGATGGTGCCCATCGCGGCCAAGGAAGACCCGAACAAGGCCGCCGCCGACTGGCTCAAGGCCAATCCGCAGATGCTCGACAAGTGGCTCGCCGGCGTGACGACCCTCGACGGCAAGCCGGGTGTGCCCGCCGTGCGCGCGTATCTGGGCACGCACTGACCCTTCTTGAATGCAAGAAGCGCCCGCCGTTCGCACCCTCTTGCGAACGGCCGGGGCGCACAGGGCGCCTGGGGCTAGCGGTGCGTATGCACGGTGCTCCTGGCGATCCCTGAACGCCCCAATTGGCGCGGCAATTTTGTTCGATTAGCGTTACCCCTCAGGAGGAATTGGATGGAGCAGGCTGGAATACGTACGCGGGGTGCCGATGAGGTCGGCGCCCGAGGCGACCATGGCCATGCGTTGCAGCGTGGCCTTACCTGGAAAGACGCATTTTGGGTCACGAGCGGCGTACCGGCAGGTGTGCTTTTCACGATCGGCGGTGTATGCGCAACCATAGGCCAGCCGGCGTGGGCTATCTGGATCGCATCGATCACGATGGGTCTCGTGCAAAGCGCCACTTATGCCGAGATTTCCGGCCTTTTTCCGCACAAATCCGGTGGTGCGTCGGTCTATGGCGCGATCGGCTGGGTGCGCTACAGCAAGATGATTGCGCCGGTCTCGGTGTGGTGCAACTGGCTCGCCTGGTCGCCCATGCTCGCGCTGGGTTGCGGCCTCGCCGCGAATTACGCGCTCGCCACGCTGTTTGCTCCCGATGCGGCCATTCTGCAATGGCACTGGACGCTCGCGAACCTGGACTTCATCAAGCCCGGCCTCACGCTGCGGATCAATTCCACCTTCGCGATTGCAGCGGCATTCCTGCTGATCACGTTCCGGCTTCAGCATAGCGGCGCATCGAAGGCCGCCAAAACGCAGAAGATTCTTGGCATTGCCTCGCTCACGCCGCTGCTGATCGTCGGGCTTGCGCCGTTCGTCACCGGCGATGTGCCCGCGAAACATCTGTTTCCGCTGCTGCCGCTCGGCCATGACGCGCAAGGCAATTTGACCGCCTCGGTCTTTGGCGCATGGAACGGCCAGGGCGTGGTGATGGCGCTGGGCGCCATGTTCATGGCTGGCTGGGCTTCGTATGGCTTCGAGACCGCCGTCTGCTATACGCGCGAATTCCGCGATCCGCGCCGCGATACCGCGCGCGCGATCTTCTGGTCGGGCGCGCTGTGCCTCGTCGTGATGACGCTCGTGCCGCTCGCCTTCCAGGGCTCGCTCGGCATGCAGGCGATGCTCGATCCGCGCATCGGCGACGGCACCGGCGTGGGCACGGCGATGGCGTCCATCGTGGGCGGCGGCGCATGGGTCGGCAATGCCGTGGTCGTGATGCTGATGCTCTCGATTCTGCTGATCGTGATGACTTCGATGATGGGGTCTTCGCGCACGCTCTATCAGGCTTCGGTGGACGGCTGGCTGCCGCGCTACCTCTCGCGTGTGAACGAGCACGGCGCGCCTACGGCGGCCATGTGGACCGATCTGGGCTTTAACCTCGTGCTGCTCGCGATGTCCGACTACATGACGGTGCTCTCCATCTCGAACGTCTGCTACATGCTGTTTGTGTTTCTCAATCTGCAGTCGGGCTGGATTCATCGCATGGATCGTCCGTCATGGGATCGCCCGTTCCGCTGCCCGACGTGGCTGCTGGCGCTCGGCGCACTGTGCGGTTATGCGAATCTCGTGTTCGTTGGCGCGGGTGCGAATCTGCAAGGCGCGAATACGCTGCGCGATGGCTTGATTGCGATGCTGCTGATCGTGCCGGTGTTTGCTTATCGCCATTACTGGCAGGATCGTGGGCGCTTTCCCGCAGGCAGTGCGCTCGATATGGAAGTGAAGATTCCCATGCGCAGCAAGTGGCGCGATATGTTGCCTTATGCCGCGTTGATTGCGGCCGCGCTGACGATTGCGATTTCGTATCGGTTGGCTTCGGCGGTTTAATGGGGCGGTTTTAATTCTGCTGTTGGTTTCTTCACGGCGTCACGTTGGCATTCGGAGTTCGGGTGCTGCGTGGCGCTGTTTTGTTTTGGGCGGTTTTTCGCGTTTTTTCGCGTTTTTTCGCGTTTCCTTGTGTTCGTGGTGGTCTATTAGCGTTGCCCCTGTGCGGGGCAAAAGAAAGCCGCTCACACCGCTAGTGTGACGCCGTCCACCACTTGCCTTTAATCGGAGCGGTTCCGGAGCGTCTGTCACCACGCGCCGTTTTTCGGAGTGACAAAGGGCTCATACCTCCGGCAGCGCTGCGCGCGCCGTGAGGCATAACAAGTACCCCGATCGGTGCGCTCCTCTTCGCATGGGCACCACCACCTCCGCAGTATCCCGTCTGGAATCGTCGCTCGCGAGCGAAAAACATTCTCCATCTCTGGCGACGCTGCGCAAGTACGCAGCGGCATGCGGAAAATCCCTGAGAATTTCACTCGTGTAAACACAAGCGGGCCGGAGTCGTCGCGCTTTGCGCTTCGATTCCGGCCCGCTACGATATCCGATTATTCAGGTATCCGATTTATCAGGGAGATCACGACATTGCGTGCGCCTTGCGTCGTTCTCCGCTCGGCGCCGCCTTCATTCCCGTCGTTCCCGCCGGGCGCAGCGGCAAGTCACCGCCGCGTGCCGGTGCGCCATCCGCCACGTAATACGGCGCCGTCGAGCGCGCGAGCGGTTTACGGCCGCGAATGCGGTCGGCGATCTTCTCGGCGAGCATGATCGTCGGGGCGTTGAGGTTGCCAGTGGTGATGCGCGGCATGATCGATGCATCCACCACGCGCAGGCCGTCGAGTCCATGCACGCGGCCTTCCTCGTCCACTACCGCCATGTCGTCGTAGCCCATCGCGCACGAGCACGACGGGTGGAACGCCGTCTCGGCGCGGTTGCGCACGAAGGCGTCGATCTGCGAGTCGGTCTTGAGGTCCGCGCCCGGGTTCAGCTCGCGGCCACGGTAACGGTTCAGCGCCGGCTGTGCAATGATCTCGCGCGTGATGCGGATGGCGTCGCGGAACTCGCGCCAGTCGAGCGCTTCGGACATGTAGTTGAAGAGAATCGACGGATGCTGGCGCGGGTCGCGCGAGCGCAGTTTCACACGGCCGCGGCTAGGCGAGCGCATCGAGCCGACGTGCGCCTGGAAGCCGTGCATCTTGATCGCATTGCTGCCGTTGTAATTGATCGCAACGGGCAGGAAGTGATACTGGATGTTGGGCCACGGGTCGTCGTCGCGCGTGCGAATGAAGCCGCCCGCCTCGAAATGGTTGCTCGCGCCCATGCCGGTGCCGCGCAGCATCCATTCGAGCCCGATGGCGGGCTGATTGCGCTTGAGCAGTGCGGGGTAGAGCGAAACGGGCTCCTTGCACTCGTACTGCATGTACATCTCCAGGTGGTCCTGAAGATTTTGCCCCACGCCCGGCAAATCGAGCACGACCGGAATATCGAGTTCGCGCAGCCACGCGCCGGGACCCACGCCCGAGCGTTGCAGCAGTTGCGGCGAGGCGATCGCGCCCGCGCACACCAGCACTTCGCGGCGCGCGTAGCGCGTGACCTGTGCGCCGCCGTCGAGAAAGACCACGCCGTTTGCGCGCTTGCCGCTGAACAGAATCCGGTCGGTGGTCGCATGCGTGACGATTTCGAGGTTGGGTCGCTGCTTCGCCTGGTCCAGGTAGCCGCGCGCGGTGCTCGCGCGCCGGCCCTTGGCCGTCACCGTGCGGTCCATCGGCCCGAAGCCTTCCTGGCGGTAGCCGTTGAGGTCGTCGGTGCGCGGGTAGCCCGCCTGCACGCCGGCCTCGACCATCGCTTCGAACAGGGGGTTCACGCCGGGCTTGCTGGTCGTCACGTGCACGGGGCCTTCGCCGCCGTGATAATCGTTCGCGCCCACGTCGCGCGTTTCCGCCTTGCGGAAGTAGGGCAGGCAATCCAGATAGCTCCAGTTTTCCAGCCCTTTGCGCTCGGCCCAGCCGTCATAGTCGAGCGCGTTGCCGCGGATATAGCACATGCCGTTGATGAGCGAAGAGCCGCCCAGTCCCTTGCCGCGCCCGCACTCCATGCGCCGGTTGTCCATGAACGGCTCGGGGTCGGTCTCGTAGGCCCAGTTATAGCGGCGCCCTTGCAACGGGTACGCGAGCGCTGCCGGCATCTGCGTGCGGAAGTCGAAGCGGTAGTCGGGGCCGCCCGCTTCCAGCAGCAGGACCGTGACGTCGCGGTCCTCGGTGAGCCGCGTGGCGAGCACATTGCCCGCCGATCCCGCGCCGATGATGATGTAGTCGTACTCTTGCGCTGCCATGCCGTCTCCCTCCAATTCCCTCGAATTCGCTCAGAAAGCGGGCCGATACGGTCCCAGTTCGACCTGAACGGATTTGATGCGCGTGTAGTGCTCGAGCGTCGTGATGCCGTTCTCGCGTCCCACGCCCGATTGCTTGTAGCCGCCCACGGGCATTTCGGCGGGCGATTCGCCCCAGGTGTTGATCCAGCAGATGCCCGCTTCGAGACGGTGAATCGCACGATGCGCGCGCGACAGGTTCTCGGTGACGACACCCGCGGCGAGGCCATAGACCGTGTCGTTCGCACGCGCGATGACTTCGGATTCCTCCGCAAACGAAAGAATGCTCATGACCGGGCCGAAGATTTCCTCGCGCACGATCTTCATGTCGTCGCGGCAGCCCGAGAACACGGTGGGCTGCACGTACTGGCCGCGCGCGAATTCACCTTCCACCACGCGTGCGCCGCCCGCGACGAGGCGCGCGCCTTCGCGCTTGCCGCTTTCGATAAAGCCGAGCACCTTCTCGAGTTGCGCCGCGCTGGCGAGCGGGCCGAAGTTGGTGTTGGGGTCGCCGGGATGACCGAGGCGAATGCGCGCCACGCGTTCGAGCACGCGCGCTTCGAATGCCGGCAGCACGGATTCGTGCACGAATACGCGCGTGCCGTTGGTGCAGACCTGGCCCGAGCTGAAGAAGTTGGCGGTGACCGCAATGTCGGCGGCGCGATCGAGATCGGCGTCTTCGAATACGATGAGCGGCGACTTGCCGCCCAGTTCCATCGTCACTTCCTTCAGCGACGAGCCGCCTGCCGCGGCCATGACTTTCTTGCCCGTTTCCACGCCGCCCGTGAACGAGATCTTCTCGATGCCGGGATGCGTGCTGAGCATCGCGCCCACGCGCGCGTCGCCTTGCACCACGTTGAATACGCCCGGCGGCACGCCGGCTTCCAGATAAATTTCGGCGAGCTTCGAGGCGGACAGCGGCGTGACTTCGCTCGGCTTGAAGATCATCGCGTTGCCGGCGGCCAGCGCGGGCGCCGATTTCCAGCACGCGATCTGAATGGGGTAATTCCACGCGCCAATGCCGGCCGTCACGCCCAGCGGCTCGCGGCGCGTATAGACGAACGAATCGGTGCGCAACGGAATCTGCTGGCCTTCGATGGCGGTGGCGAGGCCGGCGTAATACTCGATCACGTCGGCGCCCGTGACGATGTCCACGGCGCTCGTTTCCGCAATCGGCTTGCCGGTGTCGCGCGTTTCCAGCGCGGCCAGTTCGTCGTTGCGCGCGCGCAGCAGTTCGACTGCGCGGCGCAGGATGCGCGAGCGCTCCATGGCCGTCATGGCGGCCCACACGCGCTGGCCGGCGCGCGCGGATTGCACGGCGCGCTCGATGTCGGCGGCGCTGGCCTGCTGCACCGTCGCGAGCGTTTCGCCCGTGGCGGGGTCGCGCGTTTCGAAGGTCTCGCCACTGGTGGCGTCGGTGAATGCGCCGTCAATGAAGAGGCGTTCGAGCGGATAGACAGACATGGTGGATGACTCCGGGGCTAGGCGGATTTGCGCGAGCGCGCTTTGGCGCGCGTCTCGAGCATCAGATCGATGTATTCGTTGGCGACCCGCAGGGCTTCCTTGGTGTCGAACGGTTCGCCGGTGAGGGTGCCGCGCAGCCACAAGCCGTCGATCATCGCGGCAAGGCCGGTGGCGGCGCGCCGCGATGCAACGCGCGGCAAGACCTTCTCGAACTCCGCGCACAGGTTCGAATAGAGCCGGCGCGTGTTCACGCGTTGCAGGCGGCGCAGCGCGGGCTGATGCATGCTCTCGGCCCAGAACGCGAGCCAGGTCTTCATCACCGGCGTGTTCACCTGCGACACGTCGAAATTCGCGGCCACGATGGCGCGCAAGCGCGCGCGCGGCTCGTCTTTCGCCGCCGTGCGGCGGCGCATGGTGGCCTCCCAGAGATCGTGCAGGATATGGCGCATGGTGGCCTCGAGCAGGCCATCCTTGCCGCCGAAATAGTGACTGACGATCCCGGTGGAGATATTTGCGTGCTGCGCGACCGTGGCAAGCGTCGTGCCGGAAAGTCCGGACTGGTCGATCGATTGCAGGGTCGCATCAATGAGCTGCGCGCGACGGACGTCGCGCATTCCGATCTTGGGCATGGCGATTTAAGGCAGCGCTGGGAAGGTACTTACTCTAGTCGCTTTTTATTGAACGATCAATCAATAAAAACGCAGTAATGGCGGGCGTCGGATTTCATCAAGTACCTGTCGCGTAAGCGCAAGTCGTGCGAAATCTGGATTTGTACGTTCTGGTGATCCGCATAAAACGTGCCGCGCGCAGCACGAATTCGCACGCGCTTTGCACGTCTTTTATGCGGACCTTCAACCGTACCAAAAGACAAGAGAGACCTGCACCATGAAGAAAGTGAAAGCGACGGCACTGACTGGCATCGCGCTTGCCTTGGCCACGTTGTCCACGCAGAGCGAGGCTCAGAGCAGCGTGACGCTGTACGGGATCATCGACGGAGGCGTCACCTACGTCTCCAATGCGGGCGGCTCGCACCAGGTGAAGTTCGACGATGGTGTTTCGTATGGCAACCGCTGGGGCGTGAAGGGCACCGAAGACCTGGGCGGCGGGCTCAAGGCCATCTTCACGCTGGAAAGCGGCTTTCACGTGGGCAATGGGCAACTCACGAACGGCGGCTCGCTGTTCGGGCGCCAGGCATACGTAGGTCTGCAAAGCGATTGGGGCACGCTCACCTTCGGCAACCAGATCGACATGACGCAGGAGATGGTCTACACGTACAACGTCAGCGCATGGGCGAGCGGCTACGCCATCAACCAGGGCGACTTCGACCGCATGAACGGCGACCATCTGCAGAACGCCGTGAAGTTCATGTCGAACACCTATGGCGGCTTCCAGTTCGGCGGCATGTACTCGTTCAGCAATACCCCGGGCCAATTCCATACGGGCAGTGCATGGAGCGTGGGTGCGCAGTATCAGAACGGCGCGTTCTCGATGGGCACGGCGTACACGCAGTTGAACAATCCGTCGGGCATCTATGCGTTCGACCCCTACGCGATGATCGGCGCGCGCACGTTCTTCGGCAGGCCCACGGTGAGCGTCGATCCGGCCTCGGGCGCGATCACGGACCTCTATGCGAATACGGCATTTCCGGTGGACAAGCAGGGGGCGTTCGGCGTGGGCGCGAGCTACGTGATGGGTCCCGTTACGTTGATGGGCGACTTCACCTACACGCAGATCAAGGCATTCGGGCAGAGCGAGCACATGCAGGTGGCCGAGGGCGGCGCGGACTGGCAGATCACGCCCGCAGCGAGCCTGATCGGCGGCTACCAGTACACGCACTTCGACGGCCACCACTGGAATATGCTTTCGGCAGGCTTTCATTACCTGCTTTCGAAGAGCACGGATGTCTACATCTCGGGCGACTGGCTCAAGGCTTCGCAGGGCGTGGACGCTGTGATCGGCTATAGCTTCACGCCGTCGTCGACCACGACCCAGGCCGACGTGCGCATCGGCATGCGGCATTCGTTCTAAGCGCGTCTGGAAGCGCCACACGGGTAAAGGGACGCCTATAAGCGCTTCTGCATGCGTGTGAATTTCCGCGGCGCGCTCGCGTTGCGGCGCAGCAATCGTTCTGAAGCATCGGCGGGTGGCGGCTCAGGCGGCCCCCGCCGATTTGTGTTTTTGCGCCGCGAATCATCGCCAAAACGCATTTCCAATCCGCCCGAAAGCCCCGCTGGCGGGGGCATCCAACGGCAATGGCGTTTTTGTTCTATCTGATGCACCGGCCTCTTTGATTTACTTGCGTCTAACGTCAGTAGAGCAGTTTCAAACCATTCCAACCCAATCCACGCCACGCCAGGCGTGAACCAGGTTTAACCAGGTATATCCAGGTGAGGGAAGTCAGATGAACGTCAGCGTCTTCGACCTGTTCAAGATCGGGATCGGCCCATCGAGCTCGCATACGGTCGGCCCGATGGTCGCCGCATGCCGCTTCGTGTCCCATATCGAGGACGCCAATCTGCTCGCCTTCGTGCGCCGCGTGAAGGTCGAGCTCTATGGCTCGCTCGGCGCGACGGGCAAGGGCCACGGCACCGACAAGGCCGTGCTGCTCGGTCTCGAAGGCAACCTGCCCGATACGATCGATCCGGACCGCATCGCACCGCGCCTTGCCGCCATTCGTGCGGAGAAGACGCTCGTGCTGCTCGGCAAGCAGTCGGTCCGCTTCGACGAGAAGGAATGCATCGGCTTTTATCGCAAGACGATGGGCGGCGCAAACACGCTGCATTCCAACGGCATGCGTTTTCAGGCCTTCGACGAGAACGGTCAGTTGCTGGTCGAGAAAGAGTATTACTCGGTGGGCGGCGGCTTCGTCGTGAACCGTGAGGGCGATCGTGTGAACGGCGTGCGCAGCGGCCACGAGGTGCCGTATCCGTTCCGCACCGGCGACGACTTGCTGCGCGTGTGCAGCGAGAGCGGCCTCTCGATCGCCGAAGTGACGTTCGCCAACGAATGTGTGTCGCGCACGCCCGACGAAGTACGCGAAGGATTGCTTGGCATCTGGAAGACGATGGCAGCCTGCGTGGAGCGCGGCTGCAAGATGCATGGCGAGCTGCCCGGCCCGATGGGCGTGAAGCGCCGCGCCGCCGATCTGTATGTGCATCTGCGCTCGCGCACCGAGGAGTCGCTGCGCGATCCGCTGTCGATGCTCGACTGGGTGAACCTCTACGCGATGGCCGTGAACGAGGAAAACGCCGCAGGCGGCCGTGTCGTCACGGCGCCCACCAACGGCGCAGCCGGCGTGATTCCCGCAGTGCTTCACTACTACGTGAAGTTCGTGCCGGGCGCCAACGAGAAGGGGATTATCGACTTCCTGCTCACGGCGGCGGCCATCGGCATCATCTACAAGGAAACCGCCTCGATCTCCGGTGCCGAAGTGGGCTGCCAGGGCGAAGTGGGCGTGGCGTGCTCGATGGCGGCGGCAGCACTTGCGGCCGTGATGGGCGGCACGCCCACGCAGGTGGAAAACGCCGCCGAGATCGGCATGGAGCACAACCTGGGCATGACCTGCGATCCGGTGGGCGGCCTCGTGCAGATTCCGTGCATCGAGCGCAACGCCATGGGCGCGATCAAGGCGCTCAACGCCTCGCGCATGGCGCTCAAGGGCGATGGCCAGCACTACGTCACGCTCGACAACGTCATCAAGACGATGCGCGAGACCGGTGCCGATATGAAAACGAAATACAAGGAGACGTCGCGCGGCGGTTTGGCCGTGAACGTCATCGAATGCTAATGGTAACGAGCAAGGCAACGAGCAAGGGGTCCGCAAGATGAGCCGCTATTCGATATTCAGTCTGTTCCGCAACGGGTTGTCGTATCACGAGAACTGGGAGCGACAGTGGAGGAGCCCTGAGCCCAAGAAGGAGTACGACGTCGTGATCGTCGGCGGCGGCGGGCATGGTCTCGCGACCGCATACTACCTCGCGAAAGAGCACGGCGTGAAGAACGTCGCGATTCTGGAGAAGGGCTGGATCGGCGGCGGCAACACGGCGCGCAACACGACCATCGTGCGCTCGAACTATCTGTGGGACGAGTCGGCGGCGCTCTACGAGAAGGCGATGAAGCTCTGGGAAGGGCTCTCGCAGGACCTCAACTACAACGTGATGTTCAGCCAGCGCGGCGTGATGAATCTCGCGCACACGCTGCAAGACGTGCGCGACACCGAGCGCCGCGTGAACGCGAACCGCCTGAACGGCGTGGACGCCGAGTTCCTCACGCCCGAGCAGATCAAGGAGATCGAACCCACGATCAACCTGAACAGCCGCTATCCGGTGCTGGGCGCATCCATTCAGCGCCGCGCCGGCGTGGCGCGCCACGACGCGGTGGCCTGGGGCTTCGCGCGCGGCGCGGACCGCCACGGCGTGGACATCATTCAGAATTGCCAGGTAACGGGCATTCGCCGCGACGGCGGCCGCGTGACCGGCGTGGACACGGTGAAGGGCTTCATCAAGGCGAAGAAGGTGGCCGTGGTTGCCGCAGGCAACACCACGACGCTCGCCGACATGGCCGGCATCCGCCTGCCGATCGAAAGCCATCCGCTTCAGGCGCTGGTTTCCGAGCCCATCAAGCCGGTGGTCAACTCGGTCATCATGTCGAACGCGGTGCACGCGTATATCAGCCAGTCCGACAAGGGCGACCTCGTGATCGGCGCGGGCGTCGACCAGTACACGGGTTTCGGCCAGCGCGGCAGCTATCACATCATCGAAGGCACGTTGCAGGCCATCGTCGAAATGTTCCCGGTGTTCTCGCGCGTGCGCATGAACCGCCAGTGGGGCGGCATTGTCGACGTCTCGCCCGATGCGTGCCCGATCATCAGCAAGACCGACGTGAAAGGCCTCTACTTCAACTGCGGCTGGGGCACCGGCGGCTTCAAGGCGACGCCGGGCTCGGGCTGGACCTTCGCGCACACCATCGCGAACGACGAACCGCACCCGATCAACGCGCCGTTCGCACTGGACCGTTTCTACAACGGCCATCTGATCGACGAACACGGCGCGGCTGCCGTGGCGCACTGAATACGCACCGTACAGAGGAGAACACCACATGTTGCTGATCGAATGCCCATGGTGCGGGCCGCGCGCCGAACTCGAATTCACCTGCGGAGGCGAAGCGGACATCGCGCGCCCGCTCGACACCGACGCGCTGAGCGACCGGGAATGGGGCGAATACCTCTTCATGCGCGATAACCCGCGTGGGGTGCACAAGGAGCAGTGGCTGCACACGCAGGGCTGCCGCCGCTGGTTCATGGTGACGCGCGACACCGTCAGCTATGAAATTCAGGGTTACGAAACGTTTGGCAAAGCCAACTCGGCCGTGAACGCACAGGCGAAAGTACACAACGGCACAAAACAAGGTGCAACGCAGGGCACGCAAGGGAGCAAGCAGCGATGAGCCAGAAGAACCGTCTCGGCGCCGGCGGGCGCATCAATCGCGCGATTCCGCTGACTTTCACGTTCAACGGGCGCGCGTATCAGGGCTATCAGGGTGACACGCTCGCATCGGCGCTGCTCGCCAACGACGTGCATTTCGTTGCACGCAGCTTCAAGTACCACCGTCCGCGCGGCATCGTGACGGCCGACGTGGCCGAGCCGAATGCCGTGGTGCAACTCGAGCGCGGCGCGTACACCGTGCCGAACGCGCGCTCCACGGAAATCGAGCTGTATCAGGGGCTCGTGGCGACCAGCGTGAACGCGGAGCCGAGCCTCGAGCACGACCGCATGGCGATCAACCAGAAGTTCTCGCGCTTCCTGCCGGCGGGCTTCTACTACAAGACCTTCATGTGGCCGCGTAAATTCTGGCCGAAGTACGAAGAGAAGATTCGCGAAGCCGCGGGCCTGGGCAAGGCGCCCGAAGTGCGCGACGGCGACCGTTACGACAAGTGCTTCGCGCATTGCGACGTGCTGGTGGTCGGCGGCGGCCCCACGGGCCTGCTGGCCGCGCATACGGCGGGCCGCGCCGGTGCACGCGTGATTCTCGTCGACGATCAGCGCGAACTGGGCGGTAGCCTGCTGTCGTGCAAGACGGAGATCGACGGTCGCCCGGCGATTCAATGGGTCGAAAAGATCGAGGCGGAACTCGCGGCCATGCCGGACGTGAAGATCCTCTCGCGCAGCACGGCCTTCGGCTATCAGGATCACAATCTCGTGACCGTCACGCAGCGCCTGACCGAGCATCTGGCGGTCTCGACGCGCAAGGGCACGCGCGAACTGCTCTGGAAAATCCGCGCAAAGCGCGTGATTCTCGCGACCGGCGCGCACGAGCGGCCGATCGTGTTCGGCAATAACGATCTGCCGGGCGTCATGATGGCGTCGGCGGTGTCGACCTATATTCACCGCTATGGCGTGCTGCCGGGCCGCAAGGCCGTGGTGTTCGCGAACAACGACGCGGGCTATCGCTGCGCGCTCGACCTGAAGGCATGCGGCGCGGAAGTGACGGTGGTCGATTCGCGTGCGCAGGGCAAGGGCGCATTGCAGGACGCCGCGCGCCGCCAGGGCGTGAAGATCATGAACAACGCCGCCATCATGGCCGCGCACGGCAAGCTGCGCGTGAGCTCGGTCGAGGTGGTCGCGTATTCGAACGGCCAGACGGGCGCGAAGCAGGCGGACCTGCCGTGCGATCTGGTGGCGATGTCGGGCGGCTTCAGCCCCGTGCTGCACCTGTTCGCGCAGTCGGGCGGCAAGGCGCACTGGAACGACGCGAAGGCCTGCTTCACGCCGGGCAAGCGCATGCAGCAGGAAGTGAGCGTGGGCGCGGCGGTGGGCGAATTCAGCCTTGCTCGCGGCCTGACCCAGGCAGTCGATGCAGGTATCGATGCAACGAAGTCGCTTGGTTTCAATGTGACGCGTCCGCAAGTGCCGAAGGCTGCGGAGATCACCGAAACGCCGTTGCAGCCGCTGTGGCTCGTGGGCAGCCGCAAGGCCGCGCCGCGTGGCCCGAAGCAGTTCGTCGATTTCCAGAACGACGTGGCCGCATCGGACATCCTGCTTGCGGCGCGCGAAGGCTTCGAATCGGTCGAGCACGTGAAGCGCTATACCGCGATGGGCTTCGGCACCGACCAGGGCAAGCTCGGCAACATCAACGGCATGGCGATTCTGGCTGACGCGCTTGGCAAGAGCATTCCCGAAACCGGTACGACCACGTTCCGCCCGAACTACACGCCCGTGACGTTCGGCACCATTGCGGGCCGCGAACTGGGCGACTTCCTCGACCCGATCCGCAAGACCTGCATCCACGAGTGGCACGAGGAAAATGGCGCGCTGTTCGAGGACGTGGGCAACTGGAAGCGCCCCTGGTACTACCCGAAGAAAGGCGAGGACATGCACGCGGCGCTCAAGCGCGAGTGCCTCGCGGTGCGCAATAGTGTAGGTATCCTTGACGCTTCGACGCTCGGCAAGATCGACATTCAGGGCCCGGACGCCGCGAAGCTGCTGAACTGGGTCTACACGAATCCGTGGCTCAAGCTCGAAGTGGGCAAGTGCCGCTACGGCCTGATGCTCGACGAGAACGGCATGGTGTTCGACGACGGCGTGACCGTGCGCCTCGGACCGCAGCACTACATGATGACGACCACGACCGGCGGCGCCGCGCGCGTGCTCACGTGGCTCGAGCGCTGGCTGCAGACCGAGTGGCCGGACATGAAGGTGCGCCTGTCTTCCGTGACCGATCACTGGGCGACCTTCGCCGTGGTGGGCCCGAAGAGCCGCAAGGTCCTGCAGAAAGTGTGCAAGGACATCGACTTCGACAACGCCGCGTTCCCGTTCATGTCGTATCGCAACGGCACGGTGGTGGGCGCGAAGTCGCGCGTCATGCGCATCAGCTTCTCGGGCGAGCTGGCCTACGAAGTGAACGTGCCGGCCAACGCGGGCCGCGCCGTGTGGGAAGCGCTGATGGCCGCGGGCGCCGAGTTCAACATCACGCCGTATGGCACGGAAACGATGCACGTGCTGCGTGCGGAGAAGGGCTACATCATCGTGGGCCAGGACACCGACGGCTCGGTCACGCCGTTCGATCTGGGTATGGGCGGGCTCGTTTCGCAGACCAAGGACTTCCTCGGCCGCCGCTCGCTCAAGCGTTCGGACACCGCGAAGGATGGGCGCAAGCAGTTTGTTGGACTGCTAACCGATGACGCGAAGTTCGTGCTGCCCGAAGGCGGACAGATCGTTGCCGTGGATGCGCAGCAGCGCGCGGACGGCACGACGCCGATGCTCGGCCACGTGACGTCGAGCTATTACAGCCCGATTCTCGACCGCTCGATCGCGCTTGCCGTGGTGAAGGGCGGCCAGAACAAGACCGGCGAACACGTCGTGATCTCGCTGGCCGATGGCCGGCGCGTGAAGGCGAAGATCGCCAGCCCGATTTTCTATGACACTGAAGGGGTGCGTCAGCATGTTGAATGAAACGATGGATAAGGCGCCCCTCGCGGAGCGTTCGGCAACGGTGCGGCTCGAATCGCCTTTCGTCGGCGTGGCCGGCTTGCTCAAGGCCCAGGAGGGCCGTGGAACGAAGGGATTCACGATGCGCGAGCTGCCGTTTCGCGATCTCGTGAACGTGCGCGGCGACCTGAGCGATCCGGCCTTCGTGGACGCATTTGCTCAGGTGGTCGGCTGCCAGCCGCCCGCGCAGCCCAACACGGTCGCGCAGGGCAACGGCTACGACGTGCTGTGGCTGGGCCCGGACGAATGGTTCGTGCGCTCGAACGCAGCGGTCCAGGCAGGCGTGCTCGAAGAGAAGCTCGCCCCCGCACTCGGCGAGGCCTACGCGGCCGCCGTGGACGTGGGCAGCGGCTACACGGTGGTGGAGATCGAGGGCGCGCGCACGCGTGAGCTGCTTTCGCGCGGCTGCCCGCTCGATCTGCATCCGAACCTGTTCAAGCCGGGCCAGTGCGCGCAGAGCGTCTTTTTCAAGGCCTCGATCGTGCTGGTTCCCACCGGTGAAGACCGCTTCGAGATCGTCGTGCGCCGCAGCTTCGCCGATTACTTCTGCCGCATCATGCTCGACGCCACCGCGTCGCTCGCGTCATGAAGATCGTCGACGGAACGTTCGATCCGGCGCATATAGCGCTCGATGCGCCCGCTTCGCGCGGGCGCGGCTGGAGCGTGTTCGTCGAAGGCTTGAGCGTGCCCGCGCGCATCGGCATTCACCCGCACGAGCACGGCCAGCCGCAGCCGCTCGTGATCGACGCGCAGCTCGGCTACCGCTCGATGCCGAAAGAAGAGAGCGACTGGATCGACTACGAGAACTATTGCGCGCGCATCGCCGAGTTTCTTGCGAAGAAACCACATACGCGGCTGCTCGAAACACTGGTAGCCGATATCGCGGCGCTCTCGTTTCGCGAGTGGCCCGCGCTGGATACGCTCACGATCGAAGTGCACAAGCCGAAGATCCGGCCTGGCACGCGGCGCATTGGCGTATCGCTCGAATGGACGCGCGCCGATTATTTGCAGTGGAGCGCGACAGGACGTTGGTAGCGTAGTGCGCCGTATCGCATGAAGTCCCCGCCGATGTCGGCGCACGACAAGCGTGCGTCGGCTTTTGTACATCGCGGGGGGCGTGCGGCGGGCTACGCTCCAGATATCGCTGCGTGCGCGGCCTTGCATGCGGACAGCAGCGTCAACTCACCAGGAGACAAGTGATGAGCAGCAATCGAGGCGTGGTATATCAAGGGCCGGGCAAAGTCGAAGTGCAAAAGATCGACTATCCGAAGATGGTCGATCCGACCGGCCGCGCGATCGGTCATGGTGTGATTCTCAAGGTAGTCAGCACGAATATCTGCGGTTCGGACCAGCATATGGTGCGCGGCCGTACCACGGCGCCGGTCGGCCTCGTGCTCGGTCACGAGATCACGGGCGAAGTGGTCGAGATTGGTAAGGATGTCGAAACGCTCAAGCTCGGCGATCTGGTTTCGGTGCCGTTCAACGTCGCGTGCGGCCGTTGCGCGATGTGCCGCGAGCAAAACACGGGCGTGTGCCTGACCGTGAACCCGTCGCGTGCGGGCGGCGCGTATGGCTATGTCGACATGGGCGGCTGGATTGGCGGCCAGGCTGAATACGTGCTGGTGCCGTATGCCGATTTCAATCTGCTGAAGTTCCCGGACAAGGATCAGGCGATGTCGAAGATTCGCGACCTGACCTGCCTCTCCGATATTCTGCCCACCGGCTATCACGGCGCGGTGACGGCGGGCGTGAAGCCGGGCTCGACGGTTTATATCGCGGGCGCGGGCCCCGTGGGCATGGCGGCAGCGGCATCGGCGCGCCTGCTTGGCGCGGCTTGCACGATCGTCGGCGACATGAATGCGGAGCGCCTGGCGCACGCGAAGGCGATGGGCTTCGAAGTGGTGGATCTCTCGAAGGATGCCTCGCTTGGCGAGCAGATCGAGCAGATTCTCGGCAAGCCGGAAATCGATTGTGCGGTTGACTGCGTGGGCTTTGAGGCACACGGGCATGGCACGTCGGGGCACTCGGAAGAGGCGCCTGCTACGGTGCTCAATTCGCTCATGGAGATTACGCGCCCTGCGGGCATGATCGGTATTCCGGGGCTTTATGTGACCGATGATCCGGGTGCGAAGGATGTTGCCGCCCAGATCGGCAGCCTGAGCATTCGATTTGGCCTCGGCTGGGCGAAGTCGCATACGTTCCATACCGGGCAGACGCCGGTGCTCAAGTACAACCGCAATCTGATGCAGGCGATTCTGTTTGATCGGTTGCCGATTGCGAAGATCGTTAATGTTTCCGTTATTTCGCTGGATGATGCGCCTGAAGGCTATAAGAAGTTTGATGGCGGTGCGCCGCGGAAGTTTGTGATCGATCCGCACGGGTTGCTGGCTGCGTAATCTGGATGGCGCTTTGGCGCGTGTTGGTGGGGCTTCGGGGCTTGTTGCGGTTTCTTGTGTTCGCGGTGGCTTTGTCGCGTTTCCTTGTGATCGCAGTGGACCACTCGCCTTTAATCGGAGCGGTTCCGGAGCGTCTGCCACCACGCGCCGTATATCGGAGTGACTAAGGGCTCATACCTCCGGCGGCGCTACGCGCGCCGTGAGGCATAACCCAAAACCAGTGGAGCGCATGCGCATCGATAGGGCGCATGCGTTTTTTTGCTTGTTCAGGCAGTACCCATGGGTTTCCCATGCAGACCCGACCGCCGCGCGCGTAGCGAGCAGCGGGATGAATGAGTCCTTTGTCACTGAGTGGGAATGTGCGGGGTGACGGATGCCCCGGAACCACTTCGATTAAAGGCAAGAGGTGGACGGCGTCACACTGGCGGTTTGAGCCGCTTTCTTTTGCCTACTTTTCTTTGCGGCTGCAAAGAAAAGTAGGTGCCGCCCCGCACAGGGGCAACGCTAGCAGACCACCGCGAATACAAGGAAACGCGAAAGAAGAAAACACCAGAGGCGCCGCAACAAAAAAATCAATGCGTAGAAAGCGACTGCGCAACCATCACAGACGGCGTATCCACCCCAGAAAGCGGCGCGATGCGCTTACGTCGCTCACCCGTAGGCGCATTCCCAAACGCATCCCGATAGCTCTTGCTGAAATGGCAAGCAGACTGAAATCCACACGCCATCGTGATCTGCATAATCGACATGTCGGTTTGCAACAACAATTCCCGCGCCCGCCGCAACCGCAGGGTCAGATAATAATGCGTCGGCGTCATCCCAAGATGCTCATGAAAGAGCCGCTGCAACTGCCGTTGCGACATATTCGCGAGCCGCGCGAGCTCTTCGCGTGAGAGCGGCTCTTCGATATTGTTTTCCATCAGCGCAATCACTTCGAACAGTGACTTGTTCGCCGACCCAAGCCGCGCCACCAATGGCATGCGCTGCTGCGCACTGGTATCGCGCACGTGCTCGACCACGAACTGCTCTGCGATCTGCGTGACGCGCGCGGTGCCCACGCGCGCCGTGATCAGGTTCAGCATCATGTCGAGCGGGGCCACGCCGCCGGTGCAGGTCACGCGGTCGCGGTCGATCACGAAGAGTTCCTTGAGAAAGCGCGTCGACGGAAACTCCTCTTTGAGCGCCGACATGTTCTCCCAGTGGATCGCGCATGCATAGCCCGACAGCAGGCCCGCCTTGGCGAGCGCATACGTGCCGGTGCACAGGCTCCCCAGTGCGATGCCCATGCGCGCGAAGCGGCGCAGCGTGGAAAGATGCTCAGGCGTGGTGACGCGCTGTACGTCCACCCCGCCGCACACGAACACAATGTCGGGCTGGCCCACGCATTCGGCCGGGCCGGTGTCGATGGAGAGGCCGTTGCTCGCCATGACCGGGCCGCCCTCCGGGCTGATGATCGACCACCTGTACAGCGGCTGCCCGCTCAGGTAGTTAGCCATTCGAAGAACTTCGATGGCGTTCGTGAACGCGATCATCGTGAAATTGGGCAGCGGCATGAACGCGAAATGCGCCAGTGACGCTGAACGGGCGGGCAACATGGGGAGACGATTCCTTTCAATCTAACGCCTTGAGCCGGAAGCCCGGGCCAAGCTACTGTAATTCTGGAAGCTGGCATGCCGAGTGTGCCATGCGGCTAAACCCTAATTCAAGCCGAAAAAAAATACGGCTCTCCCGGGTTAAAGCGCGTTCAAAGCGCTTTAAAGGCGGGCGGCCTTAGGTGACCTTGGGGCCATTCCAGTTCGCCATGAATCACGTCTGATGATTGTTGGGATCGGAGCCATTCCACCCAGAGTTGGCGCGATGGTTAGTGCGATGGTTGGCGCGCTGGTTGGCCTGATGGGAAGCGCGCCCCGTTACTTGTGAAAAATGGACGCCGATGGCGGAAAAGGAAAAGAACGCGTCTGAATTCATACATCGGCCGGAAATACGAAAGACAAGAATAGAGCCGTCAACCCTCACCGTCCAGAACAGCGGAAACCCAGGCGGGGCGGGGCCTCTCGCGGTACCGGCCATTCATCTCACATCGTACGGACGCTCTATGTCGAACACTCAAGCTTTCTTTTCGCAGCCGCTAGCCGAGCGCGACTCCGCGGTGCGTAAAAGCATTTTGAAAGAAATCGAGCGGCAGCAGTCGCAGGTGGAAATGATCGCGTCGGAGAACATCGTGTCGCGTGCGGTGCTGGAGGCGCAGGGTTCGGTGCTGACCAACAAATACGCGGAAGGCTATCCCGGCAAGCGCTATTACGGCGGTTGCGAATTCATGGACGATATCGAGTCGCTAGCAATTGAGCGCTTAAAGAAACTCTTTAATGCCAATTTTGCTAACGTCCAGCCGCATTCGGGCGCCCAGGCCAATGGCGCGGTCATGCTGGCACTGGCCAAGCCGGGCGATACGGTGCTCGGCATGTCGCTCGACGCGGGCGGCCACCTCACGCACGGCGCAAAGCCCGCGCTGTCGGGCAAGTGGTTCAACGCGGTGCAGTACGGCGTGAACCGCGAAACGATGCGTATCGATTACGACCAGGTCGAGGAACTCGCGCAGCAGCACAAACCGGGTCTGATCATCGCCGGTTTTTCCGCTTATCCGCGCCAGCTGGACTTCGCGCGCTTCCGTGCGATCGCCGATAGCGTGGGCGCGAAGCTGATGGTCGACATGGCGCATATCGCCGGCGTGATTGCCGCCGGCCGCCATGCGAATCCGGTCGAGCATGCTCACGTGGTCACGTCCACCACGCACAAGACGCTGCGCGGTCCGCGTGGCGGCGTCGTGCTCACCAACGACGAAGAGATCGCCAAGAAGATCAACTCGGCCGTGTTCCCCGGCCTGCAGGGCGGCCCGCTCATGCACGTGATCGCCGGCAAGGCGGTGGCGTTCGGCGAGGCGCTCGACCCGAGCTTCACGACCTATATCGACAGCGTGCTCGCGAACGCGCAGGCGCTGGGCGAAGTGCTGAAGGCGGGCGGCGTCGATCTGGTCACGGGCGGCACGGACAACCATCTGCTGCTCGTGGACCTGCGTCCCAAGGGTCTCAAGGGCGCGCAAGTGGAGCAGGCGCTCGAGCGCGCCGGCATCACCTGCAACAAGAACGGCATCCCGTTCGATACGGAAAAGCCCACGGTCACCTCGGGCATTCGCCTGGGCACGCCGGCCGGCACGACGCGCGGTTTCGGCGTGGCGGAGTTCCGCGACATCGGCCGCCTGATTCTCGAAGTGTTCGATTCGTTGCGCGCGCACCCGGACGGCGATGCCGCCACCGAGCAGCGCGTGCGCCGCGAGATCTTCGCGCTGTGCGCACGCTTCCCGATCTATTGAAAACCCCAAGGGCCCGGCGTACCGGGTCCACTTCCCGACGAATTCGAGCTACATCGACGTCTGACAATACTGGAGTAGAGACACATGAGCACGCTGCATCAGGACAGCATCATCATCGACGGCCTGAACATTTCGAAGTTCGCGCGGCCGGTATTCGAAGACATGCATAAGGGCGGCATCACGGCTGCGAACTGCACCGTGTCGGTGTGGGAGAACTTCACGAAGACGGTCGACAACATCGGCGTGATGAAGAAGCAGATTCGCGAGAACAGCGAACTGCTCACACTGGTGCGCACGACCGAAGACATTTTCCGCGCGAAAAAGGAAGGCAAGACCGGGGTCATCCTGGGCTTCCAGAATGCGCACGCGTTCGAAGACAACCTCGGCTATATCGAAGCGTTCGCCGATATGGGCGTGCGCGTCGTGCAGCTCTGCTACAACACGCAGAACCTGGTCGGCACCGGCTGCTACGAGCGTGACGGCGGGCTGTCGGACTTCGGCCGCGAAGTGATCACCGAGATGAACCGTGTCGGGATCATGGTCGACCTCTCGCATGTCGGCGGCAACACGTCGTCGGAAGCGATCGCGTTTTCGAAGAAGCCGGTGTGCTATTCGCACATCCTGCCGCTGGGCCTGAAAGATCACCCGCGCAACAAGAGCGATGCGCAGATCAAGGAGATCGCCGATGCGGGCGGCTTCGTCGGCGTGACGATGTTCGCACCGTTCCTCAAGCGCGGGATCGAATCGACGATCGAGGACTACATCGAGGCGATCGATTATGTCGTGAACATCGCCGGCGAAGACACGGTCGGGATCGGCACGGACTTCACGCAGGATTACGCGAAAGAGTTCTTCGACATGCTCACGCATGACAAGGGCCGTTATCGCCAACTGACCAACTTCGGCAAGATCGTCAATCCGGAAGGCATTCGCACCATCGGCGAATTCCCGAACCTGACCGCCGCGATGGAGCGTGCCGGCTGGAAGGAGTCGCGTATCCGCAAGATCATGGGCGAGAACTGGGTGCGTGTGTACAAGGACGTCTGGGGCGCATAAGCCGCACGACAGCCGCACGACAGTCGAACGAGCAAGCGCAACAACAAACGCAACAACAAACGCAACAACAAGCGCAACAACAAACGAAGCAAAAAGCGAAATAACGGGACGTGCCCGCGCAAGCCGCGCGGGCACGCGGGCGATGCCGCGCCTGCGCAACGACGCAATCGGCTTTTTTCCCCTCACGGAGTCACTACGATGCAACCGCAACTGCCGATCAACGTCGATCCCGATACCGGCGTCTGGACCACCGACGCGCTGCCGATGCTGTACGTCCCGCGCCATTTCTTCACGAACAATCACGTCGCCGTCGAGGAAGCGCTCGGCGTCGATGCGTATGCGGAGATTCTGTACAAGGCCGGCTACAAGTCCGCGTATCACTGGTGCGACAAGGAAGCGAAGCTGCATGGCCTGACCGGCATGGCGGTGTTCGAGCATTACCTGAAGCGCCTGTCACAGCGCGGCTGGGGTCTGTTCTCGATCGTCGCGGCCGATCCGTCGAGCGCGCGCGCGAAGATAGAGCTGCGCCATTCGTCGTTCGTGCTCCAGCAGCCGGGCAAGGAAGGCAAGCTCTGCTACATGTTCGCGGGCTGGTTCGCCGGCGCGATGGACTGGGTCAACGACACGACGCCGGAAGGCAAGGGCGCGCCGCGCTCGCAATCGAAGGAAGTGCAGTGTGCCGCCGAGGGCCACGATCACTGCGTCTTCGACGTGTCGCCGATCGCCCACTAAAAAAGCACCACACCAAGTAACACGAGACATACGAACGCCAGAGGTCGCCTGCGATGCGCTATCCCAACCTGTTCAAACCCCTCCAGCTTAACCAGCTGACGCTGCGTAACCGCATTGTCAGCACCGCGCACGCCGAGGTCTACGCCGAGCCGGGCGGCCTGCCGGGCGAGCGCTATATCCGCTATTACGAGGAAAAAGCGAAGGGTGGTGTCGGCCTCGCGATTTGCGGCGGCTCGAGCCCGGTCTCGATGGATAGCCCGCAGGGCTGGTGGAAGTCGGTCAATCTCACGACCGACAAGGTCATCGATCCGCTGTCGCGTCTGGCCGAAGCGATGCACCGCCACGGCGCGAAGATCATGATCCAGGCGACCCACATGGGACGCCGCAACGCCTACCACGGCGAACACTGGCCGCATCTGGTGACGCCGTCGGGCGTGCGCGAGCCGGTGCACCGCGGCAACGCGAAGATCATCGAAGTCGAGGACATCAAGCGCATCATCAAGGATTTCGCGGCCGCTGCGATTCGCGTGAAGAGCGCGGGGATGGACGGCATCGAAATCTCGGCAGCGCACCAGCAACTGGTCGACCAGTTCTGGAGCCCGCGCACGAACTTCCGCACCGACGAATGGGGCGGCAGCTTCGAGAACCGTCTGCGCTTCGGCATCGAAGTGCTGAAGTCGGTGCGCGAAGCCGTGGGCCGCGACTTCTGCGTCGGCCTGCGCATGTGCGGCGACGAATTCCACGAGAACGGCATCGACCACGAGCACGCGAAGGAAATCGCGCAGGCGATGGAAGCGACTGGTCTGATCGACTACATCAGCGTGGTGGGTTCGGGCGCGGACACGCACAACACGCTCGTGAACTGCATGCCGCCGATGGCGCTGCCGCCCGAGCCGTTCGTGCACCTCGCCGGGGGCATCAAGTCGGTGGTGAAGCTGCCGGTGATGCACGCGCAGAGCATCCGTGATGCGGGTCAGGCCGAGCGCCTGCTGGCGAACGGGATGATCGACCTCGTTGGCATGACGCGTGCGCAGATCGCCGATCCGCACATGGTGATCAAGATCCGCGACGGGCGCGAGGACGAAATCAAGCAGTGCGTCGGCGCGAACTATTGCATCGACCGCCAGTACAACGGCCTCGACGTGCTGTGCGTGCAGAACGCGGCGACCTCGCGCGAAGAGACGATGCCGCACGTGATCGAGAAGTCGCGCGGGCCGAAGCGCAAGGTGGTGGTGGTGGGCGCGGGTCCGGCGGGCCTCGAAGCGGCGCGCGTCGCGCGCTCGCGCGGCCATGACGTCGTGCTGTTCGAGAAGAACACCGAAGTCGGCGGCCAGATCATGATCGCGGCGAAGGCGCCGCAGCGCGAGCAGATGGCCGGCATCGTGCGCTGGTTCGACATGGAAACGAAGCGCCTGGGCGTGGATCGCCGGCTGGGCGTCGCGGCCGACGAGAAGATGATCATGGCCGAGAAGCCGGACATCGTTGTGCTCGCAACGGGCGGCCACAGCTACACGGAGGAAGTGCCGGGCTGGGGCGTGGAAGAAGGCCAGGCGGTCAGCTCGTGGGACATCCTCACGGGCAAGGTGGAGCCGAAGCAGAATGTGCTGGTCTATGACGGCATCAGCACGCATGCGGGCTCGGGCGTGGCCGACTTCATCGCGAGCCGCGGCTCGAAGGTGGAGATCGTGACGCCGGACGTCAAGGTGGCGGACGACGTGGGCGGCACGACGTTCCCGATCTTCTATCGCCGGCTGTACGCGGAAGGCGCGGTGCTGACGCCGAACTACTGGCTCGATCGCGTCTACGAAGAGGACGGCAAGAAGATCGCCGTGCTGCGCAACGAGTACACGGAAGAGCTCGAGGAGCGCGTGGTCGACCAGGTCGTGATCGAGAACGGCACGCGGCCGAACGACGAGCTGTACTGGAAGCTCAAGAACGAATCGGTGAATCGCGGCCAGCTCGACGTGAACAAGCTGTTCGCTTCCGAGGCGCAGCCGTGCCTTTCCGAAGACCTCGGCAACGGCCGCTTCCTGCTGTTCCGCGTTGGCGACTGCATCTCGATGCACAACATCCACGGCGCGATCTACGACGCGCTGCGGCTCGTGAAGGACTTCTGACCCATGAACCCGACCTGGCTCATTACCGCGCTGCTGTGGCTCTCGATGGCGGGCCTCGTGTTCGCCGTCGCGAAGCGGGCCGCTTACTGGCGCGTCGGGCGCGCAGCGGCGCCCGGCTCGTTCGGCGCCTTCGGTTTCACCAAGCTGTTCAGCATTCCGAAGCGCTATTTCGTCGATCTGCACCACGTGGTCGCACGCGACCCGTATATCGCGAAGACCCACGTTGCGACCGCAGGCGGCGCGATTGGGGCGCTCGCGCTGGTGTTCATCAACTACGGGCTCGCGATCTACTCGCCGTGGCTCGACAAGCTGATCTTCCTCGCGGCGCTCGCGATGCTGGTTGGCGTGGTGTTCGTGTGGCGTCGCCGTCACGCGAAGAACGTGCCCGCGCGTCTTTCCAAAGGCCCGTGGAATACGCTGCCCTGGGTGCTCGGTTCGTTTGCGCTCGGCCTCGTGCTCTACATGGTGGTGCCGGCCAGCGCGATGTCGGGTGGCTTCGCGGTGCTCTGCGCGCTGCTGATCGGCGTGGGCGCGTTCGCGATGACGTTTGGCGCGGCCAGCGGCGGCCCCATGAAGCACGCGATTGCGGGCCTGCTGCACCTCGCGTTCCATCCGCGTCAGGAGCGTTTCGCCGCCACGCGTGACGGCTGGACCGGCAACGGCACCGCCACGCCGCCCACGGCGCTCAAGCTGCCCGATATCGAGAACCAGGAATACGGCGTGGCGAAGCCCGTGGAATTCCGCTGGAACCAGTTGCTGAGCTTCGACGCCTGCGTGCAGTGCGGCAAGTGCGAAGCCGCGTGCCCCGCATTCGCTTCGGGCCAGCCGCTCAATCCGAAGAAGCTGATTCAGGATCTCGTGGTGGGCATGGCGGGCGGCACCGACTCGGCCTATGCGGGCAGCCCCACGCCTGGCATCAAGGTCGGCCAGCATAGCGGCACGCCTGACGGCCCGATCGTCTCGGGCCTGATCGAAGCGCAAACGCTATGGTCGTGCACCACCTGCCGCGCCTGCGTGCAGGAGTGCCCGATGCTGATCGAGCACGTGGACGCCATCGTCGACATGCGCCGCAACCAGACGCTCGTGCATGGCACGGTGCCGGGCAAGGGTCCCGAAGTGCTCGCGAACCTGCGCGAGACCGGCACGATGGGCGGCTACGACAAGGCCGCGCGCTACGACTGGTCGGTCGACCTGAACGCCCCCATCGCACAACCGGGCAAGCCCGTGGACGTGCTGCTGGTGGCTGGTGAAGGTGCGTTCGACATGCGCTACCAGCGCACGCTGCGCGCGCTCGTGAAGGTGCTCAACAAGGCCGGCGTGAGCTATGCCGTGCTCGGCGGGCAGGAAACGGATACGGGCGACGTGGCGCGCCGTCTCGGCGACGAGGCAACGTTCCAGCGCATGGCCAAGCAAATGATGGGCACGCTTTCGACGCTGAATTTCAAGCGCATCGTGAGCGCCGACCCGCACGTGATGCACAGCCTGCGCAACGAATATCGCGCGCTCGGCACGCGTTACGACGTGCTGCACCACACGACGTTCCTCGCGGAACTGGCGGCAAGCGGCAAGATTGCGCCGAAGGCTGTGGAAGCACTGCGCGAGAAGCGCACCACGTATCACGATCCTTGCTATCTCGGCCGCTATAACGGCGAAACCGAAGCGCCGCGCAAGCTGCTCAAGACCATCGGCATTCAGGTGGTGGAGATGGAGCGCAACGGTATGCGCGGACGCTGCTGCGGCGGTGGCGGCGGTGCGCCGCTGACCGATATCCCGGGCAAGCAGCGCATCCCCGATATCCGTATCGCTGATGCGAAGGCAGTGGGCGCCGAAGTGGTGGCCGTGGCATGCCCGAATTGCACGGCGATGCTCGAAGGTGTCGTGGGTCCGCGCCCCGAGGTGCTCGACGTGGCCGAACTCGTTGCTGCTTCGCTGGAGTGAACCGATGAACGCGATCAAACGAATCGATCCGCGCCGCCCCTTCATCATTACGGCGGCGGGACTCAGGCGCATCACGCTCGGCGAGAGCGGCAGCGCGGATGCAAACGCTGCGCACTGGACCGGCCATGCGCACGGCGGCGGCGCGGTGAAGCCGCTGCGTCAGGTTAGCGATCCGAAGCAAATCATGCTGGTGGTGGCGCACGCCGAGCGCGGTGCGCTCGACGACCATACGTGTCAGGCGATTGCCGCTGCGGCGCTGCTGGCCGACACGCAAACTGAAGTGGCGCTGCTGGTGTTCGGCGAAGTGAAGGACGATGTGGCCGCGCTCGGCGTGGACAAGCTGATCGAGCTGCCGGGCTTCGAGCGCCGCGTGTTCGCGCCCGAAACCGAGCTGCGCGCATTGCAGGCCTGCGCGGCGGCGCTTGCGCCCAAACACGTGTTCGTGCCCGACAACGCGACCGGTGACGGTGACCTGGGCCGCCGCTACGCCGCCGCAGCGGGCGCGAGCGTGGCAACCCATGTCGTCGAGATCGACGCGAAGCATGTAGGCGCTTACGAACAGGCGAAACGCGCGTTTGCAACGCGCGCGCTGCCCGATGTGATTCTGCTCGCACCCAACGCAGTCGATGCGAAGCTGCCCTTCGTGGGCGCGGGCGAACGGCTCGCGGGCGACTTCATCCGCCCGGCTGGCGATATCGGGCAACCGTATCGCGACCTGGGTCTCGAGGAAATCGACGCCGCGCAGGTGGCGCTCGAAGAGGCGGACTTCATCGTCTCGGCGGGCAACGGCGTGACCGACATTGCTGCGTTCGAAACGCTCGCGGGCGCGTTTGGCGCCGCTATCGGCGCGAGCCGCGTGGCGGTGGACAACGGCCATTTCACGCGCGACAAGCAGGTGGGCGCGACCGGCAAGACGGTCGAGGCGAGCGTGTATATCGCGTTCGGCATTTCCGGAGCCGTGCAGCATTTGCAGGGCATCAAGGACTGCCGCCACGTGATTGCCGTGAATCTGGACGGCAGCGCGCCAATCGCGAAGCGCGCGAACCTGACCGTGGTGGGCGACGCGCAGCAAACCATCGCCGCGCTGATCCAGCAGGTGCAGAGCGCGCGCGCGACGCGCGGGCAAGCGCCGGCACCCGTCGAACAACGTCAATCCGCAGGAGTGGCCGCATGAACGCTCAACGACAGATACAACGCATCGCGGTGCTGGTTTCCGCGGGCCGGCATCCCGTGAGCGGCGCGCCGCGCTATAGCCGCAACGATGCGCAGGCGCTGGAAATCGGCCGCAAGCTCGCACAGCAGCATGGCGCACAACTCGACGTGTTGCATGCGGGCGATGCCAACGATCCCGCGCTCGCAGAATATCTCGCGCTCGGCGCACGCGAAGTCGAAGTGCTGGCCTGCGGGCCGGGCGACGACGCGGCGCGCGCGCTCGCGGAGCGCGTGCGCGGCTACGACCTCGTGCTGACCGGCACGCGCGCCGAGGGCGCTCACGACAGCGGCATGCTGCCGTACAGCGTGGCCGCGGCGCTGGGCAGTCCACTCGTGGGCAGCGCCGTGGACGTCGAAGTGCGTTCGGACGCGCAAGGCGCCCGCGCGACGGTCCGCCAGTTCCTGCCCAAGGGATTGCGCCGCCGCGTGGAAACGACGCTGCCGGCCGTGATCGCCGTGCATCCGCTCGCCAGCGCGCAGCCGCAATACGCGTATGCCCGCCTGCGCGCGGGCACGATCCGGCCCCAGCGCGCCACGCGCTTTGCGAGCGATGAAGCCGCCGCCTGGAAGGTCGGCCCCATCGAGCGCAAACCCGTCAAATTCGCCGCCGCCGAAAAGCGCTCAGGGCATACCCGAATGCTCTCTGCGATCACGACCGAAAGCCGTGGCGGGAGCGTCGTAATTGACGGGAGTTCGGTCGAAAAAGCACAAGTGATACTGGCGTATTTGCGCGAGCATCAACTCATCGATTATTGAAATTTGCTGATCTGTCGGCAAGAACCTGGAATCAAGAATCCGGAGCACACGATGAACGTATCGGCAGACATTCGCGCGCTGGTGGAGCGACGCAAAGCGGGCTACAGCCTCGAAGCACCCTTCTATCGCAGCGAAGAGATTTTCGCGCTCGACATGGAGGCGATTTTCCGTCAACACTGGATTCAGGTGGCCACGGAGCCGGAACTTCCGGAGCCGGGCGACTACGTCACGGTCGAGCTGGCCGGCGAGTCGATCCTGATCGTGCGCGACGACGACATGGCAGTGCGCGCGTTCCATAACGTGTGCCGCCACCGCGGCGCGCGCCTGTGCAACGAGCAGAAGGGGACGGTGGGCAACATCGTCTGCCCGTATCACAGCTGGACCTACAACCTGACCGGCGAGCTGATGTTCGCCGAGCACATGGGCGAGCAGTTCGACCGCTGCAAGCACAGCCTCAAGCAGGTCCACGTGCAGAACCTGGCAGGCCTGATCTTTATTTGCCTCGCCGACGAGCCGCCTGCGGACTTTGCGAACCTGCGCGCCGCGATGGAGCCGTACCTGCTGCCGCACGATCTGCCGAACTGCAAGGTGGCCGCGCAGGTCGACATCATCGAGAAGGGCAACTGGAAGCTCGTGATGGAGAACAATCGCGAGTGCTATCACTGCGTCGCGAACCACCCCGAACTCACGATTTCGCTCTACGAATACGGCTTCGGCTACCAGCGCTCGCCCGCGAACGCGGAAGGCATGGACGCTTTCGAGCGCACCTGCGAGGAGCGCGCGAAGCAGTGGGAAGAGATGAACCTGCCGTCGGTCGAAGTCGAAAAACTGCTCGACGTTACGGGTTTCCGCACGCAGCGCCTGCCGCTCGACCGCAGCGGCGAATCGCAGACGCTCGACGCGAAAGTGGCTTCGAAGAAGCTGCTGGGCGAGTTCCGCACGGCCGACCTTGGTGGCCTCTCGTTCTGGACGCAGCCGAACTCGTGGCATCACTTCATGAGCGACCACATCGTCTCGTTCTCGGTGATTCCGCTTTCGGCCGGCGAGACGCTCGTGCGCACGCGCTGGCTCGTGCACCAGGACGCCGTGGAAGGCGTCGATTACGACGTGGCGAATCTCACGGCCGTCTGGAACGCGACCAACGACCAGGACCGCACGCTGGTGGAGTATTCGCAGCGCGGCGCGGGCAGCAGCGCCTATGAGCCGGGCCCGTACTCGCCGTACACCGAGGGGCTGGTCGAAAAATTCGCGGCCTGGTATGTCGGCCGTCTTGCCGAGAAAATCGGCGCATAACCTAGTGCGCGAGTAGAGCGGAGTTTGACATGATGCGAGATGCGGCCCAATTCGATCCCACGGACAGCCGGGTGACGCGCCCGGCCTTCTGGGGCACGCTCCCGGAGCGCTGGACGAGCGATGTAGAAGAAACGCTTGTGTGCTGCCACGTGCGGCAGGAAACGCACGACGTAAAGAGCTTTTTCTTTCGTTCGCCGCAAGGGCGCACGTTTTCGTTCGAGCCGGGGCAGTTCGTCACGCTCGAACTGGAAATCGACGGCGAGCCGGTGAATCGTTGCTATACGATTTCGTCGTCGCCGGCGCGGCCGCACACGATCTCCATCACCGTCAAGCGCGTGCCGGACGGCAAGGTGTCGAACTGGCTGCACGACAACCTGCAGCCGGGCGCATCGATTCGGGTGCTCGGGCCCGGTGGCGAATTCACCTGCGCGCGTCATCCGGCGAACAAGTATCTGTTTCTTTCGGCGGGCTCCGGCATCACGCCGCTGATGTCGATGAGCCGCGCGCATCACGATCTCGCGGAAGATCGCGACATCGTGTTCGTGCATAGCGCACGCACGCCCGACGACATCATCTTCGCGCGCGAGCTCGAACTGATTGCCGCGAGCCACACGCATTTCCGCACGTCGTTCGTTTGCGAACGGCTGGGCGCGCGCACCGCGTGGCCCGGCGTGACCGGCTTTCTCACGCTGCCGCTTTTGAAGCTGATTGCGCCGGACTTCATGGAGCGCGAGATTTTCGTGTGCGGACCCGCGCCGTATATGAAGGCCGTGCGCGACCTGCTCGACGAGGCCGGATTCCAGCGCAAGCAGTATCACGAAGAGAGCTTCTCGTTCGAGACGCTGAACGCTGGCGAGGGAGAGGCGCTCGCCGAAGCCCCGGCGCAAGCGGACGGGGAAGCGGGAAGTGAAGCGGGCGCGGAAACCGCCACGTTCAAGGTCACATTCGCGAAGAGCAACCGCGAGATCCAGTGCGGCACGAACCAGCACGTGCTGGACGCCGCGCGCCAGGCCGGCGTGCGACTGCCTTCGTCGTGCGCACAAGGCATGTGCGGCACCTGCAAGGTCAAGCTCGTATCGGGGCAGGTGCAGATGAATCATAAGGGCGGTATTCGCCAGCGTGAAATCGATCAGGGCATGGCGCTGATGTGCTGCTCGAAGCCGCTGTCCGATCTCGTCATCGACAAATAACGCATGGCAAAGGACTACGCGCCCACCTCGCCCGGGCGCATGTAGCAGACGCGCTTGTCGCCTGTGCGCATGTCGCAGAACGACAAGATCGCGTCGAAAATCGACGATAACAATAAATAGTGGCGGGGGATTCTGGATACGCACTGGGCATGTTTGCCCATATTTGAGGAGACAACCGTGAAGCTGCTGCAAAAACTGTTGTGGACCGGCATGGTGTCGGCGATGGTGACGTTGAGCGGATCGGCATTCGCCGATGGCAAGCCGACGTTGAAGATCGGTTATGTAGAAGGATGGGACGATAGCGTGGCCACCTCGAACGTGGCGGCGCGCATCATCGAGAAGCGCTACGGCTACCAGGTGCAGCTCGTGCCGGTGGCTGCGGGCATCATGTGGCAGGGCGTGGCGCGCGGCGACCTCGACGCGACGCTTTCCGCCTGGCTGCCGGTCACGCAAGGTGCTTACTGGGCGCAGTTCAAGGACAAGGTGGTCGACCTCGGTACGAACTTCCCCGGCGCGAAGATCGGCCTCGTGGTGCCCGACTACGTGACTGCCAAGAGCATCGGCGACCTTAACGCGCAGAAGGGTGCGTTTGGTGGGCGTATCGTTGGCATCGACGCGGGTGCGGGCGTGATGAGAAAGACCGACGAAGCGGTGAAGCAATATGGGCTCGATTACACGGTCATGCCCAGCTCGGGCAGCGCCATGACGGCTGAATTGGCGCGTGACGTCAATGCGAAGAAGCCGGTGATCGTGACCGGCTGGACGCCGCACTGGATGTTCGCGAAGTACAAGCTGCGCTTCCTGGAGGACCCCAAGGACGTCTATGGCGCGGCCGAGCACGTGGATAGTGTCGTGAATCCGGATCTTGAGAAGAAGGCGCCGCCTGTGGTGTCGTTTCTTAAGAAGTTTCAGTGGAAGCCGGGTGAGATCGATAGCGTGATGCTGGCTATCCAGAATGGGGCGAAGCCTGAGGCTGCTGCGGATACGTGGATTGCCGCGCATGGCGAGCGTGTGAATGATTGGGCGCAGGCGGCGCAGTGAGGGCGCTTGAAGGCCTGTAGATTGGGGTGGCGCGCGGGGCGCATGGTGGTTTGCGTGCCGCGTGTCGCGCTGTGATTTTTTGTTGGGCGTTGCCTTGTTGGTATTTCCTTGTTGGCATTTCCTTGTATTCGTGTCGGTCTATCAGCGTTGCCCCTGTGCGGGGCGGCACCTACTTTTCTTTGCAGCGGCAAAGAAAAGTAGGCAAAAGAAAGCCGCTCACACCGCTAGTGTGACGCAGTGGACCACTTGCCCATTATCGGAGCGGTTCCGGAGCGTCTGTCATCACGCGCCGTACAACGAAGTGACAAAGGGCTCATTCCTCCGGCGGCGCTACGCGCCCCGTGGGGCATAACCCCAAACCAGTGGGGCGCATGCGCATCGATAGGGCGCATGCATTCTTGCTCGTTCATCAGCACCTTCGGTTTCCTTTGCATACCCGACCGCTGCGCGCGTAGCGAGCAGCGGGATGAATGACTCCTTTGTCACTACCGTTGAAGGTGCGGGGTGACGGATGCTCCGGAACCACTTCGATCACAGGCAAGGGGTGCACTGCGTCACACTGGCGGTTTGAGCCGCTTTCTTTTGCCTACTTTTCTTTGCGGCTGCAAAGAAAAGTAGGTGCCGCCCCGCACAGGGGCAACGCTAATAGACCGACACGAATACAAGGAAATGCCAACAGGGAAATGCCAACAAGGCAGCGCGCAACAAGGCAACGCCCAACAAAGCAACAACAAGAAAACGCCCCACACAATAATCCGCAATAACCCCTAAAAGCACCACCAAATAACCCACCACCGCACCGTAAAGGTGCGCCCAACCAACGACCCACGCACAGCGCGCAAGCATCAAGAAAGGCCCCCAAACCGTCGTGTCGTTTTTGCATAAGCGCCTGTCGCAAATAGCCATCCCGACGGGGTTTTTTCTGGCAACCATGTAGATACACGAAGCGGGCCGGCGCCTGCATGACGAGGAGATGGAGTCGATGGAATCCCCAAAGATCGTAGTCGATGGACTATGCAAGGTTTTCGGACCCAATCCGAAAGTGGCGCGCGAGTTGCTCTCGAGCGGTGCCACCAAGGACGAAATGTTCGCGAAAACCGGTTATGTGCTTGGCGTGAACAATGCCTCGTTCTCGGTGAACGCAGGCGAGATTTTCGTGCTGATGGGGCTCTCGGGCTCCGGTAAGTCCACGCTGATTCGTCTCATCAATCGTCTCGTCGAGCCCACCGCGGGCAAGGTCGTGATCGACGGCCGTGACATCGCTGCCGTGAAAAAGCGTGAGCTGGTTTCGCTGCGCCGCACCGACATGAGCATGGTGTTCCAGTCGTTCGCACTCATGCCCCAACGCACGGTGCTCTCGAATGCGGCCTTCGGTCTCGAAGTCGCGGGCGTGGGGCGCAAGGAGCGCGAGCAACGCGCGCTCACGGTGCTCGAACAGGTCGGTCTCGCGCAGTTCGCGCACAAGCTGCCCGCCGAGCTTTCCGGCGGCATGCAGCAGCGTGTGGGTCTCGCGCGCGCGCTTTCCGTCAATCCTTCGCTCATGATCATGGACGAGGCGTTTTCCGCGCTCGATCCGCTCAAGCGCAAGGAGATGCAAAACGTGTTGCTGCAACTGCAAAAGGAGCAGCGCCGCACGATCATGTTCGTTTCGCACGATCTGGAAGAGGCGCTGCGCATTGGCACCCGCATCGCCATCATGGAGGGCGGCCGCATCGTGCAGGTCGGCACCCCGCAGGAAATCATCAGCAATCCTGCCGATGACTACGTGCGCGCGTTCTTCGACGGCGTGGATACGAGCCGCTATCTCACCGCCGGCGATCTGATGCAGCGCGAAGCGGTGCCGCTCATTCGCACGCTGGACAAGACCAGCGTTGCCGCGTCGCTGAACGGCAGCAACGAATATGCGTTCGTGCTGGATGCGCAACGCCGCATCAGCGGTTTCGTCACGCGCGACGCGATTGGCGTGGACCAGCCGTCATTGCGCCAGGTCGAATGCATTTCGCGCGGCGCGCCGCTCGAACAGGTCGTTTCGCGCGTTTGCGCGACTAACACCGCATTGCCGGTGGTCGACGATGAAGGCCGCTATTGCGGTTCCATCGATCAGGCCGCTGTTCTCAAGGTCATTACGCGCAACAGGGGTGCCCATGTCTGAGATCATTCCACTCGGCCAATGGGTCGATCAGTCGGTTCATTATCTGCTCGACCACGATGCCAATACGTTCGATGCCATTGGTCAGACGATCGAGAGCTTTGCGAGGCTCATCGAGCATGGCCTCCAGGCCGTGCCCATGTGGGCGATGATGGCGTTCTTCATTTCGCTCGGCCTGTGGCGCGTGGGCTGGCGCTTCGCGATGTTTGCCACGGGCTCGCTGCTGCTCATCTACGCGACAGGCTTCTGGGACCAGATGATCGTCACCTTGGGGCTCACGCTTTCGTCCACGCTCATTAGCCTCGTGCTGGGCATCCCGCTCGGCATCTGGACCGCGAAGAACAAGCTCGTGTACACCATCGTGCGGCCGATTCTCGACCTGATGCAGACGATGCCGGCCTTCGTCTACCTGATTCCGGCCGCGATGCTGTTCGGTCTGGGCCGCGTGCCCGGCATTCTCTCGACGGTGATCTTCGCCATGCCGCCCGCCGTGCGTCTCACGAGCCTCGGCATCAAGCACGTGAACCGCGAGATCGTGGAAGCGGGTCAAGCCTTCGGCTGCACGCCGTGGCAACTGCTCTACAAGGTGCAGTTCCCCAACGCGCTGCCCTCGATCATGCAGGGCGTGAACCAGACGATCATGATGGCGCTTTCGATGGTGATCATCGCCTCGATGGTGGGCGCGGGCGGCCTCGGCAACGACGTGCTCGCGAGCATCCAGCGGCTCGACATCGGCCTCGGCTTCGAGAGCGGTCTTTCGGTGGTGCTGCTCGCCATCATTCTCGACCGCATCACGGAGAGCTTCGGCCGCTCGCCGGGCGCCGCGAAGGCACCGCTGTTCTCGGGCTTCAAGCAGATCTTTCGTCCGCGTGCCGTAGTCGCGCAGGCCTGAGTGCCGGGCCGCTTGCGGTAAGCGCGGCTTCCTTGTCAGGTGAACCGGCTCGCATCGGCGGGCCGGTTCTTTATTCTCAGTCTGTGCAGGTTTGTCTCCATAGGGGCGCAATGTGACATCCGGCACCGCCGAGGCCGTCGAACTCTCCAGGCCGGCCTCCTCGCTGCAACATTTTGGGTTCCTTACCTTGCCGAATTTTTCGATGATCGCGTTTTCGAACGCCGTCGAAGTTCTGCGCATGGCCAACTATGTCGGCCGCGGCGATCTCTATCGCTGGTCGGTCTACACGCTCGACGGTGCGCCCGCACGCGCGAGCAACGGGATTTCGGTGCGCCCGGCCCAGGCGCCGGACCCGGACGATCTTCCCGATGTGATGATCGTCTGCGGCGGCATCCACATTCAGGAAGCCGTGGACGATAACGTGCGCGCCGCGCTTCACGGATTCGCGCAGCAGGGTATTCCGCTCGGCGGCATCTGTACGGGCGCCTATGCGCTGATGGCGACCGGGCTGCTCGACGGCTACCGCTGCGTGGTGCACTGGGAGAATCTTTCCTCGCTGCACGAAGCCTTTCCGCACGTGCAATTCGCCGACGAACTGTTCGTGGTCGACCGCGACCGGTTGACCTGCACGGGCGGCACGGCGCCACTGGACTTGATGCTCGACCTCGTGGGCGCGCGCTTTGGCAACCAGCTTGCCGCGAAGGTCTCGGAGCAGTTCATTCTGGAGCGCATTCGCAGTGCGACCGATTTGCAGCCGATTCCCGTGGACGCACGCGTGGGCTTCTCGCGCGCGGAACTGGTCGAGGTCGTGCGGCTGATGGAGGCCAATATTCGCGAGCCGCTTTCGCTGGAGGAGCTTGCGCGGCTCGTGCGGCTCTCGCAGCGGCATTTGCAGCGCATGTTCAAGGCTTATCTGAACGTGTCGCCCACGCATTATTACCTCACGCTGCGCCTGAAGCGTGCGCGTGAACTGCTGCGCACGACCGACGCGTCGATCTCACGCGTGACCGCGATTTGCGGGTTCAATTCGCCGTGCCATTTCAGCAAGGCGTATCGGGTGCAGTTCGGTCATGCGCCGAGTCACGAGCGGCGTGGGGCGGAGTGAGGGGAACGCCGCGCGGTGCGCGGCGAGTGCGACGACGAGCGCGTCAATACCGGTCGAGTGCCGCTTGCAGCAACTTCAGGCGGGTTTTGCCGTCCGGAGTGAACACGGTGTCGAAGCGCACGAGCCCTTCATGATGCAGGTGGCAAGCCATCGTGAAGCCGATGGTCATGCCGGGTTCCCGGGTATGCACTTCGATTTCGACCGCCCTCAGGCGCGGCTCGTATTTAAGCAATGTCGACTCGATGGCATGCCGAAGCCGGTGCGTTGACGACGGCAGATGCCGGTAGATTTCCGACAAATCGTCGAGCCCGAAGTCAGGCAGGTGCGCAAGCGAGCGGCGGCGGCTGTTCAGAATGCGCTCGATGTTGTCCCGTACCGAGAGGAACGTCTGTTCCTCCGGCATGAAGTCGCTCACGCTTGATCCGTCGGCAAAATGCCCCGTGATCCGTTCGAAAAGTCCGGGTCCTGTGCGCATGATTGCCTCAATGTGCCATGCCGGCGATCGACGACAACATCCAGCGCTCGATGGCCAGCCAGACGAGCCCCGCAGCGATGCCCGCAATGAGCAACCACGTGGGCGGTGGCAAGGGACGTCTGCGAGGGCGGGACGGATTCACCACGACCGGGCTCGACGGGTCCGGATCGGTTCCGGCCGTGGCGCGCGCAAGACGTTCGTCAATCGCCTGGACGAGCTGCGTGCGCGCTTCAGCCTCATTCAGGCCGAAACGGCCCTTGAATCCCAGTGCGAGTACAGCAGCGAAGATGCCGAGCAAGGGCAGCACAGGCCCCGTTTCATGCAGTCGCCGGTCAATCCGCCTGAGCACTTCCTCGCCCGCATCGTTGCGGCTGAATACCCGCACTTGCAGAGGCTCACGTTCCCACACATCGCGCGCCTGCGGGCCGAGCCCGTTGAGGGCCGCTTCGTCGAGCAGCGCGCATTGTGCATAGAGCGCGTCGTCGATCACATCGCGAGGGTAGCCACGCCGCCGCAGTTCTTCACGTAGACCGATGATCTGGGCATCGGCGTCCCTGCGCAGATCGTCAAGCGCTGGAGGGTCGTTGCTGCGCAGTGCCATGACGGTGCGGGCGGTATCGCGCAGCGCCACAGGCAGAAGGTCCGGAGGCAGTTGTTCAGCGATGGTCTTCATGACGGCAGTACCGCATAGAGTTCAAGCTCGGCCTCGGGAATCGACGCAGGCAGATAGATCTGGCAGGCACGCGCGGCGATCATCCGCGCGAACGCCGGATCCGAACTGTCCACCGCGAAATACTGGTTTTCGATCCGCACGGGAATCGCGGCGGGCAAACGCGATACCGGCCGCAGCGTGATACCGGTCAGCGCGGAATTGACGACATGTTCGACCTCGTCGGGCGCCCCCATCTTGCACAGCGCGGGCAACTGCTCAAGTAGCGCGTGAGCTGGCATCGACGCGCGCACCGACAGGTAGTAGTCGACGTTGTCGGTGAGACGCTCGTCGTTGATCTGACCACGCCACATCGAGGTACGCAGGCGCTCCAGTGTGATGGGTACGACCCGCGAAGGAATCACGGCATCGAGCAGTGCGCGGATCAGCGATTCGAGTTCCGCAAACACGGGCTCGGGTGTGCGATGGGCGTATGCGGGGATGGCCTGCAACGTTTCAGTGGTCGAAAACGTGAGAAGCGAACCAGCGAGGCGCGCGAGCACGGCGTAAAGCCGTTCCGGATGCTGCTCGGGCGCCTGGGCGAGACGTGCCAGTTCCGGCCATGTGCTGTTCACCGAGTGCAGCAGCCAGAAGAGCGCCACATCGGATACCGCAAAATCCGCGATCTGGTCCGAGCGCTCCTTGCGGCGCACCGCGAGGCTCGCGCTCTTGGCGGTGAGAATCTCCGAAACACGCCGTATGCGTTGCGTGAGACGCGTGCTTGCCGAAAGGAAAAGACACGGCGGCACAAACGCTTCGTCCTGTTCGAAGCGACCTTGCGGTGTGCGCACGAGGCGTGTAACGGGACAGGTGACGTAGTCGCTCGCCTGCTCGAAATCGAACAACAGCGCCACCACCTGGCGCTCGACACTGATTTCCTCCTTCCCCTCTCCGTTGATGTCGACGACATGAAGAAATTCGCGGGTTACGCGCCGCGGGCGCGCCGGCTTCTCTCCGGGCTCCACGCAGTTGCGGCCCTGCGGGTCGACAAGCGCCACGCCGGCGAGTACCGTGACCGCTTCCACATTGGCCGGCACGTCCGCCAGACTGCGCGCGCTGGGCAGCCAGTCAGCGGTTTCGCTGTCGATGAGCGTGCCGTCGCGCAGACGAGCCGTCAGCCTCGAAAGTTGCAGCCGATCGACGGTGAGCGCCTGCGTGTCCAGTGCGACATCGATCACCCCCCAGGCGTCGGGACTCGCAATACGGGCAATCCGGTCGTTGGAAAACTGTTCCCAGAGCGCCTGCTGCTGAAAATGCTGCGGCGTCATGAAAATGCCTCGCGCCCACAGGGGCTTCGTTATCTTCATCGTTGTTAGTGGTCCGGATTAAGGTAAGGAGAATAGGCAGGGTTCAACGCCTGGCCTTTGGCATCTGGGACAGTAGTGACAGGCTCACATCCATGCCCTCGATCTGGAAGTGCGGAACAATGAAGAGCGCGATACGAAATACGCCCGGATTGTCTTCAATGTCTTCCACCACGACGCGGGCTTCGCGCAGCGGGTGCGACGCCTGAAGGTCGTCGCCAGGTTTCGTCATGACCGTCACGAGCGACCGTATCCAGGCGTTCAGTTCGAGTTCAAGTAGCCTGCGATCCTTCGTGGTGCCAATGTTTTCGCGTTGGATCATCTTCAGGTGATGCGCAATTCGCGAGAGCAGGAAGATGTACGGAAGGCGCGCATTGATGCGGCTGTTGGCTGTTGCGTCGCGCGTTTCGAAGACGGCTGGCTTCTGCGTCGAATGTGCGGAATAGAAGCACGCGTAGTCGTGATTGCTGGTGTACGAGAGCGCAATGAGGCCTAGCTCGGCAAATTCGAATTCGCGGGTTTCAGCAATGAGCGCGTCGGTGGCAATCTTGCCCAGATGCCCGGTATCGAGATCGTAAAGGTGGACCGGAAGATCGCGGATCACACCGCCAGCCTGGGGGCCACGGATCTGCAGGCACCATCCATTGCGCACGAAACTTCTCACGAGATTCACCGCGAAGGCAAACGCCGCGTTCGCCCACACGAACGCGCTACTTCCGCCTCCGCGCACATCCTCGGTGTAGCTGAAAGCGTGCACGGGATTCGTGTCGGGACTATATGGCAGGCGCGCGAGAAACCGGGGCAGCGTGAGCCCGACGTAGCGGGCATCCTCCGTTTCACGAAATGCCTTCCATTTGAGGTAGATTGCGCGCTCGAAGTAGCCGGGAAGATCGCGTATGCCGGCCACTTCCTCCATGCACATTTTCCCGAAGAATGCAGGCGAGACCGCGCCGATAAACGGCATGTGCGCCGCCGCTGCTACCTTCGACAGATTGCGCAGCAGCGCAATGTCGGGCGCGCCGGCGTCGAACTCGTAGTTCGCGATGACCGCAGCGATGGGGTACGCGCCCGGCGTGTCGTATTCCTGAGTGTAGGTATGGAGGAACAGGCCGCTCTGGATGAGTTCGGACGTATCCTCGAAGTCCTGCCGCAATGTTTCCTTTGAAACGTCGAGTACTTCGATACGCACGTTACGGCGAAAATCCGTGCGCTCGACCAGGAACTGTAGACCACGCCACGCTGATTCGATCGCCTGGAAAGCGGGGTGGTGGAGCACGGCGTCGATCTGCTTGCCAAGCAGCAGGTCGATTGCGGCTAGACCGTGGTCGAGGTGTAGCAGATCTATACGCTCATGCGTATTGGTTTGCGCGAATGCGTCGTGTGCCGTGGTCTCCGGGTCTCGCTGGGTGCTGGTATGGAAGCTTGCGCTCATTGTTTGGTTCTTGATCTGTTTCCGCTTCGCTCAAACAACAATACTTAACACGTCCCCCATCTCAAAACAGAATTCAAAAATCAATGGCGGTCACTTCATGATTCAAAACAATGAATGATCTATGCCGATACGGCCATTACTTCACCGGAAGATTGAAGGTGCGTATTGTGCATACCTTAAACGCAGATTAGTTGCGAAGTCTGCATATTCCACGCGTACTCGAGCGCGAATTCCACGGCGACCCGAGCACCGATTCCACGATGACCCGAGCGCGAATTCCACGCACACCCGAGCGCGAATTCCACGCGTAAGCGAGCAGTA
>NZ_JAKLJA010000044.1 GCF_022213065.1 Paraburkholderia tagetis
TTCAAGGTCGCCATCACCGCCTGCATGCGCAAACTGCTCACCATGCTTAACGCCATGATCCACAATTCAACTCCCTGGAACACCCGCGACGCTTGACTTCCAATACGGTTGCTTTTCTTTGCGGCTGCAAAGAAAAGTAGGGGCCGCCCCGCACAGGGGCAACGCTAATAGACCGACACGAACACAAGGAAACGCGAAGGAACCACAACAAAAAAACCAACATCAATTCTCTCAATCCTGCCGTTTCTTCATAGCGCGCGTATCGATACAACACGGCATGCCGGGCAGCGTGCGCGCGAGGTCCTTGAGCGCGGCGCGCTGGACCTTCTGCGTGCCGGTCAGCGGCAGCGCATCGACGAACGCGACATAGCCGGGCGCCTTGAAATAAGCGAGTTGCGCGAGGCAGAGCTGCACGAGCTCGGCGGCACGTTCGGCACGTTCGGCGCCGCGCAGCGGCTCGCGCAAGACGATGCAGGCGAGCACTTCGTCGCCGCGCACCGCATCGGGGGTGGCCGCGACGGCCACGTCGGCTACGCACGGATGCTTGCGCAGCACGCTCTCGACCTCGACTGCCGAGATGTTCTCGCCGCTGCGGCGAATCACGTTCTTCTTGCGGTCGATGAAGTACATCTGGCCGTCGGCGTCTTGCTTCACGATGTCGCCGGTATGGAACCAGCCGCCTTCCCACGCCGACGCCGTTGCTTCGGCATCCTTGAGATATTCGCGGAAGAAACCCCGGCGCGGATAGTCGCCGCTCACGCGCACGAGCAACTCGCCAGGTTCGCCCGTCGGCGCCGGCTGGCCATTGTCGCCGACGATGCGCACCTCCAGCGCCGCCTCGGGCTTGCCGAAGCACGACCGGCCGATGTTGCGCGGCTCGCGGTTGGCGATCACCACGGCGCCCGCGCCGGTTTCGGTCATCGCCCAGGCTTCGAGCAGCGGGATGCCGAAGCGCGTTTCGAAGGGCGCGTGCAAGGTCTTGTCGACGCCGGCGCCAAAGCCGAAGCGCACCGCGTGGTCGCCGTCGTTCGCGCTTTCCGGCGCCCCGAGCAGCATGGCCGGCATCACGCCGAGATAGTGGATCACGGTCGCGCGCGAGGCGCGCACGCTGTCCCACCAGCTACGCGGATGAAAGCGGTCGAGCGCGACGATGGCGCCGCCCGCGAGGATCATCGCCATGGTCGAGTACGCCATCGCGTTCATGTGCGTCATCGGCAGCGGCGTGATGAGGCGCTCGACGCCGGGGCGCAATGTGCACAGGCCACCGATGCGGTTGTACCAGAGGCCCGCGAGCAGAAAGTATTCGTTGGGCAGCACGCAGGCCTTCGGGCGGCCCGTCGTGCCCGAGGTGTAGAGCAGGGCGCATTCGGTATCGGCATCGGGCGTGCGCGCGTGCGGTGCGTTGGCGGCGCGCGGGATCGCTTGCCTATCGGCATCGGCATCGGCATCGGCATCTGCATCGCAGATCGCGACGCTGCGTTGCGCGGCAAGCGCTGCCGCGTGCAGATCGGCGTGACGCGCGGCGGGCGCAATGGCGAGATCGAGCTCGCTATGGCCCGTGATGTATTCGAGCTCGGCGGCGCGCAGTTCGGTGGAGAGCGGCACGACCGAGGCGCCGAGTGCGTTCAGCGCGAGCCAGTGCAGGAAGAACGCGGGCCGGTTCTCCAGCATCAGGCCCGCGCGATGGCCCGGCCCGAAGCCCGCAGCGCGGTAGCGTGCGGCGAGCGCGTCCACGCGTGCGAGCGCCTCGCCGTAACGCAGCGTTTGCGCGTCGATGCCGTAGATCTGCGCGGTCTCCGGCAGAACGACGAGAAAGTCGTGATCTGGATAGCGCTCGGCGCTTGCTGCAAAAGCCGCGTAAACGGACGCGTAAGGCAACGGAGCGGAATGGCGTTGTTCGTGGTTCACCGCGTGCCTCACATGAAGAGCTGGACCGACGGCAGCGCCGCTTCGCAATTGAGCAGGTCGATGCGCTTTTCGCGAATGCGCAGCGCGCCGTCTTCCTCGACGAGGTGATGGCGCACGACGCCCGTGAAGACGAGTTGCTCGTCGCCGCGTACCTCGGCGTAGAAGAACGGTGTGCGCGTGCGATAGCCATCGGCGCCGGCCGACTCGATCTCGGGGCGTTGCAGCACGTGCTGGCAGCGGCTCTCGGGCTGCTGCGAGAAGGCGCGCGGCTGCTTCAGGCGCTCGATGCGCAACTGGAGCAGCAGGCGGTCCTCGTACATCAGCGAGGCGTGATTGAGTCCGTCGCGCTGATCGGGCGCGAGCGGAATCCAGTAGAGGCCGTCTTCGGTGAACAGCTCGTACCATGCGTCGAGCTGCTTTTCGTCGATGAGGCGCGCCTCGCGGTAGACGAAGTCGATCAGCGTCTCTCGCAGGGCATTGTCGATCGATGGAGGCATCGCAGGGGTCATCACTGGGGTCATCACTTGTGTCCTCGGGATCATTTCAACGCTTGCGGCGCCATGTAGCGCGCCCATGCACGGAACTGGTTGCGCATCGAGATCTCGCTCGTGCCGTTGACGGTGAGCTCCGGTGCTTGCGCCTCGTCGGCGCGATAGTCGCGGTGCAGGCTCACCCATGCGTTGCCGTTCGCGGCGAGCCCTTCCTGGATCGCGCGGTAGGCGTGCAGGTCGTCGTGACCCACCACCGACATCGGCGAGTTGATGAGGCGCGAATACGTGAGCGTGCGTTGCAGCAGCACCTCGGGCGCGCCCTTCAGGCGGAAGGTCCACGACTCGATTACGGTCTTGTCCGGCGCGATGGGGCGCACCACGCGAATCGCCTGAATCGCGCCCTTGATCGTGAGGCTCGGGTAGTAGACCGTGTTGTGGCGCGCGGTGCCGAGCACCTGCCTGGCCTTCTCCTCGCCCCAGGCGGCGGCCAGTTGCTGCTCGTATTCGGGCAGCGCCGAATAGCTCGAATGGATCGAGAAGTTCACGCCCGTGTAGCTGTGCCCGTTCTCGAAGACGCGCACGCCCATGCCGTCGAAGAACGCGTAGTCGGACACGAACGGCACGAACTGCTCGATCGCCATGGGTTTCGGTTCGTCGGCGCTCTTGCCGTCCCAGAGCTTTTTCGCCGTGCCTGCCGACGACTCGTGCGCCACCATCGGATGCATCGTGTCGTTGAGGTTCTCGACGAACATCTTCCAGTTGCAGTTGTGCACGTAGCGCAGGCAGCCGCCCGCGATCTCCAGCTCGCCTTCGGGCGAGCGGTCGGCCATGTTGTCGATGGACGAGAGCGAGTCGCCGAAATATTCGCTGAACGACGGGCCTTCGTCGGACAGCCGCACGAACACGAAGCCGCGATACGTCTGAACGTTGGCGACGGCGGTGAGGCCCTGTCCCGAGGGGCACTCGCTCATGCGCGTACCTTCATAGCCGTTCTTCAGCGGGATTGCGAGCGGCTTGCCATCGGTCTTGTAGGTCCACGCATGATAAGGACAGCGGAAGAATTTGCCGGTGTTGCCGTTGGGCGCGCTCACGAGCTTCGCGCCTTTGTGCGCGCAGCGGTTCTTCAGCACGCGCACGCTGCCATCGGCCTGGCGCACCATTACGAGCGGCTCTTTGGCGATGTCGACGGTGAGATAGTCGCCGGTGTTGGGCACCTGGCTCGTGTGGCCGAGATAGACCCAGGTGCGGTGAAAGAGCCGCTCCATTTCGAGGTCGAATACTTCCTGATCCAGATAGACGTCGCGGTGAACCTGGTCCGGCTCGACGAGCGCGGCGAGTGCTGCGGCGTCTTCGCGATAGCGGGGCATGACGGGGCTCCTTGGCTGGGGCTTGGTGCGTTTGTATGTTTATACGTTGGCGTGCGGTGCGGTGCGGTGCGTTGTGTTGGGGCGCGTGCCTATGCGTCGATCACGAGGCGACCCGCACGGGCGCGCGACACGCAGATATGCATCACGTTGCCCGAGCACTTTTCGGCAACGCTGAGGCAGTAATCGCGATGATCGACATCGCCTTCAATCACGCCTACCTGGCACACGCCGCATTCGCCGCGCTTGCAGTCGTAGAGCGGATCGAGTCCGGCGTCGAGCATGGCGTCGAGGATCGTCTGCGCGGGGGCCACGGTGAGCGTCACGCCGCTCTGGCGTAGCTCGACTTCGAACGCGGCGTCGCCAGCCTGGGGCGCCGCGGTCGCGAACAGCTCGGAGCGGATGCGCTCGCGCGGCCAGCCGCGTTCGGTGGCGAGCGCGATGACCGCGTCGATCAGGCCTTGCGGGCCGCACACATAGAGCGGCTGGCCCGGCGTGAGCGTGGTGAACAGGCGTGCGAGATCGAAGCGCTGGGCTTCGCTGGCTTCGTCGTCGCCATAGAGGTGCAGGTGCTCGCCCGCGAGCGCGCGCAATGCGTCGACGAAGGCAAGTTGCGAGATCGAGCGCCCGGTGTAGTGCAACGCGTAGCGGGACGCGCGCGCGGCGAGCGCGGCGGCCATCGAGGCGATCGGCGTGATGCCGATGCCGCCCGCGATCAGCACGGCGTCGGCGCTGGCGGCATCCGCTTCGAGTGCGAACGCGTTGACCGGCGGGGCGATGCGCAGCGTATCGCCGGCGCGCACTTGCGTGTGCATCCACAGCGAACCGCCCGCGCCCGTGTCTTCGCGGCGCACGGCGATCAGATAGCAATCGGGAGCCTGCTCGCATGCGGTGCAGGCATCGGACGCGAGATTGACGAGCGAATAGGCGCGCCAATCATTGCCGTCGCCGCCCACTTGCACGCGAATATGCGCGCCTGCGGTGAAGCCGGGCAGGGCGCGGCCATCGGCGGCGCGCAGACGAAAGGCCGTGACGTGCGACGTGAGCGGCTCCATGGCCTCGACGATAACGTCGAAGGCATCGGTGACGGGCGCGGCGCTCATCGCGAGGCTCCTTGGGCGGCGGCGCGGCCGAGCGATGTCCGGGGTGTCATGAAAGCTGTCATGAGGTGTCTCCTGAGCGATTCACGGGACCGGACGCTGCGGTGTCTGGCGTGCATGGCGATGTGGGGCTACATGTCTCGATCGGCGGGATTGACGCGTCGGGAAGGCTGTCTGTGTGCAAACCTGCGCGTAAACCCTTTAGATTCGAAAATATGAAAATTCATGTGTTTTATTGGATAATGAAAAAAACCGGCTGTCAAGGCGGGTGCGCCCGAGGCGGTGCACCGTGAACCATCGGAGCAGGCGGAGATGCAGGTGAGCACGGCGGGAAACTGCGAAGGGGTCGAGGCAAGATGAATACGGACAGGACACGCGCGGCGGCATGCCGTGCGAGGAGGGGACATGCAATCTGATTTCGATGGCGCTGCCGTTGTCTGCGGCGTGGAAGTGCCGTACCGCCGCCAGGCGCCGGAGCACACGACGGGCGATTTGCTCGCCCAGGCGTTTGCGCTCGCGCTCGAGCAATCGGGGTTCGATGCGCGCGAAGTGGACGGTGTTGGCGTGGCGTCGTTCACGCTCGCGCCCGATCATGCGATCGACATGGCCTGGCGGCTGGGCATCAGCCCGCGCTGGTGCATGGACGACTGCCACGGCGGCGCAAGCGCGATCAACATGCTGCAGCACGCGATTCGCGCGGTGCAGCACGGCGACGCCTCGGTGATCGTGCTGCTGTCCGGCGACCGCTTCGAGGCCGCCGATTTCCGGCAACTGATCGAGCACTACAACCTCACGACGCGCACGTATCTGCGGCCGCTCGAGAACGGCGGGCCGAACAGCCTCTTCGCGATGCTCACGCAGCGCCACGCGCGGCGCTACGGGCTGCAGGCGCGCGATTACAGCGCGTTGTGCGTGGCGCAGCGCGAGTGGGCCGGGCTCAATCCGGACGCGGTGTATCGCACGCCGCTCACGCTCGACGAGTACCTCGCGGCGCCGCGCGTTGCCGACCCGCTCGGGCGCTTCGATTGCGTGCCCGTGGTGTGCGGCGCGAATGCCATCGTGGTGGCGCGCGCGGATCTCGTGAAAACGCGGAGCGAAGCGGCGAACGCGCCGCTCCACGTGCGCGCGCTGCAATGCCGCTACAACCCCGATCATCAGATGGGCGACGGTCTGGAGACCGGCCTCGCGGCGCTTGCGGGCACGCTCTGGACCCAAGCCGAGGCCGCGCCAGCCGACATCGACGTGATCTCGGTCTACGACGACTATCCGGTGATGTCGCTGATCCAGCTCGCCGATCTCGGTTTTGCGCCAGACGGCGACCTGCGCGCGCTGATTGCGCGTATCGCGTCACGCGAGCTGCCGGTGAACACCTCGGGCGGACAGCTCTCGGCCGGGCAGGCGGGCGCGGCGGGCGGCATGCACGGGCTCGTGGAAGCGATCCGGCAATTGCAGGGCGCGGCGGGCGCGCGTCAGGTGCGCGAGGCGCGGCTCGCGCTCGTGAGCGGCTACGGCATGGTGCAGTATCGCTACGGCATGTGCGCGAACGCCGTGGTGCTCGAAAGGAGGCAGGCATGAGCGAGACGGTTCTGGTGATCCCGCGCTGCAATGCGTGCGGCGAGGCCCTTTTTCCGGCGCGCTACCGCTGCCCGCGCCCGCGTTGTGGCGCGGCGGACTGGACGAGCGAGCCCGCGGCGGGCGGCGCCGTGGAGGAGACTACGGTGGTGCGGCATCGCGTGGGCGCGCAGGGCGCGGGCGACGTGTATCTCTCAAGCGTGCGCACGCAGGCGGGACCGGTGGTGATCGCGCGCAGCGACACGGCGCTGCGTGAGGGCGAAAGGGTGGCGCTCACCATCGACGAGGCCATGCGGGTGTGGGCGCGAGCGCGCTAGACGCTCATCATCGAGAGTCCTTCGGCGGGCGCGGCGGCAGGCATAGCGGCGAGCACGGCGCAGGCAGGAGCGGCGCGCGCGCAGCCTGCGCGGCCATGCGAAAATGCGAGCTTTCCCGGCCTGGCGCCATGCACACCTTGCCGACTTTCGTTTTCGCAACTGTTTCCGCAACGATTGAACTGTATGACCGATCCAGCCGACGAAGCGCCGCAGCAGCCCACGGCCTTCGAACTCGTCGGCGGCGAGGCGCGCGTGCGCGAGCTCGTCGACCGTTTTTATGACCTGATGGACCTCGAGCCCGAGTTTGCCGGCATCCGCGCGATGCACCCGCAGACGCTGGACGGCTCGCGCGACAAGCTGTTCTGGTTCCTGTGCGGCTGGCTTGGCGGACCGGACCACTACATCGAGCGCTTCGGCCATCCGCGCCTGCGCGCGCGTCATCTGCCGTTCGCCATCGCCTCGTCCGAGCGCGACCAGTGGCTGCGCTGCATGGCGTGGGCGATGGATGATGTCGGGCTGCCCGAGGCGCTGCGCGAGCGCCTGCTGCATTCGTTTTTCGATACCGCCGACTGGATGCGCAATCGTCCGGGTTGAGGCGGCGCCTGAGAACCCGGCTGAGAACCGACTGGCCCGGTGAGCGCACCGGTACAGTCCGGCGGCGGCGCGCGCACAGTCTGTATTTTGGGCTGATGCGCGCGTCACCATAATGCAGGATCCGGCACCCAAGCGAGACGATTGATCCCATGACGACACTTCCCACTCGCGCGCTGTTTCGCGAAGACGCCTACCTCACGCAGTGCGACGCCACGGTGATCGCCGTTGGCGAGGACGGCGTGCGGCTCGACCAGACTGTGTTCTATCCGCTCGGCGGCGGCCAGGCCGGCGACGCCGGCGCGCTCGTACTCGCCGACGGCACGCGCATCGAGATCGCCGATACGCGCAAGGCCAAGTTCGAAGGCGCGACGCCCGACGACGCGCTGCACGTCCCCGCGCCGGGCCAGGAGGCGCTGCTTGCGCGTCTCGCCGCCGGCGAGCGCGTGCGCGCGGAGATCGATTGGGCACGCCGTCATCGGCATATGCGCTTGCATACGGCAAGCCACCTGATGTGCGCGGTCTTGCCCTATGCGGTGGACGGCTGCAGCATCACGACGGAGTACGCGCGTCTGGATTTCGCGACCGTAGAGCCGATCGAGCGCGAGATGGTCGAGGCGCGTCTTGCCGAACTGGTGGCGGGGGCGCATCCCGTGGCCACCGAATGGATCACCGACGACGAAATGCAGCAACGCCCCGAGCTCGTGCGCACGATGAGCGTGAAGCCGCCGATGGGGCTCGGGCGCGTGCGTCTCCTGCGCATCGAGAACGTCGACCTTCAGCCGTGTGGTGGCACGCACGTGCGCAACACCGAAGAGATCGGCCGGCTGCGCGTGGCGAAGCTCGAAAAGAAGAGCGCGCGCACGCGCCGGCTCGTGCTGGAGCTGACCGAATGAGCGTCGCGCCGAACCCTGCTCGCGCTCGGGACGAGGTTGATCCGCGCGCTCGCGAGGTGCTCGACTTCTGGTTCGGCTCGCCCGGCTCGGAAGAATTTGGCCGCGCACGCAAGATGTGGTTTCACAAGGACGAGGCGTTCGATGCGCACTTGCTCGAACGCTTTGGCGCGCTGCTCGACGCCGCGTGCGCGGACGAGCTCGACGCCTGGTGCGCGACGCCCGAAGGCGCGCTGGCCCTCGTGATTCTGCTCGATCAGTTCTCGCGCAACTGCCATCGCGGCACGCCGCGCGCGTTTTCCGCCGACGACAAGGCGCTCGGTATCGCGCGCGCGATGGTGGCGAGCGGCGCCGATCAGCGCCTGCCGAGCCTGCAGCATCGCGTGTTCGCGTATCTGCCGTTCGAGCATGCGGAATCGGCCGATGCGCAGCGCGAGTCACTGCGGCTCTTCGGCGAGCTCGCGAAAGATCCAGAAGGTAAGGGATACTACGATTTCGCGCTGCGCCACGCGGCAGTCATCGAACGCTTCGGGCGCTTCCCGCACCGCAATGCGCAGCTCGGGCGCCCGGCCAGCGACGCCGAAGCCGCGTTTTTGCGCGAGCCGGGCTCTGCGTTCTAGCGGGCAGGGCGGGCGCGCCGTGCGCCCGTTCTTGCGAAAAGCCCGGCTTGTCGCTCAGCGCCCGCCGCTCACGTCGAGCAGGGCGCCTGTCACGTACGACGCCGCATCGCTCAGGAGCCACACGATCGTTTGCGCCACTTCGTCGGCACTGCCCGGACGCCCGAGCGGCGTTTGCGCGCCGAGCACGGCCGCGCGTTCGGGCCGGCCGCCGCTCGCGTGAATTTCCGTGTCGATGAGGCCGGGCCGCACCGCATTCACGCGCACGCCCTGGGGGCCGAGCTCCTTGGCGAGGCCGATCGTCATCGTGTCGATGGCGCCCTTGGACGACGCATAGTCGACGTACTCGTTGGGCGAACCGAGGCGCGACGCCGCCGACGACACATTCACGATCGAGCCGCCATCGCCGCCGCGATCCTTCGACATGCGCCGCGCCGCTTCGCGCGCGCACAGGAATGCGCCGTAGACGTTCACGTCGAACATGCGTTTGAGACGCGCGGCGTCCATGTCGGCGACGCGCGACGAGGGCGCGACGATGCCCGCGTTGTTCACGAGCGCATCGATGCGGCCGTAGGCCGATTCGAGCGTGTCGAACATCGCGACCACATCGGCTTCGCTCGCCACGTCGCCGCGCAGCACGCGCGCGTGGCCGCCCGCGCGGCCCACCTCGGCCGCGGTTTCTTCGGCGGCTGGTTCGTTGTGCAGATAATTCACGCCCACGGTCCAGCCGTGCGCGCCGAGCAGCCGCGCGCACGCGCGGCCGATGCCTCGACTCGCGCCGGTAATCAGAACGACCTTGCCCATCTGTATGTGACCTCCTGTCGACCGGACCCGGCGCTTCGGCCAGGGCTCACATGCGGCTCAAACGCTTTCGCGCAGATCGGCCCACTTGTCCTTGGCGGGCGCGTGGTAGTGCTTGAGCTTGCCGATCAGCGCGGCGGGGTCGCTGTCGACTTGCAGCAGCTCGAGATAGGTCTGGCGCATGAAGCCTTCGCGCACGGTGTGTTCGAGCAGCGCCATGAGCGGGTTGTAGAAGCCGTCGATATTGAGCACGCCCACCGGCTTGTGGTGATAGCCGAGCTGCGCCCACGTGTAGACCTCGAACAGTTCTTCGAGCGTGCCCGCGCCGCCGGGCATCGCGACGAAGCCATCGGAGAGGTCGGCCATCATCTTCTTGCGCTGATGCATGTCGGGCACGACGTGCAGCTCCGTGAGGCCGTTGTGGCCCACTTCCTTGTCCACCAGCAGCTCGGGGATGACGCCAATCGCGCGGCCACCATGCGCCATCACGGTGTCGGCGATCACGCCCATCAGGCCCACCTTGCCGCCGCCGTAGACGAGCGCGAGATTCGCATCGACGAGCGCGCGGCCGAACGCCTGCGCCGCCTCGTCGTAGACCGGTCGGGCTCCCATCGAGGAGCCGCAATATACGCAGACTGCTTTCATTCGCGTCAATCCTTGTTGTCCTTGGCGCCTGCAACGCCCGTCGCGCCCGTCGTGCCCTCGCGCGGCGGCAGGTAATCGTAGAACTCGCGCTTGGGCAGCTTGCCCGAGACGAGGTCGTCGAAGAGCTGGCGCGCGCGGCCGCGCAGATACGGCGCCATCATCGAGACGATCTGCACGCTCACCTGGTGCAGTTCATCCTGGATCGCTTCCTGGTCGTTGTACTTGCGCGGATTCATCACGAACTGGTACGAGAGCCAGTACGTGGCAATCACGCCGATATTGGTCGAGATCACGTCGATCTCGTTGTGCGTGGCCACCATCTCGCCGTCTTCCACGAGTTGCTCGCAGAACTGCTTCGCGAAGTGCACCTTGTGGCTGATGATCTGCTTGAAATGCATCTCCAGCGTGCGATTGCGCGCGAGCAGATCGTTCAGGTCGCGGTAGAGGAAGCGGTAGCGCCACGTGAAATCGACCATGTATTGCAGATACGCCCACATCTCGTCGATGGTGGCGCGATGGTCGTCGGGGAAACGCAGACGCTTTTCGATCTCCTGCTCGAACTGGCTGAAGATGCTGTTGATGATGTCGTCTTTGTTGCGGAAGTGGTAGTACAGGTTGCCTGGACTGATCTCCATTTCCTCGGCGATGGTCGTCGTGGTGACGTTGGGCTCGCCGATCTCGTTGAACAGCTTCAACGACAGCTCAAGAATCCGTTCGCGTGTACGGCGGGGAGGTTTGGAATCCATGTCGTCCGGCCTTGGATGTGCGGCGTCGGGCCTGCAACGCTGCGCGCTTGTGCGAAGCGCCGTCTGCCCGGACGCGGGTGGTCGTTTTTTAAGACTGTCGGTCGATTATAAACCGACGATCCTGGCACAAAGCCAGCGCGTCCGGCAAGCGGGGTATGAACGGGCCTGGGGTTCAGCGTATGCCGAGCCAGTGCAGCAGCGCGGGGCCGAAGCGCGGCACGAGGATCAAACCCCAGGCCATCACGCAGGTGAGGAGCGCGACCGTCACGGCGGCGCTGCCGAGATCCTTGGCGCGGCCCGAAAGCTCGTTGCGTTCGAGGCCGATGCGATCGACGGCGTTTTCGATGCTCGAATTGAGCAGTTCGACGATCAGCACCAGCATCACCGAGCCCAGCAGCAGCACGCGTTCGACCGGCTCGACCGGCACGAATATGCCGATGGGCACGAGGATGGCCGCGAGCGTGAGCTCCTGGCGAAACGCGCTTTCTTCGCGGATGGCGACGCGAAAGCCCTTGATCGAATATTTGAGCGCGTTCCAGGCGCGCATGACGCCGCGGTTGCCCTTATAGGGGTTGAACGGTAGCGGGGCCAGCGGGTCGTCCGGGCCGAGCGGCTCGTGCAGATGCGCGGGCTCCGGTGGCTCGGGCGGTTCGGGCCGGCTGGATGGCCGTGGCGGTTCGCGATGCGAGGCGCGCTCGCCCGCGCGCGGCGTGTTTGCGGCGGACGCGTTGGTCACTTTGGGCGGTGAGGAAGGACGTGGGGCCATAACAAACGGAATCGATGCCGCAGTATCGCACGCGTCCTCCGCCGCTGCGCGGGGCGTGGCGGCAAGCGTCTGGCCGCCGTCGTCGGCGCCGGGTGCGGTGGAGGCGCGGGTCATCGGCTTCGTTGCGGGCCGCGGGCTGTGCTCAAAGCGGCGCTCAGGCCGCCGCGCCCGATTCCTGCATCGCCGTGCGCGGGCGCGGCTTCAGGTGCGAGGCGAATTGCTCGGACGCGGCCATCCACGAGAAGCGCTCGGCCCACGCGCGCGCCGTGGCGCGGTCGATCTTGAGCGCCTCCAGACAGGCCTCGCGCAGATCCTCGTTCATCGCGCCCGCGCTACCCGTGCCGAGCACGTCGATCGGACCCGTGACGGGGTAGGCGGCCACCGGCGTGCCGCACGCGAGCGCCTCGAGCAGTACGAGGCCGAACGTGTCGGTGCGGCTCGGGAACACGAACACGTCGGCGGCGGCATAAACCTTGGCGAGTTCGGGCTGGCTCAGCACGCCCAGATAGTTGGCCTGGGGATAGCGCGACTTGAGCTCGGCGAGCGCCGGGCCTTCGCCGCAGACCCACTTCGAACCCGGCAGATCGAGCTTGAGGAAGGCTTCGACGTTCTTCTCCACGGCGACGCGCCCCACGTACAGAAAGATCGGGCGCGCGGTGTTGAGCACCTTCGACTCCATCGGCTGGAAGATGTCGAGATCGACGCCGCGCGTCCACAGCACGACGTTCGTGAAGCCGAACTTCTCGAGGTCGGTTTTCACGACGGGCGTGGGCGCCATTACCGCGAGCGAGGGCTTGTGGAACCAGCGCAGGAAGCGATAGGTGACGTCGAGCGGAATGCCGAAGCGTGCCTGCACGTACTCGGGAAAGCGCGTGTGATAGGCGGTCGTGAACGGCAGGTCGTGGTCGATCGCGTAGCGGCGCGCGGCGAGCCCGAGCGGGCCTTCGGTGGCGATGTGGATCGCGTCGGGCCCAAACGCGTCGATGCGCTTGTGCAGGTGGCGCTTGGGCAGCAGCGAGAGCCGGATTTCCGGGTACGTCGGGCACGGCACCGTGCGGAACTCGAGCGGCGTAAGCAAGTCGACCTGATGTCCGAGTGCGATGAGCTCGCGCGTCGTGTTCTTGAGTGTCCGTACCACGCCGTTGACTTGCGGCTCCCATGCATCGGTCACGATCATTACTTTCATCGGTCGTCGGCCCTCGGTTTTCGTGTGTTGGAGTGGTGGCTCAGGCGGCACTCACGCGAGCCTTGCGCGTCGCGCCCTGCGCCTGGGGCGCCTGCATCACCGTCCAGTAGACGATGCGCAACTCACCCTCGAAGGTTTCGACGAGCGCCGAGAGGCTTTCCACCCAGTCGCCGTCGTTGCAGTAGAGCATTTCGTCAATCTCGCGGATCTCGGCCTTGTGGATGTGTCCGCAGACCACCCCGTCGCAACCGCGCCGGCGCGCTTCGTCGGTCATCACGCGCTCGAACGACGAGATGAAGTTCACCGCGTTCTTGACCTGATGCTTGAGGTACTGCGAGAGCGACCAGTACTGGAATCCGAGCTTCGCGCGGATACGGTTGAACCAGCGGTTCAGCACCAGGATCAGCGTGTAGGCCGAGTCGCCGAGATAGGCGAGCCATTTGGCATGCTGGATCACGCCGTCGAAGAGATCGCCGTGCACGACCCACAGGCGCTTGCCGGCAAGCGTCGTATGGAACGCTTCCTCGCGCACCTGGATGTCGCCGAACGCTAGGTCGCAGAACTGGCGCGCGCCTTCGTCATGATTGCCCGGGATGTAGACCACCTGGGTGCCCTTGCGCGCCTTGCGCAGGACCTTTTGCACGACGTCGTTGTGCGCCTGCGGCCAGTACCAGCCTTTGCGCAGTTGCCAGCCGTCGATGATGTCGCCGACGAGATACAGGTACTCCGAATCGTTATGGCGCAGGAAGTCGAGCAGATAGTTCGCCTGGCAGCCGTTGGTGCCGAGATGAATGTCGGAGAGCCAGATCGTGCGATAGCGATGCGCGGCGGGGTGATCGTCGTCGTGGGCGGCGGGGGACGGCGCGCTCTTCAAGGGCAATGGCAGGGGCAGCGTGGGCACCGTGGCGTCCGGACCGGGATGGAAGGCGGCGGGATCGGCGCTGGGCCCGGTGGTCTGCCGGAATAGTGGGGTCGCGGACGTCTTCTGGGCCATGGCTCACGCGGCAGGTTGCAATACGCGCATTGCGCCATGGAGCCATGACGTTGCCATGACAGTCACGAGAAAGTCTTGTTACGCAGTCCATGTGAGATGGGCGCGGGCGCGCGCGAAGCCGCGCGGGGAGAGGGGCGAGGTCCTTTGCTGCGTGGTGGCTTGTGCGAACGGCGGCGCCCGCGCACCGTGCCGTGACGCTTTGATGACGTGGCGGCTTCCTGCTTATCTCGGCACGGCCACGATGCGCGTTCCGGCAATCCGGTCGTGCAGGAACTGGCGCCCGGGCGCGAAGCGCGCGCTCGCGGCCCACAACGCGAACCAGGCGACCTCGAGCACGAGCGTGTGCGGCACCGTGAGATTCAGGAGCGGATGCAGCACGAGCGGCGGCAGGAACCACAGCCAGGCAGCGAGGTAGCGCAGCGTGGCGCGGGCGAGTGAGGGCGGGGCGCCGTCGGGGCCGGTCACGCGCAGGCGCCAGGTTTTCATCGGCAGCGTCTGCCCGCCGCGATGCCACAAACCGACGAAATAGACACCCGCCACGAGGATGATCCACGCGGCCATCAGGCGATGGTGGGTGTAGCCGTTGCGCTGCTGCAGAACGAGGCTCAACGCGAGACCGGCGACGAAGATCACGCCAAAGAGCAGCACACCCTCATAAAGGAGCGCGGCGAGCCGGCGGCGCACGGTGACGGGCGGCAAGGGTGGTGCGGCTGTGCGGGTTGGCGTTGCGTTTGGCGCTTGGTTTGGCATTTAAACGCGGGCTTAGGACCCCTTGAACGCCGCGGGCGCCTCGGCGGGCGACACGGGCACGGGAATGGCCGGCACGAAGCTGCCTGCCGCAGGAATGCTGGCCGCAAGCGCGGAAGCAGGCGGCGTGGGTAGCTGCCCGGACTTGCCCGGCTGATCCGGCAGCACTGGCGAGGACGCGCCGTGTGCACCCGAGGCGCCGGACGCCGTGCGCGCCCGCACGCGGTGTTCGCGCTCGTTCACGAGCCGTTCGATATCGCGAATCTCGCTCTTGTTGCCGCTCGGCGGCGCGCTGACCACGGTGCGGCGCTTGCGCTCGCTGGCGGCGAGACGCTCTTTTTGTTCTTCGGAGAGTTGCTGGTACGCCTTCCACGCGCGCTGACGCGCCTGCGCGGTCATCTCCTTGGACACCTGATAGTTTTCGCGCGCCACCCGGCGTTGCTCCGGCGTCATGCGCACCCATTCGGTCATGCGTTCCTGCAGGTGCTTTTGCGCTTCAGGCGACATTTTCGGGTAACGCGCGGCGATCCTTAGCCATTTCCGCTTACGCGCGTCGCTGAATTTGTCCCATTCGCTGGCAAAGGGCGCGAGCGCGACGCGTTGTGCGTCCGAGAGACGTGCCCAAGAGAGCGGGCCGGTGTTTTCGGTCGGCGGGGTGTATGGCACAGCAGCCGTGGCCTCGGCGCCGGAGGCCGGGGATTGCACCGCCGCCGCTGCGGGAGGCTCGGCGGCAGGCGCGGGATGAAAGCGCGGATACGTCGCTGCATACGACACGAGTGCCGCGACCGCAGATCCAATGACAACGGCCAGGCCGCGCTTGTAACTCACCTTCGTGAATCCCCCGCTTCAGTGCGCGCGTGACAGGTACGCGTTGAACCCGTGGTCGAGGTAGGCCGTGAGCGGCAGGTCGTCGCTCAGCATGGCCGCGTCGATATCGGCGAGTTCCGCGGTGCGTTGTTGGTCTTCGAAGTACGCAATGGCGAACAGGCCCGCGACGAGCGCCGCGAGCGGCCAGGCGAGCGCGACGCGCGCGAGTGCGGCGCGGCGGCGCGGCGCCTTGAGCTCGCTCTTCACGGCGCCGGAGAGCGTGCCCGCCCCCGCGGCGGCGAACGCCGGCACGCGCACGAACACGGGCTGCTCGGCCTTCTTGCGGCTTAGCGCCGCCTTGCGGGCAGCGGCGAGACGGGTAGTGGTGGCAGTGGGCAAGCCCGCAGCGCTCTCGTCGAGCGCGCGGCGCATTGCCTGCACAAATTCTGTTTCTTTATTGTCAAGGGCGGAGCTCATAGCGTGATTCCTTTGGCCTTGAGCGCTTGGGCCAGCGTGTGGGTGGCCCGCGAACAGTGCGTTTTCACGCTCCCTTCGGAACAGCCCATGGCGGCGGCGGTTTCGGCGACATCCATATCTTCCCAGTAACGCATCAGAAACGCTTCCCGTTGACGTGCCGGCAATTTCTGGATCTCTTCGTCGATCAGATTGAGAACCTGAGCGCGCTCGATCTGCTGCTCGCTGCTTTCCGCGCCCGCTGAACCCGACTCGGCCTCGAAGGTTTCGAGAATGTCGAAATCCTCGTCCTCGGCGTTGCCGAGCGACGAAAAGAGGCTCACCCACGTATTGCGTACCTTCTGCCGACGAAAATAGTCGTGCATCGTGTTCTGCAAGATGCGCTGAAAGAGCAGCGGCAGTTCGGCGGGGGGGCGGTCTCCGTATTTTTCCGCGAGCTTGATCATCGCGTCCTGCACGATATCGAGCGAGGCGTCGTCGTCGCGCACGGCGTAGACCGTTTGCTTGAACGCGCGTCTTTCGACGCCCGCCAGGAAGTCGGCGAGTTCCTTGTCTGATGCCATCCGTTGCAGGGCGCCGCCACCAGCGTACGCGTAATCGTTCGAAAAATGTCGTAAAACTCGCGGATCCTAGCAAATTTTCACGCGATCCGGCTAGCCGGTGGCACGTGCGCTGGATAAAGCCGCGGCGACCGCTTGCCGCTCAGGTGCCGCGGGGATAGGGTCTTGCAGGGCTCGCCGCGCGTCGGCCCGCGAGTGGGGTTGGGCCTGTGCGCAACGTTTGTGCCTGATATGGCCGGAAATGGCAAGAATTGCTTGACCGAACAATGACTAAACGATATCTTCGATGGTTCGCAACATAAGTGACTTGTCTCAATTCAGGTGTGGCCCATGAGGCTCATCTGTCAACTGGACGCGCCGCTTGAACCCGAGCCACAAGCCCGGCAGAGAGCACCCGATCAATTTTTTGCCGAAAATTCGAAAGGTCAATGATGAATATGCCCAGCGCGGAATTCTCCACGTCGGTCCCCCCTTCGCAAGAATCTGACTCCCAGGCTCATCCCTCCATCGGCGGAACCGTGCTGATGAAGGCGCTTGCCGACGAGCAGGTCGAATTCATTTGGGGTTATCCCGGCGGCTCGGTACTTTACATTTACGACGAGCTGTACAAGCAGGACAAAATCCAGCACGTCCTCGTGCGCCACGAACAGGCAGCCGTGCATGCGGCCGATGCCTATTCGCGTTCGACCGGCAAGGTCGGCGTGTGCCTCGTGACCTCGGGGCCTGGCGTCACCAATGCGGTGACCGGCATCGCGACGGCCTATATGGACTCGATCCCGATGGTGATCATCAGCGGCCAGGTGCCTACCGCCGCGATTGGTCAGGACGCCTTCCAGGAGTGCGATACGGTCGGCATCACGCGTCCCTGCGTGAAGCACAACTTCCTCGTGAAGGACGTGCGCGAACTCGCCGCTACCGTCAAGAAAGCTTTCTACATTGCGCGCACCGGCCGTCCCGGCCCCGTGCTGATCGACATTCCCAAGGATGTGTCCAGAACGCCGTGCGCGTACGAACCGGTCAAAAACGTCGCGCTGCGCTCGTACAACCCGGTCACCAAGGGCCACTCGGGGCAGATCCGCAAGGCGGTGTCGCTGCTCCTCTCGGCCAAGCGCCCGTACATCTACACCGGCGGCGGCATCATCCTCGCGGATGCGTCGCGCGAGCTGAACCAGTTCGCCGACCTGCTCGGCTACCCGGTCACGAACACGCTGATGGGCCTGGGCGGCTACCGCGCGAGCGACCGCAAGTTCCTCGGCATGCTCGGCATGCACGGCACTTACGAAGCCAATATGGCGATGCAGCACTGCGACGTGCTGATCGCAATCGGCGCACGCTTCGACGACCGCGTGATCGGCGACCCGGCGCACTTCGCTTCGCGTCCGCGCAAGATCATTCATATCGACATCGACCCGTCGTCGATCTCGAAGCGCGTGAAGGTCGATATCCCCATCGTCGGCGACGTCAAGGAAGTGCTCAAGGAACTCATCGAGCAGCTTCAGCACGCCGAGCATGGCCCGGATACGGCCGCGCTTGCCGACTGGTGGAAGGACATCGAAGGCTGGCGCGAGAAGAACTGCCTGAAGTTCGACCGCAGCAGCGAGATCATCAAGCCGCAATACGTGGTGGAAAAGGCGTGGGAGCTCACGGGCGGCAACGCGTTCGTGTGCTCGGACGTGGGCCAGCACCAGATGTGGGCCGCGCAGTTCTATCGCTTCAACGAGCCGCGCCGCTGGATCAACTCGGGTGGCCTCGGCACCATGGGCTTCGGCCTGCCGGCGGCGATGGGCGTGAAGATGGCGCACCCCGACGACGACGTGCTGTGCATCACGGGCGAAGGCTCGATCCAGATGTGCATTCAGGAGCTGTCGACCTGCAAGCAGTACGACACGCCCGTGAAGATCATTTCGCTGAACAACCGCTACCTCGGCATGGTCCGCCAGTGGCAGCAGATCGAATACAGCAAGCGCTATTCGCATTCGTACATGGATGCGCTGCCTGACTTCGTGAAGCTTGCCGAAGCGTACGGCCACGTCGGCATGCGGATCGAAAAGACGGCTGATGTGGAGCCGGCGCTCAAGGAAGCGCTGCGCCTGAAGGACCGCACGGTGTTCCTCGATTTCCAGACCGACCCTTCCGAGAATGTCTGGCCGATGGTTCAGGCCGGCAAGGGCATCACTGAGATGCTGCTCGGCTCGGAAGACCTGTAACGGCAGTTGCACGGCGCCGTTCCGACTTCGCGCAGCGCGCGCCCACACAACGGGCGCGCGGGTTCGCGGGGAAGGGCGGTAGCCCCGTCTGCCCAATACGAACCCTGGATAAATCGCGGATCACATCATGAGACACATTATTTCCGTTCTGCTGGAAAACGAGCCGGGCGCACTCTCGCGCGTGGTCGGCCTCTTCTCCGCACGCGGTTACAACATTGAAACCTTGACGGTGGCGCCGACCGAAGACCGTTCGCTGTCGCGCATGACCATCGTTTCCATTGGCTCGGACGACGTGATCGAACAGATCACGAAGCATCTGAACCGCCTGATCGAGGTGGTAAAGGTGGTCGACCTGACCGAGGGCGCCCACATTGAGCGCGAGCTGATGCTGATCAAGGTAAGGGCGGTCGGCAAGGAACGCGAAGAGATGAAGCGGATGGCGGACATTTTCCGCGGCCGCATCATCGACGTCACCGAAAAGACCTACACGATCGAACTGACGGGTGCGAGCGACAAGCTCGACGCGTTCATCGAAGCGATCGACGCCGCCGCGATTCTCGAAACCGTTCGCACGGGCAGTTCGGGCATCGGGCGCGGAGAGCGCATTCTGAAGGTGTGACCCGACCACAGTAGCGGGTCGACCCGGTCAAGCACCGGAACTTGACCGGATGCCGAGCCCACGAGCGAAGCATCCGGCGCAGCACAAGCTAAAAGCAGTATCGAAATTCACCAAAGTATCTCGCCAAGGAACCATCATGAAAGTTTTCTACGACAAGGACGCCGATCTCTCCCTCATCAAGGGCAAGCAGGTCACGATCATCGGTTACGGCTCGCAAGGCCACGCCCACGCGCTGAACCTGAAGGAAAGCGGCGTGAACATCACGGTCGGTCTGCGCAAGAACGGCGCATCGTGGAGCAAGGCTGAGAACGCCGGCCTGCAGGTCAAGGAAGTGGCCGAAGCGGTGAAGAACGCCGACGTCGTCATGATGCTGCTGCCCGACGAGCAGATCGCCGATGTCTACGCGAAGGAAGTCCACGCGAACATCAAGAACGGCGCAGCGCTTGCGTTCGCGCACGGCTTCAACGTTCACTACGGCCAGGTGATCCCGCGCGCGGATCTGGACGTCATCATGATCGCCCCGAAGGCGCCGGGCCACACGGTTCGCGGCACCTACTCGCAAGGCGGCGGCGTGCCCCACCTGATCGCTGTCCACCAGGACAAGTCGGGCGCGGCGCGTGACATCGCGCTGTCGTACGCAGCAGCGAACGGCGGCGGCCGCGCCGGCATCATCGAAACGAACTTCCGCGAAGAAACCGAAACCGACCTGTTCGGCGAACAAGCCGTGCTGTGCGGCGGTACCGTCGAGCTGATCAAGGCTGGCTTCGAGACGCTGGTCGAGGCAGGCTACGCGCCGGAAATGGCGTACTTCGAGTGCCTGCACGAACTGAAGCTGATCGTCGACCTGATCTACGAAGGCGGCATCGCGAACATGAACTACTCGATCTCGAACAACGCCGAGTACGGCGAGTACGTGACGGGCCCGCGCGTCGTCACGGAAGAGACGAAGAAGGTCATGAAGGACGTCCTGAAGGACATCCAGACTGGCGAGTACGCGAAGAGCTTCATTCTCGAGAACAAGGCCGGTGCTCCGACGCTGCAGTCGCGCCGCCGTCTCGGCGCCGAGCACCAGATCGAAGTGGTCGGTGCGAAGCTGCGCGCGATGATGCCGTGGATCGCTGCGAACAAGCTCGTCGACCAGTCGAAGAACTAATCTGACAGCGCAGTTCGGGTCGTGCGTACGGGTTTGCCCGTCGCACGACACACAGCATCAAAGAAAGCCGCCCAGGTGGGATGAACCCTGGGCGGCTTTTGCTATCCTACGGTTTTCAAAATAATAGCGAAGCCACCATGAATTACCCTCATCCGATCATTGCGCGCGAAGGCTGGCCGTTCATCGCCATTGCGGCCGTCGTCGCGCTGCTGATCCATGCGGTCGCGGGCTTCGGACTCGCATGGCCGTTCTGGCTGATCCTGATCTTCGTCGTCCAGTTCTTCCGCGATCCTCCGCGCCCGATTCCCACCCAGGCCAACGCCGTGCTGTCCCCCGCCGACGGCCGCATCGTTGCGGTTGAAACCGCACACGACCCGTATGCCAACCGTGAAGCGCTCAAGATCAGCGTGTTCATGAACGTGTTCAACGTGCACTCGCAGCGCTCGCCCGTGGACGGCGCCGTCGCGAAGGTCGAATACTTCCCGGGCGCGTACCTGAACGCCGCCATCGACAAGGCCTCGACCGAGAACGAGCGCAACGCCGTCGTGCTCACGATGGCCGACGGCACGACCGTCACCTCGGTGCAGATCGCCGGTCTCATCGCGCGCCGCATTCTCTGCTACGTGCGCGCCGGCGAGCCGCTCTCGCGCGGCCAGCGTTACGGCTTCATCCGCTTCGGCTCGCGTGTGGACGTCTATTTGCCGGTGGGCAGCCGTCCGCGCGTGTCGATCGGCGAAAAGGTGTCCGCTTCGTCGACGATCCTCGCCGAATTGCCTACGCAATCGGTATAAGGAGGGCAGCGATGGCCGGACTCAAACCGCGTCGACCCCGTAATTCCGCCGGTGCGCCGCTACCGCGCCCGTTTCGCCGTAACAAGGCGGTTCAGGATCCCGTGGGCGTCGCCGCGAGCCGACGCGCCGCGCGTCAGGATTTCCTGAAAAAGCGCGGCATCTACCTGTTGCCCAATGCGTTCACCACCGCGGCGCTGTTCTGCGGCTTCTTCGCGGTCGTGCAGGCCATGAACGTGCGCTTCGAAGTGGCGGCCATCGCCATTTTCGTGGCAATGGTGCTCGACGGCATGGACGGGCGCGTCGCGCGCATGACGCACTCGCAGAGCGCGTTCGGCGAGCAGTTCGACAGCCTCTCGGACATGGTCTCGTTCGGCGTTGCGCCCGCGCTCGTGATGTATGAGTGGGTGCTCAAGGACCTCGGGCGCTGGGGCTGGCTGGCGGCCTTCGTCTACTGCTCGGGCGCCGCGCTGCGTCTCGCGCGGTTCAACACCAATATCGCCGTGGTGGACAAGCGCTTCTTCCAGGGCTTGCCGAGCCCGGCCGCAGCGGCGCTGATCGCCGGCTTCGTCTGGCTCGCCACCGACAACCGCGTGCCTGTGAAGCTTTCGTGGCTACCCTGGACCGCCTTCGTGCTGACGATCTACGCGGGCGTGACGATGGTTTCGAACGCGCCGTTCTACAGCGGCAAGGCGCTCGATGTGCGGCACCGCGTGCCGTTTGCGGCCACGCTGCTCGTGGTGGTGGCGTTCGTGCTCGTGTCGTCCGATCCGCCGTTGATGCTGTTCGGCCTGTTCGTGCTCTATGGCCTTTCGGGCTATGTGTTCTGGGCCTGGCAGAGCATTCGCGGGCGCACGAACCCGGCGCGCTCGTTGCCGCGCGAGCGCTAGGGCCAAGGCTCGGCGCCGCCGCACCGCCGCCGCAGCGCAATAGCGGGCAAACGTATGAAGGGCTGCGCAGATGCGCGGCCCTTTTTATTTGTGCCACGGGCCGCCGGCTGCCGCCAATTGCGCTATCGACGGATTCCCGCTATAGTCGGCGGCATGGACACCATCCAGTTCCCCCTCTCTTCTCTTCAAGCCGGCGCGCTGCTAAGCACGCTAGCGCTAGCGCGCCTGCCGCGCTGATCTCGCTCGCCCTCCGTCTGCTTCGTTCATTGTCAGCGTCGCCAACGGTGGCGCGAACACCCAAAATCCGTTTTTAGACACTGAACAAGTCCCCCTGGAGACCCGAAATGGCAGCAGACAAGCTCATCATTTTCGATACGACGTTGCGTGACGGCGAGCAATCGCCCGGTGCGTCGATGACGAAAGAAGAGAAGATCCGCATCGCGAAGCAACTCGAACGCATGAAGGTCGATGTCATCGAAGCGGGCTTCGCGGCCAGCTCGAACGGCGACTTCGACGCGATCCATACGATCGCCGGCATGGTGAAGGACAGCACGATCTGCTCGCTCGCACGCGCGAACGACAAGGACATCCAGCGCGCCGCCGACGCGCTCAAGCCCGCCGACCATTTCCGTATCCACACGTTCATCGCCACTTCGGCGCTGCACATGGAGAAGAAGCTGCGCATGTCGCCCGAGCAGGTGCTCGAGCAGGCGAAGCTGGCTGTGCGCTTCGCGCGCAAGTTCACGAACGATGTGGAGTTCTCGCCCGAAGACGGCAGCCGTTCGGACATGGATTTCCTGTGCCGCGTGCTCGAAGCCGTCATCAACGAAGGCGCGACCACGATCAACATCGCGGATACCGTGGGCTATGGCGTTCCTGAGCTCTACGGCAACCTCGTCAAAACCCTGCGCGAGCGCATTCCGAATTCGGACAAGGCGGTGTTCTCGGTGCACTGCCACAACGACCTCGGCATGGCCGTCGCGAATTCGCTCGCCGGCGTGCAGATCGGCGGCGCGCGTCAGGTGGAGTGCACGATCAATGGTCTGGGCGAGCGTGCGGGGAATACCTCGCTCGAAGAAATCGTCATGGCCGTGAAGACGCGCAAGGACTACTTCGGCCTCGACCTCGGTATCGACACTTCGCAGATCGTGCCGGCATCGAAGCTCGTTTCGCAGATCACCGGCTTCGTCGTGCAGCCGAACAAGGCGGTGGTGGGCGCGAACGCGTTCGCGCACGCGTCGGGCATCCACCAGGACGGCGTGCTCAAGGCGCGCGACACCTACGAGATCATGCGCGCAGAAGACGTGGGCTGGACCGCCAACAAGATCGTGCTCGGCAAGCTCTCGGGCCGCAACGCGTTCAAGCAGCGCCTGCAGGAACTCGGCATTGCGCTCGACAGCGAAGCGGAACTCAACACGGCGTTCGCCCGCTTCAAGGAGCTGGCCGACCGCAAGGCCGAAATCTTCGACGAAGACATCATCGCCATCGTGACTGAAGAATCGGCGGAGGCGCAGGAGAAGGAGCACTTCAAGTTCGTCTCGCTCGCGCAGCATTCGGAGACGGGCGAGCGTCCGCACGCGCGCGTCGTGTTCTCGGCCGACGGCAAGGAAGTGACCGGCGAAGCAGCGGGCAACGGCCCGGTGGACGCCACGCTGAACGCTATCGAAACCGAAGTCGGCAGCGGCTCGGAACTGCTGCTGTACTCGGTCAATGCGATCACGACGGGCACCCAGGCGCAGGGCGAGGTGACGGTGCGTCTGTCGAAGGCTGGCCGCATCGTCAACGGCGTGGGCACCGATCCGGATATCGTCGCCGCTTCGGCGAAGGCGTATATCTCGGCGCTCAACAAGCTCTACTCGGGCGACAAGCTCAATCCGCAGCGCTCGTAAGCAGCGGCGAGCGGCGGGGGGCTTTCACCCCGCGTGAGCCGCTCAAGTGAGCCGATCAAATAAGTGGATCAAATGAAAAGCCCCCGTGCTCGCGAGAGCGCGGGGGCTTTGTTTTGGTCTTTTCGCGGCGGGCGACGGGCTCAGAACAGGCTGCGCCGATCAGGGTCGTGCAGTGGGTCAGGCGTCTTTTGCGTGAGGCGAAGGATGCCCTGGTCGTCGAAATAGAAGCTGTAGAGCATGTACCAGACGCCGTCTTCGAGATAGCGATAGGTCCAGGCCTCGCGCTTCATCAGCGGGAAATAGGCGGTTTCTTCTGGACGGCCGAAGTTCACGAGCACGTCGGTGCGCGTCCATTTGCCGATCTCGGCCTTATAGAACTCGTTGGGTTGCAGCACCTGGCGCACGCTGAGCACCTTGCCGCTGCCGTCGATGTCGGCGGCCACGGTGGTCTCGCCCATCGGCTGCGTGGGCCACATCAGGCGCTTGCCGCCGTTGGGCAGGTCGTAGACCTCGCGCGGCGGGCCGAAGCGTGCAATCACGGCCTGGGCGTCGTCGCCAGCGTGAAATTGCTGCCACGGCGGCACGCAGCCGGCGAGTGCGAGCGCGCCCATCCCGGCGACGAGCGCACGGCGCGTGGTGCGCGGCAGGCGCGTCGCGATGGCGGATGAAAGACGCTTGAGCATGAAGTCCCCCGATGGCACGTAGGCGATGGACGCCGTGCAGATTCGAACTGGGTTCGGTCTGTCCGGAACCCTTTCTGGAACCGTTATTTTGACACGTCGGGATCGCGACGGCTTGCAGCCGTGTGCGCACGCGTCCTATGATCCGCGCTTCATACGACGAGGCTCATTACAGGAAGAGGGGAGAGCGCATGAAGGCACGCATGGAGGCACGATGGACGCGCCTGGCGGCGGCCCTGCTGGCGGCGTTGGGGTTGAGCGCGGCACTGGCGGCTGCGGGCGCGCACGCGGCGAGCGCGCAAGCGCCTGCGGGCAAGCCGGTCCAGCTCGCGCTGATCGAGGGCATGTCCGGGCCGTTCGCCGACGCGGGCGCCGCTGTCGAGCGCAATCTGCGTTTTGGCGTGGAGCGCGTGAACGCACGCGGCGGCGTCACACTGGCAGACGGGCGCCATCCGCTCGAACTGGTGGTGCTCGACAGCAAGGGCAGCACCGAGGCGGCGCTGATGCAGCTGCGCGCGGCGGCGGACCGCCATATCGGCTTCGTTTTGCAGGGCAACAGCTCGGCGGTGGCGGCGGCGCTCGTCGCGGCCATCGATCGTCAGAATGCGCGCGAGCCGGAAAATCGCGAGTTGTTCCTCAATTATTCGGCGGACGATCCCGCGCTCACCAACGCGAACTGCAGCTTCTGGCATTTTCGTTTCGACGCGCACGCGGGCATGCGCATGGACGCACTCGCCGACGTGATCGCCGCCGACAAGTCGGTCAAGAAGGTCTGGCTGCTGAATCAGGATTACAGCTTCGGACACGACGTGAGCACGCTCGCGCGAGCGGCGCTGGCGAAGCAGCGCCCGGACATCGCCGTGGTGGGCGACGAGTTTCATCCGATCGGCAGGGTGAAGGATTTCGCGCCTTATATCGCGAAGATCCGCGCGTCGGGCGCGGACGCCGTTATCACCGGCAACTGGGGCAGCGATCTAACGCTGCTCGTGAAGGCCGCGCGCGAGCAGGGGCTCGACACCAGGTTCTACACGTTCTACGGCAACAGTCTGGGCGCGCCGGCGGCACTAGGTGAGGCGGGCGTCAAGCGCGTGATCGCCGTGGCCGACTGGCATCCGAACGCGGGCGGGGCGGCCTCCGACGCCTGGTATGCGGCGTTTCGCGCCCGCTACCCGGCGGCGCAGGACGACTACCCGGTGCTGCGCATGGAGATGATGGTCGAGATGCTCGCCCAGGCCATGACGAAGGCGGGCTCGGCGCAACCGGAGGCGGTCGCGAAGGCGCTCGAGGGCATGCGCTTCAACGGTGACGCAGCCGGTTTCCACCCGATGTGGATGCGTGCCGACGACCACCAGGCGATCCAGCCCCTTTACGTGATGCAGATGGACAAGCAGGGCATGCCCGGTGTGCGCTACGACAACGAGGGTTCGGGCTATGGGTTTCGCACGGTGCTGGCGCTGCCGGCGGAGCGCACTGCGCCGGCGACGGTCTGCAAGATGAAGCGGCCTTGAGCATGGGCTGAGCGGGGGCGCGGCGCCCGGTGGCTATCCGCGAACCGGTGCAAGCAGGCCGGGTTCGCGGCGAATTTCGCCTGTGCTACAATACGCCCCTTGTCGTAATCCACGGCAAGCAAGCAACAACTAATCACGGCACGGCCATTCTTCCGTGACCGCTAGTTCGTTTCAAAGGAAAAGCAAATGTCCGTAGCAGATATCAAGAAGTCCGACGTCGTCGCGCAATTCGCGCGTGGCACCGGTGACACGGGTTCGCCCGAAGTTCAGGTTGCACTCCTGACGTCGCGTATCAACGAACTGACCTCGCACTTCAAGTCGCACGCGAAGGATCACCACAGCCGCCGCGGTCTGCTGCGCATGGTGAGCCGCCGCCGCAAGCTGCTCGACTACCTGAAGGGTAAGGACGCAGATCGTTACCGCGCACTGATCGAGAAGCTGGGTCTGCGCAAGTAATCGCAAGGTCTTGCAGAAAGATGCCTGTGTCAGTTCCACTGATGCAGGCATTTTGTTTTTGAACGGTACGCTTCACGCGATGCGTGCCGCAGGGCAGTACACAGCAGCAAACAGGTAGCAAACATGCAGTAAAAGCAGCAGGGCCGGGCCTCGGGGCAGAGCTTTGTGTCATTCCATCGAATCGTGTGCGGCAACAAACCACATGCGCGTCGCGTCATCGTCGCATCCGCGCGGTCCGCTGGAATGGCATAACACTCCTCTACCTGCGTGGTGCCGGATTCTGTCTTGCCGTGTCGCCCGTATGTGCGGGCGTCGCATAACAAATGAGTAAGGAGTGAGTGACCATGACCATGTTCAATAAAGTCGTGAAGGAATTCAAATGGGGCCAGCACAATGTGCGCCTCGAAACCGGTGAGATCGCCCGCCAGGCGAGCGGCGCCGTCATCGTCGACGTCGAAGACACCGTCGTGCTCGCGACCGTCGTTGGCGCGAAGACCGCCAAGCCGGGTCAGGACTTCTTCCCGCTCACCGTCGACTACATCGAGAAGACCTATTCGGCCGGCAAGATTCCGGGCGGTTTCTTCCGCCGCGAAGGCCGTCCGTCGGAAGGCGAGACGCTGATCTCGCGCCTGATCGATCGTCCGCTGCGTCCGCTGTTCCCGGAAGGCTACTACAACGAAGTCCAGGTCGTGATCCACGTCCTGTCGATCAACCCGGAAGTCCCGGCTGACATCCCCGCGCTGATCGGCGCCTCAGCTGCGCTGGCTATTTCGGGTCTGCCGTTCAATGGCCCGGTGGGCGCGGCACGCGTTGCCTACATCAACAACGAGTACGTGCTGAACCCGACGCGCGCACAGATCAAGGAATCGCGCCTCGACCTCGTCGTGGCCGGTACCGAGCGCGCTGTGCTGATGGTGGAGTCGGAAGCCGACCAGCTGCCCGAAGACGTAATGCTCGGCGCGGTCGTGTTCGGCCACGAGCAGATGCAAACGGCCATCGACGCGATCCACGAACTCGTGCGTGACGGCGGCAAGCCCGAGTGGGACTGGCAGCCGGCGCCGAAGGACGAAGCGCTCATCGCGCGCGTCACCGATATCGCCTATAACAACCTGCTCGCTGCGTACCAGTTGCGCGACAAGCAGCAGCGTTCGGCCAAGCTGAAGGAAGTCTACGCGGCGACCTCGGCGAAGCTCGAAGAAGAAGCGGCTGCGGCCGGCACGACGGCGGCCGACAAGGCCACGGTCGGCAACATCGTGTTCGATCTCGAAGCGAAGATCGTGCGCTCGCAGATCCTGAACGGCGAGCCGCGTATCGACGGCCGCGACACGCGCACCGTGCGCCCGATCGAGATCCGCACGGGTGTGCTGCCGCGTACCCACGGCTCGGCGCTCTTCACGCGCGGCGAGACGCAGGCGCTGGTCGTGGCGACGCTCGGCACCAAGGGCGACGAGCAGATCATCGACGCGCTCGAAGGCGAGTACCGCGACCGCTTCATGCTCCACTACAACATGCCTCCGTTCGCGACCGGCGAAACGGGCCGCGTGGGTTCGCCCAAGCGCCGTGAAATCGGTCACGGCCGTCTGGCCAAGCGCGCGCTCGTCGCGTGCCTGCCGAGCGCCGAAGAATTCGGCTACTCGATCCGCGTGGTCTCGGAAATCACCGAGTCGAACGGTTCGTCGTCGATGGCTTCGGTCTGCGGCGGCTGCCTCGCGCTGATGGACGCCGGCGTGCCGATGAAGGCGCACGTCGCGGGCATCGCGATGGGCCTGATCCTCGAAGGCAACAAGTTCGCTGTGCTGACCGACATCCTCGGCGACGAAGATCACCTCGGCGACATGGACTTCAAGGTCGCGGGCACGGAAGCTGGCGTGACCGCGCTGCAGATGGACATCAAGATCCAGGGCATCACCAAGGAAATCATGCAGGTCGCGCTCGCGCAGGCGAAGGAAGGCCGCATGCACATCCTCGGCAAGATGACTTCGGCGGTTTCGGGCGTGAACACCGAGCTGTCGGCGTACGCACCGCGCATGATCACCATCAAGATCAACCCGGAGAAGATCCGCGACGTGATCGGCAAGGGTGGTTCGGTGATCCGCGCGCTGACCGAAGAAACGGGCACCACGATCGACATCTCTGACGACGGCGTCGTGACCATCGCTTCGACGTCGAGCGAAGGTATGGCAGAGGCAAAGAAGCGCATCGAGAACATCACGGCCGAAATCGAAGTCGGTCAGGTGTACGAAGGCGCGGTCCTCAAGCTGCTCGACTTCGGCGCGATCGTGAACCTGCTGCCGGGCAAGGACGGCCTGCTGCACATCTCCGAAATCGCCAACGAGCGCATCAAGGACATCAACGATTACCTGAAGGAAGGCCAGGTCGTGAAGGTCAAGGTTATCCAGACGGACGAGAAGGGCCGCGTGCGCCTGTCCGCCAAGGCGCTGCTCAACGAAGCAGCAGCTAACGCACCGCAGGGCGAGCCGCAGCAGTAAGGCGGTTCACAAAAACGGCCGGCACGCGATGAGCGCGCCGGCCGTTTTTTTATGAGAATGTGAAGTTGGGCTGTATCTGATCGAGGCCGGATCGCATTGTGTTCGCGCCGCGTGTTCAATGCCATCCAGAGAGGGCGCGGAGCCCTACGGAGACGCGAGATGAAGGCTGTTGAGATTACCGAATTCGGTGCGCCGGACGTGCTCAAGCTGACCGAGCGCCCGACGCCCGAGCCAAAGGCCGGCGAGGTGCTGATCAAGGTGAGCGCGTCGGGCGTGAATCGTCCCGACGTGTTTCAGCGCAAGGGCTCGTACGCGCCGCCGCCGGGCATTTCCGACCTGCCTGGGCTCGAGGTTGCGGGCGAGATCGTCGGCGGGACGATCGACGAAAAGAACAATCCGTTTGGCCTCAAACTCGGCGACCGCGTGTGCGCGCTGATCGCGGGCGGCGGCTACGCCGAGTACGTCGTCGCGCCGCTCGGCCAGTGTCTGCCGGTGCCGAAGGGGCTCACGGATATTGAAGCGGCTTCGTTGCCCGAGACCTATTTCACGGTGTGGAGCAACGTGTTCCAGCGCGCCTTGCTCGGCAAGGGCGAGGGCGGCGAGAACGAGACGCTGCTGGTGCAGGGCGGCTCGAGCGGGATCGGCGTCACCGCGATCCAGATCGCGCATGCCCTCGGTTTTCGCGTCTTCGCGACCGCGGGGTCGGACGACAAGTGCCGGGCCTGTGAGCAACTGGGCGCCGAGCGCGCGATCAACTATCGCAACGAAGACTTCGTCGAGGTCGTGAAGGCACTCACGAACGACCGCGGCGTGGACGTGGTCCTCGACATGGTGGCGGGCGGCTACGTGTCGCGCGAGCTTTCCGCGCTCGCCAATGGCGGCCGCATCGTGCTGATCGCGACGCTCGGCGGCTCGAAGGCCGAAGTCAATATGGGCGAGATCCTGCGTCGCCGCCTGACGATTACCGGCTCGACGCTGCGTGCGCGTTCGGTCGAATTCAAGGCGCAGATCGCGCAGGAATTGAAGGCGAATGTATGGCCGCTGCTCGAAGAGGGCAGGATCAAGCCCGTCGTATTTCGCGTCTTTTCCGCCGCGCAGGCGGGCGAGGCCCACGCGCTCATGGAGAGCAGCGAACATATCGGCAAGATCATGCTCGATTGGACGCGGACGGCCTGATTGCGCGGCCAGGGACCGCTGCGCGCCCTCTGCACGGCTCGCTGGCGGGTTCATGCTTGATTTTTCGGGCTTTTTTTGACGCTTTTTTCGCGTGTCCGGAGCAGGCCGGTTTGACCGGCCTCGATTTCACGCAGTAAAATTCTGCGTTTTGCGTCCGCTTTTAACAGCAACCGGAACAATGACGAATCAACGATCGAAGCTCGTAGTCGGTAACTGGAAGATGCATGGCCGCCTCGCGGCCAATGCGGCATTGCTCGAAGGCGTCGCGCAGGGCGCGCAGTCGCTGGCCTCGGATGTGCGCGTCGGCGTGTGCGTGCCGTTTCCCTATCTTGCGCAGGCTCAGGCGCTGCTCGGCGGTAGCCGCGTAGTCTGGGGTGCACAGGATGTGTCCGCACACGAGCAGGGCGCCTTTACGGGCGAAGTCGCTGCGGGCATGGTCGCCGACTTCGAGGCAGGATTTGCGATCGTTGGTCACTCGGAGCGCCGCGCTTACCACGGCGAAAGCTCCGAACTCGTCGCGCAGAAGGCGCAGCGCGCACTCGCGGCAGGTCTCACGCCGATCGTCTGCGTGGGCGAAACGCTGGAAGAGCGCGAAGGCGGCACGACCGAGCAAGTGGTCGGCGCGCAGCTCGACGCGGTGCTGGGAGCGTTGTCGGTTGAAGAGGCGGCGCGCATCGTCGTCGCGTACGAGCCGGTCTGGGCCATCGGCACCGGCAAGAGCGCGACTTCGGAGCAGGCGCAGCAGGTGCACGCCTTTCTGCGCGCGCGGCTTGCCGCGAAGGGCGCGCAGGTGGCGGACGTGCCGCTCCTGTACGGCGGCAGCGTGAAGCCGGAGAATGCGGCGGAGCTCTTCCGTCAGGCCGATATCGATGGTGGCCTGATCGGCGGTGCGGCGCTGAAGGCGGGGGATTTCCTCGCGATTTGCGCGGCCGCTGCGGCGGGCGCGAACGTCGCGGGATAAAAATAAGGCCTGGGCGCGGTGCCTCCAGTGAGGTCCGTGCCGGCTGCACATGCGCATGCCTCTCGGGAGGCTGCGCTCAACAAGGACTCAGGTGAGTGTGATGCTGTATTTGAAAACGTTGATTATCGTCGTCCAGATTCTGTCGGCGCTCGGGGTGATCGGCCTCGTTCTGCTGCAACACGGCAAGGGCGCCGACATGGGCGCCGCGTTCGGCAGCGGGGCGTCGGGCAGCCTGTTCGGCGCGACTGGCGCAGCGAACTTTCTGTCACGCACGACGGCTATTCTCGCAACGGTCTTTTTCGTCTCGACGCTTGCATTAACCTACTTGGGGTCGTATCATTCGAAGCCTTCGGCGGGCTTGCTTGGCGCTGCTGCAACGGCTCCGGTTGTTGCTTCAGCCCCGGTTGCTGCAAGTGGTTCTGCTGTGTCGGCTGCGAGCGCTCCGGCTGCGGCGTCGCCGGCAGCAGCGGCATCGAACGCGGGCAACGACGTTCCGAAATAATTCTGAAAAACTTGTTTTTGTGCATTGAACAAACGGCGGGAACAAGTTAGAATTTAAGTCTTGAAGCGATTCGCGGGTTGCATAAATTGTTGTCCCGGATTGCATGTAGTGCCGACGTGGTGAAATTGGTAGACACGCTATCTTGAGGGGGTAGTGGCGAAAGCTGTGCGAGTTCGAGTCTCGCCGTCGGCACCAATGTTATCTAAAAAATGCCAGCCGCTTGCTTCAGCTTCGGCTGGCATTTTTTTTTGCTTTATACGTCGTGTTTGTTTCGAGTGCAGCGCGAAGTACGTAAAAAGTGATTCCCGCAGAGCGACTTGAAGTTCCTGCGGAACCTCAGAACCAACCGATAGAGGATTGCCTTGAATCTCGCTCCCTATTACCCCGTCCTGTTGTTCCTTCTCGTAGGTATTGGTCTGGGCGTGGCGTTGGTGAGTATCGGCAAGATCCTCGGTCCCAACCGGCCCGACAGCGAAAAAATCTCACCGTACGAGTGTGGCTTCGAAGCGTTCGAAGACGCGCGCATGAAGTTCGATGTACGGTATTACCTCGTGGCCATTCTCTTCATCATCTTCGACCTTGAAACGGCGTTCCTGTTTCCGTGGGGTGTTGCTCTGCGCGACATCGGCTGGCCGGGCTTTCTGTCGATGATGCTGTTTCTGCTCGAATTCCTGCTGGGCTTTGCCTACATCTGGAAGAAGGGTGGTCTCGATTGGGAGTAAGGGGTTAATCGCCGGATAGCATGGGCGGTGCTGCGGATACGCCGCGGGCCGTCCGTCTGGAGTGGAAAGCACATGAGTATCGAAGGGGTCTTGAAGGAAGGGTTTGTCACCACCACGGCTGACAAACTGATCAACTGGACGCGCACTGGCTCGCTGTGGCCGATGACGTTCGGTCTTGCGTGTTGCGCGGTCGAGATGATGCACGCGGGCGCGGCCCGTTACGACCTCGACCGCTTCGGCGTGGTGTTCCGTCCGAGCCCGCGTCAGTCCGACGTGATGATCGTTGCCGGCACGCTGTGCAACAAGATGGCGCCTGCGCTGCGCAAGGTCTACGACCAGATGGCCGAGCCGCGCTGGGTGATCTCGATGGGATCTTGCGCCAACGGCGGCGGCTACTACCACTATTCGTATTCGGTTGTGCGCGGGTGCGATCGCATCGTGCCGGTCGACGTCTATGTGCCGGGTTGCCCGCCGACAGCGGAAGCCCTCGTGTACGGGGTGATCCAGCTACAGGCGAAGATCCGACGTACCAGTACCATCGCCCGTCAATAAAGGCCAAGCGCCTCCCCGGAATATGGCAAGCAAACTCGAGACCCTGAAAGCGAACCTCGAAGCGGCCCTTGGTGCGCGCGTCGTCAGCCTCACCGAAGCGCTCGGTGAGTTGACCTTGGTCATCAAATCAGCAGATTACCTCAGCGTGGCGCAGGAGCTTCGCGACAATCCGTCGCTTCGCTTCGAGCAGTTGGTTGACCTGTGTGGCGTCGACTATCAGACATACGGCGACGGCGCGTGGGAAGGTCAGCGCTTTGCGGCGGTGTCGCATCTGCTCTCCATCACGAACAACTGGCGTCTGCGCCTGCGCGTATTCGCGCCGGACGACGAGGTGCCCATCGTCTCCTCGCTCGTCGAGATCTGGAGTTCGGCCAACTGGTATGAGCGCGAGGCGTTCGACCTGTACGGCATCGTCTTCGAAGGTCACCCCGACTTGCGCCGCATCCTGACCGACTACGGTTTCATCGGCCACCCGTTCCGCAAGGACTTCCCGGTCTCCGGCTATGTCGAAATGCGTTACGACCCGGATCAGAAGCGCGTGGTCTACCAGCCGGTCACGATCGAACCGCGCGAAATCACGCCGCGCGTGATCCGCGAGGATCGCTACGGTGGTCTGAGGAAACACTAAGAGGGTCGCATGTCAGAGATCAAGAACTACACGCTCAACTTCGGCCCGCAGCACCCGGCAGCGCACGGTGTGCTGCGCCTCGTGCTCGAGCTCGACGGCGAAGTGATCCAGCGCGCCGATCCGCACATCGGTCTGCTGCATCGTGCGACGGAAAAACTCGCCGAGAGCAAGACCTTCATCCAGTCGGTCCCGTACATGGACCGTCTCGACTACGTGTCGATGATGGTCAACGAGCACGGCTATGTGCTCGCGATCGAAAAGCTGCTCGGCATCGAGGTGCCGATTCGCGCGAAGTACATCCGCGTGCTGTTCGATGAAATCACGCGCGTCCTCAATCACCTGATGTGGATTGGTTCGCACGGGCTCGACGTGGGCGCGATGGCGGTGTTCCTCTACGCGTTCCGCGAGCGTGAAGACCTGATGGACGTCTATGAGGCGGTCTCGGGCGCGCGCATGCACGCGGCGTACTATCGTCCGGGCGGCGTGTACCGTGATCTGCCCGACGCGATGCCGCAATTCAAGGCTTCGAAGATCCACAACGAAAAGGCGCTCGCCCGCATGAACGAGGCGCGCCAGGGTTCGGTGCTGGACTTCATCGACGACTTCTTCACGCGCTTCCCCGGTTGTGTCGACGAGTATGAAACGCTCCTCACCGACAACCGCATCTGGAAGCAGCGTCTCGTGGGCATTGGCGTGGTGAGCCCCGAGCGCGCGATGCAATTGGGCCTGACCGGCGCGATGCTGCGTGGCTCGGGCATCGAGTGGGATCTGCGCAAGAAGCAGCCCTATGAGGTTTACGACCAGCTGGATTTCGACATCCCCGTGGGCGTGAATGGCGACTGCTACGACCGCTATCTCGTGCGTGTCGAGGAAATGCGTCAATCGACTCGTATCGCGAAACAGTGCATTGAGTGGCTGCGCAAGAATCCCGGCCCCGTGATGGTCGACAATCACAAGGTTGCGCCGCCGTCGCGAGTCAACATGAAGTCGAACATGGAAGAGCTGATTCACCACTTCAAGCTCTTCACCGAAGGCTTCCACGTACCGGAAGGCGAGGCCTACGCAGCCGTGGAGCATCCGAAGGGTGAATTCGGCATCTACCTGGTGTCGGATGGCGCAAACAAGCCGTATCGTCTGAAGATCCGTGCGCCGGGTTATGCCCACCTGTCCGCGCTGGACGAAATGGCGCGCGGTCACATGATTGCCGACGCGGTCACGATCATCGGTACGCAGGACATCGTGTTCGGTGAAATCGACCGCTAAGCAGCAAACTGCCAGTACGCCCTGTCAAGAAGGGCGCATGGCGAAATACCGGGAACGCCACGTCTGTCGCAGCGAGCAGGTACGCTTCACGCGCGGCAGGTGTTTGTCTGGCGGGAATTGAAACGGTAGGAATTGAAAGAGTCGTGTCTGAAAATGATCTCAGCTGAAGGCCTGAAAGAAATCGATCGCGCGTTGACGAAGTATCCCGCCGATCAGAAGCAGTCCGCCGTGATGGCGGCTTTGGCCGTTGCTCAAGAAGAGCATCGTTGGCTGTCGCCCGAACTCATGCAGTTCGTGGCCGACTACCTCGGCATGCCGCCTGTCGCGGTCCAGGAAGTCGCCACCTTCTACACGATGTTCGAGACCAGGCCGGTCGGCAAGCACAAGATCACGCTCTGCACGAATCTGCCGTGCCAGCTCGGCCCGGATGGCGGTGCGGAAAGCACGGCCGACTATCTGAAGCAGAAGCTCGGAATCGACTTCGGCGAAACCACGCCCGATGGCAAGTTCACCTTGAAAGAAGGTGAGTGCATGGGCGCGTGCGGCGATGCGCCGGTGCTGCTCGTGAACAACCACCGCATGTGCAGCTTCATGAGCCGCGAGAAGGTCGACCAGCTGCTCGAGGAGCTTTCGAAATGACTTCCTTGCACGACCGTCACATCAAACCTTTGATTCTCGCGGGTCTGAACGGCGAGAACTGGCATCTTGAAGACTACGTTGCGCGTGGTGGCTACAAGCAACTGCGCCGCATCCTCGAAGAGAAAATTCCGCCCGAGCAGGTCATTGCCGACGTGAAGGCAAGCGGTCTGCGTGGCCGTGGGGGCGCTGGCTTCCCGACGGGTCTGAAGTGGAGCTTCATGCCGCGTCAGTTCCCGGGGCAGAAGTACCTCGTCTGCAACTCCGACGAAGGCGAGCCGGGTACGTTCAAGGACCGCGACATCCTGCGCTGGAATCCGCATTCCGTGATCGAAGGCATGGCCATCGGCGCGTACGCGATGGGCATCACCGTGGGCTACAACTACATCCACGGCGAGATCTTCGAGGTCTACCGCCGCTTCGAGGCTGCGCTTGAAGAAGCGCGCCAGGCGGGCTATCTCGGTGACAACATCCTCGGCACGGACTTCTCGTTCCAGCTGCACGCACACCACGGTTATGGCGCGTACATCTGCGGCGAAGAAACGGCGCTGCTCGAGTCGCTCGAGGGCAAGAAGGGCCAGCCGCGTTTCAAGCCGCCGTTCCCGGCGAGCTTCGGCGTGTACGGCAAGCCCACCACGATCAACAACACCGAGACGTTCGCAGCCGTGCCTTTCTTGCTGACCGTCGGTCCGCAGGCATACATGGAGCTTGGCAAGCCGAACAACGGCGGCACCAAGATCTTCTCGATCGCAGGCGACGTGGAGCGTCCGGGCAACTATGAGATTCCGCTCGGTACGCCGTTCGCGACACTCATGGAGCTCGCCGGCGGCGTGCGCGGCGGCAAGAAGCTCAAGGCCGTGATTCCGGGCGGTTCGTCGGCGCCGGTTATTCCGGGCGATCTGATGATGCAGACGGACATGGACTATGACTCCATCGCCAAGCAGGGCTCGATGCTCGGCTCGGGCGCGGTCATCGTCATGGACGAGACGCGCTGCATGGTGCGCTCGCTGCTGCGTCTGTCGTACTTCTACTATGAAGAGTCGTGCGGCCAGTGCACGCCGTGCCGCGAGGGCACGGGCTGGCTGTATCGCGTTGTGAACCGCATCGAGCACGGCCAGGGCCGCCAGGAAGATCTGGACCTGCTGAACTCGGTCGCGGGCAACATCATGGGCCGTACGATCTGCGCGCTCGGCGATGCAGCGGCCATGCCGGTGCGCGGCATGCTCAAGCACTACTGGGACGAATTCGAATATCACGTGCACAACAAGCGTTGCCTCGTCGGCGGACATGCCGGCTCGCGCGCGGCCTCGGAGACCGTGGCCGCCTGAAGGGCGAGTTGAGGGTAACGGCGTGTTGGGCGCGAACCGCGTGGCGGAACGCAACGGGGTAGACCGCTGTGAGTGAGCGGTAACAGGTTAGGGACGATTAACCATCATGGTTGAACTTGAAATAGACGGCAAGAAGGTGCAGGTGCCCGAGGGCAGCATGGTGATCCAGGCTGCGCAACGGGTCGACACGTACATTCCGCACTTCTGCTATCACAAGAAGCTCTCCATCGCGGCCAACTGCCGGATGTGTCTCGTCGATGTCGAGAAGATGCCGAAGGCGGTGCCCGCATGCGCGACGCCGGTGTCGCAAGGCATGATCGTGCGCACGATGTCGGACAAGGCCGTGCAGGGTCAGCAAGCCGTGATGGAATTCCTGCTGATCAACCACCCGCTCGATTGCCCGATCTGTGATCAGGGTGGCGAATGCCAGCTTCAGGATCTGGCGGTCGGCTATGGCAAGTCCGCTTCGCGCTACAGCGAAGAAAAGCGCGTCGTGTTCCACAAGAACGTCGGTCCGCTCATCTCGATGGAAGAGATGACGCGTTGCATCCACTGCACGCGCTGTGTGCGCTTTGGCGAGGAAATCGCCGGTGTGATGGAGCTCGGCATGCTGGGGCGTAGCATGCATGCCGAAATCAGCACCTTCGTCGGCAAGACGGTGGACTCGGAGCTCTCGGGCAACATGATCGACCTGTGCCCGGTCGGCGCGCTCACGAGCAAGCCGTTCCGCTTCTCCGCGCGGACGTGGGAGCTGTCGCGCCGCAAGTCGGTGAGCCCGCACGACTCGACGGGTGCCAACCTCGTCGTGCAGGTGAAGAACAACCGCGTGATGCGCGTGCTGCCGTTCGAGAACGAAGCCGTCAACGAGTGCTGGATCTCGGACAAGGACCGCTTCTCGTATGAAGGCCTGAACGCCGAAGACCGCCTCACGCGTCCGATGATCAAGCAGGGTGGCCAGTGGGTCGAGACCGACTGGCAGACCGCGCTCGAATACGTGGTGAAGGGCATCAAGGGCATCAGCGACGAGCACGGCGAGAACCAGCTCGCGCTGCTCGCGAGCCCGCACAGCACGACCGAGGAACTCTATCTCGCGAAGCAGTTCGCGGACGCGATCGGCACGCCGAACGTCGACTTCCGCCTGCGCCAGAGCGACTTCTCGGCGCCGCTCGAAGGCACGCCTTGGCTCGGTGCCAAGATTGCCGATCTTTCGTATGCCGACTCGGCGTTCGTGATCGGCTCGTTCCTGCGCCGCGACCATGCGCTGTTCGCCGCGCGTCTGCGCCAGGCAGCGAAGGGTGGCGCGAAAGTCTCGTTCCTGCAGGCCTCGGCCGACGGCTCGCTGATTCCGGGCGCGCAGCGCATCGTCGCAGCGCCTTCGGCATGGCTCGACGAGCTTGCTTCGATTGCCGCCGCTGCGGCCGAGGCGAAGGGTGTCGCGCTGCCCGAAGGTTTTGCCGGTGCGCAGGCCAACGACGCCGCGAAGCTGGTTGCCGCGTCGCTCGCGAATGGTGAGCGCCGCTTCGTGCTGCTCGGCAACGCCGCCGTCCAGCATCCGGAATTCTCGCGCCTGCACGCCGCCGCGCAGTTCATCGCCGAAACGACGGGCGCAACGCTCGGCTTCCTCACCGAAGCCACCAACACGGTTGGCGCGCACCTCGTTGGCGCGCTGCCGGGGCAAGGCGGCCTGAATGCTCGCGAAGTGTTCGAGCAGCCGCGCAAGGGCTATCTGCTGTTCAATTTCGAACCCGAGTTCGACACGGCCAACCCGGCCGCCGCGCGCGCCGCGCTCGCGCAGGCCGAGATGGTCGCCGTGTTCTCGCCGTTCAAGACGGGTCTCGACTACGCCGATGTGCTGCTGCCCATCGCGCCGTTCACGGAGACCTCGGGTACGTTCGTCAACGCCGAAGGCACGGTTCAGGTATTCAACGGCGTCGTGCGCCCGCTCGGCGATACGCGTCCGGCCTGGAAGGTGCTGCGCGTGCTCGGCACGCTGCTCGGCGCGCAAGGCTTCGAATACGAGACGTCGGAAGACGTGCGCCGCAAGGCGCTCGGCGACGGCAGCTTCGAAGCGCGTCTGTCGAACAAGGCCGCGGCTCAGGTGGCGCGCGGCAGCCTCGCGAAGGCTGCCACTGGCCGCTTCGAGCGCATCTCCGATGTGCCCATCTATCGCGCCGATCAACTCGTGCGTCGCGGCGAAGCGCTGCAGCTCACGATGGCGGCCCGCGTGGCGAACACCATCGGCCTGCCGGCTGCGCTCTTCGACCAGCTTGGCTTGAAGGAAGGCGATGCCGTGCGCGTGCGCCAGGGCGAGCTCTCGGTGACCGCGCCAGCGACGTGCGATGCGAATCTTGCGCCGACGGCGGTGCGCGTGTCGGCGGCAACGCCGGCCGCCGCGCAGCTCGGCAGCCTGTTCGGTGAACTGCTGGTGGAGAAGGCGTAAATGAGCTTGTTCGATACGATCAATGCAGGCGGCAGCCAGCTGCTCGGCGTGGCATGGCCCACTGTCTGGGCACTGGTGCGCATTCTCGTCGTCGCGGTGGTGATTCTGCTGTGCGTGGCATACCTGATTCTGTGGGAGCGCAAGCTGATCGGCTGGATGCACGTGCGTCTCGGCCCGAACCGCGTGGGCCCGGCAGGCCTGTTGCAGCCGATCGCCGACGTGCTGAAGCTGCTGCTCAAGGAAGTCATTCAGCCGGCGCAGGCGAGCCGCTGGACCTATATGGTCGCGCCGATCATGGTGGTGGTGCCAGCCTTCGCGGTCTGGGCGGTGATTCCGTTCCAGGCGGGCGCAGTGCTGGGCGACATCAACGCGGGTCTGCTCTACGTGATGGCGATCTCGTCGTTCGGCGTCTACGGTGTGATTCTCGCGGGCTGGGCCTCGAACTCGAAGTACGCGTTCCTCGGCGCGATGCGCGCCGCGGCGCAGATGGTCTCGTATGAAATCGCGATGGGCTTCGCGCTTGTCGTGGTGCTGATGGTGTCGGGCAGCCTGAATCTCTCGGAGATCGTCCAGGGCCAGATGCGCGGCATGTTCGCGAGCTGGGGCATCACGTTCCTCTCGTGGAACTGGCTGCCGCTCCTGCCGATGTTCGTCGTCTACTTCATCTCGGGCATTGCGGAAACGAACCGTCACCCGTTCGACGTGGTGGAAGGGGAGTCGGAAATCGTCGCCGGTCACATGATCGAGTACTCGGGCATGGGCTTCGCGCTCTTCTTCCTCGCCGAGTACATCAACATGATCGCGATTTCGGCGCTCTGTTCGGTGCTGTTTCTCGGTGGCTGGAGCGCGCCGTTCGGCTTCCTCGATTTCATCCCGGGTGTGTTCTGGCTGGTGCTGAAGGTTTTCTTCCTCCTGTCGGTGTTCATCTGGGCGCGCGCGACGTTCCCGCGCTACCGCTATGACCAGATCATGCGTCTTGGCTGGAAGGTGTTCATTCCGGTGTGCGTGGTGTGGCTGATTGTGATCGGCTTCTGGTATATGTCGCCGCTGAGCATCTGGAAATAAGGGGGCGACGAAATGACCGCTATCCAAAACTTCTTCAAGACGTTTTTCCTGACTGAGCTGCTCAAGGGGCTCGCGCTGACGGGGCGTTACACCTTCAAGCGCAAGTTCACGGTGCAGTTCCCGGAAGAGAAAACGCCGATCTCGCCGCGCTTTCGTGGCCTGCACGCGCTGCGCCGCTATGAAAATGGCGAAGAGCGCTGCATCGCGTGCAAGCTGTGCGAGGCCGTGTGTCCCGCGCTCGCAATCACGATCGAGTCGGAAGTGCGCGAAGACAATACGCGCCGCACGACGCGCTACGACATCGACCTGACCAAGTGCATCTTCTGCGGTTTCTGCGAAGAGAGCTGCCCGGTCGACTCGATCGTCGAGACGCACATTCTCGAGTATCACGGCGAGAAGCGCGGCGATCTGTATTTCACGAAGGACATGCTGCTGGCAGTCGGCGACCGCTACGAAGCGCAAATCGCGGCGAACAAGGCAGCAGATGCACCGTACCGTTGATCTTCAGTTTGACGCTGTATCGGCCCGCGGTTCGGGCTGGCTGCGGGGAACGCGTGTGCCTGAAAACGCCGCGAAGCCGCAGTCCGGGAACCGCGGCGCGACGCTCCCTGGTCTGGCCGCCAGTCTGCGCCGCGCAATCCGCCTCACGATGGCCTCAACGATGAACCAGTAATCATGGAATTCACGACCGTCCTGTTCTACATCTTCGCGCTGCTGCTCACGCTATCAGGGCTGAAGGTGATCACCTCGCGCAATCCTGTCTCGTCCGCGCTCTTCCTCGTGCTCGCGTTCTTCAACGCGGCTGCGGTGTGGATGCTGCTCGAGGCCGAATTCCTCGCGATCCTGCTGGTGCTCGTCTACGTGGGCGCGGTGATGGTGCTGTTCCTGTTCGTGGTGATGATGCTGGACATCAACATCGACGTGCTGAGCCGCGACTTCAAGCGCTTCGTGCCGGTAGCGACCATCGTGGGCGCGATCATTGTGATCGAGACCGCGCTGATCCTGTGGCACGGCTACGGCGCGACCACCTCGCCGGTGCCGGATACCTCGGCTGCGGCCGCCGCGTCGGTGTCGAATACGCACCTGATCGGCAAGATCATCTATACCGACTACATCTTCGCATTCGAAATTGCCGGCCTCGTGCTGCTCGTGGCGATCGTCGCGGCCGTTTCGCTGACGGTGCGCGAGCCCAAGAACGCCAAGCGCCAGAACATTTCGAAGCAGGTCAGCGTGCGTCGCCAGGACCGCGTGCGCCTGGTGAAGATGCCGGCCGTCAAGGAACTGCCCGAAGTGGCCGAAACCGACCAGGCTGCTGCGGTTGCGACTGGCGTGGCGGCACCAGTGCCGTCTGGCTCCGGCACCAAGAGCTAAGCGTAGAGGAGAGCAACTTGATAACTCTGGCCCATTACCTCGTCCTCGGCGCGATCCTCTTTGCGATCTCGATCGTTGGCATTTTTCTCAATCGGCGCAACGTCATCATCATCTTGATGGCGATCGAGCTGATGTTGTTGGCGGTGAACACGAATTTCGTCGCGTTCTCGCATTATCTCGGTGACGTTCACGGACAGATTTTCGTGTTCTTCGTGCTAACTGTAGCGGCCGCGGAAGCCGCGATTGGTCTGGCTATTCTTGTGACCTTGTTCCGCAGCCTCGACACGATCAATGTCGAGGACCTCGATCAGCTCAAAGGCTAAGGCAGGCTGTATATGGCAACGACACTCAACGAAACCCTATTGCTGGCGATCCCGCTGGCGCCTCTCGCCGGTTCTCTGATTGCCGGTTTATTCGGCAAAACGGTGGGGCGCGCGGGCGCGCATACGGTCACCATTCTCGGCGTCGCGATTGCGTTCGTGCTCTCGTGCATCACGTTCTTCGACGTGGTGAACGGCGCGAGCTTCAACACGACAGTCTACGAATGGATGTCGGTGGGAGGCCTGAAGTTCGAAGTCGGCTTCCTGATCGACTCGTTGACGGCGCTCATGATGATCGTCGTGACTTTCGTGTCGCTGATGGTGCACATCTACACGATCGGCTATATGGCGGAAGAAGAGGGCTACCAGCGCTTCTTCTCGTACATCGCGCTGTTCACGTTCTCGATGCTGATGCTCGTGATGAGCAACAACTTCCTGCAGCTGTTCTTCGGCTGGGAAGCGGTGGGTCTCGTCTCGTACCTGCTGATCGGCTTCTACTTCAAGCGTGAAAGCGCCATCTACGCGAACATGAAGGCGTTCCTCGTGAACCGCGTGGGCGACTTCGGCTTCCTGCTGGGTATTGGCCTGCTGCTCGCATACGGCGGCTCGCTCAACTACAACGACGTGTTCGCGAAGGGCCACGAAATCGCCGCGCTGACGTTCCCGGGCACCTCGTGGAACCTGCTCACCGTCGCGTGCATCTGCCTGTTCGTCGGCGCAATGGGCAAGTCGGCCCAGTTCCCGCTGCACGTCTGGCTGCCGGATTCGATGGAAGGCCCGACGCCGATCTCGGCACTGATCCACGCCGCCACCATGGTGACGGCCGGCATCTTCATGGTCGCGCGCATGTCGCCGCTGTTCGAGCTTTCGGATGCAGCGCTGTCGTTCATCGTCGTGATCGGGGCTATCACCGCGCTCTTCATGGGTTTCCTCGGTGTCGTGCAGAACGACATCAAGCGTGTGGTCGCGTACTCCACGCTCTCGCAACTCGGCTATATGACCGTGGCGCTCGGCGTCTCGGCGTATCCGGTCGCGATGTTCCACCTGATGACGCACGCGTTCTTCAAGGCGCTGCTGTTCCTCGGCGCGGGCTCGGTCATCATCGGCATGCACCACGACCAGGACATGCGCAACATGGGCGGCCTGCGCAAGTACATGCCCATCACGTGGATCACTTCGCTGATCGGCTCGCTCGCGCTGATCGGTACGCCGTTCTTCTCGGGCTTCTACTCGAAGGACTCGATCATCGAGGCGGTGAAGGCCTCGCATCTCGCGGGTTCGGGCTTCGCCTATTTCGCCGTGGTCGCGAGCGTGTTCGTGACGGCGCTGTACTCGTTCCGCATGTACTTCCTCGTGTTCCATGGTGAAGAGCGCTTCCGCGATCCGAAGCATCCGGATTCGCCGATGGGCGCAGAAGCCGCAGCGCATGGTCACGGCAACGGTCACGGCCACGACGAACACCATGTCCACGTGCCGCATGAGTCGCCGTGGGTGATCTGGGTGCCGCTCGTCCTGCTCGCGATTCCTTCGGTGATCGCTGGTGCCTACGCGATCCAGCCGTTGCTGTACGGTGGTTTCTTCTCGCACGGCGTGGCGTTCCAGAATGTCATCTTTATTGGCCAGAACCATCCGGCGCTTGCCGAGATCGGCGAAGAGTTCCATGGCTGGGCCGCGATGGCCACCCATGCGTTCTCGGGTGTGCCGGTGTGGCTTGCACTCGCAGGTGTGATCGTGGCGTGGTTCTTCTACATGAAGCGCCCGGACCTGCCGGCCGTCGTGTCGCGCACGTTCTCACCGGTCTACAAGCTGCTGGCCAATGCGTATTACCTCGACAAGATCAACGAAATCGTCTTCGCTCGCGGAGCGGTCGCTATCGGTCGTGGTCTTTGGAAGGAGGGTGATGTCGTCGTGATCGACGGCGTCGTCAACGGGAGCGCCAAGTTTATCGGCTGGTTTGCAACTGTGATTCGTTTCCTGCAATCCGGCTATATCTACCACTACGCATTTGCCATGATCATTGGCATGCTTGGCCTCCTTACCCTGTTTGTAACGCTCAGCGGCAAATAAGAAGGCGAGGAAAAAAACGCATGCACGCAACTCCGATTCTCAGTATTGCGATCTGGATGCCGATCGTTTTCGGCATCATCGTTCTTGTAGTGGGTTCCTTTCGGAGCTCGAGCGCGGACCGCTGGATCGCGCTCATCGGTTCGGTGCTTAGTTTCCTCGTCACCCTTCCGCTCGTTTCGGGTTTCGACACGACCACGGCTGCGCTCCAGTTCGAGGAGAAGTCGGTCTGGATCGAGCGGTTCAATATTGCGTATCACCTGGGCGTCGACGGCATTTCGTTGTGGCTCGTGGTGCTCACTGCGCTCATCACGGTAATCGTCGTGATCGCGGGCTGGCAGGTGATCCAGAAGAACGTTGCGCAGTATTACGCGGCGTTCCTTATCCTGTCGGGCCTGATGGTAGGCGTCTTTTGCGCCGCCGACGGCCTGCTGTTCTACGTGTTCTTCGAGGCCACGCTCATCCCGATGTACATCATCATCGGCGTGTGGGGCGGCCCGAACCGCGTGTACGCGGCATTCAAGTTCTTTCTCTATACGCTGGCCGGCTCGCTGCTGATGCTGATCGCGTTGCTGTACCTCTACCGCGTGACGGGTACTTTCGACCTCGCCACCTGGCAGGACGCCAAGCTGGCGATGACGCCGCAGATTTTGCTGTTTATCGCGTTCTTCTTCGCGTTCGCGGTCAAGGTGCCGATGTGGCCGGTCCACACGTGGTTGCCGGATGCCCACGTCGAAGCGCCCACGGGCGGCTCGGTGGTGCTGGCGGCCATCATGCTCAAGCTCGGCGCGTACGGTTTCCTGCGTTTCTCGCTGCCGGTCACGCCGGACGCGAGTCACTATCTGGCGCCGGTCATCATTACGCTGTCGCTGATCGCCGTGATCTACATCGGTCTTGTGGCGATCGTGCAGTCGGACATGAAGAAGCTGGTCGCGTACTCGTCGATTGCTCACATGGGCTTCGTCACGCTGGGCTTCTTTATGTTCGGTCCGTCCAGCCAGTTGGCGGTGGAAGGCGCGATCGTCCAAATGATCTCGCACGGCTTCGTCTCGGGCGCCATGTTCCTTTGCATCGGCGTGCTGTATGACCGCATGCACACGCGCGACATCGCCGATTACGGCGGCGTCGTCAACACGATGCCGAAGTTCGCGGCGCTGGCCATGCTGTTCGCGATGGCCAACTGCGGCCTGCCGGGCACCTCGGGATTCGTCGGCGAATTCATGGTGATTCTGGCGGCGGTGAAGTTCAACTTCTGGATCGCTTTCGGGGCGGCGTTCACGCTGATCCTGGGCGCGGCCTATACGTTGTGGTTGTACAAGCGGGTGTACTTCGGCGCTGTCGCGAACGACCACGTTCGCGAGTTGAAGGACATCAGCTGCCGCGAATACTTCATCCTTGGGGTACTCGCGCTGCTCACGCTTTTCATGGGCGTCTACCCGAAGCCCTTTACCGATGTGATGCACGTTTCCGTGGAAAACCTCCTCTCCCACGTCGCAGTGTCGAAGCTGCCGCTGTCACAGTAATACCGAGCGGAGGACTAAAAGATCATGCCAAACGCCCCTATGAACGCTCTGCTACCCGACGCGCTGGTTATGGCCGGTGTCGTCGTCGCGTGGCTTAACGACACGTTCACCGGCCCCGAGGGCCGGCGCACGACCTATCTCATCTCGCTGCTGACCACGGTCGTAGCCGGTATCTGGTTCGCGGTGATCGCGTTCGATCCGCACGTGTACTACTACTTCACGCGGATGTACGTGGTCGACGCGTTCGCAAGCGCGATGAAGTCGGTGGTCACGCTAGGCTACGCGGTCACGATCGTGTATTCGCGCAAGTACCTTGAAGACCGCGACATGTTCCGGGGCGAGTTTTTCCTGCTCGGGATGTTCTCGCTGCTCGGCCAGATCGTGATGATCTCGGGCAACAACTTCCTCACGCTGTACCTCGGCCTCGAGCTGATGTCGCTCTCGCTCTACGCCGTCATCGCGCTGCGCCGCAACGCGACGCAGTCGAACGAAGCGGCCATGAAGTACTACGTGCTGGGCGCGCTCGCTTCGGGCTTCCTGCTCTATGGCATCTCGATGCTGTACGGCGCGACGGGTTCGCTCGAACTCGGCGATGTGTTCAAGGCCGTTGCCTCTGGCCATATCAACGACATCGTCCTGCTGTTCGGCGTGGTGTTCATCGTCGCGGGCGTGGCGTTCAAGATGGGCGCGGTGCCTTTCCACATGTGGGTGCCCGACGTCTATCAAGGCGCGCCTACGGCCATGACGCTGCTCACCGGCGGCGGCCCGAAGGTCGCGGCGTTTGCGTGGGCCGTGCGCTTCCTCGTCATGGGTCTGCTGCCGCTGGCCGTGGACTGGCAGGAAATGCTGATCATCCTCGCGGCGCTCTCGATGATCGTCGGCAACATCACGGGTATCGTTCAGCGCAACGTCAAGCGCATGCTGGCTTACTCGGCCATCTCGAACATGGGCTTCGTGCTGCTCGGCCTGCTGGCCGGCATCGTCGACAACAAGGCGACCGGCGCGGCCAGCGCGTACAGCTCGGCGATGTTCTACAGCATCATCTATCTGATCACGACGCTCGGCGCGTTTGGCATCGTCATGCTGCTTGCTCGCCGCGACTTCGAGGCGGAAACGCTCGACGACTTCAAGGGCCTGAACCAGCGCAGCCCGGTGTTCGCGTTCGTCATGATGCTCATGATGTTCTCGCTTGCAGGCATCCCGCCGACGGTCGGCTTCTACGCGAAGCTCGCCGTGCTCGAAGCGACCATGAACGCCGGTCTCACGTGGCTTGCTGTTCTCGCCGTCATTACGTCGCTGTTCGGCGCGTTCTATTACCTGCGTATCGTCAAGCTGATGTACTTCGACGCGCCCACCGATACCGCGCCGATCGAGAGCCACGCATTCAACCGCGCGCTGCTGACGGTCAATGGCGTGGCTGTGCTGGTGCTCGGCATTATCCCCGGACCGCTGATGTCACTCTGCCTGCAGGCCGTCTCGCATACGCTGCCCCTGTAATATGTCGGCAGCAGGGTGGTTTATCGTGTTGTTGGCGCTCGCGGGCGCCAACCTGCCGTTTCTCAATCAACGGTTGTTAGGCATCGTGCCGCTGCGTGCGCAGAAGAAGAGCGTGTGGATTCGCATTGCCGAAATGATCGTGTTGTATTTTGTGGTTGGCGCGTTCGGCTTCATGCTGGAGGCGCGCGCCGGCAACCGCTTTGACCAGGGCTGGCAGTTCTACGCTATCACGTTCAGTCTCTTTGTCGTGTTCGCGTTTCCCGGCTTCACCTGGCAATATCTCTTCAAACGCCGTCCGGCGTGATGCGTACACCTCGTCCTCGACGAGGTGTACGCCATTCGATCGCATCGCGGTTTTTCGCGACTCCTCCGTACAGGCGCTTCCCAGAGGTTGAACATGGCTGCTGATCATCAAAAGCACGACCCGGCGCTCGCCGAGACGTGCGTGGAAAGCACGACGCTCCACGCGGGCAAATTCCTTACGCTCAAGTGCGACACGGTTGCCTTGCCGGACGGCAAGCACGCGACGCGCGAATACGTCCAGCATCCGGGCGCCGTCATGGTGATCCCGCTCTTCGACGACGGCCGCGTGCTGATGGAGCGCCAATATCGCTACCCGCTCTCGCGCGTGATGACCGAGTTTCCCGCGGGCAAGCTCGATCCGCAGGAAGGTGCGCTTGCCTGTGCGATTCGCGAGCTCAAGGAAGAGACGGGCTATGCGGCGCGCGAGTATGTCTATCTCGCGAAGATTCATCCGGTGATCTCGTACTCGACGGAATTCATCGACATCTACCTGGCGCGCGGCTTGACTGCGGGCGAGGCCAAGCTCGACGAAGGCGAATTCCTCGAGACGTTTACAGCGACGCTGCCCGAACTGCTCGAATGGGTGCGTACTGGCAAGATTACCGACGTGAAGACGATCATCGGCACGTTCTGGCTCGAAAAGGCGCTGTCGGGCGCCTGGCCGCTCGGGCAAGCCGAGCAGGGCTGAATGCCGTTGCCGGGGGCCTTGGCGACCCGGCTGCTGTCACTGCGCCAAACCTTTGAATACGGCGGCTCTTCGATTTCGAAGGCCGCCGTATTCACGTTAACCGGACATTTTTGCGCTGAGCGGACCGTGCCGGACGGCGCTACAATCACCGGCGAACCGGGCGTCCGGTACCGATGAGGGTAGGAAACACCCCATCGAAAATTTTACGAACGGTCGTTCACAAATTTCCGTTTTGCGCTACACTCAACGCAAGCCACGATTCCCATGAAGGTCCTCGATTTACAGTGCCCAGACGGCCATCGGTTTGAAGGCTGGTTCGCTTCCGCTGACGACTTCGAGTCGCAGCTTTCGCGCAATCTGGTCGAATGTCCGATGTGCGGCGCCACCAACGTGAGCCGCGTGCCGTCCGCACCCCGCCTGAATCTGTCGGGGGCGAGCGAGGCACAGTCCGCATCCGCCGCTGGCCAGGCGTCACACGCAGCTCGGGTGGGACAGGCAGCGGCGCAATGGCAGGCGCATGCCATGCGCGTGATACGCGAGGTCCTGGAGAAAACGGAGAACGTAGGCGACCGTTTCGCCGAGGAGGCGCGGCGCATTCACTACAACGAAGCGCCGGCGCGCAACATTCGCGGGGTTGCATCCGCGGAAGATGCGCAAGCTCTCGTCGAAGAAGGCATCGATGTGATGCCGCTGCCGGTTCCGGCCGCGCTGAAGGGTCCGCTGCAATAACGTCATGCGGGCTTCTCCGCGGCTTGGGGTTTGCTCCCCACCGGCCGCGGCCAGGATGCGTATTCCACGACACCCGAGCGCGGATTCCACGCGTAGCCGAGCAGGTTTTCCACGAACACGCGAGCGCTCGTTCCACACGGAAGCGAGCACTTAAGCAGTGACGCGGGTGGTCAGTT
>NZ_JAKLJA010000045.1 GCF_022213065.1 Paraburkholderia tagetis
TCTTCATTCGAGGGGTGCAAGGTAACGTCCTGCCAGACCGCGCCAGCATCATGCTCCGCGTGTCTCTAGGTGGGGGATTTTGAGGTGCCCACAGGTGGGGGAATTTGCCCGCCCATCGGGGCCAACTCTTGCTTCAGGCTATGAGTCCAACTGATTCGCGTTGGGTCGGTGTCGATGAAGCCATCCAGCTTGGCTTCCCGCGCCTTTTTGTCCAGCCCATTCGTCGCTTGTGCAAACCGAGCCACTTCGCTGTTATATGCGTCGATCATGCGCGTCATGTTCGCGGCGACGGCGGACTTGGAAGAGTTGTAACACCAAGCATCGCGCTGAGTTTTGACGCCACCCGAGTAGCTTTCGAACAGCGCCTGCGGCTCTTTTCCGTCCTTGTCGCCGAGCGCAATGTACTCCCCGAAGCCGTCGTCCCGCTGCTTCAACCAATCTCCGTGCTGGTCAGGCGTGATCGACCGCCAGCCACGCACTTGCGTGATTCCGTCGATGCTACCGAAGGTGCTGATCTTGGCTAGTTTCTCTTCGCGCGTCAGGTAGTCACCGATGTCATGGAAGAAAATCTGGCCGTGCTGTGTGGCGTCCGGGTTCTTGACCAAGATGGAGATGGCAATCGGTGCGCGGCTGCCGCCACCAAAAATCTTGCCGCCTTCCCTGCGCGACACTTCACCGGAAGTTCTCTGATTTCCCCGCAGGTGGAACACGTGGATGCTGCTGAACTCGTCAGCCAGACACTTTCGCAAGCCATCGGCCGTGTTTGCTTCAAGGAACCCTGCATTGGTCACAAAACCGATCACACCGCTCTTGCCGATCCGGTCGCTGGCCCAACGGATCGCACGAATGTAGCTGTCATACAGCGCGTTCTTGTTCGTGGCACTGGACCGCTCGGCATAGGTGCTTCGGATGCGACTGTCGAGATGCGGGTACGCCACATTCTGGTTGTTGTCGTTCGCGCTGTCCTGACCGGCTGAATAGGGCGGGTTGCCCATGATGACCCGGATGTCGAGCTTCTTCTGGCGTTTACGGCGGGCACTGTTGCTTGCCTGAACCGCATCAACCAAGTCTTCTTTCTCGTAAAGCTGAAAGGTATCTGCAAGACATATGCCTTCGAACGGCTGATACTTTCCGCCGACGATGCCGTGATACACGGCTTCTATGTTCACGGCGGCGATATAGTAGGCCAACAGCACGATCTCATTGGCGTGGATTTCGTGTTTGTACTTGTGCGGCAGTTCTTCGGGCTTGATGAGACCGCTTTGCAGAAGACGCGTCACAAACGTGCCCGTACCGACGAACGGGTCGATGATGTGGACGCCCTTGCTACCCAAGGTCTGGCCGAACTCGGACTGCAACACATGCCCGACACTATGAATGATGAAGTCCACGACTTCGACCGGCGTGTAGACAATGCCAAGTTTGTCTCGAAGCAGCGGGAACGCCTTGGCAAAGAAATTGTTATATAGCTCCACCACGATTTTCTGCTTGCCCGATGCATTGTCGATGCCTTCGGCCCGCATCTTCACGCTCTCGTAGAACCGTTCCAGCGTGTCGGATTCTTTATCCAGTCGGTGTTCTTGCAAAACGTCCAACACGCTCTGCATCGCCAGCGACATCGGGTTGTGCTTCGCGAAGCTGTAGTCGGCGAACAAGGCGTCGAAGACCGGCTTAGTGATGAGATGCTGCGCCAACATCTCGATGATCTCGCCATCCGTGATGCTGCCGTTCAGGTCGTCACGCAGTTCGGCGGCGAATGCGTCGAATGCTTCCCGCTCCTTGGTGTTGGCCGGGTTCTCGATAATGCCGGTGATGCGGTCGATGTGGGTCCGGGCGATCTTGGCAATATCGTTCGCCCAATCTTCCCAATGGTGACGGTTGCCGACCTTCTGTACCAGTTTCGCGTAGATAGCCTTCTCGATCTCGCCGATCTCGAATTCCAGTTCATGCTGTTCTTGCACGGTGCGCTTCTTGACCGCTTCGCCGATGGTGAAGCCGCCCTTACCAGCGTCCTTATTCTTCGTCCCGTTGGTTTTCTGCTGCTTCTTCTGAATCTTGTCAGTGATCGCGATGACTTCCATCTTGCTGGTGTCCTTGCCGATCAAGTCGAGCTTGTTCACCATCGCATCGAAGCGGTCATCGTGCGAGCGTAGGGCTTGCAAGACCTGCCAGACCACGGCATAGGTCTTGTTGTCGTTCAGGGCTTCATGCGGTTCGACACCGGCCGGAATCACGACCGGCAGGACGACATAACCGCGCTTCTTGCCCGGTGCATTGCGCATCACGCGACCGACTGACTGCACCACGTCAACCTGCGAGTTACGCGGCGTCAGGAACAGCACGGCATCCAATGCCGGTACGTCCACACCTTCGGACAAGCAACGGACGTTACTGAGAATGCGACAGGTGTTTTCGGGCGTCTCGGCCTTCAGCCATGCCAGCTTCGCTTCCTTCTCGCTGGCGTTCATGCCACCGTCAACGTGTTCGGCTTCGCAGTGAAGTCGCGCCGCCTGTTCAAACTCTTCGGTTTCTTCGCTTTCTTGATACGCTTCGACGACCGATTGGAACATCCCGGCGATCTGTTTCGAACTGACCTTGTGCGTCTTGGCCCCTTTCGAGACTTCAATGACCTGACAGAAGGCTACCGCACGGCTCATGGGATCGCCGTCGCCAACCAAGTCTTCGGTCAAGCCCTGCTTCGAAAGCGCCTTCCAGCAGCCGACGATCTTGGCAGCATCGTCCACCTTCAACTGGTTGTTCTCATCGCGCAGCAGGTCTTGCAGACGCCGGTTGACGTGCGTCTCTTCGACTGCCAGCACGATCACCTTGTAATCCACCAGCAACCCGCGCTTCACGGCTTCCGAGAAGGTGATGACGAACAGTTCTTCCCCGTACAGGGCCTTGTCGTCCATCGAGCAAAGCGCCACGTTGTCACGTTCAGCCGTGGCCTTGGCTGAATCCCCATAGATACGTGGCGTCGCCGTCATGTACAGGCGCTTGGCAGAGCGGATGTAGTCGGCGTCGTGGACCCGGACGAAGGTGCTTTCGTCATCGTCGCCGAAGGTCGCGCCGGTCGTGCGGTGCGCTTCATCGCAGACGATCAGGTCGAAGTCCGCCATCCCGAACTGCTTTTGCGCACGGCTGATGACATCAATTGAGTGGTACGTGCTGAACACGACGCTCATGTGCGATGCGTCGTGCCGCTTCGACATCTCTTCTACCAGTCGTGCCGAATTCGTGGTTGCCGGATAGCGCAGTTCATGGACGAAGGTCTGAACCATGTCGTCTTCTTTCTTGCGCTTCTTGCCAACGTCGCTGTCGGAACAAACCGCGAAGCTATGAAGCGGCGTCTCACTCTCCTGCGTCCACTCCGTCAAGGTCTGGCTCAACAGCGACAAACTCGGTACAAGGAACAGCACCCGCTTGCCAGCACCGGCGATTGTTTCGGCGATCTTCAGCGCGGTCATTGTTTTGCCCGTACCACAGGCCATTATCAGCGTCCCACGGTCGGCATCGGCCAGACCATGAACAACTGCGTTCAATGCACCCTGTTGGTGCGGGCGCAGTTCCTTCTTCGCCTTGATGACCGGCGCGGCCTTGGGATGGTACTGGCCCCAATCGATCTGGCTTTCTTCAAGGGCGGTCAGGTCGATCTTGCTGACTGGTGGCTGCTGGTCCAGCAACGCATCTTCGGCGTGTTCGCTCCAATGGTTCGTCGTGGCGACGATGATCCGGCGCGTGAAGGGCTTCTTGCCCGATGCCGTGAAGAAGCTGTCGATGTCGCCTTTCTGGACCTTGTAGTCCGGCGCGTACATCTTGCATTGAATCGCATGGAACTCGTCAGTGCCACGCGTCTTCGCCACAAGATCGATGCCGGTGTCCCGCTTGTCCAACCCCTGCAAGTCAGCCCATTCCGCATAGGCCCACACGTCGCTATACAGATCGCGATACGTGGCTTCGTTCCGCAAATAGGTGACGATCAACTCTTCGAAGTAGGTTCCTTTCTCCCGTTCAGTAACGGCAGTGTGGCGGAAGGTATCGAGTAGTTTTTCGAGTGCGGTCATATGTGTTGTTGCTTTCGTTATGGCGCTTCAGCCATGAAGCCGACATTATGCCTTCCGCCCAATCAACCGACACCTGACGAATTCGCGAAGCACGGGCAGAAAAGCCGAAAGGAGACACCCACGACATGGGTGGGCGCAAGATTGTGTGTTCTTCACCACAACATTGCCACGAGATGACTCGTGCCGGTATTGCGCAGAAGCCGCCAGTCGGCATCGCTGACGGCGTCTTGCGCGCCCGTTGCCAGCGCAACCACGATGCCGCGATGCGGCGCGTCGGCGAGCACCGCGTCGATGCGTGCACGCACCGCAGAGCGCACGCGTTCGATGCGAACGCCCATGCCCTGTGCATCCGCCGCCAGCCGTCGTGCGTGTTCGGGACGGTTGACGTAGCCGGTCGCGCGCACGCCGCGCGAGAGCAACGTGGTTTCCGGATCGCGCAGGCCGAAGTTGCCCTCGCCATGCGGACGTTTCAGCCGCACAGTCAAACGCCAGCGTGCGCCGGGTTCGATGCGTGGCAACGGCGCATCGCGCGCAACCCAGGTGAGCTGTATCAGTTGCGGCAGCTTCGCACCTGGGGCGCGTGCCGACCAGGACTCCACGGCGAACAGGAAGCTCGCCCTGCTTTCATCGTGGGCGAGCATGCGGGCGATATGTCCGGTCACGTCGATGTCGCGCGCCTGCCAGGCAGCGGGCAGCGCTTCGGCGAGCCGCAACTCCGCGCGCCAGGCTCCATAGCCGAACCCCGCACACGCCGAAGCCACGACGACGGCAGTCCATCCGGCGAACGTGCGCACGCCAGTCATGCCACCCGCACGCCCCGCACCACGTGTAGCATCGCGCAGCATCCACACCGCACCCAGCACAGCAAGCGCCGCCGCCACCGTCAACCCGAACCACGCGCCCCGCCCCGGCAACGCCGTCTGGCGTTGCAGCACGATCACCCCGAGCGCAAATCCGCACCACACTGCCCGCATCGCGCCTCCTTCGTTACGAGGGACGCGCCAGCACGAACCGCATATCGTTGCGCGCGCAACTTTATGCGGCAGCTTTATCGCGCGACTCGTGTGAATAGAGTGAAGCGCGCGCCACCTCGAAGGAATTATGCAGACGAAAGTGCGAGCCGGGGCAGCGCCGCCGCGGCATTGGCCGTTGTGCCAAGAGCGAGTTCCTCGGGCGTCAAGCCGCGCAAGGCAGCGAGCACGGCGCCGATGCGCGGCACCTGATCCGGCGTGTTGCGCGCCCGATAGAGCCAGGACGGCGAGATGTCGGGCGCGTCGGTTTCCATGACGATCGCTTCGAGCGGCAATTGCTCCGCGAGCCGCCGGATCTGCAAGGCCCGCTCGAAGGTCAGGTTGCCGCCGAAGCCCAGATGCACGCCCTGCTCGATAAACGCGTTCGCCTGCTGGAAACTGCCGTTGAACGCATGCGCGATGCCGTGGCGCACACCATGACGGCGCAGGCCCTTGAGCACCAGATCCTGCGACTTGCGCACGTGACAGATCGCGGGCAATTCGAACTCGCGGGCAAGACGCAGTTGCGCGTCATAGAAGTGTTGCTGGCGCGCGTCGTCGAGGCCCGGAACGAAGTAATCGAGGCCGATCTCACCGATGCCGACGAAACGCGAATCGGCGAGGCTCGCTTCGATCTCGGCGCGCAGCACGTCGAGATCTTCGTCGCGCGCTTGCGGCGTATAGAGCGGATGAATCCCGAGCGCGTAGACCGCGCCCGGTGTCCGATGCGCGAGCGCGCGCACGGTTGCGAAATTCTCGCGCGCGACGGCGGGAATCACGATGCGCGTGACGCCCGACGCGCGCGCGGCCGACGCCACCGCATCGCGGTCGCCGTCGAACTCGCTGGCATCGAGATGGCAATGCGTATCGATCCACATGAAAAGCGCGCTCCCACCGCGTGGTCCATTACACCGGCACGACCGGCTCCTCGTGCAACGTGCCGTCGCGCAGCCGCACGATGCGGTCGCAGCGCGCCGCGAGGTCCTGATCGTGCGTGACGATCACGAAGCTCGTCTGGAACTGATCGGACAATTCGAGCATCAGGTTGAACACCGTGTCCGCCGTGCTGCCGTCGAGATTGCCGGTCGGCTCGTCCGCCAGCACGCAGGCGGGCCGCGTCACCAGCGCGCGCGCGATGGCCACGCGCTGGCGCTCGCCGCCCGAGAGCTCGCCGGGGCGATGCCGCGCGCGATGGTCGAGGCCCACGCGCGCGAGCATCTCGAGCGCCTCGCGGCGCGCGTCGTCCTGTGTCATGCGGCGGATGCGCAGCGGCATCGCCACGTTGTCGAGCGCCGAGAACTCCGGCAGCAGATGGTGGAACTGGTAGACGAAGCCCAGCGCGCGATTGCGCAGGTCGTTGCGCTCGCGCTCGGACAACTCGGTAAACGGCTTGCCCAGCAGCTTGACATTGCCGGTGCCCGGCTCGTCGAGCCCACCCAGCACGTGCAGGAGCGTGCTCTTGCCCGAGCCCGACGCGCCCACGATCGCCAGTTTCTCGCCGCGCTTCACGGCGATTTCGGTGTCGTGCAAAACGTTCACGGCCAGCGCGCCCTGCCCGAACACCTTCGAAACACCATGCCCTTCGAGCACGTATGGATAGTCGCCCGCCGTGGCGAGGATCGATTGACGGTTATTCATAACGCAGCGCCTCCGCCGGACGAACCTTGGCCGCGCGCCAGCTCGGATAGAGCGTCGCGAGCGCGGAAAGCACGAACGCAATCGAGCCGATGCGGATCACGTCGGAGGCGACGAGTTCCGAGGGCAGCTCGCTGATGAAATAAACGGACGGCGGCAGGAATTGCACGCCGAAGAGATGCTCGATCATCGGCACGCTCCATGGAATGCTCCACGCGATCAGGCAACCGAGCGCGATGCCGATACCCGTGCCCGCAAAGCCGATCGTCACACCCTGCACGAAGAAGATCTTCATGATCGAGCCGGGCTGCGCGCCGAGCGTGCGCAGGATCGCGATATCGGCCTGCTTGTTGGTGACGGTCATCACGAGCGACGAAACCAGATTGAACGCCGCCACCGCGATGATAAGCGTGAGAATGATGAACATCATGCGCTTTTCGATCTGCACTGCGGAGAACCAGGTCTTGTTCTGCTGCGTCCAGTCGCGGATATAGAGATCGCCCGAAAGCGTATGCACGAGCTGGCGCGCGACCGCCGGCGCGCGCTGCATGTCCTTCAGGCGCAGGCGCACGCCGCTTGGCGCGGCGAGGCGGTAGAGCACTTCGGCGTCGCGGATATTGATGAGCGCGAGTGAGCTGTCGTACTCGTAGTGCCCCGACTCGAACACGCCGGCCACCGTGAACTGCTTCAGGCGCGGCAGCATGCCCGCGGGCGTGATGCTGCCTTCGGGCGCAACGAGCGTGACTTTGTCGCCCTTCGTCACGCCGAGATTCGCGGCAAGGTCGCCACCGAGCACGATGTTGAAGCTGCCCGGCGTGAGATCGTCGAGGCTGCCTGCCTTCATTTCCTTATTGATATCGGACACCTGCGGCTCTTCGGACGGCTCGACGCCGCGCAGCGCGACGCCGCTCAAGCTCTCGCCGCGCGTGAGGAGCGCCTGCGCATCCACGTAGGGCGCGGCGCCGATCACCTCGGGGTTGGCCTTCGCCTCTTTGGCCGTGAGCTGCCAGTCGGGCATCGTGCCCGTGGGCGAGAAGATTTCGATGTGCGCGAGCACCGAGAGCATGCGGTCGCGCACGTCGCGCTGGAAACCGTTCATCACCGAAAGCACGACGATGAGCGCCGCCACGCCAAGCGCGATGCCCGACATCGAAATGAGCGCGATGAATGAAATAAAGCCGTTGCCGGTCGTGCGCTTGCCGGCGCGGGTATAGCGCCAGCCTATTTGCCATTCGTAGGGAAGTTTCAAGCGAATCCTTTTGTACGTCTTCGTTGCGCGTGGGGCGCGCCGGCCCGCAAGCTGAATTACATGCCGCAGCGACTCGGCGGCCCGCCGGGCGATCAACCCGGCGATCAACCGCGAAGTTTGCCACACTACAGACACCTCACGGACTTTGCACCGCCTCGGCCCGCCGCATGCGCGGCTCTGGCTCTTTCCATTGGATGCGGTTTGCACACCCAGGTGCCCAGCTTGCTTACGATAAGTCACTGATTCCTATGGAGCTCTTGTCGAGCTTGCACGAAATTCCTGCGCAACTGCGCCTGTGGCCATTGCTGGCCACGACGCACACCGGGACCCGGGCATGACGCGTGCCGCACCCAGGCGCCACCTGGGCCGAAGTACAATGCGCACCATCATGCCTGTCGATCGTCTCCATCTCCTCGTGCCGTTCGCGCTGCCATCTGCTGCGGCAGCCTCGACCGCGCTTTCCGGCCTCGAATATCCAGCACTCTCGAAGCTGGTCGCGCGCGCGACCATGGGCGAGCAGGTGATCGGCGAGGATTTTCAGCGCACGCTGCCGCACGAGCGCTGGGTTGCGCGCGCGTTCGGAGCCGCCGCAAACCAGACGAAGGCCGGCGCCGCAGCCGACGACGAAGCCCCGCTTGCCCCGTGGATGCTGCTCGCTGACGGCGGCACGCCCGGCGACGCCACCTGGGCCTGCGTCCAGCCCGTGCACGTGCGCATCGCGCACGACCACCTGGTGCTGATCGACCCGGCTTCGCTCGAACTCGCCGACGCCGATGCCGCCGCGCTCTACGCCGTCGCCAAGCCGCTCATCGAAGAGTTGGGGGTGCGCGTCGAAGCACCCTCGCCGCAGCGCTGGTATCTGTCGAGCGAGCATTTCGGCACGCTCGCGGGCGCCTCGCCGCTGCGCGCGAGCGGACGCAATATCGAAATCTGGCTGCCGCACGAGGCCCACTCGGGCCAGCGCTCGCGCGCATGGATGAAGGTGCAAAACGAGGTGCAGATGGCCTGGTTCGAGCACCCGGTCAACGAAGCGCGCGAGGCGCGCGGCCTGCCCGCCGTCAATTCGATCTGGTTCCACGCACAGGGCGCGCTACGTCCGGTCACGCGGGCGTTCGCGCGCGTGCGCTCGGATGCCGCGGCCACGCGCGGGCTCGCGCTCGCCGCCGGCGCCGAGCTGGGCGCGGCGCCCGACACGTTCCGCGCGCTTGCCGCCTCGGCCGGCAGCGCGCCCCGCAGTAAGCCTGACAGTACGCCCAACGGCGCGTCCAACAACGCACCCAACCGCACCCCGAACGGCACTGCCAGCGAAAGCGCGCACGCGAACGGCGCCACGCTCGTCGAGCTCGATCCGTTCTCCGCCGCCTATATCCAGCAGGACTGGGGCCGCTGGAACGCCGCGTTCGCGCAACTCGAGCGCGACTGGTTCGCGCCCGCGCTCGCCGCCCTCCAGGCGGGCGAGCTGGCCGAGCTCGGCTTCACGCTGTGCGGCGACACTGGCTCGGTCACGCTCACGGCCACGCGCGGCGACCTGCGCAAATTCTGGCGACGCCGTGAGTTTGCGTCGCTGTTCATCGAATAACGTCCAACGTCTCCTCCACGCGTTTTTTTCCACGCGTTTTTTTCATGACCTCTCACGCATGACCCGAATCGTCACCCGCGCCTGCTCCCCCGCCGATACCGAAGCCCTGGTCCGCCACGGCCTGCATCCAGTGCTTGCCCGGCTCTATGCCTCGCGCGGCGTGTGCCAGCCCGACGAGATCGAGACCGGCCTCAATCGACTGATCCCGCCCGCCGGCATGAAAGGCCTCGACGACGCCGCGATGCTGCTCGCCGACGCGCTCGAAGCGGAGTGCCGCATGCTCGTGGTCGCCGACTACGACTGCGACGGCGCGACGGCCTGCGCCGTGGCCGTGCGCGGCCTGCGCATGCTCGGCGCGCAGATCGACTATCTGGTACCGAACCGCTTCGAGTACGGCTACGGCCTCACGCCCGAGATCGTCGCGCTCGCCGCACAGCGCAAGGGCGGCCAGCCCGACCTGCTGATCACGGTCGACAACGGTATCGCCAGCGTGGAAGGCGTGGAGGCCGCCAACGCGCTCGGCATCGAAGTGCTCGTGACCGACCACCACCTGCCCGGCGACACGCTGCCCGACGCACGCGCCATCGTCAATCCGAACCAGCCGGGCTGCACGTTCGAGAGCAAGTGCATCGCGGGCGTGGGCGTCATGTTCTATACGCTGCTCGCCTTGCGCGCCGAGTTGCGCACGCGTGGCTGGTTCGACGAAGCGCGCCCCGAGCCGCGTCTGGATGGTCTGCTCGATCTGGTCGCGCTCGGCACCGTCGCCGACGTCGTGAAGCTCGACTGCAACAACCGCGTGCTCGTCGCGCAAGGCTTGCAGCGCATCCGCAACGGCCGCATGCAGCCCGGCATCGCCGCGCTGTTCCGCGCCGCGGGCCGCGACGCGAAAAGCGCCTCGGGCTTCGATCTGGGCTTCGCGCTCGGGCCGCGCCTGAACGCGGCGGGCCGCCTCTCGGACATGTCGCTCGGCATCGAATGCCTGACCACCGACGACGTGGGCCGTGCATGGGAGCTCGCCCAGCAGCTCGACACGATGAACCGCGAGCGCCGCGAGATCGAAGCGGGCATGCAGCAGCAGGCGCTCGCCGATCTCGCCAACGTCGATCCGCAGGACAATGCCACGCTCACGCTTTTCAACGAGGGCTGGCATCAGGGCGTGATCGGCATCGTCGCGGGGCGGCTCAAGGAGAAGTTCCACCGCCCCTCCTTCACGTTCGCGCCCGCCGACGATAACGGCGAGCTCGTGAAGGGCTCGGGCCGCTCGATCCCCGGTTTCCATCTGCGCGACGCCGTCGATCTGATCAGCAAGCGCGAGCCCGGCCTCATCCACAAGTTCGGCGGGCACGCGATGGCCGCCGGCTTGACGATCGCCGCCGCTGACGTGCCGCGCTTTGCGGCCGCGTTCGAGCGCGTGGGCCGCGAGTGGCTGTCCGCCGAAGCGCTCGCACGCACGGTGGAGACCGACGGCGAGCTCGAAGATGCCTGGTTCACGCCCGATTTCGTCGAAATGCTCGACGCGGCGGTCTGGGGCCAGGGCTTTCCGGCACCCGTGTTCTCGGGCGAATTCGAGGTGGCCTCGCAGGCGCTCGTAAAGGACAAGCATCTGAAGCTGCAACTGCTGCGCGGCCGCCAGCGCTTCAATGCGATCTGGTTCAACCATACCGAGTCGCTGCCGCAGCACACGACCGTCGCCTACCGGCTCGTGCGCGACACGTGGAACGGCGTCTCGCGCGTGCAACTCGTCGTGGAGCACGCAGCGCTCTGAGCAGGACGCGAGGCACGCCGGGGTCACGCCCGGCGCCGCCGCACTGCCCGCCGCGCCCTTGACGCATGTCCAATCGGCTATAATTTGATGTTTTACAAGCCGGATCACGACACAAATGGAAGCGGAACGTCTCAACGCGATCGAAGCCCTTTTGGCGGACCTGCGCACGCGCGCAGGCGAGCTACGGGGGTATCTTTGACTACGACGTAAAAGCCCGACGGCTCGTCGAAGTCAACAGCGAACTCGAAGACCCCAACGTCTGGAACGACTCCAAGCACGCCCAGGGGCTCGGCAAGGAAAAGAAGTTGCTCGAGGGCGTAGTGCACGTGCTCGACGGCATCGAGAACGACACGCGCGACACGCAAGACCTCTTCGAGATGGCCCGCGAGGAAGGCGATGAGGACACGCTCCTCGCCATCGAGACCGACGCCGGCGAGATCGAAAAGCGCGTGGCCGACGTCGAGTTCCGCCGCATGTTCGCGAATCCGGCCGACCCGAACAACGCATTTATCGACATCCAGGCGGGCGCGGGCGGCACCGAGGCCTGCGACTGGGCTTCCATGCTGCTGCGCCAGTACGTGCGCTACTGCGAGCGCAAGGGCTTCAAGACCGAAGTGCTCGAAGAGTCCGAAGGCGACGTGGCCGGCATCAAGAGCGCGACGATCAAGGTCGAAGGCGAATACGCCTACGGCTTCCTGCGCACCGAAACCGGCATTCACCGCCTCGTGCGCAAGTCGCCGTTCGACTCGTCGGGCGGTCGCCACACGTCGTTCTCGTCGGTGTTCGTGTATCCGGAAATCGACGATTCGTTCGAGATCGAAGTCAATCCGGCCGATCTGCGTATCGACACCTACCGCGCTTCGGGCGCGGGCGGTCAGCACATCAACAAGACCGACTCCGCCGTGCGTATCACGCACATGCCGTCGGGCATCGTCGTGCAGTGCCAGAACGACCGCTCGCAGCACCGCAACCGCGCCGAAGCCATGGCGATGCTGAAGTCGCGCCTGTACGAAGCCGAAATGCGCAAGCGCCAGTCGGAACAGGACAAGCTCGAAGCGGGCAAGTCGGACGTGGGCTGGGGTCACCAGATCCGCTCCTACGTGCTCGACAACAGCCGCATCAAGGATCTGCGCACGAACGTCGAAATCAGCAACACCAAGGCCGTGCTCGACGGCGATCTCGACGCGTTCATCAGCGCGAGCCTGAAACAGGGCGTGTAAGCCGGGCGCGCCCCAAGGCGCCGCCCTCTCCTGCCGCGCCGCCTGCCGCCTCCATCGAGAGCGAGCGGTGCGCGCGGCGGAAACCGAAGTCCGCACGATATGCCACACGAGGTCAGACAGACCCCGAAAGGCGCTGCGGCCCGCGAGGCACCTCGCCCGGGCCGCAAACAGAAACATCCGCAGAAATACCCGCAGAAGCACCCGCGAATCCAATCATCCGAGCCACCATGACCGAACCGACCCAGCCGAACGCGGCCAGCGACGCGCCCGAAGTCGACGACAACCAGATCATCGCCGAGCGCCGCGAAAAGCTGCGCGCGCTGCGCGAAGCGGGTGTCGCCTATCCGAACGACTTCCGCCCCACGCACCACGCCGCCGACCTGCAGCGCGACCACGCCGACACCGACAAGGACGCGCTCGAATCCCAGGCGCTCGAAGTGTCGATCGCCGGCCGCATGATGCTCAAGCGCGTGATGGGCAAGGCGAGCTTCGCGACGGTGCGCGACGGCTCGGGCCAGATCCAGTTCTTCATCACGCCCGCCGACGTGGGCGAGAGCACCTACGACGCCTTCAAGAAGTGGGACCTGGGCGACATCGTCGCGGCCAGGGGCGTGCTGTTCCGCACCAACAAGGGCGAGCTCTCGGTGCGCTGCACGCAATTGCGTCTGCTCTCCAAGTCGCTGCGTCCGCTGCCGGACAAGTTCCACGGGCTGTCCGACCAGGAAATGCGCTATCGCCAGCGCTACGTCGACCTGATCGTCACGCCCGAAGCGCGCCAGACCTTCCAGGCGCGCACGGCCGCGATCTCGTCGGTGCGCCGCTTCATGGCCGACGCCGGCTTCATGGAAGTCGAAACGCCCATGCTGCACCCGATCCCGGGCGGCGCTGCGGCCAAGCCCTTCGTCACGCATCACAACGCGCTCGACATGCAGATGTTCATGCGCATCGCGCCCGAGCTCTATCTGAAGCGCCTGATCGTGGGCGGCTTCGAGCGCGTGTTCGAGATCAACCGGAATTTCCGTAACGAAGGCGTCTCGCCCCGTCACAATCCGGAATTCACGATGATGGAGTTCTACGCCGCGTACACCGACTACGCGTGGCTCATGGACTTCACCGAGCAGTTGATCCGCCAGGCCGCCATCGACGCGAGCGGCAGCGCCGTGCTCACGTATCAGGGCCGCGAGCTCGATCTGTCGAAGCCGTTCCATCGTCTGACGATCGTGCAGGCGATCCAGAAGTACGCGCCGCAATACACGACCGAGCAGCTCGCCGATGCGGCGTTCCTGCGCACGGAGCTGAAGAAGTTCGGCGTCGATGCGAACCAGCCGCAATTTCTCAACGCCGGCGTGGGTTCGCTGCAACTGGCGCTCTTCGAAGAGACTGCCGAGTCGCAACTGTGGGAACCGACCTACATCATCGACTACCCGATTGAGGTCTCGCCGCTCGCACGCGCCTCCGACACCGCGCCGGGCATCACCGAGCGCTTCGAGCTCTTCATCACGGGCCGCGAAATCGCCAACGGCTTCTCGGAGCTCAACGATCCGGAAGATCAGGCTGCGCGCTTCAAGAAGCAGGTCGAGCAGAAGGACGCCGGCGACGAGGAAGCGATGTTCTACGACGCCGACTACATCCGCGCGCTCGAGTACGGCATGCCTCCGACTGGCGGCTGCGGTATCGGCATCGACCGTCTGATCATGCTGCTCACGGACAGCGCCAGCATCCGCGACGTCATTCTCTTCCCGCATCTGCGCCGCGAAGACTGAGCATCGACACGCCACGGCGCGCTTCTTTCGTCGAAGAGGCGCGCCGAACGGGGCGCATGCGGTTCACGCCGCATGCGCCCCGTTTGCTTTTTTCGACGCCTTTTTCGGTGCGCTTGCGTGACGCTGCGTCGGCTACCTTCAGTTTGCCTTTCAGCCATTTGTAACGAGCGGTAAAGACGGCCGCCCCGCTGCCCGCGCACGCCAGGTGCTGCGCGCTCGAAACCGGCGTCATATAGGGCTACGCGACCATCACCATCGGTCGATCCCTTTTTCAATTTGCGCACGCGCAAGCAGGGTTACAAATTGAAACGTCCGGGCGAGGGAATTGGCTCAAACTGGTCCAAAGAAAACCAACTCTGCTAAAGACGGAGCCTCTCATGAACAATCCCGATCCGAAATCGACCACACCGAACCGCCGTATTCATCCGCTCGTCGCCACTGCGGCAGCGGCTGTCATTGTCGCGAGCCTTGCGGCCACGGCGGCCATCACCGGCGTCTTCCCGAAGGCCTCGAGCACGGCCGAACAAAGCGCCCAAACCCAGACTGGCCAGACCGCGATGATGGCGTCGCAACCCGTGGTCGACTCGACTCGCCCTGTGACCAGCGCACAAATTGCACAAAACGGCGCTCAGAGCGGTACGCCAGAGAACGCCCCGAATGCCGCCCAAAACAACGCGCCCGCGCAGCCACAGCCTGCGCCCGCAGCCCAGCAACAAGCTGCGGCACCGGCCGCCCCGCCGCCGCAGTACAGCCAGCAACCACAGCAATACGCTCGGGAGGCCCCGCCCCAGCAGGCCGAGTGCGCCTCGTGCGGCGTGGTCCAGAGTATTTCCGAAACGCGCCACGAAGGTCACGGCACCGGCATTGGCGCGGTGGGCGGCGCAGTCGCGGGCGGCGTGGTCGGCAATCAGTTCGGCAGCGGCAACGGCCGCACGGCAATGACGTTACTGGGCGCGCTGGGTGGCGGCCTCGCCGGCAATTCAGTGGAAAAGCATCTGCGCAGCACCACGAGCTACTCGGTACGCGTGCGCATGAACAGCGGCAAGATGCGCTACTTCACTTATCACGAAGCGCCGCCGTTCCAGCAGGGCCAGCGCGTGCGAGTCGAGCACGGCATGCTCGCCGCAGGCTGAAGATACGTGATTGCGTGCACCTGTCCTGCCGCCTGAGCACAACAGCCACAAACGAAAAAGGCGATTCGCCGTGCGGGCGAATCGCCTTTTTCATTGCTGCCTGCGGTAACCCGCGGCAACCCGAGCCAACGCAGGTCAGTAGTCCGCGTCTTCGATCCAGGCCGCCTGGATTGCCTCCAGGATCTTCTCGTTCGAGCGCTCGGGATCGTCGTCGAAGCCTTCGAGCTCGGTGATCCAGCGATGCAGATCAGTGAAGCGCACATACTGCGGGTCGATCTCCGGATGCGTATCCGTCAACGCCATTGCGATGTCCTGCGTATCGGTCCATTTCATGGCAGCGCGCTCCTCTCTCCGATGGATTAGTGATTTTCCTTCGCGTGGTTGATCGAGTAACGCGGAATCTCGACCACCAGGTCATCTTCGGCGGGCACGAGGGCCTGGCACGACAGCCGCGAAGTGGGCTCCAGACCCCACGCCTTGTCGAGCAGGTCGTCTTCAGTTTCTTCCGACGGCTCGAGCGCATCGAATCCTTCGCGCACGATCACGTGACAGGTCGTGCAGGCGCATGACTTCTCGCAAGCATGTTCGATCTCGATGCCGTGCGCGAGCAGCGCATCGCACACACTCTCACCCGGCTTGGCGTCGATGACCGCGCCCTCCGGACACAGTTCGACATGGGGCAGCACCACGATTTGAGGCATTGTGATTTCCGTATCCAATAACTTCTGTATCGGGCGCAACCCGTCTGCCGACGGTGTCATCGCCCATTCTACTGACGTCGCGCGCCTTGCAGCATCGGGAAAGCACGCACGCGTCGCGTGCTTTCCGGCGTACCTCCCGGCGCGTTTGCCGGTGCGCGCTCAAACGTCCCAACGTCCGGTCCCAACGTCCATTAAGCGTTCATTGACCGCGCATGGAGGCGCGCGCCCAGGCGCGCATCGAGTGGCGTTTAGCCTATCTCGTCGAGCTTCTTGCCCGCGAGCGCGCGCTTGATGCCCTTGTTCATGCGCCGGGCGGCGAACTCGTCGGTGCCCTCGGCAAGCGCCTTGGTCGCCGCTTCGATCGCGCCGGTGTCCTCGCCCTGCGCGATTTGCACGAGCGCGGCGACCAGCGTATCGAGTTGCGTGCGCTCGGCTTCGTCGAGCAACTCGCCATCTGCGGCCAGCGCCGAGTTCGTCGCTTCGATCACGCGCTGCGCCTCGACCTGGGCCTCGCGCAGCGCGCGCGCGCGCATGTCGATATCGGCCGTCTTGAAGCTGTCCTCGAGCATCTTCGCGATGTCGTCGTCGGCGAGACCGTAGGACGGCTTCACCACCACCGACGCCTCCACGCCCGAAAGCTGCTCGCGCGCGAACACGGACAAGAGCCCGTCGGCATCCACCTGGTAGGTCACGCGGATGCGCGCCGCGCCCGCCGCCATCGGCGGAATGCCGCGCAGCTCGAAGCGCGCGAGCGAACGGCAGTCGGAGACGAGTTCGCGCTCGCCCTGCACCACGTGGATCGCCATCGCGGTCTGACCGTCCTTGAAGGTCGTGAAGTCCTGCGCGCGCGCGACCGGGATGGTCGAGTTGCGCGGGATGATCTTCTCGACGAGGCCACCCATCGTCTCCACGCCGAGCGACAGCGGAATCACGTCGAGCAGCAGCCAGTCGTCCTCGCCGCCGCGGTTGCCGGCGAGCAAATCGGCCTGGATCGCCGCGCCGAGCGCGACGACCTGGTCCGGGTCGAGATTTGTGAGCGGCGCCTGGCCGAAATACTGCTCGACGGCGCGGCGGATCACCGGCATGCGCGTCGCGCCGCCCACCAGCACCACGCCCTTCACGTCCTTCGCGGCCACCTTGGCGTCGCGCAGCGCCTTCTTTGTGGGCGTGAGCGTGCGCTGCACGAGGGCCTGCGTGAGCGCCTCGAAGCGCGGCTCGTCGATCGTCAGCGCAATCTGCTTGCCGTTCGAGAGCGCCACTTCAACGCGCGCCTCGGGTGCCGACGAGAGCGCTTCCTTCGCGTCGCGCACACGGTCGAGCAGGAGGCGCACGTCTTCGGGCTTGAGCGCCGCGCGCTCGATGCCGGACTGCTCCAGCACCCAGGCAAAGAGCACGTGATCGAAGTCGTCGCCGCCGAGCGCGGAATCGCCGCCCGCCGCGAGCACTTCGAATACGCCCTTGGTGAGCTTGAGGATCGACAGGTCGAAGGTGCCGCCGCCGAGGTCGTAGACCGCGTAGAGCCCTTCGGCGCCGTTGTCGAGACCGTAGGCGATCGCAGCGGCAGTGGGCTCGTTCAGCAGGCGCAGCACGTTCAGGCCTGCGAGGCGCGCGGCGTCCTTGGTCGCCTGGCGCTGCGCTTCGTCGAAGTACGCAGGCACCGTGATGACCGCGCCGACGAGTTCGTCACCGAGCGTGTCTTCGGCGCGCTGGCGCAGCGTGGCGAGAATTTCCGCCGAGACCTCGACCGGGCTCTTCACGCCGTCGACGGTCTGGATCTGCACCATGCCCGGCGCGTCGACGAAGTCGTACGGTGCGTTCGCCGCGCCTTCCACTTCGGCCTTGCCGCGGCCCATGAAGCGCTTGACCGAGACGATCGTGTTGCGCGGGTCGCTAGCCGCGTCGGCCTTGGCCGTGCGGCCGATGCGACGGCCGCCGTTCGCGAGATAGCGCACAACCGACGGGAGCAGCACGTGACCGTCTTCGTCGGGCAGCACGTCGGGCACGCCGCTGCGCACCGCGGCGACCAGCGAGTTCGTCGTGCCGAGGTCGATGCCGACGGCGAGCCGCCGCTGATGCGGCGCCGGCGCCATGCCGGGTTCGGAAATTTGCAGTAATGCCATCTGTGTGATCTGTTGCGGGCCGTCTCGCATCGTCTGTTCGACGCGTCGACAACCCTGTGCCGTATCCGTTTTCTACGCCCTTTTTCGCCGTGCGCCCAGCCAGACAAGCCAGACCGACTGGCCGGGGGCCTAGTCTTCCAGCCGCTCGATTTGCGCGTCGACTTCCGCCGCGACGCGCTCGACAAACATCAACTGGCGCACGGCTTCCGCCGCCGGCTGGTTCGAGCCGCTGTCGAGCAACGCGCCCAGCTTCGCGAGGCGCACGCGCTCGTCATCGCGCAAGTCGCCCGCGAGCGCATCGAGCGCGTCGACGTTCTTCGCGCCCACCGCATCCTCGATCGCCTCGCGCCACTCCATTTGCTGCATCAGGAACGCGGGTTCCATGGCCGTGTTGTTCTCCGCGCCGACGTCGATGCCGCGCAAATGCAGCAGATACGTCGCGCGCTTGAGCGGGTCGCGCAGCGTCTGATATGCCTCGTTCGCGCGCGTGGCCCATTGCATCGCCACGCGCTTTTGCGCCTCGCCGGCCGCAGCGAAGCGGTCGGGGTGCACCTGTGCCTGCACGGTGCGGTAAGCGTGGTCGAGCGTGTCGGCATCGAGCGCGAACTGCTCGGGCAAGCCGAACAGCACGAAATGGCTATCGGAGAGCGAAGAGAGCGAGGCCATCGGATAAACGTTCTTGTGGGGCTGTCGTGGGGATCTGGCGCAGGCGCTGCTGCCGTGCACCACATCAAAAAATCAAAAAGGCGGCACAGGCCGCCTTTTCACCGCTACGCGCGGGCTCAAACGCGGAAGGACTCGCCGCAGCCGCACTCGTCCTTCACGTTCGGGTTATTGAACTTGAAGCCCTCGTTCAGGCCTTCGCGCACGAAGTCGAGCTCCGTGCCGTCGATATAGGAGAGGCTCTTCGGGTCCACGATGACCTTCACGCCGTGGCTCTCGAAGACGTTGTCCTCAGGCGCGAGCTCGTCGACATACTCGAGCTTGTAAGCAAGACCCGAGCAGCCCGTCGTGCGCACGCCAAGGCGCAAACCCACGCCCTTGCCGCGTCGGACCAGGTACTTCTGCACGTGCTGTGCCGCTTTTTCCGTCAACGTGATTGCCATAACGTTTCACCACTTCCCGCGTCGTTCGCTTCAGGCTTGGCACCTGCCTCGTCACGACGCGGTGCAGGCTTGCCTGCATCCAAAATCGTTCATCTCGCAGCAGCGCACCCGTGGGTTTGCCACTGCCCCGCCCGCTCGCGCGCCCCGATACGGCGCGCCTTTATCGCGAGCTTTTGCAGACTTTAAGCCGCAGCCTTTAAGCCGCGTCTGCCTTGGCTTCCGTCGTATGACGCTGACGGTAGTCGGCGACCGCTGCCTTGATCGCGTCTTCCGCGAGAATCGAGCAGTGGATCTTCACCGGCGGCAGCGCCAGCTCTTCGGCGATCTGCGTGTTCTTGATGTCGAGCGCCTGGTCGAGCGTCTTGCCCTTCACCCACTCGGTCACGAGCGAGCTCGAAGCGATGGCCGAGCCACAGCCATAGGTCTTGAACTTCGCGTCTTCGATCACGCCGTCCGCGCCCACGCGGATCTGCAGCTTCATGACGTCGCCGCATGCGGGCGCACCAACCATGCCGGTGCCGACCGCGTCGTCGTCCTTCGCGAACGAGCCGACGTTGCGCGGGTTTTCGTAGTGGTCCAGAACCTTGTCGCTATATGCCATGATCACACTCCTTCAATTCGTGTTTGCCGCGCTGCATCTGAGTTGCGCTGCGGCCTGTCCGGTTTTTGCTGCCGATTGGTTGGCGGCAAGCCTTAGTGCGCCGCCCACTGGATGGTCGACAGGTCGATGCCGTCCTGGTGCATTTCCCACAGCGGCGAAAGCTCGCGCAGCTTGGCGATCTTCGTCTGCAGCAGGTTGATCACATAGTCGACGTCCTGTTCGGTCGTGAAGCGGCCCACCGTGAAGCGGATCGAGCTGTGCGCCAGCTCGTCGTTGCGGCCGAGCGCGCGCAGCACATACGACGGTTCGAGCGACGCCGAGGTGCACGCCGAACCCGACGACACCGCCACGTCCTTGACCGCCATGATCAGCGACTCGCCTTCGACAAAGTTGAAGCTGATGTTCAGGTTGTGCGGGACACGCTTTTCCATGTCGCCGTTCACGTAGGTCTCTTCGATTTCCGAGAGGCCCTTGAGCAGACGGTCGCGCAGCATGCGCACGCGCTCGTTTTCCGTCGCCATTTCTTCGCGGGCGATGCGGAACGCCTCACCCATGCCGACGATCTGGTGCGTGGCCAGCGTGCCCGAGCGCATGCCGCGCTCATGGCCGCCGCCGTGCATTTGCGCTTCGATGCGCACGCGCGGCTTGCGGCGCACGTACAGCGCGCCGATGCCCTTCGGGCCGTAAGTCTTGTGCGCCGAGAACGACATCAGGTCGACCTTGAGCTTTTGCAGGTCGATGGGCGCCTTGCCCGTCGATTGCGCCGCGTCGACGTGGAAAATAATGCCCTTCTCGCGGCAGATCTCGCCAATCGTCTCGATATCCTGGATCACGCCAATCTCGTTGTTCACGTGCATCACGGAAACGAGAATCGTGTCGGGGCGGATCGCCGCCTTGAAGTCGTCCAGATCGATCAGGCCATCGTCCTTCACGTTCAGGTACGTGACTTCGTAGCCTTCGCGCTCGAGTTCGCGGCAGGTGTCGAGCACGGCCTTGTGCTCGGTCTTCACCGTGATGATGTGCTTGCCCTTGCTCTTGTAGAAGTGCGCAGCACCCTTGATCGCGAGGTTGTCCGATTCGGTTGCACCGGAGGTCCAGATGATTTCGCGCGGGTCGGCGTTGACGAGCGCCGCGACGTTCTCGCGCGCTTCCTCGACAGCGCGTTCCGCGTCCCAGCCATAGGCGTGGCTGCGCGACGCCGGATTGCCGAACTGCTCGCGCAGATACGGAATCATCTTGTCCACCACGCGCGGATCGACAGGCGTCGTCGCGCTGTAGTCCATATAAATGGGCAGGTGGGGAATGTCGTTATTCATCTATCGCTCCGGGGGATTCTGTCTGCTGCTTTGTGTATTGCGCTGGCCGTGGTCGGGACCCGAAATTCGGGATCAGGAGCCGGCCATGTTGAATATGGAATTCGGCCCGAGCGGTACCGTGCGCACCGGCTCAAGCGCCGGCGCCTCGGTGCGGCGGTCGCGCAGGACGGTGGGCGCGGCGCCTTCGCGGGCGCGCTGCTTGTCCACCAGATCCTTGAGGGACACCGAATCGAGGTACTCGACCATCTTCTGGTTCAGCGTCGACCAGAGCTCGTGCGTCATACAATGGCCGTCGTGCTGCTTGGTGCCTTCGCAGGCCCCCTTGCCGCCGCACTGGGTAGCGTCGAGCGGCTCGTCCACGGCGATAATGATGTCCGCAACGGTGACGTCCTCCGCGCGGCGCGCGAGGTTATAGCCGCCGCCCGGCCCGCGGACCGATTCGACGATTTCATGACGGCGCAGCTTGCCGAACAACTGTTCCAGGTACGACAGCGAGATATGCTGGCGCTGACTGATACCCGCAAGCGTCACCGGCCCCTGCTCCTGGCGCAGGGCCAGGTCGATCATCGCCGTGACGGCGAAACGGCCTTTGGTGGTGAGTCTCATGATGTAGGGGAACCGCAATTCTCGACAATTTTCGTCAAGTATAAATACATGACTAGTTTAGTCAAGTATCCGTGCCGCCAGTTGGGTTATTAGGCACATGACGAAAAGGGAAAACGGCGCAAAACTTGCATGAGGATGCGCCGCGACGTTCATCTTAGTCCGCCACTCGGTTCGTCAATTTGGGGCGCAACGCTGCCAGTAGGCCCGAGCAGGCCGCTTCGCACTGATCGAGGACCGCCTCAAACCCCGCAGCGCCGCCAAAATACGGGTCGGTGACCACACGTTCCTGCAAATGCGGCGCGAATTCCATCAACAGACGAATCTTGTCGCGCCCGGCGGGCGGCGCCACTTGCTCAAGCGCCGTTACATTGGCGTCGTCCATCGCAACGATCAAGTCGAACGTGCGAAAGTCTTCCACCGCGATCTGGCGAGCGCGCAGCGGCGCCAGATCGTAGCCCCGCTTCGCCCCGGCGCGCTGGGCGCGTTCGTCGGGCGCCTCGCCAATATGCCAGTCGCCGGTACCCGCCGAATCGACCGACACTTGCGCGCTCAGACCCGCCTCGTCGACAAGGCGCCGCATCACGGCTTCAGCCGTGGGCGAGCGGCAGATATTGCCGAGACAAACGAAGCAGACGGAAACCTTTTTCATCGTGTCGGGTGAGGCGGACGGACGGCGGCCTGGACCAGGCCATTGGACCACTCATTGAGCCACTGCGAGCGACCGCGGCGCAAACGAACTGCCGATTATACAAAGTGCCGGCGATATGCGCTGGCCTTGGCCAGCGCCATCGTCCCGTGACGGTTTAGATCGCGCTCGTCTGCGGCAGCGGCGTAGTGTTGTGTGTTGCCTTGACCGGGGTTTTGACGTGAACATTCGCATCGCCCGCGGTGCCAACCAGGCCATATGAAACCGCACGCGCCAGTTCGGCACTCACCTGATCGGCTGCCAGCGGAAACTGCTCCTGGGCAGTATTCAAGGCATGAACCCATGCAATCGCCGCGAGCGGCACAATCAGCGCCAGCGGCCAATACATCACTATTTTCTTTTTCATGATGCGACTCTCTCTCGACTGTAGGGCAATAGGCTCAGACGCACTATCGCCAGTCGAAATGATATAGATGACCGCAATCAGGAAAAACCCGATAAACATGAACACACTGTTGTCGCAGATTAAACAGTGCAGCGCCTGTCATTGATGGCTTGACGCAGCCGTTTCGTCACGTCTTCTGTGTTTGCCCTGTCGTGTCCAGATGCGTGTGCCGCGCGGCATACAGTTCGCGGAACGTGCGTCCGGTCGGAGCTGGCATGTCGCGCCCCTCGGTCCAGCCGCGCGCGAAAGGCAGCGTGCGAATAAGCCGAGCCTGCCCGCCCATGCGCTCCAGCGCACGCACGCCGAGCTTGGTAAGCAGCGCGTAGGCACTCGGATGCAGCGCGAACCAGCCCCACACCGCCAGCGCCGCACGCTCGCGCCAGGGACGCAAGTGCCGTTCGGTCTGCTTCTCGCGCAACTTGCGCAGCAGATCCGAGAGTGGGATGCCCACCGGGCAAACACTGTTGCACTCGCCGCAGAGCGTGGCGGCCTGCGGCAGATCGAGCGCCTTGTCGATGCCGACGTAGCTCGGCGTGAGAACGGATCCCATCGGCCCCGGATAGACCCAGCCGTATGCGTGTCCGCCCACCTTCTGATAGACCGGGCAATGATTCATGCAGGCGCCGCAACGGATACAGCGCAGCATCTCCTGGAACTCGCCGCCGATGAGCCCGGTACGCCCGCCGTCGACAAGCACGACGTACATATGCTCGGGCCCGTCCTGGTCTTGCGCGCCGCGCGGGCCCGTAAGAACGGAAAAGTAATTCGACGTGGCCTGCCCCGTCGCCGAGCGCGGCAGCAAGCGCATCGCAGTGGCAAGATCCTCGAGCGTCGGCAGGACCTTTTCGATGCCGGTGACCGCTACATGCACGCGCGGCATAACGGTACACATGCCTTCGTTGCCCTCATTGGTCACGAGCACGACCGAGCCCGTCTCCGCAACGAGGAAGTTGCCGCCCGTCACGCCCATGTCCGCCGAAAGGAAGTGCGGCCGCAGCACCTCACGCGCCTCGCGCGTCATGTCGGGAATTTCCGTGAGGCGTGGCTTGTGATGCGTCTTCGCGAACAGGTCGGCGATCTCGTCCTTGTCCTTGTGGACAACGGGCGCAATGATGTGACTCGGCGGCTCGTTATTGTTGATCTGCAGGATGTATTCGCCCAGGTCCGTCTCGATGGACTGCACGCCCATCTGCCCGAGCACCGTGTTGAGCTGCATTTCCTCCGAGACCATCGACTTCGTCTTGATGACCTTGCGCACCTCGTGCTTGCGCGCGATCCCGGCAACGAGCTTCGCCGCGTCGCGCGATGTCTCGGCGAACAGGACCGTCACGCCGCGTCGCGTTGCCTCGGCCTCGAACTGCTCGATCCAGACATCGAGATTCTCCAGCGCACGATTGCGGCGCTCCTTGAGCGCCGCGCGTGTGGCCGGAAAGTCGATCGCCGTGATCGCCTCCGCGCGCGCGGAAACGAACTTGGTCGAAAGCTTCTTGAGATTTTGCTGCAGACGCTGATCGGCCAGCTTCTGGCCAGCGCGCGCCTTGAATTGCATCGATTGAACTTGCATGGCGTGGAATCGGGGCGTAAATGCTTTCGTGTGCGGTCGGATTCAGGCGAATTCCGGTGGTATCGAGGGCCTTGAAGCTACGCCTGGCGGGTGAAACGGACGATATCAGCCGGCTGGCGAGCGGTGCCTCAAACGTCGCCGGCAAGCACCTGGGCAATGTGCAGCACCCGGGTGCTGGAGTCGCCGGTGCGACGCAAGCGCCCTTCGATATTCAGCATGCAGCCGAGGTCGCCGAGCACCACGGCACCCGCCCCGCTCGCCTGCACGTTCATACATTTTTCGTCAGCGATGGCGGTGGAGATCGCGCCGTACTTGACCGCAAAGGTGCCGCCGAAGCCGCAGCAGTGCTCGCAGTCCTTCATCTCCTGCACCGCCACGCCGCGCTGCGCGAGCAACTCGCGCGGTTGCGCCTTCACACTCAGTTCGCGCAGGCCCGAGCACGAATCGTGATAGGTTACCGGCCCGCGAAATTCGCCTTCGGGCAACGTGACTTTCGCGACATTCACAAGGAAGTCCGTCAATTCGTAGACGCGCTCGCGCAACTTGCCATAACGCGCCATCAACTCGGGGTCGTCGCGAAAGAGATCGCCGTAATGCGCGCGGATCATCCCGCCACATGAACCCGACGGGACCACCACGTAGTCGTATTGCTCGAATTCGCGCAGTGTCTTTTCCGCCAGATCGCGCGCGAGCGGACGCTCGCCCGAGTTGTAGGCCGGTTGCCCGCAGCAGGTCTGGGCGGGTGGGACCGCCACCTCATAGCCAGCCTCCTCAAGCAACTTGAGCGCCGAAAAGCCAATTTCGGGACGCATTGTGTCGACAAGGCAGGTAACGAACAAACCGACTCGCATGGGAACTCCTCGTGAAAACCGTCCCCGATTATCCGACGTTTCACCGTCACCACCAATGCCGGGCTGCCCCAGCGGGTTGCCCCCAGGATTGGCCGCCCGACGCGCTCGACACGCATGCGAACGCGACCGCCAAACCGAGGCGTCGTACCGTAAGCCGCTGTCTTTTTTCACCATACGAGATACAATGGCCTTTTCCGCGTCGCGTTTCGCATACGCGCAAAACGAATCTGCCCCCGGAACCTGCCCCCATGACCGACACCAATCCGGATCCGAAGACCTCGATTCAGGTGATCGAGCGCATGATGCGCCTCCTCGACGCGCTTGCCGCGCACACCGACCCGGTCAGCCTGAAGGATCTCGCTCAACGCACTGAACTGCATCCGTCCACTGCGCACCGCATTCTCAACGACATGGTGAGTTGCCGGCTCGTCGACCGCTCGGACCCAGGCACATACCGGCTCGGCATGCGATTGCTGGAGCTCGGCAATCTCGTTAAGGCGCGCCTCTCGGTACGCGATGCGGCACTCACGCCCATGCGCGAACTGCATCGCCTCACGGGCCAGACCGTGAACCTCTCCGTGCGCCAGGGCGACGAAATCGTCTATATCGAGCGCGCCTATTCGGAACGTTCAGGCATGCAAGTGGTGCGGGCAATCGGCGGCCGCGCGCCGCTGCATCTCACTTCGGTTGGCAAGCTCTTCCTGGCCGCCGACGAAGCGAATCGCGTTCGCGCCTATGCCACGCGCACGGGCCTCTCGGGCCACACGCGCAACAGCATCACCGACCTTGGCCGGCTGGAACGCGAACTCGCCCACGTGCGCCAACAATCCTGCGCACGCGACAACGAAGAACTGGAACTGGGTGTGCGTTGCATCGCAGCGGGCATCTACGACGACACCGGCAAGCTCGTGGCCGGGCTTTCACTCTCGGCACCTGCCGACCGCCTCCAGGACTCGTGGCTTGGGCAACTGAGCAAGACGGCGCTCACGATTTCGGAATCGCTCGGTTACCACCCGGAGCCCGTTGAAGGCAACGTACAGACGGCGGCTTGAGCTGGCTTGGATTGGCTCGAGTCGACTAGAGAGGCCAACCGTCGCGCAAACCTGTTTCGCGCAACCGCATTGAAACCCGTGAAGCGCCGGCACGTCCGGCGCTTCTCTTCTTTGCGGCTCTCTTCTCTCTCTCTTCTTTACGCTCCTCACTCGACAAGTTCAGCAAGTTGGCACTTGATGCGGGTGTCGATTTCGCGTGCTTCCTTCACCAGATTGACCTGCTTCGCGGTGCTCGCCGTCTCCAGCAGCGCGGGGTCGATGCTGTAACCCTGGCGGCCGCTCAGCCACGCGAGGATGTCACCGAGATGCCAGAGCGACGGACTTCCTTCGTGCACGGGCTGCGGAAAATCGACTGTGTGCGCGAGCATCAGCTTACGCATGTTTTGACGTGACATGCCTGTCATGTCGGCAACGTCTGTCAAGCCGACGAGATCCGGCGCGGCCTCCACGAGACGCGCCGCAGGCGCCGCCTGCTTCACGTTCTGCAACGCCGAGTAGATGGCCGACCACGCGCTCTCGCTGTCGCGCGCAAAGGCCAGCGCGATGCGGCCAGGCTGCCCCACGCCGATCGTGGCATCGTCGCAGCCTGCGTGGGCCAGCCGTTCCACGAGGTCTTCGTGATCGCAATCTTCCGGCGCGAGTTGATACTTGAGCGTGAATACATAGTTCATGAGTTACTCCTGCTGTATGGCGGTCGGTCGCTCTGGCGGCGCGCTCGCGCGCAGCGCCGAGCAATTGTCGACCACGCGCCTCAACAACCATGCATGGTTGCCGGCGTTTCGCGGCGTGCTCCAGATGCTCGTAATGCAAAACTCTCCGCACCGGCAGTCAGCCTGGTTATATGGGCAGTACATCCTGCCCCACGCATGGCCATTACCGTTAGCTGGTCTAACTAACCAACCCTTCGCCTCGGCGTAGGCCAGCGCAGCCTCGACCTCTTTCTTTGGATGCGATCGTCTCATCGGCAAACTCAGTGTATGGGCCGCCACCAAAGTTGTCAATTGACAACCAACAAACCTGAAGCGACCAAATCGCGCTATCCGGGCGGGCAGCGCGTCTCGAATCATTGAAATTCTGCTGATGAAACCTGGCGCCCGACAGCTAGCCTCATGGCGTAGGAGACGCGTGCATAGGACGCGCTTACGTCGGGCACCAAAGGCAAACGCCCCGCGAAAAGCGGGGCGTTTATCCTGGCGAAGCCGAAACCGGCGTGGCGGGCCGAATCAGGTACCCGCGCCCCCCGCGTCCGCGCTCGTAATGCGCGGTTGCTGGTCCGCGCCGCCGTTGTCGATCCACGTACGCACGCGGGCCGCGTCGGCGAAACGCGAATATTTGCCGCTCGAATCGAGCAGCACCATGATGACCGGACGACCGTGAACCGTCGTCTGCATCACGAGGCACTCGCCCGCTTCGTTGATGAAACCGGTCTTCTGCAGACCGATGTCCCATGACGAATTGCGAATGAGCGCGTTCGTGCTGTTGTAGGCAAGATTGCGCTTGCCCGTAAACACGTCATAGCTGCGGTCGGTCGAGAACTGGCGAATGAGCGGGTACTGGTAGGCCGCATTCACCATCTTCACGAGATCACGCGCCGTCGAGACATTGTGGCTCGACAGCCCCGTGGAATTCTCGAAGTGCGTGTCGGTCATGCCGAGCTGCTTCGCCTTCGCATTCATGGCCGCGACGAACGCCGGACGCCCGCCCGGGTAGTAGCGCGAGAGGGCCGCGGCCGCGCGGTTCTCCGACGCCATCAGCGCGATATGCAGCATGTCTTCGCGCGAGAGCACCGAGCCCACCGAGAGGCGCGAACCGGTGTTCTTCTCGTAGTCGCGATCTTCGTCGGTGACTTCGATCGACTCGGTAAGCGACGCCTTCGAATCGAGCACGACCATTGCAGTCATGAGCTTCGAGATCGAGGCGATGGGCACCACGGCGCGCGAATTCTTGTCGAAGAGCGGTTCCAGCGTGTTCTGGTCCACCACGTAGGCGACGCCCGAGCGCAGCATCAGCGAATCGGGCGTTTCATGGAGGCCGAACGCCTGGCCCGCGGTCGGCTGACGCGGCTCGAACGCGACACGGCGCACTGCCGTGCGATGACGGCCGTTCATTGTGTAACTGACACGGCGCTTCTTCGCCGTCGGACGTGCATCGTCGTCCTTAGCGGCGGCGACGCTGGTCGCGCCTGCTTTTTTGGCGACCTTTGCAGGCGCGGCCGCCTTCGTGCCGCTTGTGCCTTTCCTGGTAGTCTTTTTGGCTTTGGCCGTCGTGGCCGCCGCGGTGTTCTGCGACGCAGCAAATGCGCCCTCGGGCACTACGAGCGTCGCACTGATGACCACGGAGACAGCCACCGACAGCGCGGTACTGACAACCGATGAGGGCACCAGCTTGAACGACAGGAGCTTGTCGGATTTCATTGGTGTTCTTGGATGGAGCGGCGGGATCGTTCGCCAAGTGTAGTAAAACCACGAAAATTTCGCAAATTGAAGCACTTATGGCTACTCGTTAAACCGAAATCTGGTTTTCAATTGAGATGACCAATGTACTTCATGCATTCGATGGAGAAAGACAATCATCCGGGCAGCCCCACCCTGCTGCGCCCTGCGCTAACAACGTTCTCCGCTGTCTACGCATTGACGGCGCGCGCGATGCAAAACTTTATGTGGGAGTAATACCGAGGACGACTCTCTAACGCCGGTGCCGCCGAAAACGCGCGACGCGCGTTCGACCGCGATGAATGTTTAACGTTCCATGAAGGAATTTGGTGGACGCGCCCAGCGCAATCCCTCACCGGCCTCCAACGAGTCATACGACGCACGCCACGTCCGGCGCACATCGTCAGGCTCAATCTTGCCAGATCGAACGCATACATGCTTGACCTTGTCAGCCAAAGCCTTGCCGCACGTAGGTTGCGGACGCTATGCCGCAGTTCACCGAGACACAGAAGGACAGCCTCATGCCGCACGCATAAGTAGTTGTTTAAAAATAGTTTAATGTAATTGTGCGTCGCACCAAAAGTTCTTGACTTTCATCTCCAGCGACCTAAAATCGAAATCAATGCTGCGACGCACCAAAGCCACACTACAGCGCCGGGCAGATCATCCTCCAGTGTCTTGCCACTTACTTCAGGCGGCCCGCGAACGAGGCCGCCAAACATCCAGGAGCGTAAACATGAGTCTGCTGACCCCTGAGCAATTCGCCGCTGCCCAGAAAGCCAACCTCGAAACGCTGTTCGGCCTCACCGGCAAGGCATTTGAAGGCGTGGAAAAGCTCGTCGAATTGAACCTTCAGGCCGTTCGCTCAAATCTGACGGAATCGCAGGAGCACGCGCAGCGCGCGCTGTCGGCGAAAGACGCGCAAGAATTCTTCGCCCTGCAATCGAGCTTCGCTCAACCGCTCACCGAAAAGCTGCTGTCGTACGGTCGCCACGTCTACGAAATCGCTTCGGCTACGCAAGCCGAGTTCGCGAAGGTCGCTGAAGCCCACTACGAAGAACAAAACCGCAAGGTCCAGTCGCTCGTCGACAACGTCGCCAAGAACGCGCCGGCCGGCTCGGAAACCGCTGTCGCCGTGATCAAGTCGGCTATCAACGCCGCGAACACGACCTACGAAACGGTCCATAAGGCCACCAAGCAAGCCGTCGAATTGGCCGAAAGCAATTTCAATGCCGCCACCGCCGCGGCCAGCAAGGCTGCCGCGCAAGCTTCGCGCTCGGCTGCCGCCACTGCTGCCAAGAAGCCGGCCTGAGCATCACGCATCGACCTGTGGCGCGCTGAAAATCGCGCCCAGCGCCGGACCTGACGCTCCGGTCCGGCATGTCGCTTGCCCGGTCGCTGGAGGCCGGGAATTTTTTTAGCTCCAGCGCCTCTCGCAGTCGATCGGCAATCGATCGCAGTGTTTCTCACAGCGGCCCGCGGCGACCCCAATGTCCAAATAAAAACGGCGCACTCCTCGCGGAGTGCGCCGTTTTTTCATGCTCGCGGCAAATTACTTCTTCTTTTGCGGCGGCAGGTCCGTACAGACGCCTTCATACAGCTCGGCGGCCATGCCCACCGACTCGCCCAGCGTCGGGTGCGGATGGATGGTCTTGCCGATGTCGGTCGCGTCCGCGCCCATTTCCACGGCGAGGCAGACTTCGCTGATGAGGTCGCCCGCGTTCAGGCCGACGATGCCCCCGCCGATCACACGATGCGTATCTTCGTCGAAGATCAGCTTGGTGAAGCCCTCGTCGCGGCCGTTGGCGATCGCGCGGCCCGAAGCGGCCCACGGGAACACCGCCTTGCCGTACTTGATGCCTTCGGCCTTGCACTGATCTTCGGTCTTGCCGGCCCATGCCACTTCCGGATCGGTATAGGCCACCGACGGAATCTGCAGGGCGTCGAAGTACGCCTTCTCGCCGTGCGCCGCTTCCGCTGCCACGTGGCCTTCATGCACGGCCTTGTGCGCGAGCATCGGCTGGCCAACCACGTCGCCAATCGCGAAGATATGCGGCACGTTGGTGCGCTGCTGCTTGTCGACCTCGATGAAACCACGGTCGGTCACCGCGATGCCGGCCTTGTCCGCACCGATCTTCTTGCCGTTGGGCGAGCGGCCCACGGCGACCAGCACGAGGTCGTAGCGCTGTGCTTCGGCGGGTGCCTTCTCGCCTTCGAACGTGACGTAGATGCCATCGTCCTTCGCCTCGGCCTTCGTGGTTTTGGTCTTGAGCATGACATTCGCGAAGCGCTTCGCGTTGTACTTCTCCCAGACCTTCACGAGATCGCGGTCGGCACCGGCCATCAGGCCGTCGAGCATTTCCACGACGTCGATCTGCGCGCCGAGCGTCGAGTAGACGGTCGCCATTTCCAGACCGATAATGCCGCCACCGATCACCAGCATCTTCTGCGGAAGCTGGCGCAGTTCCAGCGCGCCGGTCGAGTCGATCACACGCGGATCTTCCGGCATGAACGGCAGCTTCACGGCCTGCGAACCCGCCGCAATGATCGCCTGCTTGAACTTGACGATCTTCTTGCCGCTCTCGCCCGCCACTTCCATATGGTACGGATCGAGGAACGTGCCCACGCCGGTCACGACTTCGACCTTGCGCGCCTTCGCCATGCCGGCCAGACCGCCGGTGAGCTTCTTGACGACGCCCGACTTGAAGTCGCGCAGGCGGTCGAGATCGATCTGCGGCTTGCCGAACGAGATGCCGTGCGAAGCGAGCGCAGCAGCTTCGTCGACCACGAGCGCCGTGTGCAGCAGCGCCTTCGACGGGATGCAGCCGACGTTCAGACACACGCCGCCGAGCGTCGAGTAACGCTCGACGAGCACGGTCTTCATGCCGAGGTCGGCGGAACGGAACGCCGCCGAATAGCCGCCAGGGCCAGCGCCCAGAACGAGCATGTCGCATTCGACATCGGCGCTACCGCCGAAGCTGCCGGCTTGCGGCGCCGGAGCAGCAGCCTTCGGAGCCTCAGCGGCCTTGGGCGCCTCAGCCTTCGGTGCTTCGGCCTTCGGTGCAGCCGCCGCGCCCGCAGTCGCCCCCTCGGACGCTTCGACCAGCGCGATCACCGTGCCTTGCGACGCCTTGTCGCCAGCCTTGATCTTCACTTCTTTGACGGTGCCCGCGACATCGCTGGGCACTTCCATCGTGGCCTTGTCCGACTCGAGCGAGAGCAGCGTCTGCTCCTTCTCGATCACATCGCCGGCCTTGATGTTGACTTCGATGACGTCGATGTCCTTGAAGTCGCCGATATCCGGCACTTTCACTTCGACGAGACTCATGGTGTCCCCTGTTGGAACGACCGGCCGCGCCCACCGCGGCGCGCACGCGCATAAACATGGCGCGTGCGACGCGGAGGCGTCAGTCGGTCAATGAAGCGGTTTTACAGAATCACGCGGCGGAAGTCGCCGAGGATCGCGCCGAGGTACGCGTTGAAGCGCGCGGCAGCTGCGCCGTCGATCACGCGGTGGTCGTACGAGAGCGAAAGCGGCAGCGTGAGGCGCGGCACGAATTGCTTGCCGTCCCACACCGGCTTCATTGCGCTCTTCGAAAGGCCGAGGATCGCCACTTCCGGTGCGTTGATGATCGGCGTGAAGTGCGTGCCACCGATGCCGCCGAGCGACGAGATCGAGAAGCAGCCGCCTTGCATCTGGTCCGGCTTGAGCTTGCCTTCGCGCGCGAGCTTCGAGAGCTCGGCCATTTCCTTCGCGATATCGACGAGGCCCTTCTTGTCCGCGTCGCGGATCACCGGCACGACGAGGCCGTTCGGCGTGTCGGCGGCAAAACCGATGTGGTAGTACTGCTTGAAGACGAGGTTATCGCCGTCGAGGCTCGCGTTGAACGCCGGGAACTTCTTCAGCGCCGCGACGCACGCCTTGATAACGAACGCGAGCATCGTGAACTTCACGCCTGCCTTCTCGTTTTCCTTGTTCAGCTGCACGCGCAGCGCTTCGAGGTCGGTGATGTCCGCTTCGTCGTTGTTCGTGACGTGCGGGATCATGACCCAGTTGCGGTGCAGGTTCGCGCCAGAGATCTTCTTGATGCGCGACAGCGGTTGCGTGTCGATCGGGCCGAACTTCGTGAAGTCGACCTTCGGCCACGGCAGCAGGTTCAGGCCCGCGCCGCCGCCGGCGGGCGCTGCGGCCGCGGTGCCCGGAGCCGCCAGTTGGCCCGTCATCACGCCCTTCACGAACGCGGTGATATCGTCCTGGGTGATGCGGCCCTTCGGACCCGTGCCCTTGACGCGTGCAACGTCCACGCCCAGATCGCGTGCAAACTTGCGCACGGACGGCGAGGCGTGGCTCGGACGGCGCGCGCCGCCTTCGCCCGCGGGGATGATCGGGGCCTGCGCGAGCGCCGACGGCGCTGCGGGCGCGGGCCGTGCCGGCGCGGCTTGCGGCGCGTCCGACGGCTCTTCGATGTGCTTCGCAGCCGGGGCGGCAGCAGGAGCCGCTGCGCCTTCCGCTTCCACGACGACGATTTCCGTGCCTTCCGACACGTTATCGCCGACCTTGACCAGGATTGCCTTGACGACACCGGCCACCGGGCTCGGCACGTCCATGGTTGCCTTGTCCGACTCGAGCGTGACGAGCGACTGCTCCTTCTCGACGCGATCGCCGACCTTCACGCCGATCTCGATGACGGGCACGTCCTTGTAGTCGCCGATATCGGGGACCTTGACGCTTTGCGCGCCGCCGCTCGCAGCCGGAGCCGCTTGTTGCGCGGGAGCAGCGGCCGGTGCGGGTGCGGCAGCTTTTTGCGCAGCCGGCGCAGCGGCAGGCGCAGCAGCGGGAGCCGCAGCAGCGCCCGCGCCGTCCAGCACGAGTACGAGCGTGCCTTCCGACACGTTATCGCCCAGCTTGACCTTCACTTCCTTGACCGTGCCCGAAGCCGGGCTCGGCACATCCATGGTCGCCTTATCCGATTCCAGCGTGATCAGCGACTGCTCTTTTTCGACGGTATCGCCCGCCTTCACCAGCACCTCGATCACAGGAATGTCCTTGTAATCGCCGATGTCCGGCACCTTGACTTCGATCGTTTGACTCATTGTTAGTGTCTCCGGGGCCGCATACGACACGCCTCCCCGCTTCGGGGAGGCGCACATGCCATGCACAGGGGGATGATGCGTTAGACGGTCATCGGGTTGGGTTTGGACGGGTCGAGCTCGTACTTCGCAATGGCGTCGGCGACCACCTTGCGCTCGATCTTGCCTTCGTCCGCGAGCGCGTTGAGCGCTGCGACCGTCGTCCAGTAACGATCGACTTCGAAGAAGTGACGCAGATTCTCACGCGTGTCCGAACGACCGAAGCCGTCGGTGCCGAGCACCACGAACTTGCGCGGCACCAGGCCACGGATCTGGTCGACGAGTGCGCGCACATAGTCGGTCGAAGCGATGATCGGGCCTTCCGTGCCCTTGAGCAGCTTCTCGACGTGCGACTCGCGACGCGGCTCGCTCGGGTGCAGCAGGTTCCAGCGTTCGACTTCGTGGCCTTCGCGAGCCAGTTCCGTGAAGCTCGGCACGCTCCAGAGGTCGGCTTCGACGCCCCAGTCGTTCTTGAGCAGGTCGGCCGCGGCGATCACTTCGTTGAAGATCGTGCCGGCGCCCATCAGTTGAACGCGCGGGCCCTTGGCCTTTGCGTCGCCCTTGCGGAACGAGTACATGCCCTTGATGATGTCCGTGGCCACATGCTCGCCCTGCGGGATCGCCGGGTGCTCATAGTTCTCGTTCATCACGGTGACGTAATAGAACACGTCTTCCTGATCCTGCACCATGCGGCGCAAGCCGTCCTGCATGATCACGGCCAGTTCGTAGCCGAAGGTCGGGTCGTACGTGACGCAGTTCGGCACCGAAGCAGCCCACAGAAGCGAGTGACCGTCTTCGTGCTGCAGGCCTTCGCCGTTGAGCGTCGTGCGGCCCGCGGTGCCGCCCAGCAGGAAGCCGCGCGAACGCATGTCGCCCGCCGCCCACACCAGGTCGCCGATACGCTGGAGGCCAAACATCGAGTAGAAGATGTAGAACGGCACCATGATCTCGCCGTGCGTCGAGTACGACGTCGCGGCTGCGATCCAGTCGCACATGCCGCCGGCTTCGTTGATGCCTTCCTGGAGAATCTGGCCAGTCTGCGATTCCTTATAGAACATCAGCTGGTCGGCATCTTCCGGCACGTACTTCTGGCCGTCTTGATTCCAGATACCGATCTGGCGGAAGAGACCCTCCATACCGAAGGTACGCGACTCGTCCGGCACGATCGGCACAACGCGCTTGCCGAGTGCCTTGTCCTTGAGCAGGATGTTCAGGATCCGCACGAACGCCATCGTCGTGGAGATCTCGCGGCCTTCGCCCGTGCCCTTGAGCAGCGGCTCGAATGCCTCGAGCGCCGGCACCGGCAGCGATTCCGCCTTCTGGCGGCGCGCGGGCAGGTAGCCGCCGAGGTCCATGCGCTTCTGGCGCATGTACTCGAGCTCCTTCGAGCCTTCCTCGAACTTGAGGTACGGCACGTCGACGATCTGGTCGTCCGAGATCGGCAGACGGAACTGGTCGCGGAACTTCTTGAGCTGATCCACCTGCATCTTCTTCTGCTGGTGGGTGATGTTCATGGCCTGGCCGGCTTCGCCCATGCCATAGCCCTTGATCGTCTTGGCGAGGATCAGGGTCGGCTGGCCCTTCGAGTTCTGGGCTTGATGGAATGCCGCGTAGATCTTGTGCGGATCGTGACCGCCGCGGTTCAGGTTCCAGATGTCGTCATCGGACCAGTCGGCGACCAGCGCCTTCAGCTCGGGCGTATTGAAGAAGTGCTCGCGCACGAATGCGCCCGACTCCGACTTGTACGTCTGGTACTCGCCGTCGACGACTTCCATCATGCGGCGCATCAGCGCGCCCGACTTGTCGCGCGCGAAGAGCGCGTCCCAGCGCGATCCCCAGATGACCTTGATGACGTTCCAGCCGGCACCGCGGAACTCGCTTTCGAGCTCCTGGATGATCTTGCCGTTGCCGCGCACCGGGCCGTCGAGACGCTGCAGGTTGCAGTTGATGACGAACACGAGGTTGTCCAGACGCTCGCGGCCGGCCATACCGATCGCGCCAAGCGATTCCGGCTCGTCCGTTTCGCCGTCGCCGAGGAAGGCCCAGACCTTGCGGCCTTCGGTCTTGGCGATGCCGCGCGCCTGCATGTATTTCATGAAGCGTGCCTGATAGATCGCCATGATCGGGCCAAGGCCCATCGAGACGGTCGGGAACTGCCAGAAGTCCGGCATCAGCCACGGGTGCGGGTACGACGAGATGCCCTGGCCGCCGACTTCCTGGCGGAAGTTGTCGAGCTGGTTCTCGGAGAGGCGGCCAAGCAGGAACGCGCGCGAGTAGACGCCCGGCGACGAGTGGCCCTGCACGAACACGAGGTCACCGCCGTGCTCGGCGGACGGTGCGTGCCAGAAGTGGTTGTAGCCGACGTCATAGAGCGTGGCGGCCGAAGCAAACGAGGCGATGTGGCCGCCGACGTTGGTGTCCTTGCCCGCGCGCAGCACCATTGCGATGGCGTTCCAGCGCGTGTACGAGCGGATGCGGTGTTCGATGTCCTGGTCGCCGGGATTCTTGGCCTGGTTGGCGACGGGAATCGTGTTGATGTACGGCGTGTTCGCCGAGAACGGCAGATGCTCGCCATGCACGCGGGCGAACTCGATCTGCTTCTCGATCAGATAGTGGGCGCGGTCGGGACCGATGGTGGAAATGACGCCGTCCAGCGCCTCCAGCCATTCGGCGGTTTCCTGAGGATCTTCGTCCTTCTCGGTGGCAATGTATTTCAGGACTTCGTCGGGTACAGCGGACATACTCGTCTCCTGGATGTAGGGGAACGCTGTTGATCGGACCATGCGGATGGCGACCCGACGTGACTGGGCCGACCGCAGCAGCATTGCGGCCGATTGTAATGACCGCCCCTGGCTTCATGCAAGGAATTTTTCGAATCGCGAGATGGATTTTTATAATGTGAAAAATTGCTGCGGCGCACGCTTAATCGTTCGTGCCCCTGCTCCGATATCGGCCAGTTTGCACCGGTTTATCGGCGATTTACCGCTTTTTTCACGGCGTTTCAGACTCTTACGCTGAGCTACAATCCTTGCCATGTTGACCGAACGGCTTTTCGCACGCTCGGCGCGGCCGCCCGGTTCGCCCGGCGAGTCGTCGCCGTCCCGCTGGCACCACGGACCCTGGTGGTCGAATTCCTATTTGCTGACGCCGCTCCTGTCGATCCTCGTCTTCCTGATCGTCATGAGCCTGATCTTGTGGAGCCTGAATCGCCGCGAGCAGCAACAGCAGGAAGACACGCTCTATCGCAACGTGGCCTGGGCGCAGCAGCAGATCCGCCTCTCCATGACGGGCGCGCAGGAGCAATTGCAGGCGCTCTCGCGCGATCTGACCGCCGGCCACAGCGACCCGCAGTACTTCCAGACGTCCACTACGGACATCATGCAGGGTCACCCCGAGATTCTCTACCTGAACTGGTATACCAGCCAGCAGGAGCCGCGCTGGCCCAACACGGCCATGCCGGTGTTCGGCCAGCGCCTGGCCAAGCCCAACGACGCGCAGATGGACGAGGCCGTGAAGGCCGCCTTCGACGAAGCCCGCACGACGCGCCGCCAGGTCTACTCGCCGCTCATCTACGACGACGTGGGCAACGGCTACATCACCTTGCAGACGCCCGTATATCGCGACCGCGAATTCCTCGGCTCGGTTGCGGCCGTGTTCTCGGTCGAAGGGATACTCAAGCACGACATCCCGCCCGAGCTGTCCGCCAAGTACAAAATTTCGATCATCGACGCGAACAACCGCGAGCTCGCCACCACCTCGACGCGCCCGCGCCTGCCGCGCGACGCCTACTACGATCTGCCGCTCGATCCGCCGGGCCAAGGCGTCTCGGTGCGCGTGTATTCGTATCCGCAGATGACCAACTTCACGAACAATACGCTCGTGTGGCTGGTCGCGGGACTATCCTGCTTCGTTTTGTGGAGCCTGTGGAGCCTATGGAAACACACGCGCCAGCGCTTCGAGGCACAGCAGGCGTTGTACGCGGAAGCCTTTTTCCGGCGCGCGATGGAGAACTCCGTGCTGATCGGCATGCGTGTGCTCGACATGCACGGCCGCATCACGCACGTGAATCCGGCGTTCTGCCGCATGACCGGCTGGGACGAAAGCGATCTGGTCGGCAAGCACGCGCCGTTCCCCTACTGGCCGCGCGACGCCTACCCTGAAATGCAGCGCCAGCTCGACATGACGCTGCGCGGCAAGGCCCCTTCGTCGGGCTTCGAGTTGCGCGTGCGCCGCAAGGACGGTTCGCAGTTCCACGCGCGGCTCTATGTCTCGCCGCTCATCGACAGTTCGGGCCGCCAGACCGGCTGGATGTCGTCGATGACCGACATCACCGAGCCCAAGCGCGCGCGCGAAGAACTCGCCGCCGCGCACGAGCGCTTTACCACGGTGCTGGAGAGCCTGGACGCCGCCGTTTCCGTGCTTGCCGCCGACGAAGCCGAGCTGCTGTTTGCCAATCGCTACTACCGCCACCTCTTCGGCATCCGCCCGGACGGCCATCTGGAACTGGCCGGCGGCGGCGGCTTCGATTCAGCGGCGGCGTCGTCGGATTCGATCGACATGGTGGACGCCTACGCGGGCCTGCCCGCCACGGCGCTCACCGAGAGCGCCGCCGACGCTCAGGAAATCTACGTCGAGAGCATCCAGAAGTGGTTCGAGGTGCGGCGCCAGTACATCCAGTGGGTGGACGGCCACCTCGCGCAGATGCAGATCGCGACCGACATCACCACGCGCAAGCAGGCCCAGGAGCTGGCCCGCCAGCAGGACGAGAAGCTGCAGTTCACGAGCCGCCTCATGACGATGGGCGAAATGGCCTCGTCGCTCGCGCACGAACTGAACCAGCCGCTCGCCGCCATCAACAACTACGCCTCGGGCACCGTCGCGCTCGTGAAGTCGGGGCGCGCTGCGCCCGACAATCTGCTGCCGGTGCTCGAAAAGACCGCGCAGCAGGCGGTGCGCGCGGGCATGATCATCAAGCGCATCCGCGAGTTCGTGAAGCGCAGCGAGCCCAAGCGCCAGGCCGCGCGCGTGGCTGACATCGTCGCCGACGCCGTGGGTCTCGCCGAGATCGAGGCGCGCAAGCGCCGCATCCGCATCGTGACCGACATGCGCTCGCGCATGCCCGTGATCTACGTCGATCCGGTGCTCATCGAGCAGGTGCTCGTCAATCTGCTGAAGAACGCCGCCGAAGCCATGGCCGAGGCGCGCCCGAATTTGCCAGATGCGGCCGTGGACCCGGTGATCCGCGTGATCGTGAAGCGCGACGGCGGCAACGTCTGCGTCAGCGTGGTGGACCAGGGCCCGGGCGTGGACGAAGCCACCGCCGAGCGCCTCTTCGAACCTTTCTACAGCACCAAGTCCGATGGCATGGGCATGGGGCTGAATATTTGCCGCTCGATCATCGAATCGCATCGCGGGCGTCTTTGGGTGGTCAACAACGTCGAAGCAGACGGCCACATCAGCGGCGCCACGTTCCATTGCAGTCTGCCTATTGGCGAATCGGACCGCTCCTCGCGCGACGGATCCGACGAGCCGACTCCACAAACCGTTACGGGAGAGCCATGAACAGCCCAGTCACAACCCAGGAAACCGTCTTTGTCGTCGACGACGACGAGGCCGTACGAGACTCCCTGCGCTGGCTGCTCGAAGCGAATGGCTACCGCGTGCAGTGCTTCACGAGCGCGGAAGAATTCCTCGAGGCGTACCAGCCGGCGCAGCAAGCCGGACAAATCGCCTGTCTGATTCTGGACGTGCGCATGCAGGGCATGAGCGGACTCGAGCTGCAAGAGCGCCTGATCGCCGAAAACGCCTCACTGCCGATCATCTTCGTGACCGGCCACGGCGACGTGCCGATGGCCGTCTCCACCATGAAGAAGGGTGCGATGGACTTCATCGAGAAGCCTTTCGACGAAGCCGAACTGCGCAAGCTCGTCGAGCGCATGCTGGAGAAGGCCCGCAGCGAAAGCACCAACGTGCAGCAGCAGCGTGCCGCGGCCGAGCGCCTCGGCAAGCTCACGGCGCGCGAGCACCAGGTGCTCGAGCGCATCATCGCGGGCCGCCTGAACAAGCAGATCGCCGACGATCTGGGCATCAGCATCAAGACCGTGGAAGCGCACCGCGCGAACATCATGGAGAAGCTGAACGTGAACACGGTCGCCGACCTGCTGCGCCTCGCGCTCTCCAACAAACCGCAACAAGCGCAGCAGCAGTAAGACTGCGCCTGGCGGCGCAACCGGGAACGGCGCATTACGTTGCACGCAACCGTGCATCTGCGCGGCGCTTGACGCCGCGCAGCGCCTTCCCTACCACATTCCCACCATTTCTTCCTGCCTCGTGCGACCGGTGTTTCGCCTGGCCGCGACAGTGCGCGCGCGCCGCGCGAGTATAATGTCGCCCTTCGCAGCCGGTGCCCGCTTCTCCCGACGCCTGTACGACGCGCATGTGCGACGGTCAACCCGCCGCGCTCCGGCATGCATTTGCGCATCGCCCACACTCGAACTCGACCGACCATGACAGCCACCCTCATCGACGGCCTCGCCCTCTCCAAGAAACTGCGCGCCGATGTCGCCACGCGCGCCGCCGCCCTCACCGCTCGCGGCCATCAGCCTGGCCTCGCGGTCGTGCTGGTCGGCGACAATCCAGCGAGCGAAGTCTATGTGCGCAACAAGGTGAAGGCCTGCGAGGACAACGGCCTTTATTCGTCTTACGACCGCTATGCCGAATCGCTCCCGGAAGCCGATCTGCTCAAGCGCATCGACGAGCTGAACCGCGACCCGAAGATCCACGGCATCCTCGTGCAGTTGCCGCTGCCGAAGCACATCGACAGCCACAAGGTGATCGAGGCGATCGCGCCGGAAAAAGACGTGGACGGCTTTCACGTGGCCAACGCCGGCGCGCTCATGACCGGCCAGCCGCTGTTCCGCCCCTGCACGCCCTACGGCGTGATGAAGATGTTCGAGGAATACAAGATCCCGCTCGAGGGCGCGAACGCCGTGGTGATCGGCCGCTCGAACATCGTCGGCAAGCCAATGGCGCTGCTGCTGCTCGAAAAGGGCGCCACCGTCACGATCTGCCATAGCAAGACGCGCGACCTCGCGAAGCACACGCGCGAAGCGGACGTCGTAGTGGCCGCCGTGGGCAAGCGCAACGTGCTGACCGCCGACATGATCAAGCCGGGCGCGACCGTGATCGACGTGGGCATGAATCGCGACGATAACGGCAAGCTGTGCGGCGACGTCGATTTCGCGGGCTTGAAGGACGTGGCCGGCTTCATCACGCCGGTGCCGGGCGGCGTCGGCCCGATGACCATCACGATGCTGCTCGTCAATACGATCGAAGCGGCGGAGCGCGCGGCCGGCGTCTGAGTACGCGCTGCCAGCAAAACAGAGCTGTCGCCAAAGCATCGCTGAACGGCCCGCGCATTCACGCGCGGGCCGTTTTTTTTCGTGCGTGCACGGGCGATCCATCGCATGCCGCCGCGCGTCGATTGCGCCGCCGCAGCCTGACTTCTGTTAATTTGGTCGATTGCACCGGTTGGAAAGTGTGTCCCGCGCCCCAATAACCGGAATATCGGGGTGCGCGGCGCCCCGGCCCATTTCATGCGAATTAAACGCGAGATAACCGCGACAGAAGGAACAGGACGCATCATGGCAACTACTCCCTCCGATAATCCGCTGCTCGATTTCACCGGCCTGCCGCGCTTTGGCGAGATCCGTCCCGAACACGTGACGCCCGCGCTCGACGTGCTGCTCGCGAACGCGAACGCCGCAGTCGATCGCGCGGCCCTGCCGATGACACCCGCGCAGTGGAGCGACGTGGTCGAGCCGCTCGAGCGCGCCACTGAGCCGCTTTCGCGCGCCTGGGGTGTGATCGGCCACCTGAACGCCGTAGCCGACACACCGGAGCTGCGCGCCGTCTACGGCGAGAACCTGCCGCGCGTGACCGAGTTCTGGTCTAGCGTCGGCCAGAATCTCGCGCTCTACGAGAAGTACAAAGCCATCACGAACCACAACTCGTTCGAGTTGCTCTCGGGCGAGCGCAAGAAGATTCTCGATAACGCGCTGCGCGATTTCCGCCTTTCCGGCGCGGAGCTGCCCGAAGACCAGAAGCCGCGTTTCGCTGAATTGCAGGAGCGCCAGGCCTCCCTCTCGAAGGCGTTCTCCGACCATGTGCTCGACGCCACCAACGCCTATGCGTTCTACGCCACGAACGAAAGCGAGCTCGCGGGCCTGCCCGACGACGTGATCGCCGCCGCGCGCGAAGCCGCCGAGCGCGAGAACAAGGAAGGCTGGAAGTTCACGCTGCACTTTCCCTCGTATTTCCCGGTGCTGCAATACTCGGAAAACCGCGCGATGCGCGAGACGATGTATCGCGCCTACGTCACGCGCGCATCGGAGCTGGGACCCCAATATGGCGGCGGCAAGCCCGACTGGGACAACACCGCAATCGTCGGCGATCAACTGAAGCTGCGCGCCGAAGAAGCGAAGATGCTCGGCTACAACAACTTCGCCGAAGTCTCGCTCACGCCGAAGATGGCCGAGTCGCCCGCGCAGGTCACGAGCTTCCTCGAAGACCTCGCCACGCGCGCGCGCCCGCACGCCGAAAAGGACTGGCAGGAGCTGCGCGAATTCGCCGCCAGCGAGTTCGGCCTCACGAACATCGAGCCGTGGGACATGGCCTTCGCGGCCGAACGCCTGCGCCAGAAGCGCTACTCGTTCTCTGAGAACGAGGTCAAGCAATACTTCCCCGAAGACTTCGTGCTCAAGGGCCTTTTCAAGGTCACGGAGACGCTCTTCGGCGTGCGCATCCGCGACGACAAGACCGCCGTCTGGCATCCGGACGTGCGCTTCTTCCGCGTGGAGAACGCGGACGGCACGCTGGTCGCGCAGTTCTATCTCGACCTCTACGCGCGCGAAGGCAAGCGCGGCGGCGCATGGATGGACGACGCACGCTCGCGTCGCAAGCTCGAGAGCAATGGCGTGCAAACGCCGGTCGCGTATCTCACCTGCAACTTCTCCGCGCCGGTGGGCGGCCGTCCCGCCTGCTTCACGCACGACGAAGTCATCACGCTGTTCCACGAGTTCGGCCACGGCCTGCATCACATGCTCACGCGCGTGGACGAGCTTTCGGTCTCGGGCATCAACGGCGTGGAATGGGATGCCGTCGAGCTGCCCTCGCAGTTCATGGAGAACTTCTGCTGGGAGTGGGACGTTCTCACGGAGATGACCTCGCACGTCGACACGGGCAAGCCCCTGCCGCGCGAACTCTTCGACAAGATGCTCGCTGCGAAGAACTTCCAGAGCGGCCTTGGCACGCTGCGCCAGATCGTGTTCTCGCTGTTCGACATGGCGCTGCACGTGGACTTCGACGCGTCGAAGGACAAGACCGTGAACGACCTCGCACGCGAGATCAACGAGCGCTATCACGTCATTGCGCAGGCGCCGTTCTCGCGCTGGCCGAACACGTTCAGCCATATCTTCGCGGGCGGCTACGCGGCAGGCTACTACAGCTACAAGTGGGCCGAAGTGCTTTCCGCCGACGCTTATGCGGCATTCGAAGAGGCGGCGCAGGCCACGAAGTCGAGCGTGCTCGACGCGGCCACCGGTACGCGCTATCGCAAGGAGATTCTGGAAGTGGGCGGCAGCCGCCCGGCGATGGAATCGTTCAAGGCATTCCGCGGACGCGAACCGAGCATCGATGCGCTGCTGCGCCATAACGGCATGGAGCAGCCGCCGGCGCAGCATTAAGCCTGCTTACGCCTGGGTGCGCCTGGGTGCGCTCATGTGTGCTCAGGTAGGCTTAAGCACGAAAAAACCGCGCACGGGAGCGTATCCCGTGCGCGGTTTTTTATCGCCGGACTTTCAGCGGTGCAGCTTGAAATCGACACTCCCGGGCCGGCCTTCGAGCGCAAGCGCTGCGCGTTGCGCGGGTTGGCGACTCACCACCCTGCCCCGGCTCACCACGGCGAGGCGCGCCGCGCGCAGGCGAATCGCCTCGACGGCGTCGCGTGCATCGAGCACCACGAGGTTCGCAGCACGCCCCGGCGCAACACCATAGCCTTCGAGGCCCAAGATCTTCGCGGGATTGAGCGTAACCGCATCGAAGCATGCGCGCGACGCCTCCACGCCCGTCATCTGAGCAACGTGCAACCCCATCTGCGCGACTTCAAGCATATCGCCCGAGCCGAAGCTGTACCACGGGTCCATCACGCAGTCGTGGCCGAACGCGACGTTGATGCCCGCCGCCATCAGCTCGGGCACTCGCGTCATGCCGCGCCGCTTCGGATAGGTATCGGAGCGGCCCTGCAGCGTGATGTTGATGAGCGGATTCGCGATCGCCGCCACGCCCGACTCGCGCATCAGCGGGATCAGCTTGCTCACGTAGTAGTTGTCCATCGAATGCATCGACGTGAGATGCGAGCCCGTCACGCGGCCGTGCAAGCCGAGACGATGCGTTTGCGCGGCGAGCGTTTCGATGTGGCGCGAGAGCGGATCGTCGGACTCGTCGCAATGCATGTCCACGCGCAAGCCCTTTTCCGCCGCGAATTCGCAGAGCAGCCGCACCGACTCCGCACCGTCGGCCATCGTGCGCTCGAAGTGCGGAATGCCACCCACCACGTCCACACCCAGCGCGATGGCGCGCTTGAGATTGTCGAACGCGCCGGGGCTGCGCAAGAGGCCATCCTGGGGAAAGGCCACGAGTTGCAGGTCGAGATACGGCGCCACGCGGCGCTTCACCTCGAGCAGGGCCTCGACGGCGAGCAAGCGTGCGTCGCAAACATCGACGTGCGAGCGGATCGCCAGCAACCCGCGCGCGACGGCCCAATCGCAGTACTGCAACGCACGCTCGACAAGCGCCTCCTGCGTGAGATGCGGCTTGAGCTCGCCCCACAGCGCGATGCCCTCCAGCAACGTGCCCGACGCGTTCACGCGCGGCAGGCCCCAGGACAGCGTGGCGTCCATGTGGAAGTGCGCGTCGACGAACGGCGCGCTCACGAGCGCACCGGCCGCGTCGATCTCCTCGCGCGCCTGCGCCGCGAGACGCGGCTCGACGGCAGCGATGCGCCCTGCCTCGATACCGATATCGACCGTGGGATGCCCGGCGGGATGCGCATGCGCGAGCACGGCGCGACGAATGATCAGGTCCATGGATGGCTCCTTGCTGGCGTCTTCTTGTGTCGCGAGTTGGCGTGGCGCTTCCTTGCACTGCGCCTGGACTCTGCCTGGATTGCGCTTCGATTCTATCGGCGCCTGAAATGCCCTGCCAACACGGCGCCGCGCGCGAGTCACGCCCCCGCTTCGCGGTCGTCGTCTTCGGGATCTTCGTCGAACAGCGCGAACTGGCCGCGCAGCGCGGGATTGTCCTCTTCGAGCCGCACGCCGGCACCCAACAGCCGCACCGCGAGCTTGCGCCGCGCGAGCCCCTTCTCGAGCAGTGCCAGCAGCGTGGGCAGATCGGTGGCATCGGCCACGCACTCGACCGTCGTGCGCTGAAAGTTCGCGAAACGGATCTTCACGAAGAGCTTGCGCACGGCGTGCGCGCAGCCTGCGCGCTCGATGCGCACATCGAGCTGCGTCGCAAGGCGCTTGAGCTCCTCGCTGCACGCTTCGAGCGTGAGCAGATCGTTCACGTAGGTCGTCTCGACGCTCACCGACTTGCGCTCCTGATCCGCGCGCACGGGCCGATCGTCGATACCGCGCGCAAGCTCGTAGAGGCGCTTGCCGAACACGCCAAAATGCCGGTGCAGATCGAATAGCGACCAGGTGCGCAACTGCGCGCACGTGGACAGCCCGAGGTTCTCCAGCTTCGCCGCCGTGACCTTGCCCACGCCGTGAATCTTGCGCACGGGCAGCGCCGCGACGAACGCATCGACCTCGTGTGGACGCACGACGAAGATCCCATCGGGCTTGTTCCAGTCGGACGCGATCTTGGCGACGAACTTGCTGGGCGCGACGCCCGCCGACACCGTCACGCCCACGGTCTCACGCACGCGCTCGCGAATCTCGTTCGCGATGAGCGTGGCGCTGCCCTTGCAGCGCGTGGTGCGCGAGACGTCGAGATACGCCTCGTCGAGCGACAGCGGCTCGACGTCCGCCGTGTAGTCGCGATAGATCGCCATGATCTGCCGCGACGCAATACGGTACTTTTCCATCGCCGTGGGCAGGATCAGCAACTCCGGACACTTGCGCATCGCCAGCGCCGACGACATGGCCGAATGCACGCCAAAGCGGCGCGCCTCGTAATTGCAGGTCGCGATCACGCCGCGCTGGTCCGGCCGGCCGCCCACGGCGAGCGGACGCCCGCGCAGCGTGGGATCGTCGCGCATTTCGACCGATGCGTAAAAGCAGTCGCAATCGCAATGGATGATCTTGCGAGCGAAGCGGGTGGCCGCTGCGGCTTGAGGCGCTGTCGGTACAGACGGCACGGGCGGCGAAAAATCGGAGGAAGGCGTGTTCAAAGTACTCATACTGTACAAAAACACAGTGCTATTTTCAAGAAAACTGTCCGGCGGTGTCTGCGCGCGTCCCCCTGCCGTACCGCAATCTTCGGACGGGACCGTACCTGTACAGCGGTGCTGGCGTGCCTATACTCGTCCGATCATTTCAATCATTTGCGGAATGCGCGATGAAAACGATCGGTGTAATTGGCGGAATGAGCTGGGAGTCGTCGGCGGAGTATTACCGCCTGCTGAACCGCTACGCGAAGGCGCGGCTCGGCGGCCATCACAATGCACGCAGCCTCATGGCGACGGTCGATTTCGCCGATGTGGAAGCCTTGCAGCGCGCGGGCGACTGGGAGGCACTAGGCGCGCAGATGGCTCAGGCGGCCATGCAACTGGAGCGCGGCGGCGCCGATCTCGTGCTGCTGGCGACGAACACGATGCATCGCGTATGCGCATCGATCGAAGCGGCGATTTCGATTCCCTTCCTGCATATCGCCGATCCGACCGGGTCGGCGCTGAAAGCGGCCGGCGTGACCCGCGCTGCCCTGCTCGGCACGCGCTACACGATGGAGCAGGACTTCTACGTGGGGCGCCTGCGCGAGCGGCACGGGATCGAGGCCATCGTGCCGGGCGAGCACGATCGGGAGAATGTGCATCGCATCATCTACGACGAGCTTTGCCACGGCACGGTCGATAACGATTCGCGGCGTATCTATCAGCGTGTTATCGAAGATCTGAAAACGCGTGGCGCGCAGGCCGTCATTCTCGGCTGCACGGAAATCACGCTGCTGATCGGCCCTGCGGATTCGGCATTGCCTGTGTTCGATACCACCGCGCTGCATGCGCAGGCCGCGGTGGATTGGGCCTTGAACGGCTGATATGACTCCCGGTGTCAATCGGGATCGGTTTTTCGGTTTCTCTGGTTCATGTTGCCGGAATTTCCTGAGGGCGACGTAGCAGTACATCTCGACGGTGGATCAAGCTGATATC
>NZ_JAKLJA010000046.1 GCF_022213065.1 Paraburkholderia tagetis
TTGGTCGTAGTAAGCGACCCCGCAGGCGGGCCACAGACAACGGCAAGGAGAGAGAGGTTAATTCGGATAGCATAATTTTTGTCTTGGAATGGTTGACTTTCAACGCCCCATAGAAGGCTGTTATGGCGATGCCACGGGTGACACAGGGGGAACTGATCGACGTTCGACCGCTCGGTGACGCACTGCGGGATTCGAAATCCGTCACGCTCATGCGCTCGGATCACCTGGAGGTGGTTCGGCTTGTGCTTGCGGCGGGCAAGCATATTCCCGAGCACCGGGCGCCCGGAGAAATAACCGTGCAGTGTCTCGAGGGCGTCGTTAAGTTCGGCACCGGCGCGGGAGCCCAGCTGATGCACAGCGGGGATATGCTATTTCTGCTGGCCGGGGAGCCCCATTGGCTCGAGGCCGTGGAAAACGCCTCGGTACTGGTAACCCTTTATCTCCCCCATGGTCGTTAGGTTGGCCGGTTCGGTCTGCGGGGGGACCGCCGTAGACCCGGCCCGCAAGGCAATAGCGAGGCAAGCATGAGCGAGCAGCCACGCATTGAGTTCCTCATCGAACGCGACGGGCTCCCGCAGGCCACCGACTGGGTGCACCGCACGATGCATATCTATCGCCGTGCGGTGCTCACCAGGGGACATTTCGCGCGCACCCATCCTTACCGGCACCGCTTCATCATTGCGTATCTGGAATTCAGGAGATGGTTACGAACGGGTTCCACCGCCCGGCCGGCGTGACGGCGGGTCTCGAACCTCTTTCATGGCGGCGTCAACAGCGGCACGCCGGGCTGGATTGAGTGCGACGATGTCGACTGCGAACGTCCGCGTTTTTCGCAGAAGGTGAATGATGGAAAACTCAATGTATCCGCAGCCCGGTCCGGAAATGGCGAGACGACGCCGGGAGCTTGCACCCGACGCGCTCGCTGCGTTCCGGGCTTTCAGCAGCAGCGTGTTTGCCGACGGCGCCCTGCCAGCGAAGACGAAACAGCTGATCGCTGTGGCCGTCGCACACGTGACGCAGTGCCCCTGGTGCATCCGTGGTCACACGAAAGAGGCCTTGAAGGCTGGAGCATCGGGGGCTGAGATCATGGAAGCGATCTGGGTCGCGGCCGAGATGCGTGCGGGTGCAGCTTACGCGCATTCGGCACTCGCGCTCGACGTGATGAAGCAGGAGGAGCAGTCGAGTGAGGCCCGCCATGACGACGAGCATCATTGACAACCTGATCGCCGAGCACCGGCGTCTGGAGCGACTCGTGCAACTCCTCGACCGTCAATCGCTGCTTCGCGACGCGCAGGCGGCAGCGAACGCTGCACTGCTCGTGGATGCCCTCTATTACCTCACGCGGTTTCCCGACGTGAACCACCATGCGCTGGAGGACCGCATCATCGGCAAGCTGCTCGAGAAGAAGGTACTGGCCCACGAACTGGGAAGCGAACTGTCGGCGCAGCACGAGACGCTGGCATTTCAGGGCCACGAATTGATTCAGGATCTCGAATCCATGGTGCGTGATGAAAATATGTCCAGGGAACTCCTTGAGTTTCGGATCCGGCTGTACGCGGAGCGACTGCGGCATAACATGGCCGTTGAGGAACTCACGCTGTTTCCCGTCGCGAGGCGTCATCTGGACTCCGGCGACTGGGCCTCAATCCTGCAGGCAAGCCCGACCCGGTCAGCCGACCCGCTTTTTCAAACGCCTGTCCATGAGCGCTTTGTGCAACTGCATCGTGTGATTGCTGCCGAAGCCGATTGCGGATGCCGCGAGGGCAACATGTAGAGCCACTGGCTGTGAAGGCAGGACAGCCAACCACCCGGGCGCTCCCGCTTTCGAGCTCAGGAGGGGTAACGGTCTTTGCGCCGGTCGATACCGGTCGCGACGTTCGTCGCGACCGGCCAAGGTTCCGGATGGACGGCGGGGGGATCGCTTGCCGGGAAGCTCTCCGCCCCGGCCTCGTCGATCAGGGCTTCGAGGTGATCCGCGCCCTGACGGGCCGCGCGCTCAATTTCATGAAGGATTTGCATGATGGGCCTCAATAATGGTCTCGACTGCGATCAAGGTTTGGCAAGACATCTTTCGATGCCCGGCGCGTCGTTTTGCAAAGCCGGACGACGAGAACGTCACCCAACGGCGTCACCTGAGGTTTGCCCCGGCACCTGCGACACTGGTCAATCTTGACCAGATTGCCGTTTAACAATGGCAGCAGGTCGGGCCACTCGATGCTGACCTGCCCGGGGGTGTGAGCAACGAGCATGAGCGTGGCAATCTCGTGCGGCGTCAACAACGGGAAATCTGTGGCGCAAGTGGGAGACGCACCGCATTCCAGCGCGGTCCGGCCTGAAGGCCGTGCTTGCCCATCCCGGTGGGTGTCGACATGGTTGACCGGTCGTGAGGCAATGCCGTCGATTTCGTAGTGCGTTTCCATCAATGTCCTCCTGGCCGATGTTCTGGCAAGCGCCCCTCAGGCGCGTACCCCAATGCCTCCAGGTGCGGTTTCCCCCGGAAGGACGCGGGGCCAACGTCTGTCGCCAGCTTTCGCAGCCCATCAATATCGAGAATCCTGAGATCCTTGCCACACGCGTGGATCAGCCGGCGCCGCTGCAATTTCGTTACTGTCCGGCTGACCGTTTCGAGCTTCAGTCCGAGGTAGCAGCCGATTTCCTCACGCGACATCTTCAGCGTAAATGCAGCAGCGGAGTAGCCGCGCGCCTGCCAGCGCCGCGACAGGTCGGCGAGAAAGGAGGCTACCCGCTCCTCCGCCGTCATGGTGCCGAGCAGCATCATGAGGGTGGACTCGCGCACGATCTCGGCGCCCAGCATCTGGTGCACATGGTGCTGGATCGTCTTTACTTCCCGACAGAGCATCTCCAGCAGGTCGAACGGCATCACGCACACGGCACTGTCTTCCAGCGCGATCGCCTCGCAGCTGTGTCTGCCGCTGGCAATGCCATCAATACCGAGCGTGTCGCCCACGATGGCAAAGCCCGTGATCTGCTCGTGCCCTTCGCGATGCATGACCACGGTCTTGAACGACCCTGTGCGGATCGCATAGATGCTCCGGAACGCGTCGCCCGGGCGATACAACGCGTGGCCGCGATGAACGATGCGTACGCACTGCACGACATCGTTGAGCCGCTCGTGGGCCCGCGCGTCAATGGGGCTGCGGGTGCACAGCGCGGCCATCGCGCACGTCTTGCAGCCGATTTCTGCCGCCCACCTCGCTTCCTCGTCCGGCCGCGCGAGCGGTTCACGATAAGGGGCAGGCGTAGCGCTTCTCTGGAGTACGGTTGTCGTCAACATGCTTTCCTCTGGCCATGAATATCCGGGTGAACGGATGCGTAGATCCACGCGGGCAATTCAATCCACGGCTTTCACCGCGAAGTCAATCACGATGTTGCCCGGTTCGCGCGCGACGTATCCGATCTCCACGCGCGGCCCGAAGTGATGCTCGATCTGCGCCAGGAGCGGCAGCGGGTCGTGATCGTTGACAAAGCGCATCACTTCGCCTGGCTCCAGCGCACCGAGCGCGCCAAAAATGGCCGCGTGGCGAAAACGTCTGGCAACGCCGCGGGCATCGAAAACGTACGGCCAGGAAAGAACGGGAAGGATGTCTGATGGATTATGCATGGCTGTTTCTCCTGAAAAGGCGGTTGATCGCGGCCGTCACTGCGGTGTAATGGTGCCAATGGTGCGTCGGGCCACCATGGCCGCGCTCAGCCTGGCCAGTTGCTGCCGGTCGAGGCACGCTTCGGCAAATGGAAAAATCTGGCTCTCCTCCAGGGCAATGTGCGCGCGGTAAGCGCCGGCGAAGTCAGCGACCCGGACCGGTTCGAGCGGTCTCGTTTTCCCTTCGGCGATATCGGCGAGCACGGTGCGCAATTGTGCCCACGACGCCTCCATGGATCGATGCTCGTCGAGCAGGGATGCGATCCGCTCACCCACCGGCGAGCACTGACGCTGACTGATCCCAAGCAGCACCGGAAAGAGATCCTGTTCCTCGTCAGCGTGATGATGCGGCGCGGCGAGGTCGAAATAGCGCATGATGTTCCGGGCTGCCTGCTGCGCCTGCGTATCCGCGCCGTGCGAAGGCAGGTGTGCCGCAAGCTTTTCGAGCGTCGTGCATTGCACCGCAATGCGCTCATGACACGCCCTCAGCATCTCAACGGGTTCATCAAAAGAAGGCGCGGGTTTGATCAGGAGGCTGTCAGACTTCATTTCGTACTCGCATCGTTTCGCTTCAGCCCGCCTTGCCGTCGATTCGCGGACGTGTCAGCCAGGGCCAGTATTGGCGCACGTACAGCGCGAACGCCGCGCACCAGCACAGGCCGGCGGCGTCGATCCACCCGGCGCTCCAGCGACTTGCGAGCAACGGGCCGGCAACGCGCAGGATAGCGGCGGCGATCACGAGGCAATAACAGGCAATCTCAGTTGACCCGGCGACGAGCTGACGCCCCGTATGTCCGAGCGCCGTACGCGTGATCATGGCGATGATCGCGCCGCCGAGCACACCGACGGTGAGGGCGTGCAGTGCAATGGAATGCGGCACCAGTCCGACCGCGCTCAGCGCCAGCAGGGCGAAGCCGAGTGGCAGCCACGCGTAGGCCACGTGAAGGATCGCGAGAATCGGCCGGCGGCCCACTTGCCACGAACGCCATCCCGCAAGCCGGATGCCATGGACCACCGCCGTCGCGACTGCCGCGCTGACGACAAGCCACGCGCTCGCGCCCATCGCGTCGAGCGCAAAAGCCAGCAGCGGCAACGGAACGGCCAGCGCCTCGATCGCGCGCCAGCGCCTGCACGCATAGCCAGGTACAGCGTTAGCCGTGAACGCCGGCGTGACGCGACCCGCGATGATGGCGACGAGCGTCACCAGCAGTCCAACAGCCGCGTCAGCAGAGCGCAGCGCCAGATCGGCCCGTCCCTGCAACACCCAGGCGTGAAACAGGATGTTCAGGAGGCCGAGCATGCCCAGCACGACGGGTACAAAGATATTGTGGCGGTTGCGTGCCGGCATAAGCACGCGCAGCAGGACGATCATCAGGACTGGCAGAAACGCCGAATCCACGATCGCGGCCAGCCGCTCCGGGCCGAACCCTACCGTGATGCGCCCCGCGAGCCACAAAAGCCATAACAGGGCCAACGGCCCGCCAGATGGTGTTTCGCGCGAGGTCCAGGCCCGCACCGCCGTCAGCAGAAAACCAGCGACGATGGCTGCGGCAAACCCGAAGATCATCTCGTGCGCATGCCACAGGATGCCGTTGAGTGACGTCATCCGGCCTGCCGGCACAATGCCATGCAGCGCGCCAAGCCAGACCAGCATGGCGAGCGCACCGAACAGCGCACCACCGAGATAAAACGGCCGGAAGCCGAGTCTCAGGACGGGCAGATCCGATGCCGGAATCGCGCAAGAAGAACGGTGCGGAAGATGCATTTTCATGACCGGACTCCTGCCCGGTGCCGCGTGGCACCTTGCGGGCGCGACACAACCACCGGTGCCAGTTGGCGACGGTCGGCCACGCCCAGGACAGAGGCCGCCACGGTGGGCGCTGCAATGGCCTCCCGCAACGTCATCGTGTCAAGTTCATGGAGGAACGCATCGACCGCCCGGTACAGCCTGCGCCTGAGGTTGCAGGCCGGGAAAATCGCGCAGTTGTGCGGGACAGTGGTGTCATGGCAACGCACGACGGAGAAATCCTTCTCGGCGACACGCACGATCTCCCCTACCGAGATCTGCTCGGGCGCGCGCGCGAGGCACGCGCCGCCGGTCCGGCCGCGCGTCGTCTCGATGAGACCGACCTGACTGAGTTCGTGAATGATCTTCGTCAGGTGATTGCGCGAGATCCCATAGGCCCCCGCGATTTCGTCGATCGTCGCAACGCCACCATCCGGGTACTTCAGGGCGAGGTACATCATCACCCGAAGCGTGTAATCGGTGTAGACGGTGAGGTGCATGGCGACTCCATCCTTGAAGCGGTCCGCTGGGGACCCAGGCGCGAGGCCAGTCAGCTTCGATTCGCACTTAACATGCATTTACCATACATCATTAAAGCCGGATTCACAATGACGCCGGGCGATTGATTCCATTTCCCGGCGCGTGATCCGTTCTGACCTCCGGATGCCCCCTCACGCTCGTGCCACGGCTGTCCCGAGGTGGTCAGCCATTGGGGGCTTTCTCATCGTGCGACCAATTGACCCGGATCGGATCCGGATGCCGGCCCCCGTGCTAAAACATACATAAGAAATACATTTTATCCGCCCGGTCTGCGCGGCGCCGGGTACCTCCCTCTTCTCGGTGACCCCGGAAGGAGCGCGTCATGCGATTGACGACCTGGCCTGCATCGCAATGCCTTCTCTCACGCCTATACCCGGGGTGGCGTCCTGCGCCGTCCCGGCTGTTTCCGAGCGTTCGCTTGATGGCGCCCCCAGGTCGCGGACCAGTCGCGCGTAGCAGCGCCATCCTGGGTCACATGCCGCGTCCCGGGCCTCGAACGCATCCACGACTGATCTTGCTGCGCGAGCACACCCCATTCGTCAGGGGCCAGCGACGTCCTTCTTTGGCCCGGGAAGTCGCACCTTCCAGCGGTTCTGTCGATGTCGCGCTGGTCTGGGACCCGCCGTGGTCGCCTGCCATGATGAGCGAGGCCGCGCGCGAGGTGCTCCACTGGCCCGAACATTGACGCTTCCGGTTTCTTTCATTGTGGCTGCAGTTTCATTCTGGAGTACGAATATGTCTACCATTGCCATCCCTGCCTCCGTGATCGTCGTCGACGTTGGTACGGTTGATCCACGTGATCGCCATTCCATGGTTTTCGACACGTTTGCGGGACTGGCCCCTGGCCAGGCGCTCGAACTCGTGTCGGACCACAATCCCGAACCGTTACTCGAGGAGTTCGTCGCCGAACTGCCGGACGGGTTCTGGTGGCGGGGCGAAAAGGATCCGAACAACCTCTGGCGCGTGCTGATTGTCAAACCCGAGACGGCGCTCGATTGACGGCAACGGCCATGCGTACCCTTGCGTTTCTGCGATCGGCAGCGGCCGCCACAGGTATCGCCGCTGTCCCGCTCCTCGCCTGCGCGGTGCTGACCGGGTTGGCGCGCCTCGGCGTGGTGGTGCCGGCGTTCGCGCTGACACGCGCAGCCTGGCACGGCGTGCTGATGATTCCGGTGTTTTTCGGCACCGTGATCAGCCTGGAGCGGGCGGTAGCCATGCAGCGCACGGCGCCTTATCTCGCACCGGCGGGCACGGTGGTTGCCGGAGCGGCGCTGCTGGCCGGTGCGCCAGTGCCACTCGTGCAGGCGTTGCTTGTGATCGCAGCCGGCATCCTGGTGGCTGCGAGCATTAGGCTCGCCTGGCGTCAACGCACGCTGTTTCTGTTCGTCCTGGCAGGCGCCGCAGTTTGCTCGGCGGTCGGCAATGGCGTGTGGCTGACCGTCGGTGACCTGTCGGCCGCGATACCGTGGTGGCTGTCGTTCCTGATCCTCACCATTGCAGGCGAGCGCCTCGAACTGACGCGCCTGCTGCCCGTGTCAAGATAGGGACCCCGGCAGTTCGTGATCATCGTCGTGGTCATACTTGCCGGTGCGACCGGTGCACTGTGGTGGCCCGACGGCTTCCTGCGTGTGTTCGCCGGCGGACTGCTGGCGCTGGCCGCATGGGTCGCACGCCATGACGTCGCCCGCCACACGGTGCGACAAAGGGGAGTGGTGCGCTTCATCGCAGTGTGTCTTTTGTCGGGCTATGGCTGGCTGACCGTTGGCGCGCTGCTGGGTCTCAGCGGTGCCTTCGCGCCCGGGCATGCCTGGCGGGATGCGGCGCTGCACGCGATCACGCTGGGGTTTGTGTTCTCGATGCTCTTCGGCCACGCGCCGCTCATCCTGCCGGCCGTGGTGCGCGAGCGCCTGGCGTACCACCCGAGCTTCTACGTCCCTCTCGCAGTGCTGCATGTCTCGCTTCTGGTGCGAGTGGCCGGCGGCTTGAGCGGAGCATTCTGGCTGCGCCAGGCAGGTGGACTCGCGAGCGCGGCGGCGCTCGTGCTCTTCGCGCTCACCTTACTGATCGGCGCATACCGAACCTGGCGACGAACAGTTTCCGGGGTCATGTCGAGCCGTTAGCGTGATGTCATCGCTGCCGCCCGCGGCACCGCGGAATCGGTCGCCGCGGACGGATGGCGGATCAATCAGACTTCTGTTCATGTCTGGTGGTCTTGCCTGGACGCATGCGCTACACGATCGATCTGCCTGCGCAGTATCTCGAAGCGCTCCAGCACGTCGTCGCCAAATAGCGGATCGGAGCCGGCCGGCACCGCCGCAGCTACTGCGGCCCAGTCCTCTCCCGTCAACACCTGTGCCGCACGAGGCATTACAACGCGCTCCTCGGTGGCAAGATGGTGACGATAGTACACAAGGTATGTCGCCGTGGCCGCCTCAAGATGCGACCGGGGGGTCAACACATCTTCCGCAATCTGCTTAAGGCAATTTAGTAGCTCCTCGCCCGCTGTCGCGATAACACGGTGCTCCTGGAGGAGCCGGTTTACCAGCAGTTGGACACCGGGATCCTGTTCAGCAAGCCGCGCGTACGCGACATCCTCCGGAGGATGGTGAACGCGATCAGCAAAATTCCGCATGTAGTAGAGGATATCGGACATGAGCGCATAGTCCGGGCGCTCTCCCTGATGGAATTCAGCAACCTGTTCCTCCAGGAGGTCGAGGAGTCGCGCGAAATTGACGTGCTCGGCATGCCATACGGCGAGTGAGTCTGCCATCATAGGCTCCGTTGAAATTGAATGACGGACGATAGAACGTTTGCTCGTTACTTCCTGGACGTCGGACCCAGCGTGAAATGTGCAATTCGGAAATTCGGCGGCGCGGCACACGCGCGACTGATACGACATAGCCCTGCCCCCATTACCCGACATCACGGTAATGTTCACCGCTTTGTATGGCGAACAATGCGACCATCGCTACGTAGCGTCAATGCGATGCCATGTGCGATCAATTCTTCCTGACTCGGCGGCATTGCAATGCGTACGTCGGCGACTGTGCGGAAAATTACAATCCGCTCGCCGCGGACCTCACCCACATTTATCCTCGAATCATGCCGATTGCGATGACTCAGTGCCTGGCTATATTCAGTGGCACTAACAGCAGCTTATCGCTCCGACTCAGCCTAGTTTCGCTGGCTGGCAAAACATTGAGATAGATCAAATCTTCACTGACAGCGGCCGACTTCGTTCTCGGACCGGGGGAATCTCCGCATTGCCGACGGGGAAGTCGACCTGGTGCTGCACAACCCCTCGCATAGTGTCTTCAGATCGGACAGCCTGCCGTTCTCCGGCAGTATGCTCGAGCACAGCCGGGACGCCATTGGGCGTGGCGAGCTCAAGGAGGCCAATCATCGTCTTGCAGGCATCGCGCTGCGTCAGCCGTACCTCGAACTGCTCCCACGTCCTGAAACAGGCCTCACGCGGAAACGTCGTGGTGGCCCACCGGAAACGAATGGCTTGACAGCCATTGCCCCGCCAGGCGGGTGACACCGCCACCCGTTAGCTTGCCCAATGTCGACCAACCCGCGCTCGCCGATGCACCTTTAAAAGTGAAGGTATACAGGGGCGCCGGGCTGCTGCTTACCGTCCATTTAACAAACTGGTGGTCGGCAAGTCGACTTTGCTTGCGCTCGCCAAGGAACATATCGTCGACCTGTTCGTCATCGGCGTGCGGCACTGGCACACGAATCACGCAGGCGAGATAAACTTTCTGAGAGGTGTACTCCGCGATCTGACGCGACGTCAGGGGGAATAACCATGAGCCGCCCGTCTGTCCGCTCTTCTCTTCCTGTCACCCACGCCCGTTCAGTCTGGCGATGGGTCAAGTGGGGTTTGCTCGTCGCGATTCTAGCGGCCATCGCTATCCTGGCGCACATCGTCCAGACCGAAATCGACACCTCGCGGCTGCAGGCGCGCTACCTCTCCGAGTTGACGCGCGACATCGGCTTCGCGGTCGAGCCCGGCGCGAGCCACAACATCCGTTTTCCCACGACGAATGGCCCTTACGATATCCGGCTTGGGTATGCGCAACTGCCTGCGTTCACCGACCGGTTCGAGCAGCGCGGTTTCGCAGTGGCCGCGCAGGCGCGCGATTCAGCGCGCATGATCGCGCTCGCCGACGAAGGCCTTTTCCTCCCTTATGAGGAAAAGGACCAGGCCGGCATCGTGCTGCGCGACGCGACCGGCGAGTTGCTGTTCCGCACGCGCTATCCGCAGCGCGCCTACGAAAACTTCGGAGCCGTGCCGCCGCTTGTGCGCGATTCGCTGGTCTTCATCGAAGACAAGTACCTGCTCGCCGCCGACCAGCCGAACCGCAATCCGGCCATCGACTGGGGGCGCTTCAGCCGCGCGCTCGTCGATCAGGGCTTGCGCCTCGTGAACAGGCACCAGCACACGCCGGGGGGCAGCACGCTCGCCACGCAGCTCGAGAAGTTCCGCCACTCCACGGGCGGGCGCACCGCCACTCCGCCAGAGAAGCTGCGCCAGATTGCGTCGGCCTCGGTGCGCGCCTATCTCGACGGTCCGCAGACGATGCCCGCGCGCCAGCAGATCCTCGTGCACTACCTGAATTCAGTGCCGCTTTCGGCGAGGCCGGGCGTGGGCGAGATCAACGGCATCGGCGACGGCCTCGCGGCCTGGTACGGGCGCGACTTTGGCGACGTCAACCGCATCCTGCGCGAGCCCATCTCGAACGCGACGCTCGACGAACAGGCGCTCGCGTTCCGCCAGGTGCTCTCGCTCCTGATCGCGCAGCGCGCGCCCTCGTATTTCCTGCAGAAGAACAACGACGCGCTGGCGAAGCTGACCGACAGCTATCTGCGTCTGCTCGCAAACGGCGGCGTGATTTCGCCCGCGCTGCGCGACGCCGCGCTGGCGACGCAGCTCACGCTCGACCGCTCGAAGCCCGCGCCGCGCCCGCCGGTCTCCTACGTCGAGCGCAAGGCGGTGCTCACGCTGCGCACGCAGCTGATGCAGGCGTTGGGCCTCAAGACGCTCTACGATCTCGACCGCCTCGATGTTTCGGCCACGTCCACGCTCGACGACGCCGTGCAGCAGGCCGTGAGCAACCGGCTCGCCGATGCCGCGACCATGGATGGCGCACGCGCGGCGGGGCTCGTGGGTTTCGAGATGCTGCGGCCTGCCGACGATCCCTCGAAGATCGCGTACAGCTTCACGCTGTTCGAGCGGCGCGGCGGCGAGAACCTCGTGCGCGTGCAGACCGATAGCGTGAACGAGCCGTTCGACATCAACTCCGGCGCGCGCCTGAATCTCGGCTCGACGGCGAAGCTGCGCACGCTCATTACGTATCTGCAGATCGTGAGCGCGCTGCACGCGAAGTACGCAAACGACGATGCGAAGACGCTGCGCGCGATGATTCCGCAGGTCGACCCAGGCGATGCGCTTACGCGCTGGGCGCTCGACTATCTCTCGACGACGCCCGACCGGTCGCTGCCTGCCATGCTCGAAGCGGCCGTGCAGCGCAAGTATTCGGCCAATCCGGGCGAGGTCTTCTACACGGGCGGCGGTGCGCAGACCTTCAATAATTTCGAGTCGAGCGACAACTCGCAGATCCTCACCGTGCAGCAGGCGTTCCAGCATTCGGTGAATCTTGTGTTCGTGCGGCTCATGCGCGACATCGTCCACTACGAGATGATCCAGACTTCGGGGCCACCCTCGGCTTACCTCGACGATCCGGCCGTGCGCAACCGCTACCTCACGCAGTTCGCCGACGGCGAAAGTCAGGTCTACATGCGGCGCTTCTACACGCGCTACGCAGGCAAGGGTAATGACGAGGCGCTGCAGATCCTGCTGCAGCACACCCGCAAGGGCCCGGCGCGGATCGCGACGGTGCTGCGCAGCGTGAACCCGAACGGCGACCAGGCATGGTTCAACGGCGTGATGCGCGCGCAACTGAAGAACACCCAGTTCCAGGGGCTCGACGACGCAGACCTCGCGAAGTACTACAACAAGTACGCGATCGACAAGTTCAACCTCAACGATCGCGGCTATATCGCGGGCATCCATCCGCTCGAACTGTGGCTGCTGAACGATCTGCGCGCCCATCCCGATGCGACGCTCGATCAGGTCCAGCAGCAAAGCCACGACGCGCGCCTCTATACCTACAGGTGGCTCTTCAAGACGCGCTATCACGCCACGCAGGACCGGCGCATCCGCCACATGATCGAGCTGAAGGCCTACGCCGCGATCGGCAGGTCGTGGCGCGCGCTCGGCTATCCGTTCGACAACATCACGCCTTCGTATGCCTCGGCGATCGGCGCGGCGGGCGACCGGCCGTCGGCGCTCGCGTATCTGATCGGCCTCGTCTCCGACAACGGCGAGAAGCTGCCGACGCATAGCTTCGAATCGCTCGACTTCGCGCGCGGCACGCCCTACGAGACGCGCTTCGTACACGCGGCCACGCCACCGCAGCCGCTCATCTCGCCGGAGATCTCGCAGGTGGTGCGCGAGCTGCTGACGTCGGTGGTGCAGGGTGGCACGGGCAAGCGGCTCGCCGACGGCATGACGTTCTCCGACGGCAGGACGCTGCAGGTCTATGGCAAGACCGGCACGGGCGATCAGCGCTTTAACGTCTATGCGAAGGGCGCACGCCTGATCGAGTCGCGCAAGGTAAACCGCTGTGCGACTTTCGTCTTCGTCATCGGCGACCGCTTCTACGGCGCGATCACCGCTTGGGCGCACGAGCCCTATGCGGCGCGCTACACGTTCACGAGCGCGATGGCGGTCCAACTGCTCAAGTCGATGACGCCTGTGCTGCAGCCGCTGCTGGAGGACAAGAACTCGCCGGCCGGCACGCTCAGGGCTGGAAGCGGCGCACAGGCGATGACGCCGAGCCATCCGTAGACGGGGCGACACGCATCGCGCGAGTTGAGCGCGTGCGTAACCACGCGCGGCGTCGAATTGGTCCAGTTCGGCGGCGGGATTATATTCGGATGTCGAACCCGTTCTGGCAAAGATGCATGTGAGCTGATGAAGTGCTGAACGTGAGGTCGTTCGCAAGCAGGCGCGCCTTCCTTGGCGGGTTGCCCGACGTGTTGGCGCAGATGCGCATTCCGTACAGTTCACCGTGTCGCAAAAACGTCTTCAAGTGCGCCGATACCATGGCCCTCCCGTGAGCGTTTCGCGAACAGCGACGCGTTCGCCCCTCAGGTGAAGCAGCCGTCACGCGGGAGATCCCGGAAAGGCTCACCTCATATTCGCTATCATACGTTCCTCCGCCAGACCTGCCCCCCGATCTCCCTACCAGCCCGCGACGTTGACCGCTAGCTCGAAGCTGCGGCACGCGAAAACACCCGACACAGCGACCAGTCGGCGATCCGCCATTTTGAAATTGAATGGGGCGGCTTCCTGTCGGCAAGCGCTGATGTGATCGCGCGGTACACCGTCGAACACGCCGCATCATTGTCAATCAATACGTTGCGCGCACGTCTTGCCGCAATTGCGCAGCGGCATCAGGCACAGTGCTTCCCCGACCAAGGCACCCCACCGCCCGAACCGCCGGTAATTGCATTGCCTGCTCCGTCACCGACGACAAGGACCGTGGCACCGAGGACCGAAACCCGTCTGGACCTGCACCTGGCAGGTCCACTTACTGAACGCAACAGCAAGTTCGTGCGGGCAGGTCAAAGGCGCGTCGATTCACGCCGCAACGAATACGAGATCGCAATGCCGTACGAATATGGCCTGTACACGGAGCGGGCGATCGCCGAGTTACGCGCAGAAATGCATTCCACTGCAGACTTCTGCAACTGCTGGATCGAGGGATCGCTGCACAATCCTGTGACCGATACGTATTGGGGATGAGAATGTTCGCTGCGGACTCAAGGACGCGCGAATGATTTCGACCGACGGGAAAAGGTGCATCTGTTGGAGGACTATCAGAAGCACCAGCAAGCCTGGCCGGGGTCGATCGCCCCGGGACGACAGGCGAACCCATAAGAAAAACAGACGTTACCGCGTTGGATCGAAATGATCCGGTGCATTTTTATAACCAAAAGGCTTATGACCGGAACCTTCCTTTCCTCGTCGTGGATCCCGGGAAGGCCATCATTCGAAACGCAAACGATTGCGGCCTCTGGCGTTCATGCCCAACACGCAGCACCGCAACGATCAATCAGACCCTCAATGTTTTCATCGCCCACTTTGCACTACGCAGTCGTATCCATTTAATTCATAATCGCCTGAACGCGAAACCTGGAGGTGCCATGAGTCATTTTCTGGATCGTCTGCGTTACTTCACTACTGCGAGACCGCAATTCGCGGACGGCCACGGCGCCGTTACCGATGAAGACCGAAAGTGGGAAGATGCTTATCGCACGCGCTGGGCGCACGATAAAATCGTGCGCTCCACGCACGGCGTCAATTGCACGGGCTCATGCTCATGGAAGATCTACGTGAAGGGCGGCATTGTCGCCTGGGAAACGCAGCAGACCGACTATCCGCGCACCCGCCCCGACATGCCCAACCACGAGCCGCGCGGCTGCTCGCGTGGCGCATCGTACTCGTGGTACCTCTATAGCGCGAACCGCCTGAAATATCCGCTCGTGCGCAGCGCACTCGTGAAGCTGTGGCGCGAGAAGCGCCGCACGCTCTCGCCCGTGGAAGCCTGGGCCGCGATCGTCGACGACGAAGAGGCGCGCAAGAGCTACCAGTCGCGGCGCGGCCTCGGCGGTTTCGTGCGCGCCGACTGGAGCGAGGTGACCGAGCTCGTCGCCGCGGCCAACGTCCATACGGTCAAGCGCCACGGTCCCGACCGCGTGGTCGGTTTCTCGCCCATCCCCGCCATGTCGATGGTCTCGTATGCGGCGGGCTCGCGCTATCTCTCGCTGATCGGCGGCGTGTGCCTCTCGTTCTACGACTGGTATTGCGACCTGCCGCCGGCCTCGCCGCAAACGTGGGGCGAGCAGACCGACGTGCCGGAATCGGCCGACTGGTACAACTCCTCGTTCATCATGCTGTGGGGGTCGAACGTGCCGCAAACGCGCACGCCCGACGCGCACTTCATGGTGGAGGCGCGCTATCGCGGCGCGAAGATCGTGTCGATCTTCCCCGATTACGCCGAAGGCGCGAAGTTCGGCGACATCTGGCTGCATCCCAAGCAGGGCACCGACGCCGCACTCGCGCTCGCGATGGGCCACGTGATCCTGAAGGAATATCATCTCGCCGGCAAGAGCGCGTATTTCGCCGATTATTGCCGCCGCTTCACGGACATGTCGTGCCTCGTCACGCTCACGGAACGCGACGGCCAGTACGTGCCCGATCGCTACCTGCGCGCCTCCGACTTCGCCGATTCTCTTGGCCAGACCAACAATCCCGACTGGAAGACCGTCGTGATCGATTCCGCGAACGGCGCGTTCGCGACGCCGCTCGGCTCGGCGGGCTTCCGCTGGGGCCAGCAGGAAGGCGGCGACCTCGGCAAGTGGAACCTGCGCGAGGAAAACGCCCAGGGCGCATCGCTCGTGCCGGCGCTCTCGCTGGTCAAGGGCCACGACCAGGTGGTGGACGTGGCGTTTCCGTACTTCGGCAACGTCGCGCACGCGCACTATTCGCATACCGATCACCAGTCGGTGCTGAGCCGCCGCATCGGCGTGCGCCGCGTGGCCACGCGCGACGGCGAGAAGCTCGTGGCCACCGTCTACGATCTCTTCATCGCGAACTACGGCCTCGATCAGGGACTCGGCGGCAAGGACGTCGCGCAAAGCTACGACGACGACGTGCCTTACACGCCCGCATGGCAGGAAGCGATCACCGGCGTGAAGCGCGCCGACGTGATCAATGTCGCGCGCCAGTTCGCGGAAAACGCGGACAAGACCCAGGGCAAGTCGATGGTGATCATCGGCGCGGGCATCAATCACTGGTATCACATGGACATGGCGTACCGCGCCATCATCAACATGCTGGTGATGTGCGGCTGCGTGGGCCAGTCGGGAGGCGGCTGGTCGCATTATGTCGGCCAGGAGAAGCTGCGCCCGCAAACGGGCTGGACCGCGCTGGCGTTCGCGCTCGACTGGAACCGTCCGCCACGCCAGATGAACGCGACGTCGTTCTTCTACGCGCACACCGACCAGTGGCGCTACGACCCGATGAACCCCACCGACCTGCTCTCGCCGCTCGCGGACAAGTCGGCGTATCACGGCGCGCCCATCGACTACAACGTACGCGCCGAGCGCATGGGCTGGCTGCCCTCGGCGCCGCAGCTCGGGTGCAATCCGCTCGAACTCGGGCGCGCGCTCGGCGACGCCACGCAGGCAGGCGCGGCAGTGGCGGGCAAGCTCAAGGACGGCAGCCTCAGGCTCGCCTGCGAGGACCCCGACAACCCCGCCTCGTTCCCGCGCAACCTGTTCGTATGGCGCTCCAATCTGCTCGGCTCGTCGGGCAAGGGACACGAGTATTTCCTCAAGCATTTGCTCGGCACCACTAACGGCGTGCAGGGCGAGGAAGTCGCGAAGAACGGCGCGGCGCGTCCCGAGGAAGTCGTCTGGCACGACGAAGCGCCGCGCGGCAAGCTCGATTTGCTCTGCACGCTGGACTTCCGAATGTCCACCACCTGCATGTACTCGGACGTCGTGCTGCCAACGGCCACGTGGTACGAGAAGGACGACATGAATACGTCCGACATGCATCCGTTCATTCACCCGCTCTCCGCCGCCGTCGACCCCGCATGGCAGGCGAAGAGCGACTGGGAAATCTTCATGGGCATCGCGAAGCGTTTTTCGGAGCTGAGCGTGGGGCACCTGGGCCGCGAGCGCGACGTAGTGCTCTCGCCGATCACGCACGACGCGCCGGGCGAGCTCGCGCAACCCTTCGGCGTGGCCGACTGGAAGCGCGGCGAATGCGACCCGGTGCCGGGCAAGACCATGCCGACGGTGACCGTGATCGAGCGCAATTACCCCGAGACGTATCACCGCTTTACCTCGCTCGGCCCGCTGATGGACAAGCTCGGCAACGGCGGCAAGGGCATCAGCTGGAATACCGAGGAAGAAGTTAAACAACTCGGTGACCTCAACTACCGCTACCCCAACGAGCCGGAGTCCGGCGACGCCGCAGGCCGTCCGCGCATCGAGACCGCGCTCGATGCGGCCGAAACGATCCTCTCGCTCGCGCCGGAGACCAATGGCGGGGTGTCCGTGAAGGCGTGGGAGGCGCTCGGCAAGATCACCGGCGTCGACCACGTGCATCTGGCCGAAGCGCGCGCCGACGAGAAAATCCGCTTTCGCGACATCCAGGCCCAGCCGCGCAAGATCATCTCGTCGCCTACGTGGAGCGGCATCGAATCGGAGCACGTGTCGTATAACGCGGGCTATACCAACGTGCACGAGCTGATCCCGTGGCGCACGCTGAGCGGCAGGCAACAGCTCTATCAGGACCACGAATGGATGCGCGCATTCGGCGAAGGGCTGTGCGTCTACAAGCCGCCCATCGACACCGGCAGCTACGCGCACATGCACGGCGTGCGCTCGAACGGCAATCCCGAGATCGCGCTGAACTTCATCACGCCGCACCAGAAGTGGGGCATCCATAGCACCTACACGGACAATCTGCTCATGCTCACGCTCTCGCGCGGCGGGCCGATCGTCTGGATCTCTGAGAAGGACGCCGCGCAGATCGGCGTGGTCGACAACGACTGGATCGAGTGCTACAACTCGAACGGCGCGCTGTGCGCGCGCGCCGTGGTGAGCCAGCGCATCCCGCGCGGCATGGTGATGATGTACCACGCCCAGGAAAAGATCGTGAACACGCCGAGTTCGGAAATCACCGGCACGCGCGGCGGCATTCACAACTCGGTCACGCGCATCTCGCTCAAGCCCACGCACATGATCGGCGGCTATGCGCAACTGGCCTACGGCTTCAATTACTACGGCACGGTCGGCTCGAACCGCGACGAGTTCCTGCTCGTGCGCAAGATGAAGAAGATCGACTGGCTCGACAGCGAAGAAACGCCCGTAGGCAACCTGCCGTCCCCCGTCAATGCGCCAGTCAATGCGGCCGCCCGCGAAGGAGAAACGTCATGAAGGTGCGCGCACAGATTGCGATGGTGCTGAACCTCGACAAGTGTATCGGCTGCCACACTTGCTCGGTCACCTGCAAGAACGTCTGGACGAGCCGCGAGGGCATGGAGTACGCGTGGTTCAACAACGTCGAAACCAAGCCCGGCATCGGCTATCCGAAGGAGTGGGAGAACCAGGAGAAGTGGCGCGGCGGCTGGACGCGCAAGGCCGACGGCAAGATCGAGCCGCGCCAGGGCAGCAAGTGGCGCCTGCTCGCGAAGATCTTCGCCAACCCGCATCTGCCCGAGATCGACGACTACTACGAGCCGTTCACCTTCGATTACGCGCATCTGCAGGAAGCCGGCAACACCAGGGCGATGCCGGTCGCGCGGCCGCGCTCGCTCGTGAGCGGCGAGCGTATGGAAAAAATCGAATGGGGGCCGAACTGGGAAGAGATTCTGGGCGGCGAGTTCGAGAAGCGCGCGAAAGACTATAACTTCGAGAACGTGCAGAAGGACATCTACGGACAGTTCGAAAACACCTTCATGATGTACCTGCCGCGCCTGTGCGAGCACTGCCTCAATCCGGCGTGCGTGGCCTCCTGCCCCTCCGGCTCGATCTACAAGCGCGAGGAAGACGGCATCGTGCTGATCGACCAGGACAAGTGCCGCGGCTGGCGCATGTGCGTGTCCGGCTGCCCGTACAAGAAGATCTACTACAACTGGAAGAGCGGCAAGGCCGAGAAGTGCATCTTCTGCTATCCGCGCATCGAGGCGGGCCAGCCCACGGTGTGCTCGGAAACCTGCGTGGGACGCATCCGCTATCTGGGCGTGCTGCTCTACGACGCCGACCGCATCGAGCAAGCCGCGAGCGTGGCCGACGAGAAGGACCTCTATCAGGCCCAGCTCGACGTGTTCCTCGATCCGTTCGATCCGGCCGTGATCGAGCAGGCCGCGCGCGACGGCGTTCCGCAGGCGTGGATCGACGGCGCGCAGCGCTCGCCGGTCTACAAGATGGCGATCGACTGGAAGATCGCGTTCCCGCTGCACCCCGAATACCGCACGCTGCCGATGGTCTGGTACGTGCCGCCGCTCTCGCCCATCAACTCGGCCGCGAACAGCGGCGACCTCGGCATGAACGGCTATCTGCCCGACGTGGAGGCGCTGCGCATTCCGCTGCGCTATCTGGCGAATCTGCTGACCGCCGGCGACGAGCAACCCGTAAAGGTGGCGCTCGAGCGCATGCTCGCGATGCGTGCGTTCATGCGTGCGCGTCACGTGGACCGCGTCGATGCCACCCAGGTGCTCGATCAAGCGGGGCTTTCGCTGCATCAGGTCGAGGAGATGTACCGCTATCTCGCGATCGCGAATTACGAAGACCGCTTCGTGATTCCCACCACGCACCGCGAATATGCGGAAGACGCCTTCGATCTGCGCTCGGGTTGCGGCTTCACGTTCGGCAACGGCTGCTCGGACGGCCGCAGCGAGGCGAGCCTGTTCGCGCCCAAGACCGGCTCGCGCCGTATTCCGATTCAGGAGATCTGAATGTTTGCGCCACGCCCTCCCAATCGCCTCACGTTCCGGCTGCTTGCCGCGTGCCTCGAGTACCCGACCGAAGCGCTGATCGGCGCGCTCGACGAGGCGCGCGAACTCGTGCAAGGCGAACGCGCGCTGCGCGGCGAGACGCGCGAGCATCTGCTGCGCTTTCTCGACTATCTCGGCTCGCGCGACCTGCTCTCGCTCCAGGAGAACTACGTTGCGCTGTTCGACCGCGGCCGCGCCACCTCGCTGCATCTGTTCGAGCATGTGCACGGCGAGTCGCGCGAGCGCGGCCAGGCGATGATCGACCTGAAGCAGATGTACGAGCGCCATGGCCTGCTGCTCGGCCCCGATCAGCTGCCCGACTACCTGCCGGTATTCCTCGAATATCTGTCGATCCTTGAAGCCGGCGAGGCGCGCTCGCTGCTCGGCGAAACCCTCGCGATTCTGCAGGCGATCACTGCCGAGCTGAGCCGCCGCAACAGCCACTATGCGTATGTGACCGGCGCGGTGCTCGCGCTCGCGGGCAACACCTTGGGTGACATCGAAGCGGCGCTGCCCGAAGAAGCGCACGACGACGACGCGAACGCGCCGCACGACGGCCAGGATCTCGATGCGCTCGATGCTGCGTGGAGCGAGGAGCCGGTGAAATTCATGGGCAATGCGCAGCCCGCGGTGGCGCCGGTGGAGTTCCATGCGCGCCGGCCGTCGCGCTGAAAGCCGCACCTGTACACCGCGCGGCCTGCCGCGCATTCAGCAAGGAGCAGTCATGGGCCAATATTTCCACCAGTTCCTGTTCGGCACCTATCCGTACATTTGTCTGGCGGTGCTGCTGTTCGGCTCGCTGGTACGGTTCGACCGCGAGCAATACACCTGGAAGAGCGACTCGTCGCAACTGCTGCGGCGCGGCGCGCTGCGCGTCGGCAGCAACCTCTTTCACTGGGGCATCCTGGTCGTGGCGATGGGTCACTTCGTGGGCTTTCTCGCGCCGCACTGGCTCGTGGCGCCGTTCATCTCGGCGTCCATGCACCAGTTGCTTGCGATGGTCGCGGGCGGCACCGCGGGCTTCTTCGCCATCATCGGACTCACGATGCTGATCGCGCGGCGCCTCGGCGATGCGCGCATCCGCCACAACAGCAGGACGTGGGACATCGTGATCGTGTTGATGCTGTGGGTGCAGCTCGCGCTGGGACTCGGCACCGTGGTGCTCTCGGCGGGCCACATGGACGGCGCGATGTTCGAGCAGCTCACCGACTACGTGAAGGGCGTCGTGACGTTCCGCGGCAACATCGCCGGTCTGCTCGACGGCGTGCCGCTCGTCTACCAGACGCACATCGCGCTCGGCTTCACGATCTTCCTCGTTTCGCCGTTCACGCGCATGGTGCACATCTGGAGCGGCATCGCTTCGGTGGCCTATCTGCTGCGTCCGTACCAGCTCGTGCGCAAGCGCTGAAACGACTCAAGGAGACACGTGCATGAATGCCGATAGTACCGGTAACCAAGCCGTGGCGGGCGCCGGGTTGACTGCGCCCGCACGCGTGAACCATGTGGAAATCGATCTGCAAGCCATCGCCGAGGAAAGCCGCCATCACGCCGACGATCCCGATCCGCCGCTCGCGGCGCGCCGCGCGCTGGTGGTGCGCGAGTTGCTGCGCCAGCGCGCGGTGGAGCTAGCGCTGATCGATGCCACGAGCCCGCTCGACGACGACGCCCTCGAAACCCTGCTCGCACGCGAACTGCGGGTGCCGGAGCCGACGCCCGAGGACTGCCGGCGCTTTTATGAGCAGCACCCCACGCGCTTCATCCGCAACGAGATCGTCTACGCGAGCCATATTCTCTTTGCCGTGACGGACCGCGTGCCGCTCGCGCTGCTGCGCCAGAAAGCCGAGGAAACGCTCAATGCGCTGCTGGCCGCGCCGGACACCTTCGAGGCGCGCGCCCGCGAACTTTCGAACTGCCCCTCGGCGGGCGTGGGCGGCAGCCTCGGCCAGTTGATGCGCGGCGACACCGTGCCCGAGTTCCAGAGCGCGCTGTTCGACAACCCGGACGAGGGCCTGCTGCCTCGTCTCGTGCGCACGCGCTACGGATTTCACCTCGTGCGCATCGATCGGCGCGTGGCGGGCGAGCCGGTTGCATTCGAGGCTGCCGCCGGCGACATCGCGCGCTTTCTCGCGGAGCGGGTGCGCCACAAGGCGATTCAGCAATACGTATCGATTCTGGCATCCGGGGCCTCGCTCGAAAATGCCGCCGTCGATGCAGCGGCGAGCCCACTGGTTCAATGAGCCGTACAGCACTGGGAGACGACATGAATACACGTAACAAACCAGCCCAGACCGCTGCCGCCGCACCCGAGGTCGCAGACGCCAAGGCATGGTCCGTGCTGCTCGCGAGCACGCTCGCGTTCCTGGTCTGCTTCGTGGTGTGGATGATGTTTGGCGTGCTTGGCGTGGGCTTGCGCGACGAGCTCAAGCTCAACAGCACCGAGTTCGGCTTGCTCACGGCGACGCCGGTGCTGACCGGCGCCGTGATGCGGCTTCCGCTGGGCACCTGGACCGACCGTTTTGGCGGGCGCATCGTCATGACGATCCTGCTCGTGGTCTGCGCCGTGCCCGTCTATATCATCAGTTATGCAGATCAGTTCTGGCAATTTCTCGTCATCGGCCTCTTTCTCGGCTGCGTGGGCGCCTCGTTCGCGGTGGGCACGCCCTATGTCGCGCGCTTCTTTCCGCCCAAACAACGCGGCTTCGCGATGGGTTTTTTTGGCGCGGGCACCGTGGGCGCAGCGGTCAATCTGTTCGTGACGCCAGTACTCACAAAGCTCTACGGCTGGCGTTTCGTGCCGCGCGTTTATGCCGTCGCGCTGCTCGTGACCGCCGTGATCTTCTGGCTGGGCTCCGCGCGCGACCCCGGCGCGGGCAAGGCGAACGGCTCGTGGCTCGACGCGTTCAAGGTGCTCGGCGATTCCCGCGTCTGGCGCCTGTGCCAGTACTACTCGATCACATTCGGCGGGTTCACGGCACTTTCGCTGTGGATTCCTCAATATCTGAAAGCCGAATACGGCATGTCACTGGTAATGGCTTCCGCGTTTGCGGCGGGTTTCTCCCTGCCGGGATCGGTGCTGCGGGCCGTGGGCGGCATCCTCGCCGACAAGCTCGGCGCGCATGCCGTCACGTGGTGGGGCCTGTGGGTCGCGTGGATTTGCCTGTTCATTCTCTCGTATCCGGCCACCGATTTCGTAATCCATACCATCGACGGCACTGCCACGCTGCATATCAGCATGCCAGTCGCGGGTTTCGTCGCGCTCACGTTCGTGCTGGGCGCCGTGTTCGCGTTCGGCATGGCCTCGACCTTCAAGTACGTGGCCGACGACTTTCCCACCAACATGGGTGTGGTGACCGGCATCGTGGGTCTCGCAGGCGGGCTGGGCGGCTTCCTGCTGCCGATCCTGTTCGGCGCGCTGCTCGATCTGCTCAAGATACGCTCGAGCTGCTTCATGCTGCTTTACGGCGTCGTGTCGGTCTCACTCATCCTCATCTACATTTCCGAAATCAAGCGCGCGTCGATCCTGGGCATCGCAAGACAATAATTGTGGCTCTTTTGAAATTCAAATGGGTTATGCGGTATGCGGGTTGATCGAAGTGAAGTTGAGCTTGCCAGCGATCAGGAACAGCACGGTACGCATGGTTTCGATATTCGCGTAGCCACGAGCGCGTCGCTTGGCGGCCTGAAACAGGCCGTTGATCGCTTCCAGAAAGCCGTTGGTCTGGCGCGTCTGTGTCCATGCGACGATGCCGTCGAAGTGTTTTCGGATCATGCGGGCGACCTCCTTCATGGGCTCAACCTTGGAACGCATTACGTTGGTACACCACTGCTCAAGCATCTCGGAAACGACGTTGATCTGCTTGCGATCCAGGATCTCGCGCAACTGCTCCCGATAGAGCCAGGCACGGGCCGTACGCTTCGTTGTGACGTTCGCGACCAGTGCATCGAGATCGGCGCGCTGTGCCGCATTGAGGCGGTCACGGTCCTTGAGCAACGCCCAACGCAAACCCTTGAGTTCGGGATCGGTCTTCTGTTCGAGCCGCCGGGTCTTGTCCAGTGCAACCGACGCCTGGGCGACGACGTGGAACTTGTCGAAGGTGATGCGGGCATTGGGCAAATGTTCGCTGACGCCCTTGATGAAGGCGGGAGACATGTCGATGCTGACCGAGGTGATCTGTTCGGGCTTTGCAAGGTGCGCTCGCAGGTGAGCGGCGAACGCTTTGACGGTGGCGGCATCCTTGCCGTCGGTGACGAACACGACCTTGCGTTCGTCGGCGTCAGCCACCAGCGTCAGATAGTTGTGCCCCTTTCTATAGGAGGTCTCATCCACGGCGGCACTGGTCATGCCGGACAAGTCGATCGCGGCCAGCGCCAGTTCGACATAGCGCTTGCAGATCGCATGCACGCGGTGCCACGATTCGCCAACGGCGCGGGCTACGGCTGCAAAGGGCATCTGTTGGGCGAGCGTGAGCACCATCGCCTCGAACAGCAGCGTGAAACCGCTGAGCTTGCCGGCCCAATCGGGCTCGACGAGCACCACGCGGCCGTCGGGCAGCTTCACGCGCGGCGTGCGCACTTCGAGGTAGCAGTCATGCTGAAAAAAATTCAGGTGCCGGTAACGCTTGACGATGGTGTCATGCACGGGATGCACGCCGGTCACCTCAGGATGCGCGAAGCGGCTTCCAGCGGTGAAGTCGATCTGAATCGTCAGCAGCTTGGTGGTCGCGTCGAAATCGACGCCGCTCACGAACCATGGATCACTTACACCCAATGCGGCTTCGAACAGCTTGCTGTGCATGACCTGCCTTCGTCTTGGTTATGGATAAACCGGGACGATACCACCCACTGAAAATTCAACAGAGGCATAATTGTCTCCGGCCGCCCAATCAGGCTGCAACCGCTAGACTTCATATTGGCGTTAGCGACGTCACGATATTCAAATGTGGGGGATGTGCGCACGATCAGGCGAATGTGCGTTTGCAGTAAGGGTTGTCAACAGGCTATACGATCGCTGCGAACGGGCCGTCCGGATGCGACAGGCGGCGGCTGATCGCAATGCTCGGCGACCCGTCACCCACCCGGATTGCCCCGCTGCATCACAGTGTAAATGGCGTTGTTAGCGGTACCGGAAAAGTCGTTGCGCTTGACGCGCGTGACCGTATGCACAGACGCCCCGCCAAACACAAGCGGCAAATCGAGGCTCTCGCGCGTCGGGTTGCTTAGCCAGAGCAAGAAGCAATGCCTCGCCAACTCAGCCGAGGTCAGTCAGATGACTTCTCTGCCCGCGAAAACGTGCAATTCTCAGTCAAATTTTTGAGAGAATTTTCCTTAAAAATCAACGACACAACTATACGACTAGCCTCAATGCCCAAGATCCACACCGTGAAAATCCCTGCAAATCAACGACGGCACTATACAACTTTATTTTCACTCACCACGGTGAGAGTCCCTGGTAGCGGATCGATCTAACCTGTCGACCGTCCGAAGCGCGAACGTTTGACGCAGACGGGAATACGGTTCACGACCAAGGAAATTAGGATAGGGGCAGGCCTCGCGGCCCGACCCCTCCTGCACCACCGTGCGTACGGGTCGCTTTCCAGTTGTAGTAGGTCGCTTCCGAGATGCCGTACTTGCGGCACAGCTCCGCCGGCTTCAGGCCAGCCTCAGCTTCCTTCAAGATGCCGATGATTTGTTCTTCGGTGAATCGCTTTTTCATTGCCGATCCTCTCTGGAACGGACTCTACACCGTCACCGTACTAAGTAAACGCGGGGAGCAGGTCAAACAGTCTGGTTCCCGCAAATGGGTAGCCCTGGAATTGTCATGTACTCCTCTGGACATTGGCCTGGTGCCGGCGGGTTCGTGGAGCTCGACTTGAGCGAGGGGCGACTGCCAGATCAGCAGCACTCGCCTTGATCCTGATGGGTGACTGGTGCGGATCAGTTCCGCAGCCAGACAGACGAGAAACCGGGCGCGTCATCATGCGTTTCGCAGCGCGGTGTGGTGATGACAGATTTGCCGTGCGACGTAACTTGAGGCCTCGGGTGGATTCATTTACCTCTTAACCTTGGCCTTTCAATGGGTGACATCTTTGCTTTGTTCTATGGCAGAGTGAAGTAGCTCTTGGCGAGCCGCATGTTCCTCCTTCGGGTGGCGCCAATCTCAGTTCGTGGCCGCATTAGACCTTGCGGGCCTGGAAACACCGTCTTTTACAGGATTCACCATTTTCGTGGGATCGAAGTCCGCCAACTTACCGTCCTTCCAGAGACCGCTGAACTCTTCGATATCCTCACCGTTTGCTTCACGCAATACACGCGCCGCCTGAAATTGCTGGTCGGCGTTGACATGGACGGCAAGGAGCACGCCGGATTCGCGCTCGTGAGGCACGGCCGAAACGGCGGGCTGATCGGTGCGCTGTTCGCCACGCGTCATCAACAGCGCGCCGCCCAGTGTGCCGATGCATGCGCCGACAGCGGTCGCGACCGGTAGCACCAGAAGCGAGTGAAAGAGCACGATCGTCAGCACGCCGGCCACCAGCGCCCCAACGATCGCACCGAATTCACCGCCGCCTGTCGCTCCAAGGCCTGCAGGCCGCGCCTGAGGATCGGCAAATTCGTCGCCGCCGAGGGGAAACCGGTCGTGCTGGCCACCGGGATTCACATAGAACTCGGCGACATCCTCGGCGACGAAGCCGCTCATCAATAGCTTCGACTTTGCCGCGTCTGCGGCGTCAAACGTGGTAAAGCGTGCTGCGACGATCTGTGACATGGCTGACTCCCTTTGGCAGTCAGATTCCTTGGGTGCACGAGGTGAATCCGTTCGTCGCCGTGGCGATTGCACATGGCTGAGCGCGCAAGCTACGGGAATTCGACGTCTTGCATCGATCCGCACTTGTCGTTCCGCCGGATCTCATCGGTCTGCACCTTATCGGCGGCATGCGAATTACACGACTATCACCGCCATTCCGGGATTATTTTTGCTTGCACGTAACAGGCCGCATCCACTTCAGGAGACTGACATGCTTCATTACGCGGGTTGTCTTTTTGTAACTATTCAGCAGGCGGCATAGGCGAGAGCACGTTGCCGGCGAACGCGATTCAAAATCTGCAGGATTGTCTCCGCCGACATTCAGGTTCTGTCATGCAGTTGCGTCGATCAAACCCATCATGCGTGCGGTATCCGCCGCCGGCAGCGCTGTGCGCAGCGCCATGATCAGCACCAGCAGGCTCCAGACCGCAACGCACAGCACACCCCATCCAAAATCGAGTACGCCTTTGCCGCCGCCGATGCCGCTCAACCAGGACAGGATCCACATGCCGCCGAACCATGGCAGTAGCCACGCAATATGCCGCCAGCCGAATTCGCTGGCGGGCTTCCGCGCCACGAAGTGGTGGTGCAGGGCGTACAGGATGAAACCGATCGCAACAATCGCAAAGAGGAACGAGTTCGTCCGGAAGCCGGTCCAGTAGATCACCCAGTTGCTGCAGATGAACGCCGCCGGCGCAATCAGCCATGCCCCCTTCAGGCGGAACGGCCGCGCGAGATCCGGCATGCTATGGCGCAGAACGAGCAGCGCGATCGGGCCCAGACCGTAGGTGAGCACGGTGATCGAGGTAATGTAGTTCACCATCTGCTGCCAGGCAGGGAATGGCAGCAGGAACACCGCGCCGACGATCCACATCACCAGCACGGCGACCCATGGCACGCGGTTCGCATTCAGCCTGACAAGCGTACGTGGGCCCGCATCCATTTCGCCGATCGCGAACAGGATGCGTGAGCCGCCCGTCACGTACATCAGACCGGTGCCGCCTGGCGAGATATAGGCATCGATGTAGAGCAGCGTGGCCATCCAGCCGAGGCCCAGCGTCGCGGCGAGGCCCGCGAATGGCCCCATCTGTCCGGTGTAGCTCAGATGCGCCCAGCCATGAGCCAGGTCGGCCGGCGCCAGCGCGTACAGGAACGCCACCTGCAGCAGGATGTAGAGGATCGCCGCCAGCACCACCGGGCCCATGACCGCGAGCGGAATGTTGCGGCCGGGATTGGCGCTTTCGCCTCCGAGGTCGATCGCGGTGCGGAAGCCGAGATAGCTGAAGATGATCCCGGCTGCCGGCAGCGCGGTGAACACGCCGGTAGCCTTGTAGCCGGTCGGGTCCGCGGCCATCACGTTCTGCTCGCGGCGAACAGCACGACCACGGTCAGCAGCGGCACGAAGAGCTTCCACCAGGTCACCGTTGAATTGACGTTCAGCAACCAGCGGACGGTCATCAGGTTCAATACGGCCATGATCCCGAGCAGAATGGCGCAGGTCACAAACCCCGTGGGGGTCAGCAACCCTTCGCCGCCGGGCTGGATGAAGTACGGCAGATAGTTGTTCGCGTAGGTGACGATGGCCTCGGACTCGACTGCTGGTACCGGCACATACGCGAGAAACAGCATCCAGCTCCATATCCGTCCCATGCCGTCGCCGTGACTGGCGTGACTCATGTGCACGAGCGCACCGCTGCGCGGAAACAGTGCGGAGAGTCCCGCAAAGCACAGCGCGATCAGCATGATGATGATCGCGCCGGCCACCCAGCTCCAGATGCTGAGCGGTCCTGCGATCTTCGATGCATGAAACGCGCCGAAGAGCCACCCGGAGCCGACGATGCTCGTCGTGCTCGCGAACAGCAGCCCGATGTTGCCGGCATCCCTGCGCAGGGTTCCGGACGCGTTTGATCGTGCTACTTCAGCCATCATGGCCTCCTGGTATTCCACCTTTGTCCACCAGGCATCAACGCGCAGCAGCAAAACAGCATGACGTCTACAGCCCCCAGATGATGTCGGCATTGTGTTTGCGGGCTTCACGCATCATGGCGAGAAACGGCCACGCCCGCTGCGAAAGGCCGCCGCCCGACGCCTTGCTGCGATCCCGGGAATACTGCAGCAATTCGAGCGCAAGCTCTGCCTTCTGGTCGTCCGAAATCGCCGCCTCGAGGCGGCGGATGGCAACAGGCAGCTCGTCGTGCAGGATGACGCCGCGCGTGTCGAGCCGCTTGCCGACGAGTCCGAGCAGATACTGGGCGAGATCTCTCAGCATCACGACATCCGGCGCAGCAGTCGACTGAAACGTGACCAGCATGACGGTTCTCCGTCGATTCCGTGTTGTCTGCCGACGGTGTGATCCGGGCTTCCCGTGCGACTCCCCGCAGCAACCCCATCGGGCCTTCAGGATGACCGGATTCAGCGGATCGGGATCCGGCGCAACGTCCCCCCGGGATGTGTGCTATCCGCGGGAATCATGCCTGTATTCCAGCGCGGACTGTGATCCTCAGGAGCCCGGCCACCAGAAGGCTTGCCTGTATTTTATATCACAGTATGATATATTCAAGCGCAGGAAGTTCCGTTCAAGAATCCTGTGCCGGCACGGCTTGACGCAGCATTCGTCCAGAAACGATCCCGAATATATCGCGGCGTGATATATTCGTTATCCTTAGCAAAATATGAGGGATTTGCGATGACTACACGACCACCACGACTGACGAAAACCGATTTCGAGCAGCTCTCTGAATTCCGGCACCAGCTGCGGCGGTTCGAACACTTTTCCGATCAGGCTGCGCAGAGCGAAGGCATCACGCCGCTGCAGTATCTGTTGCTGCTGCATATCAAGGGCTACCCCGGGCGCGAGTGGGCGAATGTCGGCGAGCTGGCCGGGCGCCTGCAAGCGCGACATCATGGCGTGGTCGCGCTGGTCACTCGCTGTGAGGCACTGGGCCTTGTCCGTCGGCATGTGAGCGAGACCGACCAGCGACAGGTCGAGGTTCATCTGCTGAAGGCCGGCGAGACCCTCCTTTCAAAGCTGGTCGAAATGCACCGGGCAGAACTCAGGTCGCTCGAGGGGGCGTTCCGTGTTCCCCGAACCGGATTCGCGCAAACACAATCGGTGCATCCCGCTCCGGGACTTGCAGATTGAGGCAATAGCAGGTCAGGGCGGCTTTAAGAATTGCTTAAGTCTGCTGGCCTAGTCTCGAAGAAATGCGGTGTGGAGGTAAGGCGCGCGCACGCAGTGTGGGTCGCCGGCGGTTTTCCATGCCGTCTGGAGCGATGTCGTGCAAACCGGAAATCTGCTGTGCGCGCGGCTCGCGGCATGCCTGATCCCTGCGCTGTCTGTGGGATGCGTGTCCCCTTCGGCGCAGCCGTCAGTCGCACCGGACGTGGTGCTTGCCAGCGCTCTGCCTGCGGTACAACACGGCCCGCCGCCCGGGATCGTGACGGATTTTGCCGACCTGGTCCGGCAGAACGGACCCGCCGTGATCAATATCAGCGCGGCTCACCGCACGCATGTCGCGAACCTCACGGCGCTCTGGCCGCCTGCCCCACGCGAGGACGAGCCGTTTGTCCAGTTCTTCAGGCAGTTTTCGCCCGGTGAATCCAGTGACGCACAGTCTCAGGGAAGTGCCGGCTCCGGCTTCATCATCAGCCCGGATGGGTACATCCTCACCGATGCGAGGGTGGTCGAGGGCGCCACCCATGTCAGGGTCAGCTTGACCGACGGGCGCGAATTTACGGCCTCCATCGTCGGCATCGACTCACCGAGCGATGTCGCGTTGCTGAAAATCGGCGCGCGCGGTCTGCCTACCGTGAAAATCGGCACGCCATCGGCTGCAAAGGTCGGACAGTGGGGCGTCTCCATTGGTTCGCCCTACGGGCTCGACAACACGGTTACTGCCGGCATCATCAGCAGCAAGGGACGACTGCTTCCGGCTGAAACGTACATTCCGCTGATCCAGACCGATCTCACACTCAATGCAGGCGACTCGGGCGGGCCGCTTTTTGATCTGGGCGGCACCGTGATAGGCCGCGATGCGCCCGCGCGTCCCGCGCTTCAGGGACTCTCATCCGCCATTCCGATCGATGAAGCGATGAGAATCGGGCAGCAGTTGCGGCTTCACGGGAAGGTCGAACATGGCCGTCTGGGCGTCACTGTGCAGGAAGTCAGCGTGCCGCTGGCGCAGTCCTTTGGATTGCAAAAGCCGGTCGGTGCCCTCGTCAGTTCAGTTGACGTGAGCGGTCCGGCGGCCAGATCGGGACTGCGCAGTGGGGACGTTATCCTCCGTCTCGACGACGTGCCAATCACCGACTCGAAACAATTACCGATGGTCGTCGCCGACCGGCGACCGGGAACGGCCGCGCACGTCGAATTCTGGCGAAACCGCGGTACCCATGACGCCGTGGTCATGCTGGGTGCGATGTCCGGTGACCTGCTGGCCGCGGAAAGGCCCGTGCGCGTCGCAAGCGGGAAATTCGGGCTGATCGTGCGCAGCCTGACATCGGAAGAGCAACGCAAGGCTGGCTTGCCCGGGGGCGTGCTTTTCGAGCGAAGTACGGGCCCCGCCGCCCTCGCCGGCATTCTGCCGGGCGACGTCATCTCGCGGGTCAACAACAGGCCTGTATTGAACGCGGCGCAGTTACGCGAGCAACTCGACCGCGCACGAAACCGCGTCGCGCTGCTCGTGCAGCGTGACGGTCAGCCGATGTTTGACGTTGCCCGCGATTTTCGCATCCGCTAACCGAGCACTTATTATGCCGCTTCCTTTCGCTGTGCGGCGTGCCAGTCTTGTTCAAATTGCATCGGACTGACGTAATTCAACGTCGAGTGCAAGAGCGAATGATTGTACAAGCCGGCAACACAACGCCCATATCAGCGAGTCAAGGGAAGTTCTGTATCGTTGGCATCCGTGGTACGGGCACACGGTATGGATTTTCACCACGATAGAAAGGAAGAACGGCGAGTCAATCCTGCGTTGTGCGCGAGAGCCGTTTCACACGACGGGCTTGCTGGAAGTGCCGCAATGGATGTTCGATCCCGTTGCCTGCTGTTGCATGACTTCGGCGACGTCTCCCGCCGTCAGCTGTGAAGCATTGAGGGAACTGAAGTACCTGCTGGCGCAGGCGCCTGCTGCCGGGCAGCGCGATATGGTACAAGCCGAGCACCATCCTTTGCTCCGTACAGGAGGTGCTGATGCGACGCCAGACCAGCCCGCAACCGGGCGCTCAACTCGACCTGTTTCATCCTTTTCCGAAGACGCCACAGTGGACGCACCTGCCGCAGGAGGTCCGGCAGGAGACGGTGCGTTTGCTGGCGCAAATGCTGCGGCAACACCGTCGCGGCCTGTTCGCCGTCGTACACGAGCCGGAGGTGCGCGATGAGTGACAAGATTCGGGCACAGCATCTGACGCGCAAGGCCATGCTGTACGTCCGCCAGTCGTCGGCCTACCAGGTCAGCCACAATCTGGAGAGCCAGAAGCTGCAGTATGCGATGCAGGATCGTCTGCACCAGTTGGGCTGGAAGGAGATCGAAGTGATCGACGAGGATCTTGGGCGCTCTGCGGCCGGAACGCAAACGCGCACGGGCTTCGAACGAATGGTGGCAGAGGTCTGTCTTGGGCACGTCGGCGCAGTTGCCGCTCGCGAGGTTTCGCGATTTGCGCGCAACAGCCGGGAGTGGCAGCAGCTGGTTGAGGTGTGCCGCATTGTCGACACGGTGCTGATTGATCAGGAGACCGTGTACGCGCCACGGCAGAGTAACGATCGTTTGCTGCTCGGCTTAAAGGGTAGCCTGAACGAATACGAGCTGGATCTGCTGCGTCAGCGTTCGCTCGAAGCTCGGCGGGAGAAGGCCAAACGCGGTGAACTCGTCATCGTGGCGCCGGTGGGTTACTGCAAGACCGAGGACCAGCGCCTTGAGAAGGATCCGGATTTGCGCGTGCAGGACGCCATTCGCTCAGTGTTCCGCCAATTCGGCGCAGTTGGATCGGTGCGTCAGACGTTGTTATGGTTCCTGGAGCACAGCCTGCAGTTGCCGGCATGCACGCCGCGCGGCGAAATCCAATGGAAACGGCCGAACTACGGCACGGTGTACCGGATTCTGACCAACCCGATCTACGGTGGCGCGTATGCCTATGGCAAGACCGAACGCACGATCAATTACGAAGGCGGAGAACAGCGCAAACGTGATCGCCGGAAACCTCGGGATGAGTGGCTTGCGCTCATTCCCAATGCTCACGACGGGTACGTTCAGTGGGACGAATTCGAGCGGATCCAGCGCGCGATCAATGGCAACCTGCGTCTGGCCGGACACGCTGGCGCCCCAAAAAACGGCGAGGCCCTTCTGGCGGGACTGTTGCGCTGTCGGCGCTGCGCAAGCAAGCTGACGTTACACTACACGGGTAACAGGCACGACGCCTTGCGCTATAGCTGTCAACGCGGCTGGCTGGACAAGGGACAACCGCGTTGCATTGCGTTCGGTGGCACGCGCGCGGACGCGGCCATTGCCGAGGCGGTCTTGCAGGTCGTTCAACCAGCGGCAATTGAGGCGGCAATGGTGGCGCGCGAAGAAGAGACCCTGAAGCAGGATGAAGTGCTGGCCGCGCTGCAGCGGGATCTGCAAGCGGCACGCTATACCGCCCAACGCGCGCAGAAACAATACGACGCTGCTGATCCCGAAAACCGGCTCGTCGCCGACGAACTGGAGCGGCGCTGGAATGATGCGCTGCTGCGCGTGGAGGAAGTGGAATCGCGAATCGAGCAACAGACGCGCACATCCGGTCAGACACCGCCCGCCCGGCCCGATGAGTTTGCCGATCTTGCTGCAGCGTTGGAATCGATCTGGCCGCAGGCCGACGCCCGACTGAAGAAGCGTATTGTGCGCACCCTGATCCATGAAGTCGTGGTCGACGTTGACAACGCAACGAGCGAAATTGTGCTCGTCATTCACTGGAAAGGCGGAGTACATACCGAGATTCGCGTGCCACGTCGGCGGCGCGGTGAGAACACCACGCATACGTCACACGAAGCGATTGATGCCGTGCGGAAGCTCGTCCGTATCTGTCCGGATCTGGTGATTGCTGGCGTGCTCAATCGCAATGACTTGCGAACCGGCCGGGGTAACTTGTGGACCCAGGGGCGAGTCACCGCGTTGCGTAGCCACCATCAGATCCCTGTCTATTCGAGCGAGCGACGTGCCGCTGAAGGTTGGATGACGTTGACCGAGGCTGCGGCGTTCGTCGGCGTGAGCCCCGGAACGCTCAGGCTTGCGGTCGAGCGCAACGAAATCGTAGCCGAGCATCCGCTGCCCAATGGTCCGTGGATCTTCAATCGCAATTCACTGGACGGGGATGCCGTCTCCGAACTCGTCGCCAGGGCACGTGCGCGGCGCGGATACCCCACAAAACCAATGGCACAACAGGGCTCTCTAGATTTATCAAGCACATAGCGAGGTTGGGCAGTATGAAACATACTTGTAGAAGCTCAACCAGTCGATTACCTCGTCCATCGCTTCGCGACGCGTCGCAAAGCGTTTGCCGTGGATGCGCGCCTGCTTCAGCGATCCCCACAGGCTTTCGGTCGGTGCGTTGTCCCAACAATTTGCTCGGCGACTCATCGAGCTTTGCATGCCGTAGCTCTTGAGCAGGTCCTGAAACTCGGCGCTGCAATATTGGCTCCCACGGTCGCTGTGCACGATCAGACCGGTCTCGGGGCGACGACGGAACCACGCCATACGCAACGCGTCAGAAACCAGCTCCGTGCGCATGTGCGGCTTGAGCGACCAGCCCACGACCTGGCGGCTAAACAGATCCAGGATGACCGTCAGGTACAGCCAGCCCTCGTCGGTCCACAGATACGTGATGTCTGTCGTCCAGACCTGATCGGGCTTCGCCGGCGAGAAGTCGCGTTGCAGCAGGTTCGGTGCGACCGGAAGGTTGTGGCTGCTGTCTGTCGTGGCCTTGAAGCGGCGTTTGGTCCGCGCCTTGATGCCATGCAGCTTCATCAGCCGTTGAACCCGGTCCTTGCTCACGCGAATGCCTTGCGCAAGCAGCTTTTTCCACACGCGCGGCCAGCCGTACTCGCCTTTGGATTCGGCGTGCACGGCCTTGATGTGGACCAGCAACGCATCGTTGCTGATACGTCGGCGCGGCCGATCAGGATCAACGTCTCGGGCCTTGCGGTTGTGATAACCACTGGGGCTGACACCCAGCGCCTCACAGGCCACGGATACCGGCCATTGTCGGCTGTGCCGCTCAATCCAGGCATACTTCACGCCGACCTCTTCGCGAAGTATGCCGTCGCTTTTCCCAGGATGTCGCGCTCCATGCGCAGCTTCGCGTTCTCTGCCCTGAGTCGCGCAATTTCCATCTGTTCGGCCGATACCTGTTTGCCTGCGCCAGCGAGCTTGCCAGCCTCGTCAGCCTTGAGCCAGCTGTTTAGCGTCTGCGTACTGATGCCCAGAATCTTTGCCACCGCCGCCTGGCTCTGGCCGTTACGCACCATGCGAACCGCCTCAACCTTGAATTCCAGCGTGTACCGCGCCCTCGGGTTACCCATTGCTCAATCCTCCGTCACTGAAGTTTTACACACTCTCAATAACGGATACGTTTTTCGAGGGCAAGGTCAGTTCGTTGCTATTGATGTCGGTTAATAAACGCAGTGGCGGATACGGCAAACATTTTGTGCACTGGATGGAGATCAACATGAAAGGCAGCTTGAAATTGCGGTGGAGCGTGGTGGCGCTAGTGTTCGCTGGAAGCGCACAACAGGCGTTTGCCATGCCGGCTAGCCTTCCCCCACTGCAGCATGCGGGTAGCATCAGCTATCTGTCCGGAGAGGTGTGCCCCTTCTATGTAATTCGTCAAGCGTTAGGAGCTGATTTGAGTTCCTAAAAGGTGCCGTCGCGCAGCATGGCGAACAGGACATCGCAGCGTCGCCGTGCCAGCGCAATAAGCGCCTAGTCCGTTGAACCATTGAAATTGCACTGATCTAATAGTGCATGGGTAAAATGAATCTGAGTGAAACCGAGCGCGAAGAGCTGATGTCGATGCAGCGCAGCCGCACGATGGCCGTTGGCCAGGTAAGGCGTGCGCGATTGATCTTGCTGCTCGACGAAGGGGCCTCGCGCGCGGCGATCATGGCCGAATTGCACTGCGATTCGCGTTTCATCACAACGTGGCAAACGCGTTTCGCAAGTGAGCGCTTGGCTGGCCTGTACGGCAGACATCCAGGCCGCGCGCCGCGACCTGACCTGGCGGGCCTTGAAGCGAGAGTGCTCGACTACACGCTGCGACGCAAACCTGCCGACGGCTCGACACACTGGAGCAGCCGCAAACTGGCGGCACAGCTGGGCATGACTTTCATGACCGTGCAACGTATCTGGCGCAAGCACGACATTCGGCCACATCGTCTCGATACCCATATGGTGTCCAACGATCCCGACTTTGAGGCGAAGGCGGCCGACGTGATCGGGCTGTACCTCAATCCGCCATTGCATGCGGTGGTGTTCTGCGTGGACGAGAAGACAGCCATCCAGGCGCTGGATCGCAAGGACCGGATGCTGCCGCTCTCGCCCGGGCGGGCCGAGAGTCATGGCTTTGAATACAAACGCAATGGAACCCTGAGCCTGTTCGCCGCATTGAATGTCGCCACTGGTGAGGTGCTGGGCAAAACCGCGCCGCGCCATACCAGCGCCCAGTTTGTTGCGTTCCTCACCGAGGTGGTGTCGGCGCAGCCACGCGGAAAGGAGATTCACGTGATCTGCGACAACGTGAGCAGCCACAAAACCGATGCTGTTTGAACATTTCTGGCTGACCATCCGAGAGTCTCGATACATTAAGTGTTCCGGGTAAACGGTTTTGAAGTTGACGCGTTTTAGTAAGTAGTCCAACTCAAACGTCGTCAGATGAGACGCACCATCAAGCTTAGCGAAGTAGAGAGGCACACCTTGCAGCAATTGAGCGTGAATCATCAACATCGAGACATCCGCACGCGTGCAGCAGGGCTGCTGTTGCTGGGCAGCGGATTGAGTGCCCCCAAGGCCGCCGCAAGGCTTGATGTGAGCGCGCAGTCGATCTACAACTGGTCCCGCCTGTGGGCGGAGCTTGGCTTGTGTGGCCTTCTGGGCGGCCATGGAGGTGGCCGTCCTCGCTCGTTGTCCGAAGCCATGCTGGCCACGGCAATCGATGTTGCGCGCGCGCAGTCCATGACGCTCGGGGAAATCGCCAAGCACATCGAAGCTGAGCATGGCGAGCCGATGCCGTGCGTACTGGAAACCTTGTCGGTTGCTCTGCGGCGGGAAGGCTTCTCGTTCAAGCGCAACCGGTTCTCGCTCAAAAAAAGCGGAATCAGGAAGACTTTGAGATGAAATCGGCCACCCTCGACAAACTGCAATGTGCCGTGCGCGCCAACGCCGTGCGTCTGGTCTATCTCGATGAGGCGGGTTTTGCCGCGTCACCTCCGGTGCAAAGAGCGTGGTCACCGCGTGGTCTTCCTCATTGTGTCGAACCTCGCTTCCATTGCAGGCGTTCGGTACTTGGCGCACTCGACTTCGGCGCAAACACACTGGCTTACCATGTCGCGAGTTCGTCGATCAAAGGCGACGCTGTCGTCGCATTCCTCGAGCAGATTGCGCTGCAGGGCGATGAACGTCCGACCGTAGTGGTACTCGACAACGCTTCGATCCATCACGCCATTGATCCCGAAGTACATGAACGCTGGCTACGCGAGCATCGCATGCAACTGTTCTATCTGCCGCCATACAGTCCCGAACTCAATCTCATTGAGATCGTCTGGAAGCAGGCCAAATACCATTGGCGAAACTTCGTCACCTGGACGAAGGAAACCATTGATGACGAAATTCGCAACCTGCTCGGTGCGTACGGCACAAAGTTTCAAATCAATTTCGCCTGAACACTTACACGCCCACGTATTCGTCATGGCTGAATCAGGTCGAGAACTGGTTTGCCCGCATCCAGCGCGACGTTATTGCGCGTGGCGTATTCACCAGCACCAAGGATCTCGACAAAAAGCTCATGCGGTACATCCGTCAATACAACAAGCAAGCGCTCCCATTGAAATGGAAGTACTCCGATCCATCGCGGCGAATCCGGTGCAATTCATCCGGTTCAACGGACTAGTTATGTCGCTTGCCCTGCTGGACCTTGCGTGCGTAATAGGCTCGCGATACGGAGTCTAGTCCCTCCATCGAAGCGACGAACGATGTGATGGACGCGCCATCAGGTGTCCGCCGTGATTCGTTTTTGGCATGCCGCGCAGACCTTGTCTTGATCGAGCCATAATTCCTCTCTTTGGCCGATAATTGCGCAAACGCAAAAATCGGGGACCGTGACCCATCGCGAGCGGGCCGGGCAACGCTCCAGGTTTGGTAATACACTACATTTGCAGGGGCCGATCTTCACGTGCTGCGTCAGCATTTTGCAGTACATATTTATCGTCCTGTGGGACGGGCTATTTCGGTGCGGACTATTCAGGTTACCTCACTACGTCTTTTTCAGTCGCGCCATGCCGGGAGACCTTATCGCCGGAACAATGCGGCAGGCATATTTACGTGGAGGCGCATATGGATGGAGACAGGACTCCCGCGCGATCGATCCGGCACCGGGTCGAGTCACGGGCAAAGACACGGATCTGTTTCCGTTACAGGCCTCCAGGGCGGCATGCCTCCCTTTTTGATGTACAGATCGTGATTGACGACACCGGAGTTGCGCGCCGGATCGAAATCCGGCGCGCCACCGCCACCGCCGACGATCTGCCTCCACTGTCTCGCGGACGGCTTAGCGCAGCCCGTCTGCGAGCCGCGGTCAATCTCCTCGGCCTGATCGACCGCGTGATACGCACCCGCAGGGAGAACTACGCGCCCAGCGCGCTTGTCAGCATCCTTCACCTTCAGGGATTCCGTCGGCTAGGGAAAAACAACTGGTACTGAATTCTGGTCCTGTTCGCAAAAGGACCCGCCCCCCAGTCTGTAGCGTCGCGCAAGGGCACCAGCAAGGCGACGCGGCCCTATGGCGTTGCCTGTAGCTGCCGTGACCCGCTTGCGATGGCACTTTCCCGGACGACGATATTTGCGACGATAGACGAGTGCGTGGCCTGGGCAGGCCGTTGCCGCGTGCATCGGTGGCACCCGAAGCTGAACTAGGCCAGTGCCGTGATGCGCCGTAAAGAGCCGGACCACCGCCTGACAAGGACACGCGATCCAATCGTATTGGCTGCCGGATTCGTAAAAGGCGGCTGCGCAATCAACCGACTGGATGGGAAAGCTGCCTCTCGAACACCGCCCCGGCACGGCAATGACTTGAGGTGAGCGAGGGGCATTCATTTAGGGAATCGCAGCAGCGTCACGGGTGCCGCAACGGATAGCTGCGTGAGCCATGCCGAGCATGAAACGCGCGTTCAACATACGTTCAACATCACGCCGGAAGATGTCTACTGTGTGTCGCGCCTGCACGGCGATCGCAGCCCGGCTCCGTGGCGGTGATCCGTGCCACTGGACATCGGCGGGATCATGCCTTCAGGGCTGAAGAGGCTTGACGACGCCGCGCACGTGCGCAGTTCGACAAAGCGAGCCGCAATCCGCAAACGGGTTACTGCACGCTCACCGGACACGTGAATGATGTGCTCTACGCGCATGAGCGGCGCGCGTGCGGCGGCAGGAGAGTCGGTCTGGTCGCGACGGGAGACGCGGCACAAGCCACTTCGGCTTCCGGGAGCCTCACTGAGGCAGAGCGCTGCCCGTTATTAGCCCGATGCCCGATCCTCGCGACTCAGCGCGGCAGGCATGCAATTATGGGCCACACTGAAAATGTGTCGTTCGCTTGCCTGGGCGCTCATTTGATGCACCGCGACGTTGCTGGTCGCCGATCATGGCGGTCGGATGGCCACGGCACGGGCAACACTGCCGTTATCTGCCACCTGTATTCATCTGGGACTGGTGTTCAAGAAGGGGGACATCATGTTGCGGGCCAGTGAAATCCAAATGCGCTTTTCTCATCTGCAGCAAACCGTCAGCGAGGCATCACGGACGTGCCATGCCGTTACGACGATTCCAGAGGACGTGATGAACTGGGTAGATGAGCTCGACAAGGTATGCAAATCGGCGAGGAATATCATGTTGTCCAGGGATGAGGCGCGAATCCGGCGCTGCGTCGAAGATCTCGAGCAGATCGGGGATCGTGCGCAGCGCGCGTGCCAACAGACCGGCGGTCTCAACGCCAGGATCAAGGACGCGGTGAGTTCGATGCGTTCTGAACTTTCTGACCTGAAGCGGCAACTGCATTGAGCCAACTGAGCGCCCCGGTCCAGCACCGGGGCAATTTGCGCTACGGAGCCGCCAAGACGCGGCGCAATGCGGGGCACACCCGAGACCGTTCGCTCGCCGCAGCGGCGCCCTGCGGCGCAGGCTGATCTGAGGCAACTGCTGGTCGTGACGGCAACTGAAGCTGTCGACCGGATTCGCCACCGCGACGATACCCGGAGGCAGGACGCGACTGGTTTCCTGCCCACCTCCGGCATTGAAACATGAAATGCCCCTCGGTCGCGCGCAGGTGGGCACGCTTCTACGTCCTCGATGCACAGAACAGTCCTGTCCAGTTGTTCGACCACAGCGGGTGGTCGTGCTTGATGTCCGGGAACGATCAGATATTCCGCCGCCCACTGCTGGATGATTGTAAGCGATGATATCCGCACACCGAATGGAGAATCGTTCGCAACCAGTGGGCGAGCGTAGCCGCGACGCGACGGATCGTCGCGACCGTCGCCACGCGTCGCGGCGGCAACGTTGCGCGCCTGGCCGTCCACCCGTGCTTACCTTGATCGAGGCAGGTGCATGGTATTCTCAACTTTGTCATTACCCACCAACTTATCTGTAGTCCTCCACATCGCGGACCCAGACTGCGCCCGCCTGAATCCAGTCCCTATTGCGCGCGTCTTCAGATCTGCATATTCAGATGCAACGTCGCATACGTTCGCACCGCGCGCCTTGGCTTCATTCACCGCGTTTCCAGACGACGGATTTGTGCTGCGTTTTCCCGGATGCGCCTTTCATCTGAGATGCTCAGGCCGTACCAGACATCACGACACGAACTTTGGTCAGCCATGGCCCCACCGGGTTTCCGGCGCTTGTCACCCTCTGTCTGACGCGTCTAAACGGGACGTTCGCGCGAGGTGCGTCGTGGTCCCGACGGCCTCCGTTCTCGGCCGACACAAGCGGCATCAAGGAACGCAAGGTGGTAGCGGCCCTGGGCGGCATTTTCTGCCGCCGTCATTGAAAGGAATCCTGACCAACTTTGCGGGGGCCCGCACGACCTGACGCTGAGTCCAGTCAGGGCAGATCGGGAGAGAACAGGTCGTCCACGATCTTGCGCCCTGCACCGTAGCCGCCCATGAGTGCATCCGCCTCCGTCGCAAACAGGTGACCGCAGGTTTCGCCCAATCGCTACGGCGAGCAGATCGCGACGGTGCGCCCTTCCCTGGAAACTCTGACAAGCGCCACGTAACGGGGCGGCGTCCGCATCCGCCTGTCCGGACGGATGTTGAAGTTGACCTCCACGCAAACCTCCAGCGTGAATCCGTCTTGTATCCGTTACTTCGCGACATGTCTCGCCCGGTTCCTTTATTCGTGCCGGCAGGCGCGCACGCCTACCATTTTCTCGAGCCGCGAGCACATTGCAGAGAACTCGCTTGAGGTCAGACGCGACAGCGCGATCTGTACGTCGTCGAGATCCGGGTCTTCATCCGATTGCTGAACGGCAAACTGCTTGACCCGAACGCTTCCTGGGCCCAGCATCCGACGCAGGGTCTCCAGAGACACGCTTCCGCGCTCGACCCGCAGTTGCAGGTTGCGCTCCTGTCGCCCGGAAATGAAGCGGCGCTCCAACGGCTTCAGTCCCGCGAGAATCAGCAGCCTGACGACCGTCGCGCCGATCGCCGCCGTGTACAGCCCCCCGCCAACGGCAAGGCCGACTCCCGCGACGGACCACTGACGTGCAGCCGTGGTCAAGCCGCGCACCACTTCGCCCCGAAGCAGGATCGCCCCCGCACCGGGGAAACCAATTCCCGAGACCACCTGCGCCGCGTCCCGGGAAGGATCGAGCATGACACGCGCCCCCCAGCACGTCAGCAAAACCGAACGCGGACACCAGCATGAGCAGGCAGGCCCCGACACTGACGGTCATGTGCGTGCGCAAACCCGCGGCCCAGTTCAGTTTTTCGCGCTCGATACCGATCACGCTCCCCAATAACGCCGCCATCATGAGGCGCGACAAATTCTCGGGATTACCTGTCAATGTCTCGTCCCCGGTAGTCACCCCAATGTGCCCTTGAAGCCCTGGCTTGAGCAGCCACCAGCGACGCCACGCCAGGGTCTGCCTGCTGTCGTGAGCGGCGTGCGTGTCGAGCTCGTCCGGGAGCTGCCATGGTCGCGAGTCCGGCTGTCCGATGTCTGTTGTCCCAGCCCATGACCCTGCGACAGGGTGGCGATGTGCGGCCTGACCCGGATTTCGTTTTAGAGAATGAAGGGACTTCGCCGTCCCGTGGCTGCGGTGGAAGCCGCAGATCGGCATCAAAGTGCCATGATGAAGTTCCGAACGTTCATCGACACCAGCAAGAGGGGAAGTCCATGGCGATTGTCACTATCGAAATCGATCTCGCCAGGACCGGACGCTTTCACACGAGCCCCCAGCGCGCCACGGAAATCGCCGGCGGGGTATTGCCGCCGTAACCGGAGTACACTGGAACTGGCAACAATCACCGGTACGCCGCGCCCCCTGGGTGCCCTGGGTGAGCGCGGCCCGGTCGTCAATCAGCGATGGACACGCATTCGAGCCTGCAGCTTCGGCCGCCGCGCGAGCGCGGCACAGGGCCAGCGTTTGGACTGGCGGTGAGCCTGCATGTCGTGCTGCTAGCGCTCGTGCTGGCCGGCACGAAAAGCCCGCAGGTGGCACCCACTGGCCCGCACATCGTGGTCACCGGATCGGTGACACCCTTCCTGCCGGCCGCTCCGCTCCCGCGGGTGGCCAGCCGGGCGTGGGCACCACGGGTCACGGCAGCGCCTGCCCGGCTCCTCGCCGCGAACGAACCGGCGCCTGTGGCGCGGCATCGCAGCATCGCCACCAGGCCCACGCGACTGCATCGGTCCGCCTTGCGCATCGCACGTGTCAGCGCGGTACCCCGGCCGCCGCCGGTTGTCGAAATCACCGTCGCGCCGCCACGAGACCGCCCCCTCGAGCGGGAGCGCGCAGCACGGCTCGCCGCGCTGCAGGCTGTCGCAGGCAGGCCTTTGCCAGCAAGCGGGGTATCGGCGGAGTATGCCGAGAAGGTGGCGCGTCGGGTGCGCGCCAACGTCCTCGCCCCGTTCGATATCGAGGGCAATCCGTCTGCGGTCATCGCGGTCACGTGCACCCCCAGAGGGGCGCTACTCAGTGTCAAGGTCGAGCGTTCGAGCGGAAATCCGCAGTGGGATCGGGCCGTGGTGGCCGCCGTCGAGGATTCAGATCCCATGCCGGTCGATGCGAGCGGCAGCGCACCGACGCGCTTTGTCATGACATTTCGCCCGAAAGGATGAGCTTGCACCGCCGGATGTCCGCTGTCGGGAAGCGGCCGGATCTGGGTGGCGCGCGCCCTTGCGGGCTGCCACGCGCGGGTGCTGTCCGCGTCTGGCAGGATCTCCGCTCACGCACCGGGCCGGCACGCCCTCATTCTGCAAGGGCACGATCTATCCGTGCCGGCTTGTGCAGCGTGTTGTCGTGGTGAACCGGATCTACGGACGGAAGCGCTTCACGGGCAGTGGCGCTGGTCCATACCGGGAACTGGTGCTCGCACGGTGCAGCGAGGCGGCGACCTGCGCAAAGGCGGTGCGGTGCCCGCTGTAGCGGATTGCGGAACTCGCCGGGCAGGCGTGCGATAGCATCTGCACGCGGCGGCATGCTCTGTTCCACGGGCCACCGTGAGCGCCCTGCAGTGCAGGCTGGAACGCCTGTTGCCGTCGCCGGGCAACGTTCCGCTGTTCGCGCGAGGGGCTGCGGGGATGGGGCGCGACCTCGCGACGGCACGGACCATCGTCGAGACGCATCCCGGGTACAGCGGCACGCCGGCGGGATCATGCCACTTCGCGAGCGGGGCGGCGTGCCGTCCGGCCCCTTCGACCGGAGTGACCGGACCTCCGGCGCGAATCCGTTACCGTGCCGCTGCGCCACATTGAACCGCGGGGCGGAGAGCGTGTCTGTCTTTCAGGCTCACTTCGATGCGAAGGACGGCAAATGGACCAGCGACCGAAGCCCGCGCCGGCGGGTGGCAATACGACCGGGGAACCGCTACCGGGTGGCGTGCCGACCAGCCCTTTCCGCGCGCTCGACCACGCGAAACTGGCGTTGATCGCGCGCGTCACCGGCGGATTTTCGCCAGCGGCGCTGATGCTCGCATTCGCCGACTGGTCCATCCACCTGATGGCCGCACCGGGCAAACGGCTGGAACTCGCGTCGCTTGCGGCGAACAACATGCGGCGGCTGCTTCAGAATCTGGCCGGAGGGCCGCCACTTACGCTGGCGCTGGCAGATGACGACCGGTTCAGCGCGCCCGCCTGGCAAGTCGAGCCGTTCCGTCTCTGGCACCACGCTTTTCTGCTCACCGAGCAATGGTGGAGCGCTGCCACCCATGAAGTACCCGGGACGACCCGTCATCATGAAGACGTCGTGTCCTTCGTCGCACGCCAGCTCCTCGACATGCTCGCGCCCGCCAACTTCGTGCCGACCAACCCCGAAGTCCTGCAGCGCACGGCCGCCACAGGCGGCGCCAATCTCGCGCTGGGCGCGTGCAACGCGTTCGACGACGTGCGGCGCGCGGTGCTGGGCCTGCCGCCCGCCGGCGCGGAACGTTTCCGGGTCGGCATCGACATCGCCGCGACCCCGGGCAGCGTCGTCTTCCGCAACCGCCTGTTCGAACTGATCCAGTATCACCCCACGACGCCCCAGGTCGCCGCCGAGCCGGTGCTGCTCGTGCCCGCGTGGATCATGAAGTACTACATCCTCGATCTGTCGCCTCACAACTCGCTGGTCCGCTATCTAGTAGACGAGGGGCATACGGTGTTCTGCATCTCGTGGCGCAACCCCGATGCGCAGGACCGTGATCTCGCGCTCGACGATTACCGGCGCCTGGGCGTCATGCCCGCGCTCGACGCGATTTCGCGTATCGTGCCGGACCGGAAAATTCACGCGACCGGCTATTGTCTCGGCGGCACGATCCTGGCAATCAGCGCGGCGGCCATGGCCAACGCCGGCGATGAACGGCTCGCGTCGGTGACGCTCTTTGCGGCGCAGACGGATTTCACCGAGCCGGGTGAACTGCAACTTTTTATCGACGACAGCCAGGTCTACTTTCTCGAGAGCATCATGTGGGAGCGCGGCTATCTTGGCGCCGACCAGATGGCAGGGTCGTTCCAGCTGCTGCAGTCGAGTGCGCTGATTGGCTCGCGCATCGTGCACGATTATCTGCGTGGCGAACGCTCGCCGATGAGCGACCTGATGGCATGGAACGCCGACCCGACCCGGATGCCTTACCGGATGCACTCGGAGTACCTGCGGCGGCTGTTCCTCGACAATGATCTCGCGTGCGCGCGCTACGAGGCTGAGGGCCGGCCGGTCTCGCTGCGCAACATCCGCGCGCCGCTGTTCGTGGTCGGCACCGAGCGCGATCACATCGCGCCGTGGCGCTCGGTCTACAAGATTCACTATCTGTCCGATACCGGCGTCACCTTCGTGCTGGCCAGCGGCGGCCATAACGCCGGCATCGTCTGCGAGCCCGGCCACCCTCACCACCAGTTCCGGATCAAGTTCACGGACCCGGCCGACATGAGTATCGGCCCCGACGAGTGGGTGGCGGCCGCCGCGCAGCGCGACGGCTCCTGGTGGCACGCGTGGAACGAATGGCTTGACGCGCACTGCGCGGCCGCACGCGTGCCGCCGCCGCGCATCGGCTTGCCCGATGCCAGCCAACCCGTGCTCGCCGATGCGCCTGGCACCTACGTCTTTCAGAAATGAAGGCTGGCGCATGGACGATCAACTGCTGCACAACCGTCCCTTTGATGAGATCACGATCGGCGAGTCGGCTTCGCTCGCGCGCACCGCACAGCGCAATGACATCGACCTGTTCGCGGCCGTTGGCCTTTTTGGTGCTGCCAGGCGCATTCCTCATTCTCGGACTGGCCTGTCTTCATCCAGGCCTTCGCGAGGAGATGGTTCGAGTCGGAGGTTTGTCCAGTCCTCTGGCAAAGGCGAGTCGTGTCTGTACAGGAATTCGGGCAAGGCTGCCATTCCGTCCTGGACGTCGCGCTGAGACGCAGCGAAGTCTGGGAAGCTGGACAGGCACGCGTGGTTGCATATTCCACGCGTACTCGAGCGCGAATTCCACGGCGACCCGAGCACCGATTCCACGATGACCCGAGCGCGAATTCCACGCACACCCGAGCGCGAATTCCACGCGTAAGCGAGCAGTAA
>NZ_JAKLJA010000047.1 GCF_022213065.1 Paraburkholderia tagetis
TGCGCATCTTCTCGGCAAAAATCGAGAATGTACGCAGGAAACCGAACTGTTAACAGAGCCACGCCCGGACGCTGTTGCGCGTAAACGTCAGCATGTCGCGGCCAGATTTATGCAACAACGCCGCGGCGCGTATCGAGCGGCTCAAACTGGCCGGACTCGATCACATTCAGTTGTCCCTGCAGGACTCCACGCGCGAACTGAACGACTTCGTGACGAGCACGCGCACATTCGCGCTCAAGCAGGATGCCGCCCGGCTCATCAAGGCGCACGGCTATCCGATGGTGCTCAACTGCGTCCTGCATCGTTACAACTTGCCGCATGTGGCGCAGATCATCGAGATGGCACTCGATCTCGGCGCCGACTACCTCGAACTCGCCAACACGCAATACTACGGCTGGGCCATGCTCAACCGCGACCAGTTGATGCCGACGGCAGAGCAACTTCTCCAGGCCGAAGAGACGGTCAATCGCTATCGCGAGATCATTGGCGGGCGCTGCAAGATCCTGTTCGTCGTGCCCGATTACTTCGAGCGGCGTCCCAAAGCCTGCATGAGTGGTTGGGGCTCGGTGTTTCTTGGCGTCGCGCCAGACGGCGCCGCACTGCCGTGCCACGCGGCGCGCTCACTGCCGGGACTCGTGCTGCCCAACGTGCGCGACATGCCGCTCAGCCAGATCTGGTACGAGAGCGACGCATTCAACACCTTTCGCGGCGACGGCTGGATGCGCGAGCCATGCCGCGACTGCGACGAGCGTCACGCCGATCATGGTGGTTGCCGCTGCCAGGCCTGGATGCTGACTGGCGACCCGGCGGCGGCCGATCCGGTATGCGAAAAGTCGGCGCATCACGGACAGGTCGTGCAGACGGTGCAGCTTGCCCGGCAGCCCAAACAGGCGGACGAGCGGCCGCTCATCTTTCGGAGCAAAGAGAATTCGCTGGCGCTTTGAACGGAGAGGGGCATGAGTTCGGTCGCCGCACAGGCGGATCATGACAGTCGTCCAATGCTTTTACGTGGCGTGGATGGCGGCACAAAAACCGCGAGGGCGACGAAGGCGACGAGAGCAGCAGGGCGCGCGTCAGTCGTCGCGGCGGTGATCGCGCTGCACGTTCTGGCGCTTGCGATGCTGGCGCGCGACATCCCGCGGCGCAACGAGGCGATCGACGTGAGGGTCCTGAACGCAGTGCTCGTTTCGCAGCCGGCAGCGAGCGATCGGGCAGCCAGGCCCGCGCCTGCGCGGCGGGCGCTGCGTGATGCGATGCGCACTGCGCCATTCCCGCACGAAATCCGCCCGCCGGTACGCGAACGCGTGTCGCACCCCGCAAAGTTCACGTCGCCAATAACGTCTCCCGCCGCAGTGGAGCCTTTTCATCGCGAGCCCATTCATTCTGCAGTGCAAACAAAACAGCAAACCGCGCGTGCAGATACGCAAGCCGATCAGCCTGCAACGGCCACGCCCCAAGTCGCGTCAGCCGCGGTGCCGTCCATGGCGGCGTCCCCCACACCACCGATGACGCCGCCAGTTGCGACGCCTCGCCGTGTCGCCCGCCTCGACTGCGCGCTGGTGAAGCCCGACTACCCACCACAATCCCTGCGGCGAGGCCAGGCGGGCACCGTCGTCGTCGAGCTCGATACCGATGTCGCTGGCCGCGTGAGCGCCGCACGCATTGTCACGAGCAGCGGCTATGAGCATCTCGACGAAGTGGCGCGTGCCGCAGTGCTTGCGAGCCATTGCCGGCCCTACGCGGAAGACGGCAGAGCGCTGCCGGCGCGTGCCGACGTGCCGGTGACGTTCAATCTTGATGAATGAAACGGAGTGCATCATGCCGACGTATGGATTTACCCATCTGTGGACGCAGGGCGATGCAATGACACGCGTCGTTGCACTGCTGCTGATTGCGATGTCGATCGTCTCGTGGTCGGTGATCTTGTTGAAGGCCATCGAGCTTGGCCGCATCCACAGCCGCGCAAAGCGCGGACAAACGCGCTTCTGGGACGAGGGCGGCAGTCACGACGGGCTTGACGCGCTCGGCCGTCCCGGTACGCCGTTCTTCGACCTTGCGAGCGCCGGGCAGGTGGCAATGACCAGCCTGGAGGCCGGCGCCGATCGCCATCTGGGGCGCATCGCCATCGACGAATGGCTGCTGCGCAGCCTGCGCACCTCGGTCGACGATACTGCGCGGCGGCTGCAGCGTGGCCTCGGCCTGCTCGCTTCGATCGGCAGCACGGCGCCGTTCGTCGGGCTGCTCGGCACCGTCTGGGGCATTTACCATGCGCTGCTGTCACTCGGCGCGAATGGCGACGCCAGCATCGGGCGCGTCGCCGGGCCGGTCGGGGAGGCACTCATCATGACCGCGCTCGGACTGTGCGTCGCGATTCCCGCAGTGCTCGGCTACAACGCGCTCGCACGCCTGTCTCGAGGCATCGTCGCGCAGCTCAATCGCTTCGCCAGCGGGTTGCATATGTTGCTGCTGACCGGATGTGTGCCACAAGCGCCAGTGAACGTGAAGGAGCGTGTATGAACACTCGTCTGGATCCGCTCGACGACGATACGCTCACCGCCGACATCAACATGACACCGCTGATCGACGTGATGCTCGTACTGCTCGTCGTATTCATGGTGACGCTGCCGGTACTCCATCACGCAGCGAAGCTCGCGCTACCGCAGGCGAGCAGTCAGCGCGAGATGCCACACGCGCCGCGCGTGAATATCGTCATTGATGCGAGCGGACGCATGAGTTGGGATGCGCGGCCGCTTCAGGAGAGCGAGTTGCGAATGAGGATCGCCAGTGCCGCGGCTCAATCGCCGCAGCCAGAGCTGCAACTGTATGCCGATCGCGCGGTGCCGTATGGGCGCGTCGCCGAGTTGCTGGCCGCTGCGAGCAGGAGCGGGCTCACGAAAATCGCCTTTGTGACCGAGCCTCTTCCGAAGTGAGAAGCAGGTGCTACTAAACACGACGACATAAATATTGCAGCATAGTATGCTCGCATGGTTACTCTCTTTTTGTGGAGCATCCATGCGCAAGCTTGAAATAGCAGATGCGGAGATCATGCAACTCGCGATTCGACAGGAAATTGAGCGGAGCGAGGAATCACGGTATGACCACCGCCTGCATGGGGTGCTACTGGTTAGCTGCGGCTACTCTTGCACCGAGGTGGGCCAACTGCTCGGACAGGCCGCGACGACAGTGCAGCGATGGGTTGGTCGTTTCGAAAGGGACGGTTTTGACGGATTGCGCGAAGGCGACCGGCCTGGGCGTCCGCGTGCACTGGATGAATCGCAATGGCATCGCGTGGAGGCTGATTTGCGCAAGACACCACGCGAGTTCGGATTCGAGGCAGGTCTGTGGGATGGATCCCTACTGTCGGAGCATTTGCGCAAGAACTATGGCGTCAGGCTCGGCGTGCGCCAGTGCCAGCGGCTGTTTGGCCAGATGGGTTTCCGGCTGCGCAAACCGCGTCCACAGGTCGCCCAGTCTGATCCCGCTCGCGTAGCGGCAGTAAAAAAAACTCCGGCGCCTGGCAAAGCGCGAGGACATTGAGCTATGGAGTCTGGATGAATGTCATTTCCAGCAGCACGGATCGCGCTGTCGCATGTGGGTAGCCCCGGAAGTACGCGATCCAGTATTGATGCATGCCCCCACGCGCAAATCGGTAGCGTGCTTTGGTGCCGTCAGCCTCAGCACTGGTCGCTTCGTCTGGCAGGTTTGCCCTGTGTTCAACGCAGAAACCTTCATGTCATTTCTGCAACGACTGCTGCGCCACCGACGAAGCGGCAAGCGGATCGTGGCTGTGCTGGACAATGCCAAGTACCACCATGCCATCCTGCTTAAGCCGCTGCTGCAAAAGTACCGACGGCATCTGACGTTGCTGTTCCTGCCGCCCTATAGTCCGCAACTGGCGCCTATCGAGCGTGTCTGGAAACTGACACGGCGTCTGGCAATGCACAACCGCTACTTTGCCACGCTCGTCGAAGTGCTCGCGGCCGTCGAGGCTTGTTTCCGACATTGGATCAGGCCAAACGAGGTTCTACGCAGATTATGCTGCATTATTTAAGACGCTGTGTTTAATTCGACGAGCGTTCGCATGGTGTGAGACCAAACCAGGGCATCAACTGCCGCAGTGGTCGATGCGTGAGAAGCCGCCAAGCTTGCCGGCGGCGGTGATGATAGTGAACTAAACGCCACGCGAGGGCTCTTCCGCCGGCATCTTCGCGCGCTCGAGTCTTGCCACGCACCAAGTCAGCGTGAAAGCGCGATGCCTCTTGGATTAGATGGTCGTAAACAACTAGCGAACAGAGCGTTACTTCGTACGACACAATTGTTCAACTTGACCCGGACTATGCCGTCAATGCCACGTAGGAGCTTTTTTGTCTAGCGATAGCGGCTGGAGACGCATAGATAGAGCGGTTTCGTCGTCGGAAAACAGTCTATGGAGAATTGTGTAGAACGAGCCGTACGAAGAGGGCCGCTACCCACATTCTCGGGTTGACATAATACAATTGATCATATTTTTATATGTAGGAAGGCTAAGCATATGCTGTTGACGAAAAGGGGCCGTCGCACAGCAGGAACCGAGCACGGGCGGGCCGTTGCATGTCCCGCCCATCAGCTCAGCTTCGGCCAATTCACTGGAGCACTTTGCCGGTACCGCCGCACACGGGGCAGCGCCGCCCTTCCACGATGCCTGTGCCGTGGCATGGATGTAGTTGAAGACCTTGTGCAGGCCAGCGTGGGGGGAGGGCCGCGGCGGCCACGGCCCAGAGACTGGCAAGTCAAACTGCTCGGCACTTGCCAGCATGGGTTTCCGGCCAATTGCTGCATCCAGAAATCTGGATATAACCGATCGGGCGTCACCAACCAGAAATCCCCTCCTGGCGCGGCGCGCAGACGAATGCGGCGACCCTGGAAAACGAGCAACCAGTTGATCCGAGGTCGCCCCGCGATCTTTGTGCGAACAGTACGCGCGTCAGGCCTCGCAGACAATTGCCGATAGTATCAGCGGTATGACCTGTTGAATTTCTGCATGACCGCCAGCTTTTCGCACGAGTGCTTCGACAGAATCGGTCGAACCGAATACCACCGCTCCGTAGACTGGACCCGAGGAAGTCTTGCCATTTCCGGGTTTGAAGAATGGGTCACCCGGCTGGTATCCAAACACTGCGCGAACGCGCAATCCGTAAGCAGTGAGATCCGTCGTATGACTGGGACGAAACGCATTGACCGAGTCTGCCTCGACGCGAATCGGGGTGGGGTCAATCGACTGATCATTGATGAGGTTGGCAATGAACGAGTGTGCACTGGATTTGCAGGCGAACTGTTCGTCGAGCGTGCGCCCGAACGCCGACGTTGCGCAAATTCCGCCACTCATTACGACTGCGGAAATCAGAGGGACCAGAAGGAGCTTTTTCATGGCATGACCGTGGATTGCACTCGGCTCAATATCGTTGCCTGGCGACACGCATAAGTTACACGTGTATTCGCGAAACGATGTGGATGCGGGCGCAGGGGATATTGCATTTCTTTTCTGGAAACAATTCGAACGTGCTGACTGCCTATGCGCATGGATGGCTACTACAACGCAACCTGCATGATGTCGAGCGCGGCACAAGGCGACGTGCGTTCTAGTGAACGGCGCAGATCGTCAGGCAACTCCGATGTCTCGGCTGCCGTAAATCCGATCTGCTCAAAATAGCGTTCGGCGCCTGTGGAGTGGACGACCAGTGACTCGATCCCGCGCTCGCGCGCATCGGCGACGAGCAGCGAAAGGATGAAGTCGCCGAGCCCCGCGAACCGCGCGCGTCGTGCGACGGCGAGGCATCGAAGTAGCCCGACCTTGCCATATTGCTCCAGGCCGGCGCATCCAATGATGCCGCCACTGTCCCTGGACACCAGATAGCGATTGATGTGTTCGCGGACGCCCTCGACCGGCAATTGGCACGTACGCAGCAGGTCCTCGACCTCGGGGACGTCATTCGTAGTTGCATAGCGGGGACGCATCACACCATCTCGACAAGCAAAACACTGGTGTCGATCCTATATCGCCGCGGTCGTTCGTGCGCCTGGGGATACTTCGTAAGGGGGGGCCACAGGGATCTGCCGGCTACAGCGGCTCATGCGGCCGGGTTCTGGCGGAACGCGATGAACGACGAATGCAGCCTGATGCGACGGTGCGTGCATGTCGTGGAGGAACTTGTTCGAACGGCAGCAGAGGGTCTACCAGAGTCAGCTTCCGGATTGAAGCCGGGCATGGTCGGCATGCTTGAAGGCGAGATACAGGCCCTCGAAAAACTACTGAAGATTGCCAGCGGCGACCCTGAGCAAAGCTGAAAGTTCGCGGACTTTTTGCTTGCCTGATGGAACGCGGGCAAGTGCGGCGGCTACGGCTTGACGACCGCATGGCGCATCAATGACGAGATCGCGGAGGCCATGACCACCGTGTTCCGGCTGGCGTCGCGAGCGCACCGCTATCCCAACACGCTGGGTTACGGCGAGCAGTTCGGGGCGCTGGTGCGCGATTGGCATCCGGAACTCGTGCCGGACGACTAGATCGGCTCCGGTCGGCGGGCTAGTCCCGGCAACTCGCGCAAGCTCATTGAGTCGCTCGGGATCCAACGTCGGGCCGGCCCCTCGCTCGGCGAGCGTGATTTTATATAAAATAAATGATCAGATTTTTTATTTGTAATCCTTTGTAAATGGACTGCCGGATGATGCTCGGATTGGAAGTAGTCCGGTTGGGGGGAGATGCAGAATCGAGAGCAGGGTACTCTTTATCTGGCTTCTGACCGAAAGAGCAAAACGCACGCGAAGCTGATCGTCTGATAGCAGCCTGGGTAGGCAATTGGCCGCCAGGCATGCGCGGTGTTGCTGGCCGGAAGCGGATCTTTGAGGTCGTGCTGTCCGCGTGTTTCGCAACTTGCTGCACTTTCTTCGACGCTACGGATCCCGTCGCTGTACTGAGCATGGGAGGCGCCTTCTGCGTGGATAGGGGTTTTGCCAGCGTGAGGTGCTGGCCGATGGCCCCGACTAGAAGTCGGGCGTCAGAAAAAGAAGGAGAGGCCCGGACAGGCCTCCCCGGAAACGCGCCTGCGCGGTGCGCAGTGCGTGGAGAAAAAACCTTCAGGAGAGCGGTACGCTAAAGGGACGAGGACGATGATTTCCGAACTGCACTTCGTGTGATCGCGCGGCGCACTGCAGGTATGACCTCGGTAGCGAACAGCTCGATCGATTGCCGGACCTTGTCGAATGGCAGTCCGCCGATATCCATCTGGGCCATGTAGCGCTGGTGCCCGAATAGCTCGTATTCGAAGAGAATCTTGTCGACGATCTCATTGACGCTACCGACGAACAGCGCGCCACGAGGCGAAGCCAGGGATTCGAAGTCTCGACGCGACATTTCAGGGTGGCCCTGCGGCAGGTTGTTCGCGATGTAGCGGCGGTAGTGGGGAAAGAAGTCGTCGCGCGCCCGGGCGCCATCTCGCTGCACGTGGAAATGGCCGGAAATGGCCACGTGCAGATGCCCGGCCGGATGCCCCGCGGCGAGGCCGGTCTGGCGATACAGGTCGATGAAGGGCACGAACTGCTCCGGCGATCCACTGATGTTGGCGAGGTTCAGCGGCAGACCGGCACGGCCGGCGCGAATGGCACTCGACGGCGTGCCGCCCGCGGCCAGCCAGACCGGAAGACGCCCGCGCACCGGCCTCGGCATGATCGCGGCGTCGGTGAGGCCCGCGCGATGGCGTCCCGACCACGTGACGCGCGCTTGCTCGTTGATTGCCGTGAGCAACGCAAGCTTCTCCTCGAACAGCGATTCGTAGTCCGCAAGCGCATAGCCGAAAAGCGGAAACGATTCGACGTATGCGCCTCGCCCGACGAGCAGCTCCGCACGTCCGCCCGAGATCAGGTCGAGCGTCGAGAACTGCTGATAGAGGCGAACGGGATCCTCGGAGCTGAGGATGCTGACCGCGCTCGTCAACCGCAGGCGACGGGTCACGGCGGCAATCGCGCCCAATACGACGGGCGGCGAGGAAACGGCGAAGTCCGCGCGGTGGTGCTCGCCGACGCCGAAGACGTCGATGCCGGCCTCATCGGCGACTCTCGCGGCCGAGACGATGGCTTCGATGCGTCGTTGCGCTCCGGTGGCGCCGGACGCCCCGGTCGCGAGATCGCCGAACGTGTAAAGGCCGAATTCCATGGCATCAGTCCCGGGCAAGGCGCGTCATGCGTCAGGCGTTGCGCAGCGTCGGCTTGAGCGCGAACGCGCCGTCACCGAGCAGCGCCAGGACAGCTGCAGCGACCGCGAGGAACACCGGGTACTCCCAGCCGCCGTTCGCGCTGGTGAACATCCATCCGTTGCCGAAGTGGACCGTCGAGGCCATGAACAGCTCGATCGCGGCAAGCGCGGCAATGGCCCGCGCATACAAGCCCGTCAGCAACAGCACGCCGCCAACGATCTCGAACGCGATGATGGGCCAGGCGAGCCAGCCGGCAAAGCCGACGGATGCGAAGAATTTCGCGGTGCCGGCGGGCGTGAAGACGAGCAGCTTGGTCAGGCCGTGCGCGACGAACATGAGGCCGAGCGCGAGGCGCAGGAGGAGAGCGGCATACGGGGCGGTGCGGGTATCGGTCATGATGGGCTCCGGTTGGGTGAGTCGAGAGTGATCTGCTGGTGGATCCAGCGCGAGAAGTCAGCCACGATGTCGGCGCTGAGCGTATGGCCGACGGGGTACAGGCGCGTGTCGTGCTCGACGCCGAGGCGGGTGAGCCAGCCATCGGCATGTTCGGCGAAGCTCACGGGCAGCTTGTCGTCATACTGGCCGTGCGCGATGAAAGCCGAGACCGGCGCGAGCCGGTCCGGGGACGCGAGATGCGGCTCGATCTCGGGCAGAATGCGGCCGCTCAGGATCGCGAAGCGCGGCACGTCTTCGGGCGCGGACAACGCGACGCTCGCGCTGAGGATGCCGCCCTGGCTGAAGCCGGCCATCACGGCAGGCCGGGCCACGGGGGCGTCGGCGCGCGCCAGCGAGCGCACCAGTTCGCGCAGACGCGTGCGGCTCTCGTCGGCCTGCCCGGCGTTGATGACGGGACCTTGTGCGCTGAAGCGGACATGGAACCAGGCGTGCTGTCCCGGGCCGAGCGTGAGCGGTCCGCGCACGAAGACGAGTTCGAGGCGAGAGTCGAGCGCTTGCGCGAGCGGCATCAGGTTCGTTTCGTTCCCGCCCACGCCGTGAAGCAGGAAAAGCCGGGCGGCCGCCTGGCCCGCCGCCGGGCGCAGGCGGAACGAGAGACCTGAGGGGATGTCGTTGTGCAGGATGTCCATGAGTCGAGGGGCTTCGATGGCGTTACTTCGCGCGCCAGGCCGGCGCGATGGCAGTGAGCTTCATGACTTGCGCCTTGCTTTCCGCGTGAGATGGGATGGGCAGATTTTATTGATCACAGTAATGGAGATAAACTTGGGTACTGTGGATTGATAATCCCGACAAGCGAGACAATAGATGGACCGAAGTCAGGAAATGGCTGTATTCGTCGCAGTCGTCGACGCGGGCAGCTTCGTCGGCGCCATCGATACGTTACGGATGTCGAAGGCGGCCGTGTCGCGCTATGTCGAATCGCTTGAGCAGCGCATCGGGGTGCGACTCCTGCACCGGACGACGCGCCGTCTGTCATTGACGGAAGAGGGGCGCCTGTTCTACCAGCGGGCGCGCGAAATTCTCGAGGCGATGGACAATGCGGAAGCCGAGGTGAGCTCGCGCACGCAGGTGCCTGGCGGGCTGGTGCGGGTCAACGTCCCGCTCAGCTTCGGCGTGTCGCATCTTGCCCCGCTATGGGGCGACTTCATGGCCGCCTGGCCGCAGATCGACCTCGACATCACGCTGAACGACCGCGTCGTCGATCTCGTCGACGAAGGCTACGACCTGGCCGTGAGGATCAGTACGCTGCCGGATTCGTCGATGGTGTGTCGCAAGCTGGCCTCGACCGCGATGGTTGTGTGCGCCTCGCCCGGCTATCTCGCGCGCCACGAAGCGCCGCGCCATCCGCGCGATCTGGCCGCACACCGTGTGCTTGCCTACACGCATTTGTCCGGCCGCGACGAGTGGCACTTTCATGGGCCGGACGGCAAGGTGCTGGTGCGCACGGAAGCCCGTGTGTATTCGAACAACGGCGACACGTGCCGCGCCATCGCGCTGCGCGATGGTGGCGTCATCCTGCAGCCGGACTTCATGATTGGCGAGGACGTGAAGGCCGGACGGCTGATCCGGTTGATGCCGGAATATCGTTCAATCGAACTCGGAATCTACGCAGTCTATCCAAGCCGGAAGCAGTTGCCGCTAAAAGTGCGTTGCCTGATCGACTTCCTGTCAGACGCGTTTCGCGTACCGCCCTGGGACCTTCGCCCGGAAGCGTGAGGCGTATCTGACATGATTCAAGTTTTGCGTGGCTCCGCAAAACGGGAGGTCGGCAAGCAGGAGGCAGGCTCTTCGACAAGCCTGACTGGGCTGGCGAGCGCCATTCGCTGTCAGGCATAGCCGGCGCGCTCCAGCAGAAACCCACAGAGCAACTGCGTGTTCGGCGTCAAGGAATGATGACACTGGGCGCCCGGCCGCCGCCTGGTACGCGCAGAAGGCCCATATCCGGTCGCGGATCCGGCGTCCGCCCCGGTTGATTTCCTTGAGCGCGTGGAATATTCGTAAAATCTAAAATAAACTTGCAAATTAGCAGAAAAATCCAAACATCATTATCGTCCCGGTGTCTCGCTCCGGGCGTGAGGCACCGTGCGTTGATGCACAAGGCACCTTGAGGTGTTGCCAGTCAGTGATACGCCCCTAATTTAATTGCTTCAGCCATTGTCCCCAGCCCGACCAGGTGTCGTTAAAAAATCTGATAAACTAAAGACTTTCCCGGTTAATTCCGAAGAAAACCACGCGGCCGGAGGGTCCATGGCTAGCAAGACGCTTCAGCGCCTCATGGAGGAGGCGCCACGCGGGCAACCGCTCGACACGGAAATGCTCGGAGATATGGGCGTCAGCCCGGCTCTGGCGACCTATATGGTCAAGTCCGGCTGGCTGCAGCGGCTGTCCAAGGGCGCCTACCTGCTCAAGGGCGACAGCCCCAGCCGCGACGGCATCATCGCGTACCTCAGCCGGAGGGTGCCGGGTCTTCACGTCGGGGGCAAGACGGCACTCGACTGGCAAGGCGTGCGTCACAACATCGCCTTCCGCGCGAAAGTCGTCCTCTGGGCGCAGAAGCCGTACGAGATCCCGTCGTGGGTTGAGCAGCACATGCGCTACTCGTTCCAGACGACCAACATCTTCGACAACGAGCTGCCTTGCGACACGGGACTCAAGCCCCTGCCGGGCGGCAATCCGCACGTGCTCGTTTCCGTTCCGGAACGCGCGCTGCTCGAACTCGCCAGTGACATCGGCAAAGGGCAATCGCTGGAGGAAGCGATCAACCTGATGCCTTCGCTGAGAAATATCCGGCCGGCCGTACTCGGGCAGTTCATGACGCACTGCAAGCGCGTCAAGGTCGTCCGTCTGGTTCGGGACCTGGGCAAGAGCAGCGACTATCCCTGGGGCGAGGACCTGCAGCGCTACGTCGAGCGGCTGGGCTCCGGGACGCGGTGGTCTAACGTGAACAAGGACGGTGAACGCCTTACCCTGAATCCAAAATGAACGACATCTATCTCGACACGGTCCGCCTGCTCCTGTCGATCGCGCCCGACGTCTTCGACACACCGAACTTTGCGATGAAGGGCGGTACCGCGATCAACCTGTTCCTGCAGAACCTGCCCCGGCTGTCGGTGGACATCGATGTTGTCTACACCGATCACGTGCCGGATCGGGACGAAGCGCTCAAGCACATCGGGGAGGAGCTCGCACGCGCGAAGGCCGCCATCGAAAGACAGGGCTTCAACGCGAAGTACAGCCAGGCTGCGGCAAACGGCAAGCAAAAGGGCAGTGATGTAAAGCTGACCGTTTTTTCCGATGAGACATCGGTGAAGGTTGAAGTCAACTATGTCTTTCGCGGCACGCTGCTGAGGCCGCAGTCGCGCCAGCTTGTTCCGGCTGCACGCGAGAAGTTCAATGTCGACCTGGCGTTGCCGACCCTGCACGAGGCGGAGCTGTACGGAAGCAAGCTGGTCGCCGCGATGGACCGGCAGCATCCACGAGACATCTTTGATGTGATGCACATGTATGAGACGTTCGGTCTTCGAGATGACTTCGTCGATGCCTTTGTCGGCTACCTGGCTGGTCACGACAGGCCTGTTCACGAGTTGCTTGGCGCAAGACCGAAGTCGCTGGAGTCGGCGCATGACGCGGAGTTCGCCGGCATGACGCTTGAGGAGGTCTCTGTCGATACGCTCCATACGATTCAGGCACGACTCCATCACGAGCTTCCCCGGGCGCTCTCGCAACGGCATCGCGAGTTTCTCCTTTCGCTCGTGCGGCTGGCCCCCGACTGGGGCCTCATGCCATACGCGCACCTGAAGGACATGCCGGCCATCCGGTGGAAGCTCCAGAATCTTGAGAAGCTCGAGAACAGGAATTCCGGGAAATTTGAGGCCCAGGAACGGTTGCTGAGGGGGTGCTTCGATGACCTGGGCGCGGTTGATGACGCCATCCAGGCGGGGCAAGGAACGAAAACGCGCTAACGGGTACTCGATGTACCCGGTTCAGATTCCAGGGCATTGGCGCGGGAACATCAAGGAACCTGCGCCTGGCAAAGCCGCCTGACCAGTCAAGACGCGCCAGACGAGACTCGATGATGCCGCAACCGGGCTCGATATTCGACGCGAACGAAAGCCTGTGCTGCACCGTGTTCCGACATAATAAGTACTACATATAGAACCTTGTAGCGGTTACACGGTAACGTCCGCCGAGCTAGGTGGCAAGAGCGAGTCTTCGGATCGCATGCCTTGCGACTCGTGCGGACTCAATCGGCGTGTCGTCCCGATTCGGTCGCAGAGTGTGAGAGATGGGGGTGCCGTAGCGCGGAGGCTGGTGCGAACACAGAGAGGCGGTCTGGTAGAGAGGGGGAGTGAACCGGCAAACAGATCGATCGAGCGCAAAGCCTACTTAGAAAACTTATCATAATAGCTCTGTTGTGCGCCACGTTTTGGGGTAACACTCGCGCTCGCGCAGGTTATAACCACTGCGTATCTCGGCATCGCGTGTCGCACGGTTGCTGCCTTTGCACCCATATCCGTACTCCGCAATCCCACGCCACGATCATTTCTGGTCACCCGGCTGTCCATTGCATTTAACCTAATTGACACCCGAGGCGAAACTCGCAAGTCGAACGTGCGCCGGCGCGTCGCCAAGCGCGAACTGTTCTAGCGATCCATCTCGGCGAGCGAATTCAAGACGCTGTTCTGGAGTCTTCGCACCCTGGGCGGCCACCTCAGGAACAGTGAACAGACGATGTTTGTCTACTCCTTGAATAAGGGGCAAGCACGTGAAGGGATTCCACGTCTAGTTCGATTGATGGCAACGCGGCGCCAAGGGCGCGGCAGCCACGCAGCGTCGGGTCGCCCAGGCACGGCAGGGTGGCGCGTCGCGCTGCGTTGCCGTTTCCCTTCCCGCCCCGCCAGATTGACGAAAAATCATCAACGTTTCCGTTGAGCGCCTGGGGCCCGGGGCTTATGTTTGATCCAACGATAATCACGCCGCCTTCAGACGCGGCGAACCGGATCAAGGAGACATAGGTGTCGAACACGCAAACACGCTCGCGCATGGCGTCTGCTGTAACGGGGCGCCAGGCTTACCGGCTCATTGGCGGTGCCGGAGAGGAGGCATACGCGGCGGGCCTCGTCAACGCACAATGGTACAAGTGCCCCGTGCCGCGCCCCACGATGAAAGCACTGATGCAGCGCGGCGACGCGCGCGCGATTCGCGACACGCTGATCTGGTACGCGGCGATCGTCGCGAGCGGCGTGCTCGCATGGTTCGCATGGCGCGCCCATTCGCTGTGGGCCATTTCCGCGTTCTTCCTGTACGGCACGCTCTACTGCAGCCCGGCCGATTCGCGCTGGCACGAGTGCGGCCACGGCACGGCGTTCAAGACGCGCTGGATGAACAGCGTGGTGTATCAGCTCGCTTCGTTCCAAGTGTTCCGCCGCCCGACCGTCACGCGCTGGTCGCACGCGCGGCACCACACCGACACGCTCGTCGTCGGCCGCGATCCCGAGATCGCCGCGCCCCGGCCAACCGACTGGATGGCACTCCTGCTCAATATCTTCGCGATCAAGCACGTGGCGGGCGAAGTGCCGAAGATCGTTTTGGCGGCGCTCGGCAACATCGGTGCGGAAGAAAAGTCCTTCGTGCCCGAGTCCGAGTGGCCGAAGGTGGTGCGCGAGGCGCGTCTGACGTTGATCGTCTATCTGGCCGTGATCGCCTCGTGTTTCGTGTTCCACTCGGTACTGCCGCTACTGTATATCGGCCTGCCGAGCCTCTACGGGGCCTGGCTCTATCTCTACTTCGGGCTGACGCAGCACGCCGGCCTGCCGGAGAACGTGCTCGATCATCGCAAGAACTGCCGTACGGTGATGATGAATCCGGCGTTTCGCTTCCTGTACTGGAACATGAACTATCACATCGAGCATCACATGTTTCCGATGGTGCCGTTCCATGCGCTGCCGCGCCTGCATGAGACCGTCAAGGCCGACATGCCGCCCTCGTATCCGAGCAGTCTGGCCGCATACGCGGAGATCATTCCCGCGCTCGTGCGCCAGACGCGCGACCCGCAATGGCATGTGACGCGGCCCGTGCCCGAGACAACCTGAGCGTACATCGTGCGTGATCCGCACGCCAACGAACATCGATATCACTGAAGGAGACACGACATGACCCAATGGATCGACGCGGCTGCGCTCGACGACATCGAAGACGAGGATGTCATGCGTTTTGACCACGCAGGCCGCACCTTCGCCATCTACCGTGTGGACGATGGCGTCTACGCGAGCGACGGACTTTGCACGCACGAACAGGTGCACCTGTGCGATGGTCTCGTGATGGGGCACACGATCGAATGCCCGAAGCACAATGGCCGCTTTGACGTGCGCGATGGACGCGCACTCTGCGCGCCCGTCTGCGACAAGCTCACGACATATCCGGCGAAGGTCGAGGCCGGACGCATCCTGATCGAGATCTGAAATCATGACTACGCAACGGGTCATGGCGATCGTCGGCGCGGGCCATGTGGGCGGGCGCGCCGCGCAGACGCTGCGCGAAACGGGCTGGCGCGGCGGCATCGCGCTGATTGGCACGGAGCGTCATCTGCCTTATGAGCGGCCGTCGCTTTCCAAAGGACTGCTCACGGGCGAGCGCGCTGCCGCGCAATGTGGCCTGCGCGAGCCCGAGGCGTGGCGCGAGGACGATATCGAGCACGTGGTGGCGACCGTGCAATCGTTCGATCCTGCTGCGCGCACGCTGCATTTGGGCGATGGCCGGACCATCGAATACGAAGCGCTGCTGCTCGCGACCGGCGGACACGTACGGCGGCTTTCGATTCCGGGTGCGAGCGAGCCGGGCGTGCAATGCCTGCGCACGCTGGACGACGCGGCGGCGATCGGCGAGCGGCTCACGCCGCGCTCGCACATAGTGGTGGTGGGGGGCGGCTTTATCGGCCTCGAAGTTACCGCTTCGGCGCGCGCGCTCGGATGCGAAGTCACTGTCGTGGAGGGCGGCCCGCGCTTGATGGGGCGTGCCGTGCCGGCCGCGATTGCGGCGAGCGCGCAGGACTTGCACGCGCGCAATGGCGTGACGATTCGCCTGAATACGGCGCCGCGCAGCTTCGAGCGACGCGACGACGGCACGCTCGCCGTGAGACTCGAAGCAGGTGAGGTCCTGAATGCGGATAGCGTGATCGTCGGCATCGGCATCGAGCCGGCAGACGAGCTCGCGCGTGTAGCGGGTCTCGAAGTCGAGCGCGGGATTGTCGTGGACGAAGCGCTTCAAACTTCGGCGCGCGGCGTTTACGCAGCGGGCGACGTCGCGGTGTTTCCGAGCCGGTTCGGCGCGCATCGCATCCGTCAGGAGACCTGGCACAACGCCGAAACCCAGGCGAGGGTGGCGGCGCGCAACATGCTCGGCGCGCGCGATGCCTACCGCGAATTGCCGTGGTTCTGGTCTGATCAGTACGACCATCAATTGCAGGTCGCTGGCGAGCCCATGTTGGGCAGCCGCTCGATCGTGCGCACGCTGGACAGCGGTGCCCAGATTCATTTTGATCAGGATGGGGAAGGGCGGCTGGTTGGTGCAAGCGGCTTTGGCCTCGCGAGCGCACTCGCGAGAGAAATGCGCCTCGCGCGGATGCTGGTCGAGCGCGGCGCACCAATAGGCGGGGCGCAGTTGGCGAACCCCGAAGTCAAGCTAAAAAGCCTGCTCTGAAAGCAGGGCAACGCGAAACATCCCGCCGCGTGAACGACGCCCGAATGGCGAGGCGCCGACGCGGCAACACGGAGACACGATGGCGCAACGACTACTGGTGTTCCAGTCGCTTTGGGCGATGGAGCGCCGACACACCGATGGCTACGAGCGCTCGCTCGAAGAGAACGTCCGCATGATCGCGCAAGCCGGCTTCGACGGCGTTAGTGCACACTGCACGAACCGCGAGGACGTGAAGCGTCTGGCCGAATTGCGGCGCGAGTACGGCCTGGCGGCCGAGGGCCAGTGTTTTCCACAGACCGTGGACGACCTCCAGCCGGTGCTCGAACTCGCGACCGAGTTCGGCCTCCATCATGTCGATCTCCAGCCCGACGTGCGGCCGCGAACCGTTCGCGAAGCGCTTGCATTGCTGGATGGCTGGCGTCGTCTTGCGGAGCAGGTGGAGATTCCGGTCTACATCGAAACGCATCGCGATCGCATGACCACGGACCTGTATTTCACGCTCGATTTGCTCGACGCGCGGCCCGATCTCAGGCTATTGGGCGACATCTCGCACTTTCTCGTCGGGCGCGAGTTCGCATGGCCCGTCTCGGACGAGAATCATGCGCTCATGCATCGCATACTCGACCATTCATGGGCGTTTCATGGACGCGTGGCGAGCCGCGAGCAGGTGCAGATCGAACTCTCGTTTGCACCGCACCGCAAGTGGGTGGATCTGTTTCTCGGCTGGTGGGGCTATGGCTTTCGCTCGTGGCGGCGCCGGGCGGGCGAAAACGATACGCTCGCGTTCACCTGCGAGCTGGGCCCGCAGCCCTACGCGATCATTGGTGCGGATGGCAACGACACCACCGACCGTTGGGCCGAATCGCTGCAGCTGCAGGCCTGGATACGCGAGCTCTGGCGCGAGATCGAAGCGCAAACGGCGCGCGATCCCGCTACGGCGTAGCGGGGCTCAATGCCCGGCGGCAAGATAGGGGTTACGCCTCACATTCGCCGAGCAGAATATCCGGAACTCGACGGTCCCGAGCGGCGCGGGCGTCTGCACCACGCCGCACGCATTGAGCACGTGCTGCAATGCGGATATCACTTGCCCGTCCGGGTCCTGGTCGATTGCCATGTCCATGGTGCCCTGCTCGATGTACTCGCGATGCCGGTCGAGCATCTCATGGCCCACCCACACGACTTTCCCCGCCGCCCCCACCTTGCGTAGCGCCGCCTCGATGCCCTCCGACGCATAGCCGCTGTTGTAGATGCCCACCACGCCGCCGCGCTTGAGCTCCTTGAGCACCGCGCGATGGCACTGGTCCACGTCGTCGAGCGTTTCAACCGCATCCGCATCGCAGACGAGATGGGGAAACGCCTCGGCCAGTTGCGTGCGGCAGCCGCTGATACGCTCGATATGCGCGCGATAGTCCTTGCGCGAGCAGATCAGCAGGACGCGGCCTGGCCGCGTGGCGAGCCGCCCGACGAAATAGCCCGCCGTGCGCCCTGCATTGGCGTTGTCGATCCCGGCGTAATGCACGCGCTCGACCTCCGGGATATCGGTGACCATCGTGACCACGGGCTCGCCTTGCGCGATGACCGTGCGCAGTGCGTCGCGCACAGGCGCCGTGTCGTGCGTCGTGACGATCAGCCCGGAGCGCTTGTAGTTCGGGCGGAGGATGGCGCGCGTGATCACGTCGTCGTCGGCTTCAGGAAGGAACTGGCGATGTAGCACGATGCGCCGGTCGAGCATCTGCATCGAGCGTTCGAGCCCGCGTGTCAGGCGCTGGAAGAACGGCGTGCTGTTCTGCGGCAGCAAGACGTCGATATGCACGAGGCTATGGCTGGTTTGCGGCAAGACGCGCGGCACGCCGAGCTGCTGCGCTGCCTTCACGACGCGCTCGCGCATGGCCGCGGAGACGCTGCCGCGCTCGTTGAGCACGCGATCGACCGTTGCGGGACTGACGCCCGCCGCTTCGGCAATTTCAACGAAACGCGCGCTGCGTTTGCGGCGCGGTGGGGGTGCTGCGGCCATGGGTGTCTCCGTATTTTTGCCGTGCTTTTTTGTCGCGCATTTTCATCGACCTGATGCGCGAGGCATGCGCAACTGGCGCTCTCGCATTGCAGCATCGGTTGCTGCCTGAATTGCACCACGAAAGGGCGATTTCCCGCGCATTCGCGCTGACGAAAAATCATCAATCTTTTCGTTGAGGCGAGTCAATGGGTCACTTACCTTTCTCACATCGGCAAAGCCAAGTCATGCTGAACCGGGACGTAATCAAACGGCTAGAAGTGGTCGGGAGACCACGCATAAAACTTTCGATTTGCATTCACTGGAGACAACGATGAGCGAGGCAGTGCAGTTTTCCCTCAACCGAATGAGCGCGCCGAAATTGAAGTTCCCGGACTATGTGGCGCTGTGCCAGCGTCTGGGTATCGACGCCATCGAGATCCGCAACGACCTGCCTGGCGTCGAGATCACCGACGGCACGCCCCCCGGCCAGATCAAGGAGGCATGCGAGCGCGCGGGTCTCACGATTCTCTCGATCAACGCGTTGCAGCGCTTCGAGCAGTTCGACGCCACGCGCCGCGAAGAGGCGCTGGCGCTCGCGAAGTACGCGGCGGGTTGCGGCGCGAAGGCGCTCGTGATGTGCCCGACCAACTCGATGCTCGACAAGCGCACGGCGAGCGAGTGTCACGCCGATCTGGTCAACGCGCTTGCGCAACTCAAGCCGATCCTCGACGACCACGGCCTGCTCGGTCTCGTCGAGACGCTCGGCTTCGGGGAGTGCGCGCTGCGCCGCAAGTCCGATGCGGTGAAGGGCATCTACGACGCCGCCGGCGAGCGCCATTTCAGGCTCGTGCACGACACGTTCCATCATCACCTGTCTGGCGAAGACATCTTCTTTCCCGACCTCACGGGCCTCGTGCACATCTCGGGCGTCGAAGCGAGCGCGGTGACCGTGAGCGAGATGCGTGACGGCCATCGCGTGCTCGTGGGCCGCGACGACCGGCTCGGCAACGTGCGCCAGCTCGCGACGCTGCGTGCGCGCGGCTATCGCGGCTACGCCTCGTTCGAGCCGTTCGCCGAGGAAATTGCCGAAGCCGCCGACATCGAGCCGCTCCTTGCCGCAAGCATGGCCTATATCGGCGAGGCCCTCGAAGCGGCGAGCCTGCGCCAGGCCGCCTGATACCTGGCCACGGACGCGGACGCGCCGCGCCGGCAAACGAGTCGGCAAACAAGCCGCAACGAAGCAGTGGCAGACCGTGCACCGCACGGCTTGAAAGGCTCTGTGCGCCCAAAAAACAGAGCCGCAAACAAATGGATGGAGACAATCATGAACTTCCTCGGCCGGTCCCTGCTCGCGCTCGCGGCAGCCCTTCCCATTGCAGCTTACGCAGGCACGACGATAGGCGTTTCGATGGCGCACTTCGACGACAACTTCCTCACGACAGTGCGCGAGTCCATGGCGGCCGAAGGCAAGGCGAAGAACGTGAGCCTCGACTTCGAAGACGCGCAGGGCGACGTCGGCCGCCAGGTGAGCCAGGTCGAAGCGTTCGTGGCACAGCACGTGGCCGCGATCATCGTGAACCCCGCCGATGCTTCGGCTACGAAGCGCATGACGGATGCCGCGCGCAAAGCCGGCATCCCCATCGTCTACGTCAACCGCAAGCCCGACGAACCGCTTGGCAACGGCGCGTACTTCGTGGGCTCCGATAGCCTCGTGGCGGGCCATCTGCAAATGGAGTACCTCGCGAAGAAGCTCAATGGCCACGGCAATATCGCGCTCATGCTCGGCGAGCTCTCGACCGACGCCACGCGCGACCGTACCCGCGGCGTGAAGGACATCGTGGCGAAGAACCCCGGCATTCATGTCGTTGCGGAGCAGACCGCCAATTTCGATCGCAGCCAGGCCATCAACCTGATGAGCCAGTGGCTGAGCGCGGGCAAGAAGTTCGACGCCATCGCCGCCAATAACGACGAGATGGCGCTGGGCGCGCTGATCGCCATGCGCCAGGCCGGCGTCTCGCCGAAGACGGTGCTGGTGGGCGGCGTGGATGCGACGAAGGACGCGCTCTTTGCGATGTCCAGGGGCGACCTCGCCGTGACCGTGTTTCAGGACGGCAAGGGCCAGGGCAAGGCGGCCGTGGACATGGCCGCGAAGCTGGCAGGCGGCGACAAGGGCGTGCAAAGCGAGGCCTGGATTCCCTATCAGCTCGTGACGCCGGAGAACTACAAGGGCTTCGTGAACCGCTGATCCACGCGGCTTCGCGGCGGACGACGCCAGTCGTCCGATTGCTTCCATCGCTTCATTTGCCAGGTCAGGCGAGGGTAACCATGCAAGATTCGACGTTCACCGCATCGCGTCCGGCCGAGCGGCGCAGCGAGCTGCCCCCTGTGTTTCACGGCCATGCCGCGCCGCTGCTGGCGGCGCGACATGTCCGCAAGGCGTTTCCGGGCGTCATCGCGCTCCAGGACGTGTCCATCGAGATCCGGGCGGGGCGCGTTCATGCCCTGATGGGCGAAAACGGCGCCGGCAAGTCCACGATGATGAAGATCATCGCGGGCGTGTATACGCCCGACGGCGGCACGCTGCATTTCAAGGGCGAGCCCATCGCATTGAAGTCGCCGCGCGACGCGCTCGACCGCGGCATTGCGATGATTCACCAGGAGCTCAATCTGCTGCCGGAAATGACGGTGGCCGAAAACATCTGGATTCGCCGCGAGCCGCGCGGCCGGCTGGGTCTCGTGAATCACGGCGCGCTGAACCGGCAAACGCGCGAGCTGTTCGCGCAGCTCGGCATCGAGATCGATCCGCAAACGCCGCTCGGCAGGCTCAGCATCGCGAATCGGCAGATGGTGGAGATCGCGAAGGCCGTCTCGTTCGACTCCGATCTGCTGATCATGGACGAGCCGACTTCGGCCATCACGGACAAGGAAGTCGAGCACCTCTTTCGCATCATCGCGGAGCTCAAGACGCGCGGCAAGGCGATCATCTACATCACACACAAGATGGACGAGGTGTTCCAGATCGCGGACGACATCTCGATCTTCCGGGACGGGCATCACATCGTCACGCGCGAGGCGAGCCGCTTCGACAAGCAGTCGCTGATCGCCGCCATGGTCGGCCGCGAGCTCACCCAGGTGTTCCCGAAGGAAACGGTGCCGATCGGCGAGGTGGCGCTCGCCGTGCGCGATCTGGGGCGGCGCGGCGTGTTCTCGGGCGTGAGCTTCGACGTTCGCTATGGCGAGATTCTCGGCGTGGCGGGCTTGATGGGCTCGGGGCGCACCGAAGTCATGGAAGCCATCTTCGGCGTTTATCCGGCTCACAGCGGCGAGATCCTTTTCGAAGGCAAGCCGAAGACGATCCGCTCGCCCGCGGACGCCATTCGCGCTGGTGTTGCGTTCCTCACCGAGGACCGCAAGGGCACGGGTCTGTTCTTGCAGCTCTCCGTGGGCGAGAACATGGAGATCACCGCGCTCAAGCGCCATAGCGCGCTCGGCTTCGTGAAGCAGCAGCGCGTGAACGAGGAATGCGAGGCGCTGTGCCGGAGCCTGAAGGTCAAGACGCCGGGGCTCGCGCAGATCATTGAGAACCTGAGCGGCGGCAACCAGCAAAAGGTGCTGCTCGCGCGGTGGCTGCTCAACCAGCCGAAGATCCTCATTCTCGACGAACCCACGCGCGGCGTGGACGTGGGCGCGAAGTCCGAGATTCACGCGCTCATCACGCAACTGGCCAGAAACGGCGTGGCGGTCGTCATGATTTCCTCGGAGCTGCCCGAGGTCATCGGCATGAGCGACCGCGTCGTGGTCATGCACGAGCGCAGGGTGAGCGGCATCCTGCCTCGCGAGCTGGCAACGCAGGAAAACATCATGACACTCGCCTCGGGCGAGCACATCTGAGCATCCAGAGATTTGAAGCCGACCATCGGCAAGGAGACGGACATGAGTGCATCAACCATCAATGGCGCCGCCGAAGCGGCGGCCAGCGCGCCGCGCAAGTGGCGCTTGCCCCAGGAGACCAGCATTCTGGTCGTGCTCGTCGCGATCGCGCTCGTGTTCGAGGCGATCGGCTGGATCGAGCGGGGGCAGTCGTTCCTGTACAACCCGCAAGGACTGCTAATCATGGTCCTGCGGGTCTCGGAGATCGGCCTCATTGCCGTTGGCGTGACGATGGTCATCATCGCGGGCGGGATCGATTTGTCGTCGGGCTCGCTCGTGGCCTTGTCGGCCATGGTGGCGGGCAGTTTCGCGCAGGCCGGCGGCTTCGGCGCGACGGTATTTCCCGGCGTGGCCGATTTGCCCGTGCTCGTGCCGGTGTTGGCGGGCACGCTGGTGGGCAGCCTGTGCGGACTCCTGAACGGCGCGCTGATCGTGCGCTCGAACGTGCCGCCTTTCATCGTCACGCTCGGCATGATGGTGTCGGCTCGCGGCCTCGCCCGCTACTACACCCACGGCCAGCCGATCAGCATGTTCACCGACGCCTTTTCGGCCATCGGCTCGGGCGCGCGCCCGGTCGCGATCTTTCTTGCCGCCGCACTGATCTTTCATATCGTGCTGCGCTACACCCGCTTCGGGAAATGCCTCTATGCGATCGGCGGCAATGTGCAGGCGGCGCGCGTCTCGGGCATCAGCGTGGGGCGCAACCTGATTGCCGTCTATGCGATCGCGGGGCTCCTGAGCGGGCTGGCGGGCGTGGTGGTGTCGGCGCGGGCACAAACCAGCCAGTCGGGCATGGGCCTCTCGTATGAGCTCGACGCCATTGCGGCCGCGGTGATCGGCGGCACGAGCCTCGCGGGCGGCATGGGCCGTATTACCGGCACGGTGATCGGTGCGCTGATCCTCGGCGTGATCTCGAGTGGCTTCATCTTCCTCGGCATCGACTCGTATATCCAGGAGATCGTCAAAGGCGGAATCATCGTTGCCGCCGTGATCGCCGATCAATACCGCAAGCGGCGCGCCCGCTGAACCGGGATGCTCAACCGATTCCCTTACGGACATCAATCTTCATGAACCGAAACACTTCATTCGCTGCGCAACGCCCGCTCGACATCATCTGTCTCGGCCGCCTCGCCGTCGACCTGTACGCACAGCAAGTGGGCGCACGGCTCGAAGACGTCACGAGCTTCGCGCGCTACCTGGGCGGCTCCTCGGCCAACATCGCATTCGGCTGCGCGCGTCTCGGCCTGAAAAGCGCGATGCTCTCGCGTGTGGGCAACGACCACATGGGCCGCTTCCTGGTTGAAGCCCTCGAGCGCGAGGGCTGCGATGTGAGCCATGTAAAGGCCGACATGGAGCGCCTCACGGCTTTGGTGCTGCTCGGCCTGAAAGATCGCGACACGTTTCCGCTGGTGTTTCATCGCGAGAATTGCGCGGACATGGCGCTCGACGAGACGGATTTCGACGAAGCGTTCATCGCGTCGAGCAAGGCGCTGCTGATTACGGGCACGCATTTTTCGACCGGGGGCGTGCATCGCGCGAGCATGACGGCGTTGCGCTACGCGCGGCGCAACAATGTGCGCACCGTGCTCGATATCGACTACCGGCCGGTGTTGTGGGGCCTCGCCAGCAAGGGCGACGGTGAAACGCGCTTCATTGCGGATGGCGGTGTCAGTGCACACCTGCGCGGCATCCTGCCCGAGTTCGACCTGATCGTGGGCACGGAGGAGGAGTTCCGCATTGCAGGCGGCGAGGACGATTTGCTCGGCGCGCTGCGCCGCGTGCGCGAGGTGAGCGCCGCGACGCTCGTGGTGAAGCGGGGGCCGCTCGGCTGTACCGTGATCGACAGTGACATCCCCGCGGATCTGGACGGCGACGCGCATTATCGCGGCGTGCAGGTCGAGGTGCTGAATGTGCTGGGCGCCGGCGACGCGTTTCTCTCCGGCTTCCTCAAAGGCTGGCTGCGCGAGGAAGACTACGCGCGCTGCTGTGCCTATGCCAATGCGTGCGGCGCCCTGGTGGTCTCGCGCCACGCGTGTGCGCCCGCGATGCCCACGCCTGTCGAGCTTGACTATTTCCTCGCCAACGCGGCAAGCCTCGCACGGCCTGACCGGGACGCGGCGCTGCAGCGCTTGCACCGCGTGAGCGTGCCGCGCAAGCCACGCGACGAAGTGCTCGGATTCGCGTTCGACCATCGCAATCAGCTCTTCGAACTTGCGCAGCACAGTGGCGCGCCGCAGTCACGCATCGCAGCGCTCAAGCAACTGTTCGTGCAGGCGGTGGGGCAGACCGAAAGCGAAGGCGGCCATACGGGCAAGATGGCCGTGCTGATCGACGACCGCTACGGGCAAGACGCACTGAACGCCGCCACGGGGCGTGGCTGGTGGGTGGGCCGCCCCGTTGAGCTGCCGGGATCGAACCCCCTGGTGTTCGAGCATGGGCGCTCGATTGGCTCGGCGCTGGTTAGCTGGCCCGCGGAGCATATCGTCAAGTGTCTCGTCCAGTATCACCCGGACGACGCACCGGCGCTGCGGCTCGAACAGGAGAGCCAGTTGCGCGCGCTCTACGAGGCGACCCAGGCGAGCGGCCATGAGTTGCTGCTCGAAGTGATTCCGCCCAGGCGCGGGGCCAGCGCGCCGGATACGGTGGTGCGCGCGCTCAAGCGGCTCTACAACATCGGCATCTATCCCGACTGGTGGAAGCTCGAGCCGATGAGCGCCGCCGCGTGGCAGGAGGTGGACGCATTGATCGAAGCGCGCGACCCGTACTGCCGCGGCGTGGTGCTGCTGGGCCTGAACGCGCCCGCCGAACAGCTTGCCGCGGGTTTCGAGGCGGCGAGCGCGAGCCGCACCTGCCGGGGCTTTACGGTGGGCCGCACGATCTTTCATGAGCCGGCGCGCGCATGGCTTGCCGGCGAGATCGACGATGCTGCACTGATTGGCGCCGTGCGCAGAAACTTCGAATACCTGATCCAGGTCTGGCGCAAGACACGCCGCAATGCGGCCGAGGCTGCACGCGAGGAGTGTGCCGCATGAGCCAGACGATTCGACTCACGGTGGCGCAAGCGCTCGTCCGCTATCTCGCCGCGTTGCGCGTTGCCGACGAAGAGGCGCCGGGCTCCGCGCCCGAGCCGCTGTTCGGCGGCGTGTTCGCGATCTTCGGGCACGGCAACGTGGCCGGTATCGGCGAGGCGCTGCATCAGTATCGCGACGCGCTGCCGACCTGGCGCGCGCACAACGAGCAGGCGATGGCGCACACGGCCATCGCCTACGCGAAGACACACATGCGCCGGCGCATGATGGCGTGCACCACGTCGATCGGGCCCGGCGCGACGAATCTGGTCACCGCGGCGGCGCTCGCGCACGTGAACCGCTTGCCCGTGTTGCTGCTTCCCGGCGACACCTTCGTGTCGCGCGCGCCTGACCCCGTGCTGCAGCAGATCGAGGACCCCCACGACGCGGGCATCTCGGCCAACGATAGCCTGAAGCCCGTGTCGCGGTACTTCGACCGGATCGTCGCGCCGGCACAGTTGCTGAACGCGCTCCCCCGTGCGATTCGCGTCCTGACCGATCCCGAGCTGTGCGGGCCCGTTACGCTCGCGCTGCCGCAAGACGTGCAGACGCATGCATACGATTTTCCGCTGGCGTTCTTCGAGCCGAAGGTCGTCACGCTGCGCAGACTGCAACCGGCCGAGGATCAGCTCGCCGCGGCCGCGGAGGCGGTGCGCGCCGCGAGGCGTCCGTTGATGGTCGCGGGCGGCGGCGTGCTGTACGCCAAAGCGTCCGCGGCGCTGCGCGCGTTCTGCGAGCGGCACGGCGTGCCCGTATGCGAAACCCAGGCGGGCAAGGGCGCACTCGCATGGGACCATCCCTTGCAGCTGGGTTCCGTGGGCGTGACGGGCTCGCCCGCGGCCAACACGATGGCGCGTGAAGCGGATCTCGTGATCGCGGTGGGCACGCGCCTGCAGGATTTCACCACCGGCTCGCACTCGCTCTTCGGTCAGGCAGCGGCGCTTGCCATCAACGTGAACGGCTTCGACGCGGGCAAGGCCGGCGGCGTCGAGCTGATCGCCGACGCACGGCTCGCGCTCAATGCGCTCTCCCGCGAACTGGGGGGCGGCGGCCAATACGAAGCAAGCGGGCACGCCGCGTGGCAAAGCGACGAGGCGTGGCGCGAGCAGGCACGCATGGCGGCGCGCGGCTGGCGCGCGACGGTGGCGGAATTGACGGGCAGGCAAACGCTCGAGCAAGGCGTACTGCCTTACGACGCCGAAGTCATCGGCGCCGTGCAGCGTTCGCGCGGGGATTCGCCGTTGCACGACATCGTCGTGTGCGCGGCCGGCACACTGCCCGCGGAGCTGCACAAGCTCTGGCGCGCAGGCCATCCCGGCGCTTACCACGTGGAATACGGCTATTCGTGCATGGGCTATGAAATCGCGGGCGGGCTGGGCGCGAAGATGGCGCGGCCCGATCGCGAGGTGATCGTGATGGTGGGCGACGGCAGTTATCTGATGATGAACAGCGAGATCGCCACCTCCGTCATGCTCGGCCGCAAGCTCATCGTGGTCGTGCTCGACAACCGTGGCTACGGATGCATCAACCGGCTTCAGCAGGCATGTGGCGGCGCGCCGTTCAACAATCTGCTCGAAGACTGTCTGCAGGGCCCGCTTGGCGCACCGCCGATCGACTTCGCGGCTCATGCGGCCGCACTGGGTGCGCACGCGGAGCATGCCAGAAATATTGAGGAATTCGAAGCAGCGATACAGCGGGCACGGGCCTCGGATCGCACCTATGTGGTCTGTATCGACACGGACCCGGCGCGCACCACGAAGGAAGGCGGATGCTGGTGGGAGGTCGCGGTGCCGGAGGTTTCAGAACGCGAAGCGGTGCGCTCGGCGCGTGCCGATTATGAACGGAACAAACAGATGCAAAAGGTCTCGCAATGACGATCGCACATGACATCGCAGTACACCGTTTCGACGTGAAAATCGGCATCAATCCGATCTCCTGGTTCAACGACGACCTCCCGACGCTCGGCGGGGAGACGCCGCTTGAAGTCGCACTGACCGAGGGCAGCGAGATTGGCTACAAGGGCTTCGAGCTCGGCAACAAGTTTCCGCGCGAGCCACGCGTGTTGCGCGAAGTGCTGTCGCGCCATGGGCTGGAGCTGGTTTCGGGCTGGTATTCAGGGCGTCTCGTCGAACGATCGGCCGACGAGGAAATCGCTGTGGTCGCCCCGCATCTGGAATTGCTCGCGCAAGGCGGGGCCACGGTGATGGTGTACGGCGAAGTATCGGGCTCGATTCAGGGCGATCGTGGCGTGCCGTTGTATGCGCGCCCGCGCTTCACGTCGGACGAGCAATGGCGCGCCTATGCGAAGCGCCTTGATACGCTTGCGCGCTTTACGCTCTCGCGCGGCGTGCGCCTCGCTTATCACCACCATATGGGCGCCTATGTCGAAACGCCCGACGACGTCGACCGGCTGATGGCGTTGACCTCGCACGACGTCGGCCTGTTGTTCGACAGCGGTCACGCCGCATTCGGCGCAAGCCGCTCGAGATTCGACGCGGCGGCGCCGGCCGCGCTGCTGGCACGGCACATCGGGCGGGTTTGCCACGTCCATTGCAAGGACGTGCGCGCAGAGATCGTCGAGGCGGCACGCAACCGAGACTGGAGTTTCCTGGATGCGGTCATCCACGGCGCGTTCACTGTGCCGGGCGATGGGGCGATCGATTTTGCGCCGCTGATCGAGCAACTGCGCGGGCATGGGTATCGCGGCTGGCTCGTGGTGGAGGCGGAGCAGGACCCCGCCGTCGCGCCGAGCTATCCGTTTGCGCAAGCGGGATTCCGGCGTCTGCAGGCGCTCGTCGAGGGCGTGCAGGCACGCGCGGAGGCCGCATGAGTCTGCTGGTGAAGGGAAACCGAAGCGGGCGGCTCATTGCCCAGGTCACGCCGGAAAGCGCGCAGTGGCGCCATGTGGGTTTCGCGGCTCACCGCTTCACGCGCGGCGACACGCTCTCGTTCGACACGGGCGAAACGGAAATCTGCGTGGTTGTGCTCACGGGCGTCGTGAGCGTCACGACGCCCGCGCAGGCGTGGCGCGAGATCGGCGCGCGCCGCAGTGTGTTCGAGCCGAAGTCGCCTTATGCGGTCTATTTGCCGCCTCGAACGGCGGTGTCGATCGAGGCCCACGACGCCGCGGAGGTCGGGCTCGCCAGCGCACCGGCGCAAGGCCGTCTGGAAGCACGGCTGATCGAGCCGGGCACGATGACGCGTTCGACGCGGGGCAGCGGCGCGAACCTGCGCTACGTGTGCGACATCCTCCCCCAAACCGAGCCAGCGGAATCGCTGCTCGTGGTCGAGGTGCTGACGCCGGCCGGGCATTCGTCGAGCTATCCGCCGCACAAGCACGATGCCGATGACATTCCCGTCGAGAGCTTTCTTGAAGAGACCTACTATCACCGGATCGATCCGCCACAAGGGTTCGGCTTTCAGCGCGTCTACACCGACGCGCGCGACCTCGACGAGACACTGGCCGTCGAGGACCACGACATGGTGATGGTGCCGCGCGGCTATCACCCGGTGGTGATGCCGCACGGCTACCACGGCTACTACCTCAACGTGATGGCTGGACCGAAGCGCGTGTGGCATTTCAAAAACGATCCGGCCCACGAGTGGATGCTCGCGGGCAGGTGAGTGGGGTAGCAGTCCGGTAACCCGCAATAGCGCGGTCCGAAGATGTAATCAGTAGCAAGCGCAGTCGAGCATTCAAGCTTTATGTATTTAGTCATGCGAATAAAAAGGCAATGAAACGTACCGCCCTCACGTTGCGGACGACGAATGCGCCGTCCGTCGCGTGAGGGGACAACTCAATGCAAGAACGAAAACACGTTTGGAGACGCGATGAAAAAGGCAGTACAGATCGGAGTGGCCGCGATGAGCCTCGCGGCCCTGCAAGCCCACGCACAGAGCTCGGTCACGCTTTATGGCGTGGCGGATGCGGGCTTTGACTACCTGAGCCAGGTGCAGACGGGCACCGGCACCACGGCGTCGCGCTTTCGTGCGGAGAGCAGCGACTGGGGCGCGAGCCGCTTCGGGCTGCTGGGCCGCGAGGATATCGGCGGCGGCTACGGCATCATCTTCAATCTCGAATCGGGGACGAATCTGATGTCCGGAACGGCCGGCGATGGCAATGGCCGGCTGTTCAGCCGCAAGGCGCTGGTTGGCGTGCAGAACGACCAGTTCGGCAAGTTCACGATGGGCCGCAACCTGTTCATCGCCAATGACCAGTGGGATTTCGACCCGATGCTGCAACAGGCCTATTCGTCGACGGCGCTGGTGCGCAGCCGCAACGTGCCGATTACCAGCAACAACATCGAATATCAGTCGCCCTCTTGGGCGGGATTCAGCGTTCACGCGCAATACACGCTTGGCAACCAGGCGGGCGGGTTCAATCTGGGCGCGCCGAACGAAGTGGGCCGCAGCGACGGCATTCAGGTAACCTACGCGAACTCGCTGTTCATGCTGCGCGGCATGTACGACGAGATTCGCGACGCGAACGGCAAGATGAGCAATGTCTTCGTGAGCTCGCGCGAATTCTTCGCGGGCGCGAATCTCTATTTGAGCTCGCTGGAACTGCAGGCCGCGTACACGCACCTCAATGCACCGGACACGCCGGCAGGGCTTGCGAGCAACGCCGACCACTACTGGGCGGGCGCGAAGTATCGCGTGACGCCGGCGCTGAGCGTCGATGGCGCGGTCTATTACGTGCACGTGGGCTCAGGGGCGGGCGATGCGACGCACGATCCCTCGGGCCACGCGACGATGATCGCGCTGGGCACGACCTACAACCTCTCGAAGCGCACGCTGCTTTACGCGACGGTTGCGCATGTGTACAACGCGAGCGGATCGAACTTCTCGGTGGCGAACAACAACCCGGGATCGAATAACGACAATCTCGACAACCCATTGCCGGGACGCTCGCAAACGGGCGCGTATCTCGGCGTGAATCATTCCTTTTGAGCGTTCGGGGCGTTGAGTTCGCCCCTATGCGATTCACCGCTCATGCCGCGAGGCATGAGCCCTATTTTGATGAAGGCATTGAAACCGGAGAAGAGCATGATTGAATTTGCATTGTTTGGAGCAGGGCGCATCGGCAAGATTCACGCGTCGAATCTGGTGCGGCAACCGGGCGCGCGCCTGAAATACGTGGTCGACATGCACGCACCTTCGGCACAGGCGCTCGCGCAGACGCATGGCGCGCAAGTGGCTAGCGTCGAGCAGGCATTGGCCGATCCCGCGGTGGGCGCCGTGGTGATCGCCTCGAGCACGGACACGCACGCGAATCTGATCATTGCCGCCGCGAACGCGGGCAAAGCGGTGTTCTGCGAAAAGCCAGTCGATCTGACCATCGCCCGCTCGCGCGAGAGCGCCGAGGCCGTGCGCCGCAATGGCGTGGTTTGCATGATCGGCTTTCAGCGCCGCTTCGATCCCACTTTCGCGGCACTGAAGGCGCGTATCGAGGCCGGCGAAATCGGTGTTCCTGAGATGCTGATTGTCACCAGCCGCGACCCGGGCGCGCCGCCCGTCGACTACATCAAGAGCTCGGGCGGGATCTTCAAGGACATGCTGATCCACGACTTCGACGTGTTCCGCTGGATCATGGGCGATGAGGCGCAGAGCCTGCACGCCACAGGCAGCTGCCTGACCGATCCGGTAGTGGCGGCGGCTGGCGACATCGACTCAACCGCTGTGACGATCCGCACGAAGCGCGGGTTGCTCTGCCAGATCAACACGTCGCGGCGCGCGGCGTATGGCTACGACCAGCGCTTCGAGGTGCTGGGCAGCAAGGGCATGCTCCAGGCAGGCAACGTGCGGCCCACGGAAGTGAGCGCATGGCTCGGCGGAGGAATCTCGACGGATGTGCCGGAGCCGTTCTTTCTCGAGCGCTACCGCCAAGCTTATGCGGCGGAGATGGCTCATTTCGTCGAGGCGCTCACGAAGGGAACGCCGGTGCGCACGACAATCGAGGACGGTGTGAAGGCGCTGGAATTGGCCGAGCTTGCAATGTCGTCATGGCGTAGCGGGGCGGCGACGCAGGTGCCGTCGAGCGAACCCCTCGGCGTTGCCGAGACGGTATAGTTACGGCGCGGTCTTCGGGAGGGCACCACGGGGTAAGGTCTTCCTGGTAATCAAGAACGGTCGATGCATGCACGAATCGCATGCATCCCTCAATCGCATCCGACGCTCAGAGGCGTCGGCACCGCAAGAGGCACACGAAGTCTCGGCCTGATACCCGGCGAGCAGCGCAGGTTCCTCGATCGACCCGTGATGATGAAGCTGCCGCCACACACCATCGATTCAGAAGGACGGCCGCTTGCTGCAGGGGCAAGATTGGGCGTTGCCCAATAACCAATCTGGGCGGTCGATCAGAGGATCATTAACAGATATCTCGCGCAGCTTCTGCCAGAACTTGCGATTGACGATCTTCCTGTTGGACGGGATGCGAGTCCGCGAGGCACGGTCCAATGAACACAACTAACGGCCTAATCGTGCATCCCATGGATGCCGGCGCTAGCGCGCTGAAAGCCGGCGCTCGCGATATTGCGTTGCGTCAAGGCGAACAGCGATGCCTTACCGCGGAGAGACAGACCGTGTGAAGTTGGCGAATGTACCGACGAACACCGGCGACGCTGGATGAACTTGCGCAGCAATGCAACACCTGCCAGTTCGCGAGCTACCGCGATCACAATTGGGGGACGCGTTTTACCGCGACGAGGTGAGCGTGCTCCGTAGTGTCAATCCTGGCAAGACGGGCACCGTAGGCGACCGGGTTGTGGTGCAAATCCGATGCGTCGGCCTGTTACCCTTGAATTTTTTGACGACCGCGAGCCAATGAGCAAGTTGAAAGATCTCGAATGGTTGTTCAACGGGCGTCATTTCGACCGCGAAGTCATCGTGCTTTGCGTGCGTTGGTACCTGCACTACAAGCTCAGTCTGCGCGATCTTGTCGAGATGATGGCTGAGCGCGGCCTGTCCCTCGCTCACACTACGATCCTGCGTTGGGTGAAGCGCAACACGCTGGAGTTCGTAAAGCGCTGGAATCGGTTGGCCACGGTAGCCGGCGCGTCGTGGCGAGTCGACGAGACCTACGTGAAGATTCGCGGCAAATGGGCCTATCTATATCGCGCCGTTGACCGAGCGGGAAAGACGATCGATTTTCGCCTCAGCGCCAGGCACGATGTGGCAGAAGCAAAGGCGTTCTTCGTGAAAGCGATCAGGACTCAGGGGCGCGCTCCTGAAACGATCACGCTGGACGGCTACGCGGCATCTCATCGGGCGGTCCGCGAGATGAAGGGCGACGAGTCACTACCCACGCGGACGAAATTGCGATCCTCGAAGTACCTGAACAACCTGATCGAGGAGGATCATCGTCACATCAAATCGCGGGTGAACGTGATGCTCGGATTCAAGCGGTTCCGGGACGCCGCCGTTACTCTCCCCGGAATTGAACTGATGCATTGCATTCGCAAAGGCCAATTCGATCTCACCAGCGTGCACCTCAAAGATACCACTTCGTCCTCGATCTGGATGGCGGTTCTTTCAGCTCGTTGAGGTCACAAAAATTTGGGCGATTTCTCGCCCGACTACCGAATTTGCACCACAACCCCAATCGGCGTGTTGTCCCGATTCGGTCGCCGAGTGACGAGAGGTGTGGGTGACGCACGCGAAGTCTGGTGCCAGCACGGAGAGGCGGTCTGCCATGTTGAGAGGGCGCGTGAATCTGCAAACAGATCGCCCAAGCGCAAAGGCTACTTAGAAAACTGATATGACTTTCCTTGTCAAGCACGATCGGTTTTCAAATTTTCTCGATCAGGCATTCGAATTTCCTGAGGGCGACGTAGCAGTAAAACCGACGGTGGATCACACTGACATGCGCGGATTGGGTACCGCATTACAGAGTTCTACATGAACGCCCCCGTTTGCGAGGGTTTTCGCGTGTGTTCGGTGACAGGATAGGTTGCAGCTCTACATTCGGCCTTCTTGCAGCCTGCTTCGCTGCGGGCCCCGATGAAATCCGCTGACTCGCGCCTCATTCCGTCCACGAGCTCAAGGCTCTCTCTGTAATCCAGGCTGTGCGAGTTCCGGTCCGACCTGTCATGTCATCACACTCGATTGCCACCGCAACCTTTGGACGTGCAATCCGTCCTGTAAAGGGTTTTACTGATTTCTAGTTCGTCTCACAATCACGCCGCTGTGCTGGCGTGGCCCTTTTCGTATGGTTTCCCGTGAGCAAGGATGGCCCAGATGGTGCGGGCCATCTTGTTCGCGATAGCGACGATTACCACGTTGCGATGTCGCCGTCTGGTGAGTTGATCGATCCATGCACCTGGCTCCCGGGAGTGCGAGAGCACGCTGCGTGCGCCGTGAATGAGCAAGGTCCGCAAATATGTATCACCGCGTTTACTTATGCCCAGCAGTACGGTCTTGCCTCCGGTGCCCACCTGCTTTGGTACGAGGCCGAGCCACGCCGCGAATTCGCGGCCGCTACTGAACGCTTTCGGGTCACCCATTGTTGCAACGGCGGCGGTGGAAGTCAGGAGCCCGACGCCCGGAATCGCCGCAATCTTCCTGCATGCCTCGTCGTCCTTCAACCATGCCCGCAGTCGCCGCTCAATTTCAGCGATCTGCCGGTCGAGATTCTGAAGGTCATTCCACTGTTCGCGCAGTGATTCGATGAGCATGGCAGGTAGACGGTCCGTGAGCCGCTCAAGCACTCCAGGAATTGCCTTGTCCAGGGAAGCGCGGCTCTTGCCCATCACTTCGCCATATTCGGTCAGCAGGTCACGCAGGCAGTTCATCTGCATGGTGCGGAACTTGATCTTCTGTTGGCGTATCCGGTGCAGGGCAAGTATGGCTTGCTGAGCCTCCGTCTTGACTGCCACAGAGTTGCCGGGCATCTGCGTGGCCATCCAGATGGCACGAGCGTCTGCAGCGTCGTTCTTGTTACGAATATTGAACGCTTTGGCGAACTTCGCCGGTATCAGCTTCACTTGATGCCCCATTTCCAGCAGCCGTCTGGCCCAATGCTGGGCGCCGCCGCATGCTTCCATGCCTACCAGGCAGGGAGCACGATTCGCGAAGTGCTCAAGAAATGCGGCTCGCTTGATTGCCTTGTTGACGATTTCGCCGGTATCCGGATCCACCCAGTGCAACTGCATGACGTTCTTGGCGATATCGGCCCCAACTGTCGTATAGTTCATCGTGGATCCTCCGGTTTGCCGTGGGAAATCGTCATGATCTCCCACCTTGGGCACTCTGATGCCGTCGGCCCGCGAGGATCCAGCTTCCTGCATTTCCTCACCAGCCGCAGTGGGGGCGTTCATTCCATTCCGTCTCGTGAGCCTGCCGCTATCTTAGGACGCAGGTCGGGTTCTGCCCGTTGCGAAGTTTTCACGCGGGTTGCTCGAGTACCGGGCTACGCCGCCTTCAGGAAACTCAAACTATGATCAGTTCATCGTTCGCCCATATCGACTGCCGCCGAGCTCATGCGGGCTGCGTGCTGCGCGGCAGCGCGAGCGCCATGGCGAGCCGCGCAATGTCCCAGATGAAGCCGGCCAGCTCGCGCGCAACGGCCACGACTGCGATGTTGGCGTCCTTGCCGCGTGCCACAAGCTTGCGATATCGCTGGCACAGCCGCACCTGCGCATCCCAGGCTCGATCGATGATCGCTTTGGGGAGCCCTTCGTGTCGCTGCTGGATTTGCCGTGCGACGCGCGCTGCATGCCTGTAACTCCATGCTGCCTCCACAAGCAGCTTGCGGGCATAGCTGTTGCCGGTTTTGGTGATGCTGCCCTGATGTCGCTTGTTACCCGACGAATGTTCGGAAGGTGTCACGCCGAGCCACGCCATAAGCTGACGCGGGTGCGTGAAGCGCGACAGGTCACCCAGTTCGGACACCATGCCGATGGCCGTGACGAATTGCACGCCGCGCATCGCCTGTAGAGCCAGCACCACAGGATAAAACTGCCAGTTGACTACGGCTTCGCGTAACGCCGCCTCGAGCCGCTCGCACTGCGCAAGGCGATCCTCAATCGTGCGTCGATATTCTTCAAACGCCAGTTGCTGCCATGTGTTGGCAAACGAATAGCTGCTCAACCAGCGCCGATGTGCTTCACTCCAGTCGGCGCGACCCGTATAGCGTACGCCGTGCGCGAGCAGGAACGACTTCAGGCGCTGCCTGGCCTGTCTCAAGTCCTCTCTAACCGCTGCCCACGCGCGGGCCAGATCACGGAATGCTTCGTCTTCCACACCGGGTACGTGCACGGCCGACAGATCCCCGGCGCGCAGCGAACGTACGAGCTTGATCGCGTCTCGCCGGTCCGTCTTCACGCGCTCACCCGGCTTCTTCGGGATCAGCGACGGCGCACAGACCATACTCTCGAAGCCGCGCTCGGTCAGTTGCCGGTACAACCCGTAGCCGCACGGACCAGCCTCATAAACGACACGCACGTGTGATGCTTTCGACTGCAGGCGCTTGCACAGGCGATCGATATCGGCCTTCGTTGTCCCGATCTTGCCGAGCAGTTCGACCCCGCCTGCACCGATCGCGTAGGCAACGGTGATCGAATCCTTGTGAACGTCGAGCCCTACATACAATGTGCTATCGTGTTCCACGCTGGCCTCCGTGATGGATATCGCCGGGTGTGGCCCTGTCCACACCGTGCGGCTCTGGCGTCATGCTAACCCGCGTTTGATTCCTCACAAGGGGCCAGCCCCTGTCACGCGGAGTCATATTGACCCGCGTAGATGACCCACGCGCGGCCGGCCCTCGTTTCGCGGAAAGTCATACTGCCTCTATGAACGCGTCCCGTTTTGCAACAGTTTTCGTTTGTTCAGACTGACAGGATGGGCTGCAGCTCTCTATCCGGCCTTCGTGCAGCCATAAAGCCGCTGCGGGCCCCTATGAAATCCGCTGACTCGCTCCTCATTCTTACAACGAGCTCGAAGCTCGAGACAGTATGCAGGTTTAGCGGGTCCCAGGTCCTACCTGACTGGTCATCACACTCGATTGCTGCGCAACCTTTCGACGTTTACTCCGTGTTCAAACGTTAATCTTCTACATCAAACACCATTCAGGCGGGCTTCACACTTACGTAGTCCCTGCGGTATGGCCTGTCGTGAGCAAGCACCGCCCAGATTGTGCGAGCCATCTTGTTTGCGAGCGCGACGATCACGACATTTTTGGGTCTGCGCTTGATCATCTGCTCGACCCACGGACCAGGCTCTTTCGCGTGCTCTAACACCGATCGCGCACCGTGAATCAGCAGCGTGCGCAGGTAGGTGTCGCCGCGCTTCGAGATGCCGTGCAAGATCACCTTGCCGCCGGAGCCCGTCTGCCGGGGGACAAGACCGGCCCAGGCGGCGAACTCACGGCCCGAGCTGAATGCCTTCGGATCGCCCATTGTCGCGACGGCCGCTGTCGCGGTCAGCAACCCCACGCCCGGGATCTCGCTGATGGCCTTGACCGCCTTATCCTCTTTCTTCCACTCCCGCATCCGGCGTTCGATCTGCGCAACCTGCTCATCGAGCTTCGTCAACCCATTCCATTGCTCGCGAAGCGAGTCGATAACAACCGCAGGCAGTCGCTCGGCAACACGTTCGAGTACGCTGGGAATAGCCTTATCAAGTGCAGCACGACTCTTGCCCATTACCTCGCCATACTCCGTTAGCAGTCCCCGCAGGTTGTTGACCTGCATCGTGCGAAACTTGATAAGTTGCTGGCGCATCCGGTGCAGCGCCAACATCGCCTGCTGCGCCTCGGTCTTTACCGCGACCGGCTTGACTGGTTGCTGAACGGCGAGCCAGATAGCGCGTGCGTCCGCGGCATCGCTCTTGTTGCGAATGTTGAAAGCCTTGGCAAATTCCGCTGGTATTAGTTTGACTTCGTGCCCCATTTTGATGAGCTGCCGTGCCCAGTGATGCGCACCACCACATGCTTCCATGCCGATGAGGCACGGGGCACGATTCGCAAAGTGTTCGAGAAACATCGCTCGCTTGATTGGTTTATTCACGATCTCTCCGCTTTCCGGATCAACGTAGTGCACCTGGAAAACCTGCTTGGCGATGTCAACACCTACGGCCATACTATTCATCGTGGATCCTCCGGGCGCCGGGAAATACATGCATTTTCCACCCGGGCACATTGATGCCGTTGGCCCGTGAGGATCCACCGTTCTCCGCTCACACGTTCACGGGCGGGACGCGTTCATTTCATTCTTATCGTAATAGCGCGATTGTCCCTTTGATTTTCGTGCGGGTTCCCGCTTAGGGGCACCAAGCCTGGCGGGGCATTGCCTTGCACCTCCCCAATATTTTCAACAAAAAATCATTCGGTTGCTGTTTACCTGACCAACGTCGGTTGCCCACGCCCCGTGAGCCCGTGACTTGGTCCTAATTGGCATTGTGAAGTTATAAACGGTTGCGCGTTGGGTGCACAACAGCCGTTCGCGAAGAATTCAGGCGATCTATCCAGAACTCAGGCCTTTTAGACAGCGTCAAGCAGCACGGCCGGTCAGCGTCTCTCACCGGGTAGGTGGGGGCGTTCATTCCATTTGGCGCCGTCCACCTTTACGGCCGTCAACGCGAATCGCCAAATAACTGGATTACGAGGCTGCGTAGCCATCGATTCCCGGCTTCATGGTGATATCGCGCGTGCCAGTGCTGCCGAACTGTAAAGCCTTCGACGGCAACTGGGCACGCGTGCACGGCAAGGTCATTTGCCTGCGCCAGCGTTTCTCCGATATGGCGGGGCAGGGTCGTAATGAGGTCGGTGCTCTGGATGATTGCTCCGAGACCCAGAAATCCCGGCAATTCCAGGACGACCTGCCGCTCTATACGAGCCCGCATAAGCGCCTGCTCCAGCAGCTGGGCACCGGTCCCGGCCGTTATCGCAACGTGGCCTTCCGCGCAAAACTGTTTGATTCCAAGTCGGGATCGAATCCTTGCATGATGACGGTTTGCCAGGCACACCCAGTCCTGATCGTACAGCTTCTGCTGATAGATGCCACCGCCGAGCCACGGAACGTAACCAACAGCGAGGTCCGCTTCACCGGATTCGAGGGCGCGTTCAGTGTTGCCATCGATACGCGCGGCTTCCAGGCGGACGCCGGGCGCCTGCGCACGAACATGGGCAAGCATCCGCGGCAGCAGCGTGATGTGGCTCGCGTCAGTCATGCAGATCCGGAATCGCCTCTGGGCGGTGGCAGGGTCGAACGCAATTTCCCAAGCCGCGAAGCGGCGCAGCGACTCGAGTATCTCCCGGCACGGCCCGATCAGCGCGTCGGCCTGCGGTGTCGGCGCCATACCGCCAGGTGTCCGGATGAACAGCGGATCGTGAAGATATTCCCGCAAACGCCCGAGCCAGATGCTGATTGTCGGCTGGCTCTGGCCAAGCTGTTCGGCGACTCGCGTGACGCTGCGGGTGTCATAGAGGAGGTCAAACAGCTGAAGCAGCTTCAGGTCGGGGAGTTCGTCGGGAAACATTGCAGTATTGTGTTTTTCAATGATGTCATTGTAGTCATTATATTGCCAGAATGAATGGCGACTTCTATCGTATTGCTACGATTCAAGGAGACGTCATTGAAGATTGCGATTCTGGGCGCCGGCGCACTGGGCTGCGCCATTGGTGCCACCCTCACTGAAGGCGGCCATGAGACCTGGCTGATCGACCGCTCGGCGGCACACGTCGACACCATGCGCCAAGATGGACTTCGGGTGGATGACGCGAGCGGTTCCCGGCAGGTCCGCGTTCGTGCGACAACGCAGGCAAGCGAGGCCGGCGCAGCGGATGTGGTGATTGTTCTGGTTAAATCATTCCACACGGATTCGGCCATTCGCGGGGCGTTAGATCTTGTCGGGTCGGAGACGGTCGTGCTGTCGCTGCAGAACGGTCTCGGGCACGAAGACATCCTTGCAGACGCCGTTGGTCGCGAACGCGTGCTCGCTGGCAAAACCTATGTGGGCGGCGTCCTGCGTGGCGCTGGTCACATCGAGTCCGGTGTGGTCAGCAAGTATACGTATATCGGCGAGCTCGATGGCCGAATCACGCCCCGTGTACAGACTCTCGCGAACGCATTCAGCGCAGCCGGGCTGGCGACAATGGTCAGCGACAACATCGTCGGCACGATGTGGGACAAGCTGCTCGTCAACGTTGCCACGGGCGCACTGACTGGCCTGACTGGCCTGACCTACGGACAGCTCTACGACGAGCCCCTGCTCAAGGCCACTTCCCTTGCGGCCGTAGCCGAGGCGATTGCCGCTGCTCAAGCGGCTGGCGTCAAGCTGTCGATGACGGATCCCGAGCAGGCCTGGATTCTCGCCGCAGAGGGTCTCCCTGCGGCCTTCAAGACTTCCATGCTGCAGAGCCTGGAGAAGGGTTCGGTAACCGAAATTGACTTCATTAACGGCTCTGTGGTGCGCTGGGGACAAAAACATGGCGTGCCAACTCCCGTGAATGCGACGCTCGTCGCCTGTATCAAGGGCATCGAGCGCGCCATGGCAGACCACCAACTCGAGGGAGTCGCGGCATGAGTGCAACCCGAGCCTATCTGGAGCACGTTGCCGTCTGGGTGAAGGACATCCATTGGCACATTCGCTTCTTCGAGGACGTTCTAGGCATGCAAATGCGCGAGGTCGACGGAACGCCAGACGTGCCCCGGCAGTACTGGACGCTCGGCGGCATGCAGTTCATCCACGCGCCTGAATTCGACGGACCGGAAGGTCGACTTGCCCACCTGGGCGTGATATGCGAAGACCTGGAAGCGGCACTCGCTGCCGCTCAGCAATTCGGGGTGGCCGAAATGACGCAAGGCCGTAACTGGCTGCGCTTGCCGGATGGTCTCGCGGTCGAACTGATACAGGCAAAGCCCGCATCGTGTGTCGCGCGGGCGCTGGCGATCAATCCCCGCTCGGAGGCATGAACATGACTATCGTCGAAAAATACTGGGACGACGCGCGGGAAGGCGACGAGTGTGTCAGTCCCAATTACACGGTGACAAAGGAGCGCATCCTCGCCTATGCGGATCTCACCGGCGACCACACGGCTGTGCACGTCGACGAAGCGTATGCAAACGCGAGCCACTTCGGCTGCATCGTCGCGCACGGCCTGTTCGGACTGTCTATCGCGGACGGTCTGAAGACGCAAAGCGACTATCGCTTCCTCCCTGGCATGTCGCTCGGTTGGACCTGGGACTTTCTCCTGCCTATCAAGGTCCACGACGTGCTGCACGTGAAGTTTCGCGTGGCTTCGATGAGGGCGAGCAAGAGCCGCCCGGGCTGGGGCATTGTCGTATTGCCGTCTGAACTGATCAATCAGGATGGCGAGGTTGTTCAACGCGGAGAGCATCGCCTGATGATCCCGCGCCGCCCGGGAGCATTCTGATGCAGGCACGTCCTCTCGAAGGCATTCGCGTCGTCGACTACAGTCACTTCCTCGCCGGCCCCTATGTCGGGCGCTGCCTCGCGGCGCTCGGTGCCGAGGTTATCAAGGTGGAGCGCCCCGGTACGGGCGACGCCGGGCGCCAGCACGCGACCGTACTGGACGACCAGCAAAGCGGCTACTTCCTTCAGCTCAACATGGGCAAGCGCGGTGTGAGCGTCAATATGAGGGACGCACGTGGCAAGGTTTTCATGCAACGGCTGTGTGATTCCGCGGATGTGTTCATCGAGAACTATCGACCGGGTGCGCTCGACAGGCTCGGACTCGGGTATGCCGAGTTGTCGGCCCGCAATCCGCGCCTTGTCTACTGCTCGATCTCCGCGTATGGCCATACGGGACCCGACGCACATCGGGCGGGCTTCGGTCTGATCGCCGAAGCGAAGAGCGGAATCATGCAGATGGTCGGGACACCGGGCGAGCGGCCGCCGCTGCTGCGCATCTCACTCGGTGACATGTACACCGGTATCCATGCTGTGGCTGCCATCAATGCGGCGCTGCTCGGACGTGTGAAGAGCGGCCGCGGGCAGCACATTGATATGGCGTTATACGACACGCTTGTCTCCATGCACGAGTACGCGGTTCAGTGTTACACGCTGCAGGGTGTGCTCCCCGAGCAGACGGGGCACGACATGCCCACGTCGACATTGTATGGCGTGTTTCGCGCAGCAGACGGCGACCTCGTGATCGCAGCCCAGGTTGACGACGCCTGGAAGCGCTTTGCTTCGCTAATTGAAACGAACGGCGGCCCGGCGGGGTTCGGCGCCGACGTTCGATTCCACGATAGCGTGGGACGCAACGCACGGCGTGCCGAAATCCTGTCGGTGGTTGAACCGTGGGTGGCCGCCCGCCCCGTGGCATCGGTTCTCGAACTGCTGGACGGCATCGATGTTCCGTGCGCGAAAGTGCAACGTATCGACGAGGTGCTGGCCGATCCCCAGATTCAGGCCCGGGGCATGGTCGTTGAGCAGGAGCATCCGCGCTACGGGAAGTTGCGTCTGCCTAATCTGCCGTTCCGCTTTTCTGATTGCGACACGACGATACGCGAAGTGGCGCCTGATCTTGGGCAACACAACGCCGAGATCGCGCGCTCGCTGGGTTTCGGGCCGGCGGAAATCGACGCGATGGAGACAGATGGCGTGCTCTTTTCGAAAGTGAGTCAATCATGACTGACCAGTATGCCGTAATTGGCAATCCGATCGGACACACAAAATCGCCGCTGATTCACGGCATTTTCGCCAACGAAAGCCGGCAGGACATGAGCTACACGGCGATCGAAGGGCCCATCGAACCGGCAGATGCCTTCGTCAGCGTCGTTCGAGCCTTTGCCGCAAAGGGGGGCAAGGGCATTAATATCACTGCGCCGTTCAAGCTCAAGGCGTTCGCCATGTCGGATGAGTGCAGTGAGCGGGCCGAACTGGCGGGCGCGGCCAATGCGCTCAAGTTTGAGAACGGGCGCATCGTTGCCGACAACTTTGATGGAATTGGCCTCGTACGTGACATCGAAGTGAATCTGCATCTGCCGATGGAGGGCAAGCGCGTATTGATGCTTGGCGCGGGTGGTGCGGTGCGTGGCGCGCTGCTGCCGTTTCTTGCAGCAAGACCGGCAGAAATGGTCATTGCAAACAGGAACATTGCCAAAGGTCATGCACTGGCAACCCAGGTTTCGGGGCGGGGCCCGTTGGTCGCCTGTGGCTACCCCGATCTCGAGCAGATGGGTCGATTCGATCTCGTTGTCAACGCGACATCGGCGAGTCTCACCGACGATCTGCCGCCCGTTCCCCCGGGCGTCTTCAGCCCACAAGGCACGGCCTATGAACTCGCCTACGGCAAAGGACTGACACCTTTTCTTCGGCTAGCGCGGAATGCGGGTGTACACGGCGTTGCGGACGGCGTGGGCATGCTGGTCGAGCAGGCTGCAGAAGCATTCCTGTGGTGGCGGGGCGTGCGCCCGTCGACCAGTGCGGTAATTGACCGCCTCAGCGTCCCGCTCGCCTGAGCAAGTGAACCCGTCACCCGAGCACGCGCATGAACGATCCGCATTATCGCTACTGCCGTTATGAGGTTGAAGGTCCGCTGCTAACGCTGACAATCGACCGCCCAGAGGTACTGAACGCGTTTCACCCCGATGCCCATCGGGAATTCAGCGATGCATTCGACCGCTACGCAGTGGACCCCGGGCTACGTGTTGCCATCGTCACTGGTGCGGGGGAGAAGGCGTTCTGTGCTGGAACAGATCTGAAGGCGCTCAGTACCACGGGTGACCACACGAAGCCGCGAACTGGCTTCGCGGGGATCACCCACCGCTTCGAACTGTGGAAGCCGCTAATAGCGGCGGTCAATGGGCTGTGCCTCGGTGGTGGCATGGAAATTCTCGCTGCATGTGACCTTGGGGTTGCCGCCGCGCACGCCGAGTTTGGCCTGCCCGAGCCCCGCGTCGGGCTCGCCGCGCTAGGAGGTGGCCTGCTTCAGCGTCTGCCACGGCAGATCGGCATGAAGGATGCGATGGCACTTGTGCTGGCTTTGTCGCAATAAGGGACCTGCTATGCTGAAGTCATGGAAACGCACGATCTGATCAATGAAGCAGAACCTGAATCCAGCTGTCGCGAAGGTGCTCAAGCGTTTGCACTATCCGCTCGATGTAATCCTTCTCTGCGTGCGCTGGTACGTTGCGTATCCGCTGAGTCTGCGCCACCTCGAGCAGATGATGGCCGAGCGAGGAATTTCGGTTGACCATTCGACCGTGCATCGCTGGGCGCGCAAACTGTTGCCGGTGCTGGAGAAAGCGTTCCGGCGCAGCAAGCGGGCGGTCGGCAGGAGCTGGCGTATGGACGAAACTTACATTCGGGTCAGGGGCGAATGGAAATATCTGTATCGCGCCGTGGACAAGGCTGGCAACACGATCGATTTCCTGCTGCGAGCCCATCGTGACAAGGTTGCGGCCCGGCGCTACTTCGAAAAGGCAATCGCCCAGAATGGCGAACCGGAGACCGTGACGATCGATAAAAGCGGATCAAATCTGGCGGCGCTACAGGCGCTCGACTCTGAACGTGAGGCGCCGATCAGGATCCGCAAGAAGAAGTACCTGAACAATGTCGTCGAGCAGGACCACCGTGCCATCAAGCGTCGCACCCGACCGATGTTGGGCTTCAAGAGCTTTAGTTGTGCGCGCATCATTCGTGGCGGCATCGAATTCATGCACATGATCGTCAAAGGCCAGATGAAAGACGGTGGCATCGCGCAATCTCCCGCCCAGCAGTTCTACTCGTTGGTCGCATGAGCAGTCCTCACCATACCTAAAGTTGCTTGACTCGCCTTCCTTATCGCGACAAAATCAGAATTTTTGCACTGGCAGGTGAATGATGCTCCTCGCAATTGAGATTGTTCCCCCCAAAGTTCGATAGCCTGTTATCAAGCCGGCGCGACTTCATTGGAGATACGCGCATCGGGCCTCGCCGCAACCCTGCGGCGGCCCATTGTCAGTCTGCGCACCGTCGTCTACCAGAATTGAAGGCAGGCAATGATCCATTTCTGCTTGCCCTTCAGGGATGACCATATATCGCGTTCCAGGCGGCTTCGCAGGAACGGACTGTGACATTCCAGCTGCGGTGCCGCCGTAGCCCGTATTTACGCTTCCTGCTGCATCACTACACGCAGCAACTCGAGCCTCGGCAGCCTGGATATCCGCAGGATAGTATGTCGTGCTCGGCATGTAACCAGCATGTTCGAGTTGAACAAGCTCTCCCCGTACTTCTGCGCGTGTTACTGGTCCTCCGGACGGCTGGGCAAATGCAATGCGGCAAATAAAAGGCTGAGCGCCCTGATCAGGGTGTTCATGAGAAGTGCCTCCCTGATGAGCCTGTTTCCCCGGGAGTTGGGGGAGCAATCGTCAATACTGGTGTACGCGGGCGGGGCGGCATGATCAGGCGGCCAGCGCTTGAGGAGCCGGTGTGCTGTCGATCACCGGGGTTCCGTCTTTGAAGGGGACGCCCTTCAGAAGC
>NZ_JAKLJA010000048.1 GCF_022213065.1 Paraburkholderia tagetis
GAATCTGCTCAAACGAGATACGACCACGAAAGCTGGGCTGAAAAACCGAAGGCTCAAAGCCAGCGCCAGTGATCCGTACCGCGAGAAGATCCTCGGCCTTTGAGCTTCATGCGATTGCCCTGTCGGACCTCGCGGTCCTGTGGTTTCCACGATGCACCGCAGTACCCGCCGCCTTTCGGGACGCTAACTTCCCGGTTGTTAAAAATACAATCATGAAAGGCAGGCATGAACAGGAATCGGCACCGCCTCGTGTTCAGCAAGAAGCGGGGAATGCTTGTCGCGGTCGGGGAAACGGCGACGGCGACGGCGGCGGGGAAGCAGGCTGGACAGACGCACGCTGGATCGCAGCACACCGTGGTTCGCCGCGCGCTATTCACGCTGCAACAAATCGCGTTTGCCGCGTTTGCCGCATTTGCATTACTCGGCGCGATGCCGATTTTTGCGCAGATCGTCGGCGGCGGCGCACGCGCGCCGAACGTCATCCAGACTCAGAACGGGCTCGATCAGGTCAACATTAACCGGCCTTCTGGCGCGGGCGTTTCGGTCAACACGTACAACCGCTTTGATGTCCAGGCGCGCGGCGCAATCGTGAACAACTCGCCGGCCATCGTCCAGACGCAGCAGGCCGGGATGATCAACGGCAATCCAAACTTCGGTCCGGGGCAGGCCGCGAAGGTCATCGTCAACCAGGTCAACAGTCCGACCGCTTCGCAACTGAACGGGGCGCTCGAAATTGCTGGCCAGCGCGCGGAAATGATTCTCGCGAATCCGTCAGGCATTGCTGTCAACGGCGGCGCCTTCATCAATACCAGTCGAGCAATTCTCACGACCGGTACGCCGAACTATGCAGCCGATGGTTCGGTCTCGGGCTTCAACGTGACGGGCGGCACCATCACGGTCAGTGGCGCGGGAATGAACGTCTCGAACGTGGACCAGGTCGATTTGCTGGCGCGCGCCGTACAGGCGAATTCCGCCATCTACGCGAAGAACCTGAACGTCATCGCGGGCGCGAACAACATCAATCACGACACGCTCGCAGCCACGCCGATTGCAGGCGACGGCCCCGCGCCGGGTGTCTCCATCGACGTGAGCAGTCTCGGCGGCATGTACGCAAACCGTATCGTTCTGGCTGGCTCGGAGTTAGGCGTTGGGGTGTCCCTCAAGGGCATCGTCGCAGCGAATGCCGGTGATCTTGTACTCACATCGGCCGGCAAGCTCGTACTCGCCGGCCAGACGAACGCAAGCGGCAACATCAGCGCGAGTGCACGCGACGGCATCGACAACAGCGGCACGACCTACGCGCAGCAGAACGTCAGCGCGACCACGGGCGGCGCGCTGAACAACGGCGCGGGCGGCACCATCGGCGGCAATGGCAACGTCGCCTTGCAGGCCGGACAGATCGCGAATACGGGTTCCATCACGGCCGTCCAGAGCCTGATTGCTACGGCCGTGCAGGCGCTTTTCAGCAGCGGCACGCTCGCCGCCAACGGCAACATGACGCTTTCGGCCGGCACCACGCTCGCAAACAACGGCCAGCTTTCGGCCGGCCGTCTGCTTGTTCTTTCGGCGGAAACGTTCGACAACAGCTACGGCATGGTCAGCGCGGGCCAGCTCGCACTGCACGCCGCGAACCTCATGAATCGCGGTGGCAGCATCACGCAGACCGGCACGGGCGACACCACGGTCGACGTATCGGGCACGCTCGACAACGCCAACGGTTCCCTGCTGAGCAACGCCACGAATTTTTCGCTCGGCGCGGCATCGCTCGTGAACGACGACGGCACCATCGCGAATGCCGGCACAGGCACGCTCACGGCCCGCACGGACACACTTTCGAACGACAACGGCACGATTGCCACGAACGGCGCACTCGATGTGAGCGCGGGTGCGACCTCGAATCGAGGCGGCACGTTTGCTGCCCAGACCGGCGCGGCGCTAACGGTCGCGTCGCTCGACAACAGCGCGGGCGGATATATCGGTGCGAAGATTCAACGCGATCTTCGAATTCATCGAACAGCGCAAGCGTTGGTGTGCAATGGACGACAGGCGGCGGCTTTGGAATCTCGGCAGCGATGTCGAACGCGCACGGCGATGCGAACAGCGATGCGAGCATTCAAAACGCTTCACACGTCACGGGCGCGAATAGCGTATCGGTGATATCGGGCGGCGATACCCATGTGACTGGCTCGCAGATCGCCGGCAGACATATTTCGGCGGACGTGGGCGGCAACCTGAACGTGACGAGCATCCAGGACACGACCGCGAGCGCGGCGCACCAGAGCAGTTCTGGCGGCGGCGTCACTATCACGCAGTACGGTGGCGCGAGCGCAAGCGTGACAGCGCAGCGAGGCCACGCGGACGGCACCTACGCGGGCGTGAACGAACAGGCGGGTCTGTACGCGGGCGACGGCGGTTTCAACGTGAACGTCAAAGGCAATACGGGGCTGACGGGCGCGGTGATTTCCAGCACGGCAGACGCGCAGAAGAACAGCCTGACGACAGGCACGCTTACTTTCAACGACGTGGAGAACAAGTCGCACTACTCCGCGAACAGTATCGGTGGCTCTTACGGCATCGCGGCATCGACGGGCTCGGGCGGTAAGGCAGTCGGCCCCGGCTCCGTTCCGGGCACGGGTGGCGTCGTGCCGATGATTCCGCAGAACGAGAGCGGCGACCAGAGCGCGACGACGCGCAGTGCGGTCAGCGCTGGAACGATCAACGTCACGGACGAAGCGAACCAGAAGCAGGACGTCGAGACACTGAGCCGCGACGCGGCGAACGCGAACGGCAAGGTCGCGAACGCGCCGGACGTGAATGACATGCTCAACCAGCAGGCCGACACGATGCAGGCCGCACAGGCGGCAGGACAGGCTGTCGCTCAGGGGATTGGCGCGTATGCGGAGGGGAAGAAGGATGCCGCCGACAAGGCCGCTGAGGCAGCGCTGGAGTCTGGCGATGTTGAGGCGTATAAGGCGGCCGTTGCGGAATCGAAGTCGTGGGCCGAGGGTGGCGACAAGCGCGCGGCACTCCATATCGCCGGCGGCGCACTGATTGGCGGACTCGGCGGCGGTGCTTTCGGCGCGGTTGGCGGTGCAGCGGGCGCGGGACTGGCCGCGAAAATGGCCGATCAACTGGACCAGATCTCGAAGGGCGTGGGATCTGCGACAGGTTCGGAGCTGCTGGGCAATCTTGCCGCGAACGTTGCGGCGGGCGTGGGTGGTGTGCTCGTGGGCGGAGGCGCAGGCGCGGCGATGGCGTCGAACGTCGAACTCTATAACCAGAGTCTGCATCGGAAGAAGAATGACCTGGTAGCGCAGGTGTGTCCGGCGACGGGGCAATGTAACGAGGCGACGCTGAATGCGGCGATTCAGGCGCAGGGGGATAATGCGGCAGCGGCCTCGGAAAACATGAAGACGGCGGCCATTTACGGTGCTCCGGCTACCGCTGTGATTGCTCTCGGGCCCGAAGCGGTGATGGCTGCGGCACTTGCAGGTGGCCTTGACTACGCTGGAAGTCTTTACAGTTATGCGACGGGACTGACCAGGGACGAGCCCAGCGTGACGAACTCGTATATTGCTGGGGTGGTTGGCGGTTTGAGCTACCCTCTTGCGATCGGAAACGCTGCAATAGCCGGAATGGGAACGGCTGGAAAGATTGCAGCCACCGGGTATAACGCAGCGGTGGCGGGCGTGAGTGCATTTGGTACGGCGGGGATGACGGGAAGTAATCCGAATGGCGCTGCGGCTGCCGCTACGATTGCGACAGCTATCGGTGCTGGAGCACAGATTATCTTCCCTGGAGCATTGGGCAATCTCCTAAACCAAATGATTCAGGGAGCAAGTGGTCCAGTTCAAAACGCTGTCCAGAACAGTACCTCTAAATAATGAAAAGAAAAGAATCAGCATCAATGACGCGACGGTACATAAAGGCTTATCTATCGCTATTAGGAATCGTTGCCGCCTTTGCGGGCGTGTCGATGGCGCAAGGTGCTGGCTGGAGGCCCGCGTTGGCGGGCATGCCGCTCTATGTGATTCTATTTGTGGCGATCACGTATAAGCTAGTAAAGGAGATTGTGGCGTCGGGAAAGCGAGTGTGTAACCAAGGTTCTGTGGGCGACGGTGACCACTGACAATAACCCCGGCTGGGCCGAGGGGGGTGATAAACGCGCGGCACTCCATATCGCCGGGGCGCACTGATTGGCGGTCTTGGCGGAGGCAATGCTTTCGGTGCGATTGGCGGTGCAGCGGGCGCTGGGCTAGCCGCGAAAATGGCCGATCAACTCGACCTGATCTCGAACGGCGTGAGATCGGCAACCTTGCCGCGAACGTGGCTGTGGGCGTGGGTGGCCTGCTCGTGGGCGGCAGCGCAGGCGCAGCGATGGCGTCGAACGTCGAACTCTATAACCAGAGTCTGCACCGCAAGAAGAATGATCTGCTTACACAGGTGTGTAGTGGCACGAGCCCGTGCAGTGAATCGCTGGTGATGGCAGCGATCAATGCGCAGGGAGCGAATGCGGAGGCGGCTGCAGGGACTCTCCAGCCAAATTACGCGACTGTAAATGGGAGCGTACTATCAGCGAATGGAACGTTCTCCGCAAATCGGTACGATGGTCAGCGTTATATTGGTGGTGGAGTTGCTATGACAAATCCATTGGCCGTATCTTGGATGCCGAGTGGAACCGTGACATTGGGGTGGATATTTGGAGCACATGATGCGAGCGCAACAAATTCCTTCATGAATGGAGATGGAATCCAGTACTTCGTTTCGATTCCCACTCCTGTCGGTGTCAACGTGTTTGGTGCGATAACGCATGCGTATGGAGGCGGAACAGCTCTTGAGCTTGGTTTGGGGTCGCCCGGTGGCAAGACTTACGGCGTAATGCCTTGGGGGCATTCTGCTCCGCTGGGTGTCAACAAGTGACGGAGGCTTGAATGGCGAGCGGTGGAGGGCCCACGCCAGAGCAGTGGGCGCGAATGAGCAAACGGCAAAAGATCTTTTACTGGATCTTTATTTGCGTAGTCGCGTTAGTTATAGGAAGTGCAGTGATCGAAAAACTCTTTAGCTAAAGTGCTTCTCAATCGTGCGTCGGGAGTTTCGTCAGCGGCTCGACCCACGGTACTAGCTCGTACTTGGCCGGCGGCGGTGCTAATGTGTCAACGTTCGGACCTGTTCCTGGCTTCCCTGCCATTGGTGCAGGTGGTGGGATCAGTCATGCGTATGGTGGACAAACCTCCATTGAGTATGGTCTTAGCTTCCCGCCGGGTACCGCAGTGAATCCCATTAGTTATGGGTTTGACATGAGAAAGTAGAGGGGCCGATATGGCTGGACCATCGTTCAAACCGGGCCAATACGAGAAGCTGAGTAAAGGTCAAAAGACAATCTACTGGGTTGCCATCGTTATTGGATTTACGCTGATTGCCTGCATCTGGATTTATAAACTCGTTCTGGCACATTGAAACAACAAACCCAGCCTTGAGCTGGGGTTGTTGTTTGCAGTGCTGTTCAGTCCGGCGTGGTGACGAGCCTGCCGTCGTGCACCTCGATCCTCACACGCTGCCCGGCCTCGAAGCCTGCAAGTTCAAGCCATCGCCCGGAGAGCTTGAACCTGTCGGTGCCGTTCGCGATTGCCGGCCAGGGCTTCCGGTACGTTGGATCCGTTCACGTCGCGAAGTTGTCCCAAGGATATGAGTTGGGAATGCAGGGCATGTCGACACCGCTCTATCAGGTGACAGTCAACACGCAGGACGTTTCCAGGCTTCGCTGGAAAGCGTGCAGGCGGTTGCGGGCGGGACAATTCAGTCGCTCGGTGGCTACCGCTATGTGTGGCCGTCAGCAAACAGCGTCGCATAAATCGAATACAACGGCGCGATCTACTACGGCGCAATGCTGACGGCTGGCGACGTGCATGATGTTGTCCCGGCCGCCTATAACGGTATCGCTGCTGACTTCATCGCGCAGACCCACGCACGCGCACCATCGCGTCGACTGCGGCGGCCACGTCCGAATCCAGCTGGGGCCAGCGGTCGATGGGAACCGTGGGTCCCCGGCGAGATCTTTCCGGCATGGCGCCGGGCAAGCGACTGGATGGCGGCGCAGTCCCGCCATAGCGAAATACGCGCGCACGGCCGGGGACGACGTCGTCGACCACATGCACGATCCCCGCGTCGAGCCACATGCGCAAGACGGCTCGCACACTGCGCGCATCGATCCTCACGCGCGCCGCGAGCTCCGTTGCGGTTCCACAGATCCCCTCTTGCATCACATCGATCAGCCGTGCTGCTACTTCCCCTCTCTCACGCATGCCGGTCTCCATTGTGGAAAGCCTGCCTTGCAGCCAGGGATGGCAGGCATTTTCGATGGGGCCCCCGGCCGGCGCGCGCAACACGTATTTTCGTTCGCGCGCGCGTGGGCAACGCTAACCCGAGTAGCGGTCCGGTCGTCTCAAAATGGATCGTCTACGTGAACCGGCTAGCTGGGCCGGCTAGCTGAGCCAACTACCGCGAGCCTCGGTTCAACGCAGCACGGCCGACATGGGGGACAGGCAGTTGAGCATGCGCGCGAGACGCTCGGCCGAAGGCGTCGTAAAACGCGGCATGGAAGCGCACACGCGCTCTATCTGCGGCCACTGCGCGAACAGATCGGCCAGCGCGCTTCTGGGTATGCGTTCGCAGATACGGACACGCGGCGGCTCCGCTGTGCGCGTATCGGGTACGTATCGAGTACATATCCGGGTGCGTATCGAGTGCGTATCCGTGCGCGCATCGGTGTGAACCGCGTGCGCGGATGCGCTCAAATGCCGCGCCATTCCGGCGCTCGCCGCCGCTGCTTTATCGATAAATCGCCACGACGGGCGCGTCTCCCACGCGGGCATAGCCGCGATACATGCCCTCGGTATTGAAGGGCAGCGTGACGTTGCCGAGCGCGTCCACGGCGATCAAGCCGCCCCGGCCGTCGATGCGCGGCAGCCGCTCCATCACGACGTTCGCTGCGGCGTCGGCGAGCGTCGCGCCGCGATATTGCATCTGCGCGGCCACGTCGTAGGCCGCGACCATGCGCATGAACATTTCGCCCGAGCCGGTCGTGGAAACGGCGCAAGTGGCGTCGTCGGCGTAACAGCCCGCGCCGATCAGCGGCGTGTCGCCCACACGGCCCGGCTGCTTGTTGGTGATGCCGCCCGTCGAGGTGGCGGCGGCCACGTGCCCGTGAGCGTCGAGCGCGACCGCGCCCACCGTGCCGTGCTTGCGGTTCGGATCGATCGGCTCGTGCGGCAGGTCGTCCGCGCCCGTCGCGGCTTTGTCCGCTACCGGGTCCGCCGCCGCCGCGTTTGCCACACCCACCCCACCCGCCACAGCCACCCCACCCGCCACAGCCACCCCACCCGCCGCGAGCGTCGCGCCGTCATGGTCGAGCATCGCGCGCTGCTGCCCACACGCGAGTTGCCACTGGCGGTAGCGCGCGTCGGTATGAAAGTAGCCCGGTTCGACGAATTCGAGCCCCTGCGCCGCAGCGAACGCTTCCGCGCCCTCGCCCGCAAACAGTACGTGCTCGCTGCATTCGAGCACGCGGCGCGCGGCGAGCACCGGATTGCGCACGCGCTTCACGCTGCATACCGCGCCGGCTTCGAGCGTGCGGCCATCCATGATCGAGGCGTCCAGTTCGTGAGTGCCGGCGGCCGTGAATACCGAGCCGTGGCCCGCGTTGAAGAACGGACACTCTTCGAGCAGGCGCACCGCCTCGGTAACCGCATCGAGCGCACTGCCGCCTTCGGCGAGAATCTGCTGCCCCGCTTCCAGAATGCGTTTCAGCGCAGCGAGGTATTCGGCAGCGAGGTATTCGGCTTCGACGTCGGGCGCCATCGCGGTGCGCAGGATCGTGCCGGCTCCGCCGTGAATGGCAATGACTGCGCTGGGATTCATGACTTGCTCCTGAGACGGGAAGGCGCGCGGGATGACTTGCGGGAAGCAGCGTTCGCAGGCGCCGTCGCGGGAAGCCGCGCGGCGGCCGAAACGGCGGACTCCGGCGTGAGCCATGGCAGCACCGACTCCGTGATGGTGGCCGCGGCCTCGACCGAATGCTTCGCGCGCAACGCCACGGCATCGCAGAGCGCCTCGATCACGGCCAGCACCGCGGCCTCCGAGTTCGCGGCGAGCCGGCGTTCCGCGCGCACCAGCAGCATGAGATCGGCAAAGCGCGCGAGCGGCGACTCGCTGCTGTCGGTGAGCGCGAGCACGCGCACGCCGAGATGCGCGGCGCGACGCGAGAGCTTGATGGTGTCGTCGACGTAGCGCGGAAAGGCAATGCCGATCAAGAGGTCTTCGCTGCCGGCGCCGAACAGGCGGCGCGCGGCATGCGTCGGGCCGCCGATGGTCGAAAGCGACTGGACATTGTCGAGATACGGCAGGAGCGCGAGCTCCATGAGCCCTGCGAGAAACGCGCTCGTCCCGGAGCCCACGATAAAGACGCGCCGCGCGTTCATGATGGCGTCGACGGCGGCGGTTGCCGCCGCGCTGTCGATCGACTGACGCGAAGCGCGGAGATTGACCTCGGCCTGTTCGAGCGAAGCGCCGAACAACTCGGCACCGCGGGTGGGCGATTCCTGCGCCGTGCGCAGCCGCTCGACCGGCGCTAGCGTGGCCTCGAAGCCGCGCACGAGCGCTTCGCGAAACGCGGGATAGCCGTCGAAGCCCAGCGCGCGCGCGAAGCGGTTCGCCGTTGCCACGGACGCGCCCACCGCACTCGCCAGTTCGTCGATGCGCATGGTCGCCGACTGGAACAGATTCGCCAGCACATACTCGGCCATGCGCCGATGACCGGGAGTGAGATCCGGCATCGCCGCGCTCAGGCGGGCGACGATCTCTGCATCGGGGAGCGTGGGCTTAGGCGACCGTGCGGTCATGCGGAACCTGGATTGTCAGTGTCATGATGTAAATATAATTACACGCATAGCCGCATCTGAAAATTTGTTTTCATTACGTCGAGGGTTTTTCCCAGGTAAGCAATCGCTGAACAGCGCGCTGCCCGATGCAGGGCAATCGGTCGCTGGTGGCTGCGCTGCTTTCCGCGATAGATTGCCGGTCGCCCGTGCCGGTATCGACGCGTCGACCGCTTTGAGCGCCGTGACCGCATTCGCATAAGGGCATGGTGACGTTCGCTGCGCGCCGCATGACGTTCGTGGCGCGCGCAACGTTGGTGAAATGACTATCGATGAGGGGAACCCGGTGAAAGCCGATATCGTCGTTGTGGGTGCGGGGCCGGCGGGTCTGTGCTTCGCCCGTTCGCTCGCTGAAACAGGCCTGAAAATCGTTGTCGTCGACCAGCAGCGCGATGAGGAAATTCGCAATCCTGAATTTGACGGGCGCGAAATCGCACTCACGCATAAATCCGTTGGCGTACTGAACCGGCTCGGTTTATGGGAGCGTATCGAGAGCCAGGCGAAGTCGCGTCTGCTCGACGCGCGGGTGTACAACGGGAAATCGTCGTATGCACTCGAAATCGGGCGTGAGCTGAGCCCGCACGAAGAACTCGGCTGGCTGGTCGCCAATCATCAGATTCGCAAGGCCGCGTTTGAAGCAGTGCAATGCGCCAGGAAAGATGCCGCAAACATCGAAATCCGGACATCCGAGCGCGTTATCGGCGTCAAGTCCGACGACGACTGCGCCACCGTGCAGCTCGAAAACGGCGAGTCTATCGCCACGCGCCTGATCGTTGCTGCGGACAGCCGGTTCTTCGCGACCCGCCGCATGATGGGAATCTCCGCGCACATGCGCGACTTCGGCAAGACCATGCTGGTTTGCGGCATGACGCACGAAAAGCCGCATCATCACGCCGCGTGGGAATGGTTTGGCTATGGCCAGACGCTCGCGTTGCTGCCGATGAATCCGCACCCGGAGTCCGGCGCATTTCAGTCTTCCGTGGTGCTCACGCTCACGGGCCGGGAAATCGAGCGGCTCAAGCAAACGGACGCGCACACGTTCGCCAGCGAAATCGAGCGGCGCTTCGACCATCGGCTCGGCAACATGGCGCTGGTCACGACGCGTCACGCCTATCCGCTGGTCGGGGTCTATCCGGAGCGCTTCGTCGCCACGCGCTTCGCGGCGGTAGGCGACGCAGCGGTGGGCATGCATCCGGTCACCGCGCACGGCTTCAACTTTGGCTTGTCGGGCGTCGAGAGCCTCGCGGGCGCCATCCGCGAAGCTTGCCTCGCCGGGCGCGACTTCGCCACCGATGCGATCCTGCGGCGCTACGAGCACAAGCACCGTCTGAAGACACGTCCGCTGTATCTGATCACCGGCATGATCGCGTCGATCTACACACGCGATCATCTGCCGGCGCGCCTGGCCAGAGACGTTCTGCTGCGCGCGGGCGAGCGTCTTCACCCCTTCAAACGAGGCGTTGCCGCTTACCTTGCGGGAGGGCTCTAAGCCATGACCGCTTGCAAAACGGATTCGCAGAAAGCAGCCACGCGCGCCGAGGACAAGCGCGTCGTGAATGGTCGCGGAGACATCAACCAGCTCGCGCCATTTCGTTATCCGTGGGCGTGGGAGTGTTTTCTCAACGCAAACCGCAATCACTGGACGCCGCTCGAAATTTCCATGAGCGACGACGTGCACGATTACCAGCAGCACCTCACCGCCAACGAGCGGCACGTATTCGAGAATGTGCTCGCATACCTCACCACGTCCGATATTCTCGCCATGCGCAATATCGGGCTCGCGGTGATGGAAAAAATGACAGCGCCCGAATTGCAGATCTATCAGGCGCGCCAGGTCTACGAAGAAGCGCTGCACACCTGGACCTATCAGCATTGCATCGAGACGCTCGGGCTGGATCAGCAGGAGATCTACAACCGCTATCGTGTCGTGCCGGAGATCCATGCCAAGATCGCGCTGGCGAACCGGCGACTGGAGCGCATCCTCGCGCCCGGCCTCGACCTCACGAACCGCGATACGCTGCACGAGTTCGCGCTCGCCTACCTGTTCTTTGCCGCGGTATTCGAGGGCTGCTGGTTCTATAACGGCTTTACGCCGGTATTCGCGCTCCAGCGGCGAGGCTTGATGAAAGCGACCGCGCAGCAATTCCAGTACATCATGCGCGATGAGGTGCTGCATTGCGGCTTCGGCATCCGCGTGATCCGGCAATTGCTCGAAGAGGAAAACCTGCAGCTCGATCCGCGCGCCGTGCAGCAAATCTGGGACGAGGCCGATGCGGCCGAAGCCGCTTACGCGGGCTACATCCTGCGCGAGCCGATACTGGGCTACTCCGCCGATCTGCACTGCGCGCAGTTCCGTCACATCGCCAACCGTCGCGCGGGACAACTGGGCATGCCCGCGCCGTTTCCAGGCGCGGAGAACGTGCTTCCCTGGCTCGACGAACAGGCGAACCTGCGCAAGGAGAAAAACTTCTTCGAAACGCGCGTGACGGAGTACCAGACGGGCGGCGCGCTGGACTGGAATTAGGCGGGCCGTAATGGACGGGCGTTTTCACGACGCCCCGTCCATCACGGGTTGGGACGCGCGCAAGGCGCGCCGGCGGGGGGCGCCGATTACGCATGCCTTTCAGGCACTGTCGATAAAAATCGCCCACCAGCACATTGATGCGATGGCTCGAGACGATATTGTCTAATGCAATGGAAGGGCTCGTCTCAATGACATGCAGGCGGGCCGAAATAATCAGGCCCACCATTGCAAAACGTTTAAACGACGGCGATGGAAAAAGACGGCCGGCAATCAATCTGCGGCGCAAGGCGTAGCTGGCGTTGCGCTGCTCCTCGCGGAAACAACGCAACGCCAGTTCTAGCCAGATGGCTTATCGGACGGCTTTTAATGGACCGTCGATCAGGCAAGTCGATCAGGCAAGGTCAGACTGCTGCTGCGGCAGGCGCCGCGGCGGCCGGTGCTGCAACTGCGCGTGCTTTTCTTGCACCCATCTTGCGCGGTGCCGCAGCCTTTTTCGCGGGTGCGGCTTTCTTGCGCCCGCGCGTGCCGACGGCGGAAGTGGCGCCACGGCCAGCCGTCGTCTTTTTCACGGCGGCCGTTTTTGCACCGGCCTTTTTCACCGCCGCACGTTTCACTGCGGTTTTCTTCGCGCCAGTGGTTTTGGCCGATGCGGCCTTGGGCGCCGAGCCTGCCGCGATCAGGAATTTCGAGCGGTCCTTGACGTCGCGAATCCAGGCCGGCGCACGTCCGCGCCCGGTCCAGGTTGCGCCGGTTTTCGGATCGGCGTATTTCGGCGCGACGGGATGCGCATTGGGATGCAGCGCTTTCGCCGCGCCATTTGCGGCCTTCACGCCCGGCTTGCGGCCACGTCTTTTACCGACGAAACGTTCGATATCGGCAACTTCCAAACCATGCTTGTGCATCAGATCGCGAATTTTCGCGAGCCCGATAGACGATTGCTTTTCGGCGATCACTTCCGCCTGTTTCTCAAGCTTGGCGATCTTCTGCTTGATCGCGTCCAACGTAACCATACTCACTCTCCCGGTCAGGAATTCACCCCCAAGCAACTGTTTGAACTTCGTTTGCATGGCGAAGTTTGGCTTGGCCCATTTAGGCAATGCCATCATGGCATACACAATTATGACGGCAAAACGGCAATACATGCAAATTGGCTGCTATTAGCGTGACCATTTGCAGATCCAATCATGGCAATTTCGACATCGAATTCTTCCGAATCCTTTCATTCGATGACAACTAGCGCGACTTGCCGTAACCCGGACCGCACACAGTCCGTTTGAGATTCAGGATACAGGTTTTGAAAAATTCGGGGTTCACGTGTGCGAACGTTTACATGGAATTTCAGGAACGGCGGACATACCGATCGATTGCAAAGCCGCCATCGTCTCGATCGCATCGTTCCTCATTTGGATTCGGAGCGCAAAGCGCTGGACTGGAAAGCGCAATGACGGGTCGTCATTTGCGCTCCGCACGGCGCGAATACATCAGATCATCTAGAATGCGAGTCCTTTTCGAATCTCGTGCGCCATGTGTCTGGTCGAAGCGGTACCTTCACGACCGGCATGCACCATTGCGATACCCACCGGCTTCAAAATGCGCGCGCGCCCAGGCAAAGCGCCCTGCGGATACGCACGATCTGTTACCGATAACATCCAGCCTGCCGCCAGGTTTGCAGCCCAGTTTTTTTGAATGACATTCATGAGTGCACCTGTCGAATCTCCGCTGTCTACCATTCGCCCCGAGACCTCCGGGTTGGACACCGCTTCGCGCGACGCCGCCATTACGGCGCCCCTCGTCGAGCCGCCACACGGGCTCGCGCTAGCCGAACTTTCACTCGCGCTCGGCGGTTTTGCCATCGGCACGGCGGAGTTTGCGGCCATGGGCATCCTGCCTGAAATGGCCGGCGACCTGCACGTGTCGATTCCGCAAGCGGGGCACATGATCAGCGCCTATGCAGCCGGTGTTGTCGTCGGTGCGCCGCTCATCACGGTTGCGCTTGCGAAAATGCCCAGGCGTGCGCTGTTGATCGTCCTGATGCTGCTATACGCCATGGGCAATGGCGCGACGGCAATCTTCCACAGTTATACGCTCACGCTCGCGAGCCGCTTCGTCGCCGGGTTGCCGCACGGCGCTTACTTCGGACTCGCGGCGCTGGCCGCGGCGGCGCTCGTGCCGCCGCACAAACGCGGCGCCGCGATCGGCAAGGTGATGCTGGGCTTGAGCGTGGCGAATGTCATCGGCGTGCCGGCGGCCACCTGGCTCGGCCAGGCGTTGGGCTGGCAAGCCTGCTTCGCGGCCGTCGCCCTCATTGCGCTGGCAACGGCGGGCATGATCGCCTGGTCCGTGCCGCGCCTGCCGACTTCGGGCAAGGCGAGCCCGCTCACCGAGCTGGGCGCGCTCGGCCGCCCACAGGTGCTGTTGACGCTGCTTGCCTCGGCAGTCGGCTTTGGCGGCATCTTTTCCGTCTATAGCTATGTCGCGTCGACGCTTACCCAGGTGACGCAAATCGCCCGTTATCACGTGCCCTTGGCGTTGGCGCTGATCGGGCTTGGCATGATCGTCGGCAACGTGGCGTGCGGATGGCTCGCGGACCGCTGGCTCAAGCGCACGATGCTCGGCATGTATGCGTTCGCGGCGGTCGTATTGCTCGTGTTCGTGGTAGCCGCGCCTCACCTCTGGGCGATGCTGGCGATTCTGTTTTGCGTGGGCGCGGGGTCGGCCTGTACACCGGCGTTCCAGTCGCGCTTGATGGACGTGGCGGGCGATGCACAGTCGCTGGCGGCAGCGCTCAATCACAGCGCGTTCAATATCGCCAACGCGGTGGGTGCATGGCTGGGCGGGCTCGTGATTGCCGCCGGATTCGGATGGGTCGCTACAGGCTGGGTCGGCGCGATTCTGGCCGCATTGGGGATCGGTGTGCTGCTGATTTCATTCGGCCTCGAACGCAGGGCTGCGTAGGGCTACGTAGGGCTGCGCGGGTTTGCGTAGAGCTACATCAGCCAGCGCGGCAGTCGCCCACCGCGCGGCGGCGCACGCCGGAAACGACGCCGGCCAGAACGACCGGCGCCGCTTGCGGCGCGGCAAGACTAGCGCTGCACGTTACTGCATGTGTTGGCCGCCGTTGATCGGGATGTTCGCGCCAGTCACGAAGCTGGCGTCGTCCGAGCAAAGGAACAGCACGAGCGCAGCAACTTCACCCGGGTTGCCGAGACGGCCCATCGGAATCTGCGGCACGATCTTCGTATCGAGGATTTCCTGCGGGATGGCGGTGACCATTTTCGTGGCGAGATAGCCCGGCGAAATCGTGTTCACCGTCACACCCTTACGGGCGACTTCCAGCGCGAGCGATTTCGTGAAGCCGTGCATGCCGGCCTTCGCCGCCGCATAGTTCGTCTGGCCCACGGCGCCCTTGGAGCCGTTCACCGACGAAATATTGATGATGCGGCCCCAGCCGCGCTCGACCATGCCATCGCACACCGGCTTCGAAATGTTGAAGATCGAATCCAGGTTCGTGCGCAGGACCATGTCCCAATTGACCTTGTCCATCTTCTTGAAGGTCACGTCGCGCGTAATGCCGGCGTTGTTGATCAGAATGTCGACGGGGCCGACTTCGTTCTTGATCTTCTGCGCGCCGCGCTGGCACGAATCGTAGTCGGCAACGTCGATGGAACAGGCGTGGAAATCGCGGCCCGTCTCCTTCATTCTGGCCAGCCAGTCCTTTGCGCCAGCGTTGTCCGGCGAGTGCGTGACGACGACCTGATAACCTGCGTCGTACAACCGGACGCTGATTGCCTCGCCGAGACCACCCATCCCACCTGTTACCAATGCAATACGCTTAGTCATGCTATCTATCCGCGAGAGAAAAATCACAAAATTCAGGTGACGACTGGCCAAGGTCGCCACTTCTGGCCTGGCCCGCCCTCCGCGCGCACTGGCGAAGATGGAGCGGGCAAAATCGCGCGCTTTATTGTGTGGGTCTAGTCGTGCGCGCAACGTGTCCGGTTTGCCCGCGAGTGCATATTTCGTGCCTCGTGGGCAAACCGCTTAACTTCAGAGCGACCTGACCGGTCGCCCAGTCACTACTCAGTCACTACTCAATCACGCTCGAGCGCGAGCGCCACGCCCATGCCGCCGCCGATGCACAGCGAGGCGAGACCCCGCTTCGCGTCACGGCGCTGCATTTCGTGCAGCAGCGTCACCAGAATCCGGCAGCCCGACGCGCCGATCGGGTGACCGATCGCAATCGCTCCGCCGTTCACGTTGATCTTCGACGTGTCCCAGCCCATCTGCTTGTTCACGGCCAGCGCCTGTGCCGCGAACGCCTCGTTGATCTCCATGAGATCGAGATCGTTCACCGACCAGCCCGCGCGTTCGAGGCAGCGCTTCGACGCCGGCACCGGGCCCATGCCCATCACCTTCGGGTCCACGCCGCCGGCCGCGTAGGCCTTGATGCGCGCGAGCGGCTTCAGGCCCAGCGCCTCGGCCTTCTTCGCCGACATCACCACCACTGCCGCTGCGCCGTCATTCAGGCCCGATGCGTTCGCCGCCGTCACCGTGCCTTCCTTCGAGAACGCCGGCTTCAGGCCCGCGAGCGCATCGGCCGTCACGCCGTGGCGCACGAATTCGTCGGTGTTGAATAGCAGCGGGTCGCCCTTGCGCTGCGGAATCTGCACCGGCACGATTTCCGCGTCGAAGCGGCCGGCCTTCTGCGCGGCTTCCGCCTTGTTCTGCGACAGCGCCGCGAACGCATCCTGCTCTTCGCGCGTGATGCCGTATTCCTTCGCGACGTTTTCCGCCGTCACGCCCATGTGGTACTGGTTATAAACGTCCCACAGGCCGTCGACGATCATGGTGTCGACGAGCTTCGCGTCGCCCATGCGAAAGCCGTCGCGCGAGCCCGGCAGCACGTGCGGCGCCGCGCTCATGTTTTCCTGGCCGCCGGCCACGACGATCTCCGAATCGCCCGCGAGAATCGCGTTGGCCGCGAGCATCACGGCCTTCAGGCCGGAGCCGCAGACCTTGTTGATCGTCATCGCGGGCACGCCCGTAGGCAGCCCCGCCTTGATCGACGCCTGGCGCGCGACGTTCTGGCCCGAACCGGCGGTCAGCACCTGACCCATGATCACGTCGCTCACCTGCTCGGGCTTCACACCCGCGCGCTCCAGCGCCGCCTTGATGACCAGCGCGCCCAGATCGGGCGCCGCAATCTTTGCCAGCGTGCCGCCGAATTTGCCGACCGCGGTGCGTGCGGCCGAAACGATCACAATGTCAGTCAATTTCCACTCCTGCGTTAAAAATACTCATGGTGGGTACGCTGTGCGAAGCGATAGCAACCAAGGCGGCGCCACCGCTACTTCCCAAGGAGCGTAGCTGCGTCATGTCACACAAAGATGACAAATCAAAGAATGCGCGCAATTGTCATGCGCGACGTATTGGTATGAATTGAAAACGCGGAAATGAGCGGACGGCGCAGTGCAATCGAAATGTGATTTGCAACCGCGCCGCTTCCCGAAAGGGTCAGCACCGTTGCGATCAGTTCGCGGACGGCCCCGTTTGCGTGGGCCGCTTCGTTGCGGCAGCAGCCATATCGAACCTGCCCTGCGCGGCCTGGATGGCTTGGCGGGTCATCGTGCGCACGGAATCGGCAGCGGTGCCGAAGGCGCTAAACGTCGAGTTCATTGCGGCAACGAACGGCTCCGCGCCGGCGGGCGCGCCTTGCGAGAAACGCTCGGCCAATGCTTTGACGCACTGCTCCTGTCGCTCGGTTTGCGCCTGCGCGACCTGGGTCCATTCGGAATGGGTATGGGCCGCGATATCGAAAAGCTTGCGCCCATACGACATTGCCTTCGAAGCAGCCTGCTGCGAAGCATTCAACTGCTGCGTGAAAAGCTCCACTGGATTACCGCTTTGAAGCGCGCTCTTCAGCGCGGCCTCGTTATCGGCAATGGCCGAGCGAGCCGTCTGCATATTGAGCGCTATCGTGGCTTCGAAGCTCTCGAATGCTGGCTTGGCCAGAGCAAAAAACACCGCGACGCCAGTTTCATAATGGGCGCGGAGACGATCGGGTGCGGAAACAGTCACGGACTCGGTCATCGGCAATGCCTCACGATTAGAGATGCTAAATGGATGAATTGCGGGCCACGATCCAACGCGACCCCAAATCACTGCAACCGGGAAATGCCCGAAACACGTGCATCAGTGCGGCAGTGAAATTAGAGGTTTCATTCTAAGCGGAGAATTTAACAATTTTGTGGAAGAAGGCTTAGGTATAAACCCTTATATCTATGCGTTCCGGTTCAATACTTGCCTTTGTAAGACGAATACGCGGAAATAACTGCTGATTCGCTCCAGAAGCACGCTCGTGCGAAACCGGAGTATCCAGCTTGGTTGAATTGCGGTCCATAGGTGGAACACGCGAAATACCCAACATCGATATGCCCATTCTAAATAGAGCCTGAGCACAAAGCTGCACGGCACATTGATTTCGAGGATTTCGCAAATATGAAATTTAATGTGTCCATGCAAAAAATCAATGAACCGAATGTGGAACGGCGCGCGAGGCGCAATTGCTTTCCTTGAAAACAGCAATGGCGCCACCAATCAGGATGACGAATGATTACTAACCAGTACGATCGTACGAAAACACCCGATATCTCCCGCGCTCTTTCCAGTCAATAAAACAGCTGCATAGGCGCCGTCTAGCGCGGCCGAGCGCGGCAGTCCGGTCAATTCCGCGCATTGGACTCCAGCCAATTCCGTTGCGTTGGGTCGAGGGGAGAAGTCTAGCGACCTGATACGCGCTCGCCAGCGATCGCAGGGCAGCGATTGCAGTTGCCCCCCAAGCGCTGCCACCGAGCGCCTCTCGCCTTTCAGACGTCTATTTCTTCCAACGTCAGAAGACGCATCTCCTAACGCCAAGATGGACTCGAACGCTCCGGCGGCAGCGAGTACGGCTCGGCCAGCATCTCCGGGCGCGATACAGCCGCAGGACGCCCCGAGGCAGATCTGACACCGGCCGGAGCGGCAATCCAGCTAATTCCGTGCTTTCGAGTCCAGCTAACCCGTCGCTAGTCCAACTATTTCCGTTTCCCCGAGCGCCAGTTACGACACCACAACTGCGCCGCCAGATATGGCAATCGAAATTACCGAAACGGCTTCAGTACTCACAGCGAGCCCTCATAGGTTCTTGTTGTGCGTCTGCCATTAGGTCTGTCTCGGTGCACGACCTGACTATTGGCAGTCAGTCTGAACTTGATAACCCAAGCGCTGCGATGTGCAGTGAATCGCCGTGGCCGGAGCGGTCACGAGCGGCCGTGACATCAGTGCCGCAGCTTGTGCTTGCTGAGCCTGAGCTGCCTGGGCCTGCTGCATCTGTGCGGAAATAGCGAGTGCTCCGAGTGCTGCGCTGCGGTTCGCGTCTGCCGCCTTGCCCCCCTCAAGCAACGTAGAAATCAGGTCTTGACGGATTGCTTCGGCGGCTTCCTGTTGCGTCTGCATAGCGGCACAATAACGTTTGACCCGCGCATTAACATCACTCATGCGCTGAAAATGCGGCTCGATAGCAGCGCACCATCCGGCATACCATGCAGCGTCGCGTGCGCCACGATTTAGTGCTGCAAACTCGCGCCCGTCCGTCGCTGCGTTTCGGTACGCGTTGACGCGGCCATCAAAGCCGACGCCTTCAATTGCGCATGCCGTCAGCATTGCGGACAGCAGCAGAATAGCGCCCGTACTTCTCATCGTTTCTTCCCCAGGAAAAATGTTATTGTTCCGCCCGATTATGCCCGAAGCGACGAGGTGCGCTTTCAGAAGGGAGATTTTTGAGCGGCCAGGCATTCAACCCGCGAAGAAAACGTTCTTGGACGTCGACCAGAACCGGTGTGACGGAGACGTGCAAGTCAGTCTAACGAATTCGCGACACAAGTCTGGGCAGTCCAAGTAATTCGGATCAAGCGTCGCAAGAATGGCCGTTGATTAATAAGGAACCGGAGTCTAACTATTTCGTAACCCCTGCAACAACAGCGGCGGGCCGAAACCGGCCCGCCGCATGATTGCTACAACGACTCGAGGACTCCCTTCAGGGGCTCCCAAGCACATGACCATTCACTTCCGTGCCATACAGCGAGTGCGGCGTGTCGTGATACTTCGCGCGCGTTTGCGCGACCGAGCCCTTGAAACGCGGGTCCTGTGGCCGTTCGTGGCTATCCATGAACGTTGCGACGTCCCAGGCTTCCTGATCCGTCAATGTGCCGCCGAGACCCAGCGGCATATTCGCCTTGATGAAACCGGCGGCATTCTGGATCTCGTGCATGCCTGCGCCCCAGTTGAAAGAACGCGCACCCCATAGCGGCGGGAAGACCGTCTGGCCGCTGCTGCTCTTGCCCTGGCCGTCCGCGCCGTGACACGCCACGCAATGCTGTGTGTAGACCGCGGCGCCGCGTGCGTAATCGGCTTTCTGTGCGGGCGCGGGCAGCTTTGGATAGCCCCGGCCGGCCACCTTGCCGCCCACGGGCGCCCCCGTGGCCAGCCAGTACGAATAGCTTTCCAGCGCGACCAGCACCGGATCGCCCAGCGGCGGCGCCTTGCCGTTCATGCTGTAGTTGAAGCAGCCTTGCAACCGTTCCGCGAACGTATTCACGTGCCCGTTCTTGCTGCGATAAGCCGGGTACGAAACAAAGGCCGCCCATAGCGGGCTCGAATTGGCTTTGCGGCCCGCATCCAGATGGCAGTTCGCGCAGCTAAGCGAATTGCCCACGAACTTCCCCGCGTACTGGCCCGTGTGCCGGAAAATCTGCTCGCCGAGCTTCACCGATTTGCCGAAGTCGCTGCCAGGCATGGCGCTTTCTGTGGGCGGCTGGAATTGCCCGGCTTGTGCGCCGGTACCCGCCTGGGGTTGTGACGCGGTTTGTGACGCGGTTTGTGAAGCGGGTTGCGAAGCGGGTTGCGAAGCGGGTTGCGAAGCGGCAACCGCCGTGCTCGCTTCAGCCGCAGCCTGTTGCGCGTAGTACTGCGCGACGGCGTGCATGTCGGCGTCGCTCAACTTGCTCGCGACAGCCGGCATCAGCGCCAGCGTGCCGGGCGGCCGCTTGCCGTTCTTCCAGGCGTTGAGCTGCGCCTCGATATAAGCCGAAGGTTGTCCGGCCAGCGGCGGAAATATCGCGCCAACGCCCGCGCCGCCCGGCCCATGGCATTGCACGCAGGCGGGCAGGTCCTGCTGCCAGCGGCCGCGCGTCGCCAGCCAGGCGCCGCTATCGGACGGCGCGACGTCGGCGGGATCTTGCGTGCGAATGCCCTTCGGCGCGGGCAGGCTGCTGAAATACTGCGCCACGGCCTTGCGCTCATCGGCCGACATGTTCTTCGCGAACGGTTGCATCACGGCGTTGTCGCGACTGCCATCCGCAAACGCCGCAAGTTGTGCTGCGAAATAGTCCGCGCCTAGGCCGGCAAGCCGCGGGAATCCCGCCGCCGCATTGCCTTCGCCGTTCGCGCCATGGCAACTGATGCACGCCGGAACGCCGTTGGCGGTGCCTTGCATGGCGATCGTCTGCCCCGAGGACGCCGGCTCTTTTTGCGTTTGCTTTGCCTGCTGCGTTGGCTGGGCATAGGCCGCCGATGCGCCCAGCGCCGGCAGCGCAATCGTCATCGCAAGCGCCGTGGCAACCCGCATCGATCGCATGAGTCTCTTGAGATTCATTCCCGCTCCGAATGATGTTTTAGTTCCGGCGCCATTTTCTCTCAATCGACTTGAATCGTTTAGCGACGTGTCCGAGGCGGCCGAACAGGCCCGCGCTGCGATTGCCGATCGATTCGTTTGCTAACGGCCGTGCAGCACACACCCCATGGATAGTTGCGCGCGCATCCATCAAGACGCCGTGCTCGTACCACGAGTTGCGTGTAAGAGAATGTAATTGAAAGTTCTTGTTCATCGCCCAGACGCAATCGACCGGCACATTTCCAATTCTGTTTCACGTGATTCCCCCACAAACACGAACAATGAGGTAAACGATGAAAACGGCAAGGAGATGGTCGGCGGGTCTGGTGGCGCTCAGCGCAATCGCACTCGCAGTGGGTAGCGCACTCGCACCCGCGCAGGCGAGCGAGACGAGCGGCATCAAACGCGTCCTGCTCATCAGCTTCGACGGTTTGCACGAACAGGATGTCGCGCGCTGCATCGGCGGCAATACCTGCCCGAATCTCGCACTGCTCGCCAAGTCGGGCGTCACGTATACGAACGCCTATACGCCCGGACTTTCCGATTCGTTTCCGGGTCTCGCCGCGCTCGTGACGGGCGGCTCGCCCAAAACCGCCGGCCTCTTCTATGACGTTTCGTACGACCGCACGCTTTACGCACCCAGCGACACGGGCTGCGTGGGCAAGCAGGGCTGGAACGTCGTGTTCGACGAGACCACGGGCATCGACGCGCAGAACGGCGGCGCGCTCGTGCACCTCGACGGCGGCGGCGCATTCAATCCGCAAGCCATTCCGCGCGCGCTCAAGGGCGGCAAATGCGTGCCCGTCTATCCGCACGACTATGTGAAGACGAACACGATCTTCGAAGTCGTGAAGCAGAACCTGCCTGGCTCGCACACCGCCTGGGCCGACAAGCACGCATGGGGCTACGACTGGCTGAACGGCCCGTCGGGTCGCGGCGTGGACGACCTCGCGCGCACCGAGATCAATTCGATCGATCCGGCCACGCAGACGGACTACTCCGACGTGTACACGCACACCGAGAAGTTCGACGACTATCACGTGCAGGCGCTCGTCAACCAGATCGGCGGCAAGGACTCCACGGGCACGCGCGACGAACCCGTGCCCACGCTCTTCGGCACCAACTTCCAGACGCTGAGCGTGGCCCAGAAGGCCACGGTGGCCAAGGGCGGTGGCTATCTCGACGCCGACTTCACGCCGGGTCCGCAAGTGGCTGGCGCCATCACGTACCTCGACAATTCGCTCGGCCGTATCGTCGCGGCGCTCAAGCAGCAGAACCTTTACGCGTCGACGCTCATCATCGTCACGGCCAAGCACGGCCAGTCGCCCAGCGATCACACGAAGCTCGTGAAGAACGGCGACACGCTCAGCAAGCTGCTCGAAACGAACAACTATCTCGACGCCAACGGCAACTTCGGCCAGAACAACACGACGAGCGGCAACCTGAACGACGGTACGGGTCTGGTCGGCACGGGCTTCGTGCAGACCGACGACGTGGGCCTCATCTGGCTGCGCGATCAATCGCAGCGCGACGCCGTGGTCGCCACGCTCAAGCACAATCTCTCGTGCAACGCGCCCGGCATCTGCGCGGACGGCCCGCAAGCGTATATTCTCAGCGGCACTGAACTCGCCGCGCGCTTTGGCGATCCGGCGCTCGGCCGCACGCCCGATATCATCGTGCAGCCGAACCCGGGCGTGATCTACACGTCGAGCACGAAGAAGGACGAGGAGCACGGCGGCAATGCCCCGGACGATAGCCACCTCGGCCTCGTCGTTTCGTATGCGGGGCTGCATGGCGGCGGCCGTGTGATCGATGCCCGTGTGCAGACGAAGCAGGTTGCGCCCACCATCCTGCGCGCGCTCGATCTCGATCCGCACCTGCTGCACGCCGTTGCCACCGAAGACACGCACTCGCTGCCCGGCCTCGGCCTGAAGTCGGCTCAGTAAAGACCGGCAACACGGGTAGCACGTGTAGCACGCGTAGCAAACGCAGCACCCCAGGCCGGCGCTCGATGCGAAGCGCCGGCCTGGCCCCGCCAGGTCGAGCCAGATTGCGCCAACGAGTGGCGTTACAATTTCGGCAGACACCACAGGCCTGCGGGTACGCACAGTGACCGAGCTTCAACCCGGCTTCGAGCCGGGCTTCATTCTGACGCGACATTGGCGCGACACGCCTCACCATACCGAAGTCGAATTCTGGCTGGCGACGCCCGATGGCCCACGGCAACTGCGCCTGCGTCCCCAAACGTCGGTTGCTTTCGTGCCGGCCGCGCAGCGCGAGGCGGCGCTCGGCACGCTTGAAAGCCACAAGGGCGGCAACAACGGCGCCGAACTGCGGCCCCTCGATCTCAAGGACTTCCGGCAGCGGCCCGTGCTCGGCCTCTATGCGCCGCAATACCGCCAGCTCTCCGGCACGGCGAAGCGCCTCGCGAAAGCGGGCGTCGACGTCTACGAAGCCGATATCCAGCCGCCCGAGCGCTATATGATGGAGCGCTTCATCACGGCGCCCGTGCTGTTTCGCGGCAGGCCCGATGCTTCGGGTGTGCTGCTCGATGCCGAACTGAAGCCCGCCACCGACTATCGCCCGGCGCTCAGGCTCGTCTCGCTCGACATCGAAACGAGTGCGCAGGGCGAGCTCTATTCGATTGCGCTCGAAGGATGCGGCCAGCGCCACGTCTTCATGCTCGGGCCCGCGAATAGCACCGGCAACGAAAGCAGCGACGCAAGCGAACTCGATTTCGACTTCGAGTACTGCGAGAGTCGCGCGCAAATGCTTGTGCGCCTGAACGAATGGATGGCGCAGCACGATCCCGACGCCATCATCGGCTGGAATCTCGTGCAGTTCGATTTGCGCGTGCTGCACGGGCATTCGCAGCAATATGGCGTGCCGCTGCGCCTCGGACGCGGCGGCGCCGTGATGGAATGGCGCGAGCACAGCGTCAACCAGAACCACTTCTTCGCGGGCGCGGCGGGCCGGCTCATCATCGACGGCATCGAGGCGCTGCGCTCGGCCACCTGGACCTTTGCGTCGTTCAGCCTCGAATCCGTTGCCCAAACGCTGCTGGGCGAGGGCAAGTCCATCGACAATCCGTATCAGCGCATGGACGAAATCCAGCGCCGCTTCGACGAAGACAAGCCCGCGCTCGCGCGCTATAACCTCAAGGACTGCGAACTCGTCACGCGCATCTTCGAGAAAACCGAGCTGATTGCGTTCCTGCTCGAACGCGCCTCGGTCACGGGGCTGCCCGCCGATCGCAGCGGCGGCTCGGTCGCGGCGTTCACGCATCTCTATCTGCCGCGCATGCACCGGCTAGGCTACGTGGCGCCGAATCTCGGCGACGTGGTGGGCGAGAACAGTCCGGGCGGCTTCGTCATGGATTCGCGCCCGGGCCTCTACGATTCGGTGCTCGTGCTCGACTACAAGAGCCTCTACCCTTCGATCATCCGCACGTTTCTGATCGATCCCGTGGGGCTGATCGAAGGCGTGCGCCAACCACGCGATGAGCGCCAGGAAGAAGAATCCGTGCCCGGCTTTCTGGGCGCGCGTTTCTCGCGCACGATGCACTGCCTGCCGGAAATCGTGCGCCAGGTGTGGGAAAACCGCGAGAACGCCAAGCGCCAAAAGAACGCGCCGCTTTCGCAGGCGCTGAAGATCATCATGAACGCGTTCTACGGCGTGCTTGGCTCGACGGGCTGCCGGTTCTTCGATCCGCGTCTCGCGTCGTCGATCACCATGCGCGGCCACGAGATCATGCGCAAGACGCGCGAGCTGATCGAGTCGCAAGGCTACGACGTCATCTACGGCGACACCGATTCCACTTTCGTATGGCTCAAGCATGCGCATTCGGAAGAAGACGCCACGCGCACCGGCCGCGCGCTGGTCGAGCACGTCAACCAGTGGTGGAAGGCCGAATTGCGCGAACGCTTCGGCCTCGCGAGCGCGCTCGAACTGCAATTCGAGCGCCATTATTCGCGCTTTCTCATGCCCACGGTGCGCGGCGCGGAAGAAGGCAGCAAGAAGCGCTACGCGGGTCTCGCACGCACGAAGGACGGCGGCGAGGAAGTCGTATTCAAGGGGCTCGAAACCGTGCGCACCGACTGGACACCGCTCGCCCAGCAATTTCAGCGCGAGCTATACAGGCGCGTCTTCAAGCGCGAACCCTACGCCGACTACGTGCGCGATTATGTGCAGCGCACCTTGCGCGGCGAGTTCGACGAGCAGCTCGTTTTCAGAAAGCGGCTGCGCCGCCCGCTCGGCGATTACCAGCGCAATGTGCCGCCGCATGTGCGTGCCGCGCGTGTCGCCGACGAATTCAATCGCGCAAAGGGCCGCCCGTTGCAGTATCAAAACGGCGGCTGGATCAGCTACGTGATGACGACGGCAGGCCCCGAGCCGCTGGAAACGCTCTGCTCGCCGCTCGATTACGGGTTCTATTTAAGCCGCCAGTTGCAACCCGTGGCGGACGCGATTTTGCCGTTCCTGCGCGACGAATTCGAAACGCTGATCTCGGGGCAGGCGAGTCTGTTCTAGCCGAGAAAAAGCCGCTCGGCCGCCAGCGTCATGCTCAACAAGCGCCCAGTGGCTTCAAAGGCGCGCAGGGTCTGCAAAGGAGGAAGCCGGTCGAACATAAGGTAGGGAGGCATGCGTGAGTTTTACTCACGCATAATATGACGACAAATAGTTTGTCAGGCGTAATGGCGGCCTTCACTATCTACAGCATCGCTCAAGGCTGGCAAGCGCCACTTCGCCACTTCGTATCGCTCATCATGGATCTTCTCGTATTCAAGCTCGTCGTCACGCCGTTGTTGTTGTTGGCCGCAAGTCTTGCCGTGCGCCGCTGGGGCGAGGCGATCGGCGGATTCATTGTCGGGCTGCCGCTCACTTCGGGGCCGATCTCGGTGTTTCTTTCGCTCGAGCACGGGCCAGCGTTTGCAGCGCAGGCTACGGCGGGCTCGCTCGTCGCGACGGTGGCGCAAGTGGCCTTTTGCCTGGTCTACTGGAGGCTGGCGAGCCTTGGCTGGCGCATGGCGCTCACGCTCGCGTGCGCAACGTTTGCCATCGTGGCCGCCGTCCTGCAATGGAGCGGGCTCGCGCAAACGGGCCTCTTTCTCCTCGCCATGCTGGCCATCGCGTTCGCGCTCAACGTCATCCCCAACCAATCGACCAGAAGCGAACGGCTCGATCCGCCGTGGTGGGACTTGCCCTCGCGCATGGCGCTCATCGCGGGGCTCGTGCTCGGCGTGACGCTGATCGCGCCTTACGTCGGCCCCGAGGCGAGCGGCGTGCTCGCCTCGGTCCCGTTCATGGTGATCATTCTTGCTGTGTTCGCGCACCGCTCGGCCGGCCATGCCGCCCCGCAGCAGTTGATGCGCGGTCTGGTGGCGGGACTGCTGGGCTTCGCGGCGTTTTTCTACGTGCTGAGCCTGACGCTGACGCGCACGAACCTCGTGGCCGCTTACGGCAGCGCGATCTTTTGCGCGCTCGCCATCCAGGCGGTGTCGTTGTACAGGATGCGCATGCCAGCCGCCCTGCCGGCGGAGTGAGCACGAGGCAAGGGAAGCCCCCAGCGATTTCGTACTCATTCCCGCTCATTCGCGTCCCATTGTCAGACGAATCGGCGCAAAATAGCTCGCAACCGGAGGCGCGAGCGTTTCCTCCCTGCGGCAGCGAATTCACGACCTCCGCGCCCCAACCCGAGACCGTGAGCAATCCACGCGCGGCCGACTCCCATAGCCAGATAGCGAACAGCGCTCGTCGCAACGAGGCCCCATGTACGGCTTGCTGATAGGACCGGCAACGCGCAGGCAGGCGATCTTCGCCGGCCTCTGCGCGCTCGCCATCCTGCTGACACTCGCGCTCGCCGCGCCGCGCGCACGCGACGCCTTGCCCGCCATCGGGCCATTCATGCCGATGTGCGCGCTGACCGTGTTCACCACCTCGTGCATTGCGGCGTTCCTGCTCGGCGCGCGCTTCGCGGCCACGCGCCTGCCCATGCTCGCCGCGCTCGGGGGCGCCTACGCGTTCACCGCCATTACCGTCGCGTTGCAGTTACTGATGTTTCCTGGCGTGTTCACGCGCACCGGGCTGCTGGGCGCGGGCCCACACAGCGCGGCGTGGATGTGGGTCGTCTGGCACGCAGGCTTCCCCGCGCTCGTGATCGTGGCCGAACTGGTCCGCAGCGGTGCGTCGGCCGACCCGCCCCTGCGCCCGGGCCTGGACGCGCGCGCCTGGCTCCTGATCGCCGGCCCCGCCGTGCTCGCCGCGGCGCTGGGCGTATTCGTCGTGCATTTCAATCTGGTCGCGCCGTGGCATGCGTCCACGGCAACATCCACGGCAGCGGCGGCAACCGCGCAAACACCGCCAGCAGGCATGGTCGCCAACGCCACTGGGCTCGTCATTTGCGCGCTCGACATCGTGGCGATCGCCGTCGTCCTGCTCAAGGGGCGGCTCCAACTCGTACTCGACTGGTGGATCGCGGTGGCGCTGCTCGCCTCGCTCGTCGACGCCGCGCTCAATACGCTGAGCATCGAGCGCTTCACGCTAGGCTGGTACGTGGCCCGCCTCTTCAGCATGTTCGCGCCTGGCGTGCTGGTATGCGTGCTGGTCTGGGAGGTCACGGCGCTCTACCGGCAGTTGTCGGAAGAGCATGCCTCGCTGATCCAGACATCGACGCACGATGCGCTCACGCGTGTGTACAACCGCAGCTATTTCGACGAGCAGTTCCGGCGGGCGTTCGAGCGCGCGGCGCTCGGTGCGCAGCCCCTTTCGCTCGTGATGATCGACGTCGATCATTTCAAGCACTACAACGACGCCTACGGCCACCTGCACGGCGATGCGTGCCTCTGCGCCGTGGCCGAAGCGCTCGGGCTCACGCTGCGGCCCGGCGACTTCGTCGCGCGCTATGGCGGCGAAGAGTTCGCGCTGGTGCTGCCCGGCGCCGACGCCAACGAAGCCTGCGCCGTCGCCGAACGCGCACGCGCGGCGGTCGCGCGGCTCGCCATTCCCACGCCCGCGGCGGCCGGCCGGGTCACCGTGAGCGCCGGCTGCGCCACGAGCGCCCCGGGCGCCTCGGGCGACCCGGCCACGAGCGCCGCGCCCCATGCGCTGATCGCCGCCGCCGACGCAGCGCTCTATGCAGCCAAGCGCGCCGGCCGCAACCGTGTCGCGCGCGCCGGAGAAAGCCTGGTGTAAGGTCAGGCCTGCGCGCAATTAAATCGGATTCCAAATCATTCGTTCACGCCGAATCCGCGCTTCGGCGCGACATGCGCGACATGCGTGACATACGCGTTGCGCGCACTACCGCGAGTCACTCCGCAATCGGGCCGGAGTCCGCCGGCAGATGCGCCAGCGGATCCACCGCCTGGCTGCCTTCGCGCATCTCGAACTGAAGCAGCGCCCCGCCCTCGCCTTGCGCACCCATTTCGGCGATGGCCGCTCCCCGCTGGACCGCCTCGCCATCCTTAACGAGAAGCCGGCGATTGTTGCCATAAGCCGTCACAAAGCCATCGTCGTGCTTGAGGATAACCATGAGGCCATAGGTCTTGATGCCGTCGCCCGCATAAACGACGCGCCCCGCGGCGGCGGCCTTGATCGGTGCGCCGGCGCGCCCGGCGATCTCGATGCCGCGCGAGCCGTCTTCGCCGAACTCGCGGATGATCATGCCGTGGACCGGCCAGACGAATTGCGCCGACGCGGTCGCCTCCATGGCGCCCGCCATATCGGCAGCATGGCCGATAACTGGCTGCGCCGCATTTACCTGCGGTGGCTGAGCATCCGGCGCCGCCACGCGCAGCATCTGCCCCACGCGCAACGGGGCGTCGGGCAAAACATCGTTCCAGCGCGCGACATCCTGCGCCTTGCGCCCGAACCCCAGCGCGACGCCATCGAGCGTATCGCCCGGCCTTACGCAGTAGTACCCTGCGCTCACCGGCCGACACTGCGCCGCCAAGGCCGGCCTGCCTTGGCCCGTGTCGAGTGCGCAACCCGAGAGCACGCCGCCGGCACCGATCAGAACGCTCCAAACGAACAGGGCGCCCCAAGCCGCGCCATGCCGCCGCAATCTCAAGCTCGATCTCATTAATTCGTCGTCCTGCATTTAATGGTGAGCCGAGCATTATGAAAGGCGTGCGCAGCACCTCATCTCAGTTTTACGGGCACACAATCATGCTGACGGAAAACGGGCAATGCACGCTCCTCAAAAAACGCCGAGCGCGAGCCCCGCAGCCAGCCCCGCGCCCAGTTCCGCGCAACGTTCGAGATCGTCGGCGCCGATGGTCTTGGGGGCGAAAATGCGCTCGGGCGTCTGCGCATGCGTGCAGACGATCACGCCCGGCGCCACTGCTTTCAGCCGCCAGCCCGTGGCGATGCGATCGATCTGGCGCAGCGCGTTCTGCCCGTCGCTGCCCGCGCAGATCATGACCGCGTAGGGGCGGCCGTTCACGCGGTCGAGCGCCGCGTAGTAGCTGCGGTCGAAGAAGTCCTTCATGATCCCGGACATGGCCGCGAGATTCTCCGGCGTCGCGAACAGATAGCCGTCGGCGGCAAGCACGTCTTCGGGTTGCGTGGCGTGCGCGCGCTGCAGCTTCACCTCGACGCCAGCTTGCTCGCGCGCGGCGGCGGCCGCTGCCTCGGCCATTTGCCGCGTTCCACCCGTCATCGTGTGATAGACGATTAGCAGCGTCTTCATGCGTATTCGCTCTTCGCTTCGCCGGCACGCCGGAATGGCGCGCCCCATCGTTTCGATGATACCGCCCGCACGCCGCAACGGCGCCCCGCGCATCTCACGGCGCGCGCGAACCGCAGTATCATGCGCGCATGTCTACCTCGCGCATGTCTACCTGCATGTCTACCTATATCGCGCTGTTGCGCGCAGTGAATGTCGGCGGCACCGGCAAGCTCCCCATGACCGAACTGCGCGCGATGTGCGAGGCGCTGGACTTTGCTGGCGTGCGCACGTATATCGCGAGTGGCAACGTCGTCTTCCAGAGCCGGCTCGCGGCGGCGAGCGTGAAGAAGCAGCTCGAACGCAGCCTTGAGGACTACGCGGGCAAACCGGTTGGCGTGCTGCTGCGCACCGCCGACGAGATGGCCGCCGTACTCGCGGCGAATCCCTTCGCGAGCGCGCCGCCCGAGCGCACGCTCGCGCTCTTTCTGGACGCCGCGCCGAGCCCCGATACGCTGGCGACGGTAAGCGGCCAGGGCACGGAAGCGATCGCGCTCGGCAAGCGCGAAATCTATGTGTATTACAAGGACGGCATCGCGCGCTCGAAGCTCAAGATTGCGGCGGCGAAAGACGGCACGGCGCGCAACATGAACACGGTGGCCACGCTCGCGGAATGGGCCAAACAGGGGACCGCGCAAGAGGCCAAATAAGCGGCCACACCAAGGACCGCACCAGGGACCACACACGGGACCGCGCAGCACAACTGTCACGCAGCGGTCCTATGATGGGTGGCCCCGCTCGCAGCAAACGATTCGAGGAGATGCACGAGATGGCGCTTCCCTACGGCTATGCAAAAGGCAAGATCGTGACGACGCCGCAACTCAAGCCCACCCAGCGACACAACGAAGTGCAGTATCACCTGCACTTCGGCCTCTCGGTCGCGGATGCGCAATGGGACATCGCGGTAAACGTCGGCACCACTGACGCCGACGATTTGCTGAAGTACAAGCTGCCATTCGACTTTCGCCACCCCGTGCTCGCGACGCTCCAGAGCGCCGCGCCCGGCTCGAACGATCTCACCGGGCAGGACGCGCTGCCTGCGCTCGACTTCGAGCGCAGCGATTTCCTCGCCAACACCGGCAACTGGCGCGACAGCGACGTGATGGACGGCTCGGACGCCGTCGAGCCCGTAGCCACGCTCCAGCGCCTGCTGGTGCGCGCGCAGCAATCGAACTTCGACGTCTACGTGTTTGGCCGCTTCTATAGTGAAGGCAACGGCATCCACGACGTGCACATGAACCAGGGGTCGAAGGGCGAGTTCATTCATCGTCCCGGCGACGACAGCAACGACCACAACGACATCTGGCAGGACGGCGCCGTGCTGGTGGATCTGGGCGCGCCGCAATGGGCGCTCTATGTGGCCGCGTTCGATCAGCAATATCTGCCGACCGACGATCTGGGCAATCCCACGAAAGATTCCACGCCGATTTCGTAACGGCGGTCAGCCGACTGAAGTTCAGCCGACTGAAGTTCGGCCGATTGGAGTTCAGCCGATTAAAGCCAGCGTCTGTTTGAACGCCTGCACGAAGTGCTGCGAGGTACACGCCGGGCGTGCCGGGAAAAAGCCGAGTTCGACGCCCTTGCTCTCGCCCGGCGCAAGTGCTTCGCGGCACGATGCGTGCACTTCCGTAGCGCCAGTCGCCTCGACGATGCGCGCGACGTTGTCTGCGGCCACGCCGCTACCCGGCATGATGACGATGCGCCCGGCTGCGCGTCGCGCGAGGTCGGCGAGCACGGCGAGGCCATCCGTCGCGCGCGCGGCGCCGCCCGAGGTGAGAATGCGCTCGAAGTTCAGCGCGACGGCTTCTTCGAGCGCGTGCGCCGGGTCCGGCACGAGATCGAATACGCGATGCAGCGTGGTGCCGAGTCCGCGCGCATGCTCGCATAACGTGCGCAGCAACGCCACATCGAGACTGCCGCCAGGCAGGGCCGCGCCGAGCACCACGCCCGCAAGGCCCGCTGCGCGCACCGCGTCGATTTCGGCAAGCATTGCCGCCGTATCGGCAGGCGACCATTCGAACGAACGCGCATGCGGCCGGATCATCGCGTAGACCGGAATGGGCGCGCGCGCCGCCGCCGCGATCAGCCCCGGCGTGGACGTGAGGCCGCCGAGATCGAGTGCGGAGCATAGTTCGATGCGATCCGCACCACCGGCGATGGCGGCTTCGAGTCCGTCCATGCTGTCGACGCACACTTCGAGCAGGATTGACATACGCGCCCCTTCTTGTTGCTCACCCGCACCGCTCACGGGCATGGGTCACGAAACCGCTCATGAAAACACTCACGAAGCCGCAACGGGTGCGCATTGCGCCACCACGGCGCGGATGCACGCGATCGCATGATCGACGTCTTCCGCTGTCGTATAGCGGCCGATGCTGAAGCGCAGCGTGCGGCTGGCTGCCTCGGCGTCGAGCCCCAGCGCGCTCAGCACGTGCGAAGGCGCGCCCGAGGCCGAGTTGCACGCCGAGGTGGACGACACCGCGAGATCCGCCGACAGCATGAACGGAAAGAAGCCCGGAAGGCCGATGGTGAGGCTCAGCGTGTGCGCGATCCGGCGCGCCGCGCGCGCATTCTGCGTCACGCCTTCGAGGCCGCGCACGCCATCGAGCAGACGCTCGGCCAGGCGCGCGATGCGCTGCGTGTCCGTGTCCATCTCCGCCGCCGCCAGCGCGCAGGCCGTGCCCATGCCCACGATCTGGTGCGTGGCCAAGGTGCCCGAGCGCAGCCCGCGTTCGTGACCGCCGCCATGCATCTGCGGCGCGATGCGCGCGGCAACCTCGCGGCGCACGTAGAGCGCACCGATGCCCTTTGGCCCATAGACCTTGTGCGCCGACATCGACAGCAGATCGATACCCATCGCCTTCACGTCGATGGGCGTCTTGCCGAGCGCTTGCGCGGCGTCCACGTGCAGCAGCGCGCCCGCGGCGTGCACGAGCGGCGCAATCGCGGCGATGTCCGTGAGCGTGCCGATCTCATTGTTCACGAGCATCAGCGAGACGAGGCCGGTGTCGCTGCGCAGGGCCGCTTTTACGGCGTCCACGCCAATGCTGCCGTCAGCGGACGGACGCACATAGGTGACCGTCATGCCGCGCGCTTCGAGGCTCGCCATGGTGTCGAGAATCGCCTTGTGCTCGAGGCAGCTCGTGACCAGATGGCGCGCGCCCGTGGCGGCGTCGGCGTAGCCCTTCAACGCGAGATTGTTCGATTCGGTGGCGCCCGAGGTCCAGACGATTTCGTCGGGCGCGGCCCCGATCAGCCCGGCCACTTGCGCGCGCGCCGCTTCCACGAGGCCGCGCGCCTTCGTGCCCGCCGCGTGCGAGCTGGAGGCGGGATTGCCGAATGCGCCCTCGATGCCGAGGCATTCGCACATCGCGGCAATCACGCGCGGGTCGGCCGGCGTCGTGGCCGCGTAATCGAAGTAATGCAGTTTGTCGCCCATTGTCCGTTGTTCTGTCGCTGATTGAGTTAGCCAGTAATGCTACGCGGCAGAACGTAGAAAGTGCTTCCATAATTCCGGCGTCTACGCGCCGGTCGCAGAATTATTTTCTCTGCGCACCCGTCCGCTGACGCGAACGCGGGCAACGCCCAAGGGATGGCCGCTCTCGGGCTTTGCGGGCGATCGCGATTCGCGCGTAATTCCCGCCAGATCCGCGTTTTCCCGCATTACTCCAGCTTGCGATTTATTTTCAATTTCTTTCGAGTTTTGATGCCTTACCGTCATGCCAGCTAAGTAGCGTTCGCAATGCGAACCTCTTCATAGTCCCTAAGGAACAAGGGGTAGGCCCATGACGATAAAAACCAAAGTCTCGATTTGTCTGCCCACGTACAAGCGCCCGGATCTATTGATCGGCTGCATCGAATCGTGTTTCGCCCAGACGCACACGAACATCGAAATCGTAATCGGCGACGATTCGCCGGACGACAGCACCGAGCGAATGATTGCCGAGCGGTATGGCAACGACAAGCGCATCGCGTACCGGCGCAATACACCGGCGCTCGGTCAGTCACGCAACGTCGCGAGCCTGTTTGCGCGCGCAACCGGCGACAAGATCCTGCTGATCCACGACGACGACTACCTCGCCGAGCACTGCATCGAGCGCCTGCTCGCGCAATGGCAACGCCATCCCGAGATTCAGGCGGCGTTCGGCAATCAATATGAAGTCGATCACGACGGGAGCATCGATTACGCGTCGAGCCGGCACATGAATCACGCGTATCACCGCACGCCCGCGGCGGCCGGCCTGCAGGCGTTGCCCGGCCGCACCGGCATCGTGCAGATGTTCCCGAATAACGGCTGGCTCGCCGACGCCGCGCTCGTCAAGCAGATCAGTTACGACGAGCAGCATGCCGTGTGCTGCGATTACGTCTTCGGCGTGCGCCTGTGCCTGGCTGCGCGCGGCGTATGCTACATCGACGAGCATGTCTCGTACTACCGGAAAACCGATGTCTCGGTTTCCCAATCGACGCGCAATACGACCAGCGCTTCGTCGCTGGCCGCCTGGAGCTTCCTTCAGGGGCTGACGCTGCCGCCCGCGCTCGAACCCGCGCGCAAGCTCGCCATGCGCAGATTCGTGCCGATCGTGGTTTCGCTCTATGCGCGCAACAACAAGGCGCGCGCCGGATTGAACCTCGCGCTCGCGAATCTGCACGCGTACCGATATGGATTAAGTGCGCGGCTCTACTATCACCTGCTGATGATCTGCAAGAGCGCACGACGCTCGAAAATTCAGCCGGCGGTCATGTCGTTCGAGACTGGCGAGGCTGGCGTGGATGTGACGCCGGTTGCTCAGGTCGCTCAGGTTGCTCAGGTCGCGCCGATGGTCGACGTCACGCGCACGCGCGTGCCCTGAGAACGACTCAACGACTGACCTTGCCGCCCTCGTGCGGCAACTGGCGCTGGGGCGCGCTCCGCGCGTCGAGCGCCAAGTCGTGACGCTGCGGCAGCGTGGCAGCGGCGGAAGTCACCGCCCAATCGCGCGCTCCCGCGAAATATCGCAAGCCCAGCCTTGGCGGCCACAATGCCGCCAGCCGTCGCAGCGAAGTCACGAAGCCCCACGCAGATTCGCGAGTCCGAACACTCGACGATCTGCAAAAGAAGCGAGCCCAAGGTGAAATTGGTTGCGCCAGCATCGAAATCGATCAGCATCGCGGCCGGTGAGCACATGCGGGTGACGAACGAGCGCTGCCATCACGCTGATGTGCGCACTGCCCCACGATGCCTGCGCCCGGCGCGCAATGAGCCATCCGCGATCGTCGCTGCCATATCGCCAGCGCGGAATCTTCGAAGAACTAGAACAGCGCGACGAACGCCAGCGCAGGTGCGGGCGCTGTCGCGCCGCTTCGATCAGATAGGTCCATTGCCAGCCCGCGAAGCCGCCCAAGAGCAAGAAATCCGACTTAGCCCGTCAACCACACCGAAAAGCCGGATGGTCGCCATGAAGTAGCGGCACCAGATGCGCGGTATTTCGCCAGGAACCAGGGCGTGAGAAAAAACCGCGATTAGCCTGAATTATCGAGTCACACCATTAAGCGTCACCGGTTGACTAAATTCGCCAAACTCTGTCAAATATCAAATTAATTATCAAAATCTCATTGCCCCCTCACCAAATATTGAAATAAGCTCGGGTAAATATAGGGCTCACAATTTTACGCTAGCGCACCGACCGATGGGCGCCGCAATTAATTTCCCCACTATTTAACCAAGGGACATTATCAATATGCCAATTCCTGCTCACATGTGGCTTAACGACGACGGCGGGGCAAGCGTCAAGGGTTCATCAACAGTAATGGGCCGCGAAGGAAGCATCGAAGTTATCAGCTTCAGTCATGGCGTTAACCTGCCTGTAGATAGCGTTGCCGGAAAAATAACCGGCACGCGCATGCATTCACCGATATCCATAGAAAAAGAATTCGATGCATCGAGCCCCTATCTTTACAAGGCTGCCTCAAAAGGACAAACATTAAAATCGGCCGAGATAAAGTGGTATCGCATAAACCACGCTGGAAAAGAAGAGGTATATTTCATCATGCTGTTAGAAGGCGTAAAAATCGCCGGCATCAACCCCGGCATGATCAATACAAAACTAGCGCAAGCATCAGCACTCAACCACATCGAATCTGTATCCATGATGTATGACCGCATTACATGGCATTATACGGACGGAAACATCAAATATACCGACGCGTGGACCGAGCGTTGACTAACGGGAGAAGCGCCAGATGGCCTTGCAAGGTAAATTTATTGTCAATAACGCACCTTTTTCTCCGTTGACTATTTTTGGTATCGGCACGTTTAGTGCATTTTCCGGCAACGGCATATACCGTAACAGAGGAGGGTGTACCGCCATTCCTGACAATGGCCCGATCCCGGCCGGTCGATATTGGATAGTGGACCGGCCTATAGGCGGCATCGGGTCTCAGGCTCGGACCTGGACAAAAGATACGTGGAATACCATTACTGGCCTCCCTTCAGATCATGCGGAGTGGTTCGCACTCTATCGGGACGATGGGAGAATCGACGATTCTACCTGGGTCAAGGGTGTGGAACGCGGGCACTTCAGATTGCATCCGGTTGGAGGTCGCGGTATTTCGCTGGGCTGCATCACCCTGCCGAGCCATACCGATTTTGCAAAAATCAGGCAGGCACTCTTGCATACGACGACTATCCTGCCTCGTAATTCAGAACTTCGCGCATACGGAATCATTGAGGTGATAACAGATGGCGACACTTGCCCGTAGGTTCATTAAGGTGGTGTTGTTTGTCGGATTGTTTGTACTTTCTGTTCGCTATGTTCACACGTACCCCCTTCCGATGCCAGAAAGTCAGTTATCCGTATGGTTATCTGTCTCTAATCGAATGGGTATCCGTGACCCAGATGACCTCTATATTCCGGTAATGATCCTGATTGAGGTGATCGTCACGATTTTTCTGTACGCAGCGATCGTTAAACTCTGGCGGCACTTCTGGACGAAACGGCGAGGCACTATAGTCCCTGGCCGGGAGGAATGACACAGAATCTTGGGCACGGGAAGCTGGCTTGGGAGCCGCCATAGCCAATAGCCAGCCCGGCATTCCAGCAACGAATGCGCCCGCTCGGGATAGCCAGACTTGACACCGCGCAAGCGCCTTGCTGCGCCCCTCGCAATTTGCACACACCCATTCTTCAATCCCGCTAGTATTGCGATTCGCTGGTTTCGCGCGGTCATTACCGCCCATTAACTTGAAGCAAAACCTTGAATCAGGAGCACAGGAAATGTCTTTCCGCATGACGTTGTTGACGGCCGCCGTTCTGGCCGCAAGCGTGGCCAGCGCCGGCGCGCAAGCCCAGGTCGCCGGCGCGCAAGCCCAGGTCGCCGGCGCGCAGACGCTCTCCGTGACAGTCGAGCAATCGCAGGCGCTGCTCGAAGGCTGGAGCGTGAAGAAGAGCGTGCTCGGCAAGGCTGTCTATAACGACGACAACGCCAAGGTGGGCACGGTGCGCGACCTCATCATCGCGCCGGACGGCACCGTGTCGGCGGCCATCGTCGAAGCGGGCGGCTTCCTCGGCGTGGCCGCGCACGACGTGGCCGTGCCTATCGCCTCGCTCGACACGCGCAACGGCAATCTGTATCTGCCGGGCGCGACCAAGGAAGCGCTCAAGGCCACGCCGGCATTCCAGTACGCGAAGATCGCATCGCCGCCCAAGCCCAAGCGCACCGACATCAAGCACTAAGCATTGCGCGAGGCCGGTTTCGTTGAGAACTGGCCTCGCAACACCGACGCGCCCTGCCGTCCCCCCAAGTCCCCCCAAGTCCCCCAAAGTCCCCCAAGTCGTCCTTCGCGCAGTCCTCCGCGTCGCCCTTGATGCCACGCGTCAGCCCGCCGCCGCTATCCCCGCCTCGCGCAGTTCGATCCCCGTCCATACCCCGCTCGCGCAAAGCTCCTCGATCAACTCGCAAAGCGTGCGCCTCACAGCAAGCGAAGCAGAACTCACCGGCAGTGCATTCGGCCAGCAGATGCTCGCCGGACGCCTGATCACCGGGTCGACGATGCGCCGCATCTTCGGCCGCTCGGCCGGCGCGCGCAGCGCCAGCGCCGAAGCGGGCAGAATCGTGCACGCCGCGCCCGACTGCGCGACCGAGAGCAGCATGGGCAGCGAGTCCACATCCGCGACGATATTCAACGGCACCTGCTCGCGCGCGAAGGTTCTTTCGAGCAGCAGGCGCAAACCGTTGGCCACGCCAGGCGCCACCAGCGGCACATCGGCGAGCGCCGCGAGCGGGCATGTGCGCGTGCGCCCGGGCAACCCTGGTTCGCCAAGCACGTATAGCTCTTCGTCGAGCACCGGCAACGCGGAGATACCCGGCGTGGCCGTGTCGCGAAACAGGATTGCCAGATCGAGACGGCCGTTGGCGAGCAACTCGTTCAGATAGCCGCTCATGCTCTCGAAGAATTGCAGGCGGATACCCGGGTAGCGCTCGCGCACACGCTCGAACACCGGCATCGCCAGCACCGAGGCCATGGTCGTGGGAAAGCCGATGGCGACCGTGCCCGATTCCGCGCCCACGCCCTCGCGCACTTCCTGGCGCAATTGCTCCATCTGATGCAGCACGAGGCGCGCGTGACGGTACAGCGCCTGGCCCGCGGCCGTTGGCTTCACGCCCTGCGGGCTGCGCACGAGCAGCGGCACGCCCAGATCGTCCTCCAGCTTCGCGATCTGCTGGCTGAGCGACGGCTGCGCCACGTAGAGCTTTTCCGCGGCCTTGCCGAGACTGCCGTAATCGACGATGTTCACGAAATAACGAAGCTGCCGAACATCCACGGGCCTGGCCCTCCCTGTCCTGTCAACGCGAGGGTCATAGGATACCCTTATGACCGGTACATTCAATCGGTATTTCCGCGTCCCGGAGCATTCGCATACAGTCGTCTCATTCCTTCCTCATATAAGCAACGCGTTGGCCAAACCAGCGCTGGAGACGGCAATGAACATGCCCCTGCCTGAGCCGCTCATACGGCCGGCCCAGACGGTCACCGACCTCATATCCCCCGCCCCCGCCGCCGCGCTGGCCGCCACGCTCGATAGCGAACCCACGCCCGGTCCGGGCGACGCGCTGCCCCCGATCTGGCACTGGCTCTATTTCTGGTCCGCCGCGCCGCAAGCGGAACTGGGCGCCGACGGGCATCCGCAAAAGGGCGGCTTCCTTCCCGACCTGGGGCTGCCGAGGCGCATGGCAGCGGGCGGGCGCATCACGTTCAATGCGCCGCTCGCGGTCGGCGCGAATGCCCAGCGCGTCTCGCGCGTGCTCTCCGTCGAGCACAAGGAAGGCCGCAGCGGGCGTCTCGCGTTCGTCACCGTCGAGCACGCAATCCAGTCCGGCGGCATCACCGTGATCCGCGAAGAACAGGACATCGTCTATCGCGAGGCCGCGCAGCCGGGCCAGCCGCAGCCCAAGCCCACGCCTGCGCCCGCCGATGACCATGCTCACTGGCAACGCGAGATCGCGCCCACCGAAGCGCTGCTGTTCCGCTATTCGGCGCTCACCTTCAACGGCCATCGCATTCATTACGACCGCGACTACGCGCGCAACGCAGAAGGCTATCCGGACCTCGTCGTGCACGGGCCGCTGATCGCCACGCTGCTGCTCGACACGGTTGCGCGTTTCGCGCCCGATGCCGTCGTGCGCGAGTACAGCTTCAAGGCGGTGCGCCCGACCTTTCTCGGCCACGCCTTCACCGTATGCGGACGCCGCGCCGCCGACGGTCAAACCATCGAACTCTGGGCGAAAGATCACGAAGGCTGGCTCACCATGTCGGCCCGCGCCGTGCTCGCCTGAATGCACCACCAGACCGTCTCGACGAATCCACCCGGAACATACGCAGGGAACCCTCCAATGAACGACGTTACCGATCAATACCAGGACATCCGCGAAGCCGTGCGCGATCTGTGCAGCCAGTTTCCGGCCGAGTATTTCCGCAAGATCGACGAAGAACGCGGCTACCCCGAAGCCTTCGTCGACGCACTCACGAAAGCGGGCTGGCTCGCCGCGCTGATTCCGCAGGAATACGGCGGCTCGGGCCTCGGCCTGACCGAAGCCTCGGTCATCATGGAAGAGATCAACCGCAGCGGCGGCAACTCGGGCGCGTGCCACGGCCAGATGTACAACATGGGCACGCTGCTGCGCCACGGCTCGGCCGAGCAGAAGCACAAGTATCTGCCCAAGATCGCGAGCGGCGAGCTGCGCCTGCAATCGATGGGCGTGACCGAGCCCACGACCGGCACCGACACCACCAAGATCAAGACCACGGCCGTTCGCAAGGGCGACCGTTACGTGATCAACGGCCAGAAGGTGTGGATCTCGCGCGTGCAGCACTCCGACCTCATGATCCTGCTCGCGCGCACCACGCCGCTCTCGGACGTGAAGAAGAAAAGCGAAGGCATGTCGATCTTCATGGTCGATCTGCATGAAGCGATCGGCAAAGGCCTGAGCGTGCAGCCGATCCTGAACATGGTCAACCACGAGACCAACGAGCTTTTCTTCGACAACCTCGAAATTCCGGCGGAAAACCTGATCGGCGAGGAAGGCAAGGGCTTCAAGTACATCCTCGATGGGTTGAACGCCGAGCGCACGCTGATTGCCGCGGAATGCATCGGCGATGGCTACTGGTTCGTCGACAAGGTCTCGCAATATGTTAAGGACCGCCATGTATTTGGCCGCCCGATCGGCCAGAACCAGGGCGTGCAGTTCCCCATCGCACGCGCGTTCATCAACGTGGAAGCCGCGAACCTGATGCGTTTCGAGGCGGCACGCCGCTTCGACGCGCACGAGCCGTGCGGCGCGCAGGCGAACATGGCCAAGCTGCTTGCGGCGGACGCCTCGTGGGAAGCCGCGAACGCCTGCCTGCAATTCCACGGCGGCTTCGGCTTCGCCTGCGAATACGACGTGGAGCGCAAGTTCCGCGAGACACGCCTCTACCAGGTCGCGCCGATCTCGACGAACCTGATTCTCTCGTATGTCGCCGAGCACATTCTCGGCCTTCCGCGTTCGTTCTAATCGCTTGTGATTGCACCAGGGAGACTCTCATGCGCCCACTTGAAGGCATCAAGGTCGTCACGTTCGAGCACGCGATCGCGGCGCCATTCTGCACGCGCCAGCTCGCGGATCTGGGCGCGCGCGTCATCAAGATCGAGCGCCCCGGCGTGGGCGACTTCGCGCGCGGCTACGACGAACGCGTGCACGGTCTCGCTTCGCATTTCGTCTGGACGAACCGCTCGAAGGAAAGCCTCACGCTCGACGTGAAGCGCGCCGAGGCGCTGGAAATCGTGCACGCCCTGCTCGCCGACGCCGACGTGTTCGTGCAGAATCTCGCGCCCGGCGCCACGCAGCGGCTCGGGCTCGATTACGAAACACTGCGCGAGCGCTACCCGCGCCTGATCGTCTGCGACATCTCCGGCTATGGCAGCGACGGCCCGTATCGCGACAAGAAAGCCTATGACCTGCTGATCCAGAGCGAGTCCGGCTTTCTCAGCATCACCGGCTCGCCCGACGAACCGGCCAAGGGGGGCTGCTCGATCGCCGATATCTCGGCGGGCATGCACGCGTATTCGAGCATCCTCGCAGCGCTCATCGAACGCGGCAAGACGGGGCGCGGCCGCCGCATCGACGTTTCGATGCTCGAAAGCATGGTCGAGTGGATGAGCTACCCGCTCTACTACGCGATTGACGGCCAGACACCGCCGCAACGCAACGGCGCGGCGCACGCAACGATCTATCCGTATGGGCCGTTCAAGGCCGGCGATGGCAAGTCCGTCATGCTGGGCCTGCAAAACGAGCGCGAATGGAAGCGCTTTTGCGAAATCGTCATGCGCGAGCCCGCGCTGGCCGAGGACGAGCGCTTCTGCTCGAACAGCCGCCGCGTGACGCATCGCGCGGAGCTGCGCCGGCTTATCGAAGAGGCGTTTGGAACGCTCACGGCGGGCGATGTGATCGAGCGGCTCGAAGAAGCGAAGATCGCGAACGCGCATATCAACGACATGCAGGCGGTTTGGGCGCACGAGCAGCTCGCCGCACGCGAGCGCTGGACCCGCGTGGGCACGCCGGCGGGTGAGATTCCCGCGCTGCTGCCGCCTGGCGCGACGCTCGCCGATAACCCGCGCATGGACCCCGTGCCCGCGCTCGGCGAGCATACCGATGCCATCCTGCATGAACTCGGCTACGACGAAGCGCATGTTCGCCTGCTGCGGGAAAGCGGCGCGGTCTGACGCCACGCGAAAAAAAACATAACAACGTAGCGGTACACGCAGCGAAACCAGCAAAAGAAGCAGCAACAGAGGCCTGCGCGCACGTTCCCGTGCGCGCGGGTGGCATCACACAGGAGACGAAACCATGCAACACGCGGTCAACGCGGCCGGTCGGCTGGACAGGCTACCCATTTCCCGCTTCCACTGGAAGATTCTCGGCCTCATCGCCGGCGGAGCGTTCCTCGACGCCTTCGACATCTATCTCGCCAACGGCTCCGTCGCGGCCATGGTCAAGGACGGCTTCACCGACCTTCATCACGGCGCGATGTTCGTTTCCTCCACGTTCGTCGGCATGATGCTCGGCGCGTTTATCGCGGGCTGGCTCGGCGACCGGCTCGGCCGACGCTACTCGTATCAGCTCAACCTTGCCGTGTTCGGCCTTGCCTCCATCGCCGCGTGCTTCGCGCCCAACATCGAATGGCTCATCGGGCTGCGCTTCGTCATGGGTCTCGGGCTCGGCGCCGAGCTCGTTGTCGCGGCGGGCACGCTCGCGGAATTCGTGCCGCCCGCCACGCGCGGCAAGTGGGTGTCGCTGCTAGCCGTCATCACCAATAGCGGCCTGTTCGCGGCGCTCGCCGCGGGCTACTGGGTCATTCCGCATCTCGGCTGGCGCTATATGTTCGCGCTCGCCGGCGTGGGCGCGCTCGTCGTCTGGTTCCTGCGTCACCGCATGCCGGAGTCGCCGCGCTGGCTCGAATCGGTCGGCCGGCTCGACGAGGCGGAAGCGACGCTCGCCGCAATCGAGCACGAAGTGAGCGCCCAGGTGGGTCAGTTGCCGCCCGTCCAGCGCACCGTCAATCTGAACAAGGGCAAGGTGCCGCTGGGCGCGCTGTTCGCGAAGGGCATGCGCAGCCGCACGGTTGTGGCGTCGCTCACCGCCGTTGGCGTGAATGTGGGCCTGTACGGCTTCATCGCATGGCTGCCGACGTTCTTCGTCGCGCAGGGGCTTTCGGTCGTCAAGTCGCTCGGCTTCGTGTTCGTGATGTCGGTGGGCTCGCCCGTGGGCGGCCTGATCGGCTATTTCATCGCCGACCGCGTGGGCCGCGCACGCGGCATCCTGATCTCGTCGATCGTGAGCGTCGCGCTCGGATGGGTTTATGTAACGCTGCGCGACCCCGTCGCCATCATGCTCGTGGGCTTCTGCCTCGTAAGCGCGATCTACACGATCTGCACGCTGGGCCTGTTTGGCTACATTCCCGAGCTGTTTCCCACCGAGGTGCGGCTGCGCGGCACGGGCGTGGCCGGAACGGTCGGACGCGCTTCGTCGATCGTCACGCCGTGGCTCGCGTTGCTGCTGTACGAGCGATTTGGCGTGTCGGGCGTGATCGCCATGGTGAGCGTCGTTCTCGCCGTGCTGTGCGTGGCCATTCTCGTGCTGCGCGTGGAAACGAGCCGCGCCGCGCTCGAAGACATCAAACCGGAAACCGGCGACGCGCAGGCACTGGGCGATAGCGCTGCCATCGCTCGTGGTATTGAGGAACGCTGAGGGCGCCCGCTGCGCTTCGTTTGCGTTCGCGCGGAAAGCCCGTCAAGCGCCGCTTCGGTGAAACGGCTCAGGTTGCTGACGAACCCCATGTTTTTCGGAACATGGGGTTTTGTGTTTTGGGCGCGAGAAAACCGGCATTTATCGAGGATCAAAGGGGAGCGAATGTCCTCACGCTCTATGCGCCACGAACCCAGGGCAATCGCATGAAATGTAAAAACGCCTGTCACAAAAGTTGTAAACCCGCGCCATGACGCGTTTACTCTGGCTTTTGCCCGGAGAAGACCCCATGCAGGACGTGCTGAGCATCGAGGA